>JAKIHM010000025.1 GCA_021608145.1 Thermovorax subterraneus
TTTTTGATGTTGTATAAATTTATTATTATGAGAGTCCCATTTTTTCGCTTTTTTATGGGAGAAATTATTTTTTTATAAGCCTTATAATCGCTATTTCATCTGTTTCTCTGATCATCGCAATTCACTCCTTAACTATGATAATTATAAGTGCTTCTTATGGGATTTGCTTAATTAGCAAACAAAAGCAATTATGGACAAAAGTTTTAAAGCATAATTTATTAAAAAAAAAAGAAAGCCAATACCGTGGAACTCCTTAAGCACTTAGTTTTTCCGATTTTATATAAAGAGCCTCCTCTGAATAAAATTTGTATATACTTCGCCCCGCCGGAAAAAGGCGTTGTCCATTATTTTAAGGTGGAAAGAAATATTGGTGGATATACCTTCTATTTTCAACTCTTCTAGAGCCCTTTTCATTCGCAAGATCGCTTCATCGCGCGAAGGCGCCCAAGCTATAATCTTAGCTATCATAGAGTCGTAAAAAGGCGGGACGACATAGCCGGTATATATGGCCGTGTCAACCCTAATACCAAATCCACCCGGAGCATGGTAAAACTCGATCTTGCCCGGCGTTGGAGCAAAATTTCTCATAGGGTCTTCAGCATTTATGCGGCATTCAATAGCGTGGCCGTTTAAGTTTACATCTTCCTGTTTTATTTTTAATTTTTCCCCCGCTGCTATTAGTATCTGCTGTTTTACGAGGTCTATCCCTGTAACCATCTCCGTTACTCCATGTTCTACCTGAATCCTGGTATTCATCTCTATGAAATAGTAATTTCCGTTTTTATCCAGAAGAAACTCAATGGTGCCGGCGCTGTAATAACCCATGAGTTTTGCAGCTTTTACGGCATCATTCCCGATTTTTTCCCTTAATTCAGGGAAAAGGGCCGGTGACGGCGCTTCTTCTAGTACTTTCTGGTGCCGCCTTTGAATGGAACAGTCCCTCTCATAAAGGTGAATAACATTGCCGTGCATATCACCCAAAATCTGGATTTCAATGTGTCTCGGCTCTTCGATATATTTCTCCAGGTAAATCTGCGGGTTCCCAAAGGCTGCTTCCGCTTCCTGCCTGGCAAGGGCAACGGACTTCCTAAGCTCTTCCGGGTTTTGAGCAATCCGCATGCCCCTGCCTCCTCCTCCAGCGGTAGCCTTTATTATGACAGGATACCCTATCTCACTTGCCACTGACAGCGCATGGTCTTCATCTTCTATGATTCCTCCAGAACCGGGCACCACCGGAATTCCGGCCTTTTCCATTTCCGCTTTAGCTGAAGCTTTGTCGCCCATAATCTGTATACAATGGGATGAAGGCCCTATAAAAGTAATCCCGCATGTCGCACACATTTCTGCAAAATATGCATTTTCAGCCAAAAAACCATATCCCGGATGTATTGCGTCTGCTTTTTTTGTCTTAGCAGCCGCTATTATATTCTGTATATTGAGGTAGCTTTGTGCAGCAGAAGGAGGCCCTATGCACACACTTTCATCGGCAAGTTTAACGTGAAGGCTGTCCTTGTCTGCCTCCGAATATACCGCCACCGTTTTGATGCCTAATTCTTTGCATGCCCGTATTATTCTTACTGCAATCTCTCCTCGGTTAGCAATGAGTACCTTTTTGAACATCCACACCTACTCCCTTTCTAGCCTGAAAAGTGTTTGACCATATTCCACCGGGTGGCCGTTTTCCACCAATATCTCCACTACCCTCCCGGCTATATCAGAAGTTATCTCGTTCATTAACTTCATGGCTTCGATTATGCATAAAGTCTGCCCCGGCTTTACCTTGCTTCCAACTTCCACGAAAGGCGGTGCATCAGGGGCTGGTGCCCGGTAAAAGGTTCCCACCATAGGGGATTTTATTTCTACTATCTTGTCTGAGCTTTCGAGCTGCTCTGTTTTCTTTGGCTTTTCCCCGGTAACTTCTTCTTTTACACCCTGGCTATGGCTAAAGCCACCTCTTTTAATATTAAGTTTGACCCCATCGCTCTCTATGCTGAGCTCCGTTATGCCCGTCTGTTCCAAAGTCTTTATTAATTCAGTGATTTTTTTCAAGTCCATACCTTCTTCTTCAACCTCCCTTTCTTTTTCTACAACCTTCTGACGCCCTCCTCCAGGCACGAGCTTCCCTTCCTTTCGCTTTTCCATAAACTTTTTAGCTACCTGAGGAAAGAGGGCGTACGAGATCACATCCTCATCGCTCAAGGCCAGGCCCTCAATCTCAATCCTTGCCTTTTCCATGGCAGGCTCCAAATAATCGGCAGGCCTGCCGGTTATAGGTCTTTCATCCCCTATTACCTTTTTCCTAATCTTTTCATCAATTTCGGCCGGAGGCCTACCATAAAAACCTTTTACGTAATTTTTCACTTCTTCTGGAATTATTTTATATCTTTCACCCATCAATACATTTAATACAGCCTGAATTCCCACTATCTGGCTTGTAGGAGTGACAAGCGGCGGATATCCCAGTTCGGCCCTGACCTTAGGTATCTCCTCCAGCACCTCTTTTAGGCGGTGTTCGGCCTTCTGTTCCTTAAGCTGGCTTACCAGGTTTGAAATCATCCCTCCGGGAACCTGATGTTCGAAAACCCCCATGTCGGTAAGGCGAGTCACCCCGCGTTCAAATCCAAGCTTACGGCGAAGTTCATCAAAATATTCAGCTATCTCGAACAACAGATGTATGTCAAGCCCCGTATCCCATTGGGTCCCCGAAAGCGACCTCACTAAAGTCTCCACTGGCGGCAGCGAAGCACCAAAGGCAAGAGGAGTAGTTGCAGTATCCACCACGTCGACGCCCGCCCTCACAGCTTCAAGGTAAGCGCCCAAGGCAAGCCCTCCGATGTAGTGGCTATGCAGCTGCACAGGCACCCTTAGCCTTTCCTTGAAAAGCTTGATGAGGTCATAAGCCACAAATGGCGAAAGAAGGCCAGCCATGTCTTTTATGCATATCGAATCAACACCCATTTTCTCTAGTTCTAAAGCCACCTCCAAATAATGGTCGATGGTATGCACAGGGCTTATGGTGTACACAACCGTCCCTTGGACGTGGGCTCCTTCTCTTTTTGCGATTTTTATCGGAAATTCCATGTTTCTCAAGTCGTTTAGTGCATCGAAGATTCGTATTATATCTATTCCGTTTTCTACAGCCTTTCCGATGAATGCTTCCACCACATCGTCCGGATAGTGCCTGTACCCCACCAGTGACTGGCCCCTTAAGAGCATCTGGAGGGGAGTCTTTTTGACGTATTTTTTGATCGTCCTCAGGCGCTCCCATGGGTCTTCATCGAGATACCGAAGGCATACATCGAAAGTTGCACCTCCCCATACTTCCAAGGAGTGGTATCCTACGCTGTCTATTTTTTCTAGTATGGGAAGCATGTCGCTTAAAGTCATCCTCGTCGCCCACAAACTCTGATGCCCGTCTCTCAAGGTCACATCGGTAATTTTGACCTTGCTCACGGCTCTATCCCCCCCTGATCGATTCTGAATTTTCGTGAATAATGTATAAAATTATTTTTGTAATTATACATGAATACCGAATTATTGTCAATTATATTAAAAAATTCATTCGGAAAAATAAAAACCCTTCGAACCAGCGAAGGGCAGCCTGAACCTCTTTGTAGCCTTTATAGGATATTTTTCAGCGCAATTAAAAGCAGCACCCCGGGAATTCCTAAAAAACCAACAATTAAGGCGTTGATTGGATTTAGCGCAATGTGAAGCCCGACGTAACTTCCTATAAAGTTCAGGAGGACTAGTACAAGGCCACCTACTACTGCATTGTAAACCAACTTTAATACCAGCCTTATTGGCCCTAAAAGCATCCTGCCTATGGCGTAGAGCATCAAAAGCCCAAACGCATAGGCCAGAATCGCCCATAAGTCAATTTGATTCACGGCCTCCACCTCTCCTGGCTTTTTTGTACATACTTATTACTGCTTCCCCGAGGTTATGCCCTGTTCCCGTGCTTTTTTTAAAAGGTAAATGAATTTTCTCCTTGCCGCCTCCATTGTATAAATAGCATGGTCCACCAGGTCCGGGTCCGTCACGCACTGGAAATATTTTTCCGCTGTCAAAAGCTCCTCATGGGCCTTTTTAACTTCGTCGCTCAGAGAAAACTCCTGGGGCTTTACGGTGTCATCTTGTTCTTCTAGCAGAAAAGATGAGAGTTCTGAAAAAAACCTAGTAATATCCTCCCTCTTCAAAGCAACCACCTCTTTTGAAATTTTAACCATTTTTACAGGTTTTATTCCGGTGGTTGACAAGAAAGAGGGATTGTCCCCAGGCTCACCGATGATATGATAATAACAGGACAAATAAAATCATTAAAAAAAGGAAACCGGGAAAATCTGGCGAATATTATAACCTTGATTATTTATTTTCAGGAGGTCACCACGATGCCGAATTTAATCGCTTTTTTGTCCTATGCCCTTATCAACACCTTTACTCCAGGGCCGAACAATATTCTATCGATGACTTTCGCGACAAATATGGGGTTCAAAAAAACCTTCAAGTTCATTTTGGGAGTAGCCGCCGGATTCACGGTGGTGATGATACTTTGCAACTACTTTAACCTCTTCCTTTTTTCCGCCGTACCTCTTACGGGGGAAATTATGAAAATTTTCGGTGCAATATACATAATTTATCTTGCGGTGAAGATATTAAGAAGCAATCCGGATGAAAATAATTCACTTATGGAAAAAAGCAGTTCCTTTGGCACGGGTCTCCTGCTACAGTTTTTCAACCCCAAAGTTATCCTCTACGGTATAACCGTGACCTCGAGCTTCATAACGCCTTACTATAAATCGAATCTTTCGATCATAATGTTTTCCCTTTTTCTTGCGTTTCTGAGCTTTGTTTCGACATGCTCCTGGGCGTTATTCGGCACCATGTTTCAGCGAATACTCAAAAAGCACTATGCCGCATTTAATACGGTAATGGCAATTCTCTTGCTCTACACCGCTTTCTCGATTCTAAAATCTTAACATTTCTTTTTATAATGTTTGCAAAACTTGCCCTATCATCTTTTCCTCTATATTTCCCTTCTACCTTCCAGCGCTTTCGCAAGGGTTATCTCGTCCGCATAGTCAAGGTCCCCACCCACCGGTAGGCCGTGGGCTATGCGCGTAACTTTGAGCCCCAGGGGTTTTAAAAGCCTTGCGATATAAAGCGCCGTTGCCTCGCCTTCCACGTCGGGGTTGGTGGCAATTATTACTTCCTTTACGCCGGAGGAAACCCTAGCAAGAAGCTCCTTTATCCTTATATCATCGGGACCTATACCCTCAAGGGGCGATATGACGCCGTGCAACACGTGATACAGCCCTTTGTAGTCCCTCGTCTTTTCCACCGCCACCACGTCCTTGGGCTCTTCAACAACCATTATTGTAGTCTTATCCCTGTGCTGGGCGCTGCATATACTGCAGGGGTCTACGTCGGTAAAATTCCCGCACACGGAACAGTACACTATGGATTCTTTTGCATCGGTTATAGCCTGGACGAGGTTTGCCACCCTTTCTTTCGACATCTTCAGGATGTAAAAAGTAAGCCTCTGGGCCGTCTTCGGCCCTATGCCTGGCAGTCGCGAGAGTTCATCTATAAGCCGGGCTATGGGCTGTGCGTAATACGCCATATCCATCCTTCCCTAAAAGAGCCCCGGTATATTGAGGCCTCCGGTGAGTTTTGCCATTTCGCTCGTCACCATTTCTTCGGCCTTTTGCAGGGCTTCGTTGACAGCAGCAAGGATCAAATCTTCCAACATCTCCACATCCTCCGGGTCCACGACCTCCGGCTGAATCTTTACTTCCACAAGTTCTTTTTTGCCGTTAGCCACGACCTTTATCGCGCCACCGCCTGCTGTCGCTTCCACGGTCCTTTCTTTTAGTTCCTCCTGGAGCTTTGCCATCTCTTCTTGCATCTTTTGGACTTGCTTCATCAACTTATTTATATTCCCCATACCGCCGAAATTTTTCATAAGCGCATACCTCCATTCTTTTTATTCGTCTTCTATTTCCACCAGGTCCTCGCCGAAAAGCTCGACGGCGCTCCTGATGAATTCTTCATCGGAGACATCTTCATCCTTCGACGCGGCTACCTCTTCATTTTTTTTTAGTCCTTTGATTATAACTTCCAATCCCGTAATGCTTTTAATCCCTTCTTCTATCAATTTTTTCTGCATCTCGATAAGGGTCTTATGCCCGTCGTAGCCTCCAAAAGAAAGCACAAGCATTCCATTTTTCATATCGATAGGTTCAACCCTGCATTCCCTCATGACGTTTACCAAGGCCATCTTCCCCGACTTTTCTAATTCTTCCAACACATCCTGCCACTTTGCCTTTAATTTCTCTAAAGCCCCGTCATCTCCTTGTCCCTTCCTCTCCGGGCTTTCCGCGGCTTTCTCCTCCGGCGCATTTTGCAATTCATTCGGGCTGTTTTTGGAAAATTCTCCTTTCGCGCTTATCTTGACCGCTTTAATATTTTTCCCCGCCGTACCTTCTTCGGCTTTTCTCAATTTTTCCTTTTCGTACGCAGCTTTCCCTTCTATTATGCCTTCTCCCTCAACCTCACCGTTCAACGTTTCAGATGTTTTATTTTCTTTTTCCTGTTCAAAACGTGCCGAGTTTTCTATAAGCTCTTTTAACCTTCTTTCCAGCTCTTCAATCCTTTCTTCCAAAGCCGTAAGTCTCGCAGTTTCTCCAACATTTCCCGCCCAAAGCTCCGGCATGGCAAGTTTTACCATGGCTGTTTCCAACACAATCCTCGGCTGGGTGGCCCACCGCACATCGCCAGCAGCTTTTTTTAACAGGTCCAATGAATTTAGAATTTCTTCTGTAGAATAAACCTTTGTCAAGGCCTTAAGGCTGTTATAATCTTCATCGGTCAAGTCGACGAGTTCCCGGCTTGCACCTATCTCCACCATCAGCATATTCCTGTAAAGGGACATCAGATCGTCCACAAAGCGCACGAGGTCTTTGCCGCTTTCTACTACTTCTTCAATTACATCTAAAATTCTGCCAGGATTCCTTTCCTTTGCAGCTTTCGCTATATCTATCAAAAGGTCATCGCCCACCGCGCCAAAAAGAGAAAGCGCATCTTCAAATGTAAGCCTGTTTCCGCCATAAGAAAGAGCTTTGTCGAGCAGGCTCAGGGCATCCCGCATGGACCCTTGTGAATTTCTCGCAATAAAGGCAAGAGCTCTTTCATCGGCCTCAATGCCGTTCTCTTGTGCGATCCTCTTCAGGTGAGGAAGCATTTCCCGAGCCTGAACCTTCTTAAAATCAAATCTCATGCACCGCGATAAAATCGTAGCGGGAAGCTTGTTTGGCTCTGTGGTTGCCAGGATGAAAACCACGTGGCGAGGCGGTTCTTCAAGGGTCTTCAAAAGAGCATTGAAAGCCTCAGTGGTGAGCATGTGCACCTCATCGATTATGTAAACCCTGTAGCGTCCTTCCGACGGCGGAAAATTCACCCGCTCTCTCAGGGCCCTGATGTCATCTATTCCCCTGTTAGACGCGGCGTCCATTTCGATGACATCCATCATGGCCCCTTCATTTATGGCGGTGCAATTCCTGCATCGATTGCAAGGTGTGTCTGTAGGGCCTTGCTCGCAATTCAAAGCTTTCGCCAAAACCCTGGCTGTGCTCGTTTTCCCCGTGCCTCTCATACCGCAAAAAAGATAGGCATGTCCTATTTTCCCTGATTTCACCTGGTTTTTTAAAGTTCTTACAATAGCTTCCTGGCCCACGATTTCATCGAAATCTTTTGGCCTGTACTTCCTGTAAAGGGCTATGTAAGCCATGGGAGATCCCCCGCGACAACAATTTTCTTGATACTTCAAAAGCCGCCGAAACTATCCGGCGGCTTGAAATTTTGGCCGTGCACCCTCCGTCGATTTTTCCCTCCGGGCGATACCGAGACAGTTAGCTCCGACTAGGCAACCCCGCGGCACATGGAAGGGCTTCCTTACCGTTGCTTCCTTCCGGACCTGGCGGGGTTCGGAAGTTTCCATTGCGCGGGACCCGGTCGTCCTCGCCACTTATCCCAGCCGGACCCCACAGGGAAGAAACCTCGGGAGGGAATTCGACCCCACTACAGCGGATTGTGGGTGCAGGGCACCGCTACCTCCCCGTCTAGCACGGCCAAATTCTCATGCAGGTATTTCTGCAAAGTCTATTATACTACCTTTATCGAAAAATAGCAAGGCAAAGCCTTTTTATATGTGATTATCTTGTGCAGTGAGCATAAACGGCCACCGCCAAGCCGGGACCTTCTTTAGCAGCCGAGCCATGAGGCGGGGGCCTGTCGGGACTGGAATCGGAAGTGCAACAAATCAAGTAACAAAAGGTAAATTAAGCTATTTTTTATGTGAAAAAATTATAGGGCGGTCTAAAACTGCCCCTCTTCCATCCACCAGCACAACCTACAGTGCAATTTCGCCATTTTTAATCCTTCTTGCCAAATCTTTCACCTTTTCTTCGATTAACCTTGCGGTTTTTTCGAATTCCTCTTCCCCTTTTCCCGTCGGGTCTTCTAGTCCCCAGTCCTCCACGTGCTTTGCCGGAAGGTAAGGGCAATTCACGTTGCAGCCCATTTTTATCGCTATATCAATCTTAGGAAGTTCGTTTAATAACTTAGGGTGCTGGTCTTTTTCCATATCAACCCCGTATAGTTTTTTAATGATTTTTACCGCATCCGGATTAATCTGGGATTTGACTTCAGTCCCCGCAGAATAAGCTTCAAAAACATCCGATGCAAAAAGCTTGGCTATAGCCTCCGCCATCTGGGACCTGCACGAATTGTGGACACAGACAAAGGCTACTTTGGGTTTCATTTCTCCACTCCTTCGTTAGTCAGTTTAAAAAACTGAGCATATATGGCGCCCGATACTTTTTGATGCATCCTTTCCTTATCAGGCCAGTTTAGATAATCTTCATAAGTATAGACCTTCTCTTCCTTTCGCGGCATGGCTTAATTAATACTCTCCCCTGGAATCTTAAAGCTTAATTTCATTATACACTTTGTGCTTTTTTATTTTCAACAAGCTAAACAAGGCAGATGAAATACCATCTGCCTTATTTCCCGAATTAGGGTAAATAGGGTCTATTCACCAATTCTGCCCCCTTTGAAAACTATTTGGTACAAACCTATCATCTCTTCTATTAAGTCTTTCGCCAACATGGCATTCATTAAATGGTCCTGGGCATGTATCAAAAGCAGAGAAATCTCTTGTTTTTCTCCCTGCACTTCTTTTTGTATCAACTCTGTCTGGACGTGATGGGCTTCGATGATTTCTTCTCCCGCTTTATTTATGCAATTTTTAGCTTCACCAAAATCTCCGTTCCTTGCATGTTTTAAGGCCTCAAAACAGAAACTTCGCGCATTGCCTGCATGAGATATTATGGTAAAGACTATCTGTTCAGGGCTCATCTTGCATCCTCCTATTTCCCAGCAAAATATTTTAGGCAGCCGGTCCATTGATTTAACCGGCTGCTTTTTATTTTTCAAAATCACAACTCTTCCCCGTTGGTCGCTATGACGTTTTTATACCAGTAAAAACTCTTCTTCTTAATTCTTCTCAAGTCTTTCAAATCGAACTCATCCCTGTTCACATAGATAAAGCCATACCGCTTGCTTATCCCCTGATGGGTGCTAACAAGGTCTATGGCCGACCAAGGGCAATACCCTATCAGATTTACTCCTTCGGATACAGCAATTTTTGCCTGCTCTATATGCTTTCGCAGGTAATTTATACGGTAGTCATCGTTGACAACATCGCCTTCTTCAAGTTTGTCGTAAGCCCCCAGCCCGTTTTCAGTCACCAAAAGCGGCAGGTTATACCTATCGTGCAATTCTCTCAAGGTAATCCTAAAACCTAATGGATCAATCTCCCACCCAAATTGCGTCTTCTCAAGATGGGGATTTGCCACTCCTTTATAAAAACCGGGTTCTCCAATAACTAACTGCTGATCTCCGGTGGAATTGCTTAAGGAAGTTCCGTCATCCCATGCCACCGTCGCCGTGGAGTAGTAATTGAATGCTATGAAATCGGGTTTTGCTTCTTCGATTATGTCCATATCGCCTTCTTCTATTTCAGGTGCGCAATTTTCACTTTCCATATAGCTCCATGCAACGCTGTTATAACGCCCGAATACCGGCACATCAAGATATAGCCAATTTCTTATAGATGAAAAAGTCTGGGCTGCCAGGACATCTTCTGGTCTTGAATAAGCCGGATAAACATAAGCGATGTTCGGAGCCGGTCCGATTTTCGCGTCCGGACACATTTCATGACACAGCTTTATAGCTTTTGCTTGCGCCAAAAACATGTGGTGATTCTGCTGGTACAGCTCCTTTTTCGGATTATCAGACTTAGCCTCAATCATCCCCAAAACTGCTCCGTACATCACCACCATATTTTGCTCGTTAATCGTCAACCAATACTTAACCCGGTCGCCGAAATATTTAAAGAGCGTTCTGGCATAATTTTCGTATGCGTCGATAGTTTCGCGGTTTGCCCATCCTCCCTTTTTCTGTAACTCATAGGGCAAATCAAAGTGGTATATCGTCACAATAGGTTCTATATTGTGCGCTTTCAATTCATTTATAAGTTTATCATAAAATTCAATTCCTTTCTCGTTCAACCGTCCGGCACCTTCAGGAAATATTCGAGTCCAGGATATTGAAAAACGGTATGCTTTAAGTCCCATCTCGGCAAATAATGCAACGTCTTCCTTATACCTGTGATAATGATCGCTAGCCACTTTAAAGTCGGTAACTCCTTCGGGAGTTTTCCCCACATCTATAACTGACAATCCCTTTCCATCCTCATTCCATGCCCCTTCTACCTGGTATGCCGAAGTAGAAGCACCCCACAAAAAATCTTTGGGAAACGAAATTGTTTTGCGTTCCATCACAGAAGACCTCCTTCTATTCCCGTTCAGATGCCGGCTTCACTTCCTCTTCATAGGCGTTATTGTCAGCTATCTTAAAGAACGGATAATATATAAGGGCCGATACCAACACCAATACCACTTGCAGTGCAGCAATCCTCCAACTTCCTTGGAGTATTCCAGAAACAATAATAGGAGTTCCTAAAGGCATCATTGCACCCATGAGGGGCGGCACTATTCCAATTGCCGTAGCAACATATGCAATCACTGAAAGAACAATCGGTGTCAAAATAAAGGGGATAGCCATAAGAGGATTCAATATTATTGGAGTGCCGAATATTATAGGTTCATTTATGCCGCAAATTCCCGCTGCTATTGCGAGCTTTCCTAAGGTCTTAAAGCGCTGACTTTTCGCTTTAAACATCATCAGCAAATTCAAGCCTAAGGTAGCACCAGAACCACCTAACAACGTATAGCACATCAGGAAAGCAAATCCCGGAACATTTTGCATTGAAAGCCCTGCATTAAAAGCTTCTAAGTTTTTCAAGTCCAAAGCCATCCAAATCGGCATCATAACTGATATGGCAACCAACATGCCATGCAGACCAACCAGCCACAAAAGATGTGCCACGAACATGACTAAAATAAAAGCCCATATTGTTCCGCCCAAACCCTGCAGCGGAGTCTGGATAAAGGTATAAATAACCTTATGTATGCTACCGTAAGCAGTATTATCGAAAATAAGTTTTATGACCAACACCAAAGCACTGATGATAAAACCTGGAATAAGGCCGGCAAACGACTTTGTAATCGTAGGTGGAACCCCTTCGGGCATCTTTATTACAAGACCCTTTTGCACCAAATATGCATAAAGTCTGCCGACAAAAATTCCGAGCAATATAGCAACAAACAGCCCTGTAGCCCCTAACCACTCGAAAGAAATGTAATTCGTAACACTTCCATCTTTTTCTATGGAGGCTAGCGGTGTGAGAATCAAAAAGGAAATTATTCCAAACAGTCCAGCAGCAGGACTATCTACATCAAATTTCTTAGAAATATTCGTAGCAACCAGAAAAACTGCCAGCAGCGAAATTATATCTGTTGTAAAGTTTATCAAAACCGAAAGATAGTTGCCGACTCTTGACGATGTCACAAAAGACTGGTAGGCGCTAATAGGCAAGTTTTTAAGCAGTGTCGCTATAGCTCCAACTAAAATTACTGGCATCAACGATGTAAGGCCTTCCATTATAGAACCCAAATATTTGTTGTTTGAAAAACTAGTCGCAACAGGCATAATCTTTTTTTGCAGTTCTTCTAAATTAAATTTCATTGAAAATTCCTCCCTTCTAATCATAATAAAACCTATTTTTCACCAATTAACTTTAACGCGAAATCTAAAACTTTCTCCCCGTTCATCATTCCATAGTCCATAGGATCGATAACTTCTATAGGGAATTTGTCACCATACTTTTTCTTGAACTCGTCTTCTTTGTAACGTATTTGCGGTCCCAACAATAAAACATCGACGTTTTCTATTTCTTTGTCTATACTCTCCCCAGAAGTAGCAGCTATTTCAACTTCTATACCCCTTTCTTTAGCAGCTTTCTGCATCTTGGTTACCAGCAAACTAGTAGACATCCCCGCACCACATACAAGTAAGATTCTCTTCATAAACTCTATCTCCCCCTTTTCTTTTTCCAATTTTTTTGAAATAAATACTTCGCAAAATCTATGCCAAAGAGAGAAAATGATTTCCACAGGCAAAAAAAAAGAACTTTTTCAAAACTGTATTTATGTGTATCTTTTATTTTTAAATAAATACTGATATGTGTATCGTTTAAAGCGAATAAACCAACTTCATTATCATCACACATTCTCCATTGGGGATCTCAACATCAAATTCCTCTTCAAAGAAGGTCACAGCTTTTTTAATCAAATCGAACTCATCAGGATAGCGTTTTATGAAATCATCGAAATTCTTTATCAAGGGTAACTCTCTTCTCCTAAGTATTCGTTCGATAGCACAAGCTATATGAATTATCAATCCTATCGTGATATCCTTGTTTAATTCCACGCCGGCATTCATCAGTGTGACAAAGAACTTTTTGAATGAAAATATATATCTTTCCGAATCTATTCCCAAATTTTCTTTGATAACATCCCGCATATTATCGATTGTTTCTAATTGACTCAGCGCATCTATTTTACCCTGCAACCTATGCATATTTCTTCTATCAAAAATCTCCGAAGTAGATATATATACAAAAGATTTGTCTTCAGGATCTACAGCACTAACAACAGCTAAAACATTTTTCTCCTCTCGAATTCTACTCAGTTTTCTTCTAAAATCCCTTTTATTTTCAATCTTCAAAGGAATTACATCAATTCCCTTTTCCCTTAGATGAAGTTCTTTTTCCAGGAAATTTTTTAACTTAACCGCAGTGCCCTCGCCGGTTATGCAGGCAGTAACAATCACGTTCTTTTCTAGAGCTCTATCAAAATTCACGTTATCCCTATAAATTCTTCCAACATACGGGCTCAAATTAACTACCGCATCGTATACCTCTTCCAGCGAAGCCTTGAGCAAAGCCTTCCGGGCCGCTTCCAAAACCATGGGAGTGGACACCATTTCAACCGTCTTTACAGTTATCCCGGTCCTCTCGTATATCATGTCCCCGAAAAGAGCAAGGGACCCCATGTCAACCAAAAGCAGAACTCCCTTACCTTTGTTGATCCTCCTCACAATATTCGTCAGATTATCGAGCGCCACCTCCGGCTTTTGATCGAGGGGCATATTGTATCCCACAACAATGTCTTCTCCCAAAAGCCTGTTGGAAACATCCGCAATGGAGGTGGCAGCCGCTTCTCCGTGCATTGCTACCACGATGCCCACTCTTTCGTCTTTTTCCATTACCTCTTCTTCAAGACACAAAAACATCGCAACAAACCCGACTTCGTCTTCGGGAACCTTTATCTTAAATTGATCCTGAATCCTTTTTCTCAAAAAATTTGCTACTTCGAATTCCCTTTCGTACACCTTTTTTATATCTTCCAGCTGGTTATTTACGATATCCTTGCCGTTTTTGACCCTTTCTATGGAACTCGCCACATGCATGGAAAGGCCGTACAGCGTCTTTTCACCGAAAGACCTCCCCAGCTTTTCCCCGGCATAATTTAAAAAATCGCTCACTATATCGACTATCCTTTTATCCACAACCTTATACAATTCCTCCAAATTGTTCTTGTCGAGATTCAGTATGTATTTTTTCAAGTAAGTTTCTATGTCGATGCTCATTATGAGCTTTATATCTCTTTCACTCAGCCCTTTTTGCTCTAATGCCTTCCTCTTTTCCTCCAGTGCTTCGTAAAAATTGAATACCTGCCTGTCCTGCTGAATAACGGGGGATAAAGCAGCAGCAGAAAATTTAATAATATCCCCCACGATAAATCTATCTATCTCATCCTTAGCTTCCCTGTACCTCAAAAGCCCCTTTCTCACGTAATCCGGCAAGTCTTCGGTGTGCACGCATAACTTATCGTCCCGCTTCATCATATATCCCAGATATGCCTTTGCAATCGAAAGTTTTATATCGCTTTTCAACTGTCCTATATTGCCAGGACACTCGTAAAGCAGCAGTGCCTTCAGCGCATTCGAAGTAATGCTTATATCCGTCTTAACAACTGCCGCCTCTTCCTTGAAGAAACTCTTGATAAGCTCGAACCTTTCCTCCAGCGTCCTTTCTGCCAAGTTCGGGAGTTTTATTATCATCGGAATTCGCCTTACAAAAGTTTTCAAAAGCACTGACTCAATACTTTCCGTCGTGGCGCATATTATCAAAACATTAGCCTTATGCTGGCTTTCGGTCTCCCCCAACCGCCTGTAAAGCCCCTTGTCCATCAGGTAAAACAGCATCTCCTGACCCTCAGGAGGAAGCCTGTGAACTTCGTCGAGAAAAAGAATGCCTCCGTCCGCTTTTTCCACAAGACCCGCCCTGTCCCTATCAGCACCGGTGTAAGCACCCTTCTTAACTCCGAAAAGCTGTGCCATCAAAAGCTGGGGGTTGTTGGCGTAATCGGCACAGTTAAAAACGACGAAAGGGGCGCTACTTTTTATCCTGCCAACTTCCTTTGCGAAATTGTACATGACCTCCGCGAACATGGACTTTCCGGTTCCCGTCTCGCCAAGCAATAGCGTATGAAGCCCGGAAGGCGGGTAAATAATAGCGGCTTTTGCCTGCTGTACCGCATTTTTCAGGCTCAAGTTAGCCCCAATTATCGCATCAAAGGCATCCCTTTCTATCCCGATTGAACCGCTAACTCCAGGGTCAATCTCCTTCACTTTATACAAAACAGGCTTTCCCTCAACCTTTTCCACCTTTCCCTCCCTGTAAAGGGCATTCAAATCGCTGGAGGCATTGGTCCGCTGTATACCGAGGGCTTGAGCGATTTCCGTTGCTGAAACTCCGATTACCCCTCCCCTTTCGGCAAACTGCCTTTGACAAAGTTCCTTAAGGCAGCTATAAACCTTATCAATCCTCTTCACCGTATCCCCCCTCAATGCCATTTTATCACAAGAAACGATGATAATACACATTCATACACAAAAATAAAACGCCGCTTTTTATAAAAATAAAAGCGGCATCATACCATTAATAAGGCTTAATTTTCAAAAAACGTCCGTCAAATCTATTATAAGATCGTCAAAAATCGAAACCTTTACTTTATCTCCCACACTGTATGTATCAGGCCTGCCGTACCTATTATTCTCTTGCAACGTAAATACGCTCACAATTTTATTTTCAGGTTCGACTATCCAATATTCCTTCACTCCGTGCCTTTCATACAAATTAAATTTTTCTATCTTATCTTTTCTTGCACTAGACGGAGATGTAATCTCGACAATCAAATCGGGCGCTCCCTTACATCCTTCATCATCCAGCTTTGTTTTATCGCAAACAACTACAATATCCGGCTCTACGACATTTTTTATTTCTTTATCACTTCGATCGTTCTCGGTAGGAAATCTTACTCCAAAGGGGGCATAATAAACTTCGCAATCTTTACCTTTCAAATAATTGAAAAACTGAGCATATATAGCTCCTGATACTTTTTGGTGTAATCTTGATGGTGGAGCCATTAAATAAACATAACCGTTAATCAACTCTATCCTCTGCATATCGGTCCAGTTTAGATAATCTTCATATGTAAAAATTTTCCCTTTATCTTTTTCGGGCAAAGGCATAATTGACACTCCCTGCAATCTGCAATTGCTGAGTTTTCGCACTTTTCTCAGAATCTTTATCCTCATTATACTACACTTGCTCCTGCGTTTTCAACAAGCAAAATTCCTTCTTGTTCATCATAAACAAAAAAGCCGATTTTCGGCTTCCTTAATTTCCTCCAAAATTTTTTTTTATCAAAACAATCCCCAATATCAAAAAAATCAACGCCCCTACAGCCATCGAATAGTAATCCATATACAACACAACCCTATCCCAAGCATTCCCGGCTAATCTTCCCAGGAAAACCAGCGCTGTATTCCAGATAAACGTCCCTATTATGGTTAGAAGCAAAAAGATATTCATTTTCATCCTTGTCATACCCGCAGGGACCGAGATTATACTCCGCATGAAGGGTATAAATCTGCATATCAAAACTGCTTTGCTCCCATATCTATCAAACCAACGCCTGGCATTCCTTAAATCCTCTTTTTTTAAGCGGAACACCTTAAAAATCCCTCTGCTAAAAATTCTTTCTACCTTCTCCGTAGTGAGCTTTCGCCCTATCTCATACAAAAAAATTGCACCCGCCACTGCTCCTAACGTGGCAGATACGATGACTCCCCATACCTTCATATTCGTATAGACGGTTACAAAACCGCTAAAAAGAAGAATTACTTCGGAAGGTATGGGCGGAAAAATATTTTCTATTGCAATCAACAAGAAGATGCCGGCATAGCCGTAAGCGTTGACGATATCAATGATAAAATTCTGCATCGTATTATACATTCCCCCGTCAGAAATTTAACTTTTAATATACCGGATGTCTCTCAAAAAATATATTTATCGCCGATAAATCTTCGTCGAAACCTTTGTTCGTCCTTGAAGCACCCTTCATCACTCTTTTATAAAAACCCCAGATGCATTTTTTGGACCTTTTTTACTCCCGAATTGCCCTTCAGTATTTCTTCCGAGGCCCTTCTTATATCTTCGCGGGTTATAAGCCTCAACGCTTTCAGGTCGGCATTATCAAGGTCAATGCGCCCGGCCTGGATTAATAGGCAATTTTGAAGAAGGCGCCTTGCCTCCCGTCCGTTGCCGTAATCATCGCTTTTAGCCCTTTCTTTAAAAAATTGTACGGCTACTTCCTCCCATCCCTCCTCCAGCTCTATATCCGAATTCTTTGCAAGAGTCCGGAATATCATTGGCATCTCTTTTTCCGGTGAGTAAGGATAAAATTCAACGAAGAATGTGATGCGCGACGCTATCCCCGGATTACTTTTAAGCCACCCTCCAACTAAATTGTGTTCTTCCATAACACCCCCTCCGTAACCAGCTAGGATAACCAGCTTATTGCAGTTTTTCGAAACATTCTCAAGCTGCACGCATAATTCCGCCAGTATCTCCTGCGAAAACACGTCAATCCCTCTTCCGTCGTCTACAGCCACCGAGTAAATTTCATCCAAAAATATCACATCGTGTTCCTCAAACAATTTCCTGGTCAGGGGCGCACTATGTCCGAGGAACTGTCCCTTGCACAACGTTACAGCGCTGCCCGAAATCATACGATTTCCCGGCAAAAGTCCTTCTTCGCAAAATATCTCTCCCATAATTTCCGCAAGGCGAGTCTTTCCCGTGCCCGGTGGTCCGTAAAAAAGGAAAATGGGAGCAAAATCGATGGGACATAGTCCAAACTTCTGCCGCACCATTCTTAATTTCAGTAATTTAACAGCCTGCAAAATCTTTTGTTTTTGTTCCTTGAGTCCGTAAATCTCTTGGTTTAACCTATCGTAAGCAGACTTTTTCCTTTGCCCGTAGCTTTCTCTAGGATTTCCGTCAAGCTCAATACTGCAATAATCTGTAGTTTCTACCTCCAATATTTCTCCGTCGCCTATTTCAATTCCTTCTAGTAGTTTTTCAAATATCACATCGAGATCCTCTTCTACTTTATCTTCCCAATCGACTTTATAACCTTTCCCGCTTATAAAAGCAATTGCGATCATCTTCAACTCTTCCGAATCCGGACGCTCGATTATCGCTGAACAAAGTCTTTCAACTGCCGAAACGTCTTTAATCATCTCAAGAAATCTCCTGTATTTTTGCTTTTTCCTTTCAAGACCAAAAATTTCGTATATAAATTTTACATCTTCCTCTATCTTAGAAATCGGCAGTCCGGTTTTAATCGCTACCCTTATGCAGGCAGCCTTACTATCCCGATCAAGAGAACATCTCCTCTTTTTATTTAACATTTTCATCAATTCAACCCTCCCTCATAATATTCCGACAGGGAGTCGGGGTTATATTTATCATAATACTCATAAGCTTTATAATAAAGTTGAATGGGGGTTTTTATCCTCCTATGCTCTATCACGCTCTTATAATTGCGGTAATAATAGACGGCTGCAGCAGAAAGATCTAGGTAATACCTGCCATTCTTTTTTTCCGCCCCAAGTCTCTTCATTATGTTTATTGCTTCATGATATTTTAAATTTTTTCCACAGGTAAGATAATAATAAATTACCCTAAAATCAAAAGATGATATATTCATTGCTCAAACCTCCCTCTGCTAAATTTAATTTTTACCTTAATCTTGATCTTCATATCTTTTAATTTTCAACACTTTTCCCTCGCTATCAAATATAGCTGTTATCTTAGTATCCGGCTTTAATTCGGGGTGCCTTGAATAAAATTTCGTAAGACCATCAATTCTACCTTTTACAGTCCTGTGAGTTTTGGCGGTTATCTTCTCTCCATAGTAATCGATAGTTATCTCCTCGCCCAATGGCATCACCTTACCTACGCTACTTTTTGCCCCAAGGGTCAAGATCCCAAATTTTACTTGCGTTTCCGTCAGTGTATGGATTGTAGTTTCATCTTCCTTTTTCCCTTGCATTCTTACGCTCTTTAACCTAACTGAATCAATACTCAGGTCTTCATTTTCAAGGTCTAGGTTGAACAAAAATTCCAATTCCAGAACTATAGAAGTTTTTAAGTTTTTTTCTTTCATATTATCGCTCCTTTCCGTTTAATTTTTGCCACCTTTACGATAGTTTAATTTATAGATTAATTATAGATTGGATTTGATAATTTGTCAATACTATTTTTTTGTTTTCAAGTATTATTTTTATCTTGTCTTTATTGTACATCTGCAATGCTTATTTAAACTAAAAACCACACTCCCTTTTTCATTAAACCCGGAGTGTGGTCTTTTCCATCAAAAAATAATAATGGCGGAGAGAGCGGGATTCGAACCCGCGAGACGGGGATTTTCCCCGTCTACTCGATTTCCAGTCGAGCGCCTTCGACCACTCAGCCATCTCTCCGCACGGTCTACCTAAAGTTAAATATTCTATTTCAAATGGCGGAGAGAGTGAGATTCGAACTCACGAGGCGGGGTTGCCGCCTACTCGCTTTCGAGGCGAGCGCCTTCGACCTCTCGGCCATCTCTCCACCAGAGTATTATCTTTTTTGCCTGAAAAATTCCTTTAACAAAGCTCCACATTCCTCCGCCAAGACCCCGGATATCACCTCAGGATGGTGGTTGAATCTTTCCACTTCGAAAAGGTTTACCACGCTCCCAGCAGCTCCAGCTTTCGGGTCCCAAGCGCCGAAGACCACCCTGTCGAGCCTCGCGAGTATTATCGCCCCCGCACACATGGGGCATGGTTCCAAAGTTACGTACAAGCTACACCCGATGAGCCTCCACGAACCCACCGCCTCGCAGGCCTTTCTTATGGCCAAAATCTCAGCGTGAGCAGTGGCATCCTGGCTCATCTCCCTCGTGTTGTGAGCCCTGGCGATAATACTCCCATCCTTAACTATCACCGCTCCTACGGGCACTTCGTCCATATCGAAGGCCTTTTGGGCTTCCTTCAGAGCTTCTCCCATGAAGTGCTCATGAGTTGATTCCTGCATTATCCTACCCTTTAAAGTACAATGAATGGTGCGCCCGGGAGGACTCGAACCCCCGGCACGCGGTTTAGGAAACCGCTGCTCTTTCCTCCTGAGCTACGGGCGCATATTCAAAAAATAAAATTTAAATTAAAATGGTGCGCCTGGCAGGAGTCGAACCCACAACCTTCTGATCCGTAGTCAGACGCTCTATCCAGTTGAGCTACAGGCGCACAAAGTGGCGGAGAGAGCGGGATTCGAACCCGCGATACGGATTTTAGGTCCGTATAGTCGCTTAGCAGGCGACCGCCTTCGACCTTCTCGGCCATCTCTCCCCGGTTCTCTGGCAGAGGGGGAGGGATTCGAACCCCCGGCCCTTTTGGGGCACTGGTTTTCAAGACCAGCTCCTTAAACCACTCGGACACCCCTCCGCTTTATGCGGCAATACAAAGTATAGCATATTGCAGGTCTATTGTCAACCGGATAGATTTATCGTAAAGTACTCGTGGTCCAGCAAATTTATAAAAAGGAGCTTGTTCCTGAGAATTTCTCCCCTGCCTATCAAGACCTTAACTGCTTCGCTGACCTGAATAGCAGCGACCAGTGCCGGAGTGAAAGAAGGATTTCCCAACTGCACCTCAATTCCCTTATTCCCCGCACCGGTGTATATTCGGCGCAGTGTCCTGTCTCCCGGGAAAACGGTGGTTACCTGCCCGTACCATCCGGCAATTGCCCCGTGAATCATCGGAATCCCGACTTTTTCTGCAATTTCTTCAAGCAGAAGCCTCACTTTTATGTCGTCCAAAGCATCAACTACTATATCGTTTCCCATGAGAATATCCTTGCCATTTTTCTCGCTGAAAGCCTCTTTTACCGCAATAATTCTTACATCAGGATTTACGAGCTCCATTCGCTCTTTAGCCTTCAATGCCTTGCTCTTTCCGAGAGAATTCATGTCCGATAAAATCTGACGGTTTAAGTTCGATTCTTCGAAGACATCTTTGTCTACAGCAGTGATTTGGCCTATTCCTAACCGTCCAAGCATTTCAATTATATAGCCACCGAGCCCGCCGCATCCGACCACGCACACCTTTTTTTCTCTAAGTTTTTCAAACTCTTCCAGGCTCAGGGAAAATAGATTTCTCTCGTATCGCTTTTTTATGTTCACACTCATCAACCTCCGCCAACAGCCGGGAATATCGAGAGTATATCGCCATTTTCCAATTGCTTTAAGGCCCATCTGAAAAAAATCTCTGGATTGTGAAATTATGTTATAATAGTCTGAGGGAAAACTTTCTATAAACCAATTTCTAGGAGGAATTTCTAAAATGAATCTCACTACATTTTCCGCAGAAGTCAAAAATGTATTTATGATTTCTGCGGGAGTTTTTATTGCGCAAGCAGTTTTTTCATCGATTACGCCCTTTCTACCTTCATTGCTCCTCGAGATGGGGACGAAATCCGACATAGCCCTATGGTCCAGCCTCATCTACGCTGCCAACTTTATCACCACGGGCATAATGGCTCCCCTGTGGGGTGCCATATCGGACCGCTACGGCAAAAAGCCGATGATGGCCAGGGCCGGCTTTGGAATGGGAGTCGCATACCTTTTGATGTCCTATGCAAAAACCCCGATGCAGCTTTTTTTGCTCAGGGCTTTAAATGGCGCATTTTCGGGATATATACCGGCAGCCGTTACGTTTGTCGCAGCAACAAGCAGCACGGAAAACCTCAGCCAGAATATAAGTCTTGTCAATGCTGCCTCCGCCGTCGGCTCCATTATCGGCCCGCTTCTCGGCGGAATTTCGGCAAAATTCCTTGGAGTTAGGAGAAGTTTGATTCTGGGCTCGATCGTTTTATTTATCGCCGGAGCTCTTCCGTACGCGACGGGAGTCTTGGAACCGCTCGGAGGCGATAGAAAGGGCCTATCTATAAAAGACAGCATAGCACAAACCCTAAAAAACAGGCAGCTCCTATTGATATTTACGACGGGATTCCTGATGCAGGGAGCTATCATGGCCATACTTCCAACTTTGAACCTCGTCATGCAAAATCTCGCCCCTCAAAACGCCGAGTTTTACACCGGGCTTGTCTTTTCCATCATCGGCATTTCAACCGCCATCGCTTCTCCTATAGTCGGAAGACTCACCAGCATTCCTTTGACCACTCTCTACAGGGCTTCGCTATTAGGTAGCTCTTTGCTAACCGCCCTCCAGGGTTTTGCAAATTCTATTTCTTCTCTCTTAATTTTGAGGTTTATATTTGGATTTTTCAACGCCGCCATGACTATAGCCTGCAACGTCCTGATTGCAAAAAACGGAAGTAGCTCAACTCATGGAAGTTCCTTCGGCGTATACAACGGAATCATTTCGCTCGGCCTTGTGTTTGGCTCTACTTACAGCGGTATTATGGGGAACCGCTTTGGCCTCGCGTATTCATTTTTCGCCAGCGCATCCATGTTTTTCGCCGCCTTTTTGATATCGTTTTTTATAAAAGAACCTGCTTCCAGCGAAGATTAACGTCAATTTTCTTCCTTGCCTTCTCTTTTCCATGAAATAACATTTAGTTCGACGTCACTTTCGGTTTTTAAAATTTCTACCACAACCGAAACCACTTCCTTTGCTTTGCCCGCAAAGCCCCGAGAAGTTATCTTTATCCTCCCGGGGCTTATTTCTTGAACAGAGACTTCAAAATACCCGTCCCCCAGACTCTCCTTTTCTCTGGGTCTGTAATTTGGGTCCTGTTTTAATGCCGCAAGGGTTTTTTGAACCCCTGCTTCGGCAATGTAATACGATATAGTGTCATCCCTGAAATACGCCGTTTTTTTAAGCTCCGACGTCATCAAATCGATTACCATCGTACCTATTAAAAAAAGCAGTGAAGCCGTCAAAATGACGTTAACCAGGGCAAAGCCCCTATATCTTTTTGATATAGCTTTATTCATTTTGTAAGACCCCAGCTTTATTTGCCCTGTTTACCTCCTTAAGGCTTCCACAGGAGGGACGGAAGCCGCCGTCCATGCCGGATATACTCCAAAGAGCAATCCGCAGCCCAAAGCGACGAAGACCGCAACTTTTACCGCATCCATACTTACCACTGCGCTAAAGCCGTAGTTGTTGAAAACATTTACGCCCCACATCCCGAGTAGCGTACCCAGTGCTGCGCCTATCCCGCTCAGATAAAAAGCTTCCATCAAAAATTGCAGGAGCAGGTCGAACTTCTTTGCCCCAAGGGCCCTCCTCACTCCTATCTCCCCCGTCCTTTCGGTCACTGCGACAAGCATTATATTCATTATGCCGAGACCTCCGACCAAGAGGGATACAGCCGCTATCCCTCCTAAGAGCAGGGTCATTATGCGGTTTGCTTTGTCTGCTTCTTCCACTAGGGTATTTAGGTTCGTAATCGTGATTATATCCTTTCCGAGCTCAAGTGCGGGTTTTTCTCCTTGGCCCTGGCCCTCTTGCGCAGGAGGTCGGGGAATAGGAGGCGAGGTCCCCTCCGGATTTGCTTTCCCCTCCTCGCCAGGCATTTGCTGTCCACCGCCTCCGGCCTTCGGTGCGGTCACGTCCAGCCCCAATTTCCGCCTGTATATCCTCCCTAGCTGGGCTATAGCAAGCTCTGCAGCCTTCGGAGACTCTGCTTTTACCCATAATTCGTCTACCGTCCTTCTCCCTGCGATTTTCAAAGCCGTGGTGTAGGGTACCACCACTTTATCGTCTATGCCTTCCGCTTGGCCAGAGCCTTTCCTTTCGAGGACTCCCACTATCCTGTACGTCTGCCCGTTTAACGTAAATGTATGACCAACCGGGCTCCTACCTCCTAATAGCCCTGCCCCTATATTGTAGCCCACCACCGCCACAGGTGAGCGCTGCTCAACGTGCCATTTGGTAAAAAAGCGCCCGGAAGCTAATTTGTGGTCCCTGAGCTCGGGGAAATCGCTCGATACCCCTAGGACCTCCACCTGTCCCCTGGCCCTTCGCCAGCGCAAGACTGCGTTTGTCCGCACTACTGGCGATGCATATTTTAAACCCGAAACCCTTTCTAAAAGCTCCTCAGCTTCTTCTGGCTCAAACTCTGCTTTTGCGTCATGGGCCTTTATCACTATGACGTTAGAGCCCAAGCTCTCGAACTGCCTCACCACAGCAATTCGAGCACCTTCTCCTATGCCCATGAGGCTTACGACCGACGCTACTCCTATTGCCACTCCGAGGATAGTAAGGCCAGCCCTAAGGGGGTTTATCGCAACTCCTTGCCATGCCATCTGGGCAGCAAAAAGGAACCTGACCCAGAAGGACCGCCACGAATTAAGTATTTTCACCTCCATACCTCCTCAGTTCCCTTTTTGGCCAGTGTTCTCCCTACCGCCCTGGCCTTCGCCGCTTCCCTGCTGGCCGCCCTCGGGGAGAATTTCGTTCGTCTTAATTTTTTGTCCAGGGAGGACGTCGGCGCTACTTCCAGTTACTACCATTTGCCCTTCTTCAAGGCCGCTTTTTATCTCGGCATAGCGGTCGTTCATTAGTCCGAGTTCTACTCGCACAACTTTCGTAGTCCCATCGGGCTGCATGACCTCTACCGATGGTTGCCCGTCTTCTTCAAAGACTGCCTCTATCGGAACAAGAAGCACGTTTTTTGCACTTCCAGCTTCTATATAAGCCTTTGCCTGCATACCAGGCCTTAGCTCAGAGCTCCCCTTTACGCTGATTAACACCTCAAACCTGGTAATGCCGCTCATGTCCTTTCCCATCGTAGCGACGTGCAGCACTTTCCCTTCAAAAGTCTTGCCCGGAAGGGCGTCCACCGTCACTTTTACCGGCGAGCCCTGTTTTACTAAAAGTACATCGACGTCGTCCACCTGGGACCAAATCTGCATGTCCTCCACATTGTACACACTCCCCAGCCATTCGCCCATCTGCACTGTCCTTCCCGGCTGGGCGTTTATGTCCGCGACGATTCCATCCATCGGAGCCCTTATTTCCAAAAGTTCCAGCTGGCTATAAAGTCTTCTCAGCTTATCTTCAAGCTCCATTATCTTTTCTAACTCTTCTTCTAGCATCTCTCTTACGTCCGAACCGGCTAGTGAAATTATTGGATCTCCCTTCTTGACTTTATTTTGGTTTTTTACGTATACTTTAGTCACCCTGGCTTCTACGTTGCTTGTAATGGCCTCTTCTACGGAATATCCTTCTACTTTGGAGGGAAATTTGAGCCACAGTACTCCGGGGTCATCGGCTTTTTTAACATTTCCCGGTGCAACACCTATGTAGACCGACATTTCAGGCATCACAAGGCCTGGATTGTCTCCTTCGATTGTCATGTAGTAGACATATTGGTAAAGGGGCTCTGCACCGTCTCCTTGGCTAGTACCGGAAGCTGGCTCGGGTACCGGTTCGTCGTTTAGATCCGTTATCCTGCCCTCTATGACGCCTTCAAACTGGTAAAACCTCAAAAAGGCCTTGGTACAGTTTTTCGCTATCTCGTATTCCCCCGGATTGAGCTTTGCTATGACCTTAAACTTCGAATCGTCGACTATCCTCGCAACTATCTCCCCCTGTTTTAGCTCGGCCCCTTCCTTTAAAGTGAGCCCTATGACCCTTCCGTCCACCGGAGCTTTCAGCGTTATACCTTCAGCAGGATTGAGGCGATAAACCTCTTCAGGCTCAAGCCCTACTTTGTCGGCAAGGGATTCCTTGGCAGCCTTAAGCTGCTGCTCTAAAGACTCTATTTCCCCCTGGATGTTTGGTGCCCTGAGCCTAACGAGGAGCTGCCCCGCCTTAACCTCGTCGCCTTCTTTTACAAACACCTCTTGTATTATATAGCTAGCCGGTCCCTGGCCGTCCATGCTGTAAGGCACAATTATACCGCCCCCGCTGCTGGGGTTCAACGGTCCCGATGTTTCTACTCCCACGCTTATGTCTCCCCGAATCACTTTAGCAGTCGCGTAAAGCGGCCCCGAAGTTTTTTCCTCAGGGGCAGGCATAAGGCTCTTGAAAGCGTAAAATCCTCCCGCAGCTACCGCTGCTATCAAAACTGCCACAGCAAAAATTTTTTTGTACACAAAAATTACCCCCTCTACATCCAATCATCGTCTATAATATTTCCTCGCGCTCTATCCTTCCGTCTAGGAGCCTCACGATCCGCTTTCCGTACCTGGCCATCTCACCGTCATGGGTTACCATCACTACGGTGATGCCCCTTTCCGCGTTCAGCTTTTGAAAGAGCTCCATGATGGTCCTGCCAGTCCTGGAATCGAGAGAGCCCGTGGGCTCATCCGCCAGGATTAAGAGCGGCTCTTGGGCAAGGGCCCTTGCTATTGCCACCCTCTGCTGTTCGCCCCCTGAAAGTTCAGAAGGCCTGTGGTGCACCCTATCCAAAAGCCCTACAGCCTCTAAAGCTTCCTTAGCCCGCTTTCTTCTTTCGGCAGCGCCCATCCCCCTGTATATCAACGGTAGTTCCACATTCCCAAGGGCATCGAGCCCCTGGAGCAGGTGAAAGCTCTGAAAGACGAATCCTATGTACTTGTTTCTTATCTCTGAGAGCCTGTCATCGGAAAGCCTCTCTACCTTCATCCCATCTAAAGAATATTCCCCGGCAGTGGGCCTGTCTAGGCACCCTATGACGTTCAACAGCGTAGACTTCCCCGAGCCCGACGGGCCCATTATCGAGACGAATTCGCCCCTTTTCACCGTAAGGTCGATTTCCGAAAGGGCTTTTACAGCACTCCTGCCGGTTTTATACTCTTTCGAGATGCCTCTCAGCTCCAATAATTCCAACGTCTCACCTTCTCCCATAAATTAAAGACCCCCCCGCTTAAATCCTATCAGAAGCGAGGGGTAAAATCAACTAAATTCTGATTTCGATTTATTGTCTATCAGTTTCGACGTATCATCTCAAAATCCCATTTAATACTACGTCGATTATCGCCCTTTTTAGTCCTCCAGGACTCATCTTCTCATCGCCGAGGTCCCCCGAAAAAAGCGCGAGGCGGCTAGATTCTATCAGCATCATGGCCGGTATCCTAGGGTTGATGTCCTTTATTTTCCCCGCCTTTATCCCTTCCACCAGTATATCCTCTATTACCTTTGAAGCCTCGCCCCTCACCTTTACCATCCATTGGTACAACCTCTCATCCATTTCCCAGTGGTCCCTCACCAGTAGCTCGAAAAAGCCTGATGATTCGTGGAGTATGTCTATCAATAGCCCTAGAGCATTTTCGAGTTTTTCTCTGTAATCCTTCCCGTTACGCGCTGCTTCCTTAAATTCTTTCAAAAATTTCGTTGTGAAATACTTTATGACCTCGACAAAAAGGTGTCTTTTGCTTTTGAAATATTCGTACACCGTCCCCTTCCCGATCCCGGCTTCCTTTGCTATCTCTTCCACCCTGGCCCTGTGAAACCCCTTGCTTGAAAATATCTTCCCCGCGGCCTTTATTATCTCTTCGTGCCTTCCTTTTTTCTTTTCAAAGGCAGGGTCATCTTTAATGGAAATCCTCTCCTCCATCATGTCACCTGCTTATACTCATGTAAATTACATTGTCTAGTGATAATGCCGCAAGGTTGTATCCGTAGATAGCCGCCGCTTTCTGCTGCCTTACCTGTTTTACAGCTTCCTGCGCCTGGGAAAGGTCTACGCTCCGGATAAGGCCTGCTTCATAGCTCAATTTTGCTATGCGGTAGCTTTCCTCTGCCATCTCCAGCGATTTTTCCAAAATAGGTATATTAAAAGATGCCGCAGTATAGTCAAGGTATGCCTTCCTCACTTCTTGCTCTATCTTGCTCTCCACGTCCTTATAGTTGAGCTCAGCCTGCTTCAGGGCATACTCTTTTTCTTTATATTGGAATGTATTTTCGGGATAGACCTTCTTGGTCATATCAAAATCAAGTCTTGCAAGTTCCAACTGCTCTTTAGCCTGTACAAGATCTATCCTGTTTTCCCTGGCTTTTTCGAGGAGCTCTTCTAAGCTCACCTCTTTTTCCACAGCCTTGAACTCCGAGCTTTCGGTAAGCTCTATCGGCCTTGCCATATCTATCCTGAGAAGCTTTTTAAGGTCTATATACGCCTTTTCCATATCTACCTGGGCTTTTTTAAGTTCGGCTTCTTGCGTCGCCACTTTTACCTGGGCATCTAGCACATCCTTTTTCGTCGCTGAACCGTTTTTGTAAAGGGCGTTTGCAATTCTCTCCATTTCTTTTGCCCGCTCGAAGCTGTCCTTCGCTATTTCGGCCTTGTCCCTTGCGGAGAGTGCGGCATAGTATGCCGCCTCCACCGCAAAGCGGATGTTCCTTTTGGCCGCTTCTACTCCCAGCTTGGCAAGCTTCAATTCCATGTCAGCAGCCTTTTTGCCGAGCTCCATCTGGTATTCGTAGTCGAAGTCTTTAAGGCTGATCCCGTACATCTCTTCCTTTTCGTCGACCTTCTTTTCCCTGTAGTTTAACTGCTCTCTTTTAAGCTCGGCCTTTTGCACCGCCAGTTCAGAAAGCCCGATAGCCGGGTTATCCCTTAAGGCGATCTCTACCGCTTCATTGAGTGTGAGCTTCAGGGGCTCCTGGGAGCTTTCACCAGGCGCCCCTGAAGGCAAATAAAACGCGGAAATCGCCAGGATAGCGGCAAGGGCTATAATCACCCTAAACCTTTTCACAAGTCCGACCTCCCATCTTCAAATTTTTCTTCGCGCAGGGCGAAACCTGCTGAAAATTTTCCCAAAGTCCTCAAAAACAGTATAAAGAACTGGCACTACTATCAGGGTCAAGACCGTCGAAACCGCAAGTCCACCCATAATTACCGTCGCAAGGGCTGCCCGCATTTCACCGCCTTCGCCCAGCCCCAACGAAAGGGGAAAGAGCCCTAGTATCGTAGTCAGGGTCGTCATCAATATAGGCCTCAGCCTTATGGGCCCGGCCCGCAAAATCGCCTCTTCCCTAGAAAGCCCCCGCTCTCTCAGCTGGTTTACGAAGTCTATCAAAACTATTCCGTTATTGACGACAATACCCGCCAGTGTTATCAAACCTATGAAGGACGCAATGTTGAAGCTTCTCCCTGTAAGAAGTAGCGAGAACACCACGCCGATGATGGCAAGTGGCAGGGTAAACATTATTATGAAAGGCTGGAGGAGCGACTCGAACTGCGACGCCATCACCATGTAGACGAGCAGTATCGCCAGTGCAAAGGCGAGCGCCAATCCCCCGAATGATTCCGCCATCTGCTGCTGTTCTCCGCCCATTTCAATGGAGTAGCCTTCGGGAAGCCGGAAGCTTTTGAATTTTTGCTGTATCTCTCTGTTTACATCCCCAGAGAACCTTCCTACTACGCTGGCCGTAACCTTTATCGTCCTGGACTGGTCTTCCCTGTTTATAGATACAGGCCCTTCTTCTTTTTCCACTGAAGCTATGCTGGAAAGGGGCAGCATCATACCTGACGGCGTTGGAATTGCAAGGCTCTTTAATTTCTCTATGTCGTCCACCAGGCCTTCCTTGGCCATGACTTTCACATCTATCTCTTCGCCGCCCGTCCTCAACCTCGTAGCAACTGCGCCCTGCACCGCTGACTTCACGTAATTTGCTACATAAGCGGAATTTAACCCGTAAAGCGAGGCCACATCCCGGTTTACTCTAATGTTTATCTCGGGCCTCTGTTCGGAAAGGCTGCTTTTTACTTCCCTGGTGCCCTGGACGGATTCGACGATATCTTCGACCTGTTTGGATATCTCTTTTAGTTTTTCCAGATCATCGCCCTTTATTTTTATGGATACAGCTTCCGATGCTTCTCCCATAAACATCATACCGGCAAGAGACACTACGCTCAATTTCACACCGGGAATATTAGCCGTCTTAGACCTGATTTCCTCTGTAATCTCTTCGCTGTTTCTCTTCCTTTCGGATAGAGGCTTTAACCTTATCATTACCGTTGCCTCATTGTCCTTCTCTTCTCCTGACTGGGAAAAACCTGCGATCGTCAATATGCTCTCTATCTCAGGTATATCTTTTACCCTGGAAACCAACTCATCTACTGTGCCTTCAAGCACCTCTCTCCTCGTCCCATTAGGCATCTCTGCTGTAATCATAATCATGCCCATGTCAAATTTGGGCAAAAATTCAGTACCTATTAAGGGCGAAAGCACTAAGCTTAAAATGAAAAACACTGCCGCGATTCCTATCACCGCTTTGCGGTGTCCCAAGGCCCATCTTAGGGCATTTTTATAAAATTCAAGCAGCCTGCTGAAAGCCCGGTCAAATTTTTCACCGGCCTTCGCAATAAAACCAGCTTTCCCCAATGAGACTCTCCCAACCATCAACCTGGAGCACAAGAGCGGAGTGAGCGTGAGCGAAACCGCAAGCGAAGCAAGGAGCGAAAATGTAACGGTGAGCGCAAGCTCTTTGAAAAGCTGGGCGGCTATACCCTGGACATATACTACGGGCAGGAAGACTACAACTGTAGTCAGCGTAGATGCTATTACAGCCCTGGTGACCTCATTTGCGCCTGAGATTGCCGCCTCTATGTTATCCTCACCTTCCTCCCTGTGCCTGAATATATTGTCGAGCACTACTATGGAGTTATCTACTAACATGCCGACGCCTAGCGCAAGTCCACCTAGTGAAAGGAGGTTCAGCGTCAGGTTTCCGAAGTACATCAATATGAACGTGGTTATTATGGATATAGGCATCGATATACCTATTACAAGAGTAGTCCTAATGTCGCGAAGGAAAAGGTAGAGAATAGCTACAGCTAGAATTCCTCCTGTGATGGCGTTGCTAACCACGTTGCCAATAGACTTGTTTATGAAATTGGCTTGGTTAAATACGATGCTGTATTGCGAGCCGGAAGGAAGCTCCTTCTTTAGATTCTCCAGCTCTTTTGTCACTTTGTCCGCCACTTGGACGGTGTTGTAACCGCTTTGCTTGTAAAGCACAAGCACAACGCTGGGCTTGCCGTTTAGCTTGGAAAGGACGTCAGTCTCGTTGGCGTATTCGACTTCGGCTAAACTCGAAAGAGGTATTGTACTGCCTGTAGCTGTGGTTATAGGCAGGTTCTTAATCGCCGATATATCCGCAAACTCTGAGTTTATCCTTACCAAATATTCTCTTTTCCCATAAGAAATGCTTCCTCCGGGGAGATTGAGGTTTTCAAGTTGAAGAGCCTGGGCGATGGAATTCATGGTGGTGCCGTACTTTACTAGTTTTTCTGGGTCTACCACCACGTGAATTTCCTTCGTCGTCCCGCCGAAGACCTGAACCATTCCCACCCCTTCGAGCTGAAGCAGCCTATTTTTTATTTTGTCATCCGCAATCTTTTTGAGTTCCTCTAGGTCCCTTCCTCCCGCCACTGCGATTTCCATGAGGGGCATCTGCGACGCATCATACTTGTAAATCTGTGGCGATTTTACTTCCGATGGCAGCATATCTTTTATCAGGTCAATCTTTTCCCTAACCTCTAATACAGCAAAGTCCATGTCGGTGCCCCAGTTAAATTCTACCGTTATATTTGACGCACCTTCTACCGACGTGGATTTTATGCTTTTTACATTGCTAACTGTCGAAATAACTTGTTCCAACGGCTTTGTCACAAGGTTTTCGACTTCTTGAGGGCCAGCCCCTTCGTACCTAGTTATTATCATAATCGTAGGAAAGCTTATATTCGGCAAAAGGTCGGTGCCGAGCCTGGCGAGTGAAACAGCCCCGAGCACCAGAACCATGACGACGATCATCACCATGGTAACGGGGTGTTTTATAGAAAGTTTTGCGAGGCTCATTTTGTAACCTCCTTGCCTACTACTTCAACAGGCGAGCCGTCCTCCAGGTATTCCTGCCCTTCTATCACCACCGTTGAACCTTCATTTAGCCCTTTTTCTATTATCGTATACCCTTCCACCGTCGGACCCACCACTACCTCATTGGCTTTAGCTTTATTTTGTTCTATAGTGTATACTATTTTTTTGTCTTCCTTATTTAAAACGCACTCCTCCGGCACAGCCAAAACATTCTCATAAGTTATAACTGCAATTTTTACCCTGGCAAACATACCAGGCTTTAAGTCCGACGGCGGGTTTTCTATCCTCAACTCCACCGGATATAGCCCAGTCTTTATGTCTTTATAAGGGCTGGTGCTCGTAACGGTAGCCTTTAAAGTAGCATCTATAGAGTCCACCGCCACCTCAGCGGTCTGCCCTACTTTTACCGAATTGATCACATCTTCGGTCACACTTATCTTGACAAAAAAGCTCCCCGTATCGCCCACTACAGCGACTATAGACCCCGGGCTTATAAACTGGCCTACTTTTGCGTCCACGCTCCCGATTGTGCCATCTACAGGAGAAGTTATAAGGGTATTTTCAAGGGCGCTTTGCGCCGCAGAAAGAGCCGCCCTTGCCTGCTCAACCTGAGATTTTGTCGCTGCCAATGTCTCGGGCATGGTGCTTGCCTTGGTGAGTTCAAGCTGCTCTTTTGCCGATTCGTATTGTTCCTTCGTCACATTGTACTGAAGCTGTATCGCCTCAAAGTCCTTTTGGGATACCGCCCCTTCTTCGTAGAGCTTCTTCATCCGCTCGTAGTTTTGAGATACATTTTTATAATTCTCCTCTGCCTGCCTTACAGAAGACTCAAGCCTTTTGAGTTCCTGATCGAGCTGGGCTTTGGTCCTGTTGTAATTCGCCTCTGCCGCATCGTAGGCGGCTCTTGCCTGCTCCACCTGCGAAATCACGTCTTTTTCGTCAAGCTTCACCAGTACCTGCCCCGCCCTTACCTTATCGCCGGCCTTAACCAGCACTTCTTTTACTTTCCCTGCCATTTTCGCGGTCACTACCACCTGCCCTTTGGCCTCGACGGTTCCAGTGAAGTACCGGTATTCCGAAAGATTTCTCGCAGAAAGGCTTTCCACTTTTACCGGAACAGCCTTTTTTCCCTGTTCCGACTCACTGACCTTTTTTCCGCACCCGCTCACCACTATCGCCGCAATAAAGCAAAGAAGCAGGAAAATAGCAGTGAAATTTCTTTTCTGCACCGTACCACCCTCTTTTTACCAGATTGACCGACCGGTCGGTCTGAAACTGTGATAATATTACCACACCTTGCGTCCATTTTCAATCGCTAATTGCAATAACGTCTGTGTCAAGAGGTTGTAGGTAAAAAATTTTTTAAGCTGACCTTCACCACTATTTAAGTTCAGGTGACATAAATTTGATGTATTATATTGCCATTTATGTAAAATAATTACTGCATAAGTTGA
>JAKIHM010000026.1 GCA_021608145.1 Thermovorax subterraneus
CACCACCTCCGCTCGACTTGCATGTGTTAGGCACGCCGCCAGCGTTCGTCCTGAGCCAGGATCAAACTCTCAGGTTAAATCCTATTCCTTTAAAGTAAGCTCTCCGCTTACTTTAATTACACACCTTTTGGTCGAAACTCTCAGGCGTGGCACTGTTCAGTTCTCAAGGTCCATCGCGTCACATTTTATTATTTTATTTGGTCGCTTTGTTTTTGTCAATACCTTCTTTTGTCTTCCGGAGATTCTTCATCGGTTGCTCTCATGACGTCGCAAGGAGTAATATACCACATAATCTGCTTACATTTCAACACTTATTTTTTGTTCATATTCGACAATTTTATGCATTAAAATTGCTTTTTCTACGTTTATCTCTTTTTTCTTCGATTTAGGACTTGGGTCTCATGGTCGGGAACAGTATTACATCCCTTATGGAATACGAATCCGTAAGGAGCATGACCAATCTATCTATTCCAATCCCAAGCCCACCGGTAGGAGGCATACCGTATTCGAGAGCGATAATAAAATCCTCGTCGAAGGCATGGGCTTCTTCATCCCCCGCTTCCCTTTCTTTAAGCTGCTCTAAAAACCTTTCCCTCTGGTCGATGGGATCGTTCAGCTCCGAGAAAGCGTTCGCCATCTCCCTGCGGGTTATGAAAAGCTCGAAACGATAGGTGAAGTCGGGGTCGTCTTCCTTTCTCTTTGCTAAGGGCGATATCTCAATCGGATAATCCATTATGAAAGTAGGCTGCACCAGGTGCTCCTCGACCTTTTCTTCGAAAATAGCGTTCAATACTTTCCCTTTCGTGTCTTTGTCTTCCACCTCTACCCCCAACTTTTTCGCAATCTCCCTGGCCTCCTCATCGGTTTTTATTTCATCGAAATCCACGCCGGTGTATTTTTTTACGGCTTCTTTCATGGTCATCCTCTGCCAGGGCGGGGTAAGGTCAATTTCCTCGCCTTGGTAAACAACCTTGGTGGTACCCAAAACCTCTTTCGCAATATGGGAGATCATGTCTTCGGTAAGCTCCATCATATCGTGATAATCGGCATAAGCCTGATAAAGTTCTATCATCGTGAACTCTGGGTTATGCTTTATAGATATGCCTTCATTTCTAAAATCCTTGCCTATTTCGTATACCTTTTCAAATCCGCCGACTATTAACCTCTTTAGATAAAGTTCTGTTGCTATTCTAAGATACAAGTCCATATCTAGTGCATTGTGATGGGTAATAAAAGGCCGTGCTGCTGCACCGCCCGCAAGGGGCGTGAGCACTGGCGTTTCTACTTCCATAAATCCGCGGGCATCCAAGTAGTCCCGCATAGCTTTTATTATTTTGCTTCTTATTACGAAAGTTTTTCTCACGTCGGGGTTGACAATCAGGTCCAGATAACGCTGGCGGTACCTGGTATCCACATCCTTCAAACCGTGCCACTTCTCCGGCAATGGCCTGAGGGACTTGGCAAGCAGCGTTACCTCATCAGCCATTACAGATATTTCTCCTTTTTGTGTCTTGAATACCTTCCCTTTTATGCCAACAATATCTCCTATGTCCAGTTTCTTAAAGATTTCATAATTCCCATCGCCCACATGATCCTTCTTTATGTAAATTTGTAGGCGGCCTTTTTCGTCCTGTATGTCAAAAAAGGCCGCTTTCCCGTGGCCACGTATAGCCATTATTCGGCCGGCAACCGAAGTATCCTTACCTTCCAGCTCTTCAAATTTCTCTTTGATCTCTATGCAATTATGAGTCCGGTCGTATTTTTGGCCATAAGGATTTATCCCCATTTTGCGTAGTTCTTCTAATTTCTGTATCCTTGCTTTGATTATTTCGTTGCCTTCAAGCTCCAAATTTTCCATTTATTCACCCTCCATTTATCACTTTTTGATCTCCTCTATTTTATATTTTACTATTCCAGCAGGTACATTTATCTCGATGACGTCCCCTTTTTTGGCCCCTATGAGAGCCTTGCCCACTGGCGATTCGTTAGAAATCTTAAATTCGATGGGGTTTGCTTCAGCCGAACTCACGATGGCATATTCTATAATTTCATCGGTCTCTAAATCCCTGACAAGGACTTTTGACCCTAAAGTGACCATATCAGTTGATATATCGGCATCATCTATAACTTTAGCATTTCTCAGCTTTTCTTCGAGCATAGCAATCTTGCCCTCAATAAAAGCCTGTTCATTTTTAGCATCATCGTATTCGGAATTCTCGCTAAGGTCGCCAAAGGCAATGGCTTGTTTTATGCGGTCGGCAACTTCCTTCCTCTTCACAGACTTTAGGTATTGAAGTTCTTCCTCCAGTTTTTTCAATCCTTCTTGAGTAAGCACTACTTCTTTCTTAGACATTCACTTTCTCCCCTTTGAAAAATAATATATTTATACTAATTTATGTCTATCACTGGTTTTTAATTTTATTTTTTCGGTGGTTATTTTATAACTTCAAGCACTTTTTATCCTACCCTTATTATACTTTTGTTATTATAATGCAGTGAAAATAAGCTGTCAAGAATTTTCTATATTTAACTGTGATTATCTTATGATGGTTAATTGTAAAACTAAATGCAACACCAAAAAATAGTTGAACCATAGCGTGAAACCCTATACGATGTTGGTTGACCAAAACTAACATCAAGGAGGGTTTCAGCTATGGTTTGCTTTTGGGCCAACTTTCATAAAGCTATTATATTTTTAACATTGTCGGGTTTGTAAGAAAGTCCCAGCACATCTTCGCCGAAAAGCTCAGAAAAATTCTTGAATTCGACAAGGCTCAATTCTCTCAACTTCTTATTGTTCTTTATGCAGTAAGACACCATCTTGCCCACTATTTCGTGAGCCGACCGAAAGGGCATACCCTTTTTTACCAGATACTCGGCGTAATAGGTGGCGTCGGCGAAACTGTCTTCGACGGCCCTCATCATATTCTCCCTTTTAATTTTTATGGTCGAAAGAAGCCCAGGGAGTACCTCCAAGCAGGAAATTACCGTATCCACAGTATCAAAAAGCGGCTCTTTGTCTTCCTGCATATCCCTGTTGTACGAGAGCGGCAGGCCTTTCATGAGAGTAAGAACGGCCATCAAGTTGCCAAAGACCCTACCCGCCTTCCCCCTTATTAGTTCCAGAACATCGGGATTCTTCTTCTGCGGCATTATGCTGCTTCCCGTCGCAAAACTGTCATCTAACTCTATAAAATCAAACTCGGATGTGCTCCACAGTATCAAGTCTTCAGCCAGCCGCGAAAGGTGCACCATGAGGATAGCCGAACAGGATATGAATTCTATTACGAAGTCCCTGTCGCTTACGGCATCCATGGTATTTTTATATATTTCAGAAAAACCGAGCAGCTCTCTAGTATAGTCCCTGTCTATGGGCAAGGTAGTCCCTGCAAGCGCACATGCTCCGAGGGGCATCAGGTCCGCCCCTTTCATCGCCGAACAAAAGCGCTCTTTATCTCTCCTGAGCATTTGATAATAGGCGTCGAAGTGCAAAGCTACGGTAACTGGCTGAGCCCTCTGAAGGTGGGTGTAGCCGGGTATAATTACATCCTTGTTTTCCTCTGCCAGTTTCCGCAGAACTTTCATCAATTCGTCTATTTTTTCAACTACTTCTGAGATTTTTTGCTTGACATAAAGGTGCAAATCCAGTGCGACCTGGTCGTTCCTACTCCGGGCGGTGTGGAGTTTCCCGGCTACAGGTCCAATTTTTTCAAAAAGCCTTTTTTCTATATGCATGTGGATGTCTTCAAATTCTACTGTAAAAGGAAACTGACCCTGTTCTATTTCCAACTTTATCTCCAAAAGTCCTCTTATAATCTCCGCCGCTTCTTGTTTTGAAATTATCCCAGTTTTGGCCAGCATCCTGGCATGGGCTATGCTCCCCATTATGTCTTGCTCGTAAAGCTTTTTGTCAAAATCTATGGAAGCTGTGAATCTTTCGACGAGGCCGTCGGTTTCCTTTTCAAACCTACCGGCCCACAGTTTTTTCATTTTAACTCCCTCCATTATCGGCATTCTTTTTGTTTACTTGGGCGTAAACTTTTGTAGGTAGTCCCCACAGAGTAATAAAACCGACTGCCGCCTTGTGGTCGAAGAGGTCCCCTTCTGCATACGTGGCAAGCTTTATATCGTAGAGCGATTGAGGCGATTTTCTTCCAACCACCGTGGCGTTGCCCTTGTACAATTTTACCTTTACAATGCCATTTACGACCTCCTGGGTCTCTTCAATAAAGGCATCCAAGGCCTTTTTTAAAGGCGAAAACCACAGCCCGTTGTATACTATTTCGGCATATTTTTGCTCGATAATGTATTTAAAATGTAAAACTTCCTTTGGCAGCGTCAAGCTTTCTAGTTGCCTGTGAGCTTCAATAAGCAAGCAAGATGCAGGACACTCGTAAACTTCCCTAGACTTTATGCCCACAAGTCTATCTTCTACATGGTCTATCCTTCCAAAACCATGGCTTCCCGCAATCTTATTCAGATTCGCCACAAGTTCTACCGGACTCATCTCTTTTCCATCCACCGCAACAGGCACGCCTTTTTCAAAAGTTATCTCCACATATACTGGGTCATCAGGGGCCTTCTCGGGAGAAACCGTCCATTCAAAGGCTTCCTCAGGTGGCTCGACCCAAGGATCTTCTAATACCCCGCACTCTATACTCCTTCCCCATAGGTTCTGGTCTATACTGAAAGGATTTTCCTTCCCAACCGGGACGGGAATTCCATTCTTGGCAGCGTAATCGATTTCCTCCTCTCGGGACATGTTCCATTCCCTTACCGGGGCTATAACTTTCAGCTCCGGCGAAAGCGCCGCTACCGACAAATCGAACCTCACCTGGTCGTTGCCTTTTCCGGTACAGCCGTGAGCGACTGCAAAAGCTCCCTCCTTTTTTGCAATTTCCACTAGATATTTAGCTATAAGTGGTCTTGATAGGGCGGTACTGATGGGATACACTCCCTCGTATAGGGCATTCGCTTTTAGGGCTTTAAAAGCGTAATCTTTTATGAATTCTTCTTTAACATCTGCCACGTAGCACTTTTCAGCACCTATGCGCAAAGCCTTTTCCTTTATGAAATCCAGGTCCTTCCCCTCGCCCAAGTCAGCACAAAACGCTATTACTTCACAATCATATTTTTCCTTTAACCATTTTATAGCGACAGAGGTGTCAAGACCCCCTGAATAGGCAAGTACTACCTTTTTCATAAAGTATGTCCCCCTTTTTTATTTTTAAAATCAAAGCAAAAGAGCAAGGATGGCCTTTTCAACGTGCAGGCGGTTTTCAGCCTGGTCAAACACTACGGAATTAGGTCCTTCTATGACCTCCTCTGTGATTTCTTCGCCTCGGTGCGCCGGAAGACAATGCATGACGATTACATCGGGCTTTGCTGCCTTAAGAAGTTCTTTATTTACCTGATATCCCGAAAAAATCTTTTTTCTTTCGATTTCCTCTGATTCTTGCCCCATGCTGGTCCATACATCGGTATATATTATATCCGCTTCCAGTGCTGCTTCTTTAGGATCTTCCGTCACTATAATTTGGGAATTGTTAGTTTTAGCATGGAAAATAGCGTTTTCCAGCAATTCGGGCTTCGGCTGGTATTCCTTCGGGGATGCAATTGCTAGGTTTATACCCATCTTTGCGCAGCCGAAAATCAAAGAATTTGCCATATTATTGGCCCCATCGCCAATAAAGGCGAGTTTTAATCCCGCAAGGGCGTTCTTTTTTTCCAAAATTGTCAAGAAATCTGCCAACACCTGGCAGGGATGCTCAAAATCAGAAAGGCCGTTTATCACCGGGACATCGGCATATTTTGCGAGGATTTTCACGTCTTCATGAGAATACGCCCTTATTACTATTCCATCTAAGTATCTTGAAAGGACTCTGGCAGTATCCTCCAGCGTTTCCCCCCGCCCCAGCTGCAGGTCGTTTTTATTTAAAAACAGTGGATAGCCTCCAAGTTGCCACATCGCCACTTCAAACGAGACCCTTGTCCGGGTAGAAGGTTTTTGAAATATCATCCCCAAGGTTTTCCCCTTAAGTGGTTTATAACCTCCACCGTAAGTCCCAATCCTCTTTATAAGCCGGGAAAATTTTATTATTTCTGCAATCTCATTTTTGCTCAAATCACACATACCAAGAAGGTCTTTCCCCTTGAGATGTGCATCCTTTTGAAATTCCAGGACGTCTGCTTTCAACAATATTCACCCCCTTGATTTATTATTATAATTATACATACATACGCATATATATGCAACTAGTTTTTCTATGTAAATTAAAAAATACCTTGATTTTTTTTGTTTAATATATTAATATGTTAAAATATAAAAGGAGATGGTCGCATGAGTTTAAAAGACAAGCTATCATTGCCGGCAGGCTTTTTTGACCTGGAATTTGAAAAAGCATCCGAGAAAAGAAAGCTTGAAAACAATTTCGCCGGCATCTTTGTAGATAGGGGATACCAGGAATTTTCCCCTTCGCTCATAGAACACTACGAGCTTTCTGATTTATCTCTCGTGCCAAAAAATAAAATTTTTAAATTCGTTGATAAAACCGGAGATATATTAGCCCTCCGGTGGGATTATACCACTTCTCTAGCCCGCTTTTTGAAGATGAACTTTGAGAATATTTCATTCCCCTTAAAGGTTTACTATTGCGGGAGTGTTTTCCGCTTTTTCGAAGGCTCTATGGGAAGGCCGAGGGAGATCATACAATTCGGAGCAGAAGTCATAGGCGGAGACTTGGATAGCGAAATAGAATTGATTAATGGTATTTTGGAGTTTTTAAGGGAAACTGGTATTAAAGGCCTTAGAATTTCAGTTTCTGAGGCAGAATACTTAAAAAGATTGCCTATGGTTAAAAATCTTCCGGCCGAAAGACTCGATGAAGTCCTCGACGCAATAAAAAGAAGAGATTTTATATCGCTTAAAGAATTAACTTCAACCCTTTCACCGAAACAACAGGAGGACTTATTTGAAACTCTCCTCTCCGAAGAAAATTCTGTCTATTTTGGGAGTGAAATGGCAAAATTCCTAGAAAAGTTAAGAATTAACCTTTTTGACATTCCGGTAGATTTTGATCCATTTCTCGTTCTTGATTTCGATTACTACAACGGTCCAATAATAGAAATCTATGACCAAAATAAAACTTCCATCGGTAAAGGCGGCCGTTATGGTTTTTTGTCGAAAATGCTAGGAATTGACAAAAATGGATTCGGAGTAGCTTTGAATCTAAATTACATCCTGGGTTTGTAGGAGGAATAAAAAGTGGAATACTTAACCATAGCAGTGCCAAAAGGAAACCTTTTAGAAGAAAGCCTGAAGCTTCTAGAATACATTGGCTTCCAAACAAATCAATTGAAAGACGAAAGCCGAAAGCTCATATTTACAGACACAAGAACAAAAATTAAAGTTGTCGTGACTAGAAACTTTGACGTTCCCGTATACGTCGAGCACGGGGCTTGCGATCTTGGAATAGTGGGAAAGGATATAATTGCTGAGATGAAGCCGGACGTTATGGAACTTCTAGATTTAAAATACGGCCGGTGTTTCCTCTGCCTTGCCGGAAGAGAGAAAGATGACCCTAAATTCTCGAACAATGTAAGAGTTGCAACGAAATATCCCAATCTCGCTTCTTATTTTCTCTCAAAAGAGGGAATAAGGGCAAGGATTATAAAGTTGCACGGGAACATAGAGCTTGCGCCCCTCCTTGGACTTTCTACTTATATCGTGGACTTAGTAGCCACAGGCAGGACATTGAAAGAAAACAATCTTTCCATAATAAAACCCTTTTTTTCGTCATCAGCTCGTTTAATCGCCAATCCTTTCAGTTGGAAGTTAAAAAGGGAATCAATGCTCGAATTTTTTGAAAAAGCCCGTATTTTCGTTGATGAAAGGAGTAGATAAAATGTTTCCAGTACTCACTGAAAGCGAACTTTTTTCCCGGCTCAAAAAAAGATCACAAAATTTTGAAAAAGTGCGCGATGCCGTAAAGAAAATCAAAGAGATGGTCTTATCTTCAGGAGATGATGCCTTAATCAAGCTTACCATTGAATTAGACGGAGTATGCTTAACAAAGAACACCATAAAGCTCCCACAAAAAGACATAGAAGAAAGTGAAAAGCTCATATCACCGTCTTTAAAAAAGGCATTAGACCTTGCTTTTGAAAGAATTTTCGATTTCCACAAAAAGATGAAACCTCAAGACAAGCTCTTTTTCGACGATTATGGCAACCTTATGGGGAAAATTTATAAGCCCATCGAAAGCGTAGGGGTCTATATACCCGGAGGCAGCGCGGCTTATCCCTCATCAGTTTTGATGAATATAGTACCAGCTCTGGTAGCTGGAGTCAATAAAATAATTGCCGTAACTCCACCTAAAGCTGAGCCCATGAACCCTGCAGTTTTATATGCCTTAAAATTATGCAACGTAAAAAATCTTTATACTGTGGGAGGTGCTCAGGCTATTTTTGCCCTCGCTTATGGCACAGAAACCATCCCAAGAGTCGATAAAATAGTGGGACCAGGCAACGTTTATGTAGCCGAGGCAAAACGCGAAGTATCAGGGGTAGTTGGCATCGACGGCTTTGCCGGCCCTTCAGAAGTTGTGGTGATTGCCGACAGCTCGGCTAATCCCCGCTGGGTGGCAGCCGATTTGCTTGCGCAAGCAGAACACGATGAAAATGCCACATCTATTCTTCTTTCCTGTGACGATAGTCTAATTGAAGAAGTAAGAGTTGCACTACAGTCTTTCCTTGCCACCCTTGATAGCGAAAAGGCTAAGTTATCCCTTTTTAATTGGGGCGGGGCACTAAAGGTAAAAGATATATATGAGGCCATTGAAATTTCGAATCGAATCGCTCCGGAGCATCTCGAGCTTATGGTAAAAAGCCCTATGACATATGTCGAATATATAAAAAATGCTGGAGCAGTCTTCTTCGGGCCTTTTTCGGCCGAGGCTTTGGGGGATTACATCATGGGTCCGAGCCACGTCCTTCCTACCAGCGGCACATCGCGATTTTCTTCAGGGCTTTCAACAGAAGATTTCATGAAGGAAATGAGTTTAATCTCGGCGACTCCCACAGGCTTTTTTGCCCTTTCTCATCATGCGGGAGAAATTGCAAAAGCAGAAGGACTACCAGCCCATCATCTTTCGCTCCAAATTAGAAACGGGAGGGAACTTACAGGATGCGAACCGCGTCACTAGAAAGAATAACGGACGAAACTCAAATAAAAATATCTTTGAATCTGGACGGCAGCGGGAAAAGCGCGGTAAAAACCCCTATTGGTATTTTCAACCATTTTCTTTCCCTTTTTTGTTTTTTTTCAAAAATAGACCTAGAGGTCCATGCTTCTGGAGACATAGATGTTGATGAACACCATCTTATGGAAGATACGGGGATAGTGCTGGGAAAAGCCTTAAAAGCCGCTTTGGGAGAGAAAAAAGGCATCGCCAGATTCGGATGGTCTGCCGTTCCCATGGACGAGGCATTGGTTCTTGTAAGCCTCGACATTTCGGGGAGGGCATATCTTAATTACGAACTTCCCGTTCTCGAATGGGTGGGAAAGGTCAAGGGCGAAAGTTTTAAAGAATTTTTCCTTGGATTTGTAAGGGGAGGCGAACTGACCCTCCACATAAAAGGACTGTCCGGCGCAAACAGCCATCACATCATGGAGTCAACTTTTAAAGGACTCGGAATGTGCCTTAGAGCTGCAAAGACAATTGGCGACGACAGAATACCTTCAACTAAGGGTGTGATTTAAATGATCGCTATTGTAGATTACGGTATGGGAAACCTGATGAGTGTCGAAAAAGCTTTTACTTATTTAGGTTTAAATGCCAAGATAGTTTCTAAAGAAAGCGAAATCAAAAGGGCAAAAGGCGTGGTACTCCCAGGTGTGGGAAATTTCGGTCAGGCTGTAGCCAATATAAAAAGCCGAGGACTCTGGCAGGCCATAAAAGATGCATTAGCCGAAAAACCTTTCCTAGGTATATGCCTCGGCATGCAGCTTCTCTTTGAAGGAAGCGAGGAAAGTCCCGAATCCACTGGTTTTTCAATGTTTCCCGGAAGATTTACCCTTTTTAAAGGTGATATTAAAGTTCCTCATATCGGATGGAATTCAGTTAGGTTTATAAAAAATTCACCCATCACAAGCGGATTAGATGGCGAGGAATTCTTTTATTTCGTGCATTCTTACAAACTTCCATTTTTAAGTGCTTATACGCCCTTTACATTAGGGGTTTCTGAATATCAGGAGATGTTTATAGCAGCCGTGGAATCTGATAACGTCTTTGGTTTTCAATTCCACCCAGAAAAAAGCGGCAAAAAAGGGCTCAAGATTTTAGAAAACTTTGGGAGGATTGTATATGGAAATATTTGCGGCTATTGATATAATGGGAAAAAAGGCTGTCAGGTTGTATAAAGGTGATAAGAGTAAAGTTAAAGTGTACGGGAATGCTTCGGAGTTTGCAACTAAATGGCAGGATATGGGGATAAAATATCTCCACTTGGTGGACTTAGATGGAGCTTTTGAAGGTTTCCCAAAAAACATCGATACAATCCTAGAAATCAGAAAAATATTCAAAGGATTCATCCAGGTAGGCGGTGGAATTAGGAGCATAGAAGCGGCAAAAATGCTAAATGACATTGGCGTTGACAGAATTATAGTGGGAACAAAAGCCCTTACATCTGTGGACTTCCTTATTAGACTAAAAGAAATGTTAGCCGATAAGCTCTTTATTGCCCTTGACTTTAAAGGAAACGAACTTGCAATAAAGGGATGGGAAAGTTCACTCTCCTTTGACAAGGCAAAAGACGTTTTAGAGTGCATCAAGCCTGCAGGTTTTGTAGTGACCGATACCGACCTGGACGGAACTTTATCAGGCCTCCAAAAGACAAGAATAGAAACATTAATTTCCAATCTATGGGGCAGGATAATCTATTCCGGAGGCATTAGAGACGAAAACGATGTAAAAGTTTTACTTTCAATCCCCCGCATTTCCGGCGTGATAATAGGAAAAGCCTTGTATGAAGGGACTTTGAATATAAAAGAGGTGCTTTCTTATGCTTACCAAAAGGATAATCCCGTGTCTTGACGTCAAGGACAATCGTGTGGTAAAAGGGGTCGAATTTTTATCGCTGAGGGACGCCGGCGATCCTGTGGAACTTGCGGCATTCTATGACGAGGCTGGAGCTGATGAGATCGTCTTTCTTGACATTACCGCTTCTTTTCAAAAAAGGAAGACGGTGGTCGAACTCTGCAGAAGGACCGCAGAGAAAGTCTTCATTCCCTTTACGATCGGCGGTGGAATTTCCGATATCGAGGATATAAAGGTTATTTTAAGGGCCGGGGCAGATAAAGTTTCGATTAATTCCGCTGCTGTAAGGGATAAAAGCCTAATTAAAAAAGGTGCTATGACTTTCGGCAGCCAATGCATCGTAGTTGCCATAGATGCAAAATTTAACGGAGATTTTTATGAAGTATACATCGATGGTGGGAATACCCCTACGGGAATGGATGCAGTATCCTGGGCAAAGGAAGTCGAATCTTTAGGTGCAGGCGAAATTCTCCTCACCAGCATGGACAGGGACGGTACTAAGAGAGGTTATGACCTCGAACTTTTAAGCCTCATAACTGGGAGCGTCAATATACCCGTAATAGCTTCTGGAGGTGCCGGTTGCCTTGAACACCTTTACGAAGCCCTGACTTTCGGTGGAGCAGATGCGGTCCTTGCCGCCTCTATTTTCCATTACGGCATTTACACAATCAAGGAGGCGAAAAAATATTTAAGTGAAAAGGGGGTGCCGGTTCGCCTTGTTGAAATTTGACGACTTAAAAAAAGACTTATCAGGACTTGTTCCTGTTATAGTCCAGGACGAGGCGACGTATGAAGTGCTCATGTTGGGCTATCAAAACGAAGAAGCATTCAATAAAACACTTGCAACCGGCCTCGTGCATTTCTATAGCAGAGAGCGCAAAAAACTTTGGCTTAAAGGTGAAACCTCCGGAAATTATCTGAAAGTAAAGGCTATTTACGCCGACTGCGATCAAGATGCGTTGTTAATACTCGCCGAGCCTAAGGGTCCTACGTGCCATACCGGCAAAAAAAGCTGTTTTTTTAATAAAATTGTCGAATCGGGCCTCTTGAGAGGCAGTTTTCTTTATTATTTGGAGGACCTTTTAAGGCAAAGGAAAGATATTAAGAAAGATGGTTCTTATACTTCAAAGCTTTTTTCCGAAGGAAAGGACAGGATATTAAAAAAAGTTGCCGAGGAAGCGGGCGAATTCATAATCGCATCCAAAAATAAAGACAGGCGGGAAATTGCTTACGAAGGAGCGGATTTGGTTTTTCATTTAATGATGGCTCTGGTTGAGGAAGACATGGGGCTAGTTGACATTATCGATGAACTGATATCCCGACACAAGGACTAATAAAAAGGATTATGGTTTTCGCCATAATCCTTTTTATTACATTAATGTAATTATGCTAATTTACCTCATCTGGTGCTCTTCCAAATACTTTTCTGCTGAAACCGCCGCCACCGCTCCATCGGCTACTGCAGTCACGACTTGGCGCAGGGATTTTTCCCTTAAGTCCCCAGCTGCAAAAAGCCCTGGCACTCCGGTTGCCATGTTTTCATCGGTGATTATGTATCCCTTTTCGTTGAGCTTGACCAAGTCTTTTACGATTGCTGTATTCGGATCCCAGCCTATAGCCACAAATACGCCGTCCACCGGAATCGATGTGGTCTCCCCGGTCTTCAAATTTTTCAGCACAACCTCCTGAACGCTGTCGGAACCCTTTATCTCCTCTACTACTGAATCCCAGATAAATTTAATCTTTTCATTTTTGAAAGCCCTTTCCTGCAGGATTTTTGTGGCCCTAAGTTCGCTTCTGCGATGCACTACCGTCACGCTTTTGGCAAAGTGGGTAAGAAAAAGGGCTTCTTCAATTGCCGTATCGCCGCCGCCTACTACCATTACTGTTCTGTCCGTGTAGAATGCTCCATCGCAAGTAGCGCAGTATGATACTCCCCTGCCGGTAAATTCTTTTTCACCTTTCACGCCTAGCCTCCTCGCCTGGGCTCCCATTGCGAGAATCACCGCTTTTGCCTCAACGGTCTCATTTTTGAGGGAAAGCAAAAACTTTTCGTTTTGTTTTTCAATTTTTTCGACTTCACCGTTTAAAAACTGGGCACCGAATCTTTCAGCCTGCTTTTTCATGGCCTCGGTGAGCTCTGCCCCGCCTATACCTTCGGTAAATCCGGGATAATTTTCGATAATGTCGGTAATAGCAGCCTGCCCACCCGGATACATCTTTTCAATAATCACTGTGGAAAGCCTTGCCCTTGCGCCATAAATGGCAGCCGAAAGTCCGGCAGGGCCTGCACCTATTATAGCAAGGTCAAACATATTGGTCCCTCCTAAAAACGCTTTTAATTTGAACCTGATTTAATTCTATATATTTATTGGATTTTTGTCCAGCTATAGTCTGTCGAAATTTGCAAAGAATTATCAAGGCTTAAAAAAAAAGAAGGACAATGTCCTTCCTTACCTCTTGGAAAACTGCGGTGCACGCCGCGCTTTCTTGAGGCCGTACTTTTTCCTTTCGACCATTCGCGGATCGCGGGTAAGTAATCCTTCTTTTTTTAACATCGGTCTGTAGGCTTCATCAACTTGCACTAATGCTCTTGCGATTCCGTGTCTCACCGCGCCCGCCTGTCCCGAGATGCCTCCACCTTTTACGCTTGCTATTATGTCAAACTTGCCCAAAGTATTGGTGACTACCAGAGGTTTTAAAACGTCGCTCCTTAGCGTCTCAAGAGGAAAATAGTCTTCAAACTCCCTCTTGTTTATTAGTATCTTGCCTGTCCCAGGAGTCAACCAAACCTTGGCAACAGAAGTTTTTCTCCTGCCTGTAGTCAATATAGCTTCTTTCATGCCCAACCTCCTTTCTTATCCCTCGTACTGCAATTCTTTAGGCTGCTGAGCCTGGTGGGGGTGTTCCGGTCCCCTGTACACCCTTAGCTTTTTTATCATTTTCCGACCTAGCCGATTATGCGGCAGCATGCCCCACACGGCCTTGTATATCACTTTTTCTGGTGCCCTTTGTAAAAAGTGTCGGTAGGTTTCGGCCTTCAGACCGCCAGGATAAAGGGAATGCCGGTAGTAAATCTTTTTGTCCAGCTTTTTGCCCGTAAGAATCACTTTTTCGGCATTCACTACTATTACGTGATCGCCCGTATCAACGTGAGGAGTATAAATGGGCTTGTGTTTTCCTTTCAAAATTTTTGCCACCTGTGCAGCCAGTCTTCCTAATGGTTTACCCGTTGCATCTATGACGTACCACTCACGCTTTATTTCTCCTTTTTTAGCCATGTACGTGCTCATTCTATCCCTCCTTAAACCACAAAGTTATTTTATTATAAGCCTCTAACAGTGTCAAGAAGTTCATTCAATACACGACCTTTTCGAGACACAATCCATGGGCAGGTAGCGTTATACCAGCCCTTTCCCTGTCTCTAGAACTGATTACAAAAGGAATTTCTTCTGGAGCCAGTTTTCCGCTTCCAACCTCTAATAACGTCCCTGCGATTATCCTCACCATGTTATATAAAAATCCGTCCGCTTCGACTTCAATTGTAATTACATTCGACGCCTTTCTGACTTCCAGCCTTATGACATTCCTAACCGATGACTTAACTGAGCTTCCTGACGCCCTGAATGCCGCAAAATCGTGTACTCCCACAAATGCCTTTGCAGCTTCTTGCATCGCCCCCACATCAAGAGTGTAAGGATAAAAATAGCTGTATTTTCTCATAAGTGGCGACGGAAAAGGTGCATTATATATTGTATAAGAATAGACTTTAGATTTAGCACTATAGCGGGCATGAAAATCGTCAGGTACCACTTGCGCACCCTTCACCGCTATATCTTCCGGAAGATGACTGTTTATGGCATACGGCAGCCGCTCCACAGGTATGCGGCAATTGGTGTGGAAATTCGCCACCTGTCCCCGGGCATGTACGCCCGCATCGGTTCTCCCGGCTCCTATGACCTTCACTTTTTCTCCAGTTACCTTGAAAACCGCCTTTTCAACTACCTCTTGAATTGTCAGGGCGTTTTTTTGCCTCTGCCATCCGTGGTAATTGCTGCCGTCGTATTCCAGTAAAATTTTAACGTTCAAAACAGTCACCTACCACAAAAAGCGGCTTGCTAAGCACCCTGCCGCAAGAAAGCCTGTAGCAACAAAAGCAAATACATCTCCCCGGGTCATTTTAAGCGTCTTCATTCGGGTTCGGTTTTCGCCGCCGCGGTAGCACCTGGATTCCATAGCCATGGCAAGGTCGTCCGCCCTTCTGAATGCGCTGATGAAAAGCGGCACCAAGAGCGGAACCAGGCTCTGCGCCCTTTTTACCATATTCCCGCTGGAAAAGTCGGCACCTCTTGCCATCTGGGCCTTCATTATCTTGTCGGTTTCTTCCATCAACGTCGGTATAAACCTCAATGCAATGGTCATCATCATAGCGAGCTCGTGAGCCGGTACTCCAACTTTGCTGAAGGGCTTCAAGAGGCTTTCGATTCCATCGGTTAACGTAATGGGAGAGGTAGTTAGTGTCAAAAGCGACGTGCCAACTATTAAGAGCACCAATCGCAAGACCATGAACGCACCTTGATAAAGCCCTTCATAAGTTACGTTCAAAGGACCTACTTCGTAAATTACCCTGCCCTTTACCATAAAAAGGTTCAGTACAAAAGTCAGCATTATTATGACTATGAGAGGCCTTAAGCCACGGAGCATATATTTTACTGATATTCCCGAGAGCAGCGAGGCTATAGCTATGAAAATAATTGGGAAGGCGTAACCTGCAAAATCATCTATCACAAAGAGCAGCACCATAAATGCGAAGGTTATAATAATTTTTGTCCTCGGGTCTAGCCGGTGTATTGCCGAGTTTCCGGGTATATACTGGCCAATGGTTATCTCACGCATGGCCCATCCCCCTCGCCGCCCTTAAGATTTCCGCTTCGGCTTCTTCCACAGTGAACACGTCTGTTGCTACATTTTTCCCCTTATCCTTTAGCTTTATCATGAGGTGCGTTACCTGGGGGATATCGAGCCCAATGGATGCAAGGGCCTCGCGATTCTTAAACACTTGTTTTGGTGTGCCGCTTTCTACCATCCGCCCCCTGTGCATCACGGCAATTTTATCTACGATTTTTGCTATATCTTCCATGCTGTGGGACACGAGGATGACAGTTATATTCTGTCTCTCCCGGAGCCTGACTATTTGCCCCAATATTTCGTCGCGGCCCCTTGGGTCCAATCCAACTGTGGGCTCGTCAAGAATTAGCACTTTGGGTCTCATGGCAAGGACTCCCGCAATGGCAACTCTTCTCATCTGCCCACCGCTGAGTTCGAAAGGCGAGCGCTCCTTTATCTCGTCGTATTTTAGTCCGACCAAGTCGAGGGCTTCCCTGACTCTCTCGGTGACTTCATCCTCCGGCAACCCCAAATTTTTGGGGCCAAACGCCACGTCTTTTTCCACCGTTTCTTCAAAAAGCTGATGCTCCGGGTATTGGAAGACTAAACCCACCTTTTGCCTTATTTCCCGCAAGTTTACCCCCCGCTCGTTTATGTTTACACCGTCTACTATTATCTCACCTGATGTGGGTTTCAAAAGTCCGTTCAGATGCTGGATCAGTGTGGATTTTCCCGAACCAGTGTGCCCTATGAGTCCCCAAAACTCCCCATCTTCTATAATCCAGTTCACATCCATTAAGGCCACCGATTCAAAAGGGGTGCCGGGCATGTATATATGAGTTAGATTTTTTACAACAATGGACATAGGCATTCCACCATTTCATCTATCGTGAGAACATCTTCTCTAATTGCAAGCCCCTGACCCCTCAGCCTATGCGCAAGCTCGGTAACCTGCGGCACGTCAAGTCCGATTGCTTTAAGCTTACCAACTTTTGAAAATATCTCCCTAGGGGTGCCTTCCATCACTACCCGCCCCTCACTCATAACTATGACCTTGTCGGCTTCTACCGCTTCTTCCATAAAATGCGTTATTAGAACTATGGTTTTCCCTTCTTCCTTATTTAGACGCTTTACAGTGCTGATTACTTCCTTTCGCCCCACCGGGTCCAGCATAGCCGTGGGCTCATCCATTATGATGTAATCGGGTCTCATGGCAATTATACCGGCTATAGCGACCCTTTGTTTTTGCCCTCCCGAAAGAAGATGAGGAGGTTTTTGAGCGTATTCCTTCAGTTCCACTATTTCCAGGGCTTCGTCCACTCTCTTCCTTATTTCATCGGGAGGCACACCCAGGTTCTCGGGACCAAAAGCCACATCTTCCTCAACCACCGTAGCCACTATTTGATTGTCAGGGTTCTGGAAAACAATACCTGCCTTTTGGCGTATTTTCCATATATTTTCCTTATCCCGCGTGTCAAGGCCGTCGACCGTTATCCTCCCTTTAGTCGGCACGAAAAGTCCGTTGAAAAGTTTTGCGAGAGTGGATTTACCCGAACCGTTCGGACCTATTATAGCGATAAATTCTCCCTTTTTTATCCTAAGGTTTACGTCCTTGAGAGCCATCTCCGACGACTGGGGATACTGATAGCAGACGCCTTCTACTAAAATTTCGGCGGCCATTTTACCGCCCCCTTCATTACATGCCATAGGGGTTATATGAGCTCGATGACTACCATCGGAGAAGAATCGCCGCGCCTCGGGCCAATTTTCAAAATTCTCGTATAGCCGCCGTTTCTCTCGCTGTATTTCGGAGCAATTTTTTCAAAAAGATTTTTTACCGTAGTTTCATCCAGCACTTCCGCCAGCACCATACGCCGGGCTGCCAAATCGTTCCTCTTTGCAAGGGTTATCATCTTTTCTGCAAGGCGGCGGACTTCTTTAGCACGAGCTTCTGTAGTTATAATCCTGCCGTGCTCAAAAAGTGAAGTCACCATATTCCTGAGCATCATCTTTCTGTGTGCGCTGTCTCTCCCCAATTTTCTCATGCTTTCAACCCCCTTTTAAGCTTCTTCTGATTTTTTGAACGAGAGGTTATACGCCGCCAATTTCTCCTCAATTTCTTCTAGGGACTTCTTGCCCAGGTTTCTCACCTTCATTATCTCTTCGGGTGTCTTTTGAATCAGCTCTCCTATAGTGTTTATGCCAGCCCTCTTGAGGCAATTATACGACCTGACGGATAGGTCAAGTTCTTCAATCGGCATCTCCAGGAGCTTTTCTTTTTCGTCTTTTTCCTTTTCAACCGGCGGTTCGGCTTTTTTCACCTCGGTGTTTAGAGTAGTAAACAAGCTGAAATAATCTACGAGAATCTTTGCTGCAGAACTTACGGCCTCATCGGGCTTTATGGTGCCGTTAGTCCACACCTCCAGGGTGAGCTTATCATAATCAGTCACCTGGCCCACCCTGGTGTGCTCTACCGTATAATTAGCCTTGATTACAGGAGTGAAAATTGAATCGATCGGTATTACTCCTATGGGCTGCCCCGGCTTTTTGTTTTTCTCTGCAGTGACGTAGCCTTTGCCTTTTTCCAGGGTTAATTCTGCAAATAGCCTTCCGTCCTTTTCCAATGTAGCTATATGGTGGTCCTTGTTTACTATTTCCACATCGGCATCGCAGATTATATCCTTAGCCTTGACCTCGCCTTCGCCCTGAGCTTCAATTCTTAGGATTTTGGGTTCGTCGCTGTACATTTTTATCGCTATGCCTTTTATATTCATTATTATCTCTACCGTGTCCTCGAGAACTCCGGGGATTGTTGAAAATTCGTGCTGTACCCCTTCTATTTTAACAGAAGTCACCGCAGCCCCCGGCAGGGAGGACAAAAGAACCCTTCTAAGGGAGTTGCCAAGGGTCGTTCCATATCCTCTTTCAAGCGGTTCGATAACAATCTTCCCGTAAGTATTATCCTCGCTTAACTCCACCAGCTCTATCCTTGGCTTTTCAATTTCATTCATCAACAATATTACCCTCCTCGTGCAATTTTGAAATGAGGGCACATTACTTGGAGTATAGCTCAACGATGAGGTGCTCCTGTATGGGCACGTCGATGTCTTCCCGATTCGGGTACCTCAATACTTCGCCGCTAAGGGTGTCGTAGTTTACAGACAGCCATTCGGGCATAACCTTGCCCTTGCCTAATTCCGCCATCTCTTTGAACAACTCTAAAGACCTGCTCTTTTCTCTTACGGCAATTACATCTCCCGGCCTTACTTGATATGATGGAATGTCCACTTTTTTGCCGTTGACCTCTATGTGTCCGTGCCTTACTATTTGCCTCGCCTGAGCACGAGATTTAGCAAACCCGAGGCGGTAAACCACGTTGTCCAGACGGCATTCCAAAAGTCTAAGCAAGTTTTCGCCGGTTACACCTTTCCTTCTTGAAGCTTCTTCAAAATATATCTTGAACTGCTGCTCTAGTACTCCATAAATCCTCTTGGCCTTTTGTTTTTCTCTGAGCTGCAGACCATATTCGGTGAGTTTCCTCTTCATCTGTCCGTGTTGACCAGGCGCATATCCCCTGCGGTCAATAGCACATTTCGGGGTATAGCACCTTTCGCCTTTAAGGTATAGTTTTATTCCTTCACGGCGGCACAAGCGGCATACTGGACCTGTATATCTTGCCATCGTTTATTTCCACCTCCTGATTTTTTGTTACACACGACGGCGTTTCGGCGGCCTGCACCCGTTGTGGGGTATCGGCGTTACATCTTTTATCACGCTTATCTCCAGTCCGGCTGCTTGAAGCGAACGTATGGCTGCTTCCCGCCCAGGTCCTGGCCCTTTCACAAGAACCTCAACCGTCTTAAGGCCGTAGTCCATGGCTTTTTTCGCAGCCGATTCCGCTGCCAGCTGGGCTGCAAAAGGAGTGCCCTTCCTCGAACCTTTAAAACCTACCGTTCCCGCGCTGGCCCAAGTAATTGGATTTCCCGCCTCATCGGTTATGGTGACTATGGTATTATTGAAAGTCGAGTGGATGTGGGCTTTGCCCTTTTCCACACGCCTTTTTTCTCTGCGCTTTCTCGAAGTCATTGCCACTTTACATCACCTCCGTAATTTTTTTACTTTACTTGCTGCGCTTTGCTCCAACGGTCTTCCTTGGACCTTTCCTGGTCCTAGCATTAGTGCGGGTCCTCTGCCCGCGAACGGGAAGTCCCTTTCTATGACGTATTCCTCTGTAGCACCCAATCTCTATCAATCTTTTGATGTTCATCGCTACTTCACGGCGAAGGTCTCCTTCGACCTTGTAATTCTTTTCTATTATATCCCTGAGATTGGATATCTCTTTCTCCGTCAAGTCTTTTACTCTCGTATCAGGATTGACTCCCGCTTCTTTCAATATTTTGTTCGAAAGGCTCCTGCCTATACCATAGATATACGTCAAGGCTATTTCAACTCTTTTGTCTTTCGGCAGATCGACTCCCGCTATCCTAGCCATCCACTCACTCCTCCTTTAACCTTGTCTTTGCTTATGCTTTGGATTTTCGCAAATTACCATAATTCTGCCCTTGCGCTTTATTATCTTGCACTTTTCGCATATTTTCTTTACAGAAGGCCGTACTTTCAACTTTGATTCCCCCTTCTTATTTGTAGCGGTATACTATTCTGCCTCGAGTTAAATCGTAGGGAGATAGCTCTACAGTAACTTTGTCGCCCGGTAGTATCCTAATATAGTTCATCCTTATTTTGCCGGATACGTGAGCCAAAACTTTGTGACCATTCTTCAATTCCACTCGAAACATTCCATTAGGAAGAGGCTCCACAACCGTGCCTTCTACTTCGATTACATCCTCTTTGGACATAAAGGCCCTCCTCCCTCCTTTAAGGCCTGTTATCATCGGGTTTTTCAACTAATTCTTCGAGGGCTCTTCTTATTTCTTCGTTGTAAACTTTGCGTCCGTTAATAATCTTCTCGTAAATGAAACCTGATTTCCGATTTAAGATCTTAAGGTGCTTCAACTTCTTTTTTTTAGGTCTTTCTATTCTCCTCAGTTTGCCATCCGCAACGTACACATATTCAGAGTCGATTACCCCCACCACCAGCATAAATCGCCCTTTGTCGCGCCCAGCACAAGACATGACTACCTGGCCCGGTTCCACTTCTTTCATATCAACACCTGCCTACAGAATGGTCAAAATTTCAGGCTCACCATCGGTGATAGCGATGGTGTTTTCGTAATGTGCTGAAAGACTTCCATCTTTGGTGACAACCGTCCAGTTGTCTTCTCGCGTATAGACCTCGAAATTCCCGGCGTTTACCATAGGCTCAATAGCCAGAGTCATGCCCGGCTTTAGCCTGGGCCCTTTGTTTGGCGGGCCGTAATTTGGCACATGCGGGTCTTCATGCATCTTGCGGCCAATGCCGTGGCCTCCCCATTCCCGCACCACGGAAAAATTTTGACTTTCTACGAAGGTCTGGATAGCGTGAGAAATGTCGGAAAGCCTGTATCCAACTTTAGCATAAACCAATCCTTCAAAGAAGCTCCGTTCGGTAACATCGATGAGTTTTTTGGCTTCCTCCGAGACGTTTCCCACCGGGTAGGTTCTAGCTGCATCGGAAAAATAGCCTTCCACTATCGCTCCTACATCTATACTTATAATATCACCATCTTGGAGGATTCTTAATCCAGGAATTCCATGTACTACCTCTTCGTTAACTGATGCACAAATCGTGGCTGGAAAACCCCTGTATCCTTTGAACGCAGGGTAAGCACCGTTTTTTAGTATAATCTCTTCCGCAATCCTGTCAAGTTCCCCGGTGGTAACGCCGGGTTTTATATGCTTTTTTAGTTCCTCAAGCACCAACGCTACCACTTTGCCGGCCCTTTTCATTATCTCAATTTCCCTTTTCGACTTTATTACTATCATCAGCCTTCTCCTTTTAGGAGACCTTTTATCTCTTCGAAAACCTCTTCAATTGGCCTGTTTCCATCGATGTTCGCCAGCAGATTTTTGCTCTTGTAATAATCTATCAGGGGTTTTGTCTCCCTTTCGTATACGTCAATTCTCTTCTCAACCGTTTTTACATCGTCGTCCGCCCTCACGATTAGCCTCCCGCCGCACTTGTCGCAAATACCTTCCTGCTTCGGCGGATTGTATTTGATGTGATAGGTGGAGCCGCAATTTTCGCATACCCGGCGCCCGGTAAACCTCTCGATAAGTTCCTCCCGCGGAACAACGATGTTTATAACGGCGTCCAATTTTATTCCCATTTCTTCGAGGATTTTTTCGAGGCTCTCAGCCTGAGGTATAGTTCTGGGGAAGCCATCGAGTATGAACCCCTTTTCGACGTCACTTTTCCGCAGGCGTTCTTTCACTATCCCCGTAATCACTTCATCGGGAACTAGAAGCCCCTGATCCATGTATTCTTTTGCCTTTTTCCCGAGTTCTGTCCCCTGATTTACCGCGGCCCTCAGCATATCGCCCGTTGAGACCTGAGGAACGCCAAACGCTTCGCAAAGTTTTTTTGCCTGGGTCCCCTTCCCGGCTCCGGGAGGTCCCATTAAAACTATGCGCATTTTTTATCAGCTCCTACTTCAAGAAGCCCTGATAATGCCTCATGAGCATCTGGGCTTCAATGAGTTTCATGGTCTCCAAAGCTACACCTATTACTATCAAAAGAGCGGTTCCTCCAAAGTATATGTTGAGGTTGGTCACACCGGTGATTAAATAAGGCAAAACGGCTATGACCGCAAGGAAAATTGCACCTATTAGGGTTATTCTTGTCATTATCCTGTTTAGGTACTCAGCCGTAGGCCTGCCCGGCCTAATCCCGGGGATAAAGCCTCCGTATTTCTTTATATTCTCGGCTACATCTATTGGATTAAAAGTTACAGCAGTATAAAAGTATGTGAAAAATACTATGAGCAGGGCATAAAGGCTTGCATAAAGCCATCCGCCGGGTTTTATAAAATTGGCGATGCTCAGGGCTATTTTGCTGTTAGGGAAAAATCCCGCAACAGTGCTGGGGAAAAGGAGTATAGACATTGCAAAAATAACCGGAATGACGCCAGCGGCGTTTAATTTCATCGGTATGTGGGTAGTCTGGCCACCGTATATCCTTCTTCCTACAACTCTCTTGGCGTATTGAACCGGAATTCGGCGTTCAGCCTGTTGAACAGCTATAACCCCTACTATCACAGCCAGAGCAAAGATTGCAAATAAAAGCACCATTAAGATGTTTGTGGTACCTACTCTGACGTATTGGTAGACCTGATATAGCCCACTGGGGAGTCTTGATACAATCCCCGCAAAAATCAAAAGAGAAATACCGTTGCCGATGCCTTTGTCGTTAATCTGTTCGCCGACCCACATCAAAAACGCCGTGCCGGCAGTCAAGCTAATAACGACCAGGAGGCTGCCGAAAAATCCCGGATACATCAAGGCGCTCCTAAACCCTATAGCAAGGCCTGTTGCCTGGATAAGTCCGAGGACTACCGTGCCGTACCGGGTGTAGCGAGCTAGAACTTTTCGTCCCTCCGCACCCTCCTTTGCCAACTCCTCCCACTTCGGAATAACTATGGTGAGGAGCTGCACTATTATGGATGCATTGATGTACGGCGTTATACTCATAGCAAAAACAGAAAACTGTTTGAAAGCGCCTCCGGCAATTATGTCAAAAAAGCCAAGAAGCGCACCCCTTTCTATTAGCTGCCTTACAGCCTCGGGGTTCATGCCTGGCACCGGCACGAAAGCTCCTATTCGAAATACCACGAGCATTAAAAGCGTGAACTTAATGCGCCGTCTCAAATCCGGGATTTTCCAGGCGTTTTTCAGGGCTTCCAGCATTATATCACCTCGGCTTTCCCGCCGGCAGCCTCAATCTTTTCCCTGGCGGAGCTGGAAAATGCATGAGCTACGACTTCCAGTTTAACGTTTAGTTCGCCATCTCCTAGTATTTTTACTCCGTCCTTAATCTGTTTTATTAGTCCCTTTTCTTTTAAAAGTTCTGGTGTGACTTTGGTGTTTTCCTCAAACACATTCAGGTCTTTCACATTCACTATGGCGTATTCTTTCTTGAATTTATTCGTAAATCCTCTTTTTGGTATCCTGCGTATGAGGGGCATCTGTCCTCCTTCAAATCCTGGTCGCACCCCACCACCGCTCCTGGCGTTCTGGCCTTTGTGGCCGCGGGTAGAAGTCTTACCGTGCCCAGAACCTATGCCCCGTCCAACCCTTTTGGGTCTTTTTCTGGAGCCTTTTGCAGGCTTAAGGTCATGAAGTCTCATTGTCGCACCTCCTGTTCCATTTGAGCTTTTACCCTAACAGTTCCTGAACGGTTTTGCCCCTTAATTTCGCCACCTGTTCTGCCCTCTTTAATTGCTTTAAAGCGTCAATGGTTGCATCCACCATGTTTTTAGCGTTATTCGAACCTAGCGATTTGCTGACTACATTTCTAAGTCCCGCGAGTTCCAGCACCGCCCTGACAGGTCCTCCTGCTATTATACCCGTACCCTCTACAGCGGGCTTTACTAAAACTTTCCCCGCACCGGATTCGCCAATAGCCTCATGGGGTATTGTGCCATTTATAACCGGCACTTCGATGAGGTTTTTCTTGGCATCCTCGATGGCCTTTCTTATGGCATCAGGTATCTCTTGGGCCTTGCCAGTTCCAACCCCTACTTTTCCATTTTTATTGCCGACCACGACTAGCACCGAGAACCTGAAGTTTTTTCCGCCTTTAGTTACCTTGGATACCCTGTTTATTGAAACTACCTTTTCCGAAAATTCATGTTCCATGTCTTTTTCCCTTTGCATTCGCCTACCTCCTTTTTTTAGAATTCCAGACCGGCACGCCTTGCAGCTTCAGCTAGGGCTTTTACTCGCCCGTGGTACAGATATCCGCCCCTGTCAAAGGTAACTTTGGTTATTCCTTTCTCCAATGCCCTCTTTGCGATAAGCTCCCCAACCTTTTCTGCTGCTTCTATATTGCAACCATTCACGCTGTCACGAATAGCTGGGTCAAGGGTCGAAGCCGCCACCAGTGTCCTTCCTTCTTCATCGTTAATTATCTGCGCGTAAATGTGCTTTAAGCTGCGGAAGACGTTCAGCCTCGGCCTTTCAGCAGTGCCGAATACTTTTTTACGGATTCTTTTATGCCGTCTCTTCCGGGCTTCATTCCTGGACTCCTTTTTAATCATTTACACCCCTCCTACTACCGTTATTTGCCTCCCGCTTTTCCGACCTTGCGGCGTATTACTTCATTTTCGTACCTTATACCCTTGCCTTTGTAGGGCTCAGGTTCCTTTACGCTCCTTATCCTGGCGGCGGTTGTGCCTACCAGTTCCTTGTCTATACCCCTCACAATAATTTTGTTCTGTGCGGGCACTTCAAATTCGATGCCCTTTGGCGCTTCAATTTCTACTGGATGAGAAAAACCGACGGTGAGCACTAATTTATTCCCTTGCTTATTGGCCCTGTAACCAACGCCCTCCAGAACTAGTGTCTTTTCATAACCGTTTACCACGCCGTTTACCATATTTGCAATTAGGCTTCTTGTCAGGCCATGAAGTGCTTTATGCTCTTTTTCGTCAGAAGGCCTTTTTACAACGATTTTGCCGTCTTCTTGTAAAATTTGCATATCTTTATGGAACTCTTTAGTTATAGTTCCTTTAGGCCCCTTTACGGTGACAACGTTGCCTTCAATCTTTACTTCAACGCCTTTTGGAATCTCTATGGGCTTTTTGCCTATCCGCGACATTTGTTTAGGCACCTCCTTATCAAGTTTACCACACGTAGCAAATAACTTCCCCACCTACTCCCTCTTTTCTAGCCTGTTTATCGGTCATTATTCCTTTTGAAGTAGAGAGAATGGCTATGCCTAAGCCTCCGAGCACTTTAGGGATTTGGTCCTTCCTTACGTATATTCTAAGGCCCGGCTTGGAAATCCTCTTTATGCCAGTTATCACTCTCTCCTTATTGGGGCCGTATTTTAAATAAATCTTGATAATCCCCTGCTTGCCGTCCTCAATGATTTCATAGTCCTGAATAAAACCTTCATTTTTAAGGGTTTCAACTATTGCCTTCTTTATTTTTGAGCAAGGAACTTCTACAGTTGGGTGACCTGCATTATTGGCATTTCTAATGCGTGTCAGCAAATCTGCGATGGGATCGGTAACAGCCATCTTTCGATACCTCCTTTCAACACTCTACCAGCTTGCCTTTCTTACGCCAGGTATCTCACCGCGATGGGCTAAAACTCTAAAGCAAAGTCGGCATACTCCGAATTTCCTAAGATATGCCCTTGGTCTTCCGCATATCCTGCAGCGGTTATAATATCTCGTTGAGTATTTCTGAGGCCTCTTCTGTTTTGCTATTAGTGATTTTTTCGCCATCCTTCGTCCTCCTTTCTATTGCGCAAAGGGCATTCCTAAGCCCTTCAGAAGTTCGCGGGCCTCTTCGTCGGTTTTGGCCGTCGTCACTATAGTAATATCCATTCCGCGGATTTTGTCTATCTTGTCATAATCTATCTCAGGGAAAATCAACTGTTCTCTTATGCCCAGAGTATAGTTGCCCCTGCCGTCAAAAGCATCGGGCGATAGGCCTTTGAAGTCTCTCACTCTCGGCAGTGCTATGTTAAACAGTTTATCTAGGAATTCGTACATCCTGTTTCCCCTTAGAGTAACCTTTGCCCCGATAGCCATACCCTTTCTTATTTTAAATGAGGCTATGGACTTTTTCGCTTTTGTAACTACGGGCTTTTGCCCTGTTATCATTGCCAAATCTCTTGTAGCCGACTCTATGGCTTTTGGATTTTCCTTTGCATCGCTTATGCCCATGTTCAGTACTACTTTTTCCAGGCGCGGAACCTGCATAACGTTTTTGTAATTAAACTTCTTCATAAGTGCTGGAATAACTTCTTTTTCATACTTTTCCCTCAGCCTGGGCATTAGATTCCCTCCTTTCAAGTCTACTTGCTATCTAGAACCTCACCGCATTTTTTGCAAGTCCTGACCTTTGTGCCGTCAGCTAGGAAAGTATGCCCAATTCTCGTGGGCAACCCGCATTTGTTGCAGACAACCATCAGTTTTGAGGTATTAAGCGGCATTTCCTGATGCACTATTCCGCCTTGGGGATTTTTGGGAGAAGGCTTTTGGTGCTTTGTAGCCATGTTTACTCCTTCTACTATAGCTACACCCTTTTTCGCTATTACCTTGAGCACCTTTCCTTTTTTGCCCTTATCCTTGCCCGACAACACTAACACTGTATCTCCCTTTTTTACGTGGACCTTCGACAAGACTTACACCTCCTTACCCTTATAAGACTTCTGGCGCGAGCGAAATAATCCTCATAAAATTCTTCTCCCTCAATTCGCGTGCTACCGGTCCGAAAATACGCGTTCCCTTCGGGTTCATGTCATCATTTATTATGACTGCCGCGTTTTCATCAAATCTTATATAAGAGCCGTCCGGGCGCCTTGTAGGGGCTTTTGTTCTCACTATGACCGCTTTTACCACATCACCCTTTTTTACCATTCCATCTGGTGCCGCATCTTTCACCGAGGCCACTATTATGTCGCCCAACCCGGCAAATTTTCTGTTAGAACCGCCCAAAACCCTAATGCACATTATCTGCTTTGCGCCGGTGTTATCCGCCACGTTTAGCCGCGTCTGAACTTGAATCATTCCAAAACCCTCCCCTCTTTTTTATTTACTCAGCACGCTTTACAATCTCCACCAGTCTCCAGCGCTTGGTCTTGCTCAACGGCCTTGTTTCCATTATTTTTACAACATCACCTATTTGGCACTGGTTGTGTTCATCGTGAGCTTTAAATTTCTTTGTGCGCTTTATTGTTTTGCCGTAAAGGGGATGACGTATTATGGACTCGACAGCCACCACTATAGTTTTATCCATTTTATTGCTTACTACTACTCCCGTTCGTACCTTTCTTTTGGGCCTCTCTTCCATTTTATCCCTCCTTCGACTGTAAAATTTTATTTATTATGCTCTCGCTTTTTCCCTCTCGGTCAAAATTGTTTTAATTCTAGCTATTGTCTTTCGGACTTCCCTTATCCTCTTCGGGTTATCCAGCTGGCCTGTGGCCGACTGGAATCTTAAATTAAAGAGTTCGCTTTTTAGGTCCTTTAATTTCTGGACTAGCTCCTGATCCGATAACTCCCTAATCTGCTTAGCCTTCATTTGCATCACCGCCTATCCCTTCGCGTTTAACGATCTTAGTCTTTATCGGAAGTTTATGGGAGGCAAGTGTCAAGGCTTCTTTAGCCACATCTTCCGGAACTCCTGCCAGCTCAAAAAGTATCCGTCCCGGCTTTACCACCGCAACCCAATATTCTGGAGAGCCTTTGCCGCTTCCCATACGGGTCTCGGCAGGCTTTTTCGTAACCGGTTTGTCCGGAAATATCTTTATCCAAACTTTTCCGCCTCTTTTAACAAACCTTGTTATTGCAATTCTCGCAGCTTCTATCTGGCTGCTCGTAATCCATGCTGGCTCTAGGGCCTGCAGTCCGTACTCTCCGTAAGTAACCTCGGTTCCGCGAGTAGCCCTGCCTTTAATTGTGCCGCGCTGCTGCTTCCTGTACTTTACCCGCTTCGGCATTAACATTGGCCTCTCCTCCTTCCGCCAGTTTTTCGTCTTTCTTCGAGGGGAGGACGTCGCCCCTGTATATCCAAACTTTCACACCTATGCGCCCGTAAGTGGTATGGGCTTCTGCAAAGCCGTAGCTTATATCGGCGCGCAGCTTCTGAAGCGGAATCGTGCCTTCGCGATACCATTCAGTCCTCGCTATTTCAGCACCGGCGAGCCTTCCGCTCACCATCGTCTTTACCCCTTTTGCCCCTGCCTTCAGAGCCCTTGCTATCGCCTGCTTCATGGCTCTGCGATACGAAATTCGGCGCTCTATTTGGGCTGCTATATTTTCCGCCACCAACTGGGCTTCCAGGTCTGGCTCTTTTATTTCAATTACGTTCACCGCCACCTGCTTGCCAGTCATTGCTTCTAGCTCACTTCTGAGCTCTTCCACGCCGGTGCCGCCCTTGCCTATGACCATACCTGGCTTTGCTGTATTTATTGTAACCCGGACGCGGTTAGCCGCCCTCTCTATTTCGATTCTGGATATTCCCGCTGTATAAAATTTATTTTTGATGAGCTTGCGGATATTGTAATCTTCCAGCACCAGGTCGGCAAAGTTCTTTTCCGCATACCACCGGGAATCCCAATCTCTAATAATTCCAAGTCTCAGCCCATGCGGATGTACCTTTTGGCCCAAATTTTATCCCTCCTTTTCCTTTAGTACCACCGTAATGTGGCTAGTTTTTTTGCGGATCATTGCAGCCCTGCCGAAAGCTCTAGCCCTGAACCTCTTAAGCGTCGGCCCCTGGTCTGCATAGCACTTGTAAATATAAAGTGCATCCGGATTCATATTGTGGTTGTTTTCGGCATTGGCAACCGCCGAGCGGATAAGCTTTGCCACTATTTTAGATGCCCTTTTAGGCGTAAACTGCAGGATATTCAAGGCCTCATCCACTTTCTTGCCCCTTATGAGGTCTAAGACAATCCTTACTTTTCTCGGCGCTATTCTCACGTATCTCGCCTGTGCCCTGGCTTCCACCTTAACTTACCTCCTTTACCCGGTGTTTACTTTAGTGCGGTCGACCTTTCCGTATGCTCACCGTGACCCCTAAACGTTCTAGTGGGGGCAAACTCTCCTAGTTTATGGCCAACCATGTCTTCCGTTATATATATGGGAACGTGTTTTCTCCCATCGTGAACCGCTATGGTGTGTCCCACCATCTCCGGAATTATCGTGGAATCTCGAGACCAAGTCTTAATCACCTTTTTTTCCCTTTTCTCGTTCATCGCCCTTATTTTTTTCAGCAGTTTAGGATCCACAAAAGGGCCTTTTTTTGCAGAGCGACCCATTATTCTACCTCCTTTCACCGGTTATTTGCGGCGTTTTACGATATATTTATCCGACGGCTTGTTCTTCTTGCGAGTCTTGTAACCCAATGTGGGTTTACCCCACGGCGTAACAGGATGTTTGCGGCCAATAGGCGCTTTTCCTTCGCCGCCTCCATGCGGGTGGTCTACCGGGTTCATGGCAGAACCGCGAACGTGAGGCCTTCTCCCGAGCCATCTTGAGCGGCCTGCTTTGCCAAGAGTGATGTTCTCATGTTCTAGGTTCCCTACCTGCCCTACCGTTGCCCTGCATTCTTCGGGCACCATCCTCATTTCGCCCGATGGCAGCCTTAGCGTCGCAAACCCGTTTTCTTTCGCCATAACCTGAGCCGCTGCGCCAGCCGCCCTTGCCAGCTGGCCGCCCTTGCCCGGATAAAGTTCCACGTTGTGGACGATGGTTCCAACAGGTATGTGAGATAGCGGGAGCGCATTCCCCGGCTTAATGTCCGCATTGGGACCCGACTCCACTATGTCGCCCACCTTCAGTCCTACTGGTGCTAATATATAGCGTTTTTCCCCATCCATATAGTGCAAAAGCGCTATCCTCGCGGAACGGTTAGGGTCGTATTCTATAGCCGCCACCTTAGCCGGCACACCGTCTTTGTCCCGTTTGAAATCTATTATCCTGTACTTTCTTTTGTGGCCGCCGCCCCGGTGTCTCGCTGTAATTCTTCCCTGCATGTTGCGACCAGCTTTTTTCTTGAGAATTTCTACCAGCGATTTTTCCGGCTCTTTCTTAGTTATTTCTTCAAAAGTGGATACTGTCATGAATCTTACGCCCGGCGATGTAGGTTTAAACTTTTTTATACCCACCAGTTATCCCTCCTTTTCCAATCTGCAGTCCAACCTTCTCGCAACTCGCTTTGCCGCTATTATTACAAGCTCTCGAAGAACTCAATGGGTTTGCTGTCCTTTTTCAGGGTGACTATTGCTTTTTTCCAATCAGGGCGCTTGCCTTCGTGGATGCCCACCCTCTTTTTCTTGCCCCTTACGTTCATCGTGTTTACTTTCTCTACCTTTACTCCAAAAATAGCTTCCACAGCGTTTTTAATTTCCGTCTTGTTTGCATCGGGATGAACCACAAATGTGTATTTTCTTAGCTCTTTCATCGCCATGGATTTTTCAGTAATCCATGGGCGAATTATTATGTCATGCGGATCTTTGCTCATGCGTACACCTCCTCTACCCGCTTTACCGCATCCATTGTCATTATGACCTTCTCATGGTTGAGGATGTCATAGACATTCAGTGTATTTGCCGTGGTGGTAGTTACACCCGGGATATTGCGGGCAGATTTGACCACATTGATATCGGGGGTTGCAAGCACAATTAGTGACTTGGTGTTTGCATTGAGATTTGTCAAAACTTTTACCATTTCTTTGGTTTTCGGAATATCCATCGTCAATTGGTCTACAACTATAATTTCATTATCTCTTACTTTTGCACTCAAAGCTGATTTTAGCGCAAGCCTCTTTAGTTTTTTAGGAAGGGTGTATTTATAAGATCTGGGTTTCGGTCCAAACACGATGCCGCCTTTTCTCCAAAGAGGTGACCTGATACTTCCGTGTCTTGCCCGACCAGTACCCTTCTGCCTCCAGGGCTTGCGTCCGCCTCCTCTTACTTCTCCGCGTGTTTTTGTGGAAGCAGTGCCAACCCGCTGATTTGCCAAGTAGTTTACGACTACCTGATGCATAACTTCGGGTTTTACCTCGACTCCAAACACGCTGTCGGAAAGCTCCACTTCCCCTATTTGCTGGCCCTGCATGTTGTACAAAGCTACTTTTGGCATTGGGCTCCTCCTTTCTTTTTGGGTTTAGCTCTTTACCGTGCTCTTAATATAAAGCAGTGATTTCCTCGTACCAGGCACTGAACCCTTTATTAAGAGCAGATTTCTCTCCGGGTCCACTTTTACTATTTCGAGGTTTTGAACAGTTACCTTTTCATGTCCAAGGTGACCCGGCATCCTCTTGCCTTTGAAGACCCTTTCCGGGTCGGTGGCACCGCCAGAACCAGGTCGCCTGTGGTACATCGAACCGTGGGACATGGGACCACGGTTGAAATTCCACCTTTTTACACCGCCTGCAAAGCCTTTTCCTATCGAAATACCGGTGACGTCTACCCTCTCACCTGGTTCAAAAATATCCACTTTTATCTCGTCGCCGATGTTATACTTATCGATGTCGTCTATTTTCAACTCTCTGATGTATTTTTTAGGCTTTAACTGGTACTTTTTGAATTGACCCAGCACCGGCTTTGTGAGTCTGGTTTCTTTTACATCTTTAAAGCCCACTTTCAGGGCGCTGTATCCATCGTTTTCTGGAGTCTTTTTCTGTATAACCACACAGGGGCCAGCTTCTACTACCGTAACCGGCACAGCTTCTCCCGCTTCATTGAAAATCTGCGTCATCCCCAATTTAATGCCCAGTATAGCCTTTTTAGCCATCTTTACCACCTCCTCAAGCAAATTTACAGCTTGATTTCTATATCAACTCCTGCAGGTAGATCCAATCTCATGAGAGCATCGACAGTCTTTGAGGTCGGTTCGTGAATGTCGATCAGCCTCTTATGGGTCCTTACTTCAAATTGCTCCCTTGAATCCTTATACTTGTGGGGAGCTCTCAATATGGTTATGAGACTCCTCTCGGTGGGCAGTGGAATGGGGCCCGAAACTTTGGCCCCGGTGCGTTTTGCCGTTTCCACTATCTTTTGAGCCGACTTATCTAGTATCCCGCTGTCGTAAGACTTCAGGCGTATTCTGATCTTCTGTCGGGCCACTTTTCTCCCTCCTTGGCTTTAGTTTCCTCTTTTCTCTATTCTATTATCTCGGTCACCACACCGGCCCCTACTGTCTTGCCACCCTCGCGGATAGCAAAACGAAGGCCTTCTTCCATCGCTATCGGCGCTATCAGCTCTATCTCCATCACAATGTTGTCCCCGG
>JAKIHM010000027.1 GCA_021608145.1 Thermovorax subterraneus
TAACCGTCCTCTTTACGTGCTCTTTTAATTCCTCCAATTCGTCAGCATCTAAATCTTTTAGAATTGCCATATACCCTTCGGGAATTTGCTCTTTTAACCCAAGTCCTCTTCTTGCTATAACATACGCTGCTGCCACGTCCTTGCTTATCATATACTGCGGTGCATACTTCAGCATCCCTATCACTGATGTGTAGGCGGGATTGACCTCTATGACTTGTATACCCTTCCTCTTCGCTAATACCTTGATTTTCTCCAGAAGCGACCTATAGCTAAAGCTATTCCTTATCCTCCTTAATTTCCTCCCTGAAAAGTCCCCTCTTTTTCCTTTGTCTCTTATGTCCAATCTTTCGATTGCTATTGCTTTTTTCTTTTCTTCTGCTAACCTTACTACCTCGTGGGCATACTGCCATCTGTAATATTCCCTCTTATCCGTATTGCCGCTTATAAGTTCGGGCATCGGAATTTTGCCGTGTCCTGCTAATTGCCCGTTCTCATCTGTTTCCGCCCATGCTATATGGTCCGGATATGCGTTGACGTCTATACCTATAACCCCATTTTCTTTTGTTACCGCAACTTCCGGGAAGTTTTCTTCAATCGCAAAGTAAGCATATACCTTCCCGTTTTTGAGCTTTAGCTCGACGGAATAAGGCTGTCCACAAGTGCTTATTGCCTCAAGTAATTCCTCCCGGCACTTTCCTTTTTTCCATCCTGCTTGTATCCTTGCATATGCATATTTTCTTTCACCTACGTTGATTCTAAGTACAGCACCATTTTCATCTATATCGATCCTTGTATTCAAGTTCCCTTTCTTGCTTTTGTCTCCCCGTGAATAAAGATTGCCCTTTCTTCTTTCTTGCCACTCATGTTGCAGCTTCTTATATGCATTTCCATTTATGTGTTGTTTCTTTAGCTTTTCAAACAAACTCCTGCCACCGAAAATAACTTTGCCTGGATTTTCGCCTCTTTCTTTACAAGACTCTAGAACGCTTTTTGCCTTCATTATCGCATCATCTACATACCTCGAATTTAAACTGAAAATCTCTTGAAGTTCTCTTTTGAGTTCATTTCTGCTTTTACCTTCTAAAAGTCTGTTATATGCGAATCTTGTGCAGGATGACCATCTTCTCATAATGTCTAATACTTCCTGCTTATCTTCGTTGCTTTGGAAAATCAGCTTTGCCTGAATTGTTACCATACTTTTTCGCCCCTCATTATCCGTTACTATCGCTATAAGGCCTCTTGCTAATGCCGTATATATCTTTTGTCTTTTGCAAACTTAATAAATAATATCTATTATCATCTAATCGAAATTATACTCTTTTGCATTATTATCTTCAACTGTTGTGACCCTCCTTCGGCGTCGCGGACGACTTCCAGCAGTTTAATTTTTTTCACGCTGATTCACCCTTTGAGGTACATTTCGCTTTTATCGTTAATATTCTCGTCGGCTATAAATAGCAGGACGGGGAGGCCAAAAAAAATGGCCATTGTTCCCGAAGCTACGATGCCCGAATCGTTGAATATGAGGGCAAGGATGGAGCCTATGCTTGTTCCTGTAAAACCGGCATAAAAATTGGATTGCTTTTTAAATATCTTTTTCATAGTGTTGGGCGGCTTGAAGGAAAGGGAAATGAGAGCCGCTATAGTTGTGACCAAGGCTCGGGTCCAGGGGGTGTATTTGAAAAGCCTGTAATTCATGGAAACTTTCCTTATTACTATCGAAACAGCGGGTTTCATTCCTCCTTCTCTTATGAGGTCTACCGTCTGGCTTATGTGACTGGGCGGACCTGAGACAACTGAAAACAAGAACAAAAGCAAAGTAAAAAATGCGGTAATGGCGAGGATACCCACAAAAGTCCTAAAGTTTAGTTTTGAACCGGAAAGTAAAATCAAGGTCGTCAAATATGCGCCGCAGGCGGTAATAGCTCCGCCGACGTTGCTTCCAAAAGAAGGTGAAGAGATAAGGTAAAAGGAAATGCTGAAAATTAAAATAGCCATAGCTGTCAGAAGTCGCCGGTTTATTTTAAGATTGTCGAACAAGGTTGTAACACCTATTACGGTTGAGCCGACAAGGACGCCCATATATTCGTTCCCCAGCCCGTAATAGCGGGCTCCCGCAATCGGGTCATGTCCCAGAACTGAACTTCCTAAAAGTTTTCCGCCGGATAACAGGTCGGCAACTATTGCCAAGGCCGTTGATAAACTAATAAGGGAAACGGCACCGGCGGTGCTTTTTGCCTTCGATGCAATTATCACTGTTGCTATGGTGATTATGATGGTCCAAAAAAACATGTAAAATATATTTTCTCCGGGAATCAGCGCGAGTATCAGGAACGTCAGCGGCAGCGACATGCTGGCTAGTAAAAAAGGTCTTATAAAAACGAGATAATTTTTTCTATAATAGATAAAAAGCAGGAAAGTCAGCGAAACCAATATTTGCATGACGACATAAGATTTTATAAAATACGGCCTATAGGTGTATGTAAGGGTTGCTTTTTCGCTCAATTTCAGAAGATGGTCGTATGCATTGGTAAAGTATACGCTTGCGATGGGATGGCCCACCATTTCAATAGGCACCGGAATTTGAAAAAAGGAAAGTACGGTCGGTGCTATGTCCACGTTGGCTATTATACCGGCTCGTCGCGTTGTGGAAGATATGGCAAGACCCCGATTCAAATTAGGGCCGATAGCTATAAAAGGCGTGAGCAGTTTTTTCTCCCTGTATCCGTTAAAAGAGGGGAAGGGTGTTACTACCAGCAACAAGTCCCTTTTGGTGTCCAAATTATCAATTATCGTTCCGATGAATTCGTCGCAATCCTTTAGAGCTTTAACCCTGTAATTTTCGTACAATTCCGGGGTTACAAGATTGACGATGTCATTAGCTCTTACGGTGTCCCCCAGGTGTATTACGATGAAGCCCCCTCTTTTCTTAAGTTCAGTAAATTTCCGGTAAAGTTTATCGTAATCGGTTTTTAAAAAGAAGGGACTGCTTTCATCTCGCGTGTTTATATCCCCGGCTACATAACCGGAATGAACTATCCCGTTTGAGTCCATGGCAATAAGGGCTGCCATTCTATTTTTTTCATAGTCGGTATCGGCATTTCCGAGGACGGAGACCGGTATGCCGTTTTCTTTTAAAATTTCCCCCAAAAGGCCGGGCTTTACCTCATAATTTAGCCTCTTATTTTCTTCGATAATTCGGGCTATATCAAGCTGAACTATGGCGCTGTCTGGCACCGGGCGTCCCGTGTACAATTTATACGCGATGGCTGCTTCGGTGAATTCATACTTTTCGAAGGCCATCAGTGCATTTTTGCCTTTACCTCCGGTATGAGCCCTTGTGCCGGCCCCGATTGAAAGGTAACAGCTGGCGGGGTCGTAGTTTCCGCCCGGTCTTGTATTCATGAGGCCTACGGCAGCCCCGGAAATGAGGTTTTTCAGGTTTGGATAATCTCCTGCAAGGTCTTCGAGGTCAATCCGGTCTAAAACTATCATGACGGCAGTTTTAGGGAAGTATAAGCTATCGCCGGTTGAGGCCAAACATTGGGTTAGAGATAAAATGAAAAATAACGTAGCAATTAGAATTGATTTTTTAACTGGCATAACCTCACTCCAGTATTTTCATGCCACTTACAATTAATAGTATTGAACTTGAGGTAGGTTTTTATGTGGTTTTGTTGAATAATATAAAAGCTGATATTGGCAAATAATAGTATGAGAAAAAATAGATTTTCCGGAGGTTCTGCTGTGCTAAAGCAAAGCTTATACCGGATTGGAATTCTGCATAGATTTGTCAATAAGGTGTTTCCGCAGGTTGAAGCGGAATTGAAAAGGTACATGCGTATGGCGGAAGAAATCCCGGACCCCGTGCTTAAAAGACAGGCGGTTGAAAGCATAAAGAAAAAGAAATTTCATTGCCAGGGAGGCAGCGTATATGCCCTATATCCTGGCGTGCCTCAAAGGGATATGGTGCGCTTTATTGTGTCTTATCAGACCATCAGCGATTACCTTGATAATTTGTGCGACAGAGCCAAGGTAGAAGATGAAGAAGCTTTTAAAAGGCTTCACTTGGCAATGACCGATGCCCTACTTCCGGGGGAAGTGTTTAGCGATTATTACGAGTGCTATCCTTATAAGGATGATGGCGGTTATCTGAGATTGCTGGTGGCAGAATGTAAGGCGTTCATTTCCAGTTTACCGTCTTATGCCATCGTAAGGGAAAAGATTTTATTTCTAGCTAGGCTTTACTCCGAACTGCAAACGTACAAGCATCTGGTGCCGGAGGTAAGGGAATGCCGTATGACCGGATGGTATGAAAATTATCTAGGATACTTTCCAGAGATAAACGGGTGGGAATTTGCCGCAGCCGCCGGTTCTACGTTGGGAATTTTTACACTGGTTGCTGTGGCAATAAAACCTAATTTGGACGGGCTAGAAGCTTGGGAGATATTCCATTCGTACTTCCCCTGGATATGCGGTCTGCACATCTTGCTGGACTATTACATAGATTTGGATGAGGATGAATTAAGCGGCGATCTCAATTTCGTAAGATACTACTCGAATCTGACAAATTGCCTTGAAAGACTCAAAATATTTTACAATAATTCCCAAAATGAAGCGCTTAAATTAAAATATCCATTTTTCCATTCCACTGTAGTGGATGGCCTCATGGCCATGTATCTTTCGGATCCCAAAGCTTTCTCCGGCGAACGGAGCTTGGTAACAAAAGAGCTTTTGGATTACTGTGGCAAACACACCAAGATGATGCATAGTCTTTGCTGCTGGCTGAGAAATAAAAAAAGGATTTAAGACTATTTTTTCCTTTTGACAATTTCAAAAGAAAGCTCTAAAAGGAGGTTTTTATATACCGAATTGGGTAATTCGTTCAATACATCCCTTGCCTTCTTGGAAAACTCTTCAGCCTTTGCATAAGAGATGTTTATGGCTTCGGACTTTTTTAAATCAGATAGAAGCTGGGATTTTACTTTTAAAAGGAGTTGCTTGTCTTTCAATAATGGGCGGTATTTTGAACTCCGCGGACTTTTTATAAAGAAATATATGTAGGGGAGCGTTAGCTTGCCTTCATCCAAATCATGACCTACCGGTTTTCCAACTTCCAGCTCTTCTCCTATTACATCCAGGAGGTCGTCGACAATCTGGAAAGCACAGCCAAGGTAAAGGCCATAAAGGCCCATTTTTTCTACATCTTCCTCACTGGCTTTTCCACACACCGCTCCGGCTTTGCAGCATGCAGAAATAAGAGAGGCTGTCTTTTTTTCTATGATTTTAAAATAGTATTCTTCGTCTATGAATAGATTATCCACAGCCTGCATAACTTCACCGTGACACATTTCCTGAATTGCGGCGACGAAGTAATCTTTGCAACGGTGCAGGTTGTGGACGGAAAGGACCTCAAAAGCCTTTGCAAAGACATAGTCTCCGGCAAGGACCGCAATATGGTTTCCATGTATGTAGTTTATAGTAGGTTGATTTCTCCGGAAGCAGGATTCATCTATTACATCGTCGTGGATTAGTGAAGCAGTGTGAATTAGCTCGGTGGCTACTGCGGAATAAATCATGTCCGGATTTACAGGTGAAAAGCAAAGGCCTGAGAGCAGAACTAGCTTAGGCCTTAATCGTTTTCCACCGGTAAACATATTTTTGAGTATACTGCTCAAAGGTTCATTGCACTGTAATATTATGCGCATCAATTCTCTTTCGACAAGTTTCATCGCCTCTGTTATCAGTTTGGTGTCCCTCCTGATGGTTTCTCTTTTTCAAGGATATTTTTTTCACGGAATTATTTTTTTATACAAATATGAAAAGCGGCGCAACGAAAATTGCGCCGCTGGCCTTTTTCTAAACTTTGAATTTGCTTACCGCTGAAGATAGGCTTTCTGCCAATTCAGCAAGTTTCCTTGCGAAAAATGCTATATTTTCCATGGCCGCTGTCTGTTCCTGTGTGGATGCGGTGACTTCTTCGCTTGCAGCAGCCGTTTCTTGAGATACGGAAGTTATGTCAGTTACTTTGTTGACGATCCTTTCGATATTTATGTATTGGGAACTTATTTCTTCCGAAATCTGCCTTGCAGCCGCCGCGGTTGCCTCTATGTCCGAAATAAGCCTGTTAAAGGTTTCGTTGGCGTCGACTATTATCTGAGCTCCGGTTTCCACTTCCTTTGAGCTTTTAGCCATGGATTCCACGGCTATTTGGCTGTTTTCCTGAATTTGCCTTACTATGTCCGAAATTTGCTTTGCGGCTTGACCTGATTTTTCGGCGAGTTTCCTTATTTCCTGGGCTACCACAGCAAATCCGCGCCCCGATTCGCCCGCCCTTGCAGCTTCGATCGAAGCATTTAGTGCGAGTAGATTTGTCTGTTCTACTATGTCTTTTATGATATCTGATATCTTTCCTATTTCTTTTACCCTTGCATCCAAGTCAACGATTATATTTTTAGACTGGTCTACTGAGTATTTTATAGAATCCATACTGGAATTAGCTTCGTTCATCTTGACTTGTCCGTTTTTAGCACGTTTGAGCATTTCCTCCGCAGCTTGCGCTGCGGAACGGGCGTTTTCATCAATTTTTCCGTTTGATATAACCAGGTCATTTATTACATCGGATATTTCGCTTAATTTTTGCGATTGATCCGATGCACCTGCTGCTATTTGTTCCATAGCGGTAGAAATCTGCTCGGCGGCTTTTTTGCTGTTTTCTGCGTATTCGGCCTGGCTTTTTGTTGCCGCCGAAAGTTCTTCTACGGTCTTTTTGATTTCAATAACAAGATTTTTTAGACCCGTAATCATAGAATTAAATGAGGAGGCTAAAAATCCTATTTCCGATGAATCCCTTATATCTATGTTTTTCGTAAGGTCACCCATGGAAACCTGACTCGAAACCGTAACCATTTTTAATATGGGTGATGAAATTCTGGTGCTAATATATAATCCGACTACTACACTTATTATGACTGTAAGAAGGCCGATCAATGTGAAAACTCTGGTTACCTTGTAAATATTGGAATAAGCTTCTGACACCGGTTGGCTTACGAAAATTCCCCACCCCGTTGAAGGTTGCGGACCATAAGCTACGAAAATTTTGTTTCCGTTTTCAGAAAAGGTTGTAAAGCCTATTTTACCTGATAGGGCTTGCTTTACAAAATCGTACTTCATGTAATTTTCTCTCGACCTTACTATTTTATAATCCTTGTGGCCTATTACGTTACCGTCACTGTCTGTTATAAATGCATAACCTGATGTGCCAACTTTTAGCTTTGAAATGATAGAGGTCAAAGACACGAGAGATATATCAGCGCATAAAACACCCTTAATTTCTCCTTTATCTGAAAGTATCGGCGAAGACATAGAGATAATCATCGACCCTGAGGCAGGGTCTAGCTTTGTCTTTGTTATATATACATCTTTTTTGTCTAATGCCCCAGTATACCAGGTTTCATTTAGGACGTTTGTTCCCTCGGAAAAGCTAGAATAAGGTATTCCATATACATTTCCCTGGGTATCGGCTATAAAGACCCTTCTTATCTGCGGATACCGGGACAGCATGTCGTAAATGAATGTTTCAATGGTGTATCTTTCCATGGAGCGGACGACGTTGGTGCTCGTAAGGAAAGATACCAAGTTTTTATTTTCGTTTATGAAAATATCTATATTGTCGTTCAACGAACTTACTATAAGGCTGGTCTTTTCTTTGACCTCGCCTTCCATTGAACTTTTAATGAAAAGATTTATTATACCGCTTAAAACTATAAGGGGCAGCAATGCCATAATAATTAGATATACTACGAGGCGGGTCTTGAGGCTATGCTTAGTTTTTTTGGATGTAAAGGATGATCTAAATGCAGATGATAGAAAATTGAGTTTTCCTAATCTTTCTGACAACTTCAGCCAATTCACGACATTACCTCCTATATAAAATTGACATTTTTCACTAATTATATCTAATTATGGCATTTTTATCAATAAAGGAAAAAAGTCCCGCTACTTTGATTCAAAAGGTTTAGGAAATAAGAAAGCAATTAAAAAATAGTTTCTGACTTGTATTTGTATTTGTCTATGAAGTAGTCCATAAACCTTTTTGCAGCTTTACTAATCTTTGCTCCTTTTTTTACTATAAATCCGGCATCCCAGTGAGCTGTGGGATCATCGATGGGGATTACCTTTATATTTTTGTATTCTTCTATGTGGGGATGCGTTAGTTTGTCCACAAATATAAAAATACCTTGGTTCAATTCCACAAAGTCGTAAGCGACTTTCAAATCGTGGCTTGATTTAAAGTAAATTTTTGGAACAAGGCCCGCTTTCTCAAAATGTTCAAGGATGACTGGTTGGATCCGAAAAGTATCGCTCAATAGTATCAGTTTTTCGTTTTTAAGGTCTTCAAATCTTACACTCTCTCTAGCTGAAAGAGGGTTGGCTTTATTGACTATAACGATTAATTTTTCCCTTATGAGATGATAATAGATAAAATTGCTCAGGTCTTTAGGTTTTACTGTCAAAGCTAGATCTAGAGTTCCGTTTAATACATTTGCTTCACAGTCTATATCGGAAAATTCTGCTATTTCAATGTGGATATCCCAGTTTTTTTTCTCGAATTCAATTATTGCCTTGACCCCTAAAATTTGGAGGGTGCCTGGGGCAAACCCTATTTTTATCGTCGTTTTTTCTTTGTCTATTTTACTTTTTACATCGGAAATGAATTCATCATAAGTTTTGACAAGAAGTTCCGCCCTCGAAAGGACATATCTACCCGTTTCCGTAAGAGTGACGCCTCGGGGTGTACGTTCAAAAAGCTGTGTGCCTAACAGTTTTTCTAGCTTTTGGATGCGCTTGCTTAAAGCCTGCTGGGTTATAAAAAGTTCCTCTGCAGTTTTGGAAAAGCTCTTATTTTTGCATATAAGCACGAAATATTTAAGAGAAGTCATATCAATTTCCATTTCATCACTCTCGCTTCCTGGTCTGCTACTGAAATATTACAATATGGATTTAAAGGTATCAAGGCCTTTGAAAAAATACCTTTATGGGCAAAAAAAGATTGTAGCTAATACAACTACTTTATGTTAGGCAAGAAGCATCATGCTGGTTAAAATATATATTGAAATGGGATAGTTATAACATTAACAAAGTAGGAGGGAAGGGTATGTTTGAAAACTTGTTTTCTCACGGCAGAATAGGGACTATGAAAACAAAAAACAGGGTCGTCTTTACAGCTATGGGAAACGCCCTCGCGAATCCCGATGGAACTGTTTCGGAAAGGGACATCCAATTTTATGCGGCTAGGGCAAAAGGTGGAGTAGGGCTCATTATCACCGAATGTATGGTTGTAGACGAGAGGGGCAAAGGTAACACCAGGCAGATGTGTGCGTATGATGATAAATTTATACCTGGTCTTAAAGCTCTGGCCGATGAGGTGCACAAAAACGGTGCGAAGATCGTGGCTCAGATTTATCATCCAGGAAGGCAAGGAATTTCTGCGATAAACGGAAATATGCCGATGGCAGCACCGAGCGAAGTGGAATGCAAAGTTGTGCATCAACCTGTGAAGGCAATGAGTACGGAAGAAGTCGAGGAAATGGTAAAAAAATTTGTAGATGCTGCAGTTCGAATAAAGAAAGCCGGATTCGACGGAGTTGAAGTCCATGGAGCGCACGGATATTTAATAAACCAGTTTTTGAGTCCATATACAAATAAAAGGACTGACAAGTACGGCGGGAGTTTTGAAAACAGGATGAGGTTTTTAGAAGAAATAGTAGTTGGCATTAGAGAAAAGTGCGGAAAAGATTTTCCACTTCTTGTAAGATTGACGGTCGATGAATTTTTGGAGAAGGTGGGGCTTCCAAATGAAGGGCTTCATCTAGAAGATGGGGTAAAAATAGCAAAGAGGCTTGAGGAGCTTGGCGTGGATGCACTGGATATAAGTTGCGGTATCTATGAGACAATGAATGTGTCCTGGGAACCGACCTCTTACGAGCAGGGATGGAAGATATATCTTGCTGAAACGATAAAGAAAGCTGTTGACATCCCAGTAATAGGAGTTTCAGTAATAAGGGACCCCGAATTTGCAGACAGGATGATAAGGGAAGGTAAGATCGACTTTGCAGGTTCTGCAAGACAGCATTTTGCTGATCCGGAATGGGCAAATAAAGCAATGGAAGGTAAAGTAAATGAAATAAGAAAGTGCATATCTTGCCTTTATTGTATGGAAACCTTAATGGGTGCCGATATAACAGGAATGCCTTGCCAGTGCAGCATAAACATCCAAAGTGGTCGTGAATGGGAGTTAAATCAACTTAAGGAGGATGGGGAAGGTAGGATTGTAGCTATAATAGGCGCGGGGCCTGCGGGGCTTGAGGCAGCAAGAATACTGGCGAAACGGAAGTTTAGGCCGGTGATTTTTGAAAAGACCGATAAAATAGGCGGACAGTTAAACCTTGCAAGCAAGCCTCCCAAAAAGGAGAAGATAAATTGGCTCATTGATTATTTTAAGTCTCAGATTGAAAAGGAAAATATAGAGGTAAGATTTAATGCGATGCCGACGATTGATGAATTAAAGGCACTTAACCCCTACGCGGTGTTTGTAGCTCAAGGTTCAGAGCCCATAATACCTAAATCGATTCCCGGCATCGAAAGCGAAAACGTATTTACAGCAGAAGATATATTAGGTGAGAAAGTATATATATCCGGTAAAAAAGTAGCAGTAGTTGGATCTGGAATGACGGGGCTAGAAACTGCTCATTACCTTGCGGAAAAAGGAAATGAGGTAAGCGTGTTTGAAATGCTGGATGAAATCGGTCCCGGTTTATTTTTCCAGAATTTAATAGACGTGTTGGGCCACCTGCAAGCTTATGATGTGAAGCTAAATCCTACCCACAAACTTGTTGCGATAAATGGAAATGAAGTGGTTTTTGAGAACACGAAAACTCGAGAAAAAGTCGTTTACAACTTCGATTACGTAGTGCTGTCTCTTGGGAGGACACCGAATAAAAACTTGGTTGAAGAGATAAAAAGCAGCTTTGAAAAGGTCTTTATATTGGGAGATGCAGAAAAAGCAGGGAAAATAAGAAATGCTATAGAGGCTGGCTTTTTAGCAGCGTATAATTTGTAAAATACCAATGAAGCTAAAAAGGGGGAAATCCGAGATGTTGTTATCCTATTCAAGATACGCCCAATTGTGTCCAATTATTTACGGAAAAGGAACTTTAAGTCTTTTGGGCGACGAAGTCAAAAAACTAGGATGTTCGAAGGTGCTCCTGGTATCAGATAAAACTGTGTCAAAACTTGATATTTACCAAAAGTGCAAAAAAAGTCTGAGTGATGCTGGCATAAGCTTTGTAGAATTTGATGAAATATTACCTGATCCTCCGGATTATATAGTCAATAAAGGCGGAGAAGTGGCAAGAGAGCAAAAGGTTGACGGGATAGTGGCTGTAGGTGGAGGAAGCGTAATGGATGCGGCTAAAGGCATAAATATACTTATAAATAATCCGCCGCCCATAAACCAGTATTTTGGGAATCCCTTTTTTAAGCCCGGCGTTCCCGTTGTGATGGTGGTGACAACAGCCGGTACCGGAAGCGAAAGCACAGGAGTTGCTGTAATAACAGATACTGTAAATAATGTTAAAAACTCTGTCTTTGGAGTAGCTTCCCTTGGAATATTAGATCCCGAAGCAACGATAAGCTTGCCAAAGGATGCCACCGTCCATACGGGGATGGACGCATTCGCCCATGCAGCTGAAGCTATTACGGCAAAACTGCCTAATCCTAAATCGCAGCTTCTTGCCTTTGATGCGATTAATAAAATAATTAAGTATCTGCCGGTTGCTGCCGAAGATGGTGTCAACATCGAAGCAAGAGCAAATATGCTTCTCGCTAGCAATTTTGCAGGTATAGCCTTTAACGATGCCTTAGTACACTTAGGACATGCCATAGCTCACACCTTAGGTGCCAAGTTCCATGTAGTCCATGGCGAAGCATGTGCTCTGGCGCTACCTGAAGTGATGAAATACGCCGCTACGGTGGATACATCTAAGGTAAAGATTGTGGGCGAAGCGATGGGCCTTGATTTTTCAGGCAAGGAAAGTGGCGAAGAAATTGGCGAAAAGGTGGCCCAAGCCATAAGAAGGTTCATGAAGAGATTGGGAATAAGGCCGCTTAGAGAGCTTGGGATATCTAAAGAAGATTTATTGGGCACGGTTGATATGGTGTTTAAAGATCCTTGCTACAGTTTTGTTCCGCGGCAATTGGAAAGAGAAGAAATTTTGAAGATATTGGAAAATATGTACGAAAATTATTAAGCAAAAAATCCACCCTCAAGCTGTCAAAGTTTGGGGGTGGATTTTTTATCACTTTATGTAATTTACTACATCCTTTTTCCTTTCTATGGGACGCGGCGGTTTTTCCAGGTCTGGGTAACCCAAGGCCACTGCAAAGTAAGGCTCGTAACCGTGTGGCAGCGAGAGTTTTTTCACCTCTTCTTCCATCGAAAACAAGAAATTTATAAGGCCTATCCAGCACGCTCCGAGTCCCAGGCTGTGGGCTGCAAGCAGCATGTTTTGAGTGGCGGCGCTGCAATCGATAAGAGGTGAATAAGAACCTTTTTTCCCCGATACTACTATTACGGTCGGTGCGTTATAAAAAAGATGCAATTTCTCATTTTTGCCTAGTGCGGCTATCCATGGGACTTTAGATTCGGCCATGGCTTTTTTTGTGACATTGCTGAAGTGGTCGATGAGATCTTTGTTCTGGATGACGGTAAAATGCCAAGGCTGCTCGTTGTGGCCGCTGGGAGCATGGATTGCTGCTTCGATAATGGTCTCTATTTCTTCATCCCTTACCTGTTCGGGCTTAAACCGCCTTATACTCCTTCGGGATTTAATGGCGTTGATAACTTCGTTCACAATATTTTCCTCCTCCCTACCTTTCATGGATCGACTTTAAAAATTTGAAGCTTTCGCTTCAAGTCTTCTAAAGTATATTTGCGTGACTTTTCAATCTGACCGAAAGTGTAAATAAAAGGTTTTATTCCTATACTCTCACATTCTTCTTTGAGTTTTTTTGAAAATTTTTGTGCTATAAGTACTCCCGCTATGCATTCTGGACCCATTTCTCTAATATAATTTTGTACTTGCTCAATATCTTTATTTTTTGCACTTCCACTCTTAATTTCTAAAATAATCTTCCTAGAATAGCCTACAGGCATACGATCTTTAATCAGGATATCTATGTAGCCTTCAGATAAAGCTTTTTCACCGAGAACCTCAAAATCTTCCGCCTTAAAAGAACTCAAGCCAGCAGAAGATAAAAAGTTTTGGAGATTATTATTAACTGATAGATGTTGCCTTATCAAAGATTGGAGAATAGACTCCTGAAAGTAGAAAGTTTCGGGTGATAATTCAAGTTTTCTATCCCATACAATAGAAGGAGTAAACGTTTTGTAATTGCTGATTGTTAAAGTCTCAATTGGCTTATTATAAACCTCACCCATTTGGGAAACTGATTGTAACGTAGTCTGATCAGCTTGAAAATGGGTTTTCCTATAACCACCTCTTAAAAGTAGATTTTCTGCAACATAGGCAAATTCTGGCCTTACCATAGGTTCAATAAATTGGCGCAAGGGTTTTAGATAAAGGCGGAATGGAAAATAATAAGACTTGCCCGACGTTTTGAAAGTTAAAGGATGCCATGGAGGAATTGTCTCTGCATTCTCTATAGCTTCCTTTTTTTCTACCTTGTAAAGGTTAAATACTCGAGCTCCATATAGAAATGAAACATAATCTCCCACTTGGATTTCCATAAAAGTCCATAATCCATTTATGCTGTTCGTAAAACCTGCGAGTGCATATTTGAGGCATAAATCTAAGTTCATTTTATTTGAAACTGAAAGCAAGAAATATGCCACCCTAAAGCACCCCTTTTCATTATTTTAAAATCCTCATTATTTTATAAAAAATAACATAAAATTACGACCAAATTTTGGAAAATATATTTATTTTTACCACAAACTCTTTTAATAAGATACTTTTAAAACAATTATAGCGTATAGAAAAATTGATTAAAATAAGCTACAATATAAAAAAATAAAAAACCTTACACAGGAATGGGGGAAATAATGTGCTACGGTTGAGTGAAGAACAAGAGCAGAGAGCCTTGAAGCTCCACAAAGAGAGTATCATTTTCGACGCCCACTGTGATACTGTCCTTCAAGTGCTAGAAGGGAAGCGAACTTTAGGCGAAAGGTCGGGGGAGGGACACGTAGACATACCAAGGCTTAAAGCAGGCGGAATAAAGGCTCAAGTATTCGCGGTATTCGTTAGGCCTGAATGGTACTTCGATGCGGTTCACGCGACGTTAAAGGGAATAGTCACGATAACGCGTGAAATAAAAAATAATGAAGACGATGTAATGCTGGCAAGGTCATTTAAAGACGTAAAAAAAGCGGTAGCGGAAGGTAAAGTCGCGGCCCTCATAAGTATCGAAGGTGGGGAAGCCCTTCAGGGAGACCTGGATATGCTGGAAGTTTATGCTAAAATGGGGGTTTCCTCAATTATCCTCACCTGGAATAACAGAAACGCTATTGCCGATGGTGCCGGGGACATAAGGAGCAATGGAGGGCTTTCAAGTTTCGGTGTTGAAGTGATAAAGGAGATGGAGAGACTGGGGATGGTGGTGGACCTTGCGCATATCTCGCCCAAAGGCTTTTGGGATGCGCTGGAAGTTTGCGAAAAGCCGGTCATAGTTTCCCACGCCCTTCCGAGAAAATTCATGGATATTCCCCGGAACCTCGATGACGAACAGATTAAGGCCGTTGCCGAAAGGGGCGGGGTCATCGGGGTGAGCTTTTACTTTGCAAGTTATGGAGGAGCCGGAGGTAGTTTGGAAAAAGTGCTCGATGCCATAGATTACATTGTGGACAAAGCGGGTGTAGACTGCGTGGGAATCGGTTCCGATTTCGACGGCTTTGATGGTAAGGTGGAGGGGTTAGAGTCCTGCGAGAAATTTATCAACATAACCCGCGGCCTGGTACATAGAGGTTATTCCGATGAAGATATCAAAAAAATTTTGGGTGGGAATTTCATGAGGGTATACGAAAGAGTTCAAAAAAGTTAACGTTAAAGGGGGATGGATTTTGCTTATAGGCGCTCATATATCCATATCGAAAGGTTACGAAAGGGCTGTAAAGGATGCCCTTTCGATAGGAGCAAATACGATGCAATTCTTTACCCGCAACCCAAGGGGTGGGGCAGTAAAGGCATTGGATGAAGGTGATATTGCGAAGCTAAAGGAATTGAGAAAAAGAGAAAACTTCGGCCCTCTGGTCGCCCACGCACCTTACACTATGAATATGGCGACTAATAAAAAAGAAACGGCGGATTTTACCAAGATGGTAATCAGGGAGGATTTAGAAAAGCTAGAAAAAGTCGGCGCTGAATATCTTGTGATTCATCCAGGAAGCCATTTAGGGGACGGACTCGAGGCCGGAATTGAAAGGATATCCGCTGTTTTAAAGGAAGTGGTAACCGGAAGGGAAAAGGTGATGGTGCTCCTGGAGGCCATGGCAGGAATGGGAAGTGAGGTGGGATACACTTTTGAGCAGCTTTACGATATTATAGACAAAACCGGCATCCCCGAGGCCTTCGGGGTGTGTGTGGATACCTGCCACCTTTACGGTGCGGGATATGACGTAAAAGAGCATCTGGATGAAGTGCTGGAAGAGTTCGATAAAATTTTAGGGCTTGAAAGATTGAAAGTTATTCATTTGAACGACAGCAAGCTTGGACTTGCCAGCCGAAAGGACAGGCACGCAAACCTGGGAGAGGGTGTGCTGGGGCTGGAAACGATGAAAAAAGTGATAAACCACGAAGCCATAAAGGACAGGCCCTTTTTGCTGGAAACTCCCGGAGGGATGGAAAATTACAAAAAGGAAATTGAAATTTTAAAGAACATGCGAGAAAATTAAAAAATTAAAGGGATGATTATGAAGGGGATCTGCAAGGATGAAAAAGAGAAGGTTTTAAAAATACTGAAACTTCTCGAAGAACATTACCCCAATGCCACCACAGCCCTCCGGTATGAAAATCCGTTTCAATTATTGGTGGCAACCATACTTTCCGCCCAATGCACCGACAAGCGGGTCAATCAGGTGACGCAAAGACTTTTTGAAAAATATAAAGCTCCCGAGGATTTTGCAAATTTGAAGCCCGAAGTATTGGAAAATGAGATAAGAGAATGCGGACTTTTTAAGAACAAAAGCAGAAATATAATCGAGTCTTCGCGAATAATTTTGGAAAAATACGCTGGACGGGTGCCGGACAAGTTCGAAGAACTTGTCAAGCTTCCGGGTGTGGGCAGAAAGACGGCCAATGTGATACTTGCCAATGCTTTTGGGAAACACGCTTTTGCGGTGGACACCCACGTGTTTAGAGTTTCGAGGCGCCTGGGTCTTTCTGATGGGAATGACCCGCTAAAAGTGGAAAAGGACCTCACCATGAAAATTCCCAAAGATTGCTGGAATAAAGCCCATCATTGGTTAATTTACCATGGTCGAAGAATCTGCACTGCAAGAAAACCTAACTGCGAAAATTGTTTTTTAAAAGATTTTTGTCGCTTTTGGTCAGAAAAAAGTAAAACCTAAGCTTTTTATTTATAAAAATTATAAAAATTTATTTAGAGAAGGGGAGGGTTTTTGTGGAGTATAAAAAGTACGTGGCTGATAGAGTGAAAGAGGTAACTTTTTCTACAATAAGGTACTTTTTCAATGTTGTAAATCAGGTGCCCGATGCGATTTCGCTTTGCATAGGAGAGCCGGACTTCGTCACGCCGCTACATATAAGGGAGGCGGCAAAGAAAGCATTGGATGAGGGCAAAACTTCCTATACGCCGAATCCAGGCATTATGGAGCTGCGCGAGGAAATAGCAAGATATCTGGAAAGCCGTTTCAACGTTTCTTACAACCCATCAAAAGAAATAATAGTGACGATAGGAGCAAGTGAAGCCATTGATGTAGTGATGCGGACCCTGCTAAACCCGGGTGATGAAGTCCTTATTCCCGAACCCGCTTTCGTTGCGTATAAACCCTGCGTTGTCCTTGCCGGAGGAATGCCTATTTCCGTGCCCACCTATATGAAGGATGGATTTGTCTTGAAGCCGGAAATCCTGGAAAAGTATATAACCCCCAAATCAAAAGCACTTATTTTATCTTACCCTAACAACCCGACCGGTGCTATTATGAATCGAGATGAACTTATGGGTATTGCGAGAATTGCCGAAAAATACGATTTAATCGTGATATCCGACGAAATCTATGCTGAACTCACTTATGGAGCGGAGCATACAGCCTTTGCGGCTCTTCCAGGGATGAGAGAAAGAACAGTTACAATTAGCGGTTTTTCAAAAGCTTATTCTATGACAGGTTGGAGACTTGGATATCTAGCTGCTCCAGAAGGACTGGCAGAAGAGCTGCTAAAAGTCCATCAGTATAGCGTGGCTTGTGCATCTTCTATGGCGCAGTATGCTGCAATCGAAGCTTTGAAAAACGGAGGGGAAGATATAAAGAGGATGAGAGAGGAATACGACAGGAGAAGGGTGTTCGTCTACAGCAGCTTGAAAGGCATGGGGCTGGAGTGCTTTGAGCCAAAAGGGGCATTTTACATCTTCCCGTCAGTCGAAAATACAGGCCTTTCGTGTGAAGAATTCGCAAATAAACTGCTTTTTGATAAAAAAGTTGCAGTAGTCCCCGGAATTGCCTTTGGCGAATGCGGTAAGGGTTTTGTGAGGATTTCTTATGCTGCTTCAATGGAAAACCTTGAAAAGGCGATGGAAAGGATAAATGAGTTTTTGACACGAATATAAACGTACAATATCAAGGAAATTCAATAAAATTGTTCGGAAATAAACTTGATTAATTCGCCAAAATGTAGTATTATGTATTTAAGTTAACGAACAAATTGAATGCTCGTAAAGAAACCCTTATATAATTCCAGGAATATGGCCTGGAAGTCTCTACCGGGCGGCCGTAAACCGCCCTGGCTATAAGGGGATGATTGGTTATTGCCAAAAATCCCGTGGCTTTAAAAGGTAGAGATTTCCTCTACCTTAATTATTTTTTAAAGGGATTTGGAGGTAGACTGCATTGAAAGACGAGGGGATGAAGGGATTCCCTAAAATTGGCATAATTGGCGGCGGGCAATTGGGTAAGATGATGGCACAAGAGGCAAAAAAAATGGGGTTTACAGTCGTAATATTAGATCCGACTCCGGAATGTCCTGCCGCTTCGGTTTCCGATGCCCAGATTGTCGCAGATTTTTACGATGAAAAGAAATTAGAAGAGTTAGTAGAAAAAAGCGATGTGGCGACGTACGATATCGAGCATATAGCGACTGAACCGCTTAAAAGGCTGCAAGACAAAGGATACAGCATACTTCCTTCGCCTTACCTTTTGGAGGTCATCCAGGATAAATTGGCTCAAAAGGAGATACTTAAAAAAGCAGGAATTCCGGTAGCCAGGTTCACGAAAATCGAACAAGCAACCGTCGAGGAATTTAAAAAGTTCGGATTTCCACTCGTCCAAAAAACCAGGAAAGGCGGATACGATGGAAGAGGAGTGGCCGTTATTAGGTCTGAAGAAGATATGGCAAAGGCACTTTACAACGACTCTTATGTGGAAGAATTGGTCGATATAGAAAAAGAACTGGCAGTTATGGTAGCAAGGAGCACTAAGGGGGAAATTATAAGTTATCCGGTCGTGGAGATGACCTTCGATGAAAGAGCCAATATATGCGATATGGTAATAGCTCCTGCCAGAATAGAAAAAGATTTAGAAGAAAAAGCAATGGAAATTGCAAAAGAAGTTGTCAAAGCCTTAGCCGGTGTGGGTGTTTTCGGGGTGGAAATGTTTTTGGACAAAAAAGGAAAGATATTGGTAAACGAGATAGCTCCAAGGCCTCACAATTCCGGCCACTACACCATCGAAGCTTGTGCCACGAGCCAGTTCGAACAGCACATAAGGGCCATATGCGGTCTGCCGCTGGGTTCCACCAAACTGCTTTCTCCTGCCGTGATGGTGAATCTTTTAGGGGAAGAAGGATATGATGGAATACCGTTGGTAGAGGGATTTGAGGAGGCACTTTCCATAGAGGGACTGTACTTTCACTTTTACGGCAAAAAGATAACCCGGCCTTACAGGAAAATGGGACATGTGACGGTGATCGATGACGATGTGGAAAAGGCCATTGAAAAGGCCAAAAAGGCGAAGAACATATTAAAGGTGAAAGCGAGGTAATGATATGAAAAAGCCGCTGGTAGGCATAATCATGGGGAGCGATTCCGATTTGTCCGTAATGCAGGAGGCAGCCAAGATTCTCGAGGAATTCGGTATCGATTTTGAACTGACAATAGTTTCGGCCCACCGGACTCCCGAGAGAATGTTTGATTATGCCAAAAACTGCGACAAAAGGGGCATAGAAGTGATAATCGCCGGAGCGGGAGGGGCGGCTCATCTTCCGGGGATGGTGGCATCGATTACGCCTTTGCCGGTAATAGGCGTCCCGGTAAAGACGTCGTCGCTCGAGGGGATTGACTCCCTTTTGTCGATAGTTCAGATGCCGCCAGGGGTGCCGGTGGCCACGGTGGCGATAAACAATGCAAAAAATGCCGGGATTTTGGCTGCAGAGATTTTGGGCATAAAGTATCTCGAGATTAAGAAAAAGGTCGAGGAATACAAGGAAAAGATGAAAAAAGAAGTAGAGGAGAAGGCAGCCAGGATAGAAAATATTGGGTATAGAGAATATTTAAAGGAAAGGGAAGTGAACAATTAATGAAAAAGCTGGAATTGATTTACGAGGGCAAGGCAAAAAGGGTTTACCGCACGGAGGATGAGGATTTTTATGTAATGGAATTTAAAGATGATGCTACGGCTTTCAACGGGCAAAAAAGGGGGACGATAGAGGGAAAAGGTGAACTCAACAACAAAATTTCTGCGGTGTTTTTTAAAATATTAGAAGAAAAGGGAATAAAGACTCACTTTGTTGAGCTCCTAAGTGATAGGGAAATGCTTGTAAGAGCTGTGAAGATACTGCCACTGGAAGTTATAGTAAGGAATATAGCGGCGGGGAGCATGGCGAAAAGGCTCGGACTTGAAGAGGGAATGAAACTAAAAAGTCCGGTCTTGGAATTTTGCTTAAAAAGCGATGAACTAGGCGATCCGATGATAAACGCATACCATGCCCTGGCAATGGATTTGGCCACCAAAGAGGAGATAGCTTTCATCGAGGAGACTTCCTTTAAAGTAAACGAGATACTGAGCCGATTCCTCATCGAAAAAAATATAATCCTGGTGGATTTCAAGCTGGAATTCGGGAGATTTAAAGGTGAAATTTTGCTTGCCGATGAGATTTCTCCTGATACGTGCCGCTTCTGGGATGCAAAAACCATGGAAAAGCTCGACAAGGACCGCTTCAGAAGGGACCTTGGAAATGTGCAAGAAGCTTATAGAGAAATCCTGACCCGAATTGAAGTATAAAGTTTAAAAATTATAAAATGTTTTGGAGGAATTGCAATGTTTAATGCAAAAATATGGGTTAGATTCAAAAACGGTGTGCTCGATCCGCAAGGAGCCGCGATAAAGGGTGCTTTGAACCATCTTGGCTTTGAAGCTGAGGACGTTCGGGTTGGCAAATTGATAGAGGTTAAACTTAAAGCCGATAACTTGGACGAAGCAAAGGCTAAGGTAAGGATGATGTGCGAAAAGCTCCTTGCAAACCCGGTTCTCGAAGATTTCAGCTTTGAAGTGGTGGAGGAAAGTATATGAGGTGTGCCGTAATAGTTTTCCCCGGGTCTAATTGCGATGTGGACTGTTTTCATGTGTGGAAGGAAGTCCTCGGTCAGCCTGCGGAATACGTGTTCCACAAGGAAAAATTTTCTCCTGAGGACTTCGATCTCATCATCCTGCCTGGGGGATTTTCCTACGGCGATTATTTGAGGGCAGGTGCCATCGCGAGGTTCTCGCCAGCGATGGACAGCGTCTATAAAGCTGCCGAAAAGGGGAAGCTTATCCTCGGCATATGTAACGGATTTCAGATCCTCCTTGAAGCCGGACTCCTTCCGGGGGCGATGATGAAAAACAGAGACCTCAAGTTTCACTGCCATGACGTATACCTGAAAGTGGGTACAGCCGATTCACCTTTCACGAACATGTACCTGCCGGGAGAAGTGGTAAAAATGCCCATAGCCCACGGCGAGGGCAATTATTACGCCGATGCCGATACTATAGAGAGGTTAAAAAGAGAAGATAGAATCATATTTTACTATTCGGATGAAAAAGGCAATATTACAGACGAAGCGAATCCCAACGGATCGGTGGAGAACATAGCGGGGATCTTAAACGAAGAAAGAAATGTCCTCGGGATGATGCCCCATCCGGAGCGCTGCGCTGAAGAGATTTTGGGGAATACCGATGGAAAGAGGCTTTTTATGTCCATTTTAGAATACCTCGAGGGGAGGGTAAAAATTGGGAAAAGCAGAAGAAGCTAAAAAGCTGGGACTTACAGACGAGGAGTACAACCTTATAGTCCAGACGCTCGGACGTGAACCTAACGATGTGGAGCTTGGAATGTACAGCGTAATGTGGTCGGAACACTGCAGCTACAAAAATTCAAAACCGCTTTTGAAGAGATTTCCCACAAAAGCACCTCACGTGCTCCAGGGGCCCGGTGAGAACGCGGGTATCGTCGATATAGGGGATAACCTGGCGGTGGTGCTCAAGATAGAGAGCCATAACCATCCATCGGCTGTGGAACCCTATCAGGGGGCGGCTACCGGCGTGGGAGGCATAATCCGCGACATTTTTGCTATGGGGGCAAGGCCGATAGCGCTTTTGGATTCCCTGAGGTTCGGGGAACTGGATGACCCCAGAGTAAAGTACCTTTTCGGAGGGGTGGTTTCCGGGATAGCGGATTACGGAAACTGCATGGGGATACCCACAGTGGGTGGCGAAACCTATTTTAACGATGCGTACAAGGACAATCCTCTGGTCAATGCCATGTGCGTCGGAATAATCCGCCACGAGGATATAGTAAGGGGCAAAGCGCAGGGGGTAGGAAATTCCGTAATGCTCGTTGGAGCTGCAACTGGAAGGGACGGAATTCACGGGGCCAGCTTTGCATCCGAAGAGCTGTCTGAAGAATCAGAATCAAAAAGGCCTTCGGTGCAGGTAGGGGACCCCTTCATGGAGAAACTGCTGCTTGAAGCGTGTTTGGAGCTTTTAAAGGAAAAATGGGTGGTGGGAATTCAGGACCTCGGGGCTGCAGGCCTTACTTCGGCATGTTCCGAAACCGCCGCAAGGGCGGGTACCGGGATAGAGCTGGACGTAGCGCTGGTTCCCAGGCGCGAGAAAGGGATGACTCCTTACGAGGTGATGCTTTCGGAATCCCAGGAGCGCATGTTGATTGTAGTAGAAAAAGGTCATGAGGAAGATGTAAAGAGGATATTTGAAAAATGGGACTTGTACGCCATCAAAATAGGCGAGGTAACCGGCGACGGGATGCTCAGGGTCCTAGAAAACGGCAAAATAGTGGCTGAGGTTCCGGCAAAGTCGCTAGCAGAAGGGGCCCCGGTGATAAAGCGTGAAGGCAAAAGGCCGGCGTATATGGACATACAGGATCTGGATTATTCAAAAATAGAAATTCCGGAAAATTTGAGCGAAGTGCTTCTCAGGCTTTTGGCATCTCCTAACATAGCGAGCAAAGCATGGGTTTACCAGCAGTACGACCATACCGTCCGCACCGACACTGTGGTTCCACCGGGTTCCGATGCGGCAGTTTTGAGGATAAAGGGCACTAAAAAGGGGATAGCGCTCACTACCGATTGCAACGGGCTTTACTGCTATCTCGACCCTTATGAAGGCGGGAAACAGGCGGTGGCCGAAGCGGCAAGGAATCTTGTGGTGACGGGGGCGAAACCCCTTGCAATAACTGATTGCCTCAATTTCGGCAGCCCTGAAAATCCCGAAGTGTATTACCAGTTTGAAAAATGCATAGATGGAATTTCGGAGGCCGCAAAGGCCTTAGAGATTCCGGTGGTAAGCGGCAACGTTAGCTTTTACAATGAAAGCAGCAGTAGGGTAATATTCCCCACGCCGGTTATAGGAATGGTGGGGCTTTTGGAAGATGTAACAAAGCACTGCACCATGGCGTTTAAAAATCCGGGAGACATAGTTGTCCTTTTGGGTGAAAACAGCGATGAAATGGGCGCTTCGGAATATTTGAGGGTGATTTTTGGTATCCAGGGTGGGAAACCTCCCAGAGTCGATTTGGAACGTGAAAAGCGGCTTCATCTTTGCTGCCTGAAGGCAATAAAAGAGGAAATTTTAAGTTCAGCCCACGATGTGTCGGAAGGAGGGCTTGCCGTAGCGATAGCAGAATCCTGTATTACTGGGAACCTTGGCTTTGAAGGGGAGATAACGTCTGACATAAGAGCTGATGCGCTGCTGTTCGGAGAAGGGCAATCCAGGATAGTAGTCAGTTTAAAAGAAGAAAACCTTCCGGCTTTAATTGAGATTGCAGATGAAACGGGCGTTAAAGCTACGGTGTTAGGCCGTGTTGTGCCAGAGTATTTTAGGATTAACGTTAAAGATTCGAAAGGCGGCTTTAAGAAAATCGAGCTTTCCGTTGGGGAGATGGCCGAAATATGGAGCAAATCTTTGGAGCGAAAGGTAGAGGGATAATGGAAGAAAAATTTAAAGAAGCGTGTGGGGTTATAGGGATATATTCTGAGATGGAAGATCCGGGCCTTGGGAGAACGCTGTATTATGGCCTTTATGCCCTTCAGCACCGGGGGCAGGAGAGCGCTGGCATTGCCGTGAGTTCTGGAAACGGTATCGACTACCATAAAGACCTCGGCCTTGTATCAGAAGTATTTACGGAAAGAGTACTCGATAGATTCTCGGGGCACATCGGCATAGGACACGTGAGGTACTCCACAACCGGTTCTAATAGTTTAAGCAATGCCCAGCCTCTGGTGGTGAGATATAAAAATGGCTATCTTGCTGTCGCCCATAACGGAAATCTGGTAAATGCCTATGAGTTGAGGTACGAGTTAGAACAAAGCGGAGCCGTATTTCAAACAACGGTAGATAGCGAAATAATTGCATTTCTCATCGCGAGGGAAGCATCAAAAGACATAGTTGAAGCGATAAAAGGATGTATGGATAGGATAAAAGGAGCTTACGCTCTGGTCATAATGACAGAAAACAGCCTAATCGGCGTGAGGGACCCGAATGGCTTTAGGCCCCTATGTCTTGGGAAATACAACGGTTCTTATGTGCTTGCTTCCGAGAGCTGCGCTTTCGACACCATAGGAGCGGAGTTCATAAGGGATGTAGAACCCGGCGAGATTGTGGTCATAAACCGCCACGGCGTAAAAAGCGTCAAGTACAAATGTCAGGAGAAAAATTCCCTTTGTATATTCGAATTCGTTTACTTTGCAAGGCCCGACAGCACTATAGATGGCATAAACGTTTACAGGGCAAGGTGGGAGAGCGGCAGGATTTTAGCTTTGGAACATCCGGCGGATGCAGACCTGGTGGTGGGGGTTCCGGATTCCGGAACAGTGGCAGCCATGGGGTATTCGGCTCAGTCGGGTATACCCTTCGGCTTCGGACTCATAAAGAACCGCTATATAGGAAGGACTTTTATCCAGCCGAGCCAAAAGCTGAGAAGTTTGGGGGTAATGCTGAAGCTAAATGCCCTAAAATCCGAGGTGAAAGGAAAACGGCTGGTTCTGGTAGACGATTCAATAGTGAGGGGTACGACCAGCGGCCAGATAATAAAGATGTTAAAGGATGCGGGTGCAAAGGAAGTTCACGTAAGGGTTAGCTCACCTCCTGTAACTCACTCCTGCTATTTTGGAATAGATACTTCTTCCCAAAAAGAATTGATCGCTGCAACCCATAATGTAGAAGAGATAAGAAAATATATCGGAGCAGACAGCCTCGGCTTTTTAAGCCTGGAAGGCCTCATAAAATCTACTGGCTATAGCCGTGAAAAGTTTTGCACCGCCTGTTTTTCAGGGGAATATCCCTTGAAAGTTCCGGGAGAAAGGAAAAAATATCTTTTCGAGAAATGCTAGGGGAGATGTTTTGTGAAAGAGAAAATTACCTACCGGGATGCCGGCGTTGACGTGGATGCAGGGAATAGGGCTGTGGAGCTCATGAAATCCCATGTGCGCTCCACATACCGTAAAGGAGTTCTTGGCGATATAGGCGGCTTTGGCGGATTTTTTGAGCTAGATCTAAAAAATTACACCCATCCCGTTTTGGTGTCGGGTGCTGACGGAGTTGGGACCAAGCTCAAGATAGCCTTCATGATGGACAAACACGATACGGTGGGGATAGACTGCGTGGCGATGTGCGTGAATGATATAGCCGTTCACGGTGCCGAGCCGCTTTTTTTCCTGGACTATATCGCTACGGGAAGGATTGTGCCGGAAAAGATAGAAGAAATAGTAAAGGGAGTGGCCGAAGGCTGCAAGACGGCAAACTGCGCCTTAGTCGGCGGTGAAACCGCCGAAATGCCGGGATTTTACGAAGAAAGCGAATACGACCTGGCGGGTTTTGCAGTAGGGATTGTGGACAAGGATAAGATTGTGGATGGTTCCAAAATAAAAGAAGAAGATGTTGTAATCGGACTTTCTTCCTCGGGACTGCACAGCAACGGCTATTCCCTGGCAAGGAAAATATTTTTCGAAATAGGGAAATTGAGCGTAGAAAGCTATGTAGAAGAATTCGGGAAGACTTTGGGGGAAGAACTTCTTACCCCTACCTGCATCTATGTAGGAGCCGTAAAAAAATTGTTAAGTCTTCAAATTCACGGAATGGCCCATATAACGGGTGGCGGGTTTTTCGAAAACCTGCCCCGAATTTTACCTCAGGGCCTGGAATTCAGAATTTACGAGGGCTCCTGGGATATCCCGCCGGTATTTTCGATGCTTCAGAGAATGGGGAATGTAGATGATCGCGAGATGTACCGGACGTTCAACATGGGGATAGGTTTTGCGGTAGTTTTGCCCGAAGATGAGACGGACGAGGCTTTGAAAATATGCAACGCTTCGGGCTTTAAAGCCTGGATTATCGGCAAAGTCGTAAAGGGCGAAGGCGGGGTGGTATTTTGCCGGCCTTGAAACTTGGAGTTTTGGTTTCTGGAAGCGGCACTAATCTTCAGGCGATAATCGACAGCATAAAAACTGGGAAGTTAAATGCTTCCATTGAAATTGTAATATCCAGCAGGGAAGATGCTTACGCCCTAAAAAGGGCAAGGGACAACAATATCGAAAGTGTTGCAATTTGCCCGGAAAGATACCTTTCGAAAATGGAATACGAGGAGGCGATGATTAAAAAGCTAAAAGAAGCGAAGGTGGAGCTCGTTGTACTGGCGGGTTACATAAAAGTGCTTTCGCCGCACTTCGTTAGGGCTTTTGCCGGCAGGATAATAAACATCCATCCTTCCCTCATACCCGCCTTTTGCGGCAAAGGTTATTACGGACTCCGCGTGCATAAGGCGGTTTTGGAGTACGGAGTAAAAGTTACAGGTGCAACAGTTCACTTTGTGGACGAAGGGACGGATACAGGTCCCATAATTTTACAAAAGGCCGTAGAAGTAAGGGATGATGATACCCCGGAGATTCTCGCAAAAAGGGTGCTTGAAGTAGAACATGAACTACTTCCGGAAGCCATAAGGCTTTTTGCAGAGAAAAAATTGGAAGTTGTGGGAAGGCGTGTTTTCATAAAAGAATAAGGAGGAATTCGATATGATAAGGCGGGCATTGATTTCGGTTTCCGACAAAACCGGTGTTGTAGAATTTGCAAAGGCATTGAAGGAGCTTGGGGTCGAGATAATTTCTACCGGCGGAACTGCGAAGCTCCTTTCGGAAAGCGGCGTAGAGGTTATTCCCGTCGCGGAAGTTACAGGTTTTCCGGAAATTTTGGACGGCAGGGTTAAAACCCTTCATCCCAAAATTCACGGCGGGTTGCTGGGATTGAGAGAAAGCGAAGTTCACTTAAAGCAAATGAAGGAGCTCGGTATAGAGCCGATAGATTTGGTGGCTGTCAACCTTTATCCGTTCAAACAGACCATCGAAAAACCTGGAGTTACATTCGAAGAGGCCATTGAAAATATAGACATCGGCGGTCCTGCCATGCTCCGCTCTGCGGCGAAAAATCATGAAAACGTGATAGTTATATGCGATCCCGAAGATTACAAAGTAGTGCTGGAAGAGCTTAAAAGTAAAGATGATGTGAGTAGGGAACTGAGAAGAAGACTCGCGCTCAAGGTTTTCGAGCATACTGCTCATTACGACGCCATGATTTCCGATTATTTGAGAAGGACTGTTTTGGCAGAGGAAACTCAAGAAAAAGATATCTTTCCTAAAAACCTCACACTGACATTTGAAAAAGTCCAGGACCTCCGCTACGGCGAAAATCCACATCAAAAGGCAGCCTTTTACAGGGAAATGGGGGATATATCGGGCACCATCGCCGGGGCAAGAAAGCTTTCGGGAAAAGAGCTTTCATTCAACAACATAAACGATGTCGATGCGGCATTGTCACTGGTGTTGGAATTTGACGAGCCCTGTGCGGTTGCCATAAAGCACACCAATCCCTGTGCCGTGGCGTGCGGCAGAGATTTGCACGAGGCATTTTTAAAGGCCTATGAAGCGGATCCTGTTTCGATTTTCGGGGGGATAGTAGCATTAAATCGAACGGTGGATGTAAAAACCGCAGAAGAACTTTCTAAGATATTCCTAGAGATAGTGATAGCGCCGGGATTCGAGCCGGATGCATTAGAATTACTAAAAGCGAAAAAGAACTTGAGACTTCTCGAAGTCGAGATGAAAGGTAGAAAATATACACGATGGGACTTAAAGAGGGTAAGCGGCGGAATTTTAGTGCAGGAACCAGATGTAAAAGACTTCAACGAAAAGGACCTCAAAGTGGTGACGAGAAGGGCTCCTACCCCGGAGGAAATGAAAGATCTGCTATTTGCGTGGAAAGTAGTAAAGCACGTAAAATCAAATGCGATAGTCCTTGCAAAAGATAAAGTTACGGTCGGAATAGGGATGGGTCAGGTCAACAGATTATGGCCTACCCAGCAAAGCATAGCATGGGCAAAGGATAAGGCAAAAGGTGCAGTTCTGGCCTCCGACGCTTTCTTCCCATTTTCGGACGTTGTAGAGACTGCAGCGGCGGCTGGAATTACCGCTATAATCCAGCCCGGCGGATCCGTCCGCGATGAGGACTCTATAAAAACTGCCGATGAAAATGGAATAGCCATGGTCTTTACAGGGATAAGACACTTCAGGCATTAAAAGGGAGGAAAGTCTATGAAAGTACTTGTAGTTGGCGGCGGGGGAAGAGAACATGCCCTTGTCTGGAAGATAGCCCAGAGCCCTTTTGTAAAAAAGATATATTCGGCTCCCGGCAATGCAGGCATTTCGGAACTTGCAGAATGCGTGGACATTAAAGCCGAAGATATCGAAAAAATTGCAGATTTTGCAGAAAAGGAAGGCATAGACCTTACTGTAGTAGGACCTGAAGCGCCGCTGGTGGAGGGCATCGTCGACGAGTTCGAAAAAAGAAAGCTCAAGATATTCGGACCGAATAAAGCAGCAGCCCAAATCGAAGGGAGCAAGGTTTTTGCGAAAAATCTCATGAAAAAATACGGTATACCTACTGCAGAATACGAGGTTTTTGACGATTATGAAAAAGCCCTCCGCTACGTGGAAGATTCCAAAATGCCCATTGTGGTGAAGGCAGAAGGCCTTGCGGCCGGAAAAGGGGTCGTGGTGGCAAGGACAAGAGAAGAAGCAAAAAGTGCTGTTAAGGCAATGATGAAGGATGGAGTTTTCGGAAAGGCCGGCAGGCGTATAGTTATTGAAGAATTTCTAGAGGGCCGCGAAGTGACCGTAATGGCTTTTTGCGATGGTAAAACCGCAAAAATTATGGAGAGCAGTAGGGATTACAAAAGGGTTTTTGATGGGGATGAAGGCCCCAATACGGGGGGTATGGGAGCCGTTTCACCTGCATACTATTACACAGATGATGTTTCGGAATACGTGAGAGAAAATATAATCCGAAAAACTCTCGAAGCCATAGAAAAGGAAGGTGCTCCATTTAAAGGAGTGCTCTATGCAGGCCTCATGTTGACTTCGAAAGGGCCGAAGGTTCTTGAGTTTAACTGCCGCTTTGGCGATCCCGAAACCCAGTCGGTTTTGCCGAGGCTAAATACCGACATTGTGGAGATAATTGTCAAGGCTTTGGAGGGAAGGCTTTCCGAAACCGACATTGAATGGAGCAAGGAGAAGGCGGTCTGCGTAGTCCTCGCATCAGGGGGTTATCCCGGTGCTTTTGAAAAAGGAAAGGAAGTAACAGGAATAGAGGACGCGGAAAAAGAAGGAGCCGTCGTTTTTCATGCCGGGACGGCTTTAAAAGACGAGAAAGTGGTTACCGCTGGCGGAAGGGTACTGGGTGTCACCGCTTTGGGCAAGACCGAAGAAGAGGCAAGAGACAACGCGTACAGGGCGGCATCGAAGATTTACTTTGATGGAATGCACTTTAGGAAGGATATAGGACTTACATCTTAAAAAATTAAAAAAAGAAGCCCCAAGAGGGAGATATGCTCCCTTGTAACAAAAGTTTTTGTTATTTCAACTGTCTATTATTTACTATGGGAGCTATCATAAGTTATACCCAGTTGGGGCTTTTTCTCTTTTCATTTGAGACTTACAGACTTTATGGATTGACCTGTATTCAAGTCTATGAGATGGACTTCATTGCCATCTATCAATCCAGCCGATGGAATACCATCTTTAGGGAGTGAGCACGAGCCGGGATTTACGTGCAGAAGTCCCGGCATGTTTTTTATATCCTTCACGTGCGTATGTCCGGTGACCAGTATATCTACCTTCCACTTCATTGCAAGCTCTTCAAGAGCTTTTTCCTCCATATCATGGCCATGGGTCAAAAGGAGCTTTTTACCGTCAAAGCAGAGCATCGAATACGGCGACTGAAGCGGAACGGAAATGAGCATCTGATCGATAGGGGCATCGCAGTTGCCGGCAGATATGAGCATCGGAGTTTGTACGCTATTTATAATTTCCGATAGTTCTTTCGGATTATAACCTTCCGGCAGGGGATTTCGGGGACCGTGGTACAGCACATCTCCGGCGTGGAGTATGATATCGCACCGGCCTAAAATTTCCAGAGCTTTCCTGAAAGCAGTAGAACTCCCGTGGGTATCGCTGATAATGCCTATTCGCATAAACTTCCTGGTTCAAAAAACTTGACTGTTTTTATCTCCAGCCAAGCCGGCCCCCAGACCAGGTTTTCGCCTCCTTTCCAGATATTTGATTTGCCCTCCAAGGGGCAGGGCGACAGGGGGCCTCGGCCCGGGAGTCCCACCCGGAACCCGGACGGAGAGGTTATCCCCTCCCGTACCCCAGACTCGCCCGCACGGACTGACGGAGTGTCTTTCAACACCCGCAGGCCAGAGTTGACCGGAGTAAAGGCGGTGTGCTCTCACCGCCGCCCGAGCCGTCCTGTTAGGACGCCTACCGGTTTGTCCGATACCGGCTAAACGGGGTCACCGTAAGGACAGGGCAAGCTTTTTGAGGTCATGCCAGACGGAATAATACGCCTCCTGCTGCCACCGGGCAAGCCCGTTGTGCAGCAGGAGCTTCCCCTCCAGCCGCCTCAAGCAATCCCTGACCCTGCGGGTCATCCCTCTTCCTTCCCTCGGTGTAGTAGGATCGACCTTGTAGGTCAGGTTTTGCTTGATTTGGACTACCAGTTGTTTAAGCTCTTTCGTTACCCGTTCCTTAAAGCCCATCGCCCGGCGGCCAATAACCAATGCCGCCGCACAGTGCACCGGAACGGCGTAACACTCCATATACTTCCAGTAGCCTATGGTGGACGTGTGCCGGGCAGATACGAGCTTAAAGGGCACTCCTTCCTTGACAGCCCGCCGGTACATGGCTTCTACCATTTTTGTAAAGGGAAAGTTTGAAGCCATTCGGTTAAACTTTTTGTTGGTATCCAGCCTGTCTTTGCCGAAATCCAGGTCCTCCAGGACTATGGGTTTGCCCAGGGAGAAAGCCACGTCAGTGATTACCCTAGCTAAAACGCCTATCAGATAGTCCCTCCGGAAGCCACAAGCATAGGCTAAGTCGGGTATCCTAATGTAGAGAAAACCGTCCGGGTAAGTGATAACCTGAAACTCTCCCTCATACTTGCCCAGGTTGCCAGGGTAAGGGATATTAAAATCTTCCGACCACGGCTCAGGCTGGCCTAAAGCACTTACATTGCATAAGGCTATCCCGTCAGGATTGATGTCCAGGGCTATACAACCTTTAGTAAAGTCGGGTTCCTTCATCCCGCCAAGGTCGAACGTCAGGTGCACTATATAGCGGTCCTGCGGGGTGCGGACCAGCTCTACTGTGTAGGGCAGCTTCATAGCTAGCCATATCCGCACCAGGTCCCGGTGCTTCTCCGGAAGCCACAATCTCCCTTCTACTCTGGGGGCTTTGCTCATCTTCGGGCGGCCATGTTTATCCGTGCCTGTCTGTTGGGAAAGGTGGGATATGGATACTGCGAGGCGGAAATCTCGCCCGTCAAAGGATACCTTAATGTTAGGGTTACCGCCTTTTGTCTCGTCTCCCCGGGAGTAAAGGCGGTTTTTGCGGGATGCTCGCCACTCCTCCAGCGTGGCCCGCCCCTTGCAGACCTTTTCCCATAGCTTTCTTCCGCCAAAGACTACCTTTGGTATCGTGCCATTCTCCCGGTAAGCCTCAAGCTCGGCTAGCTTCTTCTCTAAAGACGCTACCCGGTTGTTCCGTCCCTTGACTGCCATGCGGAGTTTTTCAACAATATCCGGGGCATCGCCTTTCCTCTCTGCTTTCACCAACTTTCTCATGGCTGTGCTTAGTTTCTTCCTCGCCCGGCGTAGCTTGTTTTCCGTCTCCTCAATCTCCAGCTCCAGCAGCTCTTTTTGGGAGTCCAGCACGGCCTGTGCCCTAAGCCTTGCATCGTCTACGTAGCGGGAGTTGATTCCGAAAAGATCTTGCCCCAATTTCTTTATTTCATCGCGGGATGCACCCTCTAGTAGCCGGTTGAAGGCCCATCTCTGGCAGGCACAGAAGAGGCGCATCTCCGTCTCAAGAGGGTCTTCCTCTCCACGGCTCCATTTCTGTGAGCGGAAGGCCGGGTAAACTTCCGGAAAGAACTCTCCACAAACTGTCATGCTAAATTTGTCCTTCTTGTGTTTCTTCGGCATCTCTTATCAGCTCCCGAAAACCCTGCCGGACTTTTCTGCCACCTCTTGCGCCATACAGCTGGGCTGAAAAAAAAGTCACTACAGCCAGTAAATCCTGGACCAGTTCCGTATGTGCATCTTCAGCCTCCTTCTGCGAGGTGATTTCTATCTCCACACCGCAGTACTTAAGATGGCGTTCCAAATAGGC
>JAKIHM010000028.1 GCA_021608145.1 Thermovorax subterraneus
GTCGACAATACCTTCGTTATCGCCGCTGTCAATGTGGTCTTCCCATGGTCTACGTGACCTATCGTGCCTACGTTTACGTGAGGCTTCTTCCTCTCAAATTTTTGCTTTGCCATCGCTTTTCCTCCTTTTCAGGTTATTTGTTTATAATGGTTTCCGCAATATTTTTGGGCACCTCGGCGTAGTGCGAGAACTGCATGGTGTACGTGCCTCGGCCCTGAGTCTTGGACCTGAGGTCAGTAGCATATCCAAACATCTCAGCAAGCGGCACGTAACCCCTTATGACCTGAACGTTGCCCCGCATTTCGACGCCTTCTATCTGTCCCCTTCTAGAATTCAGGTCGCCTATAACATCCCCCATGTATTCTTCGGGCACCACTACCTCAACTTTCATTATCGGTTCTAAAAGCACCGGATCTGCTTTCTTCATCGCTTCCTTGAAGGCTACCGAACCTGCTATTTTGAATGCCATTTCCGAAGAGTCAACTTCATGGTATGAACCGTCAAACAGCGTTACCTTTACATCCACTACCGGATACCCGGCAAGGACTCCGTTTTGCATGGCTTCGCGCACACCTGCATCTACTGCCGGTATATATTCTTTAGGAATTACGCCGCCGACGATCTTGTTGACAAACTCATAGCCTTTTCCAGGCTCAAGCGGCTCGATTTCAAGCCACACGTGACCGTACTGGCCGCGGCCACCGGTCTGGCGGATGTACTTTCCTTCTGCCTTTACGGATTTTCTGATGGTTTCCTTATATGCCACTTGAGGTTTACCTACGTTGGCCTGAACCTTAAACTCCCTGAACATCCTGTCGACTATTATTTCAAGGTGCAGTTCTCCCATACCTGAAATAATGGTCTGACCGGTCTCCGGATCTGTGTAAGTTCTGAAGGTCGGGTCTTCTTCGGCCAGCCTCTGGAGCGCAATACTCATCTTTTCTTGGTCTGCCTTGGTTTTTGGCTCAATGGCTACTGAAATAACAGGTTCTGGGAACTGCATGGATTCCAGGATTATGGGCTTTTCTTCGGCACACAGCGTGTCGCCCGTAGTGGTATCCTTCAAACCGACGGTTGCAACGATTTCTCCCGTCATAGCCTCTTCCATTTCCTGCCTGTGGTTTGCATGCATCCTCAAGATCCTGCCTATTCTTTCTTTCTTGTTTTTCGTAGAGTTATACACGTAAGAACCCGCCTTCAAAGTCCCGGAATAAATCCTGAAGTAGGTCAATTTACCCACATACGGGTCGCTCATAATTTTGAATGCCAGAGCTGAAAAAGCTTCGTCGTCGCTAGCAATCCTTTCGATCTCTTCACCGGTTGCGGGATCCACTCCCTTTACCGGAGGTATGTCAAGGGGTGAAGGCAGGTAGTCGATTATTGCGTCTAAAAGGAGCTGTACGCCTTTATTCCTATAAGAAGAACCACAAAGCACTGGAACGGCTCTTACTTCTATACACGCTTTTCTTAGGGCTGCTTTTATTTCTTCTTCCGATATTTCTTCGCCTTCTAGAAACTTCTCCATAATGGCCTCGTCCAGGTCCGAGACGGATTCGAGCAACTTCTCCCTGTATTCTTCCGCTTTTTCTTTAACATCTTCGGGGATTTCTGTGACCTGAATATCCGTCCCCAGATCGTTAGTATAGATATAAGCCTTCATACCAACGAGGTCAACTATTCCCCTGAATTCATTCTCACACCCTATGGGCACCTGGATCGGCACAGGATTTGCCCCTAGTCTTTCCTTAATCTGCTTTATTACATTATAAAAGTCAGCACCGATTATATCCATCTTGTTCACATACGCTATCCGCGGAACATGGTACTTATCCGCCTGCCGCCATACAGTCTCGGACTGGGGTTCAACACCGCCTTTTGCGCAGAAAACCGCAACAGCCCCGTCAAGCACGCGCAAGGACCTCTCTACTTCTACGGTAAAATCCACGTGGCCTGGCGTATCGATGATATTAATCTGGTGGTCCTTCCAGTAGCAGGTCGTGGAAGCCGAAGTTATGGTTATACCCCTTTCCTGTTCCTGCACCATCCAGTCCATTGTAGCGGTACCTTCGTGAACTTCGCCAAGTTTGTGCACTTTCCCGGTGTAAAAGAGGATTCTTTCGGTGGTAGTGGTCTTCCCGGCGTCTATATGAGCCATTATACCTATATTCCTCAATCTGTTCAGCGGAATCTGTCTAGGCATTTGCTACACCCCTTTCTGTATAAAATGGCAAAAAAAGACCAACAATAGCTTCGTATTACCACCGGTAGTGGGCAAAAGCCCTGTTGGCTTCAGCCATCCTATGAGTTTCGTCCTTCTTCTTCACAGCACCGCCCGTCCCGTTGGCAGCATCCATTATCTCTGCGGCTAATTTTTCTTGGATCGTCTTCTTGTCATTGCGCTCGCGGGCATACTCCACAAGCCAGCGAATACCTAAAGAAATTCGCCTGTGCTCGGGCACTTCTATAGGCACCTGGTAGGTAGCACCGCCTACCCTACGAGGCCTTACCTCAAGGACCGGCATCACGTTTTTCAACGCTTCGTGGAAAACTTCCAATGGATCCTTTCCTGTTTTTTCGCGGATTATTTCAAAAGCTCTGTAGCATGCCTTTTGGGCGATGCTCTTTTTCCCATCGTACATTAGTTTATTGATGAGCTTAGTCACTAACTTGCTCTTGTAGATGGGATCTTCTGGCACATCTCTTCGAACAACATGACCTTTTCTCGGCATCCTCTTCCCTCCTTCCAATTAAGACTTCGGCCTTTTAGCCCCGTAAAGGGAGCGGCCCTGTCTCCTGTTGGCGACTCCTGCAGCATCTAATGCGCCGCGGATGATGTGGTACCTTACACCGGGTAGGTCCTTTACCCTACCGCCTCTTACCAAAACCACGGAGTGCTCCTGGAGGTTGTGACCTATGCCCGGGATATAAGCTGTAATTTCCACACCATTGGTAAGCCTTACCCTTGCTATCTTCCTCAAGGCGGAGTTGGGCTTTTTAGGTGTCGTAGTCTTTACAACGGTACACACTCCCCGCTTCTGCGGACATCCTCTCAATGCAGGAGATTTGGATTTGGAAACAACCTTTTTCCTTCCTTTCCTCACCAACTGGTTTATCGTCGGCATCGTTACACCTCCTTCCCAAACAATTCAGCAAAAAAGAATGCCCCATAATAGGGGCATCTTTTGTTTTCTATTGTTGATTTAATATCGCAGCCGATGCTGCCCCTACGTCGATGCCACACGCCTCCCCCAGTTCCTTCATAGTAGCTACAGGTACTATTTCGATGCCTTTAGCCCTGCACAGTTCTTTTAGCCCGGCAACTACATGCTCTTCAGCGTCTTCAGCAATGAACACCACAGCTGCCTGTCCTTTTTCTACAGCTTTCAGTGTTTGTTTGGTCCCTACTGTCTTCTTGGGGGCACTTTTTAATTTGCTAAGCATTCCATGCCCTCCTCAAGCTTGTCGCTTTTTGTAAAGCTTGAGCACGCACTTATATATTTTAGCATTATCAAAAGTAAGTGTCAATAAAGTTTTACTTCTGGTTCGTGGCTTGATTTTCTTGCCCGTGCCCCTCCACGTTTATTTTGATGTTCCTGTAGCGCTTCATTCCGGTACCTGCAGGAATGAGCTTCCCTATTATTACGTTTTCTTTAAGTCCTATAAGCGGGTCAATCTTGCCTTTTATAGCTGCTTCCGTAAGAACTCGCGCCGTTTCCTGGAAGGACGCCGCAGACAGGAACGAATCGGTGGCAAGGGACGCTTTTGTTATGCCCAAGAGGACCCTCCTTGCCTCTGCGGGCTTTTTACCTTCCTGCTTTGCGTGCTCATTTATCTCCTCAAATTCGAATATATCTACTAGTTCACCCGGCAAAAGATCGGTATCTCCCGGATCCTCTATTTTCACCTTGCGCAGCATCTGTCGGATTATAATTTCAATGTGTTTATCGTTGATATCCACTCCCTGCATCCGGTAGACCTTAAGCACTTCCTGTAACAGGTAAGCCTGAACTCCCCCTACGCCTTTTATTCTCAATATGTCGTGGGGGTTTATGGGGCCTTCGCACAATGGGTCTCCTGCTTCTACACGGCTTCCGTTTTCCACCGTCAGCCGCGCTCCATAAGGAATCTGGTAAACCCTGACTTCCCCGTCGTCGCCGGTAACCTCCACTTCCCTCTTTTTCTTGGTGTCCAGAATCCTCACCGTGCCGGAATTTTCCGCAATGACCGCCTGTCCTTTCGGCCTTCTTGCCTCAAATAATTCTTCGACCCTCGGAAGACCCTGAGTTATGTCATATCCGGCAATTCCACCGGTGTGGAACGTTCTCATGGTAAGCTGCGTTCCGGGCTCCCCAATGGACTGGGCTGCTATTATTCCCACCGCCTCACCTACTTCTACAGGTTTTCCGGTAGCAAGGTTCTTTCCGTAGCACTTGGCGCAAACGCCGTGGCGGGTCCTGCAGGTAAAGACCGAACGGATTTTTACTTCCTCTATACCTGCGGCCACTATCTTATCCGCAATTTCGTCGGTAATCATTTCGTTGGCCCTTACTAGAACTTCGCCGGTTCTAGGATCTACCACATCCTCCAGAGCATAACGGCCATCGATTCGCTCTCTTAAGGTTTCTATCACCTCTTTGCCGTCCATTATGGCCCTTACGGTGACGCCTTCCGTTGTGCCGCAGTCCAGTTCCCTCACTATCACGTCTTGGCTCACATCCACCAGTCGCCTGGTCAGGTAACCGGAGTCGGCGGTCCTTAGAGCCGTATCGGCAAGGCCTTTTCTTGCACCGTGGGTTGATATGAAGTATTCCAGCACGGTAAGCCCTTCTCTGAAATTGGCCTTAATCGGCAGGTCTATGATGCGCCCTGCGGTGTCGGCCATGAGGCCCCTCATTCCGGCCAGCTGTCTTATCTGCTGCTTATTACCTCTTGCGCCGGAATTGGCCATCATGTAGACCGAGTTCAATTTATCCAGGCTGTTCATCAAGCTTTCAGTGACCTTCTCCGTGGCGTTAGCCCATATCTCGATGACCTTTTCATAGCGTTCTTCGTCGGAAATAAGCCCTCGCCTGTACATTAGTTCTACCTGGTCGACCTGCTCTTCCGCCTCGGAAATGATTTTTTCCTTGTCCTCCGGTATCTCTATATCGGTGATGCCTATGGTTATGCCGGCCTTTGTGGCGAAATGGAAACCTAATTCCTTTATCTTATCGAGCACTTCGGCGGTCTTGGTGGTGCCGTGTTTTTTGTAGCAACGGTCTACTATTTCTCCAAGTTTGCCTTTATCGACCAACATATTTAGCTCCGGCTCGAAGAGGTTTTCTTCCTTGCTCCTATCTACAAAACCGAGGTCCTGGGGTATGCACTCGTTGAAAATGATACGGCCCGGTGTAGTCTTGATTATTTTAGAACGCTTTTGTCCGTTGATTTCCCTCGTCACTCTTACATTGACTTTGGCATGGAGGGATACTTCTCCCATATTATACGCCAGCACAGCTTCTTCGGGAGAGGAGAAATACTTGCCTTCACCTTTTACGCCGTCCCGCTCTATGGTGAGGTAATAGATGCCCAGTACCATATCCTGCGTCGGAGTGACTACCGGCTTTCCATCGGCTGGCTTTAACATGTTGTTGGTGGAAAGCATGAGTAGTCTTGCCTCTGCCTGGGCTTCAGCCGAAAGCGGGACGTGGACGGCCATCTGATCGCCGTCGAAGTCGGCATTGTATGCAGTGCAGACCAGCGGATGAATCTGGATAGCCCTGCCTTCCACCAGCACCGGTTCAAACGCCTGAATGCCCAGGCGGTGAAGCGTGGGAGCCCTGTTTAAGAGCACCGGATGCTCTTTTATGACATCCTCGAGCACGTCCCACACTTCGGGTTTTACCCTCTCCACCATTCTTTTAGCACTTTTTATATTGTGGGCGTATCCTTCCTCCACCAGTTTCTTCATCACAAAGGGTTTAAACAGCTCCAATGCCATTTCCTTGGGAAGCCCGCACTGGTAGAGCTTGAGCTCGGGACCTACTACGATTACCGACCTGCCCGAATAGTCCACGCGCTTGCCCAAAAGGTTTTGCCTGAAGCGCCCCTGCTTACCTTTTAACATGTCGCTCAGCGATTTAAGGGGCCTGTTGCCAGGACCAGTTACCGGTCTTCCCCTCCTGCCGTTGTCTATAAGCGCATCGACTGCTTCCTGAAGCATCCTCTTTTCATTGCGAACTATTATGTCAGGTGCCCCCAGGTCCAAAAGCCTCTTTAGCCTGTTGTTCCTGTTTATAACCCTGCGGTAAAGGTCGTTTAAATCCGAAGTAGCAAAGCGCCCTCCATCCAACTGTACCATCGGCCTTAAGTCCGGCGGGATAACCGGTATTACCTCAAGTATCATCCATTCAGGCCTGTTGCCCGATTTCCTGAAAGCTTCCACCACTTCAAGCCTTCTTAAAATGCGAACTTTTTTCTGGCCATTAGCCTCTTTTAGCTCCGCTCTGAGCTCCTTCGCAAGTTTTTCCAGGTCTATTTCCTGCAGCAATTCTTTTATCGCTTCAGCACCCATGCCTGCCCTGAATGCGTTGCCGTATTTCTCCCTATATTCCCTGTATTCTTTTTCGGTCAGGAGCTGTTTCTTGGCAAGAGGGGTATTGCCCGGGTCGATTACAATGTATGAAGCGAAATATATGACTTTCTCCAAAGCCCGCGGTGACATATCGAGCATTAGCCCGATTCTGCTGGGTATGCCTTTCAAAAACCAGATGTGGGATACTGGGGCGGCAAGTTCGATGTGCCCCATCCTCTCGCGGCGCACTTTGGATTTGGTAACCTCGACGCCGCAGCGGTCACAAATGACGCCTTTGTATTTCACCCTCTTATATTTGCCGCAATGACATTCCCAGTCCTTGACTGGGCCAAATATCCTCTCGCAGAAAAGTCCGTGCTTTTCCGGTTTTAAAGTTCTGTAGTTTATGGTTTCGGGCTTTTTTACTTCGCCCCTTGACCATTCTCTTATCTGTTCCGGGGAGGCAAGACCTATCCTTATGGAATCGAAAAAGTTCAGCTCAAGCAAAGGGCGTCTCTCCCTTCATTGATTAATAATCGTCTTCATCGCTTTCTCCAAAATCCAACTCCTCATCGAAGTCCTCATCAAAATCCATATCCTTTTCCAATTCCCTATCTGACAGCAGTTCTTCGTACAGGTCTTCTTCTTCCGGTTCTTCTTCCTCTTCATCCGTCACCGGGGTTTCTACCTGTCCTTCGAGGCCTTCCATATTCACATCCAGACCTTCAACTTCCTCATCGTCATCGGTTTCCTTAATTTCTATTTCTTTCGCATCCTCGGAAAGAATCTTTACGTCGAGGCACAGCGACTGCAATTCTTTTATGAGCACCTTGAAAGATTCGGGTATTCCCGGCTCAGGCACGTTTTCGCCTTTTACGATGGCCTCGTAAGTTTTCACGCGACCCATCACGTCATCGGACTTCACAGTAAGGAGTTCCTGCAAGGTGTAGCTTGCACCGTAGGCCTCCAAAGCCCACACTTCCATCTCTCCGAATCTCTGTCCTCCGAATTGTGCCTTTCCGCCGAGGGGCTGCTGCGTGACGAGCGAATAGGGGCCGGTGGACCTGGCGTGAATCTTATCGTCAACTAAGTGAACAAGTTTCAACATGTACATATAGCCTACCGTAACTTTTCTATCAAAAGGCTCTCCGGTGCGTCCATCTCTAAGCTGTATCTTGCCATCTTCCGGCAGACCTGCTTTTCTAAGACATTCAAAGATTTCTTCCTCATCGGCACCATCAAAAACAGGAGTTGCTACGTGCCATCCCAATGCTTTTGCAGCCCACCCCAGGTGCGTTTCAAGTATCTGACCGATGTTCATTCGCGAAGGAACTCCCAAGGGGTTTAGCACTATATCAACCGGAGTGCCGTCGGGTAAGAAGGGCATGTCTTCAACCGGCAGTATCCTTGAAATTACACCTTTGTTCCCGTGACGACCTGCCATCTTGTCTCCAACCGATATCTTGCGTTTTTGAGCAACGTACACCCTCACCAGCTGGTTGACTCCAGGCGGCAGTTCGTCGCCGTTTTCCCTGCTAAACACCTTGACGTCCACCACTATACCGTATTCGCCATGCGGGACGCGTAACGAGGTGTCCCTTACCTCCCTTGCCTTTTCCCCAAAGATGGCTCTCAGCAACCTTTCTTCCGCCGTAAGCTCTGTTTCTCCTTTGGGAGTCACCTTGCCCACCAGGATATCTCCAGCCCGGACTTCGGCACCTATTCGTATGATTCCCCTCTCGTCCAGATCCTTCAACGCATCCTCGCCCACGTTGGGGATGTCCCTCGTAATTTCCTCAGGGCCGAGCTTGGTGTCCCTAGCTTCAGCCTCGTACTGCTCTATATGAATGGACGTGAAAACATCATCTTTGACGAGGCGTTCCGAAATTAAAATGGCGTCTTCGTAGTTGTAGCCTTCCCACGGCATGAAGGCCACCAGCACGTTTTTCCCTAAAGCAAGCTCTCCATGGTCGGTAGAGGGCCCGTCGGCTATGGGCTGGCCGGCTTCTACTCTGTCGCCCTTCCTCACGATGGGCCTTTGGTTAATACAGGTTCCCTGGTTGGATCTCATAAATTTGTGGACTTTATATACGTCAAGGCCGTTGTCGCCGTCCCTACGAATAATTATTTCCCTTGCCGTAACTCTTTCCACAACACCTGAATTTTTCGCTACGATCATGACGCCCGAGTCCAACGCCGCCCTCCATTCTATCCCCGTGCCGACTAGCGGCGCCTCGGTTGTTATCAGGGGCACCGCCTGGCGCTGCATGTTGGAACCCATGAGGGCGCGGTTGGCGTCGTCGTGCTCGAGGAACGGTATGAGAGCCGTCGCAACGCTGACCAGCTGCTTCGGCGTAAGGTCCATGTAATCTACCTCTTCCGCCGGAACCAGTATCGTTTCATCCTTGTATCTTGCCGTAACCCTCTTTTGAATAAACCTTCCCTCTTCATCTAGGGGCACGTTGGCCTGGGCTATTACATATTCATCTTCTTCGTCGGCGGTCAGATATTCAATTTCATCGGTGACTACGCCTCTTTCCTTGTCAACCTTGCGGTATGGGGTCTCGATAAAGCCGTATTCGTTTACCCTGGCGTAAGTGCTGAGCGAACTTATAAGTCCGATGTTGGGTCCTTCCGGGGTTTCTATCGGGCACATGCGGCCGTAATGGGAATAGTGCACGTCCCTGACTTCAAATCCAGCCCTTTCGCGGCTGAGGCCTCCGGGGCCCAAGGCGCTGAGCCTTCTCTTGTGAGTGAGTTCTGCCAAGGGGTTGGTCTGGTCCATGAACTGAGAAAGCTGGCTGCTTCCAAAAAATTCCTTTATGGCAGCCACTAGAGGTCTTATGTTGATGAGTCCTTGAGGAGTTATGGCATCCACATCCTGAATGGTCATCCGCTCTTTAATGACCCTTTCCATCCGGGCAAGGCCTATGCGGAACTGGTTTTGCAAAAGTTCTCCCACCGACCTCACCCTGCGGTTGCCCAGGTGGTCGATATCGTCTATGTCGCCTATGCCGTAAGAGAGGTTGAGAAGATAATTGACAGTTGCAACTATATCGTCGACGGTGATGTATTTTTCTGTGCGGAATACGTCCGGACCGTCACCTTCCCGATATCCGTTGGCTATTACCTTTACGGCCTTATCTTCTTCAACCAGCACTTTGATTTCGTTTATCCTACGCTGTTCAAGCATTTCGGCCATCTGGCGGGTGATCTTTTGACCCTGTTTTACCAATATCTCTCCAGTCACGGGATCCTCTATGTTCTCCGCAGCCGTCTTTCCCACAATCCGGTTTTTCAGCCGGAGCTTTTTATTGAATTTGTACCTTCCCACACTCGCCAGGTCATACCGCTTGGGGTCGAAAAACAGTGCCTCCAGCAGCGACCTTGCATTTTCCACCGTCGGCGGCTCGCCGGGCCTCAAACGCTTGTAAATCTCAATTAAAGCTTCCTCTTGATTCTCCGTATTATCCTTCTCCAGGGTCCTTAGGATTTTCTCGTCCTCACCCAACAGTTCCAGAATCTGGGCATTCGTGCTGTAGCCTAATGCTCTCAAAAGAACGGTTACGGGAATTTTCCTGGTCCTGTCAACCCTTACGTATATGACTTCGTTGGAGTCAGTCTCCAATTCAAGCCATGCACCGCGGTTGGGAATTACGGTTCCCATGTAGAGGGCCCTGCCGTTTTTATCTATCTGCCTGTCGAAGTACACACCGGGAGAGCGCACGAGCTGGCTTACAATTACCCGCTCCGCCCCGTTTATTATAAAGGTGCCGTTTTCTGTCATGAGCGGAAAATCGCCCATGAAAACATCTTGCTCTTTAACTTCTCCCGTCTCCTTGTTTATGAGTCTAACCCGAACCTTCAGAGGAACAGCGTATGTAACGTCCCTTTCCTTGCATTCATCCACCGAGTATTTGGGATTGTTGTCCAAAGTGTAATCTAGAAATTCCAATACGAGATTTCCTGTAAAATCCTCTATGGGGGAAAATTCCTGGAGAACTTCTCTTAACCCTTCCCTCAAAAACCATTCATAAGAATTCTTTTGTATCTCTATAAGGTATGGGAGATCCATTACTTCTTGAATTTTTCCAAAACTCCAGCGGGTGCGTCCTCCTACTTTTACAGGACGAACCATTCCATTTTTCACCCCTTTATAAAAGTAAAAATAGCCAAAAGCAAGGCCCTCACTTCAAACCTGCTTTTGGTTTTTGCCGCCACTTCTCATCTATATAATATTAACCATTTTCAGTTCGTTCTATTCAACCTCGCACCGTCTGACTAATTTTGTCCATAATCGTGCAGTTTATAATAATATCACAGGGAAGTTAATTTGTCAACAAAATTCCCTCCATCAAGTCCGCCTCGCTTACGACGATGGACTTGAGCCCAAGGAACCTCATTATTTCTAAAGCTATAAGCGCTCCCGCCGCTATAATGTCGGCACGCTCCGGCGCAAGGCCGGGGATTTTTTTTCTTTCACTTGAGTCGAGGCCGCAAAGATTTTTCGCCATTTCTTCCACCGCTTCGAATTCGAGGGTAGACCCGTGCACTTTAGTCCAGTGATATTCCTCTAGTTTTTTTAAAATGGCACAAAGAGTCGTAAAAGTTCCTCCGACGCCTATTGCGGTCACTCTCTCGGCTTTCATGTTCTCAAAACTTTTTTCGAACCCCGAAAGCAGCTTCCTCGCTTCCATCTGCAGGGCCTCTATCTCTTCACTTTTTGGCGGATCAGACTTTAAAAATTGCTCCGTCCATCTTACCGCCCCCATCGGCAGGCTCTCTTCCAATTCTATCTCCCTTTCACCTAACGCGAGTTCTGTGCTGCCTCCCCCTATATCTATGACCAGGGTTCGTCCCTCAACTTTAAGGGATTCCTTTGCTCCGACAAACGAAAGTTTCGCTTCCTCCCGTCCCGAAAGAAGCCTCACTTCAAGGCCGGCCCTCCGCCTCAATTCTTTCATAAATTCCCCGCCGTTCTTGGCTTCGCGGACGGCACTAGTGGCGAAAGCGATTATGCGCTGACAACCGAAAGCCATAGCCTTGTTTTTAAAAGCCTCCACCGCCGATACAGTTTTCTCAATCGAATCCCGACCGAGCATCCCATTTTTTACTACACCTTCTCCGAGGCGGGTTGTTACTAGGTCCTTGAATACTGGGTTTATTTTTCCTTTTTCAATCTCTGCAACAAGAAGCCTCACAGAATTAGAGCCCAGGTCTATGACAGCCGCTTTCATAAAAATCCTCCCTGTCTTCATTAATCGAACTAAAAATCCAGGGTTTTTACCCTGGATGTTTGCAAAATATCTTTTTAATACGCTTTGCGCTTATATCCACTTGTCCCCTTCTTTGTCACGTATTTCTTTAAATCCTTTTGGCGCTCTTCGCTTTCCTTTAAAAATTTCGCCAGCTTTTCTTCAAAACTCATGGTATTAGTTCTGCGGGGCTTGGAATTCTCCCTTGTCTTCCGAATCGAAAGGCTGACCTTCCCGTCCTCGGATATGGCGATGACCTTTACTTTTACTACGTCGTTGTAGTTCAGATAATCCCTCACGTCTTTTACGTATCCGTCTGCCACCTCCGAAATATGCACCAACCCTGTAACGCCTTCGGGAAGCTCCACAAAAGCTCCGAATTTGGTTATTCCCGTAACTTTGCCCTCAACAATTTGTCCCACCTGCACAGGCATTATAAAAGTATTCCTCCTTCAAAGATTACACTCAATGGCCTTATTATACTCCATATATAGAACTTAAGTCAATAAGAATTTAGCTTTAACCCTTTAACGCCTTGGCGACACTTTATATAGAATCTCGCCAGGCTTGACCAAACCAAGTTGGTCTCTTGCCAATTCTTCTATGTAACTTTCGGTGTTCAAAAGCTCGATTTCTTTTTTTAGCTTCTCTCTCTCGGCCGAAAGCCGTGTTATCTCCCGGCTGAGTTCCACTTCCTGCCTTTTTAAATCGTTGATTTTAAACTGCTGAACAGTGAATGTATAAATGAAATAGATCAAAAAAATCAAAAACAATACTCGGCCTATTTTAATCCTCTTCTTCGCGCCCACCGCAAGCCCTCCTCTTGTTATTAAATTCGATGAATCCTTCGAAAATCCTCTTTATTAATATTTTCTTTTTGCCATCATCCTCCTGGCTTCTTCTACTATACGCTTTAAAAGCCTTACTAGTTTCCATCGCATTGTAAGCTTAAAAATTTTTTGTGGAAAGCGGGCTATCTCAAAAAAAATCCTCTCTATCTTAATTGAAACCTTTATAACATATGGGCTTACGGCGCAGCAGTATACCAAAAGTCCTGTAGCAAATCCTAAAAAAAGGTAAACCCTTACTTGTCCGTAATTTATTTTGTAAATAATGTAAAAAGTTACAAGAGCCATAAAAATCCAATATATAAAATCGCCAACCGCAGTTAAAATAGGCCCCGGCTTTAAAAATCTTCTCAACCTCCTGTAAATATCAAAAAAAAGTCCTGCTATAATTCCCGACGATATGGCCCCTGCCAGGAAAAGAAGCTGCACATCTACTTCGGCTATATTCATACACTTTTTCCTTTCCTCGCCATTTGACCCTTACTTAAAAAGCCGGCCTAAAAATCCTTTCCCTTTCTCACGAGATGCAATTTCTTCCGCATAGGAAAGTACCTTCACGTAACCTTCTATGACTATTATCCCTTCATCGAGATTTAATTGCTTCATAAGCATTTTTTCACCTTTTACGTTGAGCGTGCCTCTCTCCGTAGAGACTACTATATCCTCATCGGTGAATTTGTCAACATTAAGCACACCGTTAATTTCTAAAATCTCCCTGTCATTTAAAACAATACGGTGCTTTGAGGACCTTTTCTCCTCCAACAAAAAACCCTCCCTTCAAATAATTCCCCTTAGGAAATTATATTAAGGAGGGGTTTGTTTTATGACGTTTTTAATCCCAAAGTTTGACAATTTCTACATCCTTGAAATAATACCTTATTATGTCTTCTGGAGACCTTCCTTGTTCTGCAAAGACTCGGGCGCCCCATTGAGACATTCCCACCCCGTGTCCGAAACCTTTGCCTTCCATGATTACCTTGTCCTTTTTTATTCTCAAACTTGTAAGCAACGTGGACCTCATCCTCATAGGATCAAGAGCCGTCCTCAAATCCGCAGCGTGAACGACGGCACTGCCTATTTTAATCTTAGTCGCCCTGCCTGAAGGCCCCCTTTCTAACACGGATACTTCGTTTATTTCTCCGGTTTCCTGACCGAGCTTTTCTTTCAAAAGGCGCCTTAATTCATCTTTGCTAAAAATGGCCTTCCATACCCGCTTGCCTTCAGGACCTGCCTTTTCATCCGGGGATTTAACCACCGCGATGTACGGCGGCTCTTCTTCCTTGTAATTCAACCCTTCCTTTGCGGTAGCCGTGAGGCCTCCCGCATGGGAATGAAACCACGCCTTGACGAAATTCCCTTTATACGATATAACCTCTCCCCTAGTCATTTCTACCGCTTTTTTTATTCTATCGTTAATTTTGCCGGGATTCCAGGCCTGAGCCTCCTCAAAGTCGGTAGAAATATGGGCATTTCCGTACTTAGAAGCTCCTTTACTTTTGACGAATTCCAAAACATAAGTCCTAGCCAGTATTGCCTGAGCCGCAAGGGCTTCCACTGGCCAGTTGTTTTCCATCTCTCCGGCCACGACGCCCGCCACGTAATCCTCCAGCTTCATCTTTTTCCTCTTTCCGCTCTCTACTTCATATACCACAAGTTCTGGCTCTTTGCCCTCTCCCCGGCTTATCTCGTCCGGAATTTTCGGACGTTCTGGAGTCTTTTCGGCACCCTGCCTCACTCTGCATCCTGGGAGCACCAAAGTCAATATTAAAACCATGACCAGTAAAACCCGCAGTTTCTTCCTCATATCCGAGCCTCCCCACGTCCGATTTTTTTATTGACAAGCTACGATATTAGTATTTTTCTAAAATGAAGAATTAATTATCGGGGAATAAAAAAAATAGGCCCCTCCGAGCCTATTTCGTTTACATGAAGCCAAAATTATTATTGCGGTCTTTTTATTTGTTTATCATATCTTTCAGGGCCTTGCCAGCTTTAAAAGCAGGAATAGCAGCCGCAGGAATGTCAATTTCTTCACCAGTCTGAGGATTGCGACCTTTCCTCGGGCTTCTCTCCCTAACCTCAAAGGTGCCAAATCCAACAAGCTGTACTTTATCTTTCTTTGCAAGGGCCTCGGAAACGGCTTCAATAAATGCATTCAGAGCTTTTTCTGAATCTTTTTTGGTCAATCCGCTCTTTTCCGCCATCACCGAGATTAATTCCGCTTTGTTCACTTAGCTTCCCTCCTTAATAATTCTTAAGTTTAAAACCTTTTATCATAATTAGTCTATTCTCCGCGAAAGGCCAAAATCCTTCTTGTCTCAAGGTAATTTATAACTTTTTTTCTTGTATTTTCCCTTCGTCCCAGAGTCTGTCCATGTCTTCTAATGTCATTTCCTGTAATTTTTTGCCCATTTTTGACGATGTTTCTTCGACATATTTAAACCGGCGGATAAACTTATTCGTAGCTTCCCTTAAGGCCAATTCCGGGTTCACGCCGAGAAACCTCGCCACATTTACCATTGCAAATAAAAGGTCTCCTATCTCTTCCATTATTTTGCCTCTATCATCGCCTTTATATACTTCCTTCAGTTCATTGAGCTCTTCGTACACCTTTTCCAGAGCTCCATCCACGTTTTCCCAATCAAAGCCCACCCTCGCGGCTTTCTCCTGGACCTTGTAAGCCTTCATCAAAGCAGGAAAAGATTCGGGTATCTTGTCCATCGTTTCAGCGTAAGATCCCACTTCTTTTTCTTCTTTCTTTATCTCTTCCCAATGTTTAAGCACTTCCTCGGCGCTTTCAAGCCTTTTTTCGCCGAAAATATGGGGATGGCGGCGAATCATCTTTTCGCAGATGATTTGAACCACATCATCAAATTTAAACTCTCCCCTTTCTTCGCCAATCCTCGATAAGAAAACTATCTGCAAAAGAAGGTCGCCGAGCTCTTCCGACAGCTCTTTCGGGTCGCTTCTATCTATGGCATCTATGACCTCAAAAGTCTCTTCCAGCAAAAACGGTTTTAGCGTCTCCGGAGTCTGGGCCTTGTCCCAGGGACAACCGTTCTCTCCTCTGAGCCTGGCCATTATATCCACAAGGTCTTGAATGGAATAAAAAGACGTACCAATCACCTCCTAAAATTAATCCTTTTAAGCCAGCCGATTAACCGCGTTCCTCCAGGTAGCAGGCTTAGCTCTTCCTCTCCCACTCCCCCTATTGCCAGAAGTACAGCCGCATACACGAAAACGCCCACCCCTACGGAGCCCAGTGTTGCAATGCCATTGCCGTATCCGTAAGCGGCTATAAGATTATAAAATTTGCGGACCAAAAGTCCCATAAAAGTAGCAGCAGCCGCTGGTTTTATTACCATGTCCCTAAGCTGCAAACTCATGCCAGTATATTTCATCGCAGAAATAAAATTCAAAAGCGATGCTATAAAGTAGCCAGCCACGGTACCCATGGCCGCTCCTTTTATATTTATAATAGGCAGTGCGGTTAAAGTATAATTTATGCCCACTTTAAAAACCGCTCCAAAGGCTAAATTTTTTACAGGTACCGTGGTTTTTCCTATTCCCTGGAGAAGGCCGGTGGTGGTCTGCTGGAGAGCCAAAAATATTATGCCCCAGGATAAAATCGAAAGGGGAATACCGGCCTCCGGGTTTTTGTAAAGGAGAGCGCATACAGGCTCGGCCAGCACGTATAACCCCACCGCCGCCGGAAGCGCAAACGTCAGCGTCACCCTAATGCCGGTCCTGGCCCTTTGAGCCACCAGCTGCCCATTTTTCAGAGCCATTGCTTCAGATATCGCCGGCACGAGACTTGCGGCGATACTCATGGTCACCACTGCCGGGAGATTTATAATAGGTGCAGCCATCCCTGTGAGCTGGCCGTAAAGCTGCGTAGCCCTTACCATCGAAAAACCTGCATCTTGAAGCCTTCTTGTCACTATCGCTGCATCGGCCAGGTTCATAACTGGCACAATAAGTCCTCCTAAAGTTATTGGCACCGCATAATAAAAAAGCTGCCATGCTATTTTAAAAGGATTTTCAACCCGGGAATTCGAGTTTTCTACAAAAGAGCAAAAGTAGTTAGTCTTTTTCCTGCTGTAGATCGAGACAAGCACCAATAATCCCGCCACCGAGCCCACTACTGGCCCGAAAGCCGCCCCTGCAGCCGCATATTCTACGCCGCGGGGAAGGAGAACGGTCGCCAGCAAAAATACCGATACAACCCGTGCCATCTGTTCAACCACCTGAGACAGGGCAGAAGGGGTCATGTCCTGCAACCCTTGAAAAAAGCCACGAAAGCACGACATCACCGACACGAAAAAAATAGCAGGCGAAATGCTGATTAAAGGGTAAAAGGCCTTTGGATTTCCAAGGACTTTTTCTGCTAAAAACCGTGCGTTTATCATTAAAAATAAAGTAAGCAAAGCACCGACTATCGTAAGAACCATCAAAGACACTTTAAAAATCCTGTAAGCATTGCGGTATTCTTTAACCGCCACTTCTCCGGCCACCATCTTCGATATAGCGGTGGGAAGACCTGCTGTGGAAATGGAAAGCAGCGTCACGTAAATGGGATAAGCCATTTGATAAAGGCCCATACCCTCTTCTTTTATCATCATGGCAAGGGGAATCCTGTAGACCGCTCCTAGTATCTTTACAAGAAATCCGGCTGCCGTAAGCACCATGGCACCTTTTAAAAAAGAATTTTGCCTTTCCGTCAAAAACGACCCCCGCCTTTCTTTTTTCCTGCAAGTTTCTACGACCCTTAATTATATTCTATTTGCATTCCTCTTTCAATATTTGCAACTTGCCAAATGCAATTTTATATTATACTATAATATTGTATACAATGTTATAGCGTATCATAAAGAGAATAAAGATATATTATTTACATAGGGGGCCTTCAATAATGAAACATTTAAAATCTCTGGGGTTAACAAACTCCGGCAAAGTCCATTTTAATTTGCCCGTGCCATTGCTAATAGAACACGCATTGAAAAGAGGGGAAGGCGTCCTTAGCAATACCGGCGCTTTAATAGTCAATACCGGAAAATACACAGGCCGTTCTCCCGAGGACAAGTTCATAGTAGAAGACCCGAAAAACGCAGATGAAATTTGGTGGAGCAACAATAAACGTTTTCCCCGGTCGAAATTCGAGGCTCTCTTTCGCCGCATAACTTCTTACCTGCAGAACCGGGAACTTTACGTTTTCGACGGCTTCGTAGGAGCTGATAGCAACTTTCGAATCCCTTTGCGAGTGATAAATGAATATGCCTACCAGAATCTATTTGCCCGGCAGCTCTTCATAAGAGGTTCAAAACAGGAACTCAAAGATTTTTGGCCTGAAATTACCGTGATAGCCGCCCCCGGTTTTAAAGCTCAACCCGAGATCGATGGCACAAATTCCGAAGCTTTTATAATCATCAGTTTGGAGGAGAAGTTGGTTTTAATCGGCGGCACCCTATATTCGGGAGAAATAAAAAAATCGGTTTTTACCGTCTTGAACTACCTCATGCCCAAGTCGGGAGTCCTTTCCATGCACTGTTCCGCCAATAAAGGCAAAGATGGTTCAACTGCACTGTTTTTCGGCCTGTCGGGAACTGGCAAAACCACGCTTTCGGCAGACCCGGAAAGGCTTCTCATTGGCGATGATGAACACGGATGGTCCAACGAAGGCATTTTTAATTTCGAGGGTGGCTGTTACGCAAAATGCATAAACCTGTCCTGGGAAAAAGAACCTCAAATATACGATGCCATTAAATTCGGCGCGGTGCTGGAAAACGTGGTGTATGACGAAACCACCCGGGAACCCGACTATAAAAGCGATGCCATCACCGAAAATACCCGCGCAGCCTATCCCGTCGATTTCATACCAGGCGCGGTCATTCCGGGAACGGGAGGGCATCCCCGCACGATAATTTTCCTCACCGCCGATGCATTCGGCGTGCTGCCGCCGATAGCAAAACTTTCTTTCGAACAGGCCATGTATTATTTTATTTCAGGCTACACCAGTAAATTGGCCGGCACGGAGCGGGGAATAACCGAACCTAAAGCAACCTTCTCTGCTTGCTTCGGAGCACCATTTCTCCCCCTTTCCCCAATAGTTTACGCAAAACTCGTCGGTGAAAAAATAAAAAAACACAAGACCGAAGTATACCTGGTAAATACCGGATGGACGGGAGGCCCTTATGGCATTGGTCGAAGGATAGACATAAATTACACCCGTGCCATGGTTAAGGGCGCTATAGAAGGAAAATTATCAAAAGTGGAGTATGAAAAGGACCCCGTATTCGGCCTCATGATACCGAAGTACTGTCCCGGCGTCCCTTCCGAAGTTCTCAATCCCAAAAATACCTGGCATGATAAGAAATCTTATGACGACACTGCTATTAAACTAGCCCGGAGTTTTGCGGATAATTTCAAAAAGTTTTCTCACGAGATGCCAGAGCTCGAAACCTTCGGCCCGGGAGTATGTTAAAAAACTAGCAGCTTTTTGCTGCTAGTTTTTTTATCAGGAAATATTCATCTGCCTTGAAAAGAAACCTGCAGCTGTTTCTGCCACCTTTAGCTCCAATTCTCCCATAGAAACATTAGGGTCTTTTGAAAGAAGAATTACAGCTCCTATTGGGTCGCCATCGGCTATTATAGGAACTATCACCTGGCTAGTGTACTTTATTTTCCCCTCTTCTTCATCAGCCGTTATCTTCACGTATTCCTTCTCGCTCGTCTTTTTTATGAGAACCGTCTTGCGCTCTTCTAAAATAGCCTCGATGTCTGAACTTATAGATTTATCAAGAAGCTCTTTTTTCGGAGTCCCAGCCACCGCGATTATCGAGTCCCTGTCGGATATACACGCGATGTGGCCCACAGAATCATGGAGGGCTTCTACATATTCTTTTGCAAAGTCTGCAAGTTCTCCGATCGGTGAATATTTTTTTAAAATAACTTCCCCTTCACGGTCAGTAAATATCTCAAGAGGGTCCCCTTCGCGGATTCTCAGGGTTCGCCTGATTTCTTTCGGAATCACGACTCGCCCTAACTCATCAATACGCCGCACAATTCCTGTTGCCTTCAATGTTTTCCCTCCTTAATTTCATTAAGAAAGATTTTTCTCAAAGATAGTATACAACCCGGCAACCTATTTTATTCATTAGAGGGAAGTTGTAGAAATTCCACCATCTCCTTTAATAACTCTTCTATTTTAAATAATAACCTGTGACCTTCCAGGTTTCTGACTTTGAAGAAAAAAGAAGGAACGCTCGTGCCTTGAAATATAACCTTATTTTTGAAAACCTCTTTTAAAGCTGAAAACTGCTCTTTATGAAAAGCACTGGCTGACTGAAATTTGAAGGCGATGATATCGGTCATCTGGATGATGCTCGAAAGCTTCAACCTCTTTGCTAGCACCCTTAGGCGTGCTACCGCCAGTAAATTTCTGGTAGGTTCGGGCAAATCTCCGAACCGGTCTTCTATTTCCTCCTCTAAGTCATAAGCCTCTTCTATGCTTTCCACCGCTGCAACCTTCCTGTATACATCAATCTTTTGAGCTGCATTGCTGATATAATCATCCGGGATATAGGCACTCAGCTTCAGGTCAATAACTGGCTGGATTTCTTCTTTTTCTGTTTCTGGTTCGCCCTTTAGTTCTCTTACCGCCTCCGCAAGAAGTTTGCAGTAGAGGTCATATCCCACTGTCATCATATGGCCGTGCTGTTCGGCGCCTAGGATATTGCCTGCACCTCGTATCTCTAAGTCCCTCAGGGCGATTTTAAAGCCGGCACCGAATTCCGTAAAGTCTCTTATTGCCGCCAGCCGTTTTTCAGCCGTTTCGCTCAGAGCTTTATCCTTTCTATAAGTGAAATATGCAAAGGCCTGAGTGCTAGACCTTCCTACCCGCCCCCTCAGCTGGTAAAGCTGGGAAAGGCCGAACCGGTCTGCCGAAATCACTATAAGGGTGTTAACATTTGGTATATCTAGCCCCGTCTCAATTATGGTAGTGCATACCAGGACATCATATTTGTGTTCATAAAAGTCCATCATGACCTCTTCCAGCTCTCTTTCCTTCATTTTCCCATGGGCTACGGCAATTCTCGCTTCAGGGACTATTTGAGAAAGCCTTTTTGCCTCTTCGTAAATGGTATTCACTACATTATAGACGTAGTAGACCTGTCCGCCGCGAGAAATCTCCCTTATAATGGCGTCCCTCACAAGAGCGTCGCTATATTCCACAACGTAAGTTTGAACCGGATAGCGATTCTCTGGTGGCGTCTCTATGATACTCATGTCCCTTATCCCAGTCATCGCCATGTGCAGCGTCCTAGGTATAGGCGTCGCCGTTAATGTAAGCACATCCACGTTCTTTTTAAGCTGTTTTAATTTTTCCTTATGGGCAACGCCAAACCTCTGCTCCTCGTCCACAATGAGAAGCCCAAGGTCTTTAAATTTCACATCCTTTTGCAGCAATCGGTGGGTGCCGATAATTATGTCTATAGCTCCCTTTCTCAGGTCTTTTAAAATAGCCTTCTGCTGTGCTTTTGATTTAAACCGGCTTATCACCTCTATTTTTACCGGAAAAGGCGCAAATCTTTCCGAAAAGGTGCGGTAATGTTGCTCAGCCAGAATTGTAGTGGGAACCAATACCGCCACCTGTTTCGAGTCCATCACCGCTTTAAAAGCAGCTCTCATGGCGACTTCGGTCTTCCCGTACCCCACATCTCCACAAAGGAGCCTGTCCATGCATTTACTGCTTTCCATATCCCTTTTTACTTCCTCTATAGCCGTAAGCTGGTCGGGTGTTTCTTCGTAAGGGAACATATCCTCGAATTCCTTTTGCCACACCGTATCGGGCGAAAAAGCAAAGCCCTTCATAGCCTGCCGGGCAGCGTAAAGCTCCAGCAGGTCCTTTGCCATTTGCTTTACCGACTCTTTTACCTTCGCTTTTGCCTTCGCCCATTCACCGCTCCCCAACTTGTTCAACTTCGGAGGTTTATCTTCAGGGCTCACATATTTGTGCAGCATTTCCACCTGTTCGGTAGGTACATAGAGTTTGTCCCCACCTGCATACTGAAGAGCAAAATAATCCCTTTTTTGCCCGTCTACCTCCAGGGTTTCGATCCCCAGATACCGGCCTATACCGTGAGAAATATGCACAACGTAATCTCCTGCTGAAAGTTCTTCAATGGAATGAATTCTTTTACCTTCACGCCTAAATTTAGGTCTTCGCGCTCTTATCTTGGGTTGTCCATAAACATCAAGGTCAGATATTAAGGCAAACTTTACCTCGGGAATCAAAAAGCCTTTTTCAACAGAACCCGGCGTTATCACAACCTTTCCAGGCAAAAGTTCCCCTTCTACCGAACCAGTAAATACTGCCTCAAGACCCTTTTCCTCCAGGGCTTTCTTTAAGTGAATACCCCTTTCGCCCGTCCCCGACAAAACTATAGTGCGGTATCCTTTTTTCTTCAAGTCGTTAATTTCTTCGACCAAAAGGTCCGCTTTGCCGTGAAATGAAGCAACTGCCCTGAACTGAAAAGAGTAAAGCCCTTTTACATCAAATTCCCTTGGAATGCGGGGAAGCATGGAAACGTAAATGGTCTGCACCCTTGTAAGATTTTCCAAAATCTCAAAAGGCGAATAATACATTGCCGAAACCGACGGCAGGATTTCCCCCTTTTCCAGGAGCCCTTTGTAGGTCTCTTCAATTTCAAAAGTAGAGGTTTTAGCACTTTCTACTATTTTACCCGGTTCCACCATTATGACGATGGGTGGATGCGAAAAGTAATCGACGATCGAAGAAAGATTCGGATAAAGATGAGAAATATAAAGCTGGGCTGATTCGAAAAACATCCCACTTTGCAGCTTTTCTATATGTTCATTTATTTTTTCTTCAAGCTTTTTGCCTTCCACAAGAGACGATACTTGCTCGAAAACTTTTTTTCTTTTCTCCAATTCGCGGGCTATGCTTATGGCTGCGTTCCTTGCCGTTTCCCTGTCAAACACCACTTCTCTCGCTGGAGAAATGAAGACTTCTTGAAGTTTTTCTATAGAGCGCTGGTCCTCCACAGAAAATTCTCTAATAGAATCAACTTCATCATCAAAAAATTCCACGCGGTATGGGTTCTCCACAGTCATGGGATATACATCTACAATACCCCCCCTTACCGCGTACTGGCCGGGTCCTTCAACTATGTCCACCCTTTCGTATCCCATGAGGGAAAGTTTCGAAGTCATATCATCAAGCTTTATTTTTTGTCCAACGCTAATTCGTATGGTGAATTTTTTAACAATACCAGGCGGCATCATTTTATTCGTCAAGGCCTGTAATGGTGCTACTATTACCGGATTTTTACCGGCAAGCAGCTTCTCCATAACCCTCAACCTGTGCGCTGTAAATTCGGGACTTTTGGCTGCTGTCTCGTAAGGTATCACCGAGCTTGCCGGAAAAATAGCCACATTTTCCGGTCCTAAAAAGTACATAAGGTCGTCGGTCAACTTTCGGGCATCCAGCGAATCAGGAGTCACCACAAGTACCGGCCTTGGTGTTTCCTTTTTGACAGCAGCTATGAGGAAAGCCCGCTGGGAATCCGAAAGGCCGTAGGCTAAAAGTCCGGAAAGCCCCCCTTTTAGGTCTTCAACAAACCTTTTTAATTCGCTCATTTCTCGAGATATAATTCGTACATCCATCTTTTCTCCCTTTACTTTTATGGATATATTTTAAAATTTTCTGATAAATAGTTCCATTATATTTTATCTTTTAAAAAGCTATGTATTTATTATATAAAATATTACCGTTCCTGACAACTTAACCCCTCCGGCTTACCTTTTTAAAATCTTCATCACCCAGCTGTTCCATCCAATGTGAAGGATGCAGGCTACAAAAATCCCGGCACACAGGTTTTTAAAAACATCCCACACAAAGGCCGTGACAAGCCCGAGAATGGCGTGACTTAAAACAGCCGATATCCCCGCAACCACTGCTTTTTCACCGCCCTTTTTTGCCACGTCATATATAGCCTCAATCGTTCCGAAAGTCAGGTGGGATAAAAACACGCTACCACCAAAAACCACCGCCGACGTCTTCAAAATCTCCTCGACCACCGGCGCCCCGAAAGTCACCGCACCTCTCTTCGAGTATTTTGCCAATTTCGTGTTTATCTCCATGGCCAAAAATGCCGAGGATATACCCGCCAATATTCCGGCTGCCGCCTCTTTTATCAACACTTCACCTCCATTTTCCCAACTCTCATATTAAATTCTTCCCAAAATTACCTGTTTTAAAAAGGAAGAACCAGGTATATAATAATTATATATATCAAACGTATGTTCGGTGATAATGCCTATGCCATTCTGTCACCTTCACGTCCATTCGGAATACAGCTTACTTGACGGCCTCTGCCGTCTCCCTCAGCTGGTAAAAAGGGCCTCAGAACTTTCCATGCCGGCCCTGGCTCTAACTGACCACGGCGGCCTCTACGGGATGGTGCCGTTTTACAAGCTATGCACCGAGGCGGGAATAAAACCCATTTTGGGCTGCGAAGTTTACGTAGTGGAAGACTTGGCTCAAAAACGCGGAAAGGAGACTCCTTATCACCTAGTGTTACTTGCCGAAGACCAGGAGGGTTTGAAAAACCTTCTGTCTCTGGTTACCTGCTCGCATCTGGACAGCTTTTACTATCGCCCCAGGGTTTCCAAAGAGCTGCTCGCATCCCATTCCGATGGCCTTATAGCCCTGAGCGGGTGTCTCAAAGGGGAAGTGGCCGGCCTCATCCTTAAAGGTGAAGCAAAAGCAGCGGAAGAAGCTGCAAGAGAGTATAAAGATATATTCGGCCGCGATGGGTTTTTTCTTGAACTTCAGTATCACGGCCTTTCCTCCGAGAAAAAGGCCAATTTCTGGCTCAATGCCATTGCCCGAAAGCTTGGAATCAAAACGGTGGCCACCAACGACGTTCATTACCTTTACCCTTCGGACGCCGCAATTCACAAGGTTTTACTGGCGGTCCAAACTCTCTCGTCGCTGAATCAAGCTTTGCATCTTCCCGGAAAAGAGTATTACCTAAAAAGCCAGGCGGAAATGGAATCCATTTTTCGAGAAATTCCTGAGGCCCTAAAAAATACCGAAGCCATAGCTGAAAGGTGCAACGTAAAATTAAGCCTCGGAAAGACCAAACTCCCCGAAATTCCGCTCCCGGAAGGGAAAAGTGCCGACGAATACCTCAGGGAACTTTGCACCGAAGGAATGATTGCGCGCTACGGCAGCCCACCGCCACGCGAAGTCGAAAAAAGGCTCGAAATGGAACTTTCCGTCATAAAAACCACGGGCTTTTCCGGCTACTTTTTAATCGTCAAGGATATCGTGGATTTTGCCCGTCAGAAAGGGTTTACTGTAGGGGTTGGACGCGGCTCTGCGGCAGGAAGCCTCGTATCTTACGTGCTCGGCATAACTGACGTGGACCCAATAAAATATGGCCTCATCTTTGAAAGATTTTTAAATCCGGAAAGGGTGAGCTTGCCCGACATCGACATAGACCTCTGCCATGTAGGGAGGAAAGAAGTGCTGGAATACATAAGGCGCCGCTTCGGACCCGAGCGCATCGCCCACGTGGGCGCTTTCTCCACCTTGCAAGCCCGGGCAGTCCTCAGGGACACCGGCAGGGCTCTGAAACTTGACTACGAAAAAATAGACGCAGCGTGTTCTCTAATACCCTATTCGCACATGACCTTGGAGGAAGCTTTAAGAGAAAGCCCCCATTTTTCGAACCTCGTCAAAGGCGACCAGGAAATCCGCCGCACCTTCGAAATAGCCCGTCAGCTCCAGGGCCTCCCCCGGCACGTAACCCAGCACTCCGCCGGAGTCGTAATAGCCGACAAAGCCCTCACGGAATACCTTCCTCTGCAGCGGGCCTCGGGGGAGGAGATTATAACCCAGGCCGATATGTATGCCCTGGAGGAACTGGGCCTTGTAAAGATAGACCTTCTGGGCCTCCGCTTTTTGACCGTCATCGGTGAGACCCTGAAACTCGTGCACGAGCGGCACGGCAGAAGCTTAAGGCCCGAAGAAATTCCCTTCGACGACAAAGCCACCTACCGCGCCCTTGCTAGCGGAGACACCGGCGGGTGCTTCCAGCTTGAATCCTCCGGAATGAGAAACATGCTGAGAAGGATAAAACCCGCAAATATCGAAGACCTCTCAGCCGTTTTGGCCTTGTACCGCCCCGGCCCTCTAAAGAGCGGTATGGCCGAGGAATTCATAGCGCGCCGCCAAGGTAAAAAGCCGGTCTCGTACATCCACCCCGCCCTCGAACCCGTCTTAAAAGAAACCTACGGCGTCTTCGTCTACCAAGAGCAGTTGATGCAGGCAGCCTGCATCATTGCGGGTTACACTCCCGGCGAAGCGGATCTGCTGCGCCGGGCCATAGCAAAAAAGAAAAGGGAGGAAATAGAAGCGGAAAAACCGCGCTTCTTGAAACGAGCAACGGAAAGGGGCATTGACGAAAAAGCCGCCAGGCAAATTTTTGACACCCTGGCAGCCTTCGGAGATTACGGCTTTAACAAGTCCCACAGCGTAGCATACGCCATTACCGCTTACCGCACCTTATATTTGAGGGAGCATTTCCCCCTGGAGTACTTTTCATCGCTTTTTAACCTTTACTCGGATTCGCCCTCCCGCTTTCAGCTTTACCTTTGCGAAGCCCGCCGCCGTGGGATAAAACTTCTTTTACCTGATATTAACAAAAGCACTGCAGGTTTTCGCCCCGAAGGTGATAGCGCCATCAGGGCCGGCCTTGCCCTCATAAAAAACCTGGGACCCCGCGGAATCGAAGAAATTTTAAAAGCGCGCCGGGACGGTCCATTTGAAAGCTTCTTCGATTTTTGCCGCAGGGTGGACCGCAAAATTATAAACGCCAAGGTCTTAGAATCTCTCATATTCTCCGGAGCTTTCGATTCTTTCGGCACACCGAGGTCCGCGTTGCTGATATCTTTGAAATGGCTGCTTTCCGAAAAACAACCCCCGTATGAAAGACAGCTTTGCCTCATAGACGAAATCCCGGAGATTCAAGCAATGGTGGAACAACTGGACATAGAAGATTTTACCCCTTCCCAAAAGCTGGCCCAGGAAGTAATGGCAATGGGCTATTACATAACGGCCCACCCGATGGAGTTTATGGCGGAAAAACGACAAATCTTTACCCATACGGTTTCCGAAATCGAAGAAATATGTGAACGGCAAAAGGTAAGACTCGCCGGCATATTGCTTGACCCCAGGTCCGGCAGAACCCGCAGCGGAAAGCGCATGGTCTTCGCCCGTTTGGAAGACCTGACCGGCTCGGTAGAGCTTGTCGTTTTCCCTGGTAAACTTGCTTTGTTCGAACCTTATATTTACACCGGCTCCGTAGTGGCGGTGGAGGGCTGGGTGGATTTTAACGACGACGGCCGCCGGACGGTGGTGGTGGAGAAAATCGGACCTATTACGGACTGCGGTCTTAGATTTTTAAGTCTGCCGCCACTTTGAACATCAATTCATTAACCTCCGCAGCTCTATCTCCGTAGGTCAAAACCACCAAGTAGTCCCCCGGGTAAATCCTGGTGAACCCCTTTGGGATTATTTCCATATTACCTCTTCTTATTGCTACCAGCAAGCAGTGATCGGGAAGTTTCAGATCCCTAACTCTAACGCCATCGGCGGCTGAACCGGAACACACAGGAATTTCAACGATTTCCCATTCCATTTTTGCCGAGCACAGGCCCTCCCGGCACTCCTCCGCAAACAGAAACTCCAGGAGCATCTCGTACACCGGAGGGGAGTTCAATGCTTCTGCCACAAGGTAGGACGCGAAAGAAACCACGCCGAGGGACAACAAGTGGCTGAAGGAACCGGTCATCTCGGTTATGAGAATAATGCCGGTGATAGGCGCTCTGACTATGGATGCGAAACAACCGGCCATGCCCAGCACCGTAAGATTACGGACATAATCAACATCAAGCCCCCCAATTTCTAAAACTACGGAACCGTAAATCCTGCCCACTATCGCACCTATAGCCAGTAGAGGCAGGAATATACCTCCGGGCACACCCGAACCGTAGCTCGCCATTGTGAACAAAAACTTGACAATCAGGATTAAAAGGAGAATGCCGGGCGCGTAATCACCCTTGACCTCGATGAGGGAAGTGATGAGCTCGTGTCCGCCGCCCAATACCTGCGGCAGGTAAAACCCCATAAATCCTGCCGCCACAATAGGAATTACAGGTCTGAATTCCCTCCTAATAAAACTCAACCCTTCGTAAATGTCCCGGGTTCTTTTTAAAGCCAGGTTAAATAACGTACCCATGAATCCGGTAACTACACCTAGAAAAACCAGGCTCACATAATGTTCCAGTGGGAACGGCCTTACGAGGGTCAGATTGAAAACCGGCCTGTGACCGAAGACCTTCCCCGAAATGAATGCAGCGGTCAGTGAAGCCGCCATGGCAGGCGCAAGAACTAGCGGCGAAAAGTTCCTGTGAAGTTCCTCCAGAGCAAAAACAACCCCTGCCATCGGAGCATTGAAAGCCGCAGCAAGCCCGGCACTGGCACCACAGGTTATCAGATACTTTTCCTCAACCCTCATCCTGCCCATCATTCTGCTTAGTCCTTGAGCAACAGTAGCCCCCAGCTGGACAGATGGTCCTTCTCTTCCCACAGAAAGGCCTACCGCAAGTGCTATAACGCCGCCTAAAAACTTATAAATTAGTACACTCAACCAATTGGTCTTTAAATACCCCAGCAGTATGCCTTTCACCTGAGGAATACCGCTGCCCCCCGCCATCGGCTCTTTTCTTGCCATAATCCCCAGGACATAGCCGGTGAACACCAATACGGCAAACCAAGCGGCAACAGCCGCAGGGCCCTTCGTTCTTAATAGGTCATACATCTCGCCGTGAAAAAATCCGGATACCGATATGGCATACCTGTACACTATGGCAACAGCACCAGCAAAAAGCCCTACAACAATACTTTCGATGATTATCCTCTGTTTAAAATTTTTTATGAACCAGATGTGATGGTAAACGGTACTTTCTTTTGGCAACACCTGCACCCCCTATTAGGCCGATTTGACGATCGTTTAATTGTCTAATTTTAGTCTTATTCATCCTTCCATTGCTATTGTACGGCGGCCATGAGAACAAACAGAATTCCGGCAAGGGTCACCTTTTGAGTTCTTCCAAAATCTCAAAGCACCCGAACCCCTGGGAATTTTTGCTGCCTAGCCCTGCATCATATGCTATCTTCAAAAGTACAGGGTCGCCCTTAAGAATATAAGCGCCCATCCACCCTTTTTTATTATGACATCTTTATATATTACCTTGCAATATTTTTCGCTCAAAGGGATGAGCGGGCCTTATAATGTAAAGAGCTTTGAATCAACCAAAGCTCTTTTAAAAATCGCCTTCCCAAAATTCACGTTGTAAATCTGACATCAAAACAAAATTCTGTTTAATATGACAATGATAATCATGCCCGCAATTACCGTTAAGAACATATTCTTCATTTTATAAGCTAGGGGAAAAGTCAGTATAGACGTCAAGAGCAACGTATTAGACGGGCTTATATTTATTTTATCATCCACCACCAAAATGCTCGGAAAAAGCAGGGCCGAAAGCACCGATACGGGTATGTAATTGAGAAATTTAACTAAAACTTCAGGAATGTTTCTTTTTGACAAAATCAAGGCAGGCATAAACCGCGGAAGGTATGTAACTAAGGCCATCCCCAAAAGAAGAAGTAAATAGTTTTTGTCCATACTCACTTTTCCATCAGCACCCCTATCATTGCCGTGATGACCGCGGCTAAAATCACGTTCCAGTTTCCAGGTAAAACGTAAAGAAAAAATACGGAAAGGGCCCCTGCAATCAGCGCTATAAAAGCTGCTTTCATATCTTTTATCTGCATGCAAAGCAGTGCCATAAACATCCCGGGCAGAGCAAAATCAAAGCCCAGTGCTTTCGTATCAGGTATCAAGTTACCAAAAGCTGTCCCTATTACGGTACTTAAGACCCAACTTAGGTAAGAGGTGACATAAAGGCCGAGGAGATAAGTGTAGGATAGATTTCTCTCCCTTAAGTCCGTGATGCTCACCGCAAAGCTTTCATCTGTGATGAAAAACGAAATAAAGGGAATGAGCTTCCGACTTATCTCCTTAAAATAAGGGCTCAAGGAAGCGCTGAACAGCAAATGGCGCAAGTTCACCAAAAAGGTGGTGGCTATTATAGCAGGGTAACTTGCTGCTGCCGACAACATGCTCACTGCTATAAACTGGGCAGACCCCGCGTACACCAGCAAAGACATCATGCCTGTCTGAAGGGGAGTGAGGCCCGCATCGGCTGCCAGCACTCCCAGTGCGAAACCGACAGGCACATATCCTAAAACTATGGGCGCTGCCCTTTTTATGCCGAAAATTAGATGTCTCTTCTCGCAGTCAGTCATACGTCCCTGGTCATCTAAACTGTGGCAAACTCTCCAGTTTAGAAGACTGGGCTATTTGTATTCCGCCCTTTCAGAGAGTGCTCATTCCCAGCAGGCGGTATTAAAGCACTCCCATAGTCCCTGCCCCAAGAAGCAGGAACTCGCGCCCCTTAGCCGGGTCTTCCCACTTGCCCTGAATATAATAC
>JAKIHM010000029.1 GCA_021608145.1 Thermovorax subterraneus
TCGAATATTTAACATAAAACCTCACACTCCTTTTGGTGGTTTGTGTTGTGTTTTGGGTGGTGAGGTCTTTTTTTCTACATTTGCAAGCCTTCTTCCTTCTTGTCACCTACTTAAATTTTACACTGCCATGGGCAATAGGATTACCTGCGGGTTTTGAAGATTGGACAGGAGTTAAGAGGTGAGGGTGATTTCTTAATGATAAAGAAAAGAAAGATTTTATTATCTAGTATTATAATAGCTGCATTTGTTATCTTATTTTTTTTTATGATTAATATCTCATTGAAGTCGAATATTAACAACGCCTTTGATGTGACAATAGAAAACGGTGTTAAATGGATCAAATTGGAGGAAAGTAAACGTTTTAAAATTACGCCCAAAATTATGATAAAGCCCTCAGAAAAAGTTGAATCACCATATTTGATTTTCGATCTATATATTGAAAATAAGACTGATAAACCGATTTATAATATAGTAGTAACGGCATTTTTATCCGATAAAATAAGAAAATATATGTCAACTCCTTTAAATATTTTTGGCAATGTAAAAGACAATCCAGTTAATTTGATTCCGGGCAAAATTCCCTATGCTTTATATGTCACGAAAATTACCAATATACCAAATTATAATGCGTTTACTGAAGAGCAAAAAGAAGAGATGATGGAAATATTGAAAGAACCCATAAAAGTGAAAATTTCTTATGATAGCGGGGTGGAATATTTATTAATAGATTCTTCTGAAATAATTATTGAAAACTATGTGGATAAATAATATTAACTCTCAGCCGCGAACACCCCATCCGCGGAGCGGGGTGTTGCGAACTTTCGAAAATATAGGTTAGTCAATTCTGCTTTTAAGCTACAATAGAGGGGGAAATATGAAGACTATTAGCGGCGGCGTCGGAGGGCTGATTGAGGGATACAGTCTGGAATGCCGGATGACGACACCGGTATTTACGGCAGGCTGGGAGGTCCCGTAAATAGGCGCCGATATAAATCTGAAGAAAGACCCCGAAGGCAGGTTTCTCGAGGGAAGGATCGGAGGTATCGTTTTCGGAAAGAACCTGAGGATAGAAATGGGCCATGATTATGCCAAGCATTTCTTCAATTTAACAAACATGAAATTAATCGGAAACCGGAATATATTTCCTCCGAGTGGGAGCAGGCATGCTACCGCTCGGTGTTTAGTGGAGTACTTGATGGTAAAGGAAAATAGCTCCGCTTACTTGGCAAATGGTATGCTTTATATTTTATAGATACCGCATACCTTCAACTTATGTTATAATAATTAAGGAAATTAAAAAAGTAAGGCCATACGACCTTTAAAGAATGTCTAGTATTATAATTGTTAAAAGATTAGTTGCATGGTATTACAGGGAATCAAGCTGAAGGACGTGTGGTGTAAATAAATAAGGCCATTACGGCCTATCATGAATACCTAGATGTTTTTTTAGAGCTGCTTGAAGTAATTGGGAAAAGTTGACTTTCTTTTCTTCAGCCAATCTGTTTAGCCATTGTGGGATAGTTAAGGTCTTTTTTACCGACTGATTTTCGATGGCTTCTCTGTAAACAGGCATATAAACTTCGATCAGCATTATGGCTTGATTTTCTTTAACATGAATTTTATCTACCGGAGTAGGTTCAGGTATAGGATCTCCGTCTTTTTCCATGCCCCAAAGGTGCAAAGCCATAGCTTCCTTAGCATTTTTAATAGCTTCTTCTGTTGTTTTAGCGCATGGTAAGCAGCCGGGCAGGTCGGGGAACTCGATGGAAATCCCGTCTTCCGCATAAGTAAAGATAGCGGGATAAACATAAACGTCTTTTTTCACTATATCACTCATCTCCCCTTTGTAATTATATCATAGCACGTATTGAAATACGTGTCAATGATGGAAGGATGAAACTAGGTATGAAAGCCTTATTACTAAAACAGGGCCTTGTGCCGTACCTGGAAGGCAAGGAGCTGCAGCTCAAAGCCGTCGAAGTTGTAAAGTCGGGGCTAGCCGACATGATCCTGCTAACCCTGCAGCACCCGCCGGTTTACACCATAGGCAGGGCCGGCGGTTACGAAAACCTGCTGGTGCCGCTGGAAGAGCTTAAGAAAATTGCTGAAGTGTACGAGGTAGAGCGGGGCGGCAATATCACCTTTCACGGGCCGGGGCAGATAGTGGCCTATCCCGTAGTGAACCTGAATAAATGGGAGAAAGATGTTTACGCTTTTGTGGACAGGTTGGAAGAGGTCGTGGTAAGGCTGCTGGCCGATTATGGCGTGATGGCGGGTAGGAAGCCGAAGTACACCGGCGTTTGGGTAGGCGATGAGAAGATATGCGCGATAGGCATCGCCGTTAGGCGCTGGGTGACATGGCACGGCATCGCTTTCAACGTCAACACCGACCTTACGTATTTCGGCAGGATATTCCCCTGCGGAATAAAGGAATTCGGTGTAACATCTCTGGAAAAGCTGGGGGTTAGAGAGGATCTGGAAAAGGTGAGAGAGAGATTGATCGGTAAATTCGAGGAAGTGTTCGGCGTGAGGTTTGAAGAAATCGACCAAAACAGGCTTGAATCAATGGCGGGAGGATTGGAAAAATGAAAAAACCCGAATGGCTGAAAGTCAAGGTAAACCCGACGGAGTTGAAGCATATGGAGGAGTTTTTAAAAACGGTGAAACTGAACACCGTATGCCAGAGCGCCCACTGTCCCAATATGGGAGAGTGCTTTTCCAGAAAAACTGCCACTTTTATGATAATGGGGAACGTCTGCACGAGAAACTGCAGGTTCTGTGCTGTGGATAAGGGACATCCGATGCCCCTGGATGAGGATGAGCCCAGGAGGGTTGCCGAAGCCGCCAGGGCCCTGAACTTAAAACATGCGGTGGTAACCTGCGTGACCAGGGACGACCTGCCCGACGGCGGCGCATCGCATTTTGCCAGGACTGTGAGGGAGCTGAAAAAAATCCCCGGCCTTACCGTGGAAGTGTTGGTGTCGGACTTCCGGGGAAATGAGGAGGCCATAAGGACGGTAGTTGAGTCGAAGCCCGATGTTATAAACCACAACCTTGAGACAGTACCCCGGCTTTACCCGGCGGTCAGGCCAATGGCCGATTACGAAAGGTCGCTCTTCCTTTTAAAAAAGGTAAAAGAACTTGACCCAGCTATCTACACCAAGTCGGGGATCATGGTGGGGCTGGGTGAGACTGAAGAAGAAGTGGTCGACCTCATGAAGGACCTGATCAGCGTTGGCTGCGATATGATGACGATAGGCCAGTACCTCAGGCCTTCCTCAAGCCACATAGCGGTGGTGGAATACGTTACACCGGAACAGTTCGAGAGGTACCGAAAAATCGGCTACGACCTTGGATTCAAATATGTGGCGTCGGGCCCGCTGGTCCGGAGCTCATATAATGCAGCGGAGGGCATAGATACAGTGAATGAATCGGGCTTCCGTTAAACACGGAAGCCCTGTTATTATCGCTATCGTTTTCTTATAAAGAACCTGTTCAAGATCACGCCGCCCACAAACCCGCCTATGTGCGCCCACCAGGCCACTCCAGAAACTGCCGTGCCGCCTATAACAGCGTAAGCTGTGCCGTAATAAAGCTGCGTCAAAAACCAGAGGAAAAGGTATACGACGGCAGGTATGTGAACGAATAGGGGCAATATAAAAAATGTAGGTATCAATGTTATTATTCTGGCCGTAGGGAAAAGCACGAAATATGCACCCATTACACCTGCGATGGCCCCGGAGGCGCCTACCACCGGTACGGGCAGGAGAGGGTTGAAGACAAGGTGGGTAATACCGGCGAGGACACCGCTGATTAAATAAAATATCAAAAATCTTATATGGCCCATCCGGTCCTCCACATTGTCGCCGAAAAGCCACAGAATCCACATGTTGCTTATAAGATGCCACAAATTGCCGTGTAAAAAGGTGCTCGTGATGAATGGATAAAGGTCTTCTAGGGAAAACGCAGCGCCGGTTATGAAGAGCTTGGTAATTTTGGCCGGTATAAGCCCGTATTTGTACAAAATTTTTGCGAAAACCACGGGGTGGTTTCCGGCGGAGATGTAAAAGACCAGTGAATTTAAGATTATGAGCAGGACCGTTACGAGAGGCAGTTGCCTGCTTTCGATGTTATCTCTTAATGGAATCATTTTCATCACCTTCCGCATTTTGCTGTAGTATTTATTATATCAAGAAATGGCTTTTGAATCACCGGATATATTATTATAGTCATATCATCTTTAGCACGCTAATATTATTTGCAAAAAGAATCTAGACTTCTACTTATGAGGTTGGTAAATCCGGCCTTAAAGGTCGGGTCTAATTTTTTGCTCAAGAAGAAAATAAAAAAATTTAGATAAAAGGAATTTCAGATTTTGTGTAGAATATAATAAAACCATAAATGTACGTATATAAACAACAAATGTCCTCGTATAAAATACAACTTATGCGTATTGTAAGTGCAGAAAGGATGCGGATGTTTGACTCAAACTCATTATGTCAGGCCTATAAGTTGGAGCATAAAATGTATATTGACACTATTTTTTATTTAAAATACAATACTCTTAATATTAATCAATGTGATGAGCAGCGCTGTTCATCAAAGTAACGAAATTAGATTCAAGGAGGAATGCAAAATGAAAACCTATAATGTAGCTGTGGTAGGTGCTACAGGCGCGGTGGGGCGGACTATGCTGAAAATACTAGAGGAAAGAAATTTTCCGGTTAAAGAAATCCTGCCCCTTGCTTCATCTCGGTCTGCAGGACATAAGATAGAGTTTTCGGGAAAGACCTGCGAAGTTAAAGAGGCAAAACCTTCAGCTTTTGAGGGAGTGGATATAGCCCTTTTTTCCGCAGGTAAGGACATAAGTTTGAAACTGGCACCGGAAGCCGTGAAAAGGGGTGCAGTGGTGATAGACAACAGCAACGCCTTCCGAATGGAACCTGATGTACCATTGGTCGTACCAGAAGTAAATCCCCACGACCTTAAAAAACACAAAGGTTTAATAGCCAATCCAAATTGTTCCACGATCCAGATGGTGATAGTGTTAAAACCGATCCACGAAAGAGCTAAAATAAAGCGGGTCGTGGTTTCCACATACCAGGCGGTTTCGGGAACCGGACTTGAAGCCATAGAGGAGCTTAAACTGCAAGCAAAACAGGTGCTGGAAGGCATGAACATAAAGCCGGAAGTCTACCCGCACCAGATAGCGTTCAATCTTCTTCCTCATATCGATGAATTCGACGAAACAGGATATAGCCTGGAAGAGTGGAAGATGGTTAGGGAAACTAAAAAGATAATGGGTGACGACAGTATAGCTGTCACGGCTACTACAGTAAGAGTCCCAGTTTTTAACTGCCATTCGGAATCGGTGAACATAGAGACGTGCGAGAAAGTTACTGCTGAAGAAGCCCGGGTCATTCTTTCTAAAGCACCCGGAGTTGTAGTGATGGACGACCCGAAAAATAGGATATATCCGATGCCAGCTTTCCTTTCGGGTAAGGACGAGGTATTCGTAGGCAGAATAAGGGAAGATTTTACGGTTCCCTGCGGGCTCAACTTATGGATTGTGGCCGACAATTTGAGACGGGGTGCGGCTTACAACGCAGTAAAGATAGCCGAATATCTGGTGGAACATAATCTGATATAAAACGCTGACAAGAGGTGAATGAAATGAGGATAGTGGTTCAGAAATTCGGCGGCACTTCGGTGGCTACTCCCGAGGCGAGAAAATTGGTGGTAGAGCGTATAATAAAGACGAAAGAAGAAGGATATTCACCGGTGGTCGTGGTATCGGCAATAGGGCGAAAAGGAGACCCTTATGCCACGGACACGCTCCTTTCCCTACTAGATGAGGCAGAAGGATATGCACCCGGAAGAGAAAAAGACCTTCTAATTTCTTGCGGCGAGGTTATTTCGGCAGCACTCATTGCTTCTTTGCTTGCAGCAAAGGGATATAAAGCTAAGGCTTTTACGGGCGGCCAGGCTGGAATAATAACCGATGACAATTACGGAAATGCCATGATAAAGGAGATAAAAGCGGATGCACTGTTGGAAGCTATTAAGGAGGGATATATTCCCGTAATTGCCGGTTTTCAGGGTATCACCGAAAACGGTGATGTGACGACCCTGGGAAGGGGCGGAAGCGATACAACCGCAGCGGCTCTTGGCGCTGCGCTGGGGGCGGAGTGGGTTGATATCTTCACAGACGTGGAAGGGATAATGACTGCAGACCCCAAAATAGTCAAGGGAGCTCACATATTGGAAACCATTACTTATCAGGAAGTTACGGAAATGGCATACAACGGTGCAAGGGTAATACATCCCCGGGCGGTGGAGATAGCAATGCAGCGCAACATTCCATTGAGGGTCAGGTCCACCTTTTGCGACTCCCCCGGTACGCTAATCACCTGCAAGCCCTGCTGGATTTCCGAGAGGCTCGTAACTGGCATAGCTCATATCCCTCACCTTGCGCAGGTAGTAATAAAGGTTTCGCAGGACCAGGACGAACAGGAAAAAATATTTGATGCCCTTGCGAAGGCCGGAATCAGTATTGACCTCATCAATGTATTTCCTGGGTTGAAAGTATTTACCATAAAAGAAGATCAGGTAAAAAAGACTGTGGAAGAACTCGAAAAGCTGGGTATAACTCCGCAGGTTACAAAAAGCCTTACCAAGGTAACCGTAGTTGGGGTGGGTATGCGGGGAGTTCCAGGAGTGATGGCGAGAATAGTAAAGGCCCTTGAACGGGAAAACATAGAGATACTTCAGACTTCGGATTCAAATTCCACCATATCGTGCCTTGTGCGCAGCGAGGATGCGGAAAGGGCCATAACCGCGCTGCACGAAGAATTCGATTTGTGATAAAATGGAAGTGGATACACTTTTAGATCAGGAGGGTTAAAAATGTACTGGGATTTTCCGGGGGAAGAAAATACCCAAAATACCCTTGCAGTGGTGAAAAAAGCGGTAAAAGAAAGGAATATAAGGCACGTGGTGGTGGCATCCACGGAAGGCCGCACCGCTAAGGCTTTCTTCGAGGCAAATTTGGGAGTGAATCTAGTAGTGGTCACCCATGTGTGTGGATTTTCCAGGCCCGGTGAAATGGAGTTTCCCGAGGACTTGAGGCAAAGGTTGTTAAATTCTGGAGTGAAGGTCCTCACCACCACCCACGTGCTTTCGGGAGCAGAAAGGGGTATCAGCCGGAAGTTCGGCGGGGTCTATCCGGTGGAGATTATAGCCAATACTTTGAGGATGTTCGGCCAGGGAGTCAAAGTCTGCGTCGAGGTAGCGACGATGGCCCTGGACGCGGGGATGATACCTTACGGCGAGGATGTAATCGCCGTCGGCGGGACCGGGACGGGGGCGGACACCGCCATAATCCTCAGACCCTCCCACGCCGCCAGCATTTTCGATACATGGATTTCCGAGATACTGTGCAAGCCGGCAAAAAGGAAAAAGGAATCATAAAAAGCTCCATTCCCTAAGGGGAATGGAGCTTTCTCTTGCCGCTTGTTTTAGCTTGCCCTGTATGGTGGTGTACTCATTTTGAAGTGATGTCCCTTTTCAGTTCCCCTTCCGTTGCGGCCACCACCACGGACCCCGCAATGTCGCCGGTGACGTTGATGCAGGTTCTCGCCATGTCGAGGATGCGGTCTATTCCACCGATGATGGCTATTCCTTCCAGAGGAAGTCCTACAGACTGCAATACCATCGTCAGCATTATAAGGCCTGCACCGGGAACTCCTGCAGTTCCTATGGAAGCTAATGTGGCGGTAAGCACTATCACCATCTGCTGAGAAATCGTAAGGTCTATCCCGAACACCTGAGCTACAAAGAGGGCGCAAACCCCCTGGTAGAGGGCCGTGCCGTCCATGTTTATTGTAGCTCCAAGTGGCAGCACAAAACTGCTTATAGATTTGGAAACCCCCAGGTTCTTTTCGGAACTTTCCATGGAGACGGGAAGTGTGGCCGAGCTGCTGCTGGTGGTGAAGGCCATCATCATTGCCGGGGCTGCACCCTTAAAAAATTTAATCGGGTTCATCCGGGCAAACAGCCAGACCAGGGTCGAGTACACCAGCCCGGCGTGGAGGGCGCAACCTAGATATACCGTGATAATAACCTTCAAGAGTGGAAGGAGAACAGCCGGCCCGTTTGCAGCTACTACCGGCACTATGAGGGCAAATACGCCGATGGGCGCGTATTCCATTATTATTGCTACTATTTTATAGCTGATTTCGGCAAGGCTGTCGAAGAAGTTTAAAACCGGCTTACCCTTTTCGCCAACGAGCGTTATTGCTATTCCGATGAATATGGCGAAAACTATAATCTGCAGCATGTTGGCGTCTACCATGGCCTTTACCGGGTTGGTGGGGACGATTCCCAGCAGGGTTTCAACGATAGAGGGGGCTTTGCTCACTTCTACCTTGGCATCGTGCGGCAAAGTCATCCCCAATCCGGGGTCTAAAATATTTCCCAATATTAATCCCAAAGTTACGGCAAATGCCGTCGTCAGAAGATAGTAAGCAAGGGTCTTGATTCCGATTCGGCCAAGTTTTCCTACATCGCCGGTGCTGGCGGCACCCACCACTAGCGATGAGAGTACCAGGGGCACTATTATCATTTTGATTAAGTTGAGGAAAAGGTCACCGAAGGGCTTAATGTAAGTTGATGCGGTGCCGGGAGACGAAGTGAAAAAGAGGCCGACGATAATACCGAGTACAAGGCCTATTAAAATTCTTGTGGTAATGCTTAACCTTTTCACTTGGAGCCCTCCTCATTTTTTGATATCGACGATATCTTTAGAAATACCTTCAAGTGGGGTTGTCGGTGCCGCAGGCACTTTGGACCATCGAGTCCAGGACCTCCCTGGTGACCTGGCCTTCAACGCGGGACTTAATTACTCCGTCTTCGCCCACCAAAAACGTCGTGGGGACACCCCGTATGAGGTAGGACCGGACGGTCTCGGCCTTTTCGTCCAGCAAAACATTGAAGGTATATCCCCTATTTTGGATGTATGTTCGGACTTTGTCGGCGTTTCTATCGAGGTTTATCAAAAGGACCTCCACGTTCTCGGGCTTTGAGCGGTAAAATTCTTCGAAGTCGGGCATTTCGGCGAGGCAAAAGGAACAATTGAGCGACCAGAAGTTGAGCACCACCGTTTTCCCTCTGAAGTCCGAAAGGTGGACCGTTTTGTCGGACAAGTCTTTCAGCTCAAAATCGGGGGCAGGGTACCCTTCGTAAGGTTTGGTTTTGGTTTTGGTATCTGCGTTTTCATCTTTTAGCGTCTGACACCCTGCAAGGCTGAAAACGGTGAGGAATGCTAGGACCAGAAAAAGCAAGGCTTTTTTCTTTTTTAAAGGCAATTGCTACACCTCCGCTAAAGTAATCCGAAAAACAAACTTGCCCCCATCAATATCAGGATGCCTCCCGCTGCTTTCTGGAAAATAGGCATACCGCGGCGAATTTTGGGCATTATACTCGTAATTTTTTCTGCAACCAGTGCCAGCAGTAAAAAAGGAAGCCCTAAACCTGCAGAAAAGACCGAAAGCAGGAAGGCGCCCGAAACCGCATGTTGGGTGCTGCCGGCGGTAAGGAGCACCGAGGCAAGGACGGGACCCAGGCAGGGCGTCCAGCCCAGGGAAAAGGAGCACCCCATGATGAAGGCGGAAAGAGGAGTAATTTTGTGAAAATGAAAATGCAACCGTTTTTCCCTCATCAAGAGAGGGATTTGAAATCCACCGACCAGAAAGACTCCGAAAAATACGACGAAAACCGAAGCGATTTTTGAAAGTAAAAGGCGGTTTACAAGAAGAAACCGGCCCAGGGCTGTTGCGGAAAGCCCGAGCAAGATGAAAATCAGCGAAAATCCGGAAATAAAACCCAGGCTGTTTGTTATTAAGGTTACCTTTTTGCCCTGAGCGCGGATATCCCCTCCCGCTAGAATAGAAAAGTATAAAGGCAGAAGTGGCAGGGTGCAGGGAGAAAAAAAGGAGAGAATACCCGCAAGAAAGACGGTCCAAGTGCCTATCTGGCTGATTTGAGACATCAAAAAAGCCCCTCTCAACAGTTGCTTACATAATAGTTGCTTGTATAATAATTATAACATATTACCGGCATTTTTACATTACTGCGATTATTGTTGCAAAGTTTTAATCGTCGGCAATGATAAAAAAGTATTAAAGGAGCAAATAGTATTACTTGTCAAAGCAATTGCTACTATGGAAATAGCCCGATGAGACCTTTTTACCATTTTTAAAAAAATACCCCGAAAAACAAAAACCGGTGTCGTATTTTTGTAATAGGACAAGAAATTATAAGAGGAGGAGGGATTCTAGATGAAGAAATTAGCTTTTAAAGGTCTTGCACTTGCGCTGGTGCTGCTTCTTGTGCTTTCCGCGGCTGCGGTAGCCATGCCAAAACAGAAGGTCGAAAAAGCGAAGGTAAAGAGCGAGGTTCAACTGAAACAAGAAAAAGAATTGAGAAATAGAGAGATTACAAAGACAAAGACAGCGGAAGCTGGAAAAGCGGCGGTTAAGGAATTTAATGGCAAAGTAGTGCTTAACAAAAAGGAAATGAAGTTCGATGTTCCACCGGTGATAAAAGAAGGAAGAACCCTGATTCCGGTAAGGGCCATAATGAATGGTTTTGGAGCGACGGTTACGTGGGATGAAGTGTCTAAAGCGGTTTACGTGGAAAAGGGTGATGTAAAAATAACGATTGTGGTGGGAAGCCCCATAGTCTACGTGAACGATAAACCAGTCACGCTGGACGTGCCGGCTCAGATAATAAATAGCAGGACTTTCGTTCCCTTAAGGTTTTTGAGCGAAGCGCTAGGCAAGAAAGTGGATTATGATGAAAAAACCGGCGACATAACCATCGAGGAAGGACAAGAGGAAGCAGAGAATGATTTAGACGAAGCAGAGTTGAATGAAAATGATTTAGACGAAGGAGAGTTGAATGAAGAAGTGGAAGACGAGGCTGCAGCCGGAGAAAATGCAGGCAGTGAGCAGGATGAAGGGGTCCAAGATGAAACCAACGATTTGGGAAACGAACAGCAAACAAACAACGAAGAATAATAAACCGGACATCCCCGCTTAAGGCGGGGTGCCCGGTTTAATTTAATATTTCTTCAGATACAAAATTAATTTGTGTTCTTCGGTCGAAATTGAAGTAATTTTGAGGTCATAGGGCAGGGGCGGCGGAGTGAAGGAAAGGTCGACGTTTTTGGTAAGGTCCTGAATTACTTCAGGGGGGAGAGTGACACCTTTAAATTCGACTTTGATGGGCTCAATCTTTATGCGGTTGTTGCTTAAAAGTTCCAGCCGGCACGTTACCGAGTACAATATCTGGCCTTGCGGACCTTTTTCAGACACGGTGATGCCTTCCGGACCAAAGGTGAAAAAGGCGTTTTTCAGTCTTTCGTTGCTCGCAAGCAGCTTTTCGGTTATGCTCCTGTCGGTGAATTCCGCCCTGGCTGTCAGCGTGAGGTAATTTACTTTCAAGTTGTCGGGGCTGATGCTGCTCCACGGGAGCGAAGAAAAATTCTTCAAAAGATAGTCCAGAGAAGGCAGAACTTCCTGCCAGTTTTTGCTGGTATTTTCCAGAAATGATGGGTTGTCGAGAATTTTTCTGGCGTTGATGAGTTCCTGCTCTTTTTTGGTTTTAGTATCCATGAGTTCTTGCAGGGTCTTTTTTGTCTGGTCCTCCAAGGCCCTAATTTCATTCTGTTTTTCCATGATGAAGGATTCCTCCTGTTTTTGCAGAAGAAATAGATTCCTGGTTTCGGAAATCACATTATTATAGTATTCTAGCAAAAACACAATGTTGTCGAACCGCCGTAAAAAATCCCCGACGTTTTCGGCGCCGACCAGCACCGAAAGAAAGGTTCCAATGCCGTTTTTGTAGCTGAAGACTATCCACCTTGCAAGTTTTTTCCTGTTTTCTCCCAACTTTACCGATAAGCGATTGATTTCGGAACGCTTTAAGGCAAGTTCCTTTTCAAGTTCTTTTTTCTTTTCGGCAAGTTCGCCCAGCTTTAGATTTATGGCGTGGATTTTCGAATCCAGCCTTAAAATTTCCTCTATCAATTTCTGCTCGGATTCGTTTTGGGTTAGCACAGGTGGTGCGAAAAAGGCAAGAAGCGTGCGATTGAAGAAAAACGCTAAAAAAAACATCGAAAGTAAAACCGCCAAAGCTTTACGTGCCATCAAAGATTCCCGACCTTCTGATGAAAAGATTTTCTTTACTAAAAATATTCTACACAATAAAAGATATTCCCTTTCTGCCTTAATTTATTTTCTGCCTTAATTTATTTCCCGGGTTTATTGTATAATGGAATTGTGTAAAGAATAGAGTAAGAGGGGGACTGCTCAATGAATTTAAGCGAAATAAAGAAAAACGCCCGGGAAAAGATGAAAGGCTACTGCAGGGTCTGCAAGGTATGCGACGGAGTAGCGTGTGCGGGGGAAGTGCCGGGGATGGGTGGTGCCGGCACCGGCGCTTCCTTCCGGGCCAACGTAGAAGCTCTCGCCAAAGTGAAGCTAAACATGAGAACCCTGCACGGAGCCAAAGACCCGGACATAAGCACGCAGCTCTTTGGGAAAAAGCTTTCGATGCCGATACTTGCGGCACCCATTACCGGTTCCGATTACAACATGGGGGGTGCGGTGACGGAAGAGGAGTTTATCAAAATGGTGATATCCGGCAGCAAAGCCGCCGGCACCATGGGGATGTGCGGCGACGGAGGGAATCCGCTTTTTTACGATTCAGGCCTTAAAGCCATCGAAGGGGAAAACGGCCACGGGATAGCTATCATGAAACCCAGGGAAAATGAAGTTTTGCTGAAGATGGCCCAGAGGGCCAAAGGCATAGGTGCTGTGGCCGTGGGCATGGACGTAGACGGAGCGGGATTGGTGACCATGGCATTGATGGGGCAGCCGGTGGGGCCAAAGACCTTCGAAGAATTAAAGGATATCATATCCAAGGTTGACATGCCTTTTATAGTCAAGGGGATAATGACGGTGGATGAAGCAGAAATTGCCTATGAAGCCGGAGCTTCGGCCATAGTCGTTTCAAACCACGGAGGGCGGATCCTCGATTTCACGCCGGGAGTGGCGGAAGTGTTGCCGGCAATAGCGGAAAAATTCAAGGGGAAGATTACGATTTTGGCCGACGGCGGCGTGAGGTCAGGAGTTGATGTGCTGAAGTACCTGGCTCTCGGCGCCGATGCGGTGCTGGTGGGAAGGCCCGTGATAATCGGCGCTTACGGCGGAGGGATGGAAGGAGTTAAGCTGGTTCTGGAAACCATGGCGAAGGAACTTTATCAGGCGATGATACTGACCGGCTGCGGGGATATATCTTCAGTCGGTTCCCACATAATTTACAATTCCAAATAGGAAACGAATGAGCCCGGCGACCTTCTCCGGTGCCGGGCCTTTATACATTAAATCTGAAGAAAATCACGTCCCCGTCCCTCACCACATAATCCTTGCCTTCCAAACGCACAAGACCTTTTTCCTTTGCGGCCTGCTGGCTTTTGCACGCCATGAGGTCTTCATAAGAGATAACTTCCGCCCTTATAAATCCCCGCTCGAAGTCACTGTGAATTTTCCCCGCCGCCTGAGGCGCTCTGGTGCCTTCCCGTATTGTCCAGGCCCTGACCTCTTTCGGACCGGCGGTGAAAAAGGTGATAAGGCCGAGGAGTCTATATCCCGCACGGATGAGGCGATTGAGGCCTGGCTCTTCAAGTCCGTAAGCCGAAAGGAGTTCGTTTCTTTCCGCATCGTCAAGGGCAGCCAGCTCCGCCTCAATTTTGGCGCAGATTGAGATAACTTCAGCCCTTTCTTTTTGGGCGTATTCCTTTACTTTTTTTACCATATCATTATCTTTTCCTGCCATGAGGTCGTCTTCCGATATATTGGCGACGTAGATTACCGGTTTTGAGGTGAGGAGGCTAAGCTGTTTTACGATTTTTGAATCTTCCTCATCAAGTTGTAAAGACCTGGCGGGTAAATTGTTTTCCAGTGTCTCTTTCAGTTGCTCGAGCAACGAAAGCTCTCTTTGATACTGCTTGTCTCCCGATTTAGCATGTTTTGCTACCTTCTCCAGGCGCCTTTCCAAAGTTTCCAGGTCGGCAAAAGTGAGCTCCAGGTTTATGGTTTCGATATCCCTTATCGGGTCTACGCTGCCATCCACGTGGACCACGTTGGGATCTTCGAAACACCTGACCACGTGGGCTATTGCATCGACTTCGCGGATGTGGGAGAGAAATTTGTTGCCGAGCCCTTCTCCGCGACTGGCTCCCCTTACAAGGCCTGCTATGTCTACGAACTTGATAGTAGCGGGGGTCACTTTTTGAGGATTTTCCAATTTTGCGAGTTCTTCCAGCCTGCGGTCCGGTACAGCTACAACTCCCACGTTGGGTTCTATGGTGCAGAAAGGATAATTGGCGCACTCGGCTCCGGCTTTGGTAATGGCGTTGAAAAGGGTGCTTTTGCCAACGTTGGGCAATCCTACGATGCCTATCTCCATTTTAAGGCTCCTTTCAAGGGTTTTTGTATCACTTTCTGTATTATACCAGCCTTAAACTGACATGTAAACTAAAAAGCCCTATACCAGGTTTGAAGGATTTTTTCCTCCGGCATAGAAATAGATAATAATCATTATAGACATAGAAAAAACTTTGATGGAGGGTGAAAATGAGGTATAAACTGGTAGTAACGGATTTGGACGGTACGCTGCTCGACGACAAAAAGAACATATCCGAAGCTAACCTGGAAGCTATAAAAAGGATAAGGGACTCGGGCATTTTATTTACCGTTGCCACGGGCCGGGGCGAAAGGGCGGCACGTCACTTTCTGGAGCTTTTAGAAATTGACATACCGGCCATTCTCTTTAATGGCGGTGAGATTTTCGATCGAGGAAAAGGCCCAGTATATTCGAAGTACCTGCCAAAGCCAATTTACAACCTTGTGATAGACCATTTCATCGAGAATGAAGTAGGAATAGTTGCTTTCTATCACGACAGGATTTTTATAGCCGACTTTAAGCCAGCCCATGAAATTTATCTGAACAGGGAAAAGGTGAAGTACGAAAAGGTGGATGACCTTAAGGAAGTATATGTGGTAAATAAAGTGATATTGGTGGGTGACGTGGGTTACTCCATAAGGAAGATGAAGGACCTTGAAAAAAAGGCGGGAATCAGCATAAATTACGTGCAGTCTGAAAAATTTTATCTCGAGGTTTTGCCGGATGGCGTTTCCAAAGGGGAAGGCTTAAGGCGGCTTTGCGATATTCTGGGAATTGAAAGGCAGAGCGTGGTGGCGATAGGAGACAACATGAACGACCTTTCGATGATCAATTTTGCCGGGCTGGGAGTCGCTGTAGCAAATGCTGAAGAACCTGTAAAAAATGCAGCAAAACTTGTGGTGCCTTCAAACAACGAGGACGGTGTTGCGCATCTTTTGAACAAAATAGCAAAAGGAGAGATTTGATAAATGAAAAAAAGAAGGGGGGCTTTTGGTTGGATAAAAATTTTTACAGAGTCACGGCCTATTTTTTGATCCTTGTGGTGGTTACGGGCCTTGCCGGTTGCGGCAATTTAGCTATGAAGGAACCGGAAGTCCCGGCATCGAAGGTTTTAAAACCCGAAGGGGCGGTAGTGGAATTAACTATAGAAGGGGCAGAAGTAAAGAAAGCCACCGTCACCCTCGATAACGGCCAGGTAGATTATTTTGAAGGCGGTGAGCTTTTTTCTCCTGATTTTAAATGGGCCGCCTTTTCGGGAACCGAAAACGGCTTTGGACAGGGGCTCTGGATATTCGCCTTGGATGGTTCCGATGCAAGGCTCATCGAAAAAATCCAGGGAGAAGATTTCGAAAGCGGAAACTACAGGCTATGGCTTTTGGGATGGAATAGCGGTGGTAGCTTGATATACGCCGTTTCGGGCAAGGGCCTCGTTTTTAAGAAATTCGATCCGGAAATTAAAAATGTAAAGGAAGTTGGTCGCCTGCCGCTGGAGGGCGGGTATTGGAGCCGCATGATTTTTAACCGCCACCAAAATTCGGTTTTCGTGGACCTAGTAAGTGAAATTTGGAAAGTAGATGTGGCTAAAGAAACTGTATCCTGCCTGAAAAAGGGATTACCTTCTTATGATGGGCTATTTTATCCCAGGCTGTCGCCCGTGGGTAATTATTTTGCCTACGAAAAATACGAGCCGGACATGCCGGGAGTATACGTGCTGGATACGAAAACCGGGGAGGAACGATTGGTGTCTGGAGATAATGAGGTTATCCGGTTTTCGTCCATGTGGTCTCCCGACGGTTTGCATGTGGCATACTATGTCGCCACAAAGGGCAAAGAGGGCGACTACGACCTGATAGAAGGAGAAAACTATCCCTATCCTATAGGGAATTTTTTGGAAATAGTAAATGTAAAAACCGGGGAGTTATTGAAGATAGAAATCCCCGGCAAAAAGATAGGTTATGCGAGATGGAATTCCGATGGAACTTTCCTTATTTTTAGCGCAATCTCGGAGGAAAAAGCCGAAGCGGCTGAAACAACCGGCCCCGGCACTCAGGATATAGAAAATATGCGCTGGGATGGACTTTACATAGCCGATCTTGCCGGAAACGTCACCGAAGTTGCAAAAAGTCTGAAAGTCCCCCTGGTAAGTTATTTTGATAAAGAAAAAAGAGCCTTATATATAGCGGACAGAGATGTTCTCGCTTCAAAAGGGGAACTTTTTTACATTTCTCCCGGACAGGGGAAAGAGGCGGTCAAAATCGATGGAATGAAAACTTGGATAATAAATGAAGAGACGATAATAGAGAACGGCATACCCGAATATCAGGGAAAACCGCTGGTTGCGGCTTATTTACAGGATGGGACATTCAGAATATACGCCTTAGAAGGGGAAAAAGCCGAAGAAGTATTTTCCGAAAAAGGCAGCCTGTGGAAATACACCGTAGTGGGAGATTTTCTCGTGCTTTCGTACACCACGAAGGAGGGGCAAAAGGAAAGACTGGAATTTATAAAGCTGTGAATTTTAACGCCCTTAATTCTTCCTCTGTAAGTTCGCGCCATTCGCCGGGTTTCAGGCTTTCGTCTAGTTTGATGGGTCCCATTGAGAGGCGCTTCAGGTAAGTCACTTCTTTGCCCCTTGCTTTTACCATGCGTTTTATCTGGTGAAACTTTCCTTCGTAAACAGTGACGATGGCCGAGGAAACATCACCCGACTTCAGTATATCGAGTTTTGCAGGGAGTGCCCTGTAATCCCCCAAAAAAATACCTTCTTTGAATGCTTTTACATCATCTTCCCCTAAATGCCCCTGGACCTCGATGTAGTAAACTTTTTCCACTTTTTTTCTGGGCGAAAGCAGCCGGTGGGCGAGCTTCCCATCATCGGTAATGAGCATGAGGCCTTCGGCGTCCTTGTCGAGCCTGCCGACCGGGAAAAGGTTCCGGTGGGAATATTCCCCATCGAGCAGGTCTATAACCGTGGTTTCGCGAAGGTCGCGGGTGGCCGAGATGACACCTTTCGGTTTGTTCATCATTATGTAGATGTATTCTTTGAAGATTAGCGGTTCGCTAAAGACGCATATTAAATCGACGGCAGGGTCTACCGCTATGGAAGGGTCGGTTGCAATCCTGCCGTTTATTGTTACATCGCCCTGCTTTATTATCTTTTTTACGTCTTTCCGGCTGCCGTAGCCCGACATGCTAAGGATTTTATCAAGTCGCTCTTTTTTGCTGGCCATTTTGAAAACCTCGCTTTTGTACTTTGCTGCAATATAATGATATCACTTCTTTAAAAAAAATAAAAACCGAAAATAAAAAAGCCCCGAACATTCGGGGCTTTCGTTTTCAGATTTAGTTGGAAAGGACTACTATCACTATCGGCAGGAAGAATATTATGATTATAATCGGTAAAAACCACCACCACCAGGTCTGAAGACTGCTGAGGTCTGCCATCGTTTTACCTCCTTTCTTTAGTCCTCACTACATAATATGTTTATGGGAATAGAAGGGGTACTGATGGTTTTTAAATTAATGAAAAAAATACACATAAAGTAATTATATGGCAAATATTCTCTATAAATGCTGAAGTGCCTGAACTTATCAGCATATTAATCGGGATGGCGGGTCAACATAAGTAAAAAAGGATAAAGTTTTTAAGGGGGATCATAAATATGAGGACATTAAGACCTTTTATTGCAGTAGTCATGACGGCAGCCCTGGCTTATATCTTAAGTCCGGAAATAAGAAAGAAAGTAAAACCCGTGTTGGAAAGGGGCATTGAAAAGGGAAGGGAAAGGATGGTAAAAATTAGAATGAAGGATAGCGATGAAACTATTGAAGATGATTCGACGGGCGGACAAAGCTACGAGAGGGAACTGGAAAAATTGAAGGAAGAAAATAAAACCTATCTGGAAGAAATAAGAGAATTGAAAAATTTGGTAAGCAAGCTATTTGATGAAATTGCATCGCTGAAAGGGAAAAATTAGCAAAAAACTTTATAATTGGCAGTGTAAAATTTAAGTAGGTGACAAGAAGGAAGAAGGCTTGCAAATGTAGAAAAAAAGACCTCACCACCCAAAACACAACACAAACCACCAAAAGGAGTGTGAGGTTTTATGTTAAATATTCGA
>JAKIHM010000002.1 GCA_021608145.1 Thermovorax subterraneus
TACAATCACTTAAAGCCTCATGAGGCTTTCAATGGCAAAGCACCTGTACCCCTTAAAGATAAGCATGATAGACAGGTCGATAATTGGGCTAAACTGATTCAGTGGATTGTTGAGTCTAATCAAACTCAGAAATCTTGACAAGCTTTATACGGTAAACTAGACTGAATTTAAAAACAGTCTTTTTACCGAAAGGGTGAAGTATGCCTTTTTTTCCATAAAAGCTTAGGTATTATTTATTTTCATGGTTTCTTCTAACTCCAACTTTTGCTCTTTTGATTTGCCAACTACTACCTGCTAATTCCATTTTTTAGGGAATCCTCATATTCTTATTTGACGCTACCAATAATGTTATCAAATTTTTCAATTGAAGCCGTGTTATTATGGCGTTTATTTCACCAGGAGGCTTATTCGTCTTCTGCACTATAAATTCTATATTAACGGGAGTATAATCTATCAAGTCTAATACTTCCGATTCCTCTAACGTAAGATCGGGCTTTTTTATTTCCTCTGGTTCATTCTTCCTTAAATTCAGTTCTTCCAATATATCGTTTGCACATTCCACTAATTTCGCTCCCTGCTTTATGAGCTTGTGAGTGCCGCGGCTGTAAGGGCTAAACACACTCCCGGGCACCGCAAAAACGTCCCTGCCCTGCTCTAAAGCAAAATCGGCAGTAATAAGCGAACCGCTTTTTTCAGCAGCTTCTACCACCAGCGTTCCCTTCGTCATACCGCTTATAATTCTATTTCTAGCAGGAAAATTGGATGGTAAGGGTTTCGAATTGGCAGGAAAGCTGGTAATGACACACCCATTTTTAATTATCTTTTTCATAAGTTCGTAGTTTTCCGGGGGATAAACAACGTCTATACCGCATCCCAGAACGGCCGTGGTGGGGCCGCCAGCTTTTAGAGCGCCTTTATGGGCAAAAGAGTCTATGCCCCGGGCCATCCCGCTTACGACGTTTATATTGAATTCTGCAAGTTCTCCAGCTATTTGCTCCGCTACTTTTTGCCCATAAGATGTGGGCTTTCGCGTCCCCACTATCGCAATAGATTCCATATTCAACACAGATGCTTCTCCCAGAACGTAAAGTACCACCGGTGGATCATAAATTTCCGCCAAAAGCCGGGGATACTCTTCGTCTTCGATGGTTATTATTTTGGCTCCGAGTTTTTTTATCCTTTCTATCTCATCGAAAGGATTAACTTTTTTTCTGAATTCCAATATTACATCGCATATTTGTGGAGTAATGCCAGGAGCATCCATCAATCTTTCTCTCGTCGCGTTCATAAAATCCGAATAGGTATTAAAGCAATTTAATAATCCCCTTATCCTCACTGGCCCGAGGTAGGGGATCATATTCAGAGCCACCAACAACTCAAGTTCCGCCATTAGCATCCCTCAGTACATTAGTATTCTATCCCAGGTTGCGCTGTTATGCCTTTTTTATAATGGTGCTTTATCTCTTTTACTTCACTCACCATGTCAGCTTTTTCCATCAATTTTTCCGTAGCATAACGACCCGTCAGTACCAACGTGGTCCTCTCGGGTTTTAAATCTATCAAATTCAGAACCTCTTCTTCGGGTATCAGGCCGTAATCTACGGCCACGTTTATTTCATCAAGTATGACAAGGTCATACTCTCCACTGGAAATGATATCTTTGGCCAATTCAATACCTTCTCTTGCAATTTTCAAATCTTCCGGGGCGGGATTTCCCTTTTTAACGAAACAATCTCTCCCCTTTTGAACCAGCTGGAAGTTGGGTAAATACTTTGCAGCCTGTACTTCACCGTAATCGGGACTCCCCTTCATGAACTGAATCATATATACTTTTTCCCCGTGTCCGATTGCCCTCAAAGCCAACCCAAAAGCCGCGGTAGTCTTGCCCTTGCCATTTCCCGTATAAACCAAAACCAGTCCCTTTTTGGATTTCACATGTATCACTCCTTTAACAAAAAATGATAACATATATTCCCTTTTTGGTCAAAGATTGTTGGGACAAAACATCGCTTGTCACAAAATAGTATTTTTTGCTATGTCCCGGGAAATTTTTCCCTCATACTTTTAAATATTGGAAGTATTTATCCAGGTTCCTAAATTGCAAGGCCTCGGCCAGGTGGATTTCCTTAATATTTTCCGACTGATCCAAATCCGCTATGGTCCTCGCCACCTTCAGAATTTTATTGTAAGCCCTTGCACTTAACTTTAACTTTTCGAAAGCCTCCTTCATTAAAAGTTTTTCACCCTTGCCCAGCTTGCAGTATTTATTTACCATAGCCGGGGTAAGCTGGGAATTATAAAAAACGTTTCGCCCCTTATAACGCATAAGCTGCATGCTTCTTGCCACTTCAACCCTTTTTCTTATTGTGGCCGAATCCGTAGAGTTGACTTTTTCCAAATCGGAAAACGCAACGGGTAAAACACCAACCTGCATATCTATCCTATCGAGCAGCGGCCCTGAGATTTTACTCAAATAACTATGCACTTTGTGTGGCGGGCAGGAACATTCGTGGAAAGGGTCCTGAAAATATCCACACGGACATGGATTCATAGCAGCAACCAGCATGAAACTTGCAGGATAGGTAACCGTCGCGTTCATTCTCGAAATGGTTATCTTGCCTTCTTCCAGCGGTTCGCGAAGTAGTTCCAAAATTTCCTTCGAGAATTCCGGCAACTCGTCTAAAAATAAAACACCGTGGTGTGCAAGGCTTATTTCGCCAGGCCTTGGTATTCGACCGCCACCCACCAACCCCACCGGGGTAATACTGTGGTGGGGTGCCCTGAACGGCCTGGTTTTTATCAAAGAAGATTTGCCCCCCAAAAGCCCGGCAATGCTGTAAATTTTTGTTAATTCTAAGGATTCTTCAAAAGTCATAGAAGGTAAAATCGTTGGAATGCGCTTTGCTATCATTGTCTTGCCTGAACCGGGAGGCCCAACCATTATGAGGTTGTGATGGCCGGCTGCCGCTATTTCCAAAGCTCTTTTTATAACCTCCTGCCCTTTTACATCCGAAAAGTCACCTTCGAAATTCGAGTCAAATTCGTCCTGAGCTTTAGCCACAACTCCCTCTGGCTTATACTCCCCTTTAAAATATCCTACTGCCTCTTTCAAACTTCTTACACCTATTACTTCTATATCTTTAATCACAGCCGCTTCCTCTGCGTTTTCAAAAGGTATAACTATCCCTTTTAAATCCTTTTGCTTTACCTCAATAGCCATCGGCAATATTCCATTTATCGGTCTTACCCTTCCATCTAGGGAGAGTTCCCCTACAATCGCGTATCCTTCCAGGGCACCAACCGGAATCTGCTCCGTTGCGGCTAATATGCCCAACGCAATCGGAAGATCAAAATGAGGGCCTTCTTTTTTAACGTCAGCCGGTGCAAGATTGAGTGTAATTCTTTTTATTGGGAAATCAAAATCCTGATTTTTTATAGCTGCCCTCACCCGCTCCCGCGACTCCATGACTGCCGTATCTGGAAGTCCAACAATCATGAAATTAGGAAGTCCGTTTGATATATATACCTCCACATCGACAATAAAACTTTCGATGCCGTATATGGCGCAGCTTTTTAACGAAGCAAGCATTTTGTCCTCCTGTTTTTCCTTGATAAGCAAACTATTTTCTAAAATTCGCCATAATTATGGATTTTCCTTCTGGAAAATGAAAAATTGTTTGGGTATATTACTACTCTTACAGTAAAACAGTAAAAGCAGATGGTCACAAAAAAATAATGACCTCACCCTCTTCCAGCAGGTCGAGTTAAAACTCTGAAGGAGAGGCAAGGCCAATTAATACAATTTTATCCGCCGGTAAAGCAATCTTATTTCCAAACTAATTAACTTGCTACCTTAGCCACTATTGAGCGTGCTAGTATTACAGGTTTTTTTAAAATTTTTGAACTAACTCTTTCAGTTGAAACGTATACCCCTTGCAGTCCACCAAAACCATATCAACATCTGAATCTCTCAACAATTTTGCCGCTCTTTCTAAATCCTCCATTTGCCTATAAGGCGACGCCGGCGTTACAATGTCAATAGCGGCATTAAAAATGACTGACATATCCAATCTGTCTTGCAACCGCTCCCTCCATTATTGCCAAACTAATACAATTTTTCTCCTAAACGTCCTTCATAACTCCTATTAAGTAACTCTACTGCCGCTTCCTTCGTCATCGTACGCTTACACCATCCATAAAAAGCTGTAATCCATGAACAATTCACCATCATATCAGCCAACTTTGGAATATCCTCTTTCTTGCCAAATGGAGCCCAAGTAGTTGGTAACCCTACATCTTCTAATAACTGCTTAACCGCGTATACAGCAGCTTGAGCAGCCTCACGAACACTCATACCAGCTGTATTCTGCCCTAATGCCACAGCAATGCGCGCCAACTTCTCCATACAATGCCCCATGTTATACTCCATAACATAAGGTAAAGCAATTGCACAACCAACTCCATGTGGTATATGATATACAGACCCTAATGTGTGTGCCAAAGCATGCCCTTCTACTATACCTGGATCATTAAAAGCCATCCCAGCCATCATTGATGCATACGCCATTTTAACTCGAGCTTCTAAATTATTCCCTTCATAAACCGCTACTGGTAAAGCCTCAGCTATAAATTCTATCGCTTTCAAAGCAATTGCATCAGTAAGAGGATTCTCTTGCTTAGCCATCATAGTCTCAATTGCATGGGCTAAAGCATCTGCACCTGTAGAAGCTGTCACCTTCGGTGGCATGCTTACAGTAAGTGTCGGATCTACTAGTGCTAAATCAGGCAGAATATAAGGTGTGGCAAAAAATCCTTTTATCCCATCTTTCGCAAAAGTAATTACTGAATACATCGTACATTCGGTACCCGTACCCGATGTGGTAGGAATTGCAATAATAGGTGCACCCTTTTTGGGGAAGCTAGTAGTAACCAAATAATCTGCTGTCTTACCCGGTAACACTAAAAGTTGAGCAACTACTTTTGCAATATCAATGGAACTTCCTCCACCTAACCCAATTACAAAGTCGCCTTTTTCTTTGCGGGCAAATTCAGCAGCCTGATCGCACACTATATCATCTGGTTCAGGCTTAGCTTGATCAAAAATAACAACTTCAAAACCTTCCTTTTTTAGAGCTTGTGATACCCTCTCTGCACTTCCTGTCTGCACTATTACAGGATCAGTAACAATTACGCCTTTCCCCGTTATGCCCATGTCCTTGATGTAACGTTCTAAATTATCAACCGCATTAACACCAAAAACAACTTTCTGTGGAGTATAATACTCTACCACCTTCAACATCGGAAACATACAAACACACCCTCCTTGTACGATATAGTTAAGTGAAATTAGGTCATTTAAAGTTTTTTTGACAAACACACAGGAATTCTGATAAAACTTAGCTAATATCTCTCTAAGTGGCAGGGGACTTCGATCTACCTCCTTGGGAAGTTCTTTTGCTGTCCCGAAATTTAGAATGAAACCCCTTCTCTATGAGATGTCTCGAATGAGCACGTTGTGGATGTAGCTTGCTGTATGCCTCGAGTTACGCGTAAGGTTAAGACTTATAGAGGATTGCGGGAACCCTGCCTAAAATTTAGTGAAAGCGAGGATATAAATTATGATCTATGGCGGTATTATGTGGCTAAACACAGTCACGAAGTATGCCTCGTAAATGACTCCGGTGATATATTCCTAAAGATGCATCTAGATAATAACCATAAAGGTATGAATAAGCTTTTGCAGACACTGGAAAGACTCGGTTTAAAGCCTGATTTAGATGCTACAGTCAGGGCTTCAGGATTGTTTGAGGGTACTCGTAACCGTATGTCCAAACGCGGTTCTCCTGTTTTAAGAAACAGCTTGTGGTTAGCCGCTATTTCAGCCCGCCGATTTAACCCGAAGTTGAGGGCTTATTATGAGCAAAAACGCAGCCAGGGAAAGCACTCGAATGCTGCTACAGGAGCCGTTGCAAGAAAACTTGTTCACCTAATTTATTCTCTCTGGAAGGATAATCGGCCGTATGACCCGGATTATCAATGGTCTCCTCCCGGCAAAAATGCGTGAACAGAATTTCTATGCGATTGTCAAGAAATTTTCGCTTTAGCCTATTGACTTTTCATAGCACGTCTTTACTTTTTAATTTTAGTAGGTCTTTGCAGAATCCCAAAATCCCTATGGATTAAGGGATTCTGCTATATATTTTCACCGGAATTCCTCCTCTTTAGTCAATTTAATTTTTTTATAGGAGAAATCCAAAATCGAAATGGAGGAGGTCCCATGAAAATCAAAGCTAAACAATTGTCTCTCTCACATTTATGATAATGTCAAATCTTTTTGGGAGAGGATAAACTAAGTTTATTAAACTCTTTGAATCTTTTATTGTTTGAATCTTTTTGTTTTAATCTTTTATTGTTTTATTCTGAAATTGTTCTATCTTAATTTTTATTATTACTTCCGTTTTGGATACCATAGGAAATTTCGTCTCGAGTTTATGCTTTATATCCTTATAATTCAAAAAATCCTTTCCACATTCAATTGCTCATAATATATCCTTTATCTGTATAGTATCTGTATAGAGAATATAGAAAACTTTTTTAGATTGCCAGCCTTTCTCAACCCCCTAGATTTTTGATTAAAGACTAATATTATTTTTTCCTCCTGAAAGAACCACAATAAACCTCCTCTAACAAGACTAAAAATTTCTAGAGCAAAAAAATATTTTTTCTATAATCCATTCTTTTGTTTAAGAATCAATATTGTAATTCTAATGTAAAAACTACACTACCAAAACGTCGAGGTAAAAACAAAACAAATAAACAATTCAAATAGGCATTGTAAAATTTAAGTAGATAGAAAAGGAAGGAAGAAGGTATTTAAAAGTAAAAAAAAAAAAAAAAGACTTCATCAAAATAAAAAACAACACCGAATAACAAAAAGGAGCGTGAAGTCTTATGGTAAATCCCTTCTTCTCCACAATTGACTCCGAAAGCAAAAACTTTTATGAACCTGAACAAGAATAAGCGAGTTATCTCAAAGAGTTACCTACAATGTCACCAAGTTAGCAAAACTAAAGGCTCAAACCTGCTAAATAATAGAAGAGCATTCCTGTAATAAATTGAAATAGCCTTTGTAAACTAAAAACCCTCCTGGTAAAAAAGAAATAGGAAACACCAATCAACCAGGAGGGCGAAAGACATGAACAAAATTGAAAAACTCCTCTTAGTCCATGGTTCAGATTTAATTTTCGTTGGGATTGACGTAGCGAAAAAGAACCACTATGCAAGAATCATAGACCACATCGGACTCGAACCGGTAAAACCTTTCAAGTTTAATAATAGCAAAGTATGGATACTTTTGTCTAGTCTCAAAAATACTGGAAGCCAAAGAAAAATCGAAAGCGACAAGGGTAATAATAGGCTTTGAACCCAGCGGCCATTACTGGAAGCCCCTAACTTGGTTTTTAATAGGCAAATGATATTAAAATTTTGATTCTAGTGTAGAAACTTAATTTTAAAATCGCCTCACCCATAAACTTGCAAAATTATTAAGGTTATTTTGCACAATCACTTATGAATTATCACTTGACTCTCATTTTATACTGATTTCAGGTAGTGTTTTTTTAACTTGCTCCAGCCCCTTTTTAAGGCTGAATTGGTCCCTTCTATCGCTGCTCTTTTGCTCCGGGAAGTTAGGCTGCCCGTATCGCTATACAGGACTGAAAAGGTTTTTTCGTCGATGTTGCATAAGACGTATTTATTGAGTGTGGGTGCCCACGATTTTTCGAGTTCGGTCTTTATTCTTGAGTCCATAAAATTGGTGCTTTCAAATAATGTTTCCTACGGTTATGATTGTTTCCTCTAAACAATTGTAACACCCCTATTTACTAGGGTTCTTTCATCCTCAATTTTAGGCATAAGTTTCCGATGAGTTTCATTTATTCGCTGTTTCGTATTTTATGCTTTGCGGGAAAGGAAAAGGGGTTTTTACACTAGAATCTTTTGTTGTACAAAACAAAAAGCACCTAGTATTAATCATAACCAGGTGCCTCCTGTCTAAGTAGATATACCTTCAAACAGCCTGTATTTTGGGCCAACATAGGGATATACCTACTTGACATATGCTTCGGCAGCCCGGCAGGGATAGAAATCATTTTTTACCTTATTGCAAAGGGTGGGTATCCCTGGGATATTATGGATATGGAACACCAAAAACCAATTAAGGAGGGAACCAACCCAATGACATTATATCAAAAATTTAAAGCTTCGGGTAGTCCCCAGGCTATTGCTGCTTGTGGCGGCATGGCTTAGAGCTTTCGGTGTAAAACATCAACTTTTCTTCCAGACAGATAACGGAGCAGAGTTTGGAGGCAGTGCCACTTCTCGCAAAAGAAAACTCTAATTGTAAAATTAAATGCAACACCAAAAAATAGTTGAACCTAAAAGGAGGGTTCTCGCCGACTCAAATCGCTAAGAAACTCGGCCATCATCGCAGTACTACTTACCGCGAAATAAAACGTGGCACAGCAACTCAATTCCGCACAGATTTAACTACATATGAAGCATACCTCCCGGAAACCGGCCAGGCAGCGTATGAAAAGAATCGCTCTTTCCGCGGCAGAAAAAGCAAAGTTCCCCAAGTTGATTCCTTTTTACGATATGATGAACTTTTTATGCGAATTTCCTCAATTTATGATAAAATTATTTCACCGCTTAAATTATTGTACAAAAGGGGATGTACACGCCATGGATATGGAAAGGAAACTTTCTCTTGAATTCGCAAGAGTCACAGAGGCCGCTGCAGTTGCCGCCGCCAGGTGGATGGGCAGGGGAAACAAAAACAAAGCCGACGAAGCGGCCACCGAGGCTATGCGCGCGGTATTCGACACCATAGATATAAGGGGCGAAGTGGTAATCGGCGAGGGCGAGATGGACGAAGCTCCTATGCTTTACATCGGTGAAAAACTAGGAACGGGTTACGGGCCAGTATTAGACATAGCAGTGGACCCTTTGGAAGGAACGAATTTGGTAGCCAAAGGATTGAACGGCGCCATTGCTGTGGTAGCTGCAGCACCAAAAGGTTGTCTTTTAAACGCCCCGGACATGTATATGGAAAAAATCGCAGTAGGGCCTGCCGCAGCCGGGAAAATTCACCTGGATGCGCCCGTACAGGAAAACCTCAAAATTGTAGCCGAAAGCCTTAAAAAATCTATATCGGACCTGACCGTGGTCATTCTTGACAGACCGAGGCACGAACAACTCATAAAAAAGGTGAGGGAAGCCGGCGCGAGGATCATGCTGATTTCCGACGGAGACGTCTCCCCCGCCATAGCCTGCGCTTTTGAAAGTTCCGGAATCGATATGATGATAGGAATAGGCGGCGCTCCAGAAGGGGTTTTGGCGGCCGCCGCGTTAAAATGCCTGGGCGGCGAGTTGGTGGGGAGATTAAAGCCCGAGAACGAAGAACAAATAGAAAGATGTAAAAAAATGGGGCTTTCCGATCCGTTTAAGATTCTAAAATTGGATGATTTGGTAAAGGGTGACGATATATTTTTTGCCGCAACCGGCATAACCAACAGCAATTTGTTAAAAGGGGTGCACTTTACTTCTAAAGGAGCGGCAACCCACACCCTGGTAGTGAGAGGTAAGACTGGAACGATTAGATTTATCGAGGCAATTCATCGCTTCGATAAAAAACCAGCGTATAATTTGCAAGGATTGAAAATCTGATGTGCCGCGTCAACAAAAACCCTCCCTAGTAAAAAAGAAAAGCACTTTTACCCGGAAGGGTGATTTATTGTTAATCTGTCAAATAATTTTCTACTTTATATTGTTCGTAAAGCCCTTGCATCCATGTATCGTATTGTTCCTGAACCTTTTGGTTTAAAAGGATCTCCTTTATCTTTTCCCTGCTTTCATCAAAATTGGCTTGTTTCGCTTCTTTTATTTCTTCGACCTTTATGATATGATAACCATACTGCGTCTTCACAGGAGAACTGAATTCACCCTCTTTAAGTGAAAATGCCACATCTTCAAATTCCTTTACCATTTCGCCCCTTTTAAAAAACCCCAGGTCTCCACCTTGATTTTTTGTCGTTTCATCTTCTGAGTATTCACTTGCTAGTTTAGAAAAATCTTCTCCGCTATTCAATCTTTTATAGATTTCATTGGCAGTTTTTTCGTCATCTACTAATATATGTCTTGCTCTTATTTCTTTTTCCTGCGAAAAGTATTCTTTATTTTCTTCAAAATACTCCTTTAACTCTTCTTCTGAAATCTTTATTTTAGGTTCAAGAAGTTTCTTTACTTTTATTTGCATCGCTATATCTTTTTTATAATCTTCCAGTGAATAACCACTCAATTGTAAATTCTTAATAAATGCTTCTTTACCACCATAGTATTCATAGACTTTCTCAAGTTCTCTCTCTATGTCTTCGTCGGAGACTTTTATATTCTGCTTCTTTGCCTCTAAATCTATGATTTTTTGCGCTATCAAATATTCAAGTGCTTGTTTTCCTATTGATTTTACCATTACATCATAAAGCTGATCCTTGCTTATCCTTTCATCACCTACTTTCGCCACGATTTCCTTTCCAGAATTGTTATTGTTGCATCCTGCAAGAGTAACTAATAAAAAAACCGCCATAATTATCAAGATAACCGGCCTTATTTTTGTCATAATAAAAAATCACTCCCATTTTTCATATTTTTTCTACCAAAATCATTAAAATCGGCATCATCACGATGCTAAACAATGTGGTATAAGATATTACATTCACCGCAAATTCATAATCTGCTCCGTAAACCCTAGCAAGAATAGAAGTATTTACCATTACAGGCATAGCAGACATAATTATAAAGACATCTCTCATCAATTTGGGAATTTTTATTAAAATACTTAACGCAACTACCAACAAGGGCGCAAAGAAAAATCTGCCTAAAAAAACCAGTAAAGTCTCACAATTAAACTCAAACTTTTCCCTCCCCATAAGATACATTACTGTGCCAACATAAAAAAGAGAAAGCGGAGTAGTTAAGTCTCCAATCATTTTAAAACTTTTAAAGATAAAGTTTGGTGGACTTACATCAAAGATTACTAAAATCAATCCGGAGATAAAACCCAAAACTGGGGGGTTTAATATCCTCTTCAAAGTGGTCAAACTAAAAAAAGATTCCCCACTTTCCTTAGAAACGTCTTTTGCTATGCCATAAGCTCCAAGAGTCCACCATAAAAAAGTGCTTGGAATATAATAAATAAGAGAGTAAGGTATCGCCTCCTCACCAAACAAAGCTTGAGACAAAGGAAGACCGACAAAAATTGAATTAGAAAACGTAAACGTAGCAGCAAATACGCCTCTTTTGCTCCTTTCCACTTTAAATAGCACTGCGAATGCATAAGCTATAACGTACAATAGAATAATTGAAAAAAAAGGTATCATTAATCCCCTCGCATAATTTAGAAGCTCCTCTTTTGTTAAAGTAGAAATTATATTTACCACTAGATTTAGCGGAAAGGACACATAAAGCACTATCTTAACAAATAAATCCGCCGCCCTTTCATCAAACCATCTTATCTTTGCAAGATAATATCCTACTGCTAAAATCAAAAATACAACTAAAACTCCCTGCAACGAAGAAAGAAAGGTTTGCATCTTGACCTCCTCGATTTGAGTCATGTATTTTTACGCCTCTTTTTATATTAACATGAAACACAAAAAAATGCAGCATTTAATAAAAAAAACCGTTTTCAGGGTTTAAAATCCCCAAAACGGCCTAAAATTTATTATTTTTTCTTCTTTTCAACCCGCTCTATCCCTAGTTTTTTTGCAGAGTGGTCGCGGCCTAAATAGTAATTAAGCCAAGATGATGTCTGGAATAAATCCCAGTTTGGCGGCGGTATTATGTCGCCATCAAGCTCTTTTTCCTTTCCATAACGTTTCAGGCGTGCATAAGCGCGCACGTAGGCGCATTTTTTCTTGTTGGGATAAACCTCGCACCACCCCATGTAGCTTCCGCCACACGCACCATTTCTCTGATTTTTCGGACACTGGGACATGGGGCAAACGTACGCCAGATCCATCAAGGCGCAGTCACCGCAATCGTGGCAATCGTACAGGCAAACTTTGGTCAGATGCTCAAAAGCATGGTAAGGCCTTTCTAGGCTGGTACCATCGACCCTTTTGGCTATTCCTCTCATCAGTCCCCATAGAGGTGCTCCCGGCTCCAACATTAACTTGTGGGTCAGAATCGAAAGGGGATATACGAATTCTACTTTGGCATCCAGCGGCCTATTTTTCCGATTAACTGGCTCTGGCTTGTTGAGACCCGTTTTTTCATCCTTTTCGTAATAGTAAAACCCGCCTGGAATCGGAAAGTCAAACTCGTGTATGAAGTCCATCCAGTTTTTGCTCAATTCTTCTCCTTTTTCGATAATATATTCCACATCTTCGTATTTTACGTTGTGTCCTCCAATATGAACACCATCGTAACCCATGCCTTTCATAAAGGCATACATTTTGGCAGCCCTGTCCAGTCGGGCCTGCCGTCCTTTATCAGGGGACTGGGCTTCCTCTTCGAGCTTGGCCAACAATTTATCAGTAACCACACAGCCCGGAATCTTATTTTTATTCATTATTCTGGCCGTAGCGAGGGGTAAAACGTAGATATTTCCAACTACTGGAATATCCCACCCCTGCTGGCGTATAAACTGAATTACTTCGTGAAACTTTCTCGCATCATACCCCAGCTGAGTGACAATAAACTGCGCTCCAGCTTTTACTTTCTTTTTTAACTTATAATATTGGACCACCTGCTCCGCTTCGGTGGCCTTGAATGGAGACACCACTGCTCCCGCAAAGAAATCGCTGGGCTGATGCTTAACTGTTCCTTTAGTTCCTTTATATTCAAGTCCTCGGTTCATCTTAGAAATTAAGTCAAGAACGTGAATTGGGTCCACGTCAAATACGGGTCTTGGCCTCCCCGCATAACCCGATACCGGATAATCGCCTGTCATGACGAGTAGATTTCTGACGCCCGCCCTGTCCAATGCATAAAGCTGACTTTCTATCTGACTGCGGTTTCGGTCCTTGCACGTAAAATGTACCAGCGGCTCAATACCCTTTTTAAGCACCTCTACTGCTAGATAGTCAGGCAACATGGCTGGATTGCCGCCCGGATTATCGGTCAACGTTAAGGCATGGACTTTGCCCCCTTTTGCCGCTGCTTCCGCGGCCTCAAGAGCTTCTTCTATTGACTTTTCCCGCGCTCCTCTTCCGGGCACCAATTCCCATGTCACAGAAAATAAGTTCTTGTCAAGAAGCGACTCTTTGAAGCGATTCTCCACTTGACTCACTCCTTTCTCTAAAAACCTCATCTCACCAATGAAAGATGTGAATAATTGTATATAACTGTCTAATTAAATTATATCAACATTTAATATATTCTACAATAAGCAATATTTCACAAGTATTCTCATATTATAGTCAATAAATAGCTTTTAAAAGGCATTTTTTATATGTGTAAGTTCCTCTAAAGCTCCATTGGCCATTTTAATTTCTATAACATCAAACCTCAAATTACATACGAACTCATCATATTCATTTAAAAAACTTAGTGATACTGACCTTATTTTCCTTTGTTTTTTTATATCAACAGCTTCTATACCCCTTCCGAAAACGTCAGAAGTCCTGGTTTTGACTTCGATAAAAACCAGCGTATTATTTTCTTTTGCTATTATGTCTATTTCCCCGTATCTTGTTCGATAATTGACCTTTACAATTTCGTAGTTATTTGCTTTTAAATAATCAACGGCATATTTTTCTCCAACATCACCCCGCTTTTTACGTTCCAATGAAATCCCAGCCTTTTACAGAAAAACTCCTTCTGTGTACCGGCGAAAGGCCGTATTTCTTGATGGATTCGACATGCTTTTTAGTGCAGTACCCTTTGTTGTTCCAAAAGTCATAGTATGGATATAATTTATGGTAATCTCTCATTATCCTATCTCTTTCTACCTTTGCCACAATTGAAGCTGCAGCTATCGAAGCACACAGCCTATCTCCTTGCACGACTTTTTCTTGCGGCAACTCGATTCCCGGAATTACCAGCGCATCCACCAACACATAATCAGGCTTAACAGGGAGACCTTCCACCGCATTTTTCATAGCAAGCAAAGTCGCATTTAAAATATTGTACCTATCTATGTATTTTTCGTCTACCACCGAATAGTTAACCGCCACGGCCTTTTGTTTTATTTCCTCGTAGACTTTTTCCCGCTTGCCTTCGGAAAGGAGCTTCGAATCTTTAAGATGCATTATAAAAACGTTTAGAGGGAGAATGACGGCGGCAGCCACCACAGGTCCGGCCAAAGGTCCCCTTCCGGCTTCATCCACTCCTGCGATGTAGCGGTAGCCTTTTTCAGCAAGCATCCTCTCCCGAGCAAAGAGTTCGTATATCCTCTTTTTTTCTTCCTCCAAGTTAATTTTCATTTAAATTATATCCCCCTTTTGCATTCTTTCATTTTCAAAAATCAGGTCTTCGTCTTCAGCCGGCTTTTCCAGAGAAATCCTTCCTATTTTCCCGTCCTGGAATTCTTTTAAGAGAGTTTTCGCCGCTCTCAGAGTATCAGGCCTGCCGCCCGAAATTACATGCCCTCTGTTTTTTGCAATTTGCTCCAAAACGGCAATTGGGCTTTGCTGAATCTCTATTTTGTAACGGGACGACAGTTTTTCGGGATGGTTTTTTACTAAAAACTCAACTAGTTTAAGACTTACTCTTTCCACATCCAACAGTTCTTCCTTAATACACCCTAAAAAAGCAAGTTTCAGTCCTACCGATTCTTGTTCTATCTTAGGCCACAAAATTCCCGGCGTATCCAAAAGCTCGAGTTTATCTGTGGCCTTGAGCCACATTTTCCCCCGGGTTATCCCGGGCTTATTTCCTGTCTTTGCCGCCTTTTTCCCGACAATTTGGTTGATGAACGAAGACTTGCCGACATTCGGCACTCCAACTACTATACCCCTCAAAGGCCTTTTTACCTTTTTTGAAAAATCCTGAATCATTTCGTCCAGTTCCTTGAAACCTACTTTGTTCCGGGAGTTTACGCTAACCGAAACCAGGCCTTTCTCAGCAAAATAAATTCCCCACAAATCTGTGATCTTTTCTTCAGCCAAATCTGCCTTGTTCATTATCAAAATCAACTTTTTTGAGCCTATCAGTTCGAAAATATCTGGTATATGGGTGCTTTTAGGTGCCCTTGCATCTACAATCTCCAGCACCAAATCTACCAACTTCAAATTTTCCTTAATCATCCGCCGCGTTTTCGCCATGTGACCCGGATACCAATGAATTTGCACCAAATCACCTTCCCCGTAAAATTAATAAAAGGGACTGGTCTCTCAGTCCCTCTCCTTGATTCTTGCCGCTTTTCCTTTCAAATTCCTCAAGTAATAAAGTTTTGCCCTTCTTACTTTTCCCCTTTGCACTACCTCAATCTTCTCTATCCGGGGCGAATGGAGCGGAAATATTCTCTCTACGCCTACTCCATAGGAAACTTTCCTTACAGTAAAGGTTTCCCTCAATCCTCCGCCTTTCCGTGCAATGACCACGCCTTCAAAAACCTGAATTCTCTCCCTGTTTCCTTCTACTACTTTGGTGTATACCTTCACGGTATCGCCCGGTCTGAATTCGGGTATGTCCTTTCTCATCTGCTCTTCTTCTACTGCCCGAAGCAAGTCCGACATGTTCTCCCTCCTTTCTTACATATATGCCAGACCTAATTATAGCACAACCCATTAATCTTGACAACCGAATCCCATCTCTTCAAGCAAACTCTTATCCTCTTGTGTGAGTTTCAATTTCTTAAAGAGGTCTGGTCTTTTTTCCAAAGTTCTCCGCAATGCTTCCTTTCGCCTGAACCTCTCTATTTCCCGGTGGTTTCCGGAAAGCAAAACCTCAGGAACCCTAAGTCCCCTGTAAACCTCAGGCCTGGTGTAGTGTGGGTATTCCAGAAGACCGCTGCTGAAAGATTCTTCTTTCAACGATTCATTACTTCCTAGTACCCCCGGGACCAATCTAGACGTAGCATCCACTATTGCAAGCGCCGGAATTTCCCCGCCGGTCAAAACAAAATCTCCCAGGGATATTTCGTCGGTTATTATCGTCTTTACCCTTTCATCTACTCCTTCGTAATGGCCGCATATGAGTATTATGTGCTCCTGCTCTGCCAGTTCTCTTGCCATATCCTGGTTGAAGACGGAACCTTGAGGTGAAAGAAGTATAATCTTTCTTTTTTCAGCGTTAACGGTGCGGGATGCATATTCCACTGCTTCAAAGATTGGTTCCGGCTTCATGACCATTCCAGCGCCCCCGCCGTAAGGGTAATCATCAACTTTCCTGTGCTTATCTTTCGAAAAATCTCTTATATTCAGGAGTTCTATCCGGACGAGTCCCTTTTCCCTGGCTCTTTTCAATATGCTAACGTCCATAGGCCCCGAAAAAAATTCTGGGAAAAGGGTCAATATGTGAAATACCAGCACTAAAGCATTCCCTCCATAAGTTTGACTGTCATTTTCTTATTTTCAAGGTCTATACTTTTTACTACCTCCCTTATGGCGGGTATCAATAATTCTCTGCCGCTTTGGAGTTCCACCACGTAAACATCGTTGGCGCCCGTTTTTATTACATCTTTAATACATCCAAGCAGAATCCCGTCTTCCTCATTATATACCTCCATGCCTATTATGTCGCAAATAAAATAATGTCCTTTTGGCAGCTTTACCGCGTCTTTTCGATGGACCATGATGTATCTATTCCTGAAACTTTCAGCAGAATCCACCGTATCAATCCCCTGCAGTTTTAACACTACAAACCTCTTTTTTAAAAAAATCACCGATTCAATGTCGTATGCTTTTAAAGCACCGTCTTCTTCAACGAAAATCGACTTTAACTTTTGATACCGGGTTATATCGTCGGTCAAAGGTTCAATTTTCACTTGGCCTTTAACTCCCCAAGGGCAAAGCACCTTCCCTATAGTTATATATTCCCTCAAGGGAAAGCCTGGTCATCCAAACTGTGCAAAACTGCAACAGTTTAGACGGCTGGGGTATTTTTTACCGCCTTTCAAGTTGCCCCTGCCCCAGCAGGCGGTATTTGGGACAACCATAGCCCCTGCCCCAAGAAGCAGGAACTCGCGCCCCTTACCCGGGTCTCCCCACTTGCCCCGAATGTAATACTCCCTTCAGGACAGAGATGTCTCTTAAGACTTTCTCAGGGGAGAGTGGCGTTACCACCGCTACCTTGAGAACTCGCCAAAGTTTATAGCTTTCGCTATAGGCACCAAGACTTGTTCCATCTAGAGGTCTTGGTCCCCTCCCTGGCTCACTCCCAAGGCTTTGTAATAGTCTTATCGCCCTTTCTATCTCCTGTAGTTGCCTTTTCTTTAGTTGTTTGTTCTTGACCGTTCTATTTACGTACTCTTTTAGTTCTTCCAATTCATCAGCATCTAATTCTTTTAGAATTGCCATATACCCTTCGGGAATTTGCTCTTTTAACCCAAGCCCCCTTCTTGCTATGACATACGCTGCTGCCACGTCCTTGCTTATCATATACTGCGGTGCATATTTCAGCATCCCTATCACTGATGTATAGGCAGGATTGACCTCTATGATTTGTATGCCCTTCCTCTTCGCTAAAACCTTGATTTTTTCCAAAAGCGACCTGTAACCAAAGCTGTGCCTTATCCTCCTCGATTTCCTCCCCGAAAAGTCCCCTCTTTTTCCTTTGTCTCTTATGTCCAATCTTTCGATTGCTATTGCTTTTTTCTTTTTTTCTGCTAGCCTTACTACTTCGTGGGCATACTGCCATCTGTAATATTCCCTCTTATTTGAATTGCCACTTGTAAGTTCGGGCATCGGTATTCTGTCATAACTTGCAAGATTACCGTTCTCATCCGTTTCCGACCACGCTATGTGGTCCGGGTATGCGTTGATGTCTATGCCTATAACCCCATTTTCTTTTGTTACCGCAACTTCCGGGAAGTTTTCTTCAATCGTAAAGTAAGCATATACCTTCCCGTTTTTGAGCTTTAACTCCACGGAATAAGGCTGTCCACAAATACTGATTGCCTCAAGCAATTCCTCCCGGCTCTTTCCTTTCTTCCATCCCGCTTGTATGTTTGCATATGCATATTTTCTTTCACCTACGTTGATTCTAAGTACTGCACTATTTTCATCTATCTCGATCCGTGTATTCAAGTTCCCTTTCTTGCTCTTGTCTCCTCTCGAGAAAAGATTGCCTTTCCTTCTTTCTTGCCACTCATGTTGCAGCTTCTTATATGCATTTCCGTTTATGTGCCGTTTCTTGAGCTTTTCAAATAAACTCCTGCCGCCAAAGATAACCTTCCTTGGATTCGCTTGCCTTTCTTTACAGGATTCTAAAACGCTTTTTGCCTTAATTATTGCATCATCTACATACCTCGAATTTAAATTGAAAATCCCTTGCAGTTCTCTTTTGAGTTCATTTCTGCTTTTACCTTCTAAAAGCCTGTTATATGCGAATCTTGCGCAGGATGACCATCTTCTCATAATGTCTAATACTTCCCGCTTATCTTCGCTGCTTTGGAAAATCAGCTTTGCCTGAATTGTTAACATGCCTTTACGCACCCCATTGTCAGTTACTACCGCTATAAGATCTCTTGGTAATGCCGTATATATGTTTTCTTTTTTTGCACACTTAATAATGTCAATTATCATCTAATCGAAATTATACCCTTTTGCATTACTATCTTCAACTGTTGTGACCCTCCTATCCTCGAATAAAAGGGTTAGGCAAAACCCTAACCCTTATAGAATCTCTACGATTACCCTTTTTCCTTCTTTAGCAGCAGCAGCTTTGACTACGGTTCTGATGGCTTTTGCTATCCTGCCCTGTTTCCCGATGATTTTGCCCATGTCATCGGGGTGCACCTTTAATTCAATTATTACTGACTGTTCACCTTCCACTCTGTTTACAGTCACTTCTTCGGGGTGGTCAACCAATGCCTTTGCGATGTATTCTACTAACTCTGTCAAGGTTCATTCCTCCTTCGCTTTAAGAATTTTTTTCGGCATTTGTCTTCTGAGATTTATATTTTTCAAGCAGGCCTGTGATCTTGAATAATTGCTTTACGCTATCGGTCGGTTGGGCACCCTTCCTCATCCAATCCAGAGCCTTTTCTTCATCGATTTTTATTTCGGCAGGATCGGTGAGGGGGTTGTAATAACCGATTTCCTCTATAAACCTTCCGTCTCGCGGACTTCTGCTATCCGCCACGACGATCCGGTAAAAGGGCCTTTTCTTTGCCCCCATGCGCCTCAATCTTATCCTTACCGCCATCTGTCACTTCACCTCCTTCTGTTAGTTAAAAGAAAGGCAATCTAAATCTGCCTTTTTTTCTTCCTTTTTCTAGGTCACTCAGTTGTTTCATGAGTTTTCTCGTCTGCTCGAATTGCTTCAAAAGCCTGTTTACATCTTGAACGGAAGTTCCGCTGCCCATGGCGATTCTTCTTCGCCTGCTACCGTTTATGATGCTGGGATTGCGGCGTTCCTCTTTAGTCATGGAGTTGATAATGGCTTCTATGTGCACCAGTTCTTTTTCGTTGAATTCTACCCCCTGTAATTTTTGAGGAGAAAACCCCGGAATCATGCTCATTATCTGGTCAAGAGAACCCATTTTTCTTACCTGTTTTATCTGTTCAAGAAAATCCTCTAATGTAAATTCTTCCTTCCTAATCTTTTCTTCAAGTTGCCTTGCTTTTTCTTGGTCTATCGCCGAGGTGGCCTTCTCTATCAGGCTAAGCACATCGCCCATTCCCAATATCCTAGAAGCCATCCTGTCGGGATAAAATGGCTCCAGGTCGGTAAGCTTTTCACCTACGCCTATAAATTTTATCGGGCAACCCGTTACCGCCTTTATCGAGAGCGCCGCCCCTCCCCTCGCATCACCGTCGAGCTTGGTCAAAATCAAGCCTGTCAGATGCAACCTGCTATGAAAGGTCTCGGCCACGTTTACCGCGTCCTGTCCGGTCATGCTGTCAACCACCAGCAGAATCTCGTTGGGCGTTACAGCTTCTTTTATTCGTTCCAGCTCCTCCATCAATTCGTCGTCTATGTGGAGGCGGCCAGCTGTATCTATGATGACAACGTCGTTGCCGTGGCGATGGGCATGTTCTAAAGCTGCTTTGGAAATAGCCACCGGATCCTGTTCTCCTGCTGTAAAAACCGGCAATCCAACCTTTTCTCCTACCACTTGAAGCTGTTTTATGGCAGCCGGCCGGTATATATCGGCAGCTACTAAAAGCGGTCTTTTGCCCACTTTGGAAAGATAAAGCCCTAGTTTTCCGCAAGTGGTAGTTTTCCCCGACCCCTGAAGGCCCACCATCATAAAAACGCTTACCTTGGACTGCGAAAAATTCAATTTGGTATCTTTAGGCCCCATTAACTGTATAAGTTCGTCGTGGACTATTTTTATTACCTGTTGAGCAGGGGTCAGGCTCTCCATCACTTCCTGGCCTACAGCCCGTTCGGTGACTTTTTGCACAAAGTCCTTGACTACCTTGTAGTTTACATCGGCTTCTAAGAGGGCCAACCTAATTTCTCTCATTGCCTGCTTTACATCGGCTTCCGACAATTTGCCCTTCCCTCTCAGCCTTTTGAAAACCACTTCTAATTTCTGAGTTAAGGCTTCGAAAGCCAAATTATTCACACCCTTCTTTAATTAGCGTCGCGAGTTCATTATAAATTTTTTCCAATTTCGCCTTTCCTTCTCCCATGACAAAGGGTCTCAGTTCTTCTAGGGATTTCAGTATTCTCTCTATATCCCTCGTCATGCTCATAAACCTTTCTACCATGCCCAATTTTTTTTCATACTCTTCCAGTAAAGCGGTTGAACGATTCACTACATCGAACACGTTCTGGCGGGTAACACCGTAATTTTCCGCTATCTCGCTCAAAGACCAGTCATTGAAAAAATGAAGTTCAAAAAATTCCCTTTGTTTCTCTGTTAAAAAAGGACCGTAAAAATCGTACAAAAGGCTTATCCTCACCAAGTCCGGCATTTTTTCACCTGTAAAGGTATAGAACTTTACATACCTAATTTTATACAATTCGCTAATTCCAGTCAACAGAAATTTTAAAGTATCGCATCCGCAAAGGCCTTCGGGTCAAATTCCTCCAGGTCGTCTATCCCTTCTCCCACACCGGCAAAAAGTACTGGCAGATTCAATTCCGAAGCTATGGCAACGGCTACTCCGCCCTTTGCTGTTCCGTCTAGTTTTGTTAGCACAATCCCCGATAAATTGACGGCTTCTTTGAAAATCTTCGCTTGAGCTATGGCATTTTGTCCGGTAGTTGCATCTAATACCAGCAGACTAACTATTCTTGCTTCAGGGTACTCCTTTTCGCTGACTCTGTAGAGCTTTTTCAACTCCTCCATCAAATTTTTCTTCGTATGGAGCCTGCCAGCCGTATCGCAGATTATTATATCAGCCCGTCTGGCTTTCCCGGCTTGAATGGCATCAAACAGCACCGCCGCCGGGTCGGACCCTTCTTGATGTTTAACGACATCCACGCCAGCTCTCTGTCCCCAAATAGAAAGCTGTTCAGCAGCAGCAGCCCTAAAGGTGTCGGATGCCGCAAGAATTACCTTTTTGCCCTGAACCTTGAATTTATAGGCCAGCTTCCCTATGGTAGTGGTTTTTCCCACCCCATTAACCCCTACCACGAGGATTATTGTCGGAGGAACTATTTCCAATTTTTCCGCCGGAAACACCTTTATTATTTCCTCTTTTAAGGCCTCTTTCAATTCTTCTGGCAAGCGTATCTTTTCCGTCTTTACTTTCTCCTTAAGATTCGATAAAAGCTTTTCCGAAGCGCTTACGCCGATGTCGGCACTAATTAATACTTCTTCAAGTTCTTCTAGCGTATCTTCATCAATTTTTGCAGACAATTTTATAATACCTTCTATCTTTTCCGCCAACTGATTCCTAGTCTTTACAAGGCTTTGTTTTAAGCGTTCAAAAAATCCCATTTTTTTACCCCTTTCTTTTTTATTCCAGTTTAACTGCAATCAATTTCGATACCGCCGTTTCTTCCATGGTTACACCGTAAAGGGCATCGGCCACTTCCATCGTGCCTTTCCTGTGGGTGATTATTATCACCTGTGTATGTTCGGATATTTTTTTCAAATACCGTGTAAATCTATCTATGTTTGCATCGTCCAAAGCTGCCTCAATCTCATCCAAAATGCAAAATGGAGTTGATTTTATATTTAATATCGAAAAAAGCAGGGCAATGGCTGCAAGAGCCCTCTCACCTCCAGAAAGCAGCGACAGATTCTGTAATTTTTTCCCCGGAGGTTGGACTTTTATTTCTATTCCCGCCTCAAGAGGTTTCGACTCATCCGTCAAAATTAATTCTGCCTTGCCACCACCGAAAAGCTCGGCAAAGACCTTTTGAAATTCCTCCTTTATCTTCTTGAAGGTTTCTAAAAACATCTCTTCCATAGTTTTTGTCAAATCATCGATAAGGTCGTCGAGTTTCATCTTGGCATCTAAAAGGTCATCCCTTTGGACTTTCATAAAGTCATATCTTGATTTTAAATTTTCGTAGTCTTCGATAGCGCTCATGTTGACCGCGCCGAGCCCTTCAATTTTATTTTTAATCGAGAAAAGCTCCTCCTTTATTCTTTCGCCATCTGAAGTTTTTTGTCTTAAATCCATTGCACTTTTTAAAGAAAGAGAATATCTTTCCGCAAGAGTCTTTTCTATATGCTCTACCTCAACCTTGAGCGAAGCCTGCTTTACTTTTGCTTCGCTCAAGGAAACCTCCCTTCTCCTTTCCTCCCTCTCAATATCGGCTAGATTTTTCGCCAAAGCATCTATTTCGTCTTCAAGTTTTGTCTTGTCGTACTCGAGGTTTTCAATGACTTTCTTTAAAACGTCCTGTTCTTCCAATATACCTTTTAAACAAACTTCCATTTTGTTTATCTTGCTTGAAGTAGAGGCGATTTCTTGCTCTAGCTTACCAATACTATTTACTAGTTCATTCTGCTCTTTTTCCCATTCGCTTACATTCTGCTCTAAATGTTGAATCTGATACTTCAAACTCAATTCTTCTTGCTTTAATCCATTCAAAAATAGCCTCAAGTCCTTTACTTCCTTTTCGATAGCCTCCATTGACTTTAACCTTTCCTCTATTTCCCGTTTTAGATTCTCGACTTTGCGCTCCCGTTCCCTGCTTTCTTCCTCAATAGAATTTTTATCCCTTTCCACCTTATCAATTTCCTGTTCTATCTCCCTTAATTCTTCCTCTATTTGTCTTTTTTCGAGATTTAAAATTTTTTCTCTTTCCTGCCGCTCTCGTAAAAGTCCTTTTTTCCCCGCTATTTCCCTTTCTTGCGCTGCTATATCCGCATTGCAAGAATTTAGGATTTTCCCTAATTCATCGATGGATTTTTGAGTATCGCGGATTCTTTCTTCTATCCCGGCAATCTTGTTTTTTAACTCATAAATTTTCGCTTCTTCTTGAATAATTTTCTCTTTAATCTCTTCAAATTCCCTTTTTTTGGCCAGGATAAGACTTGCTTTCTTTATGCTTCCGCCCGTTATCGAACCCCCAGGATTTATTATCTCTCCTTCTAAAGTTACTACTTTAAGGCCGAAATCCGTTTTTTTTGCAATTTCCAGAGCGCTGTCAACATCCTCCGCCACAATCACCCTACCCAGTAGATGTAGTAAAACCGGCATGAATTTTTCTTCATAATTTATTAATTCGCAGGCTACACCCAAACAGCCGGACTGGTCAAGAACCCACTTTTCATGGGAACTCAAGACCCTCGGCCGTACCGATGTAAGGGGAAGAAACGTCACACGGCCAAGACTATTCTTTTTCAAGTATTCTATAGCTTTTTTCGCGGTTTGTTCATTTTCACATACTACGTTTTGTATTGCTCCTCCTAACGCAGATTCGATAGCAGTTTCCAACCTCTCGCTCACCTTTATGATTTCCGCAACGGTACCGTAAATGCCCTCTATGTAAATCCTTCCCGACTTAATATGGAAAAGGAGATTCCTTACCCCCTGCTGATAGCCTTCATAGTTTTGGTTTACTTCCTCTAAGATTTTGTACCGGGATTTTAATTCGTTATAAGATATAATTTTTTGTTGCAACAATCTGCTGCTTTCGCGGTATTCGCGGGTATAATTATCCAGATTTCTTTTTTCCGATTCGATTTTTTCGTTGACTTTCTTTATTTTTTCCCTGACATCGGACAGCCTTTTTTCCGCATTCTCCAGCTCCTGCAATGTCAGAGAATTGGCCTCTTTTATGCCTTTCAATTCTTGGTCAATCTGCATCAAACGCTTCTTAATATTGCTTTTCATCGTACTTAAGCTTGCAATGGTATTTTTTATTTTCGAAGCGGAATTCAGAAGGTCTATCACATCGCCTTTTAAGTTTTCCATTTCCTGCTGCCTTTCTCTTATACCGCTTCCCAACCTCGCCAACTCTTCTTCTTTTATTCGCAATTGAGCATTAGTTTTGTTTATCTCTTTTATCTTTTGCTCTAGTTTTTCTAAATTAGCGCAGAACTGCTTTTTTGCACCATCCAACTTAGCTTTCAATATATCCATTTTCTGAGAAGCAATGTCCAAATCTTCTCTTAGCTTTTGCAATCTTTCTTCCTGCCACTTTTTTTCTTTTTCCAGTTCTATTTTCTTTGTCCTTTTATCATAAAACCCTGCTTTAAGTTTTTCGTATTCTCCTTTCATTTTTTGAAGTTCTTCCTTGACTTGAACCATCCTATTTTCTATAGATGCTCTTTTATCTCTTATTTCTACCAAGGCAGCTTCCTCTTTTGTTAGCGCTTCCTCTATTTTCTTCAATTTTTCGCTTATTTTTTCATATTCCAGAAGGAGCAAATTAACCTCCAATAACTTTTGCCTTTCCGTCAATTCCTTATATTCCAACGCCTTCATCCTCTGAACATACAACGTATCCAGCTGTACTTTTATTTCCGATAAAATGTCGTCTACCCTGGCCAAATTCGCCATTGTTTCTTCGAGCTTTTTTTCCGCTTCTCTTTTCCTTACTTTATGTTTCATAATACCTGCGGTTTCCTCGAAAATCAGCCTTCTTTCTTCAGGTCTTGCCATCAAAAATTCATCTACTTCTCCCTGGCTTATTATCGAATAACCGTCTTTCCCTATACCGGTATCCATGAAAAGCTCCTGTATGTCCTTTAACCTGCAAGGAACTTTGTTTAAATAAAATTCGCTTTCTCCCGAACGGAACGTCCTTCGGGTTATGCAAACCTCTGAATATTCCAGTGGAAGGAGATAATCCGAGTTGTCCAGGACTACAGAGACCTCTGCCATACCCATGGGTTTTCTTTTCTGGCTGCCTGCAAATATGACATCCTCCAATTTTGACCCTCTTAAAGTTTTAATGCTCTGTTCACCCAAAACCCATCTTACGGCATCGGTAATGTTGCTTTTTCCACTGCCATTCGGGCCGATTATGGCGTTGATTCCTGGCTCAAATTCTATTTCCGTCCTGTCCGCGAAAGATTTAAAACCGTGAATTTCGATTTTCTTCAGGTACAAAAAGGGCAAACCTCCTTTTTTCTCTTAGGTTGACCTTTTTACCCTTTTGATTTTACCATACAAACAGGCAAATAAAAATACCTGTCTTAGAAAAGACAGGTATTTCATTCCATCATGACTTCACAATTTTAACGGGGTTCTACTATAAATTTAATTGCTGTTCTTTCTTCACCATCAATTTCAATCTCTGCAAAGGCAGGCACAGTAACCAAGTCGATACCATTGGGAGCCACAAAACCTCTGGTAATTGCTATTGCCTTTACAGCTTGGTTTACGGCTCCAGCTCCCACCGCCTGAAGCTCAGCTACTCCCTTCTCCCTCAGGACGGCTGCCAGAGCACCAGCAACGGCCTTGGGTTTTGATTGCGCTGATACTTTTAGTACTTCCATTCTACATATACCCCCTTAATTTTTTTTATTTAATATATTCTATAAGTTACACAAAATTCCTTCTAAGATTACAACATCATCTTATTATATTTCTGTTCTTTAAGAATCGTATCGCCGATTTTGCTGCATCCTGTTCCGCTTCTTTCTTGCTTTTGCCGCATCCTTTTCCCAACACGTTATCCTTCCAGGTAACCTCTACAAAGAAGGTCTTGTCGTGGTCTGGTCCTTCCTCTTTTACTACATTATAAGTTATTTTGTCGGGCGATATCCTCTGCAGCATCTCCTGGAGAAAGGTCTTATAATCGTTTGACAATTTACCCGCCTCAGCCTTTGCCACGATGCTTTTAAATTTGTTTTTAATGAAGGCCGACACAACCTCCATACCCCTATCAAGGTACATAGCACCTACAAGGGCCTCAAAGGCATCGGCGAGGATCGATTCTTTTTTTCTGCCCCCGGTAACCTCTTCACCTTTCCCGATTATCAGGTAATCCCCCAAGCTCAGCTCGCGTGAAAGCGCTGCCAAGCTCTCTTCACAAACGAGGAGCGCTCGAAATTTCGTCAGTTCTCCTTCGGTATAGTTCGGGTATTCTTTGTAAATCCATTCGCTTATTATTAATTCTAACACTGCATCTCCCAAAAATTCAAGTCTTTGGTTATGCACATTATGAGGCAAACCCCTCTCGTAAGCATACGATGGATGAATCAAGGCTTGGTTTAAAATATTCACATCTTCAAAATTTACCCCAAGGATTTCCTCAAGTTTCCTTAATTGTTCTTTCCTTTTTTCATCGATAACCATCATAAAACCTCTTTGCAAAAGCTAATCCTGCACTTTTCCTATTAGTATAGTGGCGTTGTGGCCTCCAAATCCCATCGAATTCGAAAGGGCGTAATTTACTTTTTTCTTTATCGAAATATTAGGCACATAGTTCAAATCGCAATCCGGATCTGGTATTTCATAATTTATGGTCGGATGGACTTCGTCGGTATAAACTGTCAACACTGTAGCTATCGCTTCTACGGCTCCAGCCGCTCCTAACAAGTGTCCCGTCATTGATTTAGTGGAGCTTATCAAAATTTTATATGCGTGCTCTCCAAATACGCTTTTTATGGCTAGGGTTTCGAATTTGTCATTGAGAGGGGTTGAAGTGCCGTGAGCGTTGATATAATCCACTTCTTCGGGTTTAATCCCGGCGTCTTCGATAGCTGCCAGCATCGCCCTCTTTGTTCCTTCTCCTTCCGGCGCCGGCTGCGTAAGGTGATATGCATCGGCGGTAGCTCCATAGCCCAATATTTCCGCGTAAATACGGGCACCCCTTTTCTTTGCGTGTTCTAGTGTTTCTAGCACTAATACCCCAGCGCCCTCACCCATTACAAATCCGTCTCTTTCTTTATCAAAGGGCCTGCTTGCCTTTGCTGGTTCCTCATTTCTGGTAGAAAGTGCTTTCATTGCAGAAAACCCCGCAAGGGCAAGCGGTGTTACGGGCGCTTCGGCTCCACCTGCCAGTATAACGTCCGCTTCGCCGTTTTGAAGCATCCTGAACGCTTGGCCAATAGCGGTGGTACCTGATGCGCAGGCAGTAGTCACTGTAAAATTGGGTCCTTTAAGGTTAAAAAACATCGAAATCTGTCCCGATGCCATGTTGGAAATCAGCATAGGTATGAAAAAGGGGCTCACGCGCTTGTTGCCTTTCTCCAGCAAAACCTTGTGCTGTTCTTCCCAGGTCTCTATGCCTCCTATGCCGCACCCCATGACCACACCCATCCTCGTCGGATCGAGCGCTTCGATGTCCAGTCTTGCATCATCTATTGCCATTTTTGCAGCACCTATGGAAAATTGAGTAAATCTATCAAGCCTTTTTAATTCTTTTCTTTCGATAAATTCTTCCGGGTTATAATCTTTTACTTCCCCAGCAATCCTCGTTGGAAAATCATCGCATTCAAAGCGCGTAATATAATCAATGCCCGATTTTCCTTCCAAAAGGGAATTCCAAAACTTATCCTTTCCTGTGCCGACAGGAGATATGACCCCCAAGCCTGTAACGACCACTCTTCGTTTTTCCATTATTATTCTCCTCCAAACCTTGCTATATTCAAAGTAAGTCCCGCGACGGTATCACGGGACTTACGAATAGACTCTATGAGATACGGTTTTTTATGTAATCTACAGCATCTTGAACGGTTTTTATCTTTTCGGCGTCTTCATCGGGAATTTCCAGGTCAAATTCTTCTTCAAACGCCATGATCAATTCCACGATGTCCAAGGAGTCCGCGCCCAGGTCATCGATAAATGAAGCTTCAGGAACCACTTCATCCTCATCGATGCCCAATTGGTCAGCAATAATCCTCTTTATTTTCTCCAGTACCTCCATCGATTCACCCCCTTCCTATGGAGTGAAATTGTCCTGTCTACCTTACATTAGTGTATTCCTTATTCTAAAATATTATAAAGTGAGGCCACCGTCAATAGCGATAATCTGGCCCGTTATGTAATTTGCCTCTTCCGAAGCCAAGAAAGCTACCAAATTTGCCACGTCATCAGGCTCACCTAGCCTTCTGAGCGGGATTTTTTCGATAATTGAAGCCTCCTTACTTTTCATTATTATTTCGGCGGTCATATCGGTCCTTATAAAGCCAGGCGCTACTGCATTTACCGTAATCCCGCGGCTCCCTAGCTCTTTTGCCAGCGATTTTGTAAATCCGATTATCCCAGCTTTTGCAGCAGCGTAATTAGCCTGCCCTGGGTTTCCGTAAAGGCCTACAATTGAAGAAATGGTTATTATCCTTCCCCAGCGTTGTTTTACCATATATCTTACCGCATTTTTGGTGGTATTAAATATGCCTTTAAGATTAGTGTTTATTACATCGTCCCAATCCTTTTCACTCATCCTAAGTATAAGTCCATCCCTTGTAATGCCCGCGTTGTTTACCAATATATCTATCCTGCCAAATTTCTCGTAAATTTCCTCTACCATTCTTGAAGCCTCTTCATAGTCTGCTACATCAGCTATAAAGGCTAAGGCTTCGCCATTTAGGCTCTCTATCTCCGACACCACTTTTTTTGCAAGCTCTTCATTTGACTTATAATTTATCACCACTTTTGCGCCAAGCCTAGCTAGTTTAATACTTATGCTTCTCCCTATCCCCCTAGAACCTCCGGTTACCAAACAAACCTTGCCTGACAAATCCATTACCTATTCCCCCTAAAATAGTTCATCACGTTGGCTAGGGACTCAGAATCCTCTACATTTAAGGTAGTAAGGCTTCGGTCGATTTTCTTCACCAAGCCAGAAAGCGCTCTCCCCGGCCCTAATTCCACGAAGGTGTCTACTCCCAATTCTTTCATCTTAATGATACTGTCTTCCCACAGCACCGGCGAGCTGACCTGTTTTATCAAAAGCTCTTTAATCTGGGCAGAGTCTTTTACTACTTCTGCCGTAACGTTAGAAATTACTGGAATTTTAGGGGACTTAATGTTTATTTTCTCTAGCTCTATTTCTAGTTTTTCGCCGGCAGGTTTAAGCAGGCTGCAGTGAAAAGGCGCACTGACCGGAAGCATAACCGCCTTTTTAGCCCCTTTTTCTCTTGCTATTTTTAATGCTTTTTCCACGGCCTTTACATGACCCGATACTACAGTCTGGTCGGGGCTGTTGAAATTGGCCGCCTCTACCACTCCTTCATCGGAAGCAAGCTTGCAAACTTCCAGAACCACCCGCCTTTCGAGGCCGATTATAGCCGCCATAGTTCCCTCTCCTAACGGCACAGCTTCCTGCATGTAAATCCCGCGTTTTCTCACTACCCTCACGGCATCCTCAAAGTCCAGGGACTCTGCAGCCACCAGTGCAGAATATTCTCCAAGGCTCAAACCCGCCACCACATCAGGCACTATACCTTCTTCTTTTAATAGAAAATAACATGCCAGGCTATGGGTCAATATGGCCGGTTGAGTATTAGCGGTCTCCTTTAACTTTTCCTCAGGTCCGTAAAAGCATATATCGGAAATTCTATAGCCCAAAGCTTCATCTGCCTTTTCGAAGACCTTTTTGGCTCTTTCGAAGTTTTTTACAAGATCCATTCCCATACCTACGTACTGAGCGCCCTGTCCCGCAAACAAGAAAGCCACTTTTCCCATAGATCAATACCTCCACTTTGATGCCATATCATCCAGCAGCTTTTTAGCGCCTTCAATGATTTCCTCTATTATTTCCTTCACAGGCTTTATATCGTTTATTAAACCGGCGATTTGTCCTGCCATTAAAGAACCGTATTCCGCATCGCCTTCAACAGCAGCTTTCAGCCTCCCCGTTCCCAGGGCTTCGTATTCCTCTTTTTCCGCACCTTTCTTTTCGAGGAGTTCGAACTCCCTCGCCAGCTTGTTTTTCAGCACCCTGACAGGGTGTCCCGTGGGTCTTCCTGTAACTACCGTGCTCCTGTCAGTGGCCCTCAAAACTGCGTTTTTGTAATTTTCGTGGATAGTGCATTCTGCCGAACACAGGAATCTTGTTCCCATCTGTACACCCTTTGCCCCCAGGGCCAAAGCAGCCAGGAACCCCCTGGCATCGGCTATACCTCCGGCTGCTATCACCGGTATCTTTACGGCATCAACTACCTGCGGGACCAGCGCCATAGTAGTTATCTCTCCTATATGGCCACCGCACTCCATCCCCTCAGCTATAACCGCGTCTACACCCGTTTTCTCGAGTCTTTGGGCCAGCGCCACCGATGCCACCACCGGGATTACTTTCACCCCTGCTTCTTTCAAACGGGGTATGTATTTCCCCGGATTCCCTGCTCCTGTGGTAATTACGGGCACCTTTTCTTCGATTATAACCTCCATTACTTCGTCCACGAAAGGAGACATGAAATACACGTTTACTCCAAAGGGTTTGTCGGTGAGGTTTCTCACCTTTTTTATTTCATGCCTTACTATTTCGGGCGGAGCGTTTCCAGCTCCTATAATGCCCAGTCCTCCCGCATTTGAAGTAGCCGCCGCCAATTCGGCAGTTGCAACCCAGGCCATCCCACCTTGGATTATGGGATATTTAATTCCGAGCAAATCGCATATCTCCGTGTGGAACATCTTACTCCCCCTAATCTTCCAATTTAAACTAAGCATTTTACAAACTCCATTCTATTAGGTTCGCTCCCCATGTAAGGCCAGCTCCAAAACCGACCAGCACCACCTTATCTCCTTTTTTAATTTTTCTCGCTTTATAGGCCTCATAAAGGGCTACCGGTATTGATGCTGCAGACATGTTGCCGTACCTGTCGATGTTCACCATTACTTTTTCTTTTGATATATTGAGCCGTCTCGTCGCTGCCTCGATAATCCTCACATTTGCCTGGTGAGGCACCACAAGGTCTACATCTTGAGGAGTCAAGTTTGCTTTTTCCAAAACTTTTCTTGTGGATTCTTCCATTATCTTGACCGCGAATTTAAAAACTTCATTGCCGTTCATTTTTATAAAATGCTTTCTTTCCTTTATCGTATCAAAGCTGGCCGGCTCCTTTGAACCCCCGGCAGGGATGAATAACAAATCTTTTCCTCCGCCATCTGCACCCAAGATGCTTTCTAAAATTCCTCCACTTTCAACTGCACTCACCACAGCTGCACCCGCCCCATCGCCAAAGAGAACACAAGTATTTCTGTCCTGCCAGTCAACGATTTTTGAAAGAATTTCCGCGCCAAACACCAAGACGTTGCGGTACATACCACTTGCAACAAACTGGGCAGCTACCGTTAAAGCATATATAAAGCCGGTGCAGCCTGCCGAAAGGTCGAAAGCCGCCGCTCTCGTGGCTTTTATCTCATGCTGTACAATACACGCCGTTGATGGAAACATCATATCTGGAGTAACAGTGGCTCCTATTATCAAATCCAGGTCTTCTGGTTTTACGCCTGCCATTTCGATAGCTTCTCGTGCTGCTTTAGCAGCCAGGTCCGATGTGGCCATATCTTCATCTGCAATTCTTCTAAAAGAAATTCCCGTCCTTTCTCTTATCCATTCATCCGATGTTTCCACCATTTTCTCTAAATCTTGATTTGTCAGAACCCTTTCAGGAACGTATGAACCAAGTCCTATTATTCCTGGCCTCATAAAAACTTTATCTCTCCTTCTATTTCCTTTATCGCTTCTTTAAGTTCAAAAAGTATATCATTTTCCACAAACTTCTTTGCAACTTTTATCCCATTAAATATGGCCTTCTGGTCCGATGAGCCATGGCACTTCACGAGAATCCCGTCAAGCCCGAGGAACATTGCCCCGCCGTATTCGGAATAATCCATCTTGGCTTTTACCGCATTAAAAACTGGTTTAATCAGTAAAGCTCCCAGTGTATATGTAATATTTCTCTTAATCTCATCTTTTAACTGGTCAAGTAAAAAAAATCCCAATCCTTCCACAGTTTTTAGGAAAATGTTTCCGGTAAATCCATCGCAAACCACTACATCGAAATTGCCATCGAAAAAGTCCCTTGGTTCCACATTTCCGCAAAAGTTGATATTTTTAAGCTCTTTCAACATCCCGTAGGCTGCCTTCACAAGACTATTTCCCTTTTCCTCCTCAACACCTATGTTGAGAAGTCCAACCTTGGGACTTTCCACTCCCATAATTTCCCGGTAATAGATGCTACCCATTACGGCAAACTGGACTAAGTTTTTTGGCTTACATTCGCTGTTGGCTCCAATATCTAGTAAGAGCGCCGGCTTTTTTCTCGTGGGAAACATCGTCGCGATAGCAGGTCTGTCAATGCCTTCAAACCTCCCTAATGTAAATAACCCACCCGCCATAAGCGCACCGGTACTTCCCGCTGAGACCATCGCTTTGCCATAACCTTCCTTGAGTAACCTCAATCCTTTTGGAATCGATGCATTTTTTTTGGTCCTTACAGCCGCAACTGGCGACTCGTCGTTGTCGATGACCTCCTGGGCGTTCACTATTTCGATTCTCGGGTCATCCCCATCTAAATACAGTTTTATTTTTTCTTCGTTTCCGACAAGGACGATGTTTATTCCCAGCTCCTTCGCAGCATTTAAAGCACCTAAAACCACCTCGCCCGGAGCGTGGTCTCCGCCCATGGCATCAACGATTATTCTCATACACTCACCCCGCCGTCTAGTGATACCAAGATGAATTTTCCTCTAAATACTTCTTTTTGCCTATCGTATACTCGGACGAAGACGAAATGCTTATTTTGGCGGACTCTAGTAACTTCCGCCTTCGCAATTAGTTTTTGTCCTGCAAAAACCGGAGATTTGTACTTTATATTGGCCACGCCGGTAAGAGCCACATTCGCATCTATTACCGCTATAGCCAAAGAATTTGCCTGGGCAAATATGAACTCGCCTCTCACTATCTTTGTTTTCTCAAAAGCCATTTCTTCGGTAGTTTCCAGTATAGAAATCCCTCTTTTGCCCAGCTCCAAGTCCACCAGTTCCCCGATAATCTCCTTAATCCCTATGGACTTTACCTTCGCGTAATTTTCCTGGGCTACCGCTTTTATCCTTTCTCTGAGCTCCGGAATCTTAAGTTCCATCCGGTCCAGCCTAATGGTCTGCACGCTGACTTTAAATTTTTCCGCGAGTTCTTCATCAGTTAAAAAAGGGTCATCAGCCAGCAAATTTTGGAGCTCTTTTTGTCTTTCTTTTTTTGACAACCCTTTCTTTGGCAATACTACCACCTTCACTATCACTTGCTTTTAACACCAGCTATTAAAAGTATATATTATTTTTATTTTAATATCAACCCTCTTGCATAAAATAAGTAAAAAAATAAGAGGGAGGAAAAATTTGTTTATCCTCCCTCTTATTTTTATTTGAAATTTAAAATTACTCGGCCTCAACTTGGACAACTTGACGTCCTTTATAATACCCGCAATTCGGGCAGACCCTGTGAGGCAATTTTACGTGATGGCAATGAGGACATTCGTTCAAAGACGGCAAAGCCAATTTCCACTGGGCCCTGCGCTTTGCAGTTCTTGCCTTTGAAAACCGGCGCTTTGGATTGGCCACATTCCACACCTCCTACTCACGATTGTTGGAATCTAACAATTTTTCCAGCACCCGCAATCTCGGGTCCACATTCGCCTTCCTGCACCCGCACTCACCAAGGTTTAAATCAGCACCGCAATAAGGACATAATCCTCTGCAATCAGGCGAACATAAAATTTTGCTCGGCAGATTTAATATTATCTCGTTGACTACGGGCATGGCAAGGTCAATAGTATCTTCTTGTATGAGAAAAACCTCATCCTCGTTGGTATATTTTTCCGGATTTTCACTGAACTTAAAGTTGTAACCGAGTTTTACTTCAAGACGTGTCTTTGCAAGGCAGCGATAGCATCTGTCCTCGATGGCAGTAGAAATCTCCCCCCACGCCCCAATAAGACCTTTCCCCAAGTTTTCGACTCTCCCGCGCACGCTGACGGGCTTTATAAACACTAAATTTTCCCCTTTAAATTCTATACGCCCTACCTTTTCTTCTACTTCGAAATCAAACCCATCGCCTACTTTTTGCTTAATACCCTCAATGGAAAGTTTCAATAATTTTTCACCTCATTTAAAAATCAGCTCATTTTATTATATGAATTTCAAAAAACTATGTCAAGGCCTATATGAGGGCAACAGTATCTCTCGCGATCATAAGTTCTTCATTTGTGGGGATTACCAGGACTTTCGTTTTAGAACCTTCAGCTGAAATATCTGCTTCCCTTCCTCTTATATTGTTCTTTTCTTCATCTATTTTAATTCCAAAGTAGTCCATATCCTCGCATATCATCCTTCTTACTACCGAAGAATTTTCACCTATGCCTCCTGTAAATACCACCGCATCCAGCCCGTTCATGGCAGCCGCATACGCACCTATATATTTTTTAGCCTGATAAGCAAAAACCTTAAGGGCCAGCTTTGCCCTGTGATTCCCTTCTTCTGCTGCTTTTTCTATATCCCTGAAGTCGCTGCTCACTCCTGAAATGCCCAACACCCCGCACTTCTTGTTCAGATAATCATTTATTTTTTCTATGGAAACCTCCTCTTTTTCCATTATGAATATGGGCAGGTATGGGTCTATGCTTCCGCAGCGAGTTCCCATCGTTATTCCTTCTAGGGGCGTAAATCCCATGCTGTTTTCTACTGATTTTCCTCCGTCTACAGCCGTTATGCTAGACCCGTTGCCAAGGTGCAGCGTCACCAGCTTTAAAGTCTCAATAGGCCGGTTTAACAACGCTGCCGCCCTCATCGAAACATACCTGTGCGACGTGCCGTGAAAGCCGTACCGCCTCACCGAATACTTTTCGTAAAGTTCGTATGGCACGCCGTAAATATACGCATGTTCGGGCATAGTCTGATGAAAAGCAGTATCGAACACACCAACCATCGGCACATCGGGCAGGAGCTCCTTCACCGCTTCTATACCCCAGATATTTGGCGGATTGTGTAATGGCGCAAGGTTAATGCATTCTTTTAACGTCTCTATGACTTTATCGTCTATCCTCACCGAACCTGAGAATTTTTCACCACCGTGAACAACCCGGTGCCCTACTGCCGTTATCTCCTTAATATCTTTAATAACTCCGTATTCTTCATGTAAAAGAGCATCGATCATCAATTTGACAGCTACTTTGTGGTTTGGAACTTCTGCCTTGATTTCTACTTTATCTTTAGAAGCAGGCTGATGCTTCAAGATCGAGCCTTCAAGTCCTATTCTTTCTACCAATCCCTTTGCAAGCACCGACTCGTCTTCCATGTTAAAAAGCTGGTATTTCAGCGAAGAGCTGCCGCAGTTAATTACCAGTACCTTCATTCCCAGTTCCTCCTTTAAATCTTCACTTAATTTTTATAAATCTGCGCTGTTAGCCTGCAGTGCTGTAATCGCAGCCACATTCACAATGTCATCCACGCTGCATCCGCGGGACAGGTCGTTTATCGGCTTTGCAAGCCCCTGGCTTATTGGGCCAACGGCTTCGGCTTTTGCCAATCTCTGAACGAGCTTGTACCCTATGTTTCCTGCGTTCAGGTCCGGGAAGATCAAAATATTTGCTCTTCCAGCCACAATGCTGTCCGGCGCCTTAGTCTTCGCAACCTTTGGAACCAGTGCCGCATCCGCCTGCAACTCGCCATCAACCTTTAACTCAGGAGCCTTTTCTTTTAGTAACCTCGTAGCCTCAACCACCTTATCCACCATTTCGTGCTGTGCGCTCCCTCTTGTTGAAAAAGAAAGCATCGCAATATAAGGCTCTTCGTCCATGAGGGCTTTCCATGTTCTAGAAGATGCTATCGCAATTTCCGCAAGCTGTTTTGCATCGGGATTGGGGTTGATGGCACAATCTGCAAAAAGCATTACACCGTTTGCTCCGAACTCGCAGTTCGGCACGACCATCATGAAAGCGCTGGATACCACGCTAACTCCGGGCGCGGTCTTTATCACCTGAAAAGCAGGCCTAAAAACATCGGCCGTCGCCGTTATCGCTCCAGCTACCATTCCGTCAACATCATTTGCTTTTACCATCATAGTTCCAAACCATATCGGGTCTTTTACGAGCTCCTCGGCCTTTTCCTCTGTCATCCCTTTCTCTTTCCGTAAATCATAAAGGAGCGATGCATAGTCCTTTGCCTTGGACGAAGATGTAGGGTCTATGATTTCTATGCCGGAAATATCGCCTCCTTGCGCCTTTTCTTTAATTTTATCCTCATTCCCCAATAAAATTACGTTCGCCAACTTCTCCTGGCGAATTACGATAGCCGCCTGGACCACCCTTTCATCGTGGCCCTCTGCTAAAACCACCGTCTTTTTTGTACCTTTGGCCCGTTCCCTTATCTTTTGAATGAGATCCATGACATTTTAACTCCTTTCCTTTAAAATTTTTATTTGGTTCATCAAAGTAGTATCTCCAAAAACAAATCACATGAAAAATACTGTCGAATATCCGAAGGTAGAAATTCTACAAAAAGTACTCTTTTCCTCTATTTGAAAAAAATTAAGTTGTTATATAATAGTAGTGAACTATACGGGAGGTATGCTCGATGAAAATAGTCGGTGTCATTGCTGAATACAATCCCTTTCACAAAGGCCATCTATATCACCTGAGCAAAATACGTTCCGATTTTAAACCTGACGGAATCTTGTGTGTCATGAGCGGCAACTTTGTTCAAAGAGGAGAACCTGCAATTTTCGACAAATGGGCCAGAGCTAAAATGGCCCTCGGGGGTGGAGCCGACCTAGTTTTCGAGATACCCACCTGTTTTGCCTCATCAACGGCAGAAGTATTTGCAGAAGCTTCTGTGAAACTACTAAATTCTACCGGTCTTGTGAATTATTTGAGTTTCGGAATTGAGGAGTATAAAATAGAAGAGCTCGATATTATCTCCGATATTCTTTACCAAGAACCCGCTGCTTTTAAAAGTTTAATAAAGAATTATTTAAAAGAAGGGCTTTCATTCCCATCCGCCAGAGAGAAGGCTCTGATAGAACTTTTTTCCAGTAGAATTCCCGAAAATGAGCTAAAGCACATATCGGACTTGCTAAAAAAGCCTAATTTTATCCTTGCAGTCGAATACGTTAAGGCCATTAAAAGATACAATATGAACATAGAAATATTGCCGATTAAAAGAGAAGGTGCTGGATACCATGAAAAAGATTTTAATAAGAAATACCCAAGTGCCAGCGCCATAAGAGAATTTCTCAAAAAAAGTCACGATGTAGAAATTTACGATTTTCTTTCTTCAGCAATTCCCGATCACTGTGTAGAAATAATAAAAAACGAGATCGACAAAGGAAAGGGTCCCGTTTTTTTGGAGAACTTCGAACTTTTGCTTTTAGGCATATTACGAAGGAGCCTTAAGGAAGAGCTATCGTCTTTTTTCGATATAAATGAAGGCTTAGAAAATCGCATAAAAAAGGCTGCCAAAAAAGCCTCTAGCCTTAATGAATTGATAGGGGCAATAAAATCCAAAAGATATCCCGAGACCAGAGTCCAGAGAATTCTGATCCATATCCTACTAAACATAGAAAAAGAATTGGTTTCAAGCAAAACGCCGCTTTACCTACGGGTTTTGGGATTTTCCAAAAGAGGTCTTGAAATTTTACGGGAAATCAAAAAGCAAAGCGAGTTGCCCGTAATAACCCGAGCTGCCGAACACAAAAAATTACCGGGTATTGCCCGGCGAATGTTCGAAATCGACTTATTAGCTTCTGACATATACTCTCTTGCCATGCCATCAAAAAATAACAGGCAAGGAGGGCGCGATTTTAAAATGGAAGTAATTCGGCAGTTATAAATTCTCAAGATAATCCAAAACATCTTCCAAGGTCTTTACGGGAACCAATTTTATGCCAAGATTACCAGCCACTCGCCTTGCTTCTTCGGCATTATTTTCTGGCACAAAAAATATCTCTGCCCCATCTCTTTTTGCAGCAGCAACCTTTTGCACCACACCGCCGATTTCCCCTACTCTCTCATCAAGGCTTATGGTGCCAGTTCCGGCAATCTTTTTGCCTTTAGTCAAATCTCCAGGCGTTAACTGATTTAAGATCTCTAAAGTAAACATCACACCTGCGGAAGGGCCGCCTATATCGCCCGTATTAATCTTTATATCTAGCGGGAGGATAGGTTTCCAATCTAAAGTCGTTATAAAAACTCCTATTATGGGCTTACCTTTTTCGGTCTTGCTTTCGATAGTTGGAACTTCCAGTGACAATTTCCTTCCTTTTCTTACGATTTCCAGGTTCACCTTCTCGCCTATTTTGTGTTTGGTAACTAAATTAATCACTTCCTCGGCAAGGTTCACCTTAACGCCGTCCACAGCAGTAATTATGTCATCCGGCAATAAAAGACCTTTTGCAGGGCTGTCTTCCATCACTTCTACAACTCTTGCTCCTTTCCCCAAAATCTCAGGTTTATATCCTGCTCGTTTTAAAGCTACAATTTCCGCTATTTTCTGGCTTTCTTCCATCCATTGTTTCATATAATCCATGTATTTTTTCATGTCCATACCCGGAGGAATAACCTTTTCTCTTTTTTCGATGTTGACATAAGGATGAAATGCCGCATAAAAAGCTAGAGGTATGTTCAAAGGCCTTGTTGACACCGTAGTCAGCAGGAAGGCCCCTTTTTCATTTTTCTCACCCTGTTCTACCTCTATAATTTCTTTTAAATCGACTGTCACTCCGGGAGCTACAAGGGTATAATTATTCGCTATGTAAAAATTTATCGCAAGAAGCACTAGAGCAACTGCGATAAGCAAAAAACGCCTTTTCAAAAAAAAATCTCGCTTCATCTTTTTTCGCCCTTTCTTCCTAAAATCGTTAGTATCTCCGGCATAACAGCTTCGGTTGCCCGCATTCCTTCGCGAATGCATTTTTCCGGCTCGCTGAAGGCAAGGGGGTTCACGCTTTCTAAATTCGGAGTTATTAGAACATCACAGTCATATTTTTTCAAAATTTGGATTTCCCTTTCCATAACTTCGAATGTATGGAAAATAATACCATATATATTGCTCAGCGAAGTTCCTGAGCTAAAACCTAATTCAACCCCTATTACCACATCAGCTCCCATTTCGCGCGCCGCACGGCCCGGGACCCTTTCAAGAACACCTCCATCTACTAAAACCATCCCATCCGCCATCACAGGGCAAAAAATACCGGGGATGGCTATACTCGCCCTGACGGCCAGAGCTACATTTCCTTCTTTTAGCAAGACCAGTCTTTTGGACTTCAGGTCGGTAGCCACCACACCCAGTGGTATATTTAGTTCGTCAAAATTCCTATTTTTTGTAAGCAGTCTCAACATCTCTTCTATTTTATTTCCCGCAATTAATCCGAGCCTTGGAAAAGTGATATCAACAAAATGCCTTCTTTTAATATGATAAGCCAAAGATTCGATATAATTCACCTTCACTCCCGAAGCATAAAGGGCCCCTATTAAGCTGCCTATGCTGGAACCCGTAATGATATCGATGGGAATCCTATGTTTTTCCAGAACCTTTATAACACCTATGTGTGCATATCCTTTAGCAGCCCCGGAACCCAGTGCAAGACCTACCTTAGGCCTTCTCTCCAACTCCTTCCTCATCCCTTCTTTTAAAGAATATGTGCGTCTTTCCGAAAATATATATTAAATAGATTGTGAAGAAACTTATTAGGAGGCCTAAAAATGAGATTAAGAATTCCAAAAAGTAAAGTAGCTAAGTTGAGTCAGATGATCCTTCCTGCCGTTGCAGTCATGATAACAATTGCCATAATTCGCTTCCCTCAAGAGGCTTTTCAAGCGGCTTTCGAAGGATTAGACGTGTGGTTCAATATCGTTCTTCCGGCCCTGCTCCCCTTTTTTATAGGCTCTCAGTTGCTCATGGGGCTAGGGGTTGTCCATTTTATGGGAGTTCTCCTTGAACCTCTAATGCGGCCCCTTTTCAATGTCCCCGGCGCAGGTTCTTTCGTCATGGCCATGGGACTCGCAAGCGGCTATCCTCTAGGGGCGATGCTTACAGCAAAACTTGTAAAAAGGCGGCTTTGCAATGCTCGGGAAGCCGAGCGTCTGGTATCATTCAGCAATACTGCTGATCCTCTTTTTATGGTTGGAGCAGTAGCAGTGGGGATGTTCAAGGACGTCCGCGTAGGGTCGGTCATAGCCTTATCCCATTACATTTCAGCATTCCTCGTAGGTATCATAATGCGCTTTTATTCCCCGAAATCAGAAAAAACTCCACAGATGGCATCCGAAAGAAAAAGCGAAAGTATAATGTTGAAGGCCACCCGAGAGCTTTTGAGGGCCCGTAAAGAAGATGCAAGACCCTTGGGCCAACTTTTGGGCGATTGTATTAAGGATTCTATAAATTCCCTATTGCTCATCCTCGGTTTTATCATCCTCTTTTCTGTCGTTATCAGAATAATAACGGTTGCCGGGTTTGTAAACATGCTAGTTCCGGCAATTAACGTATTGTTGAAGTTCTTCAGCCTTGATGAAAATTTATCTCCTGCTATAATCAGCGGTATTTTTGAAATAACTTTGGGGACCAAACTCGCAAGTTCTGCCGACGCCCCTTTTATTCAAAGAGTCATTGTCGCTAGCGCCATAATAGCCTGGAGTGGTATATCGGTACACTTCCAAGTAATGAGCATGTTGAGCAACACCGATGTGAAAATCTTCCCTTACATAATGGCAAGAGCCTTACACGCTCTTTTAGCCGGCTTTGTAACTTACATCATTATGGCAATTCCCATTGAAGGTTTCGTCTCGTGGTCCATGCCCGTCTTCGCCATAGCCCCTGCAAGAAATTCTGAAAGCTGGCTGAACATTTTAGCCGTTTCAAGCCAGGTATTTATGTCCCTCTTTAGCTTGTTTGTTTTATTCTCAATAATACTTTATCTCGTTAAAGGTTTTGAAATAATAACGTTTAAGGTCATAAAAAAATAGACTCAGATCTTTTGATTTAACTCTTCCCGTCCCTCTCTGACTGAAGTTAAAATTTTCTCGAGGTACTTTTCCAGCTGCGCCAGCACTTCGTCGGCATATTTGTTCGCTCCCACCCTTATTTCTCTTGCTGCCTTTTTAGAAGCAGCTAAAATTTCCTCCGACTTTTCGCGAGCTATCTTGACTATCTCGTTTTGATCTACCATCTTCTCAATATGCTCTTTTGCTTCCTTTATTATCATCTCTCCCTCTTTTTGAGCTTCAACCAAGATTCGCTGCCTTTCTTCAACAATTTTTTTTGCCTTTTTTATGTCTTCAGGCAACGCTTTTACCATCTCGTCCAACAAAGTTAAAATTTTTTCCTGGTCTATTATCACCTTGTTTGAAAAGGGGATTCTTGAACCTTCGTTTATCAGATTTTGCAATCTTTCTATGTAATCGTAAAAATCCATCAGCCCAACCCTCCAAAAGAAATAATTAACCTTTTCTTGTAAACTTTTCCCTTAATTTTTCCTCTACTGCAGGGGGCACTAGGTCTTTTACACATCCTCCGAAGCTTGCAACTTCCCTCACTATGCTCGAACTCAGAAAAGAATATTTCGTATTTGTCATAATGAAGACAGTTTCTATATCTTTATAAAGTTTCTTGTTCATCAAAGCCATTTGTAGTTCGTACTCAAAATCAGAAACCGCCCTCAATCCCTTTATTATAATTTTAGCATTTCTCTTTCGGGCAAAATCCACGAGCAAGCCGCTAAAATGATCCACTTCCACATTGTCCAGGTGACTTACCGCATCCTTTATCATTTCTATTCGTTCTTCTACCGTGAATAGTGATTTTTTGTTCGGGTTTTTTAAAACAGCGACTATGAGCCGGTCAAAAATCTTTGAACCTCTCTCGATAATATCTAGATGGCCGTTAGTGATGGGGTCAAAACTCCCAGGATATATGGCAACGGACATTTTACTTCACTCCTGTAAAAAAAGATAACTTTGTAATGCCATACTTTTTTTCTTTGTAACATGTCAATTCACGTGGTACCTTTATAATCTCCGATACCGAATGCTGAACAACTATAATAAAATCCGGCCTTAAAAGTTTTGAGTAGGATAAAATTTCCAGACAATTAGACGCATATCCCTTGTTATAAGGAGGGTCTAGAAAGATTATATCATACATCGCATTTATACTTTCGAGTTTTCTCATTCCCTTTAAAAAATCGGATTTTATTATCATGCCTTTTTCAGAAATTCCCAAGTTATTTAGGTTTTCTTTTATCACCCTGCATGCAAAACCGCTCTTTTCAATAAAGGCCGCTTTTTCCGCTCCACGGCTTAAAGCCTCTATTCCAACGCTTCCTGTGCCGGCAAAAATATCTAAAAAGCTGCAGTTTAATATTCTTTCACCCAAAATGTTGAAAAGAGATTCCCTCACAATATCGGATGTTGGCCTTGTTTTTTCTCCGGGAAGGGATTTAATCCTCCTTCCCCTAAACATTCCACCTGTTATCCTCATCATTATAATTTTCACCCTTTAATAGGCCTAGTATTATTCTAACATATTCATCGGTTATTTCAATAAAATACGTATAAAACAGTTAAAAAATGATAAAAATATAATTGAAAAATAAAATCCCCATAAGCTCTTCCTCCGGTTTCTCCTCTCCCAGCGCCGGCGCAAAAAGCGCCGGCATCAAATTTTGATTTTAGAACACACAAAGAAAGAACAGACTCTATTTTCATAGAGCCTGTTCTTTACTTATATTATTTTAGTGAGTGGTCTGTCCACCACTTATTCGCTTTTCATAATCCTCAATCATCTTGCGCACCATGTGACCGCCGACAGCACCGCAATCCCTAGCCGAGTAGTTGCCCCAGTATCCATCGGGAGGAGCGGTAATTCCAACTTCGCGTGCGACTTCGGCTTTGAATTGTTCCATTGCCTTATAAGCTTCGGGAACCACGAGTTTATTTCTCTTTTGTCCAAGACCCATCTTAATCACCTCCTTTGTCTTTCTACTCTTAATATAACCTGAGTAAAAGTCCAAAATACTAGAACTATCTGCCTGAAAAACCAGCACATGTATAAATAAATTACTTATTTTTCTAATTATTATTTTTTAAATTATTTTTAATTTTTCTTCTATCGCTTTTCGAATCCCTGCAAATTCAGAAGTCGATAGCAAATCCCTGTCTATTATTTCGGCCGCCAGAGATTTTGTGGTTTCCAGAATCCGAATGTCTCTAATGAGAGGGACAAACTTGAATTCCGGCAGGCCATGCTGCCTAATGCCGAGGAATTCGCCGGGTCCCCTTATTTCCAGGTCTTTCTGAGCTATTTCAAAACCATTATGACTCTTCATCATGAAGTTTAGTCTTGCCCTTACGTTTCTGTCCTTAGAACCGGTTATGAAAATGCAGTACGATTTAAGATTGCTTCTCCCCACCCTGCCTCGAAGCTGATGGAGTTGTGCAAGGCCAAAGCGTTCCGCATTTTCAACTACCATAACAGTAGCCGAAGGCACATCCACCCCTACTTCTATAACTGTTGTGGCCACCAAAACGTCAATTCGCCTGGCGCAGAAGTCCTTCATAACGTTGTCTTTTTCCTCGGCCTTCATTTTTCCGTGCAAAACACCTATATTAAGGTGGGGGAACTTTTCTGCCAATTCCCTGCCAATTTCATCTACGCTTGCAAGTCCCAATTCGCTTTCCTCCACTGCCGGGCATACCACATAGGCCTGATGGCCTTTTTTAACTTCCGCTTCAACGAACTTGTACACTTTATGCCTCATGCTATCATCTACCACAAAAGTTTCCACCTTTTGACGGCCTTCCGGCATGGTATCTATTATTGAAATATCCAAATCCGAATAAATGGTAAGCGCCAGCGTCCTTGGAATTGGAGTGGCGCTCATTACAATGACGTCCGGGTAATGCCCCTTCTTAACCAAAGACTCCCTCTGCCTCACACCGAAACGGTGCTGTTCGTCGGTTATTACCATCCCCAGTCGATTAAATTTTATGTCGTCCTGGATGATGGCATGGGTTCCCACAATAATCTTTACGGAACCGTTTTCGAGTCCTTCCAAAACTCTCTTTTTTTCCGACTTAGGCATGTCCCCTTTTAAAACTTCCACCCTTATTCCCAGGGGTTCTAAATATCTCTTCAACGTGGTAGCGTGTTGTATTGCGAGGATTTCCGTCGGCACCATAAAAGCACCCTGGTAGCCGTTTTTTGCTGCAAGATAAAGGGCTATGGTCGCAACAACAGTTTTGCCCGAGCCTACATCCCCCTGGATTAGGCGGTTCATTACGCGTTCGCTTTGCAAATCCGAAATTATATCCATCACAACTTTTTCCTGGCCTTTGGTCAGGGAAAAAGGCAGGTTTTTCAAAAACGGCGTTATATCAAAATCCACGTATTTATTTTTTCTTTTTTCGCCCATTATATGCCTTTTTGTTACCATCATGGCAAGCTGAAAGACCAGGAGTTCCTCGAAGGCCAATCTTTCTTGAGCTCGCCTTAGTTCTTCCCAGCTTTCCGGAAAATGGATATTTTTCAGTGCGTGCAATTTCGGCATAAGTTTATACTTCTTCAAAATGCTCAAAGGCAAAACTTCTTCTATTTTCAAATCCTCCTGGAAGACATTTTTTACTATTTTCCTTAGAATTTTTTGTGTAAGACCTCTTGTCAAGGGATATACCGGACATATTTTCGTATAGTCCAAGCTTTCGATTTCATCGAACCTCTGCCACTCGGGGTTTGTAATTTCGTACTCCCCAAAATTTTTCTTAATTTTTCCGACCAAAATAAGCTTGTCTCCGGGTTTGAAGGTATCCTTCATGTACGGTTGATTAAAAAAAACGGCAAAGCCTTTTCGCTTGCCATCGGTCACGGGTATTTTTACTATTTTCATTCTCGAGCGGGTGGCCACCTCATGACCCTTTTCCGTAACTATACAGGGGAAAGCAGATAAGTTTTCTCTGCCAATCCCTTGCTCAAAATTTAGCGGTGTAAGGTCCAGATAGCGCCTCGGCAACAAATAAAGAAGGTCAAAAACCGTATTAACGCCGAGAGAGCGAAGCAGTTTTGCCCTGGAAGGTCCTACTCCTTTTATGTATTGGACCTCTTTTGTTAAATCCAACATCCTCACCTCTGACTATTCAAGAGAAACTATATAGTAGTAAAGGCTCTGGCCGCCCCTGTAAATTTCCACTTCAAAATCCGGATACCTTTCTGCCACTTTTCTCGCAATTTCTTCGGCTTCTTCCTGCGTTACTTTTTCTCCGTAATAGAAAGTGAGCATTCCGGATTGCTTTTTCTTTGCCATTTTTTGCACCAATTCTTCCAGAACCTTTTGCCTTTCGTTTCCAATTACTACCAGTTCACCGTCCATTATGCCCAGCATGTCACCCTCTTTTATTGCAGTGCCGTTCCACTTCGAATCCCTGGCCGCGAAGGTGACCTCACCAGTTATTACATTTTTTAGAGAATCGCTCATCCTTTTTATGTTTTCTTCAGGACCAGAGTTCGGGTCGTACGCCAAAAGGGCCGAAATCCCCTGCGGAATTGACTTAGTAGGCACTACGTAAACTTTTTTGTTGGTTAAATTTCTGACCTGCTCTGCGGTTAGAATAATATTCTTGTTGTTGGGAAGGATTATAATGTTGGGAGATTTTTGTTCCTCCACGGCTGCTAAAATTTTCTCGATGCTCGGGTTCATGCTCTGGCCGCCTTCGATAATAACGCCGGCACCAATGCTTTTAAATATCTCTTTCAATCCTTCTCCCGAAACCACCGCCACTATTTCGGTATCCTTAACTTCCACGGCGGCGTCGTCGTGGTCGGCGCTCTGATCTGCGGAAGTTCTCACGAATTCTTCGTGCTGCAATTTCATATTGTCTATTTTCACTTTCGTAAGTTCGCCCCACTTGAGGGCCTTCTCTAAGACGTCGCCGGGATGATTTGTGTGCACGTGGATTTTTATTACATTGTTCATCCCCGTAATCAAAAGGGAATCTCCAAGGACTGAAATTTGAGATTTTAAGTCTTCCAAATCTACTTCGGGTTTTTCTGTTTGCAAAATTAATTCAGTACAGTATATATATTCTATATCCTCTACATTCAAACGTCCCTGTTCTTTTTCTTTTTCTTTTTCTAATATTAATTCTTCGTCTTCATATTCCTCTAGCATGTTCGGATTTTTCAAAACTTGCAAAAATCCTTCCAGCAGAATTATTAAACCTTTTCCACCGGCGTCTACAACCCCCGCCTCCTTCAAAATCGGCAGCATTTCGGGGGTTTTGTCGAGTATTTTTTTAGCGTGTTCTATTGTCTTTTCCAAATTATTCACTATGTCCATCGATTTTTTCGTTTCATGCAGCATCCGTTCCGCCGCTTCTCTCGCAACCGTAAGAATAGTTCCTTCCACAGGCCTTAATACCGCCTTATAGGCTTCCTCGACGCCTTTTTTAAAAGCAGCCGCGAGTTCCTTCGAATTTAATGAATTTTTGCCTTCAGCCACACCAGCCGCAAATCCCCTGAACAATTGGGACAAAATTACCCCCGAGTTTCCTCTTGCTCCCATTAGTGCACCCCACGCAGCAGCATCTACGATGCGTTTTAGGTCGTCGCTTTTTATTTTTGCCGCCTCTGCCACCGCTTGTTCCATTGTTAACGACATATTAGTTCCGGTGTCTCCATCCGGCACCGGATAAACATTGAGAGAATCTACTACCTTTTTATTTCGTTCCAACATTCGTGCAGAGTGTATGAGTGCTTTCCTAAACAATGTACCATCAATATTTTCCAGCGACAATTAGACAACCTCCCCCATGGACTATTTCACTCGCACGCTTTGAACAAAAACGTTAACTTTATCTGGCGCAAATCCTAAAAATCTTTTCAGCGAATAATGAACTTTTTCTATCACATTGTTGGCGACTTCACTTATCTTCGTGCCGTACTGGACAGCAATGTAAAGGTCGATAATCAATTCATCTTCCGTCACCTTGACTTCCACGCCTTTCCCCAAATTCTCCCTGCCTAGAAGATCTACTATGCCGTCACTAACCTTTCTCGGAACCATGCCGACCAAACCGTAGCTTTCTATCGCCGCATTGCCAGCGAGGACGGCTATTACTTCCTTCGAAATGTGTATACTCCCAAGGGAGTTTTTAATAATATTTTTCACCATCCAGCCTCCCTTTAGCTAATAAACATTCTATTAACAGATTCATTATAATATATTTTAAGCTCTTATTCCAGGTTTATTGCACAAGACCTGTTCGATGTGATAAAATTAGTTTGTATTTTGTTTAATAATGAGTGGACAGGAGGTGGAACCATGGCCAAATGCGAGATTTGCGGGAAAGTGCCAAGGACAGGAATGCAGGTGAGCCATTCCAACATCCATACTAAGAGGACCTGGTCGCCTAATATCCAGAGAGTAAGAGCCCTCGTGGACGGTGTGCCAAAGCGAATAAAAGTATGCACACGCTGCTTGCGCTCAGGAAAAGTAAAAAGGGCAGAATAAAAAAGCGTGCCGACAAGCACGCTCTTTTTATTCCTCACGCGAAAAAATGCTCAATATTTTTCTTACTATTTTCCCTAGCTTTTTAGGTAATTTAAACACGTAAATTTTAACCATCCACCCTGCCTCCTTTCACCAGTTTTGTTGGTACATTACAAGACCAAACCATATTAAAAAAATACCTACAGCCATCATCCAAATCCAAGAAGGTAGGCGGGTGATAAGAATAACCGAACCTGTAAAAGCCGCTATAATCCCGAGTATTTTTTTAACATTCATCCGGAGTCCCACCGGATCACCCCCGCGGCAGAATCCTTCATGAGATATTTATATTCCAATAAGAAAGCTTTTGATACAAAAAAACCCCCTATACTGGGGGTAAATTTTTAAGCTGTCGGATGACGCTGGCTGGATCTTGGGAATTGTAAATTGCAGATCCGGCTACGATGATGTCCGCCCCGGCTTTGACGATTTCTCGTGCATTTTTTTCATTTATTCCACCATCTACCTGAATTAGCACGTCAAGATTTTTCGATACTATTTTATCTTTTAGTTTATTTATTTTGTTCAGCATTCCCTTGATAAAAGTCTGACCGCCAAACCCCGGATTCACGGTCATTATCAATACCATATAGACATCTTCCAGTATATAATCTAATGCGCTCAAAGGGGTCGACGGGTTTAAAGCCACCGCAGGCAAAGCACCCTTTTCTTTGATGGTCTGAATCAAGCGGTGTATATGAATCGTCGATTCCACGTGAACCGTCAAGATATCGGCCCCGGATTTTATAAAATCTTCCACGTACCTTTCGGGGTTAGTTATCATCAAATGGACATCGAAAGGGAGTGAACTCTTTTTCCGTAAACAGGATATCACCGGGGGACCTATTGTTATATTGGGAACGAAATGACCGTCCATAACATCTATGTGCAACATGTCCGCGCCCGCTTCTTCCACTTTTTTCACTTCATCGTAAAGCCTGCTGAAATCAGCAGATAATATAGATGGTGCGACCTTTATCATTGTGACATCAACCTCTTAAATTTTCTTCAGAATAAAGCACATCGTCTATCCATATCCTAACCTTGATAGAACCCACTCCTTCTATTGGAACTACAAGTGGGCTATCTTCCGGGGTATGTCTTTTATTATAAACTACCCTGGTTCCCAATTCATCGGTAATCTCGATTTTTACGGTAAACTCCGGCGGCTGTGCCGGAAGCGGAATAGAAATATTGACTCTCTTCACTTCTGGAGGACCGCTGCTTACAATAAGATTTACCGCATCCTGCTCTTTTATTTCTGCTCCAGGCTTTGGATCTTGATCTATAACTGTATTCTTTTTTGCATCGGAAGATTTAAAATCAACCTTACCTAGATTCAACTTGTTATTTTCAAGTTCCTTCCTTGCTTCCTCTAAATCCTTTCCTATGAGAAGCGGCACATTTATTTTTTTCTCCCGTGGCCCTAGGCTCACTACGTAGCTGATCTCGGTACCTTCAGGGACTTGTAGCCCTTCTCTCGGGTTTTGGTCAATCACTACTCCTTCGGGATACTCGTCCGAATACTCTTCTTTCCTTTCCCCCACTTTGAATTTATTGCTTTCAATGAGATTTATAGCGTCTATTTCAGTAAGTCCGATTAACCTTGGAACTCCCTGCGTTTTAGGCCCTTTGCTTACGATTAGTCCTATCGGTGGATGGTTGATTTTTACAACGGTGCCGCCTTTCGGCTCCTGGTCGATTACCTGCCCCGCAGGTTCATCGGAAAAGACTCTGTCTATCACTTCGGCTTTCAGACCTTTCTCCTGTAGTTTTCTTATTGCCTCTTCCTCACTATAGCCTATTACGTTCGGCACCATCACTTCAGGAACGTAGAAATACTTGCGCGCTATCACCATTCCTAAATAAGAAAAAGCCGCGAATAGAATTACAAGCATCAGAGCAACAGCAAGCCCTCTTAAAAAGTTCGGACTTTCTTTTCGCCCTTTTTCTTGGCTTTTTAAAACGGGCTTCTTTAGATGCTCCGACTCGAGAATCATAGTTTTTTCGAGTTCCGATGGCTTGAAGTTCAGCACTTCCAAATTTTTTTCGGCTTTCGTAAGTTCCCTTTTTAGTTCTGATACCTTTTGGAATCTTTCATCAGGAGATTTAGAAATGCACTTCATTACTATCTTTTCAAGAGCAAGAGGAAATCCCGGAATCAACTGAGAAATTAGTTTTGGTTCTTCCTGAATATGCTTTAACGCAACAGCAACAGGGCTGTCGCCATCAAACGGCACGCGTCCTGTAAGGGCTTCGTAGAGAAGTACCCCTAGCGAATAAATGTCGCTCCTTTCATCGACAAAACCTCCTCTTGCCTGTTCCGGCGAAAGGTAATGTGCCGAACCTATAAGCCCTCCGGTATTGGTTATCGTAGAACCCGTGGAGGCCCTTGCTATGCCGAAATCCGTTACCTTTACCATTCCTTCAGGAGTAATTATTATGTTGTGTGGTTTTATATCCCTGTGAACTATTTTATTTTTGTGGGCGCATTCAAGCGCATCGCAAATCTGCTTTGCTATTTCTATCACCTTTGAAGGAGACAGGGGCGCTTCTTGCCTTATAAGCTCCTTTAAGGTCTTACCTTCCACGTATTCCATCACAATATAATAAATTCCGTCTTCCTGGCCGACATCGTAGATGTTCACGATATTCGGGTGCGAAAGGCTGGCTGCTGCCTGGGCTTCCCTCCGGAATCTCATGACAAAATTTTCGTCGTGGGAGTATTCGGACCTCAAAACCTTTATCGCAACAATCCTGTTAAGGAGGGTGCACCTGGCCTTATAAACTACGGCCATTCCTCCCCCACCTATTTCTTCCAAAACGACATACCTGTTTCCTAACGTTTTTCCTATCATAATTTATCACTTCTCCATATTAGTCAACAAGTATGAGCTCTACGGTAATATTATCGTGACCGCCCAGGTTGTTTGCGGCATGTACCAGTCTCTCGGCGGCCACCTCAACACTATCAGCGTTCAAAATTATCTCCTTTATCCTTTCGTCGTCCAGCATGTTTGTCAGGCCGTCACTGCAAAGCAGGAAAATATCGCCGCTTTTATACTCGTAATCCGATATATCCACGTCCACTTTATCATCCACGCCCAAAGCTCTCGTTATTACGTTCCGCATCGGATGGTATTTTATTTCTTGAGCCGTCAGCCTGCCTTCTTCCATAAGCTGCCATACTAATGAGTGATCCTTGGTCAGCTGGCGCAAATGACCACTCCGCAACATGTAAGCGCGGCTATCCCCTACATGGCCTATGTAAACCCTGCCGTCTTTAAAGAGAGCGAGTGTGGCAGTAGTTCCCATTCCAGCCCATTCCTCCGATTCAAGGGAGGTTTTATATATTTTTTCGTTAGCGGCCATAAATGCCTCTTTAATCAGTAACGCCACATCGTCTTGAAAAGATTTGGCATCATATTTGGTTTTGATATAAGAAGAAATTTCTTCCACCGCCAGCCGACTCGCTACTTCTCCGGCATTATGACCTCCCATGCCGTCCGCCACTATGAAAAGCAACGGCTCATTCATATCTTCCGGAATATAAAAGGCATCCTCGTTGTTGGGCCTTACCCTGCCCTTGTCACTTTTTGCGCAATGAATCATTTTTTCACCTCATTGAGAAAGCTTCTCCGCAGTTGACCGCAGGCAGCCTCGATGTCGGCTCCCATTTCCTGCCTTACAGTAACCGAAATGCCGTAATTCTTCAAAATTTCTTCAAAGAGCTTGATGCGTTCATTCGCACTTCTTTCAAAAAACCTTTCTCTCACCGGGTTCAGCGGTATAAGATTTACGTGGCAAAGAATACCTTTTAACAAATGCGCGAGTTTAACCGCACACTCCTTGGAATCATTGACGCCGGATATCATGGTGTATTCGAAGGTTATGCGCCTTTTAGTTTTTATTATATAATATTTGCACGCATCTAACAATTCCATTATCGGGTATCGGCGATTTATCGGAACTAGCCTGTCCCTCAATTCATCAAAAGGAGCGTGGAGCGACACAGAAAGCGTTATCGGCAGCTTTTCTTCGGCAAGGCGCTTTATCCCGGGTACTATCCCGCAAGTAGAAACGCTCACCCTCCTGTAGCTCATGTTGAAAGCCAAATTTGAGTTTATTATCCGTAAAAACTTTATTAGCTCATCGTAGTTTAGAAGCGGTTCGCCGCTACCCATAACTACCACGTGGCTTATCCTTTTTTTTATGTCTTCCTGAATTACAAGCACTTGGTCAACCATTTCTCCGGCAGTTAAATTCCTCCTAAAACCTCCTATGGTGGAAGCACAAAAAGCGCAACCCATGGGACATCCGACCTGGCTTGAAACGCATACGGTAATACCATAGTCATGCTCCATCTTCACACTCTCGATAACTTCGCCGTCTTGGAGCAAAAGGAGGTATTTTACAGTTTCATCCTTTTGCGACTCGAACTTCCGGTGGATTTTTATCTTGCCCACATAACAAATCTCTTTTAACTTTGCAGCAAGGCTTTTTGGTATATCGGTCATTTTGTCGAAATCCTCGACCCCTTTGTAAATCCATCGAAAAATCTGCCTTGCCCTGTAAGCAGGTTCACCTAAAGGCCTTAAAAAATCCTGAAGCTCTTCTACGGTCATTCCTTTTAGATCCGTCCTCGGCATAAAAAACTACCCCTTTATTGTCTTCTTACCAACCTCGCGATAAAAAACCCGTCCATTCCGTGTACATTCGGATATATTTGTATATATCCGTACGGTTCTTTTAACTCGCCGGAAAGGGCCTTCGGCAGAAACGGTCTTATATCGTCCGGTTCAAAATCCCGGTTTTCCTGCAGGAATTTCTCTATGACCTTTTCGTTTTCCTCCGGCTCTATGCTGCAGGTGCTGTAAACTATAGCGCCGCCTGGCTTTACGTACTTAGAAGAAGCACTTAAAAGTTCAAACTGCTCCCTTTTCAAATTGATAACATCCTCCGGCTTTTTTGTCCATTTTATATCCGGCTTTCTTCTAATTACTCCCAGTCCGCTGCAGGGTGCATCCACCAGCACCTTGTCAAACTGCTCGAAACTTTTCGTATCGGGGATTTTCGCATCCCTTACTTCGGGATGAACTATAGTGACGCCCAACCTGCGGCAAGTTTCTTTCAAAAGTTCAATTCTGTGGGGATGAAGGTCCCACGCGTGTATTCTACCCGTATTTTTCATGAGCTGCGCAATGTGGGTCGTCTTCCCTCCGGGAGCTGCCGCCACATCCAGCACTTTTTCACCGCCTTTCGCCCCCAAGACCCTCGCCACCAGCATCGAGCTTTCATCTTGGGGCTGAAAATAACCGCTTTTAAAACTTTCAAGCCGGGTTAAAGGCGGTCCGTCTTCGATGTAAAGGGCTTCCTCGAGGAAAAGCCCGGAGCTCAATTTTACTCCTTCTTTATTCAAAAGACTTTTTAAATCATCTTTTTTTATCTTTAATTCGTTGACCCGAACACATAACTTTGGCTTTTCATTGAATGCACTAAGCAAGGACTCGGTAAAATCAAATCCGAAAAGTTCAATCCATCTTCGGACCATCCACTCTGGAAAGGAATAATAGATGGAAAGATATCTTACCGGCTCTTTTGCCGGCTCAGGATAATCTATGCCGTCTTTATTTCTTATCACGTTTCTTAAAATGCCGTTGACGAAACCCGCTGCCCTTTTGCCGAAAGATTTTGCCACGTCTACCGACTCATTGACAGCGGCGTAATCGGGGATTTTGTCCAGAAACAATATTTGATAAAGACCTACCCTCAAGCTATTCAACACCACGGGATGTATGCTGCTTATCTTTGCCTTCGAAAACTTTGAAAGCACGTAGTCGAGCCTCACCCTGTATTTTACTACACCATACACCAGTTCTGTAATGAGGGCTCTGTCCTCCTCTTCGATTTCAGGAGTCAAATGCCGGTTTAAAGCAAGATTCGAGTAGGACCCTTTTTCCACCTCAGTGAGTATTTTCACGGCAATTGCACGAGGACTTTTATTTTTCATCTATTTTACTCCCTTTCCCTTCCAATGAGAAAAAAATCCAGGGCTTCTTCGACATTTTTAACATCCACCCTTGTATTTACGCATGGTCCTTCAGGCCTTATATTTAATATGCCCAAAACCGGAATCGGATTTGTGTCAAGAATTCCTTCGGAAAGATCCCTCTCGCAGGCGATGGCGACAATTGCCTTCGGCCTGAAATCCATCACTATCTTTCTCGCCAGCGTCCCCCCGGTGGCCACAGCCAATCTTACCCCTTTTTCTTCAGCAAGAGTAACAAGCTTTTCTATGTCGCACCTTCCGCAACGCCTGCAATTCGACACATCGGCCGTAATTTTATAGGGGCAATCCCACCGCTGGAGACAGTGGGGTGCCAATACCAGTATATCCTCCGGTTTTATTTTGTAATTCTTGGTTTTTACCAGATTATTGTTTACCTCTATGTAGGAACTTTTTATTATATCCTTAGGTATGTGAAGCAGCTTCCCCAAAGCAATCGTGATAGGAAAAAGCAAGTTCAAGGAAAAATTTATCAACCGTTCCAATCCAAAAAAACCTTTTACGTGCCACAAAGTCAGCACCGTCGCTGCAAGGCCCAGGCTCAGAACAACAATAAGTATAGCCAATACCAACAAAACCGTAAGTAACATCCACTTGTAAAAGTGGGTAAACTTATTTAGGTAAAGTGCCACACCTGCCGTCGCCAAAGCCGATAATATGGCAATACTAACCAGAAGTAGACTTATATATATCCTTTTTTTAGTCTTCCTTATTTCCATCATTGGAAAAAAACTCTCCCTCGGCTATCGAATGTCCCCGCAAATATTCGGCGGCGGACATCCTTTTCTTTCCCGCTTCCTGCAGCTCGGTAATCAACAAAACTCCATCGCCGGTTCCTACTAATATTCCGCGCTCTTTATCGATTCCCAGCACCCTCCCCGGCTCCCCGCTTTCTCCCGTAGCGTAAATTTCAGCCCTCCAGATTTTCAGCTCCATACCCCTCCTGAAGGTAAAAGCGCCGGGCCAGGGCTGCACCCCCCGTATAAGATCGTAAATGGCTTTGGTGGTGTTTTTCCAGTCAATCCTCGCATCTTCCTTCTTTAAAACCGGAGCGTACGTCGCTTCAGCATGGTTCTGCGGTACTCTGATTATATCTTTGGCTTTAATTTTTTCAAGGGTTTCCAAAAGAAGTTCGCTGCCAACTTTTGACAGCACTTCGGACAGCTCAACGGCAGACCATTCAGGGTCAATTACTACCTCTTTTTGGAGAAAGATATCGCCTGTGTCCATGCCTTCGTCCATCCACACAGTGGTAACTCCAGTTTTTTCCTCTCCATTTATAATTGCCCATTGAATCGGAGCCGCTCCCCTGTATTTTGGTAGAAGCGAGGCATGTACATTGATGCAACCTATAGATGGAATGCGAAGCACCGAAGGCGGCAAGATCTGACCATAAGCTACTACCACAAATAGCTCGGGGGCAAGAGATTCCAGCACTTTCACGAATGACTCGTTCCTTATTTTTTCGGGCTGGTACACCCTTATTCCGTATTTTTCTGCTTTCACCTTGACCGGAGGAGGGGTAAGGGTGCGCTTTCTCCCCTTCGGCCTGTCAGGCTGAGTCACCACCGCAAGCACATCGTAGCCGTGTTCGACGAGAGCATCGAGGGAAGGCAGAGCAAAGTCCGGAGTGCCCATAAAGATTACTTTCATAATCATCCCTCTTCGCTATCTTCATCGATTATCCTTTGTGCTCTGTCTATAAAGAGTATGCCATCCAAGTGGTCTATCTCGTGGCAGAGGGCCCTTGCCAGCAAGTCCTCTCCCACAAGTTCTATGAATTCCCCTTTAGAATTTTGAGCCTTGACCTTTACCTTTTTTGGCCTTGCTACTTCTCCTGTAATTCCGGGGATACTCAAGCATCCTTCGACGCCGACCACCTCTCCCTCCTCGGCTATTATTTCAGGGTTTACAAGTTCTATCAATCCTTCTCCAACATCTATCACCACAACCCTTTTTAATATGCCAACCTGAGGAGCTGCAAGCCCTACGCCGTTAGCCCATTTCATCGTTTCCGCCATGTCTACAATCAGCTCTTTTAGCTTCTCATCGAATATGGTCACCTTCTTGGATTTTTTCCGCAAAACTTCGTCTCCCAGCTGGCGTATTTTCCTGATAGCCATTTTTCAACCTCCGTTCACATCAAATCTTGAGGGTCCATATCCCAGCTCAGGTAAATTTTTCTGTCAAAGCCCTTCAAATTTTTCAAGATATCTCCGGCTTTAATTAAGCTTTCCTGCTTACTGCTTTTCAGCAAAATGTTGTACCGAAAGTTGTCCTTTACTTTAAACCGCGGTGCCGGAATTGGCCCTAGTATTTTAACCTGCGGCACTTTTTCTTCAAGAATTTTTTTGACTTTAAACGCCGCTGCCTCAACTTGAGCAAGATCAGTGCCTGTAAAAGTCAGGTTCATCAAAAAATAAAAAGGCGGATATTCAAACTTCTTTCTATTGATGAGCTCCTCCTTGTAGAAATCTTTGAATTTATATTGGCAGGCAGCTTTTATAGCCAAAGATTCGGGACAATACGTCTGCACTATCACTTTTCCGGGGATATCCCCTCTGCCGGCTCTGCCGGCCACCTGACTTATAAGCTGAAAGGTTCTTTCTCCGGCTCTAAAGTCAGGCAGGTTAAGGGTAACATCGGCTGCAATAATGCCGACCAGCGACACCCGCGGAAAATCAAGGCCCTTTGCTATGGACTGGGTGCCCACCAGAACCTGGGCTTTACCCGATTTAAATTCCCAGAGCATTTTTTCAAGCGCACCTTTTCTGGAGGTAGAATCGGCGTCAACCCTAATCACCTTGACCCCGGGGTAACGGCTTTTGATTTCCTGCTCAACCTTCTCAGTCCCCGCTCCGAAGTAACGGATATTGCGGCTGTCGCATTTCGGACAGGTATCTGGAGCGTCTACTTGAAATCCGCAGTAATGACATTTCCCCTTTTTGTCGCTCATATGATACGTGAGGGAAATATCGCAGTGGGGGCATTTCAGCACATAACCGCAATCTCTGCAAAGTACGAAGGTGGAATGTCCCCGCCGGTTGAGAAAAAGGATCACCTGTTCACCGCGGGATAGAGCGGAATCCATCTCCGAGCACAGCTTCCTGCTGAAAATGTGCTTGTTTCCGGATTTCAGTTCTTCCCTCATGTCTACGATTTCTATGGGGGGAAGCGGTTTTCCCGTCACCCGCCGGGTCAATTTTAAAAGAGCAAACTCTCCTTTTATGGCCTTGTAAAAGGATTCTACCGAAGGCGTTGCGCTGCCATAAACAACGGCTGCTCCCTGAATCTCCGCGCGGAACCGCACAACCTGCCTTGCATCGTAAAAAGGAAATTCCATCTGCTTGTAGGAAGATTCGTGTTCTTCATCGACGATTATCAACCCTAAATCCCTGATTGGCGCGAAAACCGCCGACCTTGCACCGATGGTAATATCGGCATCTCCTTTATAAACTCTGTACCACTCCCGGAACCTTTCTCCATCGGAAAGCCTGCTGTGGAGCACGGCCACTTTTCCCGGAAACCTTTCGTGAAACCTTTCAGTCATTTGAGGCGTTAGAGATATTTCAGGTACCAGAACCAGCGCCTTTTTACCTTTTGCGAGCACATTCTCTATAGCCTTAATATATACCTCAGTTTTTCCGCTACCCGTTATCCCGAAAAGAAGCACCGGCTTGTTTTCTTCTTCCATGTTTCGTTTTATTTCATTTAGAGCTTTTGCCTGTTCAAACGTTAACCTTGGAAAAGCAGATTTCGGGCTATCTTCCCGACATGAGGGATTTTCGATTTTTACCCTGAATTCTCTTTTTACAAACCCTTTTTTCATCAAAGACGAAAGGGCCCCTTTAACCTTCGAATGGGGTAAACCCAGTATTTTCGAAATATCCTCCGAAGTAATCGAACCCGCATCCCTTATAACGCAGAAGACTTCCTTTTGAATTTCTGACCTGAAGCTTTCGATCTTCCCCGCTTCCGTTGCCGAATATAAAGACTCCTTTGGCAGGCCGACATCCGGAGGCAGCATTAGCTTTAAAAAGTCTCTAATATTTGCTGCATAATACTTCGCCAGACGTCCAGCCAGTTCCAGCATAAATTGCGGCAGCACAAACCGTTCATCCACCGCCGAAATTTCTTTCAAACAAAAATCGCAATTTGCGTCTTCTTTTTTCAAAAAGCGTACAACCACCCCGTTCACGGTTTTGTTGTTGAAAGGGACCCTTACCTTGCTACCCACCTGTATCTTCTCTTTTAAGTGTTCGGGAACGATGTAATAATACTCGCCTTTTATGGCAGGGTGCTTTGCGTCAACAGCAACCTCCGCCAGCTCGTTCAAAAAAATCCCTCCAGCAAAAATCAATTTTTTAGAAGTTTTACCACTCTGTCCAGAATGACATGCGCCAGTTCTTTTTTGGTCATTTTGGGAATTTCTTCAGCAGAACCATCCTTGTAATATATCCTGACGATATTTGTGTCAACTTCAAAACCAGCCCCTTCTGCAGTTACATCATTGACGACGATAAGATCGAGATTTTTCTTGTTGAGTTTTTCCACGGCATTTTCCTTAATCTCGTCCGTCTCGGCGGCAAAACCCACAAGAAGCTGCTTTTGTTTTTTTTCTCCCAACTCCTTTAAAATATCCGGATTTTTCTCCAGTTCGAGGGTCATCGCAGTCGCACTATCCTTCTTTTTTATCTTGTGCTCCGAGTAATTTTTCGGCCTGAAGTCCGAAACAGCCGCCGCTTTTATTACCACATCGCTCCAGGGAAAATATTCTAGAACACATTCCCGCATTTCCAGTGCCGTATTGACCCTGATGTACTTATAAAGTCCTGACGGTTGCGGAAGGCAGGTAGGTCCAGAAATAAGTATAACCTCACCACCGCGTTCCACAGCAGCCTCCGCCAGTGCGTAACCCATTTTGCCGGAAGAGCGGTTTGAAATAAACCTCACCGGGTCGATGGGTTCTCTGGTGGGGCCAGCGGTAATGAGGATTTTTTTATTTTGAAGGTCACCGCAAACTCCAGCCAGTCTTTCTATAACTTTTAATATTTTTTCAGGCTCAGGGAACCTACCTTTCCCTGAATAGCCGCAAGCCAAAAAGCCTTCATCGGGTTCCATCACGTAAAAACCTTTTTCCTTAAGGAAGCTTATGTTTTGCTGAGTGATCGGGTTCAAGTACATATTTACATTCATAGCCGGCACCACCAAAACTTTCGCCTGGGTTGCCAGGACCGAAGCAGTCAACATATCATCGGCGATGCCGGCTGCCATTTTTGCAATTACATTGGCTGTGGCCGGAGCGATTACGAAAAGGTCCGCCCTGTCGGCAAGGGAGACATGCTCCACTTCCCAGCGAACCGGTTTTTCAAACATGTCGGTAACAACGGGATTACCGGAAAGCACCTGAAAAGTCAAAGGTGTGACGAATTCCTTGGCAGAGCTGGTCATTACGACTTGAACCTCTGCTCCCCTTTTTTTTAAAAGTCTCACCAACTCTGCGGCTTTGTAAGCCGCTATGCTGCCCGTCACACCCAAAACGATGAATTTATCCTGCAACATAATCTTTCCACCTACTTATTTCCGGAAACGGGGGGCTCTATTTTTATCTTCCCCGAGTCTAGCTCAAAAAGGGCAATGGAAACCGGCTTTGTGGTCTTTACGTCCACAAGTTTGGGCGAACCTTCAACGAGCTGCCTTGCACGCTTTGCCGCTGCTACAACGAGAGCGTACTTGCTCTCGTATTTGCTGGTTAACGAATCTATAGACGGATACATCATAATTTGCACCCCTCCTTGCATACCAACTGCAACAGTTCTTTATTTCTTACGACTTTACACCTTTCAGCCACAATTATCGACTCTAACTTTTTCACCGCTTCCTCCAGGACATCGTTTACAACCGCATAATCGTAGTCGTACATGGCTTTCAGTTCTTCTTCGGCACTCTTTACCCTCAGGTCAAAAGATTCCTTGCTTTCGCTTCCCCGCTTTATTATTCGATTTTTCAATTCTTCAATGTCGGGCGGCAAAATGAATATAAAAATAGCATCGGGGCAATTTTCCTTCACCTGTCTTGCCCCTTGAATGTCTATCTCCAAAATGACGTCTTTGCCCTGTTTCAAATGTTCCTCTACGAATTTTTTGGGAGTTCCGTAATAATTATTGTAAACTTTAGCCCACTCCAGGAACTCGCCCTTTTCTACCATTTTTTTGAAATTTTCTTCATCGGTGAAGTAGTAGCTGACACCGTTTACTTCCCCGGGCCTTGGTGGCCTGGTCGTCACGGAAACCGAAAGCACAAGTTCAGGCCTTCTCTTCAGCAGCTGACTACACAAAGTCCCCTTCCCAGCTCCCGAAGGCCCGGACAGCACTATTAACATCCCTTTCTTGGACATGATGATTTCTCTCCTATATTTCTTCTACTTCTTCTTCAATATCTTTGTTGTTCAGCCGGTTAGCCACGGTTTCCGGCTGTACGGCAGATAGGATCACATGATCGCTGTCTGTTATTATGACCGCACGGGTGCGCCTTCCGTAGGTCGCGTCTATTAGCATACCCCTGTCGCGGGCTTCCTGGATTATGCGCTTTATCGGAGCAGATTCTGGACTTACAATAGCAATGATTCTGTTTGCAGAAACTATGTTGCCGAATCCTATGTTTACAAGTTTTATTTCCACAACATTCCCTCCTGATAAAATTATTCAATATTCTGCAGTTGTTCCCTTATTTTCTCCAGTTCGCTTTTTATTTCTATTATTTCTCTCGTTATATTGTAGTCTGCGGATTTAGACGCAATAGTATTGACTTCCCTGAAAATCTCCTGGGCCAAAAAATCCATTTTTTTGCCCAAAACTTCATCAGCGTTCCCCATACTTTTAAATTGGACAATGTGACTTTCTATCCTCACAATTTCCTCGCTAATATCGGACCTCTCTGCAAAAATCACAACTTCAGCTTCCAATCTCTCTTCGTTCAGCTCCAAGCCTTCTTTTATCTTTTTCACTTTTTGCTGGAGCTTCTTGCGATATTCTTCGATCATTACATCAGACCTCATCTTTATGTTTCTGACCCTCTCCATGATGACATCGAGCCTGGATGAAATGTCACGCCATAGATTATTCCCTTCCTTAGTCCTCATTTCAATAAGGTTATCCACCGCTTCTTCGAGCGCCTTTTTAAGTTCTGGCCACAGTTCTTCTTCCTCAGGAAACTGCTCTTCAACTGTAAAAAGCTCCGGCATCATGGAAAGCAAAGAAAGTGTTACCGGTCCCTCGAAGCCCACCTCTTCCTTCAATTCCACCAACTTTTTATAATAGCTCGCCGCTGCCTGTTTGTCAATTTTTATGTCTACAGGCAACGTTTCCGAAGAATAGTTTACGAAAACATCGATCCGCCCCCGACTTATGCGCTCCTTGATATAGTTTCTTATCTTCTCTTCCAAAAAAAAACCACTGGCGGGGCAATTTCACGTATATTTCCAAAAAGCGGTGATTTATCGATTTCAGTTCAACTTCCCAGGTAACTTTGCCGCAGCTTCTTCCGCGCCCATAGCCGGTCATGCTTCTTATCATAATAACCAACCCTTCAAAAACCTTCAAAATCAAAAGCTCAAGCTTTCTTTAATCCGCCTCATGGCCTCCTTCAGCCTTTCATCTGGCGTTGTAAGCGAAATTCTCACGTAGCCCTCACCGTAATCTCCGTAACCGACTCCCGGCGTTACGACCACCGCCGCCCTTTCAATGAGCATTTCCGCAAAAGATTGAGATGTATAGCCTTCAGGGACCGGCACCCAAACGTAAAACGTCCCCTTCGGAGGTTCCACCTCAAGGCCTATTCCCTTTAAAGTCTCTACGACTAGGTTACGCCTTTTTTCAAACACAGACAGCATTTCATTCACGCTGTCCTGCGGCCCTAAAAGCGCTTCAATGCCGGCTTTTTGAATTGCGGTAAATTGCCCCGAGTCTATATTTGTCTTGATAATTCCCAATGCGGATATTATATCCCTGTTTCCAACCGCATATCCAATTCTCCAGCCGGTCATGCGGTAAGGCTTTGAAAGAGAGCCGAATTCTATCCCAATATCCATTGCTCCTTTTACGGAAAGAAGGCTGGGAGCTTTGTATCCGTCAAAAGTAATATCAACATAAGCGCTGTCGTGGCAAATTATTATATCGTAAGTTTTTGCAAATTCCACAGCTTCTTCAAAAAATTTCTCATCCGCCACGGCAGCGGTCGGGTTATTCGGATAGCAAAGGAACATCAGCTTTGCCTTCTTTGCCACTTCCGTATCTATCTCTGAAAAATCCGGAAGGAAATTGTTTTCTTTCAGCAAGGGCATTGGATAGGGTATCCCACCAGCGAACAATGTGGCGGTTTTATAAACCGGGTATCCTGGATCTGGAATTAGAGCATAATCTCCGGGGTCGATAAAGGCGAAAAATATATGAGCAATACCTTCTTTTGAACCTATAAGGGCCATTACTTCGGATTGGGGGTCCAGTTCCACGCCGAACCTCCTTTTATAATATGTAGCCACCGCTTCTCTAAACTCCAGCGACCCCTCGTAAGCCGGATATTTATGGCATTCCGGGTCATTAGCGGCTCTTTCTAGCGCTTTTACGATATGAGGCGGTGTGGGTAAATCGGGATCGCCCACTCCCAAACTAATTACGTCTACTCCTTTCATCTTGAGTTCGGCTATTTTTTTGTCTATCTGTGCAAAAAGGTAAGGCGGTATTTTTTTTATGCGTTCTGCAATCCTCAAATTCATCTCCTCCGTTCGTTTAGATTTTATTCATATTTTATTTATAACATATTTAGGTCTATCTCGCCGGTATATACTTCTTTGGCAGGTCCAGTCATGTAAACCCTTCCATTATCTTCTACCTCTATGTACAGTTCTCCCCCCGGCAGGTTCACCGTCACTTTAGGACCGGTCAGCCCCTTTTTGTAGGCCGCGACCGCCGATGCACACGCCCCAGTACCACAGGCCATTGTAAGGCCTGCACCTCTTTCCCATACTCTCATTTTCAAAAAATCTCGCCCTTTTACCTGAACAAACTCTACGTTTGTTTTTTTTGGGAAAAACGGATGCTTTTCTATTTTAGGCCCCAACTTTTCTACCGGAAAACCATCCACATCGTCCACGAAAATCACGCAGTGGGGATTGCCCATCGAAACTCCCGTAAATTTAAACCCTTGGCCGTCCACTTCGATGTCAAGGTCCACAGCCTCTTCTTTTGCATCTTCTATCAACGGGACATCTTTAGGCTTCAAGCTGTAGTACCCCATATCTACCCTTACACTTTCTACCTGATCGTCTTTAACTATAACCTGCGGTTTTATGATGCCCGCCAAGGTTTCTACCGTCATATCCGTCTTTTTTACAAGTCCTCTTGAAAATGCGTACCGGGCAAAACAGCGTATTCCGTTTCCGCACATATCTGCTTCGCTGCCGTCGCTATTTATGATCCTCATCTTGAGGTCCGCTTTTTCAGACGGGAGCACCAGCAGTATACCGTCGGCTCCTATTCCCCGGTGTCTGTCACATATTTTTGCCGCCTTATCAAATATTATTCTCACATCTTCTATAAAACCATTTACGACAATAAAATCGTTTCCCAGACCGTGCATCTTAGTAAACTTCATATTACGCTATCACCCTCAATCTTTCTTGAAAAATCATTATTAACTATTATACCACCTAATTCCTATTAAAACAATATATTCATTTATGGTATACTAAAAGCAGCCTAACATAAAGGGGGACGACCATGCCATTCGACGGAATTGTATTAAACGCAGTTATAGGCGAACTGAAAAAATGTTTAATCGGAGGAAAAATCGATAAAGTATACCAGCCGGACAAAAGCGAAATCCTGCTTTGTATAAGGCGGTACAAGGAAGAAAAAAAGCTCCTTATCTCTGCCCATCCTCAGAATTGCCGGCTTCATTTAACCGAAGTCGAAAAAGAAAATCCCAGCTCACCGCCAATGTTCTGCATGCTGCTCAGGAAGAATCTTTCTGGCGGGAAAATCGTCGAAATTAAGCAAAAGGACCTGGAAAGGCTGGTAGAAATAGTCGTCGAAAACGAAGATGAATTTGGAAGAACTATATATCGAACTCTCATAGTTGAGATAATGGGGAAGCACAGCAATATAATACTCGTTGACGACAGCAACAATTTGATAATCGACTCTATAAAGCGAATACCCTCAGATATAAACCGGGTAAGGGAGATTCTGCCAGGAAAAAAATACATCCTTCCACCATTAGGCCAAAGGCTAAACATCCTGAATTGCGAAATCCAATCGGACAAAATATTGTTCGATATTATCTTGCAAGCTTCAGAACCAACCAAGGTCGAACGGTGGATAACTGAAAGATTTATGGGAATAAGCAAAAATGTATCCAGAGAAATTTTATTCAAGTGCGGAGTTGATGGGGAAAAGCATGTAAACGAATTGACTTTTGTAGAAAAGCAAAAAATAGCTAAAATCATAGCAGAGCTCTCTTGCGATATACAAAATTCCCGTTATTCGCCAAAAATTTACTTTGATGAAGATACAGGTAAACCCGTAGAATTCTGGGTCTTCCCTCTCTCACACCTTGAAAGATTCAAAGTCATCTCCACAAAAAGCATAAACGAAGCAGTCGATTTATTCTTTTCTCTAAAGGAAAGGCACGAAAAGCTCGCCAACATAAAGAAAAATTTGCAGGACCAATTAGAAAAGCACATAAAAAAACTTCGCCAAATTCTATCCTTCCAAAGGGAAAAATTAGATGAAACAAGAGATATAGAAAAATTTAAATTGTTCGGCGAACTTCTTTCAGCCTATCTATATGAAGTTTCACCGGGCATGAAGGAAATCAACCTCCCAAATTTTTACAAAGAAGGCAAAATCGTTTCAATACCGCTGGACGAAAAACTCTCGCCATCTCAAAACGTCCAATATTATTTTGAAAAGTACAAAAAACTCCGCGCTACCAAGGAAAAGGTTGAAACCCAAATGGAAAAGACTTTGAGCGAAATCAAATACTTAGAAAGCGAACTTTACAACATAGAGCAGGCGGAGAACCTGGAAGATATTGAAGAAATCCAAAAGGAACTTTCAAAATACGGTTACATAAAAGAATCAGGAAAAAAATCGAAGAGCGAGGCTCACCCTTCTTCACCTATCAAATACACGTCTTCCACGGGCTTTACCATCCTAGTCGGAAAGAACAATATACAAAATGACATGATTACCAGAAAAGCAAAACCTGAAGATATATGGATTCACGTAAAAGACCTACCCGGTTCCCACGTAATCATACAGACGGGCGGAAGGCCGGTTGATGATGAAACAATTTTTGAAGGGTGTATGCTCGCCGCATATCACAGCAAAGCCCGAAACAGCAGTAACGTCGCCGTTGACTACACGTTGAGAAAGCACGTTAGAAAACCACCGGGAGCCAAACCTGGTTTTGTAATTTACGACCATCACAAGACCATTTACGTGACACCGGACGCGGGGATTGTTGAGAGGTTGAAAAAAATTTAGACTACTTTTTCAGGATTACAACGCTGTTTTCCCCATCAACTTCCTCCAATTTAACCTTTATTATCTCATCCCTGGAGGTAGGCACATTTTTCCCGACGTAATCAGGCCTAATGGGAAGCTCTCTATGCCCCCTGTCTATGAGTACTGCAAGTTGTATCAACCTTGCACGCCCCAGATCCGACAGGGCATCCAGGGCCGCCCTCACGGTCCTTCCAGTATATATAACGTCGTCCACCAGCACCACTTTTTTACCTGTAATCTCGAAATCTATTTCTGTCTTGTTTACCACGGGCTGCTCCGATAAAGTAGAAAGGTCATCCCGGTAAAGCGTTATATCCAAAATCCCTACCGGGATATCTACTCCCTCTATTTTCTTTATTTTTGATGCTATTCTTTTCGCAAGCGGAACCCCTCTGGTCCTGATGCCCACCAGCACAAGATCTTCTACTCCTTTGTTCCGCTCGATAATTTCGTGACTTATCCTGGTCAGCGCCCTGTCAATGGCTTTATCATCCATTATGCAAGCTTTTTCTTCCATTCACATCACCCTCCTTTTCAAAGTATTTAAGATTTCATTAAAATCATCGGGAACCGGGGCCTCAAAGGTCATGAACTCACCTTTCCTCGGGTGATAAAGCCCCAACCGAAAGGCGTGAAGGGCCTGCCCCTTAATTTTAAAAGGATTTTTCTTCCTTGAATAAACAGGGTCTCCTACAATCGGATGGCCTATATAGCTCATATGAACCCTAATTTGGTGAGTCCTTCCCGTCTCTATGCTGACTTCGACGAAAGTAAAATCTCCGAATCTTTCTAATACTTTAAAATGGGTTATGGCCTCTTTGCCATGTTTTGCATCCACGGCCATCTCTACCCGCTTTACCGGATGCCGGCCTATTGGGGCCTCAATCGTGGCCTTATCCTCAAGGATATTTCCCCAAACGATCGCGAGATACGTCTTTTTTACCTTTTTGCTTTTAAATTGATTTACTAGCTCTCGATGGGCCTGGTCGTTTTTTGCCACAACGATAACGCCGGAAGTATCTTTGTCCAATCGGTGAACTATCCCGGGGCGCAGAACGCCATTTATTCCGGACAAATCTTTCGTATGGTACAAAAGAGCATTTACAAGAGTTCCGCTGTAATTTCCGGGCGCCGGATATACTACCATGCCTCGGGGCTTGTTGACAACGATTATGTCCTGGTCCTCGTAAATAATGTCGAGAGGAATATTTTCAGGTTCGACCGAAAGGGGTTTAGGAGCGGGTATCTCCGCTTCAATTATATCGCCTTTTTTCAACTTGTAATTGGGTTTTACAAATTTTCCGTTTACCTTTACCCACCCTTCTTCGATTCCTTTTTGGATGTAACTCCTCGAAAAATCGTTCATTAATCCCGCTAAAAAAACATCTATGCGCTTTTTTACATCTTCTTCCGTCACGTTGATTTTGAAGGTCCTCTCCAAAAATTGCCCCTCCCGTTTCAATCCAAACTTTTCAGAATATCACTGTCGAACATTACTAAGTATAAAAGCAGAAGCACACCTATCACCACTGCAGAATCAGCCACATTAAAAACGGGCCAGATTCTGAAATCTATAAAATCCACCACATAGCCAAATCGCAAACGGTCTACCAGGTTTCCTAAAGCTCCGCCCAGAACAAGGGCAAGTGGTAATTTAAAAAAATCCTTTTCTTTGGGCAGTCTTATCATACAATAGACAATAGCTGCTATAACCGCAAAAGATACTACTACGAAAAAAAATACCCTGCCTTTAAAGAGGCTGAAAGCTGCCCCCGTATTCTGCACGTACGTCAAATGTAAGATATTATCTATAATTGGAATTGACTGGTTGGGGGTCATCCGTGCTTTGACCATGGCTTTTGTCAGCTGATCTACTGCAAAAATAAATGCTGAAAGAATCAACACTGCCAACTTGCCAAAACCTCCAAATCTTTTTATTTCCACATAGAAATTATATACCACCGCCTTCCGAACATCAATGAAATCTTTAATGGCGGGTAAATAAAGGGAGATAAAAAATAAATACCCACTAAGGGTATTTATCTTCCCATTTCTCCTGGTTTGTCTTCATAAATTACCTTATCCAATTTATCGGCTATCCCTCTTTCCTCGCTTCCATCGGTATAAGCCTCTTCGTATTCAACCGCACCCGGCTCATCCTGGGGAGTGTTGGCCGTTCCGTACCTTGCCACATCCTGCCACGCATCCTCTCCATCATAACCCACACTATCAGAATCATCTCGAAAACTTCTTCCGAAGGGATACTTTAACACTTTTTCCTCTACCGGCCTTGCCCCCTTTGCAAAAACTTCTCCCTCTTTTTTGCTGCATTTTGCACACAAGGTGGTGTACGGGACTAAATCTAAACGCTCCTTTTCTATAGGACTGCCGCATTTCTCACAAAACCCATAACTTCCTTCCTCAATTTTACCAAGGGCCATTTCCACTTTTGCCAGCATCCTTTTCGTATTATCCCGCAGTCCCAGGTCCTTTTCTCTCTCGAAAGTTTCAGCTGCCAGGTCCGCCGTATGGTTATCGTACGACGAAAGTTCCCCAACCGATTCTTTTAAAGGTTCCGAACCTCTACTGGTTATTGTAGACATCTGGTTCTCTAGTTCTCGTTTCAAGTCCTCAAGTTTACGCCGGTAGTATTCCTTGTTTTCCAAATCTATCCTCCTTATCCATTATTTTGCAGAAAGTTCATCCTGCACTATCCTAACCAATTCAGCTATGAAATCGCCTATGAGGGGGAGGTTTAGTATGACGACGCGTTGGAGGATGTAAAGTGCCAAAGCACCGAGCAAAGTAAATCCCACTGCCATTCCAAAACCTCTTGCGACCCCTGCCAAAAAATTAAGATAAAGCAGCCTTCTAGGATTTCTGAAAAGCTCTAAGTATTCCGAAAGGTTTAGCTTCTCAATCTTGACCGAAAGATCGTCGATCTTGAAGCTCAAATCTCGCAAGATGTCTTCCTTGTCTATATACATCAAAGTACCCCCTCTTCTAATTTAACCAACTCCTCTTTTTTTATGCCTACTTCAAATTATCCAGGATCCCTAGAATTATATTCGAAGAATTTTTGGCCGCTACTTCTGAGAATTCTTCGTACACCACCACAGCCTTATCGTCAGCTCTATCCGATATGGATCTTATCACGACAAAAGGTACATCATTTACATAGCATACATGTCCGATGGCCCCTCCCTCCATCTCCACACAGGAGCCGTCGAAATATTCTCTTAAATATCTCACCCTATCCGCGCTACTTATAAACTGGTCACCGGTCAATATCCTCCCCTTTACCGCTTTTTTCCCTTTTAAAGTCCGGCAAGCAACTTCCCAGGCAATTTCCACCAGGTTCTCGTCAGCCTTGAAAAATTTTACCCCTAGATTCGGTATTTCACCGGGTTCGTGACCAAAAACCGTACCATCCACATCGTGTTGAGCTACATCGGTGGATATTACTACATCTCCAATATCCAGTTCTTCCCTCAAAGCTCCCGCAACACCGGTGCAGAAAATTGAATCCGTTTTAAAATAATCTATTAAAATCTGAGTGCACAAGGCCGCATTTACCTTTCCGACACCGCTTTTTACCACGACAACCTCTTTCCCTTTCAGAATGCCTTGATGGAAAGTTAAATAGGCCTTTTTCATAGTCTTTATTTTTTCTAGCTTTTCACACAAAAAAGTTACTTCTTTATCCAACGCACCTATTATCCCTATTATACGAATCATCCTTCCCAATCAATCCTAATTAATTTAACATAAAACTTTAAGCCGTCACCGCAGATTTTACCTTTACTCCCGGAATCTGACCCAACTTTCCGGTGAGTGCGCCCAGCTCATCGGTAGTGGCATCGACGATAAGCGCTATGACCGAAATTCCCCTTTCCCTGTAGGGTATGCCCATTCGGCCTACTATCATGTCGCCGAATTTCGACAATATCTCGTTCACCTTCGCGGCGGATTTTTCCCTCTCATAAACTATTATCCCCACCACCGACAGCCTCTTTTCCTCCGCCATCGCCGTTTTCCCCTCCTTCTTCTCCTTCAAAATCCTGCCCGGCTGCTGCTTCTTTTATGCAATCTTCGCCATCCAACCCCGTAGAATTGATGAGGTCTATTTGCGACTGTAAAAAATTTAAAAACCTCGTCTTGAAGAGTTGAAATTGAGCCTTTATTTCTTCGTAACGTTCACTTAACACGTCGCACCGCATTTTAGCTTTCGCAAGCATTTCCTCTGCCTTAACTTTAGCGTCCTTTATAATCAATTCCTTTTCCCTTTCCGCGTTCTTTTTTAGATCCTCGGCAGCTTTTTCTGCGAGGATAATAGCTTTTTTAAGCGTGGTTTCCAGCTCTTGATATTCTTTGAGTTTTTCCCTCAAAAACTTTATTTCTTCTTTTAACTCTTGATTTTCCCTATATAATTTCTCATAACTTTGAGTTACCTTCTCCAGAAAGTCTTTAACCTCTTCCTCGCTATACCCTCTGAAAGATTTTCTGAATTCCTTTTTTTGAATGTCCAGTGGAGTCAAAGTCATTTTTATCCACTCCCTTGTGATTTAATATATCACTCTCAACAAAAGCGCCACTGCCACATTTTTTACAATATCCATGGTAATGAGAGCAAAAACGGGTGAAAAATCTATATAAAAACCTCCCGTGGGGGGTAAAAATCTATAAAATAAATGCCTGAAAGGAGCAAGCAGAGGTTCAGTAACTTGATATACGAATCTATATATCGGCCAGTACTCCGCTCCAGGCAGCCAGCTCATGAACATTCTTACGATGATTAAAAATTCCATCAATCTGAAAAACAAGTCTATCGTTCTGATTAGCAACAAAGGCTTTTCCTCCTCGGCATCAAACTTTAAAAATAGGCTTTTCTTTTCCGGATTCTATCTCGTCGATGTTAAAACCTGTTATATCCACGTTGTTTGGCGCAAAGACAAAAGTGCCGCTTCCGACTTTCTTCACTGTTCCGTCCAGTACAAAGACGCTGCCGCTCAAAAAATCCAATATGCGCCTTCCTGTCTCTTTATCTAGTCCCTCGAGGTTAACTATGACCGCCCTGCGATTTTTCAACTCCTCCGAAATCTCTCTTACTTCATCGAAACAGATGGGTTTGAAAACCGTCACCCTGTTTTTCGGTATCTGATGAATATTTATAACCCTCCCTCTTTCGGGTCTTGCATGAATGCTAAGGGGGTCTTCATACTGGTGCACAGGCGGCTCCTCGTCTTCTATTCCCAGGAAATAAAGTATCTTACTCCATAATTTGTTGCCGGCCATTTTTATACCTCCTCATCCTAGATTCTCGGTCCGAAAATACCGCTCCCTATTCTTATCATGTTTGCCCCCTCTTCTATGGCCACATGAAAATCATGGGTCATACCCATCGATAAAATTTCCATTTCTACATTTTTTAGGCGTAAATTTTTCAATTCCAAAAATAATTCCCGCATTTTTCTGAAAAACGGCCTTACGTCCTCAGGGTCCTCTTTAAAAGGTGCTATGGCCATCAAACCTTTTACCCTGATGTTCTCTAGCTCTGATATCTTCTTTATCAACTCCGGCGTTTCCTCGTATTCCGCTCCAAATTTGGTTTCCTCTTTGCCGATGTTTACCTGAACCAGCACATCCATGACCTTCCCGAACTTACCCGCCCTTTTATCGATCTCAACTGCAAGTTCGTAGCTGTCCACCGACTGAATCATGGAGAAAAGTCTTACCGCATACTTAACTTTATTTTTTTGCAAATGCCCTATCATATGCCAGCTGACGTCGCCTTTTACCAGTTCTATTTTCCGTTGAGCTTCCTGCACGCGGTTTTCCCCTAAAATTGTAAGTCCACAATCGACAGCCACCTGGATTGTTTCAGGCATAACTGTCTTAGTCACAGCAACAATTTTTATATCTTCCTCCCGTCGGCCCGATTTTTCAGCCGCCTCCTTAACCCTCAACCTCAACGTTTCTATGTTTTTCCTAATAAATTCCATATCAATCCCCTCTTTACTATAACCCTATCTCCAAGTTTTACGCCTTCCACTATTGCAATCTTATCATCGCGCGCCACTACCTTTACTGGTTTAAAAATCAGCCTCCCATCAAAAAACAAAAGTACACCTTCCTGCCCATTATCATTTATTATAGCTGAAACTGGAACGCCGATGCCTTTATAAGTCCGCGCCACGATTTCAACCGGGACTTTTCTCTCATCGAGAAGTTCAAACGGCACTTCCTTGGCGGAAAATACGGCTGTCTTTCCACTTTCGCAAAGTTCTTTTAGTTCCGCCTTGACCTCGAGGCCAAACTGAGGAAATTTCAGGGTATATTTCCAGCCCAACTTTAAACTTTCGCCGTTCCATTGAGTTACGATGTTCAGCGACAAATTATCGACAATTTTGAGCACCGCCTGATTTACCTTTACTATTTCTGGAAATATCCGATTTTCCCCGTTGTCCTTTATATCTTCTATGTCCTCATAATCCAGGCAGCTTATCTTATCCGGTACCAAAAGGTTTTCGTAACCGTCTATGTTGAAACTTACCATTCCCGCCATCGGCGAAAAAACCGTGGATTCAATTTCCTGCAGTTTCTTTTCCTGAAGTTCTATGCTTTTTTCTATCACCTCTACGGCCGCTTCGCTTTGCAACCTAGAATCTTTTTCAAGCGGCCAGGCCTTTTTCACATTTTCCAATTTCATTCTAAGTTCATCCATCTCTTTTTCGAGCACCTGCTTTTTATCTACATCGGCGACCACTTTAAAAAGTGGGGCATTCACCCTCACTCTCTGTCCCGCTTTGACCAGAAGCTCCAGCTTGCCTTCGGCCGGCGCGTTTATCACCCTTTCGTTTTTAACAATAACAGCTTCACTGGAAATAATTTCTTTCACAGTGCTTTCCTTGGCTATATATATGTCATCACGGGCATACCCTAAAATACATAAAACTGCAAGGCACAAGAACAACACCTTCAGCGGTAAAGAAATCTGGCGCTTTTTTCGAATTTTCCTCGACCTCAAGTCCACGACTTTCGAATAGGTCTTCCTCTTCATCCTCTTCACCTTTATTTTTTATCTTCTCCATAAAATAGAAGAATCCTTCCATTTTTATAAGAAAAATGGAAGGAGAAATCCCTAAACTTCTTTTAATGAATAGCCGTTCATATTTTTAGTCTCCATCCGCGATAGACAATAATCGGTATTTCATATATAAAAAAATAACGCAGAGCTTATGCCGCTCCACGTTTACTTCCTTAATGGTCTGAGTGGGGGGACTTGAACCCCCGACCTCTAGAACCCCATTCTAGCGCGCTACCAAGCTGCGCCACACCCAGACGCTGTCCGATTTCACTTTATATTATAAAGCATGAGGTAGATATTTTCAACCCCCGCATAGAAAATTTTTTAAAGGATTATGCATATAAGGCTTCCGCTCCCCTCGTTTACGATGCGCTGCAATGTTTCCTGTAATTTGGCCTGGGCCGATTCGGGCATATGAATGAGTTTATTTTGTATGCCTTCCCGCACCAAATCTCGCAATGATTTACCAAAAATATTTGTCTGCCAAATTTTTGCTGGATCGTTCTCAAATTCGCTCATCAAATAATTGATGAGTTCTTCACTTTGCTTTTCAGTTCCAATAATAGGTGAGAGCTCTGTTTGAATATCCGCTCTTATCATGTGGATTGAAGGGGCAATGGCCCTTATTCTTACCCCGAATTTGGAACCTTGCCTTATAACTTCAGGTTCTTCCAACGTCAGCTCATCTAATTGAGGCGGAACTATTCCGTACCCTACCCGTTTTACGTCATCCAATGCTTTTGCTACTTTGTCGTATTCTCTTTTTGCATCCACTAAATCTTTCATCAGCGGTATAAGATGGTGTTCTCCTTCTATGGTTAGCCCTGAAATTTCACTTAATACTTTGTAAAATAGTTCTCTTTTCGCTTCCAGTAATACTTCGGCCATTCCAGTTCCCAAATTCATCTCTTTTATCTTTACTTGCTCAAGAAAATCGCTTTCCTTCAAGGACGAAGCAACTTTATTGATATCCCTGACTCTATTTATACCTTTAATTTTTTCTTTTACGGTTTCTTCAAACTTCTTCCTCAGGTAATGTTCCTTTTCCAAAACCTCTATCCATTTCGGTAAGTGTATGTTAATTTCCACCAGTGGGAACTCCAAGAGGATTTCCTCTAGGAGGCTGAAAATATCCTCCTGATTCATTTCCAGGCAGTTGAGGGGGATTACCGGCACGTCGTATTTTGCTTCGAGCATTTCTTTTAGCTCGAGAGTTTTTTTATTAGTCGGTTCGGCAGAATTCAGAACAATTACAAATGGTTTCCCAATTTCCTTCAGCTCGCTTACCACTCTTTCTTCAGCCTGAACGTAATTTTCCCTAGGGATTTCGGTTATGCTCCCGTCGGTGGTTACAACCACACCTATTGTGGAGTGTTCCTCAATAACTTTTCGGGTGCCGATTTCCGCAGCTTCCTGAAAAGGTATCTCTTCGTCGAACCACGGCGTGGACACCATCCTCGGACCGTTTTCATCCTCGTAGCCAATAGCACCCCTTACGGAATATCCAACATTGTCCACCAGTCGCACCCGAAACTTGATGTTATCTTTAAAAGTTATCTCCACAGCCTGGCTTGGAATGAATTTAGGCTCTGCTGTGGTTATCATCCTTCCGGCTCCACTTTGGGGCAGCTCATCTTTCGTCCTACTTTTTGAATTAGGGTCCTGGATGTTAGGAATTACGAGCAACTCCATGAACCTTTTGACGAAAGTAGACTTACCCGCCCGAACAGGTCCTACAACACCTATATAGATATCACCGCCGGTTCTTTCTGCGATGTCTTTAAATAAGTCAAATCTTTCCACATTTTCCCCTCCTTGTAAACTTATCTACCCCCTTCCTATTCATAGTTTTAAGTCAGGGTTTTCCTTAGGAAGGGTAGTTTTTTCGCTTTTTTTCAATATATATATATGACGCCGTGTCCCGAATATTACTCCAAAATAAAAAAACGTGGACTTGCCACGTTTTTAAAGCCATTCCTTATTTATCAATTCTTCCATTTCGTACTTGCCCCTTCTGCCCATGAGTTCCTTGACAGCATCCAGCGGGTCTTTGCCCTCATAAAGCACCTCGTAGGCCTTTTCAGTTATTGGCATTTCTATTTTGTGCTTTCGAGCCAGGTCATAAGCAGCTTTGGTGGTATATATGCCTTCTATGACCATATTAGTCGAACCCACAACCTCTTTTACGGATTTTCCCCGGCCTATTTCTATACCTGCCCTTCGATTACGGCTGAACATGCTATTGCACGTAACTATAACATCGCCGACGCCAGAGAGCCCAAAAAAAGTGGACGGTTGCCCTCCCATTTTTACACCCAGCCTGATAATCTCCATTATTCCCCTAGTTATCAAAGCCGCTCTTGTGTTGTCTCCGAAACCCAATCCTTCTGCTATCCCCGCACAAATTGCTATTATGTTCTTCAAAGCACCTCCCATTTCCACTCCAATAATATCCAAATTGGTATAAACCCTGAAGTAAGAATTCATGAAAAGATCCTGGACTTTTTCAGCCACATCCTTTTTTTCAGCCGCAGCCACCACTGCAGTCGGAAGCCGCCTTGCTACTTCTTCCGCATGACTGGGACCTGAAATTACGGCAATTTCTACCTCCAAATCCTCGGGTAGTTGTTCTCTTATGACCTGCGACATCCTAAGGAGAGTCCCCACTTCTATGCCTTTTGCGGCACTTATGACAATACTTTTATTTTCTATGTATTTTCCTGCTGCTCCTGCTATTTCTCGCATAGCCTGGGAGGGAACAGCCATCACCACAAATTCGGCCCCTTCAAGGGCTTCCTCTAACTCGCATGTGATTATAATTTCATCCGGAATTCTAACACCAGGCAAATATTCGCTATTTTCGCGAGTGATTTTAATCTGTTCGGCAAGCTCCTTCCTTCTTACCCATAATCTTATTTCGGTCCCATTGTCCGCAAGTATTTGGGAAATCGCTGTACCCCAACTCCCTGCGCCGATAACCGCCGCTTTCATCAAAAATGACCCCCTAATCATTTCCTTTTTTGTTCCGGCCTTTTAATACAACTGGAGTCCCTTCAAGACCGTATCTTTCTCTCAATTTATTTTCGATATACCTAACATAAGAGAAATGTAAAAGCTCCGTATCGTTTACTGTAAGCACAAAAGTTGGCGGTTTGATGCCGGTTTGCTCCAATGAATATATCCTTAACCTTCGTCCCTTTATAGTTGGCGGAGCAACCATTGATGTAGCATCTTCCAGCAGTTCATTTAACGCAGCTTTATCTATTCTGAAGGTATACTGGTCCATGACAAATCGTATTAATTCCAAAATTTTGTTAACCCTTTTTTTCGTTCTGGCAGAAACGAATATGACAGGGGCATACTGAATAAACGCCAATTCCTCCCGGATATTATCGGTATACCTGTAGATGGTCTTGTCATCTTTTTCTACTAAATCCCATTTATTTACTACTATTATAATGCCCCTTCCACTTTCATGGGCTATTCCGGCGATTTTTTTATCCTGCTCGGTAATTTCCTCCGTAGCATCAAGAACAACCAAGGCTATATCAGCTCTTTCTACCGCCTGAAGTGCCCTTAAGTGACTGTAAAATTCTATATCTTCTTTTATTCTACTTTTTCTCCTAAGACCGGCCGTATCTATCAGTACCATTTGCTGCCCTTCATATTCAAAAGGTGTATCGATGGCATCCCTAGTTGTACCCGGAACGTCGCTCACTATCACCCTTTCCTCGCCGAGCAGAGCGTTTACTAAAGAGGATTTCCCTACGTTAGGCCTTCCAATTACAGCTACCTTTATTACGCTTTCATCGTAGTCAGGTTCTTTATTTTTCCCTATAAACTCCACTATCCTATCTAACAAATCCCCTACATTAGAACCATGAAGGGCGGAAATAAAAACGGGCTCACCTAACCCTACCCGGTAAAATTCGTAAAGCCCTGTTTTCATGGAGTAATCATCTACTTTATTTACCACGGCAATTATGGGCTTCCTGCTTTTTCTGAGAATATTCGCTACTTCTTCGTCTGCAGGCAAAAGTCCTTCCCTTGAGTCCATTAAAAAAATAATGAGATTTGCGCTCTCTATAGCAAATTCCACTTGCCGCCTCACCTGGGTTGCCATCAAATCCGTTCCTTCCGGTTCTATCCCCCCAGTGTCAACGATGGTGAATTTCTTCCCCCTCCATTCGACCACCGCGTAAATTCTATCCCGAGTTACCCCAGGTTTGTCATCGACAATAGAAATTCTTTTCCCTACTATTCTATTGAACAATGTGGATTTCCCCACATTCGGCCTGCCTACAATCGCTACAGTAAAACTCATAACTCTACCCCCAAACTTATTCCCAAAATTTTTTCGAGAAAATCTTTGCCGTCAATTTTCACCACAGCTACTTTAACGTGCAGGTTTTGTTCCACATCCTGCACAGAAAGTCCGTCCAGGAAAACCTCACCATCTTTTAGCATGACTTCAGGCACGAGCAGATGACACAGATGTTCTTCATCAGCCAACCTCTTTTTTAATTGATCTACCAAATCCCTTCCCGTAACCAATCCAGCTACAGTAACTGACTCTCCGAAAAAGTCATTCCTTATCGGGCAAATTTCAAATTCAAGATTCTCAACCCTTTTTAGAGGCGATAGAACCTTCTCCAGAAAGCGGAAAGCTGAAACGCCGGTGGCTATCTTAACCCGCCTTTTTTCGGGCAGGGAAGGGGGCACCGCATTCATCAGCTCAGTTAACTGGTCCCTTAGCAGCGAAACCATCCCGACACCGTTTTCCCATTGAGGAAAATCTTCATAAGCTTCGGAAGGGGGAAATTCTTTTTTTGCTATTTCGTAAAATTCATCGGCTGCAAAGACGAGCCTTGTACCAAAGCGCTTAAGATTTTCACTCTGCAACTCTTCTATCCTATCAGTAATTTCTTGTGCCTCCATTTGGGTAAAGCGCCTAAGAGGATAAAGTCCCTTGCGGTATTTAGTTATCCCCACCGGCACTACTGCAATTGATTGTACTGTCGGATAAAGAGAAAAAAGGTCTTCTAAAGTCCTTTCAAGCACATCTTTGTCATTTACTCCCGGGCAAAGTACGATCTGGGTATGAAAAAAAACTCCGTTTTCCTTCAAGAATTTTAAGTGATCCATTATCTTCTCTGCAGCTTTATTTCTCAGCATTGTCTTTCTTACATTGCCGTCGGTAGCGTGGACCGAAATGTAAAGGGGAGATAACCTCATCGAAACAATTCTATCTAAATCTTTATCTTGAAGATTTGTAAGTGTTATATAAGTTCCTTCGAGAATCGAAAGCCGGTAATCATCATCCTTAATATATAAAGAAGGCCTCAAACCCTTCGGCATCTGATCGACGAAACAGAAAATGCATTTATTTTTACATCGCATAATTCCATCTATAAGGGGATTTTCAAACTCAATTCCTAGATCTTCATCAAAATCCTTTTCGATTGTCAATACCCGCTCCTGTCCATCTTTAGTTTTGACCCGGATATTTAATATTTCATCAGCAATAAGAAACCTATAATCGATTATATCCTTTATCTCCCTACCGTTTATCTGTAAAATTTCGTCGCCTTTTTGAAGACCCGCTTTTTGCGCCAAACTTCCTCTTTTTACCTGACTTATTACTGCTTTTTTCAACTTTGTCTGCCCCTTTTTTCAAAATGTTATCTGCTTTTATTACCTGCTGTCAATTATATTATCGCGGAATCAGAAGGGCAAGTCAAGGTATTATAATAGACCCAATGACTTTTTCACCTCGTTTACCAATTTTACAAACTCAAAATATTTCTCCTGAATTCCTATTACAGTAAGTGGCCTGCCGACTGCTACAAGGCCTATTCTCCGAGAAAGAATTCCCCCTATTTTTGTTTTTAAATTCACCAAAGGAATCGTGTCCACAAAGAAAATATATTTTGTCTTTATATTGTTGTATTTTAGAAAACTCAATATGGCGTTTTTTACAAGCTGCCGCTGGCCAGTCATTCCGATTATGTAAACTTCGGATCCTTTTTCATCTTTCCCCATAAAAAAAGGAGTTCCAATTTCTAAAGAATCGGTCTTATCGTAGTGCGGCAGATTTTCAATCTCGTGAAAACCAGGAACCCTGTCTTCAGGAAGCCAGCCAAGATGTATGGCTGCTGCAACCACTGACGAGTGTGCACTTCCGTAACAACAGTAAAATATTTTCATCCCATCACCTTTTTAAACCGACTTTTTTATGTTTTCCACCTTTTCTTTTAGTTTTTTAAAACTCTTTTTGATTCCCATCATAATCAAAAAAGTCCCTATCCGTTTAAGATTCAACTTCTGGAAAATAAAGCATCCTACGGCAAAAAAGATATTTCCGAAGGGCAGCAAATCAACAAAAATCACTGAGTCTTCTCCCATATTATAAATCCTCGCAATGCCTTTTAGCGCCTTTTCTACAACTCTTCCCGTTTTTTTTGAACTCATTATGTAAATTCTGCCCCTAGATTCATCTTCACCAACAAAGTAAAGTTTTCCCCATTGGCATTTGCCTAATTTCCCAAAATATGGCAGGTTTATGATTTTCCCAAAATCAAATTCATCTATAAGGCCAAGATGCAAGGCGGCAGCCACTGCCGCAAGATAGCTGCCGTAATAACAAGAATATATCACACTTTTCAAAGTTTATTCCTCCAATTAGTGTCGAACTATAACGTAAGTACCGTTTTCCAGGTCATGCACCATGCCTGAAAGTATGCGTGCAAGATTAAGCGCTATTTTTTCCCTTTCCTCTTCGTCTTTTGCGTAAAAGACAGGCACTCCTGAAGCAGGTTGAGTTCCATCGATCGTCACTATCGCCAGTATAATTTCCGATAAACCTATATTTTCCATCAAACCACCTCTAATCAGCCGCTTTCCTTCCGGCTTTTGATTTAAGGGGTTTTCTTCTCGTACTTTCGAGGACTGGTACCATTTTTACTGCATCAAGTAGCGCTTCAATATCCTTTTCCATTGGGACTATTACAAGGCCAACTCTACCGGTTTTTAAATCAATTCTTACAAGGGGAGTGAAATCTATTTAGTTAACATCCCTTTTCACTCCTAAAAGAGCTGCTACATCATGGGCTATTGCTTGCCTTTGGCCAATGTTAAAAAGCGAAGCCCTTGCATTGTCATCTTTCGGTTCTATTATCACACCGAGCCCTTGTTCCAGAAAAATCCTTCTCGAATCGGGGTGACCCACGTTCATAAACTGTATGTTTTCGATGCATAAAATTGAACCATCGAAAAAAATTTCAGCAGGCCTTACAACAGCAATATCTCCGAGTCTTTTTCTTTTTGTAAAGAAGCTCAAAATAAAAATCACCGCTAACCCAGCAAAAATACCCCACAAAGGTTTTTTGAAAAATTCCACTACTGCACTTGTAATCAAAGAAGTCAGCATCGCAAGGTAGTTCCTCGATTCAAAGGCCTTTGCTATGTCCTCTATATAAGCAGCTCCCCTCGGAACCAGTTCAGTAACTTCTATATTCCTTAAACTTTCCCTTTCCATATCCCTAATTTCTCTGAACTGCTGGGCAGCAAGGGCAAGGAAAGTAACCGCAGTATACTCCTTTGCTAAAATAGCTGGAATGGCTACGGATCCGAGGAAAGCTGCGATGAACCCTAAAGCCAGGTGGACCATATAGCCCTGCGGATAACTGGGGTATTGCCTGTAGTCGACTCGCAAAAGGTATAATCTACCTATAGTCCCTATCGCAAGACCGGTTATTATTACGGCTACATATCCACCCATATATCAGCTTTCGTCCCTCTTACTACTATTGTCATTATCTTTTTTGTCGCGCCTTATGTTTCCCAAGAAGTTAGCAAATTCAGTACCCATAAACCGCCCTATTTTGCTGGAAAGCTCTTTCCATCCACCGGTGCTGATTAGCATATAGCCTATAAAGCCTAAAGCTCCGACAACTACAATACCGAGCATACTCCTCAAAGCGCTCCCTCTTTCTCTTGGAACCTGGGTGGTACTTCCGCCTCCCGGCGCGGCTTTTTTCTGATAATCAGTACCATATAGAGTCGTGGCTATAACATCGGCAAGTATTTGCACTCCATCCTGGGCTTTTTCCCTGTAATTTGTGTAAGTACCCGCTTCGATAAGGATGGTCCGTGGAAAGAGGTCCTGATTGTAGTTCCCTTTTCCGTAAAAAATGCCTTTTATCAAACCGGGATATTTTTTATCGGCTACAGCCTTTATCTGCCACGCAAAATTGTTTATGGTCTTCATCTGAGGATTCTGCCGCCCCACCACCAGTTGGACTTTGGCCACTGGCTGGCCGTTTACTTGGCCTGTATATTCCTCTGCAGGCACGGCATCCCTGTGTATATCTAAAATAGCGTCAGGGTTTTGCTTTAAAAGTTCCATTGCAGTTCGGCGAGACCTCTCATAGGCGGCAGCATCGTGGGGATCGTGCGGACGTTCGGAATGCAATACGGTAATTCCTCTCTCTTCTAGGGCCTTCTTTAACGCCTTGCCTACCTTAAATATTCCACCATTGTAAGGTATACTGGCCTTTCCATCAGTAGGCACGTAGGATTCGTCGCTGTGGGTATGGTAAATAGCCACTGTCCTTTTTTGTTCGGCGTAGTAGGATGTAGACATAGCGCTTTGGTGGTTTGACAGTTGTAATTCTTTCAAAACTCTTCCAAGGTCAATTTTTTCCTTAAGTACAGCATATCCCTTGTCCCCTTCAACCCTTACGATTTCGTAAAGATTGTTTTTTTCATCCAAATATTGGTCTCCGATGTGGATCATCCTTGCTGTGGCAAAAATCTTCTTGTTAGTTTTTTCATCGTATATTGTAAAGTAGCCGTCCGTCCTTTCGTCATTTGCAAGACAAAATTGTGGAAATACTCCAGACAACAGCAAAACCAAAAGAAAAGCACAAAGTCCGCGAAATTTCATTTTTCATCACCTTCTTTTTCTTTGTCGGCTTTTGATGTCCCTCCCTGGAGTCTTTCTCTTGTTTCTCCAACTAATTCGCACAGTGCAACTCCTATAACTCCTGCAATAACTGCTGCATCGAATACTCCTGCTCCTCCTATAGAGGTCTTTACGGGCTGTCCGGTAAGGCCAAGAGCGTAAATAATGTCGGAAATCAATATACCCATTACTCCTGCTACGAAAGCTCCCCGCCTGGACCTACCGAAAATATACGCTATCAATCCCGCAAGAATTGAAAAAACAATCAAAGGGTCCATTAACATGGTTTCCGGCTCAGCAGGTAATAACCGCCCTCCTATATATACCGCAAGCCCTGTTAACAAGGCTGCTATTATTGCTCTCACTTTTTCCTCATTTTCATCGCAAGTAGCTATAAGGTAGACACAAAGGCCGATCGGCACAAGACCGCCCCCAATGTTTATTGAAAACCCCGTTCCTAGCGGTATATTGGGCAAAAAAGTTCCTACGGCCATAGCCCCTATGAAAAAGAGGGCGGTTCTATCAGATATACGCATTCTGTCCAGGATTCTTTGCAGGAGCCCGAAATATATCAGCACTGCCAGTACCAGCAGCAAAGTGACCCCTAACGACATCCGTTTCACCTCTTTCAAAATTTTTCTTTTTTATCTTACCCAAGCTTTCTTCATTTATTCTGAAGCAAATAAAAAAAGCAGCCTGCCCGGCTGCTCAAATTTAATCGTTTAATTCTTTTTTTTCACCTGTAACAACATATATTATCCATTCTCCCAAATTTGTAGCGTGGTCTGCAATTCGCTCCAAATACCTGCCTACGAACAGAAGTTGGGTTGCCTGCAAAATCGTATTCGGATCTTCCATCATAATAACTAAAAGTTCTCTGAAAATTCTAGAGTAAAGTCCATCTATTTCGTCATCGGCATCGCACACTTTCTGGGCTGCCACTACATCTTGATTAATATAAGCATCCAAGGCATTTTTAACCATCTCGCAAGTAAGCTGAGCCATCTTTGGTATATCAATCAACGGCTTGATGTACTGCTGGTTTAATAGTCGTATCGTTGTTCTGGCAATATCAACGGCATTGTCCGACATTCTCTCCAAATCCGTAGCTATTTTTACTCCCGTAAAGACAAATCTGAGGTCCTTTGCAAGCGGATGCTGCCTTGCAATTAACTTGACACACTTATCTTCAATCATATACTCCATGTTATCCACTATATCGTCGTCTTCAATCACTTTCTGAGCCAACTTTTCATCCTTCTTTACAAGGGACTCTACAGCATTGTAAATCTGCTGTTCCACCATACTCCCCATTTTCAGGATATCTTGCTGGAGTTCCTCTAACTCCCGGTCAAAGCCGGGCCTCATCGTCGCCATTCGTCCTTCCCCCTCAGCCTTAGTTAAGCTTTTTTTAAAGTAAAGATAAACTTGCTCCCTTGATTTACCTTGCTTTCGACCCTTATATCCCCACCCAAAGCTTTCACAAGATGTTTTACGATAGCAAGCCCCAAACCGCTTCCTCCACTTCCGGCCGCGCGGTGTTTATCCACTCTGTAAAACCTTTCAAATATTCTCGGGATGTCTTCCTCAGGTATACCCCTACCAGTGTCGCAAACCCTGAACTCTACCACATCCCCTTTTGATTCTGCTTCAATCCAAACCTTTCCACCATTTGGCGTGTATTTTACCGCGTTATCCATAAGATTGACGAAAATTTGTCTTAGCCAATCGGGGTCTGCTTTAACTTTCGGAAGGTTTTCCTGGAATTTTTCGTAATAGGTCAAATCCTTTTCTCTCAACCTGTTTTCAAAAATCACTTCGACTTCCTTTATAATCTCCTGTGCACAAACATCTTTAATATTAAGCCTTATTTGATTCGTTTCTATCATAGAAAGGTCTAACATGTTATCTATCAACCTGCAAAGCCTTCCCACCTCTTTCTCTATTATTTTCAAAAACCTTTTTGCTAAAGCCGGATCCTGATAAGCACCGTCATTTAGTGTTTCTACAAAACCTCTTATCGACGTGAGTGGAGTTTTGAGTTCATGAGAGATATTACCTACAAAATCAGTGCGCATCTTCTCAATACGTTTTACTTCCGTCATGTCTTTCATTACAACTATGCAGCCTGTAGTTTTCTCTTTTTTGTCTTTAAAAGGTATTATACTTGCTTTTAGGATCTTATTGCTGGGAAGTAAAGTTATCTCTTTATAAACAGGTATCCCTAGATTTATGGCTTTATTTACTGCTTCATCGAGTTCGTAGTGGCGGATCACACTGATAAGTTTTTTCCCAATCGCTTTTTTTGCATCCATATTTACGATTTTGCTGGCTGAGGCATTAATGAATATTATCTTGTTTTCATCATCGACCAATAAAACCCCATCTTCCAAGCTTTCTAACAATTCATTCATCAGTATTTTGTTTTCCTCGTTCTCTTCCATGGTCATTCTGAGTTTTTTAGCAAGCAGATTTAGCTCCCTGCTTAACTTACCTATTTCGTTTTGTGAATTAACGTGGACCGTCCGGGTAAAATCTCCATTGGTGAAATTTCTGGTTACATCAACCATGGTTTCAAGGGGTTTTATCAAGGAGGTGACCCTTTTCCACATAAGAGTAGAAAGTAACACTCCTGAAAAAATAAAAACAAAAAATAGCAGATTTACTTTTACTATATTAGCAATATCTTCGGGCAATAGACCTACTATCACAGCCCAAGCCGTTTTGTTTTCTAATACTACAGGCACTGCCGCACGAAATTGTCGTAATACTACTATCCGAACCACACCTTTATCCACATACTTTTTGCCATTAAAAACAGCTTCTAAAGGTAAATCCTCAAGCTTGATTTCTCCCGATGAAGCTATTACGTTTCCTCGACCATCTACAATTGCCAGAGCTTTTGAAAACCGGGAGCGAAACGTCGCCGCCATTTCTTGCACTTCCTGATATCTAGCAGAATTCAGGGCTACCTCTATGGATGAAGAGATAAAATCTGCCTCATCAATTAGATTACGCCCTATATTTTCAATGTAAAAGCTGTTTAAAGCCCAAAAGACTAAAGACAACAAAGCTAAAACCAGCATAGTTAAAAGCCAGTTCCAGCTGAAGTGACTTTTTAACAAAAAAATCACTCCAGTTCATCAAATTTATAGCCGACGCCCCTTACTGTTTTGATGTATCTAGGATCTTCAGAATTTTTCTCTATTTTCTGCCTAAGATGTCTTATATGCACATCAACAGTTCTCGTATCTCCTAAATAGTCGTAACCCCATACGTTTTCAAGGAGATATTCTCTAGAAAAGACTTTGCCCGGATTGGAGGCTAAAAGCTTCAACAACTCAAATTCCTTAGGCGTAAAATCCTTTTTCTCCCCGTCTACAAACACTTCGTGTCTATCGACATCTATTACCACAGGGCCAGCTTTTATTAATTCTCTAGATCCATCTCTCTTATCGGTTCTCCTAAGTACTGCTTTCACTCTTGCCACCAGTTCTCGCGGGCTGAAAGGTTTGGTTATATAGTCGTCAGCCCCCATTTCAAGACCTAAAACCTTGTCGATTTCGCCTGTCTTGGCTGTAAGCAGTATTACAGGTATATCTTTGGTTTGCATCTTAAATCTTAAAGCGCGGCAGATTTCCATTCCATCTATACCCGGCAGCATTATATCCAAAATTATAAGGTTCGGATGCTCCTTTTCGATAAGTTTCAATGCCTCATGGCCATCCGATGCAGTAATTACTTCATATCCCGCACTTTCGAGGTTGAACTTCACAAGTTCTACTATAAACGGTTCATCGTCGACGACCAGTATCTTTGCTCCTGCCATATAAACACCCCTCATTTTAATTCGATTACTGCCGCAAGGCTTCCTATCATACCCCTATCCCGCCTGTATGAATAAAAAAGGTCGGGCCGGCAATGGGTACAAAGTCCGCTCACCGTAATGTTTTCGGGCTCCACTCCTATATCCTCCAGCTGCATTTTATTGGCTTTTACCAGGTCCAGCAGCCAGCGGCCGTTTCCTTTATATTTCACCAAGGTCTTCCAGTATTCAAAAGCATCTTTAAATTTTTCCACTACGTTGTCATCTACTTCATAACAACTGCCGGCAATACATGGGCCTATACCGCAAAGCAATTTTCCCACCGGGGTATTAAAAACTTCTATCATCTTCTTAACAGTCTTCATGCCTATCTTTTTGGCCGTCCCGCGCCATCCCGCGTGAGCGAGTCCCACCGCAGGAGTCATCGGATCCAGGAAGAAAAGCGGAACACAATCCGCATAGTAAGTCACAAGAGCAACTTCTTTTTCTCTTGTTATAAGTGCATCTTTACCAGTAATATCGGATTTCTTCAGAATTCCCTTACCTCTGTCCTCTTTTCCTGCTACATAAATCTCGCTCTCGTGGACCTGATGGGACGCCACCAGATTTTCCATTTCAATACCTATCGCATCGCAGAAAACTTCATAGTTTTTAAGGACAATTTCCCTGTCATCGCCTTTGTTGAATCCCAAATTTAGACTCTCACGATGGCCTACGCTAAATCCACCCTTTCGGGTAGAGAAAGCGTGCCTTACAAGACCTGTTTCTTCAAATGAAGGAATTATTAAATATTCCACGTCACCTTTTTTCCTCAATTCAAAACCCATTTCAACCACCTTACTTTTCACATATCCTGCATACCCTGCATACTTCCTCTGTACACCTTCGCGTAGTTCTCCCTTCTATTGCTTTTTGGTATTCTTTTATAAAATATTCCTTTGAAAGCCCTATATCTATATGGTCCCAAGGGAGCACCGCATCAAGGGGAAATTCCCTGTGAGCGTAATATTCTACGGTTTTCCCATCGACTTCGAAGCGTTTCAATGCTGTTAAATTTCCGCCCGACCGATGAACCCGGTAGAGTAACGTGGCGGTGTCACGGTCCCCCCGTGATAGCGCTGCCTGTACCTGGGAAATTCGCGGGCTTTCGTATAATATCCTTATTCCCTTGGGTTTTAGATTGCTCTGTAGCTTTTTTATTTTACTTTCCAATGAAGCAAGGTCCTCCATCCCGAGCCATTGAAACGGGGTAAATGGCTTTGGAATAAAGGGATTTACGCTTACAGTAAGAATGCCATCTTTATTCTTCCCTTCTGCCATTCTTTCCTTGACCTTTATCAAAAACTCAATCATTTCTTTAATATCTTCCTCGGTCTCTGTGGGCAATCCTATTATATAGTAAAGCTTTATATTTTTTATTCCATAAATTTCAGCCAATTTTACGGCATCAAGTACATGCTCTTCAGTTATGCCTTTATTGATAACGTTTCGTAGCCTCTGAGAACCTGCTTCTGGTGCTATTGTAAGAGTTTTATGGCCGCTTGAAGAAAGCCCTTCTACGAGCGTTCCGCTCAAAGAATCGGCGCGCAAAGATGAAACGGAAAATTTAATGTTATTTCTCACAAACTCTTTTATTAATTCATCTATTCGGGGATAATCAGATACGGCAGCGCCTACCAATCCTACTTTTTTGCCAAGTTGTGCCGCAAATTTCGCCCTCTCCATTATCCTTTCCAACTTCCTTGCTCTGGGGATACGATAACAATATCCCGCCATACAAAATCTGCAATTTCGACCGCATCCTCTTGAAAGTTCGATGAGAAACATATCCTTAAACTCGGTATTAGGAGTAATTACAGCCGTCTCGGTAGTAAAAGCATCAAGGTCTTTTACCCATCTTCTTTTTATTTTTAGGGGGGCAGGAGGTACGGCCTTAAATTCTTCCACGTCTCCTTTATTGCCGTATTTAACCTCGTAAAAGGACGGAACGTAAACACCGTCAATTTGGGCCATCTTTTCGAGAATGTACTCCTTCGACCTTCCCGTGTTCTCTCTAAAGGTGTCCAATATCTCGTGTATAACTTCTTCCCCTTCCCCTATAACGAAAAAGTCGACAAAAGGGGAAAGGGGCTCGGGGTTGAATGTAATCGCAGGTCCTCCGGCTATGACAATCGGATTATCTCTTTCGCATGCAAATAGGGGAATGCCGGCATCGTCCAAAATTTTTAACAGATTGAGGTAATCCATCTCAAAGGACACCGAAAACCCCACTATATCATAGCCGGATAGCGGTTTTAAAGCTTCCATGGTGTATGGCGGGAAACCTTTAAATAAAAACGCCCTGTGACACAGTGAATCCGTCCTGGAATTGATCTCGCGGTAAATGGCCTGAAATCCAAGGTTGGTCATCCCAAGTTCGTAGGCATTGGGAAAGACCAATGCCACGTTTACCGGCACCGAACCGAAGCTTTTTTCCGGAACGAAGTTGGTCTCCTGCTCTTTTAACTTTTCCATCTTGAGGCGCAATTTCCAGTTCATATCGTCCTTTTTTCCTCCCTCTACCCAAAATTATAATGTTTTTTGAAAAAAATAAAAAGGCTTGTAAAAGCCTTACTCAAAATTCTTCTCAGATCCCCTTTTTCGGTTCGGTAAACTCCGAAAGCTCTATCAGTATCACGTCACTTCCGATCTTTTTTATTTTTTCCCACGGAATCACGTAATCTCCGCCCTTGCCGAAAACGCTGAAGATTTTAACCGGAGCCGGCACGATGATCGCCCGTATGCGACCTTCTTCCACGTCTATGTCCAGGTCGTTGATGAAGCCCAGTCTTTTCCCGTCGGCTATGTTTATTATTTCTCTCTGCCTGAGGTCCGAAGCTTTTATCACCGCCATCACCCCTCTCACATTATATAATTTATATTCATCAGTATTAAAAAATGTAAAAAAAAACAGGGCCTAAGAAAAGCCCTATCAGTTTACTTTCATTATCATTTTCCTGACCCGTTCTTCTTCCATCACGAGTTTCAGAGGTTCTTCATGATTAACGTAAACAAGGTTTTTCATATTATAAGCCACAACGGCTTTGGTGCCCAAGAAATAGTAAAAACAGAAGAGGAACGCTACTGTCAATATCACTATAAATATCTTCTTTACCGTTTCCATAAAAATTCACCCCAAACTAAATATATTTTTTCAGATGTTTTAAAGCAGCCTTCTCAAGCCTCGAGACCTGTGCCTGAGAAATTCCTATCTCTTGGGCTACTTCCATTTGGGTTTTCCCTTCAAAAAATCTGAGGGTCAGTATCATCTTTTCCCTTTCATTCAATTTCTGCATGGCTTCTTTTATTGCAATGCTGCTTATCCAATTTTCATCATTATTCTTGTCGTCGCTTATCTGGTCCATGACGAATATAGGGTCCCCGCCATCATGATAGATTGGCTCGAACAGCGATATGGGCTCCTGAATCGCATCCAATGCCATAACTATTTCCTCCGTGGGCATGTTCATCTCTTTCGCTATTTCATCAATGGAAGGTTCTCGAGAATTTTTGTTTACCAGCGAATCCCTGACCTGCAGAGCTTTATACGCCACATCCCTTAAAGATCTGCTGACCCTTATGGGATTGTTATCCCTGAGATACCGCCGTATTTCTCCTATAATCATCGGAACGGCGTAAGTGGAAAACTTTACGTTTTGACTTAAGTCAAAATTATCTATGGCTTTCATCAAACCGATGCACCCGACCTGAAAAAGGTCGTCGACGTATTCGCCTCTATTGTTGAATCTCTGAATAACGCTCAGCACCAATCGCAAGTTTCCGTGTATGAGCTTTTCCCTAGCTTCCTTATCTCCCTGTTTGACTTTTATAAAAAGTTCTTTCATCTTGCTGTTGGATAGAATAGGCAGTTTGGAGGTATTAACACCACATATCTCTACTTTGTTCAAATTCATAAAATATCCCCCTGTCTTTCCACTACCTCATTTAAATTTTTGCCACAGGGGGAAGTTTTTATTCGCTTTTTTAAATTACATCATGCGAATTATTTCCTTTTTTAACCTTTTAATAATCCTTTTTTCTAATCTGGAAATATATGACTGTGAAATCCCCAGGAGTTCGGCCACTTCCTTTTGAGTTTTTTCTTTTCCATCGTTCAAGCCGAACCTGAGTTCCATTATACATCTTTCCCTCTTAGATAGACGCTTTATGGCTGCATCCAAAAGCTCTTTCTCCACCTCCTCTTCGATGCACCTGTAAATCATATCGCTATCAGTTCCTAAAATATCCGAAAGCAGAAGCTCATTCCCATCCCAATCGACATTTAACGGTTCGTCGAAAGATATCTCACTGCGGTTTTTATTATTCCTTCTTAAATACATTAATATCTCATTTTCTATGCACCTGGAGGCATAAGTCGCAAGTTTAATCTTTTTTCGAGGATCAAAGGTATTAATTGCTTTTATTAGTCCGATTGTCCCAATCGATATGAGGTCTTCTATGCCTGCACCGGTGTTCTCAAACTTGCGGGCAATGTAAACCACCAGCCTTAAGTTCCTCTCTATTAATACATTTTTTACCGACTCTTCCCCCATTTCCAATCTACTTAACAAAATTGCTTCTTCCTCGCTGGAAAGAGGAGGCGGGAGTGTTTCACTTCCACCTATGTAATAAATGACTCCTTTCTCAAGTATACCTAATTTTACTAATATTTTTATAATCATTACCTTAAAATTGAATCTTCCCCACATTGACTCTCCCTCCATTTAAATTTCTATGCAATTAAAGATTCAGGACTCAATAAGGCTTCATAATTACCCCAGGGTGAAAGTGTAAAGTTACATACTCCGAGCACTACATTATCAGCTTCATAAACCCTTTCGTCCAACAAAATACAAATTCTATCCACTTTTAATCCCATCATTATACCTTTATTTTTTCCGATAGAAGTAAAAGGAATGATTTTAATGCGCTTCGCCCACGAGGAATGTAAAATTGATTTCTCCAACTCTTGGATGCTCTCTAAAATATCGCCTTTCAGACACCGTCTTATTTCTTCGGGCAAGAATCGTTCCACAGCTGAATATTCCACTATCATCACTGGATTACCGGAAAGTGGATCTTTTAGATCATTGCCCGTATCGAGTAAGGCTCTTATTTTTAACTGTTCCCCGGCAATATAAATTGTTACTGGCACAATTAAGGAACTAATCAATAACCTTTTATAAATCATTGACCATACCAATCTAAAGAATATAAATAAAAAGGCAAAAGAAACGAGTAATATCCACCATGGCACGGAAATATTATTTACTAGAAGGTCCTGCGAAAATGCATTGTTATTTTTTATTAGGTAGAATAAGGCAAAGGCGCCACCTCCTACCATGAAAGAAACAAAATAAAGAAGGCTTAATGCTCTTAAAAACTCTGGTAAGGTCAAAGGATAAAATGCAGCCAAAACCATCAAAATAGATGCAAAAATTTTGCCGGGTATGGTGTTTGAAAACTTACTGTTTATAAAAAACATATCTAAAAGGAAAAGGTTTCCTAAAAGAGCTGCTATAGCCAACCTAAACCTTTTGGACCTAAATTTTAGTATTAATTTTACCAGATAGAGTATTGCAAGATTCATTATAAAATTTATTGCGAATACTACATCCAAATATATTACCATTATGATTCCTCCAGCCATCTTCAGCCTAAATAAATTTATATTCAGATTATCCTCTTTTTATGATTTAATGATAACACAAGCCCTTACAAAAAATTGTCACTTTCTGATCTGCCCATAAAAAAAGAGCGCCATTTTGCGCTCTCATTTTTTCCTGCTTTTCCTAAGAAATGCAGGTATGTCAAAATCTTCGTCGTCAAAAGGTTCAATTCCAAAGTCATCTTCCTGCTTTGACGGTTTTTCCTTTTGTTCAAATCCTGTAGCTATTACAGTTATCCTTATCTCATCCTGTAGCTTTTCGTCGATAACCGCACCAAATATTATATTGGCATCTGGGTCAGCCGCCGACGCTATGAATTCGGCAGCTTCATTTACTTCTAAAAGCCCTAGGTTGGAACTGCCAGTTATATTTAATAGGACGCCTTTTGCTCCTTCTATAGATGTCTCTAAAAGCGGACTTGAAACTGCTTGTTTTGCAGCCTCAATAGCCCTGTTTTCACCACTTCCTCTGCCAATCCCCATATGAGCCAAGCCAGTATCCATCATAATTGTTCTCACATCTGCAAAGTCCAAGTTGATGAGGCCAGGAACAGCTATTAGATCCGAAATACCCTGCACACCCTGCCTCAGGACGTCATCGGCAATGCGAAAAGCTTCTATAATCGAAGTTTTCTTTTCTGCAATGGTAAGCAACCTGTCGTTAGGAATCGTTATGAGAGTATCAACACAATTTTTGAGATTGGCTATACCCATTTCCGCGTGGGCCATTCGCTTTTTTCCTTCGAAGCTAAAGGGCTTTGTCACGACGCCAACGGTTAATATTCCCAAGTTTTTGGAGATTTCTGCCACCACTGGGGCTGCTCCCGTTCCCGTACCGCCTCCCATACCGGCGGTTATGAATATCATATCAGCTCCTTTTAGAGCCTCTTCTATCTCGGTTCGGCTTTCTTCTGCTGCTTTTTTCCCGATCTCAGGGTTAGCACCTGCACCAAGACCCTTTGTCAATTTTTCCCCTATTTGAATCTTTTTATCGGCCTTTGACAAGAAAAGGGCTTGGGCATCGGTATTCACAGCTATAAACTCTACTCCCTTTAATCCCGCTTCTATCATGCGATTTACGGCATTGTTTCCTCCGCCACCGATTCCGATCACTTTTATGTTGGCGAATTGTTCCATTGCCACATCAATATCTAGCACCTTATGACCCCCTTCCATTATCCTAAAAAGTATTCGCGCAATATACGCTTCGCCCTTTCGATAAAACTCAACGCTCTCTTATCCTTCACTTCATCCCTATCCGCGAAAGACCTGCTTTTTGAACCGTAATAAAGAAGTCCTAGTGCTACCGTAAACGTATGGTCAAAGCCGTACATGTCAGTCCTTGCAGCCCTTACTGGGATCCCCAACATCTTCTGCGCTATTTCAAGAGCCCCCCTCAAGTGTAAAAGACCACCGCCACATAGGACTACTCCGGCAGCCAGCATTTCCCTGTAATTTACTGTTTTCAGTTCTTTGTGAATTAGCGATATGATCTCCTGAACCCTGGGCTCAATAATCAAAGCTAAGTCTCTCTGAGAAATTCTTCTTGGAGAAGCTTCCCCGATGCTGTGTATCTCTATTTCTGGTTTATCTGACGCAAGGCTTGCTGCAGCGCAGGCGTATTTTCTCTTTATCGCTTCCGCTTGAGAATAAGGCAAGCGAAGTCCAATGGCAATATCATTGGTGACATAATCACCTCCAAGCGGGATGAGATTGTAAAGTTCAATATTTTCTCCTCTAAAAACCGTAATTTCAGTAGTCCCTGCACCTATATCGACTAAAGCTACTCCCATATCAACTTCGTCCTCGCTGAGAAGAATCTCCTTCGCAGCCAATGATTTTAATATCAAACCTTCTACTTCTAATCCCGATTTTTGCACACATCTTATTACGTTTTGAATGGTCGTGAGCTGCCCTGTTATTATACTAACTTCAACTTCAAGGCGGGTTCCAATCATGCCGACAGGATCCCTTATCCCATCGCAACCATCTACTATAAACTGCTTTGGTATTACCTCTATAATTTCCCTATCAGGAGGTATAGCAATAATTCTTGAAGCCTGAATTACCCGTTCCACATCGTGAGGAGTGATTTCTCTGTCGCTTCGCGGTATGGCAACAATGCCCCTGTTATTCACTAAAGTCACGTTTGGCCCCGAAATCCCAACTAAAACGCTATCGATTTTAGTGTTTGACATCTGCTGCGCTTGCAGGACAGCTTCACTTATACTTCGAACCATTGCTTCAATATTTACTATGTTTCCCTTCTTTATCCCTGTACTAGGCGCCACACCATAACCTATAATATCTATTTCACCATTTCGGGAAATTTCACCAATCATACAGCATACTTTGGAACTGCCCAAGTCAAGACTAGCCACTACGCTGCTCCTCGCCAAAGCTCCACCTCCCTCCCACGGGCAGGTTCCAATAATAAATTCCACATTAAATCGTAAGATTCCTTTTTTTTCTACAAATTTCTATTCATTCTTTCTAAAGAGCCTATCAATCATGTGACGCCTGATAATAGCCAAGTTCTGGAATATTCTTACGCCGAACGCGAATATAGCCGCCATGTATATAGGAATACCCAATTTATCGCCAAGAAAGGCAAGGAATCCTGCAAGAAGGGCATTAATAAAAAATCCAGTTATAAAAATATTTACGTCAAAGTGCCCTTCACTTAAAGCCCTCAAGCCTCCAAATACAGAGTCTAACGCTGCAAGGATGGCAATTGAAGCATAAGGAGCATAACTTATCGGTATATCTATAGGAACCAATAATCCCACCAAAATACCTAATATGAGTCCGATAATTGGTATGAGCAATTCATTCACCTGCCTTTACAGGCTTAAAGTACTCAAATTTGATAGGCCCAGTATAGGCCGGCATTATAATCTTATCCTGTTTTTTTATACTCACTTGAATGCCGAAGACTTGTAAAGACTCTATTATTCCACCCCTCATTCTCAGCGAACTTTCTAAGTTTTCAGGATTTCCTATTGCCTGTATCACAAAAGGTGGAGCCATTCTGACTGAGTTTATCATTATAGTCGGTCCCACACATCTTATCTCCGAGGTTGCAATAATCCTTTGATTGTTAACAGATACAGCTTCAGCACCAGCCGCAAAAAGCTCATTTACAACTTTTAAAATATCCTCATCATGGATTAAAAACAAATTGGGGTCCTCACCCGGCTGTTTGGGCAGATTGCTGTCGTTAAGCGTTATTACTATTCCCGGCCCTGTTCCTTCCACAAGTCCAGCAGCTATGCGTGCTTTTTCCAGCTCCCTTTTCATCGCTTCGGTAACCTGACTCACATTCGCAGCCGAATTTTCATATTCTTCAAGTCTCTTCCTCATTTCCGCAAGCTCTTCCCTCAATTTTTCCCTCTCGTCCATTACAGTTTTCAGCTCTGTCGTAAGTTCTTGTATTCTTTGTAAAGATGTCAACGCACTTCCGCTTTTTTGAGTGCTTCTAAACTGAGCCACCAGCATTAGTCCTAATAAAAAACATACAAGCGCGATAAGAATATGGCCTTTTAACTTATAGCTCATGAGATTTCCCCCTTTTAACATCAAAAGGCTTTAAACACAGGTGCCTCCTTGCTTAAATCTATTTGTCCTTTACCCATATCCCTTTCCCTCAAATCTTTCAGCACAGATTCCATAAGCAAGAACTTTTCTTCCTCTAAATCTTTTTCTTTTAAGTATATTTGAAATCCGTCAAGAGTATAAATAAAAAAAGTTATTTCACCTTCCTTGTAATCCAGATGGATTTCGGAGAGCTCTGCTCTCATAGGTGACAGGTATTTTAAAGCTTTTCTTAGGCCTTCCAATATATCTTGTCTCTGATTAACTATAATGGGTTTTGCCTTTTCAGGCTTGGTTATCTCTATACCCGTTACAATTGGAATTCTAAGGCCATCTAAATCAGCCTGCATTTTTACTACATAACATGCCGGGTCAATTAAGACAAATCCTCCAAGATAGGGTATGGCAGCCATAACTTCCCTTTCCTTGACTCTCACGATAATCGTCCCCGGCAGCCTTAGTTTCACTTTAGCTTCCTCGACAGGGAGCACTTGTTTTATTTCATCGCTTATTAATGCCGGTTTAATCATAAAAGTATTTTTGCCCAAATAGCGATTTAGCAGCTTCAGGACCTCTCCATCCGGTATGCTGCTGTTGCCTTCTACCACAACCTCTTTTATTTTAAAAAAAGAACTTGTTATTGCCAGCATTATTGTAATTATACATAAAAATATAGCCAACCTCAATAGTGCTTTATTATCAATTTGCCTTTTTCTTCCATAGTCAATTCGCATTCTTTCTTTCCGCCTATAAACCGACATGTCCAATCTTCTCCGACAAAAAAAGGATTTTAATTTAACCGTTCTATATTCGCGCCCAATGTCATGAGATTTTCAGAAAATTTTTCGTACCCTCTATCGATAAAGGACGTCCCTTCAACTACGGTCTTACCAACAGCCGCAAGACCTGCTATTACAAGTGCTGCACCCGCTCTTAAATCTTTTGCTTCCACCACTGCCCCGGTCAATTTTTTAACGCCCCTTATTATTGCCGTATTGCCGTTTAATTTGATGTCTGCTCCCATACGTCTGAGCTCTTCTGCATGTTTAAAACGATTTTCAAAAACAGTTTCCGTTATTATTGATGTCCCTTCTACCGTAGAAAGCAAAGCCATCATGGGAGCCTGCATATCGGTTGGAAAACCCGGATATGGGAGTGTCCTTAGGCTATCAAGCGCCTTTAAAGGTTTATCTACCCAAAGTTGAACTCTATCCTCCAAAGTCCTAACATTACATCCCATCTCTCTGAGTTTTGCAAGAACGGGTTCAATGTGTTCAATTATGACGTTTTCCAGAACTATATTTCCCCGGGTGGCAGCAGTAGCAACAAGGTACGTCCCTGCTGCTATTCTGTCTGGGATTACCGAATAATCATCTACTTCATTTAAATCTTCTATCGCACAACCTTCTATCTTTATGGTATCAGTCCCCGCACCTTTTACATTGCATCCCATTTTATTCAAATAATTTTGAAGGTCCACTATTTCGGGCTCTTTTGCCGCATTCCTTATTGTAGTCCGGCCTTCCGCCAAAACTGCCGCCAGCATCAGATTTTCCGTTGCGCCCACACTCGGAAAATCCAGGTGTATATTTGTACCTTTTAATTTATCAGCTTCTGCGTAAATAAAACCGTGGCTTTCGCTTATATTCGCTCCTAATGCCGCAAACCCTTTTAAATGAAGGTCGATAGGCCTAGGACCTATCTCGCAGCCTCCCGGGTATGACACTTTAACCTTTTTGTATCTCCCAAGAAGCGAACCCATTAAAATGATAGAAGATCTCATTTTCCTCATTAAATTTTCGGGCACTTCCCAAATATTTACATTGCTGGAATCTACAGTCAGCTCATTTCCGGTAAACGAAACTTTCGCCCCTAAGACCTTCAATATGTCTATCATAACGTGGACATCTTTTATATCCGGTACATTTCTGATGCGATTTTTGCTTCGATTTAGTATTGTGGCCGCCATGATTGGGAGACTCGCATTTTTAGAACCCTGAACTTTAAGGCGGCCAGAAAGCTTTGACCCCCCTACAATTACACAAGCCCCCACAAAAAATTCACCTCCGGTAGTTTAACCGGCTTTGTTGTCCTTGGTCTTTAACTTTCCTTAGTCTTTAGCTTTTTTACTATCTCGTACGCCACCTGGTATATATCACCTGCTCCAATCGTCAGAACATAGTCGCCTGGTGAAACTTTTTGGATTATAAAGTCCGGTATTTCATCTTTATCATGGATGTAAGTAACTTTCTTTCCCCTGTCTTTTAAAGCATCGACTATAAGCAAAGATGAAACCCCTTCTATCGGCCTTTCTCCGGCACTGTATATGTTCGTTACCACCACTTCATCGGCATTGTCAAAGGCCAATCCAAATTCCTCTGCAAGAATCTTTGTCCTGGTATAGCGGTGAGGCTGAAATATGGCGTAAATCCTCTTGGGGTTTTGCAATTTTGCAGCCTTGAGGGTGGCTTTAATTTCTGTAGGGTGGTGGGCGTAGTCATCAATAACCTTTACACCATCCACCTCTCCAATAATCTGAAACCGGCGCTTTGCCCCGCGAAAGACTTTCAACGCTCTTGCTACACCTTCCATCTCCAACCCGAGCCTGTGAGCTACGGCAACGGCTGCTGTCGCATTAAATATATTATGCATTCCGGGGACATTGAGTTCCAGCTCAATCAATGGGTCATTATTGTAGTGAACCTCAAATGAGGAAGTTAACCCATTTATGCGTATATTTTTAGGCATGTAATCTGCAGGATAATCTATCCCATAAGTGAAGTAAGTAACCTTTAAGCCATCCAATATATCCCTTACGTTTTCATTGTCGGTCCCCAACAAAGCAAAACCGTCTTTTCTAATGCCGTTTACAAAGGTTTTGTAAGCTTCTTTCATAGTATTCATGTCCTTGTAGTAATCTAGATGGTCATTTTCTATATTTGTTACCACTGCTATATAGGGCTTGAGCTTCAAGAAAGAACCATCACTTTCATCAGCTTCAGCTACCAGATATTCCCCTTTACCGAGGGTCGCGTTACCTCCTATGTCGTTCAGCTCTCCTCCTATCACGACTGTGGGCTCAAGACCACTCTTTTCGAGAACCAGCGAAATCATCGAGGTCGTGGTGGTCTTCCCATGGGCACCTGTCACCGCTATTCCTTTCTTACCGGCCATCAACAAGCTCAACACATCGGCCCTGTGGATAATGGGTATTTTTTCTTTCAGGGCCTGCAAGTATTCAGGATTATCCTGCGGAATAGCGGATGACACAACCACAAGATCAGCTCCCTTTACATTTTCTGCACTGTGACCCAGGAAGACCATGGCGCCAATCTTCTTCAGCCTATTTATGGTTTCTGAAGGCTTCAGGTCCGAACCGCTCACATCATATCCCAATTCTCTTGCTATCCTTGCTATCCCGCTCATTCCGGTGCCGCCAATGCCTATAAAATGAATGCGTTTATAATCGCCTAGCAAGTTCGGTCTCTCCTTCCGATATTCCTAAATCGCTCTTTATCAGGAATACTATATATTATGCGTAGAAATTACAAAGTGCTACTTCAACATCTATATTACCATAGCCCCCATGTCAGAAAAAATAGATTTATTAAAGGATAATTTTAGTCTATTAGGGAAATAATTTCTTTTAATATTCTCTCCAGGGCATCAGGCCTCCCTAACTTTTTGCTGGCTTTAGACATCTCGACAAGGGTATTTCTGTCGGATAGCAAATTTCTTATCGTATCATACAACTTTTTTCCCGATAGTTCTCTATCTTTAATGATAACGGCTGCACCATTTTTTCTCATAAAACCAGCGTTATAGTCCTGATGTTGACCCGCCGCGGTAGGCAGCGGTATCAGAATTGCCGGTTTACCAGCAGCTGTAAGTTCTGCTATTGTAATGGCACCAGCCCTGGAGACCACAAGGTCTGCAGCGGCTATAGCATAGTGCATTTCGTAAACATAAGGCCTTACTTTAATATGTCCTAGACCCGATGGATTTATTCCTTTATATTCCAGCTTTCTCACGAAATCATCGTAATTCCTTTTGCCTGTTATATGAAAAAGCTGAAAAGTGCCATCATCTTTTATCAAATCGATGAGCTCTAATATCGCTTCGTTAATTCTCAAAGCACCCTGACTTCCACCAAAGGATAAGACCAACGGTTTTTCCTTGTCCACACCAAGCTCCTTCAGCGCCCTGGATTTTTCTGTTAATACAATTTCCCGCCTTATCGGATTGCCGGTTACTACAACCTTGTCTTTCGGGAAGTACTTTACAGAATCCGGAAAACTCACCGCCACTTTATCCACAAAGCGCGATAGGATTCTATTGGTAATACCGGGTTTAACGTTTTGTTCGTGAATTAAAGTTGGAATTTTCAGCATAGATGCAAAAAAAACTACGGGGCCTGCTACATAACCGCCAGTTCCGATAACCAAATCCGGCTTTTCTTTTTTTAACAAAGCCAGGGATTGGAATCCACCCAGGGCTACCTCTTTCAGAGTTGAAAGGTTTTCCAGCGATAACTTTCTTTTAAAGCCTCTTGCTCTGATTTTCTTGAGTTCAAAACCGGCTTTCGGCACGAGGTCGTTTTCCAGTCCCTTTTCCGTGCCCACGAAAAGTATTTTTATATCCGGAAATTTCATCTTCAACCCCTGAGCTATTGCGATGGCAGGGTATATGTGTCCACCCGTTCCGCCTCCTGTGATTATAACCTTTTTGGGCATATCATTTAGCCTCCAAGTATCTGCTTATATTTAACAAAATGCCAACTTCGGCCAGCGTTATCGTCAGCGAAGAACCCCCATAGCTTATAAAAGGCAGCGGCATCCCCGTAACTGGCATGGATGCTGTTACCACCGCTACGTGAATTAGAAATTGAAGGGCGATAAGGCTCGTTATGCCTGTAGCCATGAATTTCCCGAATAAATCAGGAGCATGCAAAGCCGCCCTGTACCCTCGCCAGATAAAAACGGTGAACATAAAAATGACGAATAGCGCCCCTAAAAAACCTAATTCCTCTCCTATTATAGCAAAAATAAAGTCCGTCTGAGGTTCAGGGAGGTAGAAAAATTTTTGCCGGCTCTGCCCTAAGCCAACCCCCAAAAGTCCTCCGGCCCCCAGGGCATAAAGCGACTGAACTATATTGTAACCGCTTCCGCGGATATCTTTCCAGGGATTCATAAAAGACAACAACCTTACCATCCTGTATGGTTCCACAATTATAAGCACTACCACTAAAAAAAGCCCTGCCCCTCCCAGCGATAGCATCTGTGGAATACTAGCTCCTGCCACGAATAGCATTACCATTGAGAGCATTCCTATAAGAACAGCCGCGCTGAGGTGCGGTTCTATCACGATTAGCCCGCATGTGACGGCAGTCACCAGCAATACGGGAAGCAGTCCTTTGAAAAAACTTTTTATATCCTCCTGCTTTCGTTCAAGAGTACAAGAAAGGTATACAACCATTCCAAGCTTTGCAATTTCTGAAGGCTGTACTGTAAAAGAACCTACTCCAATCCATCGCCTTGCCTCATTTATCTTTAATCCAATCCCAGGAATTAATACCGCAACAAGAAGGACGTACATTAAAATTAAGATGTTTTTTTCGTACTTTTTTACCTGCCAATAGTCGTAATTCATGAAATATATCATTGCTGCAAGTCCCAAAAAAGCCGCTACCAGTTGCCTTTTCAAAAAGTAAAGGCTATCCTTATGAACGTAATACGCCCATACGCTGCTGGAACTGAAGACCATTATTATTCCAAAGCACAAAAGCACCAGAACGACAAACATAATGATAAAGTCTGGGGGATTTCTGTATCTCATGATTAACGCCCCCTCTAAATTTTAAGCGAACGCACTGCTTCTTTGAATACCCTTCCGCGTTCTTCGAAATTTGAAAACATATCCCAGCTGGCACATGCTGGTGAAAGAAGTACTGTATCTCCCGGCTCCGCAGATTCTTTTGCAATCTTAACTGCTTCGTGCATTGACGAGGCCTTTTCTACTTCGTAAAAACCCTCTTCCCTTGCGGCCTTTTCAATCTGATCGGCCGTAGCCCCAATCAACACGGCTTTTTTAACTTTACCAAAAAACGCCCTGACAAAAGGTCGAAAGTCCACCTTTTTGTCGTAACCCCCGGCTATCAAAATTATCGGACCTTCCACCGTCTCTAAAGCCTTCAGAGCAGCATCCGGATTAGTACCTTTCGAATCGTTGATAAACTTCACGCCATCGATAGTATCTACGTATTCCAGCCTGTGCTCGACTCCTTTGAAATCTTTCAGGGTTTCGGCCAGGTTATTCAGATTCGTCTTGGTGATCCATGCCACTGCCACTGCGGCAAGGGCGTTTTCAAGATTATGGGCACCTTTTATACCTAGATCCTTTGCCTCCAAAATCGGATAAATAAATCCATTTTCCCTTATCAATATAACGCCATTTTTGACGAAAACGCCTTTGGAAAGCTCCTGCTTTCTGCTGAAAAACACCACCCTGCTCCTTGCTCTTTTTGCCAGACCTGCTACAACAGGATCGTCATAATTTAGCACAGCAAAATCGTTTTCATCTTGATTTTCCAAAATCCTTGCTTTAGCTTCAATGTAATTTTCGAAAGTCTTGTGCCGGTTAAGGTGATCTTCGGTTATGTTCAGTATTACGCTCACCTTCGGTTTGAAGTAGAGTATATTTTCTAGTTGGAAACTACTCACTTCCACGACGACGTAGTCTTTTTGGCCCTTTTTGTCAGCCTCTTGAATCAATGGCGTTCCTATATTCCCTGCAACGGATATATTTTTCCCGTCATTTTTGAGTATCTCGCCTATAAGAGTAGTGGTGGTGGTCTTTCCGTTTGTCCCCGTAACCGCAATTATTGGAGCTTTGGTGTACCAGTATCCGAGTTCCAGCTCGCTTACTACAGGGATACCTCTTTTCCTGGCTTCTTCGATGAGGGGAATATCGCTTGGAACCCCCGGACTTATTACAATTAGATTCGTACCTTCCAAAAGCGTCAACGGATGGCCGCCGAAAAATAATTCGATTCCTCTATTGCTTAATTTGTCCACAACTTCTTTCATCTCTTCCTTTTTCCTTATGTCGTTGGCTATAACCTTCGCCCCCATGCTCGAGAGTTCAATGGCAGCGGCCACACCGCTTCTCGCAAGCCCCACTACCAAAACCTTTTTGCCCCCTAATTCCATTGCTTGCCCTCCTTCCTCTCAGAAGATCTCTGTTGACAAAAATACTATAATGCCGGTTAAAGCCGAAACGGCCGCAATCACCCAGAAAACCAGAACCACTTTGAATTCGCTCCAGCCACCTAGCTCAAAGTGATGGTGCAGGGGACTCATCCTGAAAATTCTCTTACCCGTGAGCCTGAAATAAATTACCTGCAAAATTACGGAGAGAGTTTCCACTATGAAAATAAAGCCGATGAGCGCCAGATAAAATTGAGTTCCTCCCAGCACAGCCAGGGCGGATATAGCCCCTCCAAGTCCCAGGGAGCCCGTATCGCCCATGAACACTTTAGCCGGATGGCGATTATAAAGCAGAAAACCGAGGCAGGCGCCGCTGAGGGCTGAACTGAACAGGGCCAGGTCCTGCAGGCCCAGAAAAAAATAAATTACTGTATATGCGAACCCTACTATTACTGAAATGCCCGAAACCAAACCGTCCAATCCATCGGTAAGATTAACACTGTTTACCGTTCCGAGTATGACAAAGATTGTAAACGGGATGTAAATCAGCCCGAGGTCGATGCCGTTTCTTATGAAAGGAAAGAATACCGTCGTTGTGCCGGGATAGACTCCCGAGCCAAAAAAAGCAAGTAAAATGGAAAGTATAATTTGGAAAAGCAACTTTTGACTGGCTCTCAACCCCAAAGGCCTTTTTTTGACCACCTTTATGTAATCATCCACAAAACCTACGAGGCCAAATCCTGCGGTGGATAAAACGGCTGCCAGCGCATAGGGGCTCCCTTTGTAAAAAAGCAGTGTGGAAAATACTACGGCTGGTATTATCATTATTCCACCCATTGTGGGTGTTCCCATTTTTTTTAGGTGCCTCTTTGGGCCGTCGTCCCTCACCGTTTGACCAAACTTCAATATTTGTAAAATAGGTATTACCCCGATTCCGGATAATGCCACTATCGCAAATGCGGTCGTTGCTGCAAGAAATGCGGTTTTCATTGTTACGACCTCCCAACTAAAAAATCAACTATCTCCTCCATCTTCATGCCTCTTGATGCCTTAACCAAAATTATATCACAATCTCCCACGAGCTTTTCCATGCAAGCTATAGCTTCATCCTTCTTTGAGAAAGTATAAATAAAGCGGCTACTCAATCCCCCTTCTAGGGCTCCTCTTGCCAGATCTTCAGCGTGATTTCCTATACAAATGAGTTTATCTGTCAGAGAAGCTGCATATCTACCCACTTCGCGGTGGGCATCGGCAGCATAATCACCTAATTCCAACATATCGCCGAGGACAGCTGCTTTTTTCTTACCTTTTCCGAGCTCGCTCAAGACCTTCAAGGCCGCCTTCATGGAATCAGGGCTTGCATTATATGAGTCATCGATAATTGTAGCACCAGTGCGTGATTTTTTAAATTCCAACCTCATTTTGCATGGTTTTGCATCAAGCAAACCTCTTTGTATCTCTTCGACGCTTAATCCAAATTCCAACCCTACCGCTACGGCAGCCAATGCGTTATATACCTGATGTATTCCTACAAAGGGAATTTTCACAGGAAAATCAACTCCACCGCCGATAACCCTGAACATCATCCCGTCCTGTCCAAGAGATACTATATCCTCAGCCTTGAGGTCTCCTTTTTCGATGCCGAAAAACAAGGTCCGGGGGAGCAGCTTCCCCTTTCTAGCAAAAAGTTCAGGGCTATCTGCGTTCAATACGATTAGGTCTTCTCTAGTCAATACCTCAGCAAGCTCAAGTTTTGCCTTTGCTATGTTCTCCTTACTTCCTAATTTTTCAATATGAGAAATCCCAATATTGGTTATCACTCCCACCTTTGGCCGCACCAAAATGGAAAGTCGCCTTATCTCGCCGAATCCGCTCATCCCCATTTCCACGACACCTATCTCGTGGTCGCCCAACTTAAAAAGTGTAAGGGGCAATCCTATATCGTTGTTAAAATTCCCCTCATTTTTCAGCACCTTGTACTTTTTCCCGAGAACTGACGCTACCATTTCTTTAGTTGAAGTTTTTCCCACGCTGCCTGTAATCGCCACAAACGGTATGTCAAAAAGCGAGCGGTAATATTCGGCAAGTTTAAGAAGGGCTTCTTTTGTATCTTTTACCAAAATCAAGGGTTTTTCAAATTCTAAATTCGACACTTTGTATTTCCTATTTTCCGAACAGAGAGACGCCTCAGCCCCCCTTTCGAAAGCTTCCTTTATAAAATCATGGCCGTCGAATTTTTCCCCTTGCAGCGGAACAAAAAGCTCGGCTGGCTTTATCGTCCTTGAATCTGTAGAAACACCAAAAATCAAGCCATCAATCTTTTTTTCCATCCGTCCTTTAGTAGCATTGATAATCTCTTCAAAAGAGAGAGGTTTCACCTTATTCTCTCCTTTTCTTTCAAGAATTCACGAGCTACTTCCCTGTCGTCAAACGGGATAATCTCGTCCTTTATTATCTGATAATTTTCGTGTCCTTTTCCCGCTATTAAAACTACATCTCCTTTTGATGCTATTTCGATAGCTCTCTTAATCGCTGCTCTTCTGTCGACTATTTTTTCGTAATTGTCCTTTTCCCCCACACCCTTTTCTATATCGCTTATGATTGCTTCCGGGTCTTCGCTCCTGGGGTTGTCGGAAGTTATTATGAAGTAATCCGAGTATTCAGAAACGACCCTTCCCATAAGTGGCCTTTTGGACCGGTCTCTGTCTCCACCCGCGCCAAACACAGTTATAATTTTACCTTTTGCAAAAGATTTTATAGTCATTAACACGTTCTCAAGACCATCTGGAGTATGGGCGTAATCAACTATCACTGTGAAATCTTGTCCTTCATCCACTGGCTCAAACCTTCCGGGCACACCCCTTACCTTTTCTAGCGCCTTTGCTATCGTATCAAGTTCGATTCCAAGAAAAAGACATGCAGATATGGCGGCAAGTGAATTATATACGCTAAATTTTCCTGGCACTCTATAGACTATATTTTTTTGTTTTCCATTAAAACTTAAATTAAAGGTCACTCCACTTGAATCAATTCTTACATCTTCAGCTTTTACATCGGCCTTTCCTTCAATAGCGTAAGTTAAAATAGGTAAATCCAATTCCCTGCACAGACGCCTCCCGCTTGGATCGTCGATATTTATGGCTGCCCTTCTGGAGAGATAAAACAATTTCTTCTTGGAAGAATAGTAGTCATCAAAGCTTTCATGGAAATCCAGGTGATCCTGCGTTAAATTTGTGAAAACTCCCACCTCAAACCTTACGTCATCTACCCTGTGAAGTTTAAGGGAGTGTGAAGAAACTTCCATAGAGACGTATTCTACCCCTTCATCCAGCATTTCCACAAAGATACGGTTTAAATCCAGCGATTCGGGAGTAGTGCGTTCGGATGGCAAAACTCTGTCTTTGATGCATAAACCTACAGTTCCTATTACCCCAGTTGGAAGGCCTGCCTCGTCTAGTATGGCTTTTATGAGATAAGTGGTCGTCGTCTTTCCGTTAGTCCCAGTTACGCCTACAATTTTCAATTTTTCAGCCGGTTTCCCGAAAAATATTGAAGACGCTTGTGACAGTGCCTTTCTGCTGTTTTTTACCCTCAAGTAGAGAACCCCATCAGGCAAATCAATTTCCTTTTCTCCTATTACTCCAATTGCTCCCTTTTTTATGGCGTCTTCTATGAAATCGTGCCCATCTAATTTAAATCCACGAATCGCCACAAATAGGCTTCCCTTTTCTACCTTTCTTGAATCATAGGCAATACTTTCTATGTTTATGTCCTTCGGCCCTTTTACACTTAAAATTTCACTTAAATTTTCCAATATATGTATGGCTTTCATGGCTTAATTTCCCTTCCTTACAGACTTTGAAGTTCCTTGGATGTCAGCTTCTATTCACTGCTACCTATAGAACTAGGCGGTTCAAAAAACACTTGCACAACTGTACCAATCTCCACTTCCGCTCCCGGCGGAGGATTCTGACGAACAGCAAAGCCGCTGCCCTTGATATCTATTTTTAACCCTACGGCGTTTAAAATTTCGCTGGCCTCTCTCATGGTCCTCCCCATCAGGTCCGGGACAGTAGCGGGATTCTTATCGGTTTTTGCATCGGAAACCTTGAGCAGAACGGTAGAACCAACCGGGACTTCCGAATCCGGCGCCGGCACCTGTTCGTAGACCACAAGTCCCTGACCCTCTACCCGCACCGACAGCTTATGATTCATGAGAACCTCCTTGGCATCTTCCACGTATAGATTTCTGACATCCGGTACTTTTACAGCCTCTTTTGGCTCGCTGTCGGAAAGTCGCGGTTTTACACCCTTGTACTTTAAAATATCGGCCATTACCTTTTGAAATATTGGAGCGGCTATTTGCCCGCCGTAGTATATTCCGGTGGACGGTTCATCTATGATAACCAAAACGACAAACTGCGGGTCGTCGGCCGGTGCAAACCCCACGAACGACGCCACATATTTACCGTCCGCGTATTTTTCCGCAGTGCCGGTCTTTCCGGCCACTTTATATCCTTCGATTTTTGCTCTGCCACCTGTTCCGTTTTCCACTACACTTTCCAAAAGATTCCTAAGTTCTTTAGCAGTATCTTCAGATATTACCTGCCTTATGACTTTAGGTTTGAACTCTTGAACTATTTTGCCTTCCTTGTCCACCAAAGCCTTTGCTATGTGGGGTGCTGTCATCTTTCCGTCATTGGCAACCGCAGCTACGGCCGAGATTAATTGAATCGGAGTCACCGAAATTCCCTGACCGAAAGAAATGGTGGCAAGCTCTACGGGTCCTACCTTATCGGGATTAAAAATACCTTTCGCTTCTCCTGGAAGGTCAACGCCGGTGGGCTCTCCGAAACCGAAACCTTTTATGTATTTAATAAATTTTTCTTTCCCCAATCTTGATGCAACCTCCACAAAACCAGGGTTGCAGGAATTCTGTATAACCTGGGCGAAAGTCTGGCTGCCGTGGCCTCCAGCTCTCCAGCATTTTATCCTGACACCTGACACAACTACGTAGCCGGGGTCGTAAAATCTATCATCAGGGTCGACAACACCTTCTTCAAGGGCAGCTGCTGCTGTCACTATCTTGAAAGTCGAACCTGGTTCGTATACATCAGATATGGCGCTATTTCTCCATACCGAAGAAGAATAGTTTTTATAATTGTTAGGGTCATAATCCGGTTTGTTTGCCAGAGCTAGAATTTCTCCTGTTTTGGGATCCATTACTATTATTGTACCCTTCTTAGCGTTATTTTCTGCAATGGCTTTTTCCAGTTCCCTTTCAGCTATGTATTGTATCACTTTGTCAATAGTGAGCACTAAACCCAATCCTTCTTCGGGTGGGATATATTTCTCCAAGCCAAAGGGTAGCTCCCGGCTCAAAGCATCCTTTTCTGATATAATCCTTCCCGGAATGCCTCTCAAATATTTGTCGTAAATCAACTCCACACCGTCTAGTCCCTGACTGTCAATTCCGGTAAACCCTAACACGTGAGACGCCAAATTTTTTTCAGGATAGAACCTTTTGCTTTCTTCGGTAAAATAAATCCCCTTTAATTTAAGTTTTCTGACGGCCTCTGCCTCTTCATCGGTAATTTTTCTCTTTATGAATATAGAGCCTCTTTTCTTTTTTTTCGCTTCTTCGAGGGTTTTAATTAACACTTCTTTTTCTATGTTCAAAACGGGAGAAAGCAGAGAAGCAGTTTTTTCCACATCCTCGATATCGGGGGGACTTGCCATAACCGACTTCACGCTAGCGCTAATAGCGAGCGGATTCATATTTCTATCGTAAATAGTGCCTCTTTTCGGTTCCACCGGAGAATCTCTTGTCCACTGCTCCTTCGCTTTAGACCTTAACTCGTCACCTCGGACAAATTGAATATAAAAAACTCTTCCTACGATAGCAATGTTCAGCGCAAAGCATATCAAAAGCAAAAAGACAAGTCGTTTTTTAACAGTTTTGCTGCTGTGGGCCATGGAAAATCCCCCTGCAAATGGCTTACCTCTCAAGGTATCTTATCTGTTCGTTGTCAGGTTCCTGCATCTTCAAATTGGCTTTTGCAATCTTCTCTATCCTCTCAGTAGACTTTAAGTCGGCTATTTTTACTTTTAAGCTTTCATTTTCACTGGCTATCTTGGCAACTTCAGCTTTTAATTTTTCAACTTTATATTGAGTTTCAATTATGAATGCGTACCTTGTAAGAAGCAGCAAGGTTGCTAGGGTTACCACAATAACACTTAGGATGTAACGAGCTTTTTCTCTAGCTCTAGTTTTCGTCCTGGTTTTTGTCTGTTCAAACTGGCGAGGTATATATTGCTGCATTCCCCGATAAGAGGTTTTTGGAGCTACTACCACTTTATTCACTCCCCTTGCTATTTAGAACTTAGCTTCTCGCCGGCTCTTAATTTAGCACTTCTCGCTCTCGGATTATTCTCTAACTCATCTTGAGACGGCAATATTGGCTTCGGAGTGAGTATTTTCAGATTTTCTTGCCTATTGCACCCGCACAAAGGACCGTCTTTTGGACACGTACAACCCCTCGCTAGTTCTTTAAAAGTATGCTTTACTATCCTATCTTCCAGCGAGTGAAACGAAATAACGCATATTCTGCCCCCCGGTTTTAAGAGGTCAACGGCATCTTTTAAACTTTGGGACAAAATCTCAAGTTCGTCATTTACGAAAATCCTCAAGGCCTGAAAAGTCCTCTTCGCTGGATGAGGGCCTTGTCTTCTTGCCCTTGCAGGAATGGCAGCTTTTATAATGTCCACCAACTCTCCCGTTCTTTCGATGGGCTTAATTTTTCTTCTCTCGCATATGAACTCGGCTATTCTATCAGCCCATCTCTCCTCTCCATATTCTTTTAGTATCCTCGCTAGCTCCTTTTTCTCTACGTTGTTCACCACATCTTTTGCGGTGAGCTTCTGGCTCTTGTCCATCCTCATATCTAGGGGTGCATCCTGCATGTAGGAAAAGCCCCGGCTTTTTTCTTCCAATTGATATGAAGAAACCCCCAGGTCAAATATAACGCCGTCCACAGTCTGAAAACCAAGGCTTTCAATTATGCGTTTTATATTCTTGAAATTACCGTGGATTATAAAAACGTTGGGGAAAACCGAGAACTTATCCCTCGCATTTTTAATCGCATCTTCGTCCCGGTCTATTCCTATGGCTTTTCCGTCAGGCCCTATTCTCTTTAGTATCTCTGAAAAATGACCGCCTCCCCCAAGGGTAGCGTCTACATAGACTCCTCCCCACTTGGGGTTGAGCAATTCTATGGCCTCTTTTAACAAAACCGGTTGATGAAGATAATCCATTTTGCATCACCTATATGCCCAACTCTACCATGTTTTCGGCTATCTCTTCATAAGAATCCTCAGCTTCTTTGCTGTAAGCTTCCCATTCTGACGCGCTCCATATTTCCGCTCTGTTGGAAACTCCTATTATCACCACTTCCTTTTCTATCCGCGCATATTCCCTCAGCACAGGAGGGATTAATATTCTGCCCTGTTTGTCTAATTCAACTTCCACAGCTCCTGAAAAGAAAAGCCTGATAAATGCCCTGGCTTCCTTTTTTGTCAGGGGAAGCGCTTTTAATTTCTGTTCCAGCATTACCCATTCACTTTTAGGGTACACGAACAAGCAGCGGTCTAAACCCTTCGTGAGGATAAAACTTTCCCCCAGCTGTTCGCGGAACTTAGATGGAATTATTAACCTTCCCTTCGGGTCCAGCGAATGCTGGAACTGTCCCATCAGCATTTTCCCGCGCTCCCCTTTAGAGACTTTCCCTCCACTTTCCACCACTTCATACCACTTTAACTATTCTACGGAACGCTTTTAAATTCCTCCCTTGCGACAAAAAAAAACAATAAAAATAAGTGAGGCTTTTGCCCCACTTTTTTCGTCAAAAAGTGCTATTTTTTTACGCATCATTTTGGATACACCGTAGAAACCGCCATTCGGTCAAAATCAAAAAATTCGCGTAGCCTTCTTTCTGCCTCTTCGAAGGTTATCCGTTTTAATACCTTGGGATAGTCGAATATATTTACATTTCGGTGGTAATATGATACGAACGAATTAGCGATGAATTCCAGAGAATTAAATCCCTGGATATAGTCACCCAAGTATTTTTTCCTTACCCTTTCAAAGTCCTCCTCTTTCAGACCTCCTTCCTTCGCCTCATCTATACTGGTTACCAACATATCCTTCAGTTTCTCCGGATCTTTGGTCTCTCCACCGATGGTGCAAAAGCCGTACCCTTTTTGTCCTTCGTATCCGAAACTGAACCGGTCATCTATAAGCCCTTCTTCATAAAGCTTTTCGTAGGTGAGAGAGCTCTTCCCGAAAATAATTTCTAGCAATATGTTCGTAATAATTTCTTTTTGCAGGAGCTCTATTCCGTCATAACCCACATCGTTATCTTTAAATCCCATCAGAAAAAGCGGACGGCTTACCGACATTTTCACATCAATGCGGGGCTTATTTACTGTATCGGGTTCTTCCGGATAAGTTCTTATTATTTCACCTTGCGGAAGTTTGCCCCTTTTATTTTCCCATTCCCCAATGATCTCAAAAACTCTATCGGCATCTACGGCACCGGCCACAAAAATCACCATATTGCTCGGATGATAGAAGGTATCATAACACTTGTACAGGGCATCGACATCTATGTTTTGAATTGACTCAACGGTACCTCCTATATCATCTCTCACTGGATGCCGGTGGTACATAGCTCTGAGCAGATTAAGCATTACCTGCCATTCCGGGTCATCTTCATACATCCTGAGTTCCTGCGTTATTATCCCCTTTTCCTTCTCCACACTTTCTTCCGTAAAGTAAGGGGTTTCGACAAATTCCAGCAAAAGCCTCATGCACTCTTCAAAGGATGAAGTTGTAGAAAAAAGATAGGTGGTATTGGTATAGTTCGTATATGCATTAGAAGAAGCTCCAAGTTCGGCATATTTATCAAAGACATTTCCATAGGGCATCTCGAACATTTTATGTTCAAGGAAGTGCGCTATTCCTTCAGGCACTTTTAACCTCTCTCCCGTCGTCGGAACTACGAATTCATTGTCTATTGAACCGTATTTTGTGGAATAAACGGCATATACTTTATTAAAATTCTTCTTAGGAATCACGTAAGCTTTAAGTCCATTGTCAAATTCTCTAGACAGAAGATTTTCTCCTATATAATTCATAACTCTCACCCCGACTACATTTTGTTGAGAAAATATATGGTATCCAGCTTTACTTTTTGAGCCACCTTCACCACATCTTCCTTCGTGACATTCCGGATTTTTTCAATGATTTCCTGTATCGACTCTTCTACGCCGTTTATGATGCCATCCAGGTAAAGGCTTATAATCATGGCCGGGCTATCCTCTGCCTCTTTATAAGAGTTAATAATGGACTTCTTCGAGCTTTCGAACTCATAATCGGAAATACGCCCTTCTTTTATATCATCCAATTGCTCTTTTATTATTTCTATAGTCTTTTCCAGCTTATCAAAATCAATGCCGCAGCTTGCCAACATCAAGCCTTTGCTTTTTTCCAGGCGCGAAAAAGCATAATAAGCCAGGCTTTCTTTCTCTCTTACATTTTGAAAGAGCTTAGAATGCGGGCCCCCGCCGAAGACGCTGTTGAACACCATCAAGGCGTAAAAGTCTTCGTCGCCGTACCGCGTGCCGGTTCTGAAACCTAAAGAAAGCTTGCCTTGATTCACATCTTGCTTTTCCTCTACGAATTTTTCCCTTTCAACCTCTTTTACTACAACAGTACCGGCAATTTTCTCCTCACGGCGCTCGTTTGAAAAAAGGTTGTTTAACTTCTCATAAATTTGCCCTTCATCCACCTCTCCCAGAACGAAGATGTCCATCGGCCTGCTTTTTATGATCATTTTATAAAAATCGTAAAGGTCTTCGCTTTTTATTTCCGGCAAATCCGAAACGCTGCCGTACTTGTACACGCTGAAGGGCTCCCCCTTGCACATTTCCTGAAAGCATCTTTCTATGGCGTAGTTAAATTTGTCATTAAATAGAGCCTCAATGTTCCTCTTTAAGACATCTTTCTCCTGTTCCACGAAATCCTTTTTAAAGGCGGGCCCTTCGGTCAGCGGATTTAAGATAACATCCTTAAAGAGCGCAAGACCTTCATCTAAAATTTTATCCTCAGAAGCGGTATATCTGGAATTTACCATCTCTATGAAAAATTGAATTATTTGCCTTTCACCTTTTTTTATTATATCGGCTCCGAAATCGGCGCCGTAGAGTTCTTCAAGGCAAAGGCTGATATACCTCGAACTTGGAAATTTATGGCTGCCTCGTTTTAATACAAAAGGTAACAGTGCGGTTCTCGTGGCTGTGTTCTTATCCAAATTCTGGTGTATAAAAGCACAAACTGTTACAGTTTTAAATTTGTCGGTGGAATGGATATAAAGATTTATCCCGTTGTCTAAAGTTTTGCGTTTAAAGAGTCTGTCCAAACTCCCTACCTCCTCCAGTAAAAATAAACTTACTTCCTTTTATTTCTCCTTTTATTAAAAAAATCCTCTTACGCATTACAATTCAGGATCTACTTTTAGTTTGTGCCATATCTTGATGAGTTAGTTGATTGAAAAAAAGGTTTGAAAAAAATCTAGGTTTATAGTATAATAATTGTCGTCGGGACGTAGCGCAGTTTGGTAGCGCGTTCGGTTCGGGTCCGAAAGGTCGTGGGTTCAAGTCCCGCCGTCCCGACCATTTTTATTTTACGCAATAACTTCAGAAAAAAAGGTAAGCAACAAAACCGGGTTGCTTACCTTTTTGTCTTTATCGCTCATGTTTATTCAAAAAGCTACTTCGACAGTATGGAACTCGCAGCCGATTTTATGGCGTTCAGAGTCATACCCATAAATCCTCTGTATCTAGTAAAGATATCCTCCAAGGCGTCAATCACCTGGTCAATATCCTCTTTCGTCACGATAAGCGGCGGCTCCAACCTTATAACATTGGGATTATTAAGGGTGTATGCGGTGATTATCCTGTGCTTGTTGAGCAGCTCTCCAGCCACCAGTGCTCCCGTGAATTCTTCGTACAGCTTATTTATGACTCCGCCCGTTATCCTGTTTATGAACCCCTTTACCGGAGGCTCGAACTCGATACCTATCATAAGTCCCCTTCCGCGAACTTCCTTTATTATGCCAAACTTTTCCTTAAGGCCTTTCAATCTGTTTAGGAAATAGTCTCCCAGTTCTGCAGCCCTTTCGGCCAGTCTTTTTTCTTTTATAGCATTGATGGAGGCTATACCCGCAGCACACGCTAAAGTGTTTCCACCAAAAGTCGATGTGTGCAGCAGGCATCTTTCCATCCCGGAATAAGCTCTTTCCCAAACTTCATCGGTGGCGATGAATGCTCCAATAGGCATCACTCCGCCCCCTAACGATTTTGCAACGCACATTATATCCGGTGCCACATCTTCGTGTTCGCACGCAAACATGCTTCCCGTCCTGCCTAAACCTGTTTGTATTTCATCGACTATCAGCAAGGCTCCATATTTTGTGCAAAGATCTCTTGCCCCTTTCAAATATCCTTTCGGAGGTACGATAATCCCTGCTTCCCCTTGTATCGGCTCCACTATGAACGCGGCCACGTTGCCTCCTTTTAATTTTGCTTCAAGCGCATCCAAATCTCCGAACGGTATGGTCTCAAATTCCGGCACCAGGGGCAAAAAGGGGCCCTTGTATTTATCCCGTCCGGTAGCCGATAACGCACCTAAAGTCTTTCCGTGAAAAGCGCCATCGCAAGATATTATCTTTTGCTTTCGCGTAGCCGCCCTTGCCGTTTTTAAAGCTCCTTCCACGGCCTCTGCTCCGCTGTTGCAAAAAAAGCTGTGTTTTAAATTTCCGGGTGCCACTTTTGAAAGATTGTGCGCCAGGGCTGCCGCATACGGATTCATAGTCGCCTGCAGTAAATTGGGCTTTTGGCTCACCTTTTTTATAGCTTCCAACACTTCAGGTGGATTATGTCCCAAATTCAGCGCGCCGTAAGCCCCCAAAAAATCCAGGTATTTCTGGCCCTCGGCATCCCAAACATAACACCCCTCTGCCTTAACGTAGACCCTATCGAAATTTAAAAGCCCCATCATCGAAGCAAGTCCGGGATTTACGTGCTCGGAGTAAATTTTCTTTATGTCAGCCCGGCTCAAGTTTTCCACATCATCGATGGTAAAAAGCTCCATATAAGATCACACCTCGCAAAATAATTCTTAGAGTCAATTATATAAAACCTGAAAAAATAAGTCAAAAAATAAAAATGCTGCAAAAAGCAGCATTTAAAAGAACACCTATTCAGCTTTAATGGATGCTCTGTGATAAGCCAAAATGAGCTTATCAAGCTGCAAGCTCAAAGCGTAGACTTCGTTGGCCAAAAGGTTTTTTTTCTCCAGCTTTTCGTTAAGCTCCCTTTTTAGCCTTGCAATCTCCTGGTTGAGCTTAGTCAATGCAGCTGCCATGATTATTTCCCCTCTGTATCGATTTACTAGGCCATTTTATCACAGTTTAAGGGCATTATCAACGACCGTATTTTCCGATTATGTCCGCATTTTTTTCAGCAGTTATATTTTGCTTCCATTTTTTATCTCTTCTTACACGAATCACCATATTTTGCGATTTGGTATTATTGTAATTGCTAGAAAATTGTCGCTTTTTGCACTTCATCAACATAACAATCTGTTTTTTTCACTTTGCATTCCAGCCTTTACAGCAAGGTAAATCGCGTACTCGATTCTTTTTTTCTGCAAACTGCAGGATATTTTATTGGGTAAATTTAAATCCCCGTTCACCTCGTAATTGTTGGCGCTGCAGCCACCGCTGCAGAAAAACTTGGCCCAGCACGATACGCAATCAGGTTTTGCAAGGACGTGGGTATTCTTCAGCTTCTTTATAACATCCTCATCAAGAGTTTTTTCAAAAACGTCCCCTAGAACAAACTCCCTCTTGCCTATGAACTGGTGACACGGGTATATCTCTCCGTCCGGAGTAACTGCGAGGTATTCCCTGCCGGCACCGCACGCCGAAAGCCTCTTTTGCAAGCATGGACCTTTATAAATGTCTATATTGAAGTGATAAAATCTAAACGGATTTTCCCCCGATGTTTTTCTTTTGATGTATTCTCTTGCAATTTCATCGTACTGTCGGTATACGGTTTCCAAATCCCCTTCATCGATCAGAAAATCCCCTTCTTTTCCAACAACCGGCTCGACGGAAATCTCCTCAAAACCGAGGTCAGCCATGTGAATGACATCTTTTGCGAAGTCCAGGTTGTACTTTGTGAATGTGCCCCTGACGTAGTAATCCTTGCCGTCCCTTTTTCTCAAGGCCACCAGTTTTTTTATATTCGAAACAACCCTGTCGTAGCTTCCCGAGCCGTCGGCCCGCACCCGCATCCTGTCGTTTACCATCTTTCTCCCGTCCAAACTCATCACTATATTGTCCATGTTTTTATGCAAATAATCCATTATTTCATCGTCGAGCAAAAGACAATTGGTGGTAACCGTGAAATGGAATTTTTTGTTATATTTGTCTTCTAAACTTCTCGCGTAGGAAACCACATATTTTATGGTATCAAAAGCCATCAAAGGTTCTCCACCAAAAAAATCCACCTCCAAATTTTTTAGTCCCCCCGAACGTTGTAAAAGGAAATCTATAGCATTTTTTGCCACCTCTTCGCTCATCAACTGCCGCGCTCCATCGTAATGTCCTTTCGATGCAAAACAATACCTGCACCTCAAATTGCAATCGTGAGCCACGTTGAGGCAAAGAGCTTTTACGTATTTTTTTTCGTTTAAAAGTTCTACGGCCGGATCAAGGTTCGCTCCGGAAAAAAGGAGGCCCTGAGCTTTTAAAATCTCCAGTTCTTCTATGGCCTCTTCGATTTCCGATTCCGCATATTTCTCCTTTAATTTAGCGATGACATCCTCCGGGGAAAGTTCTTCGTAAAATTTAAGTACATCGTATACCAGGTCGTCTACTTCGAACACGGAACCGCTGTTTACGTCGAGCACCATTTTCGTGCCCCATATCTGGAACGCATGGATCATTGGCCTTACCAACACTATACCTCTCCCTTCAGAAATTTATTTTATTACGACTTGACAAAGGGAAAAAACCATTGTATATAATCTCTTGTGAACTCGTGTAAATGTTGCTATAGAGGAGGTGCTACCAATGCCACTTTACGAATACAGGTGTGAAAGGTGCGGCGATTTTGAGCAGGAACAGGCTATAACTGAATCCCCGTTAGAAAAATGTCCGACCTGCGGAAATCCGGTTAAGCGTCTGATTAGCCGAAACGTGGGTCTGGTTTTTAAAGGGTCAGGCTTCCATATAACCGATTACGTCCGAAAGGGTTCTGGTGAAACTTCATTGGAAAGCAAGTCCTCCGGTGAATCTTCGGAAAAAAAGGCCGAGTAAAACTTAAAAACTCAAGGCTCAACGCCTTGAGTTTTTCATTTTTATTCAAGGATGAGTAGGTCTGTAAGCCGAGTTCTGTCGAGGATGGTCATCTATCTTGGGTGACAGTTGCCTGACACCTCTAGCGACCACACCCGGGAGCGCGGCGGGCCACCGCATATGCTCCCCTATTTGGTCTTGCTCCAGGTGGGGTTTACATAGCCGGCCAGTCGCCTGACCGCTGGTGAGCTCTTACCTCACCTTTCCACCCTTACCCGGCAAAAGCTTTTACCGGGCGGTATATTTCTGTTGCACTTTCCTTGAGGTCGCCCTCACTGGGTGTTACCCAGCACCCTGCCCTGTGGAGCTCGGACTTTCCTCGGGCACAAACCCGCGACCATCCGACCTACTCATCACCTTTTTGCCGGAAGGACATTATAACATGACTTCGTTTAAATGTCAATAACCTCTTCATCGCCAAGGGCCATGTCAATGCCTTCGTTGGCGAGCTCATCAGCCCTTTTATTGTATTCTCTCCTCACGTGATTTATGCTGAAACTCCTGAACTCTTTCATCAACTGGACCACCTGGGAATAAAGGCGCTTTATCCCTTCATTTTTAATCTGGTACTGTCCGTTTATTTGTTTTACCATGAGCTCGCTGTCGGAAAATACTTCGATTTCTTCGCAGCCCATCTCGAGCGCCTCTTTCAGGGCAATGATAAGAGCCGTGTACTCAGCTATGTTGTTCGTTGTTTGCCCGATGTAGTCGCTCATTTCTTTCACCACGTTACCGTTTTCATCCAACATCACTATGCCAATCCCTGCATCTCCCGGATTTCCCCGGGAAGCTCCGTCTACGTATACTTTTAACCTCTCCATAATACCTCCTGTTACTTAATTACTTATATTGATATGTATTTTACCGCAAATCTCACGATATACTATGCACCTATGGGCGCTCACCCCCTGAAAGCATTGACACAACCTTGTTGGCGGTTCTTTTTTTATTTTATCAATTTCGGCTATATTTTTCAATCTCTAGGGATTGTATTGTTTTTATATTTTTCTGATTAAAAGATGATTTTCTAGCTTTTATCATTTAAACAATTTTTATTGGATCGCCTTCATCATAAACCTCTACAGAAACGTCACTTTCTAGCTCCGCCAGTTCCTTCTTCAAATACTCGGCCAGGAAATTCAATATTATCTTTTCCGTAGAGTAATGCCCGGCATCTATCAAGGCTATACCGGAAGCTTTCGCTTCTTCAGCTTCGTGGTACTTTATATCTCCCGTTATGTAAGCATCGGCCCCCGCAAAAACTGCTTTCGATATAAGACTTCCTCCTGCTCCGCCGCATAAGGCAATTTTAGAAACCTTCCTATCGGGCTCCCCTACCACCCGCAAGAACTTTACTTCTAGTTTTTGTTTGACAATACGGCAGAGTTCCCCTAAGGTCACGGGAGTTTTAAGGTAGCCTATTCGGCCTAATCCGAAAGCACATCCTTCATTTTCCACAGGATAAATATCATAAGCCACTTCTTCATACGGATGAACTTTTAACATTGCATTTAATATTTTTTTGACCCGGGATGCGGGAGCAATGGTCTCGACCCTAACTTCTTCCACCCTTTCCAACTCGCCTTGCCGCCCCAAAAAAGGACTCGAACCCTCTAGAGGTTTGAAAGTCCCGATACCCGAAATATTGAAACTGCAATGGCTGTAATTTCCTATATGTCCGGCACCGGCATCACCCATAGAGTCCCTTACCACTTCCTCGTATCCTTTAGGAACGTATACCACAATCTTTTTTAACGGTTCCTCGAAGGTCTTTTCCAGCACCTCTACCTTTTCAAGTCCTAATTTTTGCGCCAAAAGGTCGTTAATCCCTCCTTTTGCCACATCCAGATTCGTATGGGCAGAATAAATCGCTATATCGTGCTTTATTGCCTCTATAATCATTTTCCCTACTGGTAAATCCTGCCTTATGGAATTCAAAGGTCTGAAAATGAAAGGATGGTGTGAAATAATCAGGTCCACGCCGCTTGAGGCGGCGTATTCTACCACCCCGGGCGTCACTGTAAGTACAACGAGAATCTTTTTTACTTTTGCCGAGCTTGCTCCCACCATCAAACCTACGTTGTCCCATTCTAAAGAAAGCTTTTTGGGAGCGAACTTTTCTATCAAATTAATCACAGTCTGAATACTGATCATTCTTCCAACACCCCTTTTAACAATTCCATCTCCCTAAGCATGGATTCTCTTGCCTTTTTGGCATGCTCGCTGTTTTGACCTTCCAGTTCCCTCAATTTAATAAAAAGTCGATTGAGGCGCGCTTCAATATATTCAAGCACTTCCGGAGTTCGCTTTTGCTTCAATACGGGACCCAGTATTACATCCTCTTCGCTGAAAAAGCAGGAAGTCCCCTTTTTTACCACCATTATTTCGAAGTACCTTCCCTTGCTGCATACCACGCGTTCTTCCGTTATTTCAAAACAACTCTCAAAAAGGGCCTTCCTCAATCTGTGCGCATTTTTCATGGGCTGAAGTATAATTGCGTAAAGAGAATTCACGATGTCAGGAGATTTTTCCATTATGCTCCATATGGTTTCACCCCCTAAGCCGGCTATAATTGCCACATCAACCTCGCCTGGCTTTAAAGGTTCAAAGCCATCCCCCAGCCGGACATCTATAAAATCGGAAAAACCTGCCTTCTTAACATTTTCTCTAGCCCTCATCCAAGGCCCGTATCTTGCCTCAACTGCAATAACCCTTTGAGAAATACCGTTTTTGACCAGATATATGGGCAAAAGCGCATGGTCGGTTCCAACATCCGAAACACAACTGCCCCGAGGCACCAATCCGGCTATTTCCAGCAATCTCTCGCTCAACTTCATTTTTTTCACCTTTAAGAGCAAATAGTAGAAAAAAGCGGGATTACCCCGCTTTTACTCAAGGAAGTCCTTTAATTTTTTGCTTCTGCTCGGATGGCGCAGTTTTCTCAAAGCTTTGGCTTCAATCTGCCGTATCCTCTCGCGAGTAACGCCGAAAACCTGCCCCACTTCTTCGAGGGTTCTGGGCTTTCCATCGTCGAGTCCGAACCGCAGCCGCAGTACCTTTTCTTCCCGCGGAGTCAAGGTTTCCAAGACATCTTCCAATTGTTCCCGCAACAGCCTGTAAGCCGCGGCATCAGCCGGTGCCTGGGCTTCTTCATCGGGGATAAAGTCACCAAGATGGCTGTCTTCCTCTTCTCCTATAGGCGTTTCGAGGGACACGGGTTCCTGGGCTATCTTCATTATCTCCCTCACCTTTTCGACAGGCATTTCCATTTCTTCGGCAATTTCCTCCGGGGTCGGGTCCCTACCGAGTTCCTGCAGGAGCTGGCGCGATACCCTTATCAGCTTATTAATCGTCTCCACCATGTGAACCGGAATTCTGATGGTTCTTGCCTGATCTGCAATGGCTCGGGTTATAGCTTGTCTGATCCACCAAGTCGCATACGTGCTGAATTTATATCCTTTGCGGTAGTCGAACTTTTCCACGGCTTTTATGAGGCCCAGGTTTCCTTCCTGGATGAGGTCCAGAAAAAGCATGCCCCTTCCTACGTATCTTTTTGCTATGCTGACAACAAGCCTGAGGTTTGCTTCTGCAAGACGCCTTTTGGCCTCCTTGTCGCCCTTTTCTATGCGTTTTGCCAGCTCAATCTCTTCTTCCGGCGTGAGGAGCGGTATTTTGCCGATTTCCTTTAAATACATCCTGACAGGGTCATCTATAGCCACACCTTCGGGAACAGACAGGTCCAACTCTTCTGGGGGAATATCTTCAAGCAAAGATTCCGGTATATCATCGTTATCGTTTATAATCTCGATTCCCATTTCCTCGAAGGACTCATATATCTTATCTATTTGATCGGCATCTAGATCTTCAAAATCCGCCAAGGTGTCCATTATTTCCTTGTAAGTTAACGCTCCCGTCTTTTTACCTTTTTCAATGAGTTCCTTTACAGCTTTCATCTTATCGGCCTTTTTACTCTGCTTCGTCTTTTTTTCTTTTTCTTTCTCTTTTTCTTTTTGCTGCTCCTTATCCTGTTCCTTTGCCTGGTCCTTTTCCTCTTCGACCTTAACCTTTTCGGTTTCCTTTTCCGTTGCCATCAGATTCCCCCCTTCCTAGTAAGGTAAGACTTAAGTTGTTCTATTTCGTGTTTTAACCTGCGATAGGTTGAAAGAAGGTTAAGAGCTTTTTTTATTTCTCCCACTTTCTCCGCCCGTTGGATTTCACTCCTTATCTTCTTTATCGCTAATTTTAAGTAATTTTCCTTTACCCGGTTGATCAAGTCGTCTACCATCTCTTCATCCTGCTTTTCGTTCGCCATTAGTATGTTGGCCAGTTCTGCCGCAGCGTCAGGATCATCTTTCAACTTCACGGCTACATCTTTAGGTGTTACGGATTCGTTTTTCTGGACCATTTCGAACACCGCGGCAGCAATTTTTCTGTGCCTCAAATCTATGAAATTGTAAGCTGACAATTTCTCCATAACCTTCTCCCTTACTCCATCATCCTCTATCATCATTTTTAAAAGATTTCTTTCTACCTTGTAAAAACCCGAGATAATTTTTATTTTTGTCAATTCTTTATTATTATCCCTTAATTGGCTGTTTTTATACTTTGAGCCAATGTTTGGCATAAGCGATTGAGCTCTTATTTTGTTTATATCCTCTTTGAATGTATTCTTTGGGATATTTAGCTCATCCGAAAGCTTTTGAATATAAAGCTCTCTTTCCACACCATCTTCTATTTCCGCCAAAATTAATACAGCCCTCTTTATAAATTTTAGTTTTCCATCTTGAGATTTTAAGTCAAGGCCTTTTTTTGCCGAATTGAGTTTGTAATCGATAAAATTTTGTGCTGATTTGACTAACTCTTCGAAAGCCTCTTTCCCTCGTGCTTTTATAAACTCGTCTGGGTCTTTGCCTTCTGGTAAGGATATCACTTTTACCCGTAATCCCTCTTTCACAAGAACTCCAATACCCCTAAGCGTCGCAGTTTGACCCGCCACGTCTGAATCGTAAGCAATAGCAACTTCTTCGGTATATCGTTTTAGTGTTTTCGCCTGCTGTTCGGTGAGAGACGTTCCAAGGGACGCTACCGCCTGCGTAAATCCATGCTGGTGTAAGGCTATACAGTCCATATATCCCTCTACTAAAATGATAGGTGACTCTCCTTTTTTAATCAGAGGCAATCCGTAAAGATGTTCCCGTTTGTTAAAAACAGGAGTCTCAGGTGAATTTAAGTACTTTGGTTCCCCTTTATCTAAAATTCGTCCCCCGAATCCTATTATACTTCCTGTCACATCTTTAATAGGAAAAATAATCCTATCCCTAAATCTATCGTAAAAGCCCTTCCCGGAACTTTTAGGAATAACTAATCCGGCTCTTAAAAGCGCATCCTCTTCTATTCCCTTTGAGCGCATGAAATTTATTAGCCCATCCCAAGCCGGTAGGGCATAACCCAGATTGAACTTCTCTATTGTACCAGCTAGAATTCCTCGACTCGACAGATAATATCTTGCCCTTTCTGCCTCCTTTGTCCTCAAGAGGTTATTATGGTAGAATTCTGCGGCTAATTCGTTTATCTTCAAAATCTCCCTTTTTAGCTTGAAAGCTTCTGATACTTCCCCTAACGTTTCCTCCTCAGGTAGCTTTACCCCTACTCTTTCCGCCAGCCACCTCAAAGCCTCCGGAAAGGTCCAATTTTCTTTTTTCATCAAAAATGTAAAAACATTACCTCCTATTCCACACCCAAAACAGTAAAAAAGCTGTTTCTTAGGGCTTATATTAAACGAGGGCGTCTTCTCTGAATGAAAAGGGCACAGCCCCACGTAATTTTCGCCGCGCTTTTTAAGCGAAACATAATTCGACACTATTTCGACAATATCAGCCCTATCTTGAACTTCTTTTATAATTTCATCGGAGTAGAGGCCCATCGTGCCCACCTGCCTAATTCAAAAAAAATCTCCCCTTGTCTTTATTTGAAAAACAGTATACTCCGGGGTAAGGCCCAACTAAATGTTTTTTTAAGAAAAAAAATATTACGAGCTCGGCTTTCGCATAAAGATTATTCTACATCAATAGGAGATATTCCTTCTTTTTAATCAAAAATTAATTTCTTCTATGTCATTTACTAGCATTTATAGGCCAGGATGAAGGTACAAAAATGTCTCTAAACTTGTGAACAGCAAAGCTGTCGGTCATCCCAGCAATATAATCGCAAACTCCTCGCTCAATCCCCTCTTTTTTAGCAATTGCGACGAATTCTTCCGGCATCGATTCGACATTTTTTGAAAAGTACTCGAAAAGCAACTCCAGCATTTTTTGAGCCTTTATTTCCTGGGATTTGGCACTGGACCCTACGTATACCCTTTCAAAAAGAAAGCTCCTCAACTCCACCGTCGCCTCGTAAACTTCCTCGCTCATTTTGACAAAAGGTTTCCCATAACTTTCTTTAATTATATCCTTTATCATCGTATCTATGCGCAGAGCATGACTCTTCCCGAGAACATCTATCGGTTCTCTGGGCAAGTCGGTTTCTCTGAGTATCCCCGCCCTTATCGCATCATCAATATCGTGATTTATATAGGCTATCCAATCGGCTATTTTTACCACCTGTCCTTCCAGCGTCGCGGGATTTCCCCGGCTGTTGTGATTTCTTATGCCGTCCCTCACCTCCCAGGTCAGATTCAGTCCGCTTCCGCGCTCAAGAACATCCACCACCCTCAGGCTCTGTTCTTCGTGCCTGAAGCCGTCTTTCATGAGCCTGTTTAACACGTATTCCCCCGAATGACCGAAAGGGGTATGGCCCAGGTCATGCCCCAAAGCAATTGCCTCGGTTAGATCTTCGTTCAACCTCAGCGCCCTCGATATAGTTCTGGCTATCTGTGCAACTTCCAGAGTATGGGTTAATCTGGTTCTGTAATGGTCTCCTTCTGGGGATATGAAAACCTGGGTCTTGTGTTTCATTCGCCTGAAAGCCTTGGAATGGAGAATCCTGTCCCTATCCCTCTGGAACTCGGTTCTGATGCTGCACTTTTCCTCTGGCACTAGCCTCCCCTTGCTTTTGCTGCTCAAGGCTGCATAAGGAGAAAGAGTTTTAATTTCTTGCTCTTCCATCATTTCTCTTATATTCATAAAAGAGCCCTCCGTCTTCAAAATAAATCCTTTATAAACATTATTTTATTAAAAAAAGAGGAGCTTTAAAGCCCCTCGTAAAGGTTTCATTTTTTCTTGAGCACCGCGTGCGCCGCAGCCAACCTTGCTATCGGCACCCTGTAAGGCGAGCAGCTCACATAATCTAAACCTATCTCGTGACAGAATTCTATGGAATTGGGCTCCCCTCCGTGTTCTCCACATATTCCCACCGCAAGGTTTTCCTTCGCTTTCCTCCCCAGTTCCACTGCTGTCTTCATAAGGGTTCCGACCCCTTTCCGATCGAGGACGATAAATGGATCTTCCTGCAAAATTTTCTGGTTTATATACTGAGGGAGGAATTTGGCTTCTGCATCGTCTCGGCTGAAACCGTAAGTTGTTTGAGTCAAGTCGTTAGTTCCGAAGGAGAAAAAGTCTGCGTATTCTGCTATTTCATCGGCAGTAATGCAAGCCCTTGGTATTTCGATCATGGTCCCTATGCTGTACTTTACCTTTACTCCCTCTTCGTCCATTACTTTAGAAGCTACGTTTTCCACGAGCTTCCTCAACTGCTTTAATTCGTTGGCATTGCTGACCAACGGTATTTCAACTTCGGGTATAACCTTGACGCCTTTTTTGGCCAGATTGCACGCCGCCTGGAAAATCGCTCGAACCTGCATTTCGTAAATTTCCGGATATAAAATCCCCAGCCGGCAACCCCTCAAGCCCAGCATGGGATTGAATTCCCTGAGCGCTTTTACCTTTTTCAACATTTCCTGCTTTTCCTTAAGGCCATCCATATCGCCCTTAGCCTTCAGCTGTGCAATTTCATCGACAAGTTCTTCGGCATCCGGCAAAAACTCATGAAGTGGCGGATCCAAAAGTCTTATCGTCACCGGCAAATCGTGCATAGCTTCGAGGATGCCTTCGAAATCCTGCCGCTGGAAAACGAGAAGTTTTTCTAATGCTCTTTCCCTTTCTTCCCTAGTAGTTGCCATAATCATTTGCTGAACAATGGGCAGGCGATCCTGCCCCATAAACATATGCTCGGTCCTGCAAAGGCCGATGCCTTCAGCACCGAAATCCCGGGCGAGCTTTGCATCTTGCGGCGTATCGGCATTGGCCCTAACGGAAAGCCTTCTTATTTCATCGGCCCATTTTAATAGTTCTCTAAACTCTCCCGAAAGCACAGGGTCAATCATGGGCACCTCTCCGAGCATAACTTTACCCGTAGAACCGTCTATCGAAATTATATCGCCCTTCTTTACAACCAGCTCGCCTACCCTGAATTCCTCTTTTTTGTAATCTATCGAAAGCGCCTCGCAACCGCATACGCACGGCTTACCCATGCCGCGCGCAACCACCGCCGCATGGCTGGTCATGCCTCCGCGGCTTGTCAATACTCCTTGAGCCATGACTATACCGTGGATGTCGTCGGGAGTGGTCTCCGTCCTGACCAGAATCACCCTATGACCTTGCTGTCCTAAAGTTTCGGCTTCGTCGGGGGAAAAAACCACCTGACCTGACGCTGCTCCCGGTGAGGCGGGCAGCCCTTTGGCAATAACTTCCACCTTGGCATTTGGGTCTATACGCCTGTGCAAAAGCGACGTTACATGGTCTGGAGACACCCTAAGTACAGCTTCTTCTTTGGAAATGAGCCCCTCTTTTACCATGTCCACGGCAATTTTTACCGCCGCCTCTGCCGTTCTCTTGCCACTGCGGGTTTGAAGAAGGTAGAGTTTGCCTTTTTCCACGGTGAACTCAATATCCTGCATATCCCTGTAGTGCCTTTCGAGGAGACTGCAAACATCTTCCAACTGCTTGTAAACATCGGGCATGATGCTTCGTAGTTCTTTTATATTTTTAGGCGTCCTAATCCCGGCCACCACATCTTCTCCCTGTGCGTTCAGCAAAAACTCCCCGTAAATTTCTCTTTCCCCGGTGGAAGGGTTTCTGGTAAAAGCCACGCCGGTCCCCGAATCTTCGCCCATGTTTCCGAAAACCATTGCCTGGACGTTGACTGCAGTTCCGAGATCGTCCGGTATTTTGTTTATTTTCCTGTAAACAATAGCCCTCTGGTTGTTCCAGGAACGAAACACCGCTTCAATGGCCATCACTAGCTGCTCTTTTGGGTCTTGAGGAAATTGACGGCCTGTATGTTTTAATACCAAATTCTTGTATGATTCCAAAACTTCTTGCCAGTCTTCGGCCGTAAGGTCGGTATCGTAATTGATGCCCTTTTTATTCTTGACAGAACTTATAATTTCCTCGAATCTCTCATGTTCTACATTGAGAACCACATCGGCGAACATCTGTATGAACCTCCGGTAACAGTCGTAGGCAAAGCGCCTGTCACCGGTTGAACGGGCGAGTCCCTCCACTGTGGCATCGTTCAGTCCCAGATTGAGTATGGTATCCATCATACCCGGCATCGAAACCGGCGCTCCCGACCTGACCGAAACCAAAAGAGGATTGTCGGAGCTCCCGAATTTCTTGCCGGTCGTTTCTTCCAGGCTCTCAAGAGCTTCGAAAACCTGCTCGATGACCTCTCCGGGAATTTTTTCTCCTTCCTGGTAGTATCTCACGCATGCCTCGGTCGTCACGGTAAAACCGGGCGGTACGGGCAGGCCGATGTGCATCATTTCTGCAAGATTGGCTCCCTTTCCACCCAGCAGGTTCTTCATCGAAGCCCTACCTTCATTGAATTTATAAACATACTTGGTCATCGGTTTTCCCCTCTCCTTATTATCTCGAGTATTCTAGCCGCCACTTCTTCCACCGCCTTGTTGGAAACATCTATCCTGTGGCAGCCTATTTTTTTCATTATTTCGTCGGCATACTCTAATTCTTTCAATATCCTCTCCATACTCGCATAGGTAGCATCGCTGCTTAACCCCAGAGCTTTCAGCCTTTCCTGTCGGATCTTGTACAGTATTTCGGGTTGTATGGTAAGACCCACGACGTTTTTGGGGTCGAGCTGAAACAATTCTTCGGGAGGAGATACTTCCGGAACAAGCGGGAGATTGGCTACTTTAAGCCTTTTGTGGGCGAGGTACATGGAAAGCGGCGTCTTTGAAGTCCTGGAAACTCCGATGAGCACCACATCGGCTTTTGCAAGCCCCCTCGGGTCCTTGCCATCGTCGTACTTTACCGCAAATTCTATCGCTTCTATCTTCTCAAAATAATCCTCGTCCACCCTTCTTACCAGACCCGGTTCTAGCTTCGGCCTTATATTCGTTATCCTGGAAACTATATCCATCATTGGCCCCATTATATCCAAAATCGGTATGTTATTGGCTTCGGCAAGCTCCAACAATTTTTTTCTAATTTCCGGCAGCACCATGGTGCATACTATCGCGCTATTTTTATATTTTTTTGCCTCCTCCACTACTTCCACCACATCTTCTTCCTCGGTTACATAAGGGTACCTTCTGATTTCCACATGACCGGAATTGAATTGCACGGTGGCGGCTTTTGCTACTAATTCCGCCGTTTCTCCGATAGAATCTGATACGGCAAAAATAACTGGTCCTTCCACCTTAACTATTTTGAATCCCCCCTTTTATTATTATTCTTTGCCAAGCTCTACAAAAAGCTTAGTAATGGTCGTTTTTGTGACTTTTCCCACGACTTCGTACTTTTGCTTGCCGTCGACTTCCATGGGCCTTATCACCGGCAGAGCATCCACCTGATGTTCGACGATTTTTCTCGCCGCGTCGTAGGCGCTTTCATCCAACGTCACAGTAACCAAATTCGGCATCCTCGTCATTACCACGCTCACGGGTACCTGCTTTATGTCTGCATTCCCAATGGCTATCTTCAAAAGGTCTTTCCGCGAGACCACACCGCAGAGGCTTCCATCTTCTTGCACTACGAAAAGTGTCCCCACGTCCTCCAAAAAAAGCGTTACTATTGCATCATATACCGAAGTCTCTTCTCTTATTACTACCGGTACGGCTTTTATCTCGCTGACCTTTATACTTCTTATTTTCTGCGAAATAATTCCCTTCGGATTCTTGCCTGCATAAAAATACCCCACTCTTGGCCTTGCCTCAAGTATTCCGGCCATCGTAAGTATTGAAAGGTCAGGTCTCAACGCTGCCCTTGTAATATTAAGCTTTGCTGCAATTTCCTCGCTTGTAATAGGCTCGTGTTTTTTCACGATATCAACTATTAACATTTGTCTTGGTGTTAATTCTATTTGTCCTCCCTCCCTTCCAACACACATCAAAAAGTATCTCATATTGGGTAATGTCAATAATAAAGTATATCACATTTGACTTAAAAAGTATATATTATTTTATTTATTGAACGGGCTTAAGATTAGAGGGGTCACAACCGCCTCTATAATCGCAGCTATCAAAAGCATTGGAATTAAGATGCCGAGAGCTAGAATACTTTCTTTTAAATTTTTCTTCAATCTCTTGAGTCTGATTTCTCCCTTTGAAAACAAAAGCTCCGCTCCGGTCTTTAATCCGAAAGCGGCACCTGTCAAAATAGCAGGGAGCTCCAAAATACCGTGGGGGAGCATCCCTGCCAGGAAAAAATAAAGTGGCTGGCTATGATAAAAGTTCAGAGCTAGTACTACTCCTACTACAAATCCGTTGAAAATCAAAGCAAAAAAGGGAACTATTCCAAAAGCAATTCCTCCAAAAATCATGACAAGAAGCGCTCTTGCGTTATTTTGGAAAATATACCCTGCTATAGAAAGCTTACTTTCTTTTTCCATCTTAGCGCTGATCTCAAGAAGGTTTCCAAGTAACTTATTCAGGTTCTCCGGAATAAACGCCGGGTTTTGCCAGAATATCATCCATCCCAGAAAACACCCCGTCAAAAAAATTAACAATGCAAAAAACACATAAATGGCTTTTCCTCTAAACGAATCCAAAACGGCTTTCAAAATATACCCTCCCTTATTTCATAGTATGGATATATCTTCCAAAAAGCTCAAAGTTCGAGGTTTTCGCTCCAACTGATGCAAAACGAAATCTAAAATTGCCTCTTTTAATTCATTTTTTACGTTTTGAGTCACTTTAAGCTCAGCCAATTCCTCAAATCTTTTTTTTAAAATGTGTTTCATCACCGACAGTGTTTCTTTTGAAATTCTAATTGCCTTTTCATCCTTATTTTTGCACTTTTCGCAGAGGATTCCACCTAAAATCGAACTGAACCAAACCTTCTCCAATCTCTTTTCACCGCAATTCACACAACAAAATATTTGAGGTTTAAACCCCTGTAGAGCCATCAGCTTCAGCTCAAAGACTCTTGCCATAACCTTCAGGTCTTCCCATACCTCAAGCAAAAATAGCGTCTTTAGAAAAAACCTAAAAACTTCTTCACTTTTTTCGCACTCCCGCGTGGAGATTCGAAGAAGCTCCGCAAAATAAGCTCCGTACGCCATCCTGTCTAAATCTTCCCGTATTTTAAAAAAAGATTCCTTAAGCTCACACTGGCTTATGGAATCTAAATTTTTTCCTTCGACCAGGAGAAATTTGCTGTAGGAAAAAAGTTGCGTACCTGCCATCAGTGGGCTTCTAGGGCGCCTAACCCCTCTTGCCACCGCGTGGATCTTGCCCTTTTCCGGTGAAAAAAGGGTCAATATCCTATCGGCTTCCCCCAAATCTCTATAGCCGACCACAATGGCTTCCGTTGTATATACACCCATTCTAGCTACCTCTCTTTTAGTTAAGGTCCAATTTTGTTTTTGCCTGAATAGGCATTATTTGAATCCAGGTATTCCCCGGATTTAGCCTTAATTCTCTGCCGTCTTCCGTAGTGTACCTGGTTTTTGCAAACCGGGAAGCTTTTTCCCAACGGATACGAGCATAGTTTCCGTCGCTTATGTAATATCCCGTACCTGAACCTGCCGTCTTTATCTCGAGCCTACCTTCAGCATCAATTACCCGGGTATCCATAAACTGCACGATGATATTTTTAACGGCAATGGGGTTACCAGTTCTTCGATCTACATGAGGTTCGTCATTTATGTACCTTAAATACGCCCGCTTATTTTCGTCGTACGCATACTTTACCCTGTAATTCCGATAATATTCGAGTACAAATTCCCGAATGGGACCTAAGTCATTACTTTTCCCCTCTAAAAAATCCCAACCTTCAATTTTTAATGTTCCGAGGTATCCGCGCTTTTGGGCGGTTTTCATAATATTATGGGCGCTGGTATACGCGTTGTGCGGTGGTTTGCGAGTTTTGTCCCTCCAGAAGGTGACGCTGTCGTATATGCCATCTATATTGTCAATTTTGTCGTACTTTTTCAGGTCGGAATAAGCTTGGGGACTTCCCCCGTAATGGACGTAAATAGCCTCATATTCCATAGCAAAATCTATAAAATAATGGCGGGCACTCCTGACCGGCCCTATCTCTTCGGCGTCCTCTCCAAGGTAAACAGTGAGAAATCTGGTAATGCCGCCTTCCGTTAATATTTCGTATACTACATCGGCTTTATCTAAGCCTGATTGAGGCCTTGCGCTTTTTTCGTTTTCTACCATAACCGCGAAAGGCCTCATGTCCTCTTTCTCCTTAGCCATCGGAAGGCCCGTTAACGGATTTTTTAAAATAGGCTCTGTCACTACCGGCTGCGTTATTTGCTCTTCTTTTCTTTCATCTTTTTCTTCCTCCATAGTGGTCCTTATGCAGCCTGGAAGCCAAAGAATAAAAAAAACAATATCGTGGCCATAATTTTCCTATTCATGTTTGAAGACCCCCATCCCTGTGTCGGTATTGCTACCGCCCGAAGATAAGACTTTGAATCCCTATAAGTAGATCATAAAGCTTATCAGAAAATACCATATAACCTACTACAAGTGCATTTAAAGCCGCAACCAGCACCGCCCCCGCTGCCACATTTTTCGCTATTCTAGCCATGGGGTGGAACTTATCCGTTATCATGTCGACTGCAGTCTCTACTGCTGTATTTATCATCTCCGCAATTATAACAAGAGCCGCTGCAAATATTACCGCCACCATTTCCATTTCCTTAAGGCCTAGATACTTGCTTAAGACCATTACTATTAGAGCTGCCATGAAATGGATGCGCATGTTTCGCTGGGTTTTTAACGAATAAACGACCCCCGAAATGGCATATAAAAAACTTTCGAAAAGGGTCCTGCTCTTTTTCATAGCCCGGACTCCTCGCGGGGAAGCCCTAAAGCTCTAAGAGTTCTTTCCTCTTTTTCCCTCATAACTTTTCTTTCCTCTTCATTTTCGTGGTCGTAACCCAGAAGGTGCAACGTGCCGTGCACAATCAGGTAAATGACCTCCCTTTTAAAAGAGTGGCCGTAAATTTTTGCCTGTTCTTCGGCCTTTTCGAGGGAAACCACGATATCGCCTAGCAAATGTTCTATTTCCTCGTTTTCACCAACAAAACTTTCATCGCCAAGAGGAAAGGACAATACGTCCGTCGGCGCATCTTTCCCCCTGTAAATCTTATTTAGTTCGTGGATGTAAGCATTGTCGACCAAAGCTACGCTAACTTCCGCTTTAGGATCTGCCTTTTCCAAATCCAGCGTAAGCTCAATTGCTTTTTTTATCAATTCCTTTAATTCTTGATCAACTTTTATTTTATCCTGCATGTCGTTTATGACCACTTGGGCCAAATTCAACCCTTCCTTTCTAGTTCTTTCAATTTTTCTGGATATTCTATTCGGGTATGGAAAATCCCAGTTAGAACTCTTGAAAAGGCTGCGGCAATTTTATCGAGGTCCTTCAACGTCAGGTTGCTTTCGTCCAACTGGCCATCAGCTAATTTCTCTTTTATTATCTGCCTTATAAGTCCATCTATTTTCCCAGGGGTCGGTTTTGTCATGGAACGCACTGCAGCTTCAGCCGAGTCGGCCAGCATTACGATGGCAACTTCTTTTGTTTGCGGCTTGGGACCATCGTAGCGAAAGCTTCTCTCCTCTATTTTTTTCTCTTCGTGACTTTCCAGGGCTTTTTTATAAAAATAAGTTAAGAGCGAAGTACCGTGGTGCTGAGCTATGAAGTCCTGAATGACCGGCGGCAATTTATGCTGCCGTGCTATTTCAAGGCCATCCTTCACGTGAGAAGTGATTATGAGTGCGCTCAGCGTCGGATTCAACTTGTCGTGAGGATTATCTGAAGTCAGTTGATTTTCTATGAAAAAATAAGGTCTTTTTAGCTTGCCTATATCGTGGTAACTTGCTCCAACTCGTGCCAATAGCGCATCGCCCCCCACGGCTTCAGCGGCGGCTTCCGCGAGATTCCCCACTATTATGGAATGGTGATAGGTGCCTGGAGCTTCCAGCAGCAGACGGCGAAGAAGGGGTTGGTTGGGGTTGGAAAGTTCCAGAAGCCTGACGGACGTTGTTATGCCAAAAGAATTTTCCAGAAAAGGAAGTAGACCTATGGTTAAAATTGAAGACAAAAACCCGTTCGCTATTCCCCAAAAACTTTGCCTTGCAATGTCTAGGAGCGCATTGTTGTTCAGAAATCCAAATCCGAAGATTATGAGAAAATTAGCAAGTCCTACCAAGCCGCCGGCTTTGGTCAAATCGCCCCGCTGCAGGACCTTTTTTGTAAAATACGTCCCCGTAAGGCCTCCCACCAGGGCAACTAAGGCGCTTGAAAAGTCATTTCCTAGAATCACGCCGATGGCAACCGACATCACGAAACTTGCCGTCACGGCGATATGCGGATTTATAAGTATGGATATCAACATACTCCCTGCGGATACTGGCACCAGAAAATTAGATATTGTCTTGAAAACTGTTGATATGAAAAGGGTCGTTACCACAATTATAGCCAGCAATCCCAGGTACGGCAAGTTGTCGAACACATCTCTATGATAAAGGTATATCTCAATGGCCATGATAAACTCAAGAATCAATGCAAGTATGGCAATTCCAAAGGCCATTTTAAAGTATGAGGAATTGTCCTGAGAAAGAAGTCCTAATTCTTTCAAAAGTTCCAGTTGGTCTTGCGTTACCGGTTTTCCTTTTTCTACAAGTACCTGTCCTTTCGTAATTTTCACCGGCGCAACAGTTTCCATAGCCGCTTTCTGTTCCCGCTCCGTGGCTTCTTCGTCAAAAATCATATTGGGCTTTATCACAGAAAAAGCAATGTCTTCCCCCGCGCTCTTTACAGGTTCGGAAAGGCTTGCTTTTTTGAATTCTTCTATTATTAGCGCTTTTGCCCTGTCGATGGATTCTTCCTTAATCCCGTCATTCATTACAGTCTCAATAACCGCTTTTGTGACGGTCTCCAGCTCCCTAAGTTCGGAATCGCTCAAATTTAGCATTACCGAATAGGTTTCATCGGAAAAACTGTTAGGTATAACTGACTTTAATGTCTTTATCTTGTCTGATTCGTCCATTTCTTTGGCTCTTACATCTCTTACCCTAGCAAATATCTCCGCAACTTTCTCTTTAACTTCCTTCGTCACGTTCTGGTCTAAGGTGTACTTTTTGGGCACGGAATTGGCCGCAGCCACCTGGAGTTTGCGGGTCGCAACGGTGTCAATGGCATCTTTGTGCGCCACGATATCTTCCTGAACTATATCGCCTACTTTCAGATCGTATTTTTTCGGGAATGTATTTGCGAGCATGAGAGCAACCATTGCCAAAAAAAATGCGACTCCCACCATCGATCTTTGGAAGGCGCAATTAGAAAGTAATTTATTATTCTGTTTTATCGTCCTTATTCTAGACCAGCCGCGTCTCAAATCAACCGACACAGGACCAGCCCCTCATTGAGTTTTTCGACTTTCTTCGTACCTTTCGTAAGCTTTAATTATCTTCTGTACCACTTCGTGTCGCACTACATCTTTGTCGGTAAGGTAAATGAATTCTATCCCTTCAATGCCCTTTAGTATGAGCTGAACTTCCTCCAGGCCCGAATATACTCCCTTTGGAAGGTCAACCTGGGTTACATCGCCTGTAATCACCGCCTTAGAACCGAAACCAAGGCGGGTAAGGAACATTTTCATCTGCTCGGATGTAGTATTTTGTGCCTCGTCCAAAATTATAAAAGAGTCGTCCAATGTCCTCCCCCTCATGTACGCCAAGGGTGCTACTTCTATGATTCCCTTTTCCATATACCGCTGGAAAGTTTCCACCCCTAGAATATCGTAAAGGGCATCGTAAAGAGGCCGTAAATAAGGATTCACCTTTTCTTGGAGGTCTCCCGGCAAAAATCCCAATTTCTCTCCAGCTTCTACCGCTGGCCGTGTAAGAATTATGCGGCTAACTTCTCTTTCCTTCAAAGCCGTAACCGCTAGCGCCATGGCAAGATAAGTCTTACCCGTACCTGCCGGACCGATGCAAAATACTATATCGTTTCGCTTCACTGCCATGACGTACAGTTTTTGACCAATAGTTTTAGGCTTTATCGGCTTTCCCCGGTGATTTACACAAATTACATCGTCGAAAAGGTCGGTAATCTTTTCCTCCTGCCCTTCCTTCGCAAGTTTTGAAAAGTACCTAATGTCCGATGAAGTCAAAGAATTTCCTCCCTTTAAAACTTTTATCAACTGAAATAGTAGTTTTTCTACTGACCCAACATTTTCTTTTTCGCCCAATATAAGAATTTCTCCATTTCTCGTTATTATTCGCACATCAAATTCTTTTTCGATGAATTTAATATTTTCATCCCTACTTCCGAAAAGCTCAGCAACAGTCTTTATATTGTCTACGTAAACCTTGGCCTCGGCCAGATTTTTACCCAATAAAACATCCTCCTTTATTTATTCAATCTTTTTTTCAATTCCAATGTCCTCGATAACTTCCAGTGTCAACGTTCCGACAACCACCTGTTTTTCCATATCAAGAGTGAATTCCACTTTTTTTTGAACTATCTGAACTTCCCCGGAAAGTATTTTAAGCTTTTCAGCTAATCTCCTATTAGCCTCCTGAGACGCCCCCTCCACTCCAAGAAACTGCTTTTCCTCCTTTACTTCTCTGTAAAGGATGGGGTTTAAGCTCACACTGTCGAACATCGAAGAAATGATGTTTCTCGCCTTCAACTCTTCCTCTTCGTAACTCGAGAAGTTCACCTTTCCCAGTTGAAAATATAGTTCTTTATTACCAAACCTTATTTTATATGCCTTTTTTACTCTACCTGTATACCTTTTTACAGTTTCTACTAAAGGCACTTCCACCGATTCCATGTACCACACCCTGGCTTTCACAATACCCTTTGCCCTCACGAGCAGCTTCTTTTCCCCACTGTCCCCTCCTGCCAGGGATACACTGCCAGATATGAGCACATCCCCTTTGCTTACAGTATCTCCCGGCTTTACCACAGCCTCTCCTTTCAAAGGGAGCACTTCCTCGATTATACCGTCCTTTGCAGCTACGATGTGGCAAGGATCATCTTCTTCCAAATCGGGTGGCATTTTTCTTTCTACCACTTCCACTATTACCCTGCTACCTCTTATTTCTATCTCCGCCCAGGAAACGTTCTTATAGTTAAGGAGTATTTTATCAAGAAAATATTGTTTGTCAAGATTATGTTTAAATATACCAGGCTTCAGCCCCCACTGTTCTAAATCCTTCAAAATCGTATCTTTTAGCTCTTCACTTTGAGTATTTACCTCCACCTTCCACACTATAGAGGAAAGCAGGTAAATTGCAGCAATAAAAAATACTACGCCCAGCAATAATATTTTTCGCCTTCTTAACCTGTTTAAGGCAAAATATAGTCCCCTTTTTTGCATTATATAAATCCTACACTTAGTTTTTCGCGCAAGAAAATGGAGTTTAAAAAACCCGCGGACACTGACCTTCGCCAAAAGCGTATTTTCTTCAATACGCCTTATGTCCCAAAGATAAAGGCCACTAAAGGCCGCCTGATTTATCAGCCTTTCCGCGTACTGCCCTACTATTTTTATAATAACATATCCCCGCAAACAATTCCATAATTTTATGAAAAGCACCTTTTCCCCTCCGAGGTCATTCATCAAACTCTATATATTTCACTCTTCCCTCTATAAAAATTTCATCCGCCAACACATATTTTATAAAGAGCCCATCTCCTTTTATTACAAGAAGCCCAATGGAAGTATTTACTGTAACTTTTTCTGGAACGTATTCGACAATTCCTCTGTGACTTTCTATCAATACACCAACCTTTCCGGTAACCGTAACCCTAGGAAGATCAAGGACCACATCCTTTGGAAGGTCGAGAGCTTCTATAAACTTTGACTTCAGTTCTTCCCTTTGACTCCTTTTCATAATGCATCCTTCTCAACAATAATTTCTTCTTAAAAATTTATTCCTAAAAGATACGTTTAATTACAAATCTAAGTCGGTTGAAAAACAAATAACCCGGCTTTTGCCGGGCTATTGGCTTTGAAGTAGCTTCTTTGCTATGGAATTTACTGTCTTGCCGTCTGCCCTCCCTTTTACCTGCGGAAGAACTGCTTTCATGACCATCCCTAAATCCTTTAAATCTTTGGCTCCAATCTCAGATATAGTCTTTTTAATTATTTCTTCCAATTCTTCCTCGGTAAACTGCAGGGGGAGGTATTCTTGTAAAATCTCTATCTCTCTTTGCAGTTCATCGGCCTTATCGCCGCGCCCTAATCGTTCATATTCCTCTTTGGCATCTTTTCTTTTTTTAACCTCTCTTGAAATGACCTCGATTACCTCGTCATCGTTCAATTCGTGCATGAGAGCTTTTTCCTCGTTTATTATAGCCGCTTTTGTCATCCTAATAACAGACAGCCGTTCTTTTTTGCCTTCTTTCAAGGCTTTTTTTAAATCTTCATTCAGTTTTTCCTTAATAGACAATGGAATTAACCTCCTTGAAACCTTACCGATGCTTTCTCTTGCGCGCCGCTTCAGACTTTTTCTTTCTCCTTACGCTGGGCTTTTCGTAATGTTCTCTTTTTCTCAATTCAGAGAGAACACCGGCTTTTTGGCACATTCGCTTGAACCTTTTTATGGCGTTGTCTATAGATTCGTTTTCCCCAACGCGTATTTCTGGCATCCTTTACTCCCTCCCCCCACAGAAGAAATTATTCGAATTTGTGTTTTCGGCAGTATTAGCCGGGAGGCCAGGTCATAAACCTGCCGCCCAGTAAGTGGAAATGAAGGTGATGTACCGTTTGCCCTCCATCGTCTCCCGTGTTTACTACCAACCTGAAACCTTTTTTATCTATGTTATTCTCCTTAGCGAGACTTTGCACTACCTTTACTATCTTCTTTACTATGTCGCCGTTATTTTCATCCACTTCCATTATAGAACTCAGGTGGTTTTTGGGAATAATAAGGAGATGGATGGGCGCTTGAGGATTTATATCCTTGAAAGCTAGTACATCCTCGTCCTCGTAAACCACCGAAGCTGGTATCTCCTTTTTTACTATTTTGCAGAAAATACACTCCACCGTCCCACCTCCTTTTTCGGCTTTATATAAAGTTTAATGGAATTATTCCACATTCGACGTGGATTTTCCTTCTCCCACTCAAATTTTTTTAATGTTTCCCAGGATAAACTCGTCCTCATTTTTGATTAATTCAACTTTAAGAAGCTCATTCCTTAATTCTTCTCCTGAACGCACCCCTACCTTTATATAATTGCCGGTATGGCCGAAGTATATGTCTCCATCCCTTTCTTCAAAAAGCACGTCAATAACTTTACCGACAAACTTTTCTCTGAAATTTCTTTCGAGTTTTTTGCTCAAGATGATAAGTTCGCGGCTTCGCTTCTCTTTCAATTCGGCCGGCACCTGCTCGGGCATTTTCGCAGCGGGAGTCCCAACCCTCGGTGAAAACTTAAACACATGGAGCCGGCTGAATCCTATCTTTTCTATAAATTCCCGCGTATTTTCGAAATCCTCATCCGTCTCTCCGGGAAAACCTACTATCACATCGGTGGTAATAGCCACATCGGGCATGATCTTTTTTATGAATTGAATCCTCTCCTCGAATTCCGATACTGTGTAGCGCCGGTTCATCAGCTTCAATATTCTGTCGCTGCCGCTCTGCAGGGGGATATGGAAATGATGGCAGAAATTTTCCAAAGCCGCTAATTTTTTTATGAAATCATCGCTCAATTCCATCGCTTCAATTGAACTCAGGCGAATCCTCTTTATGCCTTCTATTTTCGAAAGTTTTTCTATCACGTCGTAAAGTGAAGGTCCGTTTTTAAAATCCGCGCCGTAAAGCCCCAGGTGGATTCCCGTGAGAATGATCTCCTTGAATCCATCCTTTGCTAAGTTTTCAGCTTCTTTCAAAATACTCTCTACTGGCCTGCTGCGGACCGGTCCGCGCACATAGGGTATTATGCAGTAGGAGCAGAACATATTGCATCCTTCCTGGATTTTTAAAAAGGCCCGGGTGCGCTGCCTAAAGCCTTTAAAGGCTATTTCCTCAAAAGTCCTCACCTTCATTATATCTTCAACATCTATAATTTTCGCATCGCTTTTTTTTGCTTGCTCTACTAGGTCCACTATCTTGTGCCTGTCTTTCGTGCCCACCACCACGTCAACACCAGGTATTTGCAAAATTTCGTCCGCATTCATCTGAGCGTAACACCCTACTACCGCAACCGTTGCCCCGGGATTCCTTCTGGTAGCCTGTCTTATTACCTGCCTCGACTTTCGCGCTCCCTCATTAGTAACAGTGCATGTATTGATGATGTACACATCCGCCATTTCATCGAAATCAACCAGTTCATAGCCCCTTTCTTTAAACAACTCGGCCATGGCATCGGATTCGTACTGGTTGACCTTGCATCCTAAAGTGTAAAAAGCTACTTTGGGCATGATTATATACTCAACCACCCTCCCCAAAATCCCCAAACTCATACATCAACACGGTACTCACCGCAAATCCCGCCGTTTCTGTCCTTAAAATCCGCCTGCCAAGGCTGACCGTGACCGCTCCAATTTCTTTTGCCTTTATTATTTCATCTTCTGAAAAACCCCCTTCCGGTCCAATCAAAACGGCGATTTCCTCTATCTTTTCCGAAAGGGATGACAAAAAAGGTTTTAAAAAGGTCTTTCGCTCTTCTTCCCAGAGCACCAAAACCAGGGGGTATTTTTTTAAGGTCTTAATACATTCGTCGAATTCAATCGGCCCATGCACTTTAGGCAGGTCCAATCTTCTGCACTGTTTTGCAGCTTCCTTTACTATTTTATTCCATCTTTCAGTTCTATCTTTTATCTTATCCCTACCTATTTCTACTATTGTTCGCTCGGTTATGACTGGGACGAATTCAGAAACTCCCAGTTCGGTATTTTTCTGCAGGATAAAATCGAACTTTTGCCCCTTCGGAATGCCCTGGAACAACGTTATGCGTGGACTTTTGACTTCAAAATTATTTTTTTCAATTATCTTTACTTTTATTATTCTACCGCCAAACCCCACCTCAACTATTTGAGCTTCGTATACTTCGTCCTTGCCGTTTGAAATTTGCAAATTATCGCCTTTTCCCATTCTCAGGACGTTTGCTATATGGTGAGCATCCTCTCCTATAATCTCGATCATGTCATTTAAAATTGCACTTCCCTGAACAAAAAAAATGGGCATTGCCTCTCACCTACTTTTTCGCCCTTTGGCACAATCGGGAAACGAGCGTTATCCAATCACCCTTTTCCATTTCCTCAACCACATCAAAGCCCGCCTTTTCTAAGGCTCTACATACGTAAAATTTTTTGTCCTTAATTATTCCAGAGCAAATAAAAAAGCCTCCATCCTTTAGATTTGCAGCTGCATCAGCAACCATCTCCACTATCACGTCGGCTATTATATTGGCAACTATTATGTCGGCCTTAAAGTTTGTCCCCTTTAATCCGTCGCCCCTTACTACTTCTACCTGTCCTACGCCGTTTCTCTCCACATTCTCCCTTGCCACTTTCACAGCAACCTGATCTTTATCTATAGCGAGCACCTTGGCCGCTCCTAGTTTTGCAGCCGCTATTGAAAGTATCCCGGAACCGCAGCCCACATCTATCACGGTTTGCCCTTCCTTGACATATTTTTCCAAAAGCTCCAGGCACATGGCGGTTGTTTCATGGGTTCCCGTCCCGAAAGCCATTCCAGGGTCTAGCTCTATCATCACTTCTTGGGCTTTAGGTTCATAATCCAGCCAGGAAGGCTTTATGACCAACCTTTTCCCGATCCTCAATATCTGGTAATAGGCCTTCCACGCGTTGGCCCAGTCACTCTCCTCTACAAAGGACACCTCCATCTCGCCGCTTCCCAGGTCGAGCCCGTACCTGGGAAGCTCAGCAATTCTTCTTCCGATTTCCTGAATAAGTTCGTTTACTTGTTCTGATTCAGGTAGGTATCCTGTCACGACAGCTTGTTCCAAGTCAACGCCTTCGGGAATTTCCACGTAATCCCATCTATCTTCGCGGTTTAGCAAATCTTTAGGATCTTCGATGACCACTCCAGTTGCACCTGCTTCGTAAAATATGTTAGCTATAGCTTCAATAGCTTCAGTTGAGGTTTTTACTTTAATCTCCAACCATTTCATTTTTTTCCTCCTGCATCACACGCCAAAGGCGTCTCTCATTTTATCAAAAAAGCCTTTGTGCGGTTGTTTTATATCTTCACCGCTAATCTCGGCAAACTTTCTCAATAATTCCTTTTGCTTTTCATTTAATTTTTTTGGTATCACTACATTTACCCTTACGTGCAAGTCACCGCGCCCGTAGCCTCTGAGATGAGGCATCCCCTTGCCCTTTATCCTGAATCTAGTTCCTGGCTGGGTTCCCTCTGGTATTTTTAATCTTACCTTACCGTCGAGGGTAGGAACTTCTATTTCCGCACCCAGAGCGGCCTGCACGAACGAAATCGGAGCTTCGTAAATAAGGTCGTCACCTTGCCGTATAAAAAGCCTGTGGGGTTTCACGTGGATAACAACATACAGGTCACCGGCAGGACCTCCCCTTTCTCCTAGCTCACCTTCGCCTGCCAGTCGCAATTTCGAACCTGTATCCACTCCCGGAGGAATTTTCACTTTTATTTTTCGCAAAGCCCTTACATTCCCAGCCCCGCGGCATTCAGTACACGGTTCTTCTATAACAATACCACTACCATGACATCTTGTGCAAGTGGTTATGCTTATATATCTTCCAAAAGGCGTGTTTTGCACCTGCTTCACCTGACCGCTTCCGCCACAAACGGGACAGGTCTTTGCACCGGTTCCAGGCTTTGCACCTGTTCCGCCACACCTCGGACACGATTCCATCCGGTAAAGCTCAATTTCCTTTTCCGCACCCAAAAAAGCTTCTTCCAAAGTTATTTCAAGGTCGTACCTTATATCGGCTCCGCGAACGGGCCCTTTTTTCCTCGGTTCACCGAAACCTCCGAAAAAGCTATCGAAAATGTCTCCGAAGATGTCTCTTCCAAAATCGAAATCACCAAAATCGCCAAAGCCCCCTCCTCCGAAATCTCCTTGTGCGGCATTCGGGTCAACACCTGCATGGCCGAATTTATCGTACATGGCTCTCTTTTGTGGGTCGCTTAACACCTGATAAGCCTCATTTATCTCCTTGAACTTTTCAGCAGCATCAGGGCTTTTGTTGACGTCAGGGTGGTACTGCCGGGCCAGTTTCCTGTAAGCTTTTTTTATTTCTTCTTCTGTAGCATCTTTCCCAACTCCAAGGATTTCATAATAATCTTTCTTGCTCAATTGTAATCACTCCAATAAAAGTCAGCCCGTAAGGGCTGACTTTTTATTTTTGCTCTCTTTTATCTTCGTCGTTGATGAATCTATAGTCGGCATCCACCACTTTCTCATCCCTCGCGTCGCCGGTGTTATTTCCAGTCTGATATGTGTAAGTTCCGCCAGGATTGCCTCCGGTTCCCTGCGAACTATAGAGCCTTGTAGATATATCGTAGAAGGCTTTGGTGAGGTCATCGGTGGCCTTTTTAATTTTTTCAACATCATCGCTTTCTATAGCTTTCCTCACGTTTTCAATTTCCTTTCGCACTTTTTCGGCTTCTTCCGGCTTTATCTTATCCTTCAATTCGTTCAACATCTTCTCCGACTGATAGATGAGAGAATCTGCATGATTTTTCGCCTCGACCTTTTCCTTTCTCTTTTTGTCCTCTTCGGCATATTTTTCCGCATCCCTTATCATTCTCTGGATTTCCTCTTCCGTCAAGTTTGTAGAGGAAGTAATAGTAATCTTTTGCTCCTTTCCGGTTCCCAAATCTTTCGCCGACACGTGGACGATGCCGTTGACATCAATATCGAATTTTACCTCAATACGTGGCACACCCCTCGGAGCCGGCGGTATACCTGTGAGCTGGAACCTGCCTAAGGTCACGTTATCGGCAGCCATTGGCCTTTCGCCCTGTAGTACGTGGATGTCCACTGTTGTCTGGTTATCTGCAGCCGTAGTAAATACTTGGCTTCTTGAAACAGGGATAGTCGTGTTCCTCTCAATGATCTTCGTAAAGACGCCTCCTAAGGTCTCTATACCGAGAGAAAGCGGTGTTACGTCAAGGAGAACTACATCTTTGACTTCACCTGCCAGCACGCCGGCCTGAATGGCAGCTCCCATAGCCACCACTTCATCGGGATTCACACCCTTGTGCGGCTCTTTACCCAAAAATCTCCTTATCGCTTCCTGAACCGCCGGTATGCGCGTAGAACCACCAACCAGTATTACCTTGTCTATATCTTCCGGCCTCAATCCGGCGTCTTTCAAAGCCTGCTCAGTAGGGCCTAAAGTGGCTTCTACCAGATCCCTTGTAAGTTCTTCGAATTTAGCTCTTGTCAGTGTCATTTCGATGTGCTTTGGCCCGCTGGCATCAGCCGTAATGAAAGGAAGGCTTATGGTGGTTTCCAACATGCTCGAAAGTTCTATTTTAGCCTTCTCAGCCGCTTCTTTTAGCCTTTGCAAGGCCATGCGGTCCTTCCTGAGGTCAATTCCGTGTTCTTTCAAAAATTCTTCCGCTATATAATCTATTATCCTCTGGTCGAAATCGTCACCTCCAAGCCTGTTGTTTCCGCTGGTAGCCTTCACCTCGAATACCCCATCGCCCAGCTCGAGGATGGAGACGTCAAACGTACCTCCGCCCAAGTCGAAAACCAGTATGGTTTGATCGTTTTCCTTGTCGAGTCCATAAGCCAAGGCGGCTGCGGTCGGTTCGTTTATTATTCTCAGGACCTCGAGTCCTGCTATCCTTCCCGCATCCTTCGTGGCCTGACGTTGGCTGTCGGTAAAATAGGCCGGCACGGTTATGACCGCCTGAGTAATCTTTTCTCCCAAATACGCTTCGGCGTCCTGTTTTATTTTTTGCAGAATCATAGCCGAGATTTCCTGTGGAGTGTAAAGCTTGCCGTCTATGTTTACTTTGTAGTCCGTTCCCATATGCCTTTTTATCGATATCACGGTTCTTTCGGGATTAAGTATGGCCTGCCTTTTGGCCATCTGTCCTACCAGACGCTGACCATCCTTGGTAAAAGCTACAACGGATGGTGTTAGTCTCGAACCCTCCGCATTGGGTATTATAACCGGCTGACCGCCCTCTATGTATGCGGCCACCGAGTTGGTCGTTCCAAGGTCTATACCTATAATTCTGCCCATATTACGCCACCTCCGCTATTTTTTTGCTACTTTGACAAGGCTCGGTCTTATAACTTTTGAATGGTAAGTATAACCTTTTCGCAGTACCTCCACTACCGTATCGCTTTCGTATTCGTCGGTTTCCACCGTCATAATGGCTTCGTGCAACTGAGGGTCGAAAGGCTTGCCTTCGGCCTCTATTTCCTCCACGCCGTACTTGTTCAATACGCCTTTTATCTGATTATATATGAGCTTTATTCCCTCGTAAATTGCACTGTTTTTATCTTCGAGCGAGTCAATGGCTCTCTCGAAATTATCCAAAACGGGAATGATGTCTTTTATCAGCTGCTCTCCAGCGTAAAGTTGCATTCGCTCCATTTCTTTTTGAGTTCTTTTCTTAAAGTTATCGTAGTCGGCCAGTGCTCTGAGCCAAAGTTCCTTGTACTTGGCCGCCTCATTTTCTTTTTCCTCCAAGGCTTTTCTTAGTTCCTCTGTTTCACAAGATTCTTCGGACAATGAAACCGAGCCTTCGCCGTTTTGGAGTTCCTGACAACCAGATTCATCCTTCTGTTCATTTTTTTGGTCAATGTTCTTTTCGTCCTCTTTCTCCGTCAATTTAGATCACCTCGCATCAGAAGTCCATCTCACCCATACCGGCTCCCGGTTCAGGGGTTCCCCTTGATGCATGTCCTTCATCCCGCTTTTTGATAATGGTGTCAATCCTCAAAATAGCCTGAGCAATTTCGCCCGCGGCTTTAATCGCATGGATTTTTACGAGAGCCGGATCGTATACCCCTAATTCCGTCATGTCAGCAAGCTCGCCAGTATCGCAATTGACACCTATTGCATCACTGCCCTTCTCAGCTTGGGTGTATATAACCTCTTCCAATTTTTCCAGTGGGTTGAACCCCGCATTGTATACTATCTGTGAAAGGGGGCGTTTTAATGCTGCTATAACGCAGTCTATGCCGTAGGAAGCCATTCCTTTTATTTTTTCTCTTTCTCTCTCCAGTTCACGGGCTACTGCCACCTCAACAGCTCCACCACCCGGGACCACCCCGCCTTTTACTGCTGCCTGTAATGATGAGGCCGCATCCTTTGCGATTCTCTCTCTCTCGCCGACAATTTCTGCGGTGGCGGCACCTACCAGGATGGTAGCCATAGGTTTGCCCTCTCCGCCTTCAATTCTCAAGTGCTCCAGCTTCTCGTCTTCGTAAGCTTTTTTAGCACGCCCCATGTAACATTTTATTTCGTCAATGGATTTTTTAAGCCCCACCTTTTTCATTATCCTGGCTCCCGTATGCTCTGCGACCCTTTCCAGGTCCTTGGCGGATACCCTCTCCAGCGCGATTACACCGGCATCGGTGAGTATTTCTTCCGCTTCCTGTGATATGCCTTTGCCCACCAGAACCAGGTTGACTTTGAGTTCTATCAACTTTTTAAGGTTTTCCCTGAATTCCTCCTGAAGGGCCATGTACTTGGCAAAGCCGGATTCAGTGCTTAGCGCTCCTTCTTCTATCTGCTCCGGCTCTAGCGCGTCATCTATCACCAACACCCTTACATCCTCAACTTCCCTGGGCATTTGCTTGTTTACTTTTTCCTTGTCGACAATCACACCAAGAAAAACCTCATTTTCTGCTCCTTCGCGCGCCATTACTATATCCCTTAACTTGAAATTCTTTTCCTTCAACTTTTCCTCTCCGATAAGCTTTGCAGCTTGTGTCACTAACTGGGCGATATCTTCATGTTCCCTCCCTGCTATATAAGCAATATCCTTTAACACCGGGTCATCTATCCCTTTTACAGGGACGGATTTTGCAATTAGTATCTCCTGAGCTTTCTTTATTCCGTGCTTTATCCCTTCGATTACTTTGGCCACCGGCACTCCTCTTAAAATTTGGTTTACCCCTTCAGAGACCATTGCTCCTGCCATTATGGTGGTAGTCGTAGTTCCGTCCCCTACTTCCTCCTGCTGGGCCTTGGCAATATTTATAAGCATCTTGGCCGCTGGGTGATTTATATCCATCAGTTTTAATATGGTCACACCATCATTAGTAACAGTGACTTCCCCAAACCTGTCCACCAGCATGATGTCCAGCCCTTTTGGACCTATGGTCCCTTCTACCGCTGAAGCCACAGCCCTAATAGCATTGGCATTCGTTAAAAAAGCAGCAAATTTTTCGTCTAATTCCTGCCCGTTGTTATTTTTAAAGTTCAATATGATTACCTCCTGTCTTTATATCAAAGTCGAAAGCGTTTCGTTCAGATAATCAGTAACTTTGTTAAGGATAGATATGACTTTGGAATAATCCATCCTTGTGGGACCTATAACTCCAAAAATCCCCAGGTTTTTCCCTCCGGCTGTTAAGTTGGTGGTGATTATGCTGAATTCTTGAAGTTCCTTCCAAGGGTTTTCGTTTCCTATGCTTATCGTTATCTGATTGGGTTTTGATGTATATTTTAGTACTCTTATCATAAAATCTTCCTCTTCAATCAACGAAAGGAAATTTCTCGCCTTTTCCACATCTTTGAATTCTGGAAAATCGAGCATCCTGGAACTTCCGCTCGCAAATACTTTGCCGTTTTTTTTAGCTTCCTCTAGCCTTTCTATTAGCGCGCGCACGAAGGCATCTAGCGCCATCTCGTGCTCTTTCATCTCGCTCTTTATCCTCTCCATATAGTCCGGCGTGATTTCATCCACTGTCTTTTCCACAAGGTAGTGGTTGAACAAGTTAGAGATTCGTATAAGGTCCGAATCCGTCAAGTTTTCTGGAAGTTCTACAATTTGATGTACAACGGCACTGTAATTAGTGACTATAATTAAAAGCCCTTTTTCTTTACTTAGCCTCAGTATCTCCACGTGTTTTAGCCTACTTTCGTGAAGCTGTGGACCCACTATGATCGAGGTATAATTTGTAAGGTTAGATATAACCCGGCTGGCCTCTTCTATCAAGTCCTCTAGTTCCTTTACTCGCCTTTTAAATAACTGCCTTATTACTTGAAGCTCTTTTTCTGTAAGCTCTACTACAGGCATGAGAAAATCCACGTAAAACCTGTAACCTTTATCTGAAGGAATCCGCCCCGCCGACGTATACGGCTGGGCAAGATAACCCAGCTCTTCCAGGTCCGCCATTTCGTTCCGTATGGTGGCTGGACTTATCCCCATCCTATATTTCCGGGCGATAGTCCTCGACCCCACGGGCTCCGCTGTGGCAATATAATCCACCACTATAGCCCTCAGGATCTTTATTTTCCTATCGTCCAACATGTGTAAAGCACCTCTTTAAATTAGCACTCTCTTATCGAGAGTGCTAAAATCCTATCTTAATAAATATCACTTCGCCCTTGCTTTGTCAAGAGAGCTGAAAAACCGCGCTGGAATCACCTGCTTCTTCTATGAGTGAAAGCATATCCAAAGGCAATGGAGCTTTAAAAACGACTCTAGTTCCCTTAAGTGGATAGAAAAAGGACATCTCGGCACAGTGCAGGGCTTGTCTCTTAATTTTATCGTTTTTTCCGCCGTACAGGCTATCACCAGCTACCGGATGTCCTAAATGACTCATAAGAACTCTTATCTGATGTGTTCGGCCAGTTAAGGGCTTTACCTCCAGCACCGTGTAGCCCTTCAGCCGCCTTAATACTTTATAGTGCATTACAGCTTTTTTGCCGCTCTCCGATACCTGTCTTTCGATTAAACTTCCTTCTTTTCGCCCAATCTTTTCCTCTATAACCCCCTGCTCTTCTTTCACCGAACCCTCCACTACGGCAACGTATATTTTTTCTATGCGGCCGTGAGCTTGGAGAAAACCGTGCATGTACTGGTTTAAAGCAATTATCAAAACCCCCGATGTATCCCTGTCTAGGCGGTTCACCGGATGAAAGCCTCCCTTTTTGCCCTTTTTGTTCAAATAGTGTGTAACTCCATTGGCAATGGTGCCCTCGCGGCAAAAGGGGGTAGGATGCACAACTACTCCAGGCTGTTTATTCAATACTATTATATGCTCATCCTCATAGAGGATATTTATCGGCACATACGAAGGCTTAATCTTTGACTCTTCGGATAAATCCACTTCCAATATATCGCCGGATGAGACCTTTGCGCTTACGAAAACCTTTTCGCCGTTGAGAAATATTTTCCCTTCTCTTTTCAATCTCCGAAGCGCCCTGCTCGAAAATCCCCTGGCTTTGAGAAATTCTCCCACCGTCAATCCTTCTTGCACTTCATCCACGATAAATTTCATGGAATTCCCCTCTTAAATCTATGGTAAAAATTCCACAAAAACTTCATTAGCAAGGTCAAGGCCTTTCTCCGTAAGCCTTACGCATTTTTTATCGTTGACTATAAGGCCTCTTTCTTCTAATTTCTCTAACACTTTACCATAAACCAAATTTATGTCTTTTTTGAATCGCTGGTAAAAAATTTCTTTATTAATTCCTTCTATAAGCCTCAATCCCAATATGACAAATTCAGCCTGCTGTTCCGGTTCGGAAATTCTTTCCCGGCTCTCCACCGCTTCGCCTTTGGCCTTTACTTTCTCGATGTAATCCTTTAAGCCGTATGCATTGTAGAAACGAACCCCGTCCATAAACGAATGGGCTCCAGCCCCTAGCCCCAAATATTCACCGTAAGTCCAATAAACCAAATTATGCTTACACTCCCTTCCTGGCTTCGCAAAATTGGAGATTTCGTAATGCGAATATCCTCCTTTTTCCAGTATACTCCGTGCCGAATGGTACATCATCCTTTCTTCGTCCTCGGAAGGAAGAAAAAGCAATCCTTTTTCTTTCAATTCGTAAAACTTTGTACCTTCTTCGACGCTGAGGCTATAGCAGGATACGTGCTCCGGTGACAAGTCCAGTAGCTTTCTCAGGGAATTCAGGAAATCTTCCACCCTTTGCCGCGGCAGTCCAAAAATTAAATCCACATTGATGTTGTTAAATCCGGCTTCTCTCGCCATAAAAAATATTTTTAAGAAGCCCTCCGCGTTATGAATCCTGCCAATTGCTTTCAAAAGTTCGTCGTTAAAGGACTGCAATCCTAAACTGAGCCGATTAACCCCGCCTTCCCTCAGGACCTCAAGCTTCTCCTTTGTAACCGTCTCCGGATTGGCCTCAATGGTAAATTCCAGGTCGAGGCTCAAATTAAAGGCCCTGTGTATCGCATCGATAAGAGACGATAATTCTTTTTCGTTTAAAACCGTGGGGGTCCCGCCGCCGATGTATATACTGCTTATTCTTTTTTCAATATTCGAATAAAAAGAAATTTCCCTTTTCAGGGAATCCAGGTATGAAGGTACGTATTCCAGTTCGGTGTAGGAGTTAAAATCGCAGTAAGCACATCTTTTAATGCAAAAAGGGATGTGGATATAAAGCGCAAGAGTATCCATGATACCTACCCCATCTTTAACACCGACATGAAAGCTTCCTGCGGAACTTCCACCTTTCCGAGCTGCCGCATCCTCTTTTTGCCTTCCTTTTGCTTTTCCAAGAGTTTCTTTTTCCTCGTGACATCCCCGCCGTAGCACTTGGCTAGCACGTTTTTCCTCAAGGCCTTGATGGTCTCCCTCGCAATTATGCGCCCTCCTATGGCCGCCTGGATGGGTATCTCAAAAAGGTGCCTCGGGATTACTTCCTTCAATTTTTCAACCAGCTGCCTTGCTCTGGTGTACGCCTTTTCTTTATGGACTATAAAGGAAAGCGCATCGACCAATTCGCCGTTTATCAAAATATCCACCTTGCACAGGTCCGACTTTCTGTAACCGATAACCTCGTAATCCAAAGAAGCATAACCTTTTGTTCGGGATTTAAGCTGATTGAAGAAATCGTAAATTATCTCCGAAAGGGGCATATCGTAGCGCAGAAGAACCCTTTTTTCGCTCAAGTACTGCATGTCCTTAAAATTCCCGCGCTTTTCCTGACAGAGTTCCATCACCGCCCCGACGTACTCAGTGGGGAGCATTATAGAAGCTTCCACGTAAGGCTCCTCTATATGCTCTATTTTCGACGGCTCCGGAAAATTGGTCGGGTTGTCCACCATTACTTCCTCGCCGTTAGTCTTTTTTATTTTGTATACGACGCTCGGCGCCGTCGTTATGAGGTTTATACCGTATTCCCTTTCAAGGCGTTCTTGAACGATTTCCATGTGGAGTAATCCCAAAAATCCGCAGCGAAAGCCGAAGCCCAGCGCCGCAGAAGTTTCGGGTTCAAAAAATAGCGAAGCATCGTTAAGCTGCAGTTTTTCCAAAGCTTCTCTCAATTTTTCGTAATCCTCGCCGTCGGACGGATAAACGCCGCAAAAGACCATGGGAACGGCTTTTTTATAGCCGGGGAGCGGTTGTTTTGCCGGATTTTCCGCGTCGGTAATGGTGTCTCCGACCCTGGTGTCCTTCACGTTCTTTATCCCCGCCACGACGTATCCCACTTCACCCGCCCTGAGACTGTCGGTGCTCACCATCTCGGGACTAAATATGCCGACTTCCGTCACTTCAAATATTTTGCCCGTTGACATCATTTTTATCTTCCGTCCCGGTTCGATTTTCCCCTCCACAATTCGGACGAATGCTATGGCTCCTTTGTATGAATCGTAAAGGGAATCGAAAATGAGCGCCCTCAAAGGTTCAGCTTCCGAACCCTTAGGCGCCGGTATTTTCTTTACAATTGCCTCGAGCACCTCTTTGATTCCAATCCCTTCTTTTGCCGAAATAAGGAGGGCATCGTCGGCGGGAAGACCGATTACTTCTTCAATTTCCCGCCTTACCCTTTCCGGCTGGGCACTAGGTAGATCAATTTTGTTTATAACTGGAACTATCTCCAGGTCATGTTCGAGTGCAAGATACGTGTTGGCCAGAGTCTGCGCTTCAATGCCCTGGGAAGCATCTATGACGAGCAACGCTCCTTCGCAGGCGGCAAGGCTCCTTGAAACTTCGTAATTGAAATCCACGTGTCCAGGGGTATCTATAAGGTTCAAAAGGTATTCGTGACCGTCTTCGGCCTTGTATACCATCCTTACCGCCTTGGCCTTTATGGTGATGCCGCGTTCCCTTTCCAAATCCATCATATCCAGCACTTGCTCTTTTATTTCTCTTTCCGGAATTGTCCCAGTATATTCGAGTAACCTGTCTGCTAGGGTGGATTTCCCGTGATCTATATGTGCAATTATGCAAAAATTCCTAATTCTTTCCTGCGGTATTTTCATCGAGGTTCCCCCTCAAAATTGCAAAAAATTTGCCGGTAGAAATAATTATACATACTGCAATTTTAATTATCAAGAAAAAATCTAAAATGGGGGAATTTAAAAGGACTGAAAAGCTGTACCATTGTAGGGACACTTATGTCAAATCCTGCAATGCGCACGCCTGCTTTCTTTCTGTCAGCGTAGAATTCTCCCAGTTCCCATACCATTTTTAACGAATACCGACGGCCGAGGATGGTAAAATGATACTGCCTCTCTGGCAATACTTTCATATCGAAGGTCTGAGGACCCACATCAAGGGCCATCATATAGTTTATGCCCCGCTCGGCAGCACGCAATCCCAAGCAAAGAACCACAGTAAATATTAAAAAAAGGGCAATGAGGTCTTCGATGTAAATATCCATCGCATCTACAGGCTCCTTGTTTTGCATTCTTACCAATTATTTTTATCAGGCTGAGCTTTTTTATTCGCCCTACGGTTTGCTCAAATCTTTAAGGACCTCCGACAAGGCTTTCGCCAGCACCCGCGCCGATTCCATTGATTCTTCCATGGTGTTGCCGTGACTTCCAATCTCCACCAAAAGGGCTTTTTTAGAAACGTGCTGGTTAAACCGCTCTTGCCTGATGTCTATTTCTCTTGTTACCCCGGGATAAAGTTCCTCCAATTTTTTTTGTAGCAAAAGGGCAAACTTATAATTCTCCTTCCAGTGAGGATGGGGAAAGGTCTTGTCGGTGCCCACCACAAACATTATTCTAGAATAGTACTTATTCTCGATTTTTACAGTAGTCATTTCTCTTGACTTTTGCGGGTCAGAAACCGGTGCGTCCCTGTGAATATCGAGCACTACCTGGATAGACGGATTCTCCTTCAAAACCTTTTCCAAAGTCTTCAGGGAATTTGAATAAGAATACATGTACGTTGGCACGTCATGCACCGTTTTGTCGTGCAAAACCTTTACGCCCAATTTATTCAACTCCGAGGACAGCACTTCGCCCACCCGGACCACGGTGAATCTGAGGTCGTTAGTATGAAACGCCTGATCCCGCGGTTGATAATTATACGCCTTGGACGGCATGTAGGATTCGGTAGTGTGAGTGTGGTAAATCAGCACGATGGGCTTCCCGGCTGCCGGCGTTATCCTTTCAATTTCTATATCCTCTTCCTCAGGAGGTGCAGGTGGAGGGCTTTCAGGGGGTTCGTGTTCATTTTCAACTGTTTCGGGCGGCAGTTCAACTCCCGGCGTTGTGGCTGGTTCAATTTCCATCACGTCCATGAGAGGTATCTGCAAAGCTAGATAGTTCTTTGGTTCAAATATATTAAAATTTATTTTATACTGTGGAAACCTAAAAAGAGCTTCTTTAAAACCAAAAAAGACCTCTTCCTGCGGCATTGAGGCTCGGGCGGCAGGAATTGTCAACAAAAATATCTCACGGAAAAACCTAGGATCAAGATTACCTACCATCTCTAACCCTTTCCTTTCTTCCATGCTTCCCATCACAGGTACTGATTTTTTGATAAACGCAAAACCAGAAGTGCATGCGGCAAGCAATAGGAAAAAGGTAATTACGTATAATATCATTTTCCTTATCTTTATTACCCTGACTTTAAGCAAATTTATCCCCTCCGGTTAAGCATATTCACTTAAAATAAAAAAAATGAGGTTTTTTTAACCTCATTACAAAAACGTGCTGACCTCTTCGTAGGATATGCCAGGATGCAGGGCGAGATTCAGGCCTCCGGACAACGTCCTAGAAGTATTTTCAATGAGCGAATCTATTTCCTTTGGAGTTACCACAAGTTCGCCTACAAAAGGATACAGGACCTCTCTTATCAACTGATATTTTTCTTCCATATTCAAGGTTTTCAACATCTTGTAAAACTCGGAACCCGGCTTGGCCTGACGCTCAAATTCCGAAATCATCATATCCAATGCATCGCTTGCTACCGTAGCTGCATCAACTACGGTCGGAACTCCTATGGCTATTACCGGCACCCCTATGCTTTCCATGCTGATTCCCATGCGCCTATTGCCTACCCCTGAACCCGGCTGGATGCCAGAATCGGAAATCTGAATGGTCGTACTAATTCTTTCAAGACTTCTTGCAGCCAAAGCATCTATGACTATCACGAGGTCTGGTTTTATCCTTTCCACCACGCCTTTTATTATCTCTCCCGTTTCTATCCCGGTTATGCCCAGCACTCCCGGTGCTAAGGCGCAAACTGGCCTTATACCTCTTTTTGTGTTAAATTTTTCCGGCATAAACTCTAACAGGTGTTTGGTAACCAGCAACTTTTCAACCACCTTGGGGCCGAGCGAATCTGGAGTGACGTTCCAGTTGCCCAAACCTATCACAAGTACAATGGAGTCCACCGGTAAATCTATCATGGCTTTTAATTCTTCTGCCAAATTTTTGCTCACTTCTTCAGTCAATTCCGGGTCTTTTTCCCTGAGCCGGGGCACCTCTAGAGTGACGTAATAACCTTTAGGCTTTCCCAAAGCCTTTTCCCCTTCTTCATTTACAATCCTTACTCTACTTATTGTGATTTCCTGTGATTTTTCCGTTTCCACAATGACACCCGGGATTTTCTCCTTTCCGGTCATCTCCCGGGCTTCTATAGCCAGGTCAGTTCTTATGTTTATATTCCATCCCCCCTACCTCAGTTCGGTGGGTACGAAGGCGTCTACTATCCCTATAACAAGCGATGCCAAAAGCGCACCCCACCATGTGACCCTCATCGCCGGCACCAGGAACTGGGCAAAGTAAATAACCACCGCAGCTGTGATAAAGCCCACGATGCCTCGATTTTGAGGAGAAATCTTTTCTCCCAGCAAACTTTCAACGATAAAGCCCAGTATAGCTATAACAATGGCCGCGATCAGGGCTCCCGTAAAACCTGCTACCTGAAATCCGGGTATCAAAAAACTAACCAGCATCAAAACCAACGCCGACACGATAAACCTGATTATCATTCCCACCATGTCTTTCCCCTCCATATTTTTTAGATTGCTCTTTTATAGCATTCCTCCAGATTTTCATAATATACAGTTGCATTTTAATGGACGAAATGATAAAATAGGTTTAGTGTTTTTAAGGGGGTGAGAAGCTTGCCAAATACAGCATCTGCAAAAAAGAAGCTGCGTCAGGCTAAAAAGAGGACACTCCGCAACCGACTCGTCAAAGCCAAAGTAAAGGCAGCCATCAAAAAATTCAACGAAGCTCTGCAATCTCAAGATGCCGAAACCATTAAGACCGCCCTCATAGGTGCCGTAAAAGCTCTTGACAAAGCCGCAGCAAAAGGTGTTATCCATAAAAACACGGCAGCCCGCAAAAAATCCAGATTATACAAAAAGCTGAAACAGCTCAGCATCGCCGTTTAATTAAACGCGTAAGCTTAGGCCTTACGCGTTTTTATTTTAAATTCAATTTTTCGTCACCCGGGATATTTTCAAAATCAGCATTTCAAGTCCCTTTTTTTCTTCTATTCGGCCTCTTTTCAGATCCAAATCGAATTTTTGGCACAGCGACAATATTTCCTTAATCTGCTGAACCTTAAAATTTTTTGCCTGCAATATCATCTTTTTTAAGGCGTAAGGATGGAGATTTAAATCTTTCTGCAGCTCGTTAAAGGTCCTCCCTTCATTCACTTTTACTGCAAAAAGGTTCATGAAGTACTTTGATATCATGAAGAGTATGACCAGCGATTTTTCCCCGGCATATATGAGGTCGTTCAAGATATTAATAGCATGGGAAACTTTCCCCTCGGCTATTGAATCTATTAAGCCGAAAATGTTCGCTTCTGTCGACCTGGACATAATACGCTCCAGGTCCTTTTTTTCAATCTTGTTTTTTTCATGGACATAGGAAGCGGCCTTTTTTATTTCCCCGTCCACGTGGTAAAGGTCAGAGGTAAACTGCGCCATGAAAAAAGCAGCAGAAGGTTCTATGGATTTTCCGTACTTTAAAGAACGGGACTCAATCCAGCGAACCTTATCTTTAAAGCTCAAGGGAGCAAATTCCTTAACAAATCCTTTTTGCTGAATGACTTTGAATATTTTTTTCCTCCGGTCGACTTTTTCGGCCGAAAAAATGAGGCACAGGTATGGGGGAATATTTTCTAGAAATTCTATAAAGCGGTTCTCCGAACTTTCACTCTTTGCCGCGTTTTTTCTTCCTTCTTCGAGAAATGCGGCATTATAAACCGCCACAACCCTCTTTTCGGAAAGCATTGGCACTACCCTCGACACATTTACAATATCATCGTAAGTGATTTCTTCCCCATCAAGCCTCTGAAAATCCATCGCCTCATACGCCTCAGGAACATATTTATTTTTTATCTTTTCGATAGCTTCCATAATAAGCAATTTTTCCTGACCGTAAAACAAGTAAAGTTCGCCCATCCCTGATTCCTCTTTTTTTGAGAAATAATTTCGCAATATATTTTAGCATCTTTCTATACGGTTTAAAAGCCTGTACTCTCTATTGAGTGAACGCTTGAGCGCAAAGTTTATGATCATTTCACCTAAAAAAACTTTTTTACCGCTTTAAGAGCACGACCAAGGTATTCTTCCGGAGATTCTCGGCGTATTTTTTCTATATCGCCATCCCACGGCGCAAAACATTCCAACGTAAGCGGCCCGCCGAAACCTGCCATATTCAAACGAAGCCTTAAGCCTTCCCAATTGATTCTGCCTTCACCCGGCACCAGGTGCTGGTCTTCCTTCCCATCGTTATCGTGGAGGTGTAGCGCCAAAAGCCGGCCGGCGTACTTTTTAAGCATCGAAAACCCACCGGATACTAAAAAGTCATGACCGCTGTCATAACAAAATCCAAGATTCTCTGAGTATATATTGCAAAAAACGTATTCAAGGTAATCGGGCCTTTCTACGTTTTCAAGCGCGAGTCTTACCCCAAGCCGGGAAGCCTCGTCCAAAAGCCTCAAGAGCCTTTGAATTCCGGTGTTTCCTGCAGGAAATTGTGGTAAATGTCCTTCCGAAGGATGAATGACTAGAATGGGTATCTCGCAAAGAGCACAAGTCCTTATGCAATCTAAAAGCACATTTTCATAGGCTTCTCCGTTCATTCCATCGTCCCAAAGATAATTGGCATATTGGTAAGGTGCATGGGCATTTGCTATTTCAAGTCCATACTTACGTGCTATATCCGGATGCTTTGTCTTTTCTCCATCGGTATCGTAAAATTCGTCGCCCCACCACAGCATTACGCAGTCGAAACCGGCCTCAGATATGAGACGCAACCGAGTATCGATGGGAAGCTGGTATCCGAACCATGCAAATATGCCGTATTGCGCCATGCTATCTCCTCACTTAATATTTGTTAAATTGCTTTTGCTGGGTATAAATCCTAACGTTATTTCCCTTAATTTTAAAGTTGACGGCTCCGTGAATGTCTGTTCTAAAAACTTTAACTTTATTTTCTTCTAAAAGTTTTAAAACTCTGGATGATGGATGTCCGAAACTATTATTTTCCCCGACCGAAATTACCGCAATTTTAGGGTCTACTTTTTTTAAAAATTCTTCAGAAGTGGAAGTAGCACTCCCATGGTGAGCAATTTTTAACACGTCCGATCTTATATCGCACTCGTCAATCAAATCCTTTTCTCCTTCAAAGCTCAGGTCTCCCGTAAAAAGAAAACTCAGTCCTTTATACATCATTTTCAGAACTACCGAATTGTCGTTATCGTCATCAAAAAGGTGATGCTTTGCCGGGTTTAAAACATAAAACGCCGCTTCACCTATTTGGAAAGTATCTCCCCTCGAAGCCGCAAATACCGGTATTTTTCTTCTATTTGCAACCTCTACCATCTTATGGTAAATCTCCGAACCATCCGCATGGCCGACTATCACAGCTTTTACATCCATTTCTTCAATTATAGATAATAATCCTCCTGCGTGATCTGAATCAAAGTGGGTAAAAACCACCGCATCCAGTTTTCGAACCCCTTTATTATAAAGATAAGGCAAAACCACGTCCTTTCCTATATCAAAACTGCCCTTATAGTAAAGGGGCATTCCTCCTCCGTCTATAAGCATCGTTTTGCCATCTTCCGTTTTTATGAAAATGCAGTCTCCCTGGCCGACGTCCAAAAAAGTCACTTCAAATCCTGGACTTGTCGAAATCAGACTTGCTAATACAATTAACAAGCAAAGGCCTACAACAGCAAATTTATACCTTTTTTTAATCCTTAAGGCTTCCACCGGTGCAAAAACTGCGTAAAGCAAAGGAAAATAGGCTAAACCTGCAAGAGGTCCCAAAGAAGGGACTGAAAAAGTGGCATAAGGCAGCTTTGATGCAAAAGTCGTTATCCAATCCATCAAAAAGACCAGCGCTCCGGTAACTTTTACAATCGGCACAGCAAAGAACGGGATAAAATTGACAAGGCCTCCCAAAAATCCTCCAATAAGTGCTGCACCTGCCAATGGAACTATAATGAAGTTCAGTAAAAAGCCTGCCAGGGATATTTTGTGAAAATAATACGCAAGGAATGGGAAAAGCGGCAATTGTGCTGATACTAGGACTGCCAGGGAGTCGCGGAAAAAGGCAGGAACTTTATAAAAAAATCGCTGTACTGGCTTAAAAAATAGCACTATACCAGCAGTAGCAGCAAAGGAAAGCTGAAAGCTGGCTGAGAAAAGATTAAAGCTGTTTATCAAAAGTAGTAGAAAACCTGCAAAGCCCAGGCTATTTAGCGGATCGCTTTTCCTTCCAATCAGCCTTCCAAGCATCACCACTTCCAGCATTATGGCAGCCCTCAAAACCGGCGGTGCCATTCCAGCCATCAGCGAATAAAACAAGACGGCTACGCTGCCAACGATGAAACCCGTCCTCCGGGAAAGCTTTAAAAATTTCAAAATCCATTCTACTGCGGCGTAAACTATGCCGATGTTTAACCCTGAAGCTGTGAGAACATGGAGGACACCCCCGTCGCCGAAAGCTTCCAAAGCATCGCCTGGGATATCACCTTTAAGCCCCAGCACTATCCCTGAAAGCAGGGATGCCAGCCTAGTTGGGAGCACCCGGCGATATAAATTTTGTATTCTTTCCCTGAAATTTAATGCGGATTCTACCAGCAGGTTTACGTTACCCTTACCCAAATACTTCATTTCCCGGGAAAACATGGTCGCTGTTATGCCTTTTTGCGAAAGGTACGCCCTGTAGTCGAACCCGCCGGGATTATCGTAATTTCGCGGCAGCCTGAGATTCCCGGAAAATTCCGCCACATCACCGTAATTCAACAGCTCCATTGAATCTTTACGAGGAATTGTAACTCGAATTTTGCCTGGAGTTTTAACGCATCTTTCGTCTTGCAAAATATATAACGTCCTGACTTCATAAGTTACTTTTGTATCTTCTACTTCTGGTGGCGTTACCACAGTGCCTATTATGGTCCTATAGCTTCCCGCATAATCTGCAATGGTGCCTTCCATCCTGGCGGAGTAGAAAATATGGTATAAAGCCCCTAGAGCAAATATTATAATTCCAAGGAGAACCGTTTTCCGTAAGTCTCTTACAACAAAATAAAGACTAAATCCGGATATAAGCAAGATTATAAAAGGCCATAAAGTTCTTATGTATTCTCCAGCAGCGATTCCCGATGCAAAAAATAAAAAGGTAAATAAAAAGGGGCGGTACATATATTGCCATATCTAGTCATCTAAACTGTCCAAAATAGTCAACGTTTAGACGGCCGGGGTATTTTTTCTTACCGCCTTTCAATTCGTCCCACCCCAGCAGGCGGTATTTGGGACGATGATAGCCCATTTTCTAAAAAAAAATTATGCCGATGTAATGTTAAGGGACAGCGCTCACATACAGGAGCTCGAAACAAAATGGAAGAACAAAAAAAGACAAAAATATATCAAATTAGCGGCCTTTCAAGTCATGCGGATCTTCAAGGATTGATAAATTGGGTAAAAAATATAAAAAATGGTGTCTCAAAGGAAATTTATATAACGCAAATTTATATAACGCACGGGGAAGCGGAAGCCTGCGAAAATTTTTAAAGGGAATTAGAAAAAATATCCAGCGCGAAAATAAGCATTCCCGAACTTTTTCAAGAAATAGAAATATAAGGCTTAAATTATTGCTGAATCTTTTTTATAGTGCCTGCTCTGCCCCTTCCCCTGCCCCACTTTTCTTCCCAGCGAAACAATGATTGACTCAATGCATCCCCTGCACTTTGTCGCATCCTCATTTATGCAAATCTTGCCCGGATACAGCTCATACTTGAGCTTGTACTCAAGGCTATTGACGTTTGGCATTACAATATTTGCACCACTCTTTAGCCCTTTTTGTCTCCCAAAGGGGTCCAAGGTACCAAGTGCAGTTGTTGCCGGGATATTAGAATCCGGAATCAAAAGCCTCAAAATAGCAATGCTCTTGAGCGTCAAATCAACTGAACCTTCTTTTGCATCTTTTAATGGAGTTTGTGGATGAGGAATGAAAGGCCCAATGCCTATCATATCTGCATCCAATTCCTTTACTAGAATTATGTCCTGTGCCAAATCATCCAACGTCTGTCCTGGAAGGCCTATCAAGAAACCCGTCCCAAGTTCAAATCCAAGGTTTTTAATCCATTTAAGGCACTCTATCCTGTTTTCAAAGCTCATGCCGGGATGATACTTTCTATATAGCTTTTCATTTGAAGTTTCAAACCTCATCAAAAACCTGTCCGCCCCGGCATCTTTAAACGCCTTGTACTCATCATACGACCTTTCACCAATCGAAAGTGTTATAGCAACGTCAGCTACCATTTTTATCTTTTTAATTATTGAACACAACATGTCTTTGGTGTAATACATGTCCTCGCCAGACTGCAGCACCACAGTGTGATACCCCATTTGGTATGCTCTTTTTGCAACTTCTACTATTTCATCTTCCTGCATTCTGTACCTTTGAGCATTCTGGTTACTGCGCCTCAGTCCACAGTAAAAACAATCGTTTTTGCAATAGCTCGAAAATTCTATAAGTCCTCTCAAAAAAACCTCGTCGCCAACATGCTCTTTCCTTACCCTATCTGCTGTTTTTAAAAGAAGATCTCTATCCTCGCCTTCTGCCATCAGCAAAAGCTTTATCTCATCCTTTACGAGATTTCTTTCATGATATGCCTTTTCTAAAATTTCTTTTACTTTCATTTCCAAACTCTCCTATCATTATTGCATTTATTTTAGTGATTTTTATCACATAATAATTGCTAATAGCTTCTTCCTCTCATAAATTGTGGGCATTCTCAAGCGGATGCACTCAGGGTTTACGCTGTTTCAGTTGATTTCCAAGTTTTATTCTTCGTACCATTATGGTAACATACAACGAAATGGTTGTAAATACAAAGGCAAGGGGTTCGCGTATCCCCTCAATAAATTGAGTGAATAGAATATAAAAAACAACTTTTTCGGAGGTGGTAAAATGGGACCAGGAACTACCGTCGCTGTTTCAGCCCACGGATATGGGGACGAAGAAGCTTTTGACTACCGCGCCCACAAAACGGGTCATCTTATTATAAAGCCGATGAACGGGAAGGAATTTTTGGAAATGCTTTCCGACGTCTCCGCGACCTTTGGAGCCATCAGTCTTATAAAAGTGTTCGCCCATTCCTATCCGCGGGGAATTATAATGACCAACTGGAGCGGCTTTTATGACGAACCAGGGCCTGAAGATACCGCTATGGCCGCTTACGTAATCGATCTTGCGGAACTTATCAAAAAAGGTAAGATAAAATTTTCCCCAAATCCCCTATGGATGCTTTTTGGCTGCAACTTGGCCGGCCGTTTTTCCGAAAAACTTTCCAATGTGGTCTCGGGCACTGTCATAGCCCCTCGAGGTGACAGCTACCCGGAAATTGCGATAAATTGCGAAACCGGCGTATTTATCGCCGTATCCCGGTGGGAGGTCTTCATAAAAGGCAGATACGCCTATAGTCTCGGCAAAAGGCTGAGAGCCTGGTGAAAAAACCGGTGAAAAACTTTCGGTCTGGATAGCGCCGTTTTTTTTTATTATAATAAATTCTGTAGCCTTTTTCTGACTTTTAGAGCGAGGAGGAGTGCGATGTTCTTTTTCGGTATTTTCGGAATTCAGGATAGGGAAAAACACGTAAGAGATTTCGACGCAACGGTATGTCCGTCCTGCGGCAGGCTTTCACGGGCCGAACTAATAGAAGTATTCACTTACTTCCACTTTTTCTTCATTCCCATTTTCCAATGGAACAGGAGGTACTTTGTGAAGTTCCGGTGCTGTCCAGCAATTTTTTCGGTGGATAAGGAATACGCCGAAGAACTAAAAAGAGGGGCCGACCTGGATGTCTCACGACTCCACAAGGTATTCGGCCATGGAAGCTACTGTCCGGAATGTGGAAGTTACGTCGACCCCTCATTCAATTTTTGTCCTTATTGCGGAAGAAGGATAAGTTAGCAGCTCAGACTGTCTACGAGGTCCTTCATCGTATAGTACCCTGGCGCCTTTTCCACTATAAACCTGGCGGCCTTCAGCGCACCGGCTGCCAAAACTTTTCTTGAAGTTACCACATGACTTATTTCTATAGTTTCATCCTCGCCCCCAAAAATCACCCGGTGTTCCCCCACCAGGTTTCCGGCCCTGATGGAATGAATGCCTATTTCGTTTTTATCCCTCTTTTTCCTCTTTTCTACCCTGCTGTAGACGAATTCAGCCCCACTTCTAACTTCCTTTATGGCCTCGGCCAGCATGATAGCCGTTCCGCTGGGGGCATCTATCTTTTGATTGTGATGTCTTTCAACTATTTCCACGTCGAAATCGGATAAAACCCGTGCTAGTTTTTGAGAAAGCATCACCATGACGAATACCCCCAGTGACATATTTTGCGAATAAAAAACTGGTATCGTCTTAGCAGCATCCTGCAGCAACAGCCTATGGCTTTCTTCTAAGCCGGTGGTACCCATCACCAGCGGAATGCGGCGCGACAGTGCATAATTCAACAAATTGTCAAAGGCGTGAGGATTGGAAAAATCCACTATTACGTCGGCTTTTTCCTCTATTTTGAATATGCTGTCGTAAATGGGAAAATCACCCTTTCCCCCGACAACGTCAACACCCGCAATTATTTCCATGTCCTCTTGTGATTTTACGAGTTCCGCTATGGTTCTTCCCATTTTCCCCCGCGCCCCGTTTAAAATAATCTTTATCATAAAAAGTCCCCCTTAATTTATGATTGGAAAATACGTTAGTTAATTTATATTCTATCGCTGTTTTTAAAGTTCCTGCACAAAAATAAAAAAGCCTTCCTTGCAAAAGGAAAGCTTTTTTAAGTCACTCATTTATTTTATCATATAATAAAAAGATTCGAGTTCTTCGCTGTCGACTCGCGGAAGCTTCACTTTTAGCTCCTGAATAACCTCGTCGTCAACTTGGATAAATTTATCGCCCAACAGGCGAGCGCATATGTTGATGCTGGCCAGGGAATTTTTATGGTGGGTCACAAAGTCCAATATTTCCTCTATTTGCTTCTGCCTATCATCCACCCGAATGCACCTCCATCTATTATTGTAAACCCAAATACCCCTATTTATTCCCTTAACGACACATCTGCGCTCAAGACCCTTTCCACCTTGCCCCCATCCGTCTTAATCAATAATGCGCCATCGCTATCCACATCTAGGGCTATTCCTTCTAATTCGAAATTCTTACCAATTATCCTTACTCGCCTCCCTAGATTGCACGAAAGCTTCCTCCATTCCTCGAGTATCTTTTCAAAATTCCTTTCCTCAAGGACTCTATATAACTCTTCAAATTGTAAAAGAAATTCGGTTAAAATTTTCAATCGGTCTACATTTTTTCCGTACGCAAGTTTCAAAGATGTGGCAGTCTCTTTAATCTCATCGGGGAAATCTGCATTATTCACATTTATACCTATTCCTACCACCACAAAATTTATACTGTCCATGTCGGCGCTCATTTCCGTTAAAATCCCAGCTACCTTTTTGCCCTCCACTAAAAGGTCGTTCGGCCATTTTATCCGGCAATCTATCCCGGTGACCTTCCTTATCGCTTTTGCAGCCGCTACAGCACAGGTTATAGTAATCCTTGGGGCTTCATAAGGCTCCATTGAAGGCCTTAGAATTATCGACAACCATATTCCTTCTCGTGGCGGTGATACCCATCTCCTTCCCAGCCTCCCTTTCCCTCCCGTTTGCTCTTCCGCAATCACCAGCGTCCCGTGGGGTGCGCCATTCTGAGCTAACTTTTTTGCTTCATCGTTGGTGGAACCTATCGAAGGGTAATAGTAAATTTTGCGGGCCAGGAATTCGAGGCAGCTATTTTGTATGATCTCTTCCGGCAAAAGCAAATCCGGCGACTTTTTCAGGCAATATCCCACCCTCGGCACCGAATCTATTTCGTATCCTAACTTTCTTAAATGGTTTACCTGCTTCCATATGGCGGTGCGGCTGACACCGAATTTTTCGCTTATTTCTTCGCCAGAAACATAACTACCCTTCTTTGAAAGAAGAAGCAGCAAAAGTTCGTTAAGGTAACCATCTTTCATCACGGCAAAAATCCACCTTTTCCCAAAGCTATTTTATGCTACTTACTAGTTTAATTTACCTGCATATAATGTGTCAATGTCAAAAAACCTGCCGGGTTAGATTCCGGCAGGCTCTTTATTTAAATCTTATTTTTCAATAATCATTTCGCCGTTTACTGGAACACCTTTTAAAGTATCCTTTACGGGACATCTTTCCTGTATGAGCTCGTAAAGTTTTTTTACGTTTTCCTCCGGGGAATTGGAAACTATGTGCATTTTGTACCGTATCTCGGAAAAACCTTTCCTTACGTTCGGATTTCTCCCCAGAAAACCGTCCGGGTCCAGGTCTCCTTCAAGGTCTACGGAAAATCCTTTCAACTCCACGCCGCACATCGGAGCGAAGGCGCTGGCCACAATGGCCATGCATCCTCCTAGAGAACACAGGAGCATCTCAACGGGATTCATAGCGGTATCGGTCCCGCCGAGGTCTTTAGGTTCGTCAACGGTAACCTTAAATCCCCTGGCGGTTCCTTCGGCTACCATTCCGCCCTTCCACTCTGTTTTAGCTTTGAAGGTCACTTTCGCCATAACGATACCTCCCGGTCTAAAATTGATTCCTCTTAAAAGGTTTCGGTCACCGTAAAAGGCGAATGCAATTTTTGTGCCACCCATCACAATGCCTTCCAACGGCACTTTTCACATTTAAAGTGTTTAATTTTACGTACGGTGTCTTTTATCTTACACACTCATCGCTCATTCATGGCATCGTCCATGTAATACTTAGTATTTGTCTTTTCGTTCCCCAAGTAATGGAGGTTGGCGTAAATGTTCACCGTGTGCGCGTTTTTGTTGTGCTGTATTCTGACGTCGCTGGGGATTCCATCATCCTGGTGGTAATTGAGGTACTGCTTTAGTACGTCGTAAGCGTCTTTATCGTTCAAGTTATCATATATACTCAAATATACATCCTCCGGAATTTCGAGGATGATGTTGTGAAGCCCGTCTTTTACCGCCCGCGTTTCCCTTATGGAGTTTAGCACGAACACCACCACTTATTCCTTTTCCTTTTTCTCTGGGTTTTTTACGGTCAAATTGTTAGGAGGCGTCTTCATAGGGTTTTCAATTTCGAATTCCCGGGAAAGCTCGTATTTTTCCGGTCTTTCGTCATCGAAAAGCTCACCTTTAAACCTCCTTCTATCCAACGGCGGCACCAGCTTTTCTTTCGATTCTTCCCCTTTTTTCCGAACACTTCCCATTCGCACTTTCCTCCCCTTTTTTTGTCTTCAATCTTAGTATCTTCAATTGCAGCGGTCGATATTTATGAATCAATTAAAAAAGCCCCCTTCAAGGGGCTTTTTTCAATTCCTCTTCCAGGTATTTTATGAACTCACCGCTCACGTCCATCACCGTAATGTCTATATCCTCTACATCGCCGAGAACTTCCTTATAAACTCTTGCCACATCCTTTTTGGGGACGCCTCCGACGCCTGTTGCCAGCGCCGGCAGAACCATGGATTTAACTTTCATTTCCCGAGCTTTTTCGAGGAGCGACTGAAGGCATTTCCTTACTATTTCTACGCTGGACGGCTCCGCCGGCCTCTTCATGGTCACTGCGTGAAAGATGTACTTGGCTTTCAATCCGCCGGCGGTGGTAACGTAAACGTCTCCCGGCCGGGGGTCGAGCTGGCTGCAGACCCTTATGGCTTCGTCTTCAATCACTTTCCCGCCGGCTTTCTTTATTGCCAGGGCTACGCCACCGCCCATGGGTCCGATGCCATTTGCCGCATTTACTATAACGTCGGCCTCGGCCTTCGTTATGTCTCCCATGACAAGCTTCACTTTATCACCCCTTCGACCTAACATTTTGCAAGTTCGGACAGCTCTTCCAGTTTCTTTTTCCAGTAATCCCTCTTAGCTTTCAATTCCCCTATTAACTTCAGGTCGTGCTCGATGCAAAGTCCTTCCTGGACCCTGTTTTCGGCAAAATGAATGGCCTCATCAAAAGTTTCAAGAGCTCTTTTAAATAAATCTTCGGCATAACAAGCTCTCTCCCTTTCGTGAGGCCAGTTGGATTTTTTTGAATCCCTTATGACGGCTTTTAACACATCGAAGAACTTTTCCCCCTCCGTGTAAAGATTTATGGAAAAATCAAGATGTTTAATCATTATCAAAACCTCCCGGCCGCTTTTATTTTATAATTTCCACAAAACTTTCAAAATTCCTCCTCTATTTTAAAATATATTTTTCACAGGACCGCACCCAGGCCGGAGAGGGCCAGAATCAAAAGCCACATTTTTCCATCAAGCGGCACGGTGTGAAAGATAACCTGAAGCGACGGCGCGTAGACAACTCCCAAAAGCATTGCAGCTGAAATTATTACAGCCAGCGTGAGGAAAAGATTCGAGAACGGATTTTTCCCCCATAAGGTGGCGTTTTCTTCCCTACATTCAAAGGCAAATATGAGCTGGGACATCACCAGGGTGGAAAAAGCCACCGTTCTTGAGAAGTCTATCCCGGAACCGCTGTAATACCAGGATATCAGGTAGGAAGCCATGGTGGCAAGGCTTATAAAAAACCCCCTGTAAAATATTTTCCGTCCCATGCCGCCGGAAAAAATACCTTCCTGTCTTTTTCGGGGCTTGCGGTTCATCACATCCCTCTCGGGCGGATCCGCTCCCAATGCAATGGCCGGCAGGCCGTCGGTTATAAGGTTCATCCACAGTACCTGTATGGGCAAAAGCGGCAGCGGCATCCCCAGGAGCGACGACCACACCATCGTCAGCACTTCTCCGGTATTGCAGGAGAGCAAGTAACGTATGAATTTTCGAATGTTGTCGTAAATGATGCGTCCTTCTTCCACGGCGGATACGATGCTTGCAAAATTGTCATCCAGCAGTATCATCGCCGAAGCTTCCTTCGTCACATCGGTGCCTGTTTTGCCCATTGAAATACCTATATCCGCTTCCTTTACCGCAGGAGCGTCGTTCACTCCGTCACCGGTCATGGCAACCACATGGCCCTTCTTTTTTAGCGCTCGAACTATTCTCAACTTGTGCTTGGGAGTCACTCGGGCGTACACCGAAATATCATCTATACATTTTAAAAACTCGGACTCGGACATTTCGTCAAGTTCCTGTCCCGTTATTATCCTCCCACCTTTGCCCATCATGTTCAGTTCTTTTGCCACAGCCCAGGCGGTGGCGCGATGATCACCCGTTATCATTACAGGCTTTATTCCGGCTGCAAAGCACCTTTCGACTGCTGAAGCCGCTTCAGGTCGCGGCGGATCTATCATTCCCATCAAGCCTAGAAAAATCAAACCGGTCTCGATATTTTCGCTTAATTCCCGAGGACTGTCTAATTTCCTGTAAGCAAGCGCCAGCACCCTCAAGGCTTCCCTTCCCATATCCTCGTTTATCCGGGATATTTTTCTTTTTTCTGATAAAGTCATCTTTTTAACATTTCCACTTTCTTCTATACCATCGCAAAGTTCCAAAATTACGTCCACAGCTCCTTTTGTGAACAGGAATAGCTCCCCTTTTTGGTTTTTCACCACCACCGACATTCTCTTCCGTTCCGAATCGAAAGGAATTTCCCTTATCCTTTTGTAAGTCCTTTCAACGTCATTTTTAAAAATCCCGGCCTTTGCAGCCGCAACCAAAAGGGCAACTTCCGTAGGGTCTCCGGCGGGCACCATCTCCTTCGGCCTTCCAAAGCCAAAAATTCCGGACTTTTGCTCACCAAGTTCAGCGTTATTGCATGAAACTGCAATCCTGAGCAGTTTTTCCATTGAAGGAGAAGTTTTTTTAAGCAGCCGGCCATCGTTTGTAATGAAGTCCCCTTCAATTCTGTAGCCGCTTCCCGTTACCATCACCGTTTCGCCATCCACGTAGATTTTCCTCACGGTCATCCTGTTTTCCGTAAGGGTGCCGGTTTTATCGCTGCAAATAAGTGTAGCACACCCTAGGGTTTCTACGGCCGTAAGTTTTCTCACCAGCACATTCTTTTTCACCATCCGCTGAACTCCCATAGCGAGCACCATCGTGACCACGGCGGGCAATCCTTCGGGTATTGCAGCTACGGCAAGGCTTACTCCAAAAAGGAACATCTGGTAACTCTCCTCGCCCCTCAGAACCCCTAACATCGCGACCATAAAGCATATCAAAAGGCAAAGGACGAGGAGCTTTTTCCCCAGGTCATCCAGCCGCCTTTGAAGAGGGGTTTGCTCTTCCCCGACGCCTTCCATCATTCCGGCGATTTTGCCCATTTCCGTATTCATCCCTGTTTGCGTTACCACCATCTTACCCCTGCCGCTTACCACCATGGTCCCCATGAATACCAAATTCGAACGGTGGATTTTCAAGGTTTCCAGCTCCCTGCTTTCTACGCTTTTTTCCACCGGTACCGATTCTCCCGTAAGCATGGATTCGTCCACTTTGAGATTTTCAGCCTCAAAAAGTTCCCCGTCGGCCGGTACTTTATCGCCGGTCTCCAATATCACTACATCGCCCGGCACCACCTCTTTAGCCGGGATTACCTTTATCTGACCATCGCGCACTACCCGGGCTACGGGAGCCGCCATTTCTTTTAAAGCCTCTAGAGCTCTTTCGGTGCGGTATTCCTGTATGAACCCCATAAAACCGTTTAATACGATAATTGCAGTGATGGCCGCAGCATCGGCCATCTCGCCCAAAAAATACGATATTATTGTGGCTCCTAAAAGCACCAGGGTGATGGTGCTCTTAAACTGGTTGATGAAAAGGATTGCGGGTGATTTTTTCCGACTTTCATGGATTACATTTTCTCCGAAGAGTTTTTTCTTTAAAGGTATCTCCCTGCTTGACAAACCTCTTTTTAGATCGGTGTTCCACGATGCCGTCATTTTTCTTCCCTCCAAGCAATGATCCACTTTAAATTTATTCCGGCATTTTGAAGGTTATGTCTCTTCCTTTAGTCAAACAATCGTTTTACTATGTATACCGATGCCAGCAGGCTTGCAAAATCCGCCATAATTCCCACGGGAACGGCGTACCTCGTCTTTTTGATGCCTACCGAACCAAAATAGATGGCTATTATATAAAAAGTGGTATCGGTAGACCCCATCATCGTGGACGCCAGCCTTCCCATGTACGAATCTGGACCGTAGGTGTCAAAAATTTCTACCATCATGCTAAGTGCCGCCGGGCCCGACAGGGTTCTCACTATAGACAAGAAGAGGGCATCGGCCGGAATCTCCAAAAGCCGGATGACAGGATTTAAAACTTTCACCATCAAATCTACGGCTCCCGATTCCCTAAAGATGCTGACGGCAACGTAAATCCCCAAAAGATAGGGAACAAGCTTTACGGCAAGCTGCAAACCTTCCTGGGCTCCTTGTGTAAACACTTCAAATACCCTGACGTTATTTATCAAACCGTGTAAAAAGACCGCCGCCATCACAACGGGAATTATCCAGGAAGAAATCGAAATTTGCTCCGCCAAATTCCTTACCCCCTTTCGATTTTCCGGTAAAGGAGTCTGAGAGCATAGTCGGCAACAACTGCAACTAGGGTGGAACAGGTGGTGGCAAAGAGAATGGCCCCCAGCACTTCCGATGGATTTTTGGAGCCTGCCGCAGCCCTTAGAGCTATTATCGTCGCTGGTATCAGCGTCACGCTGGATGTATTTATGGCAAGGAAGGTGCACATGGCCTCCGTTGCGGTATCGGGATTGGGATTTAGGGTTTGTAGTTCCTTCATAGCTTTAAGTCCGAAGGGCGTCGCCGCATTGCCGAATCCCATCATATTGGCGCTCAAGTTCATCAATATGCTCCCCATGGCCGGGTGACCTTTGGGTATGGAGGGGAAAAGCCACCTGAATAAAGGCGCGATAAACCTGCTGATACTATCTATAAGCCCTGATTCTTCCGCCACTTTTGCTATCCCAAGCCAAAAACCCACGACTCCCATGAGACTTATCGCCCTCTCAATGGCGGTTTTTGCAGCTTCCAGTGCAGCGGGAGTTATTGAATCCAGCTTTCCGTTCCAAGCGGCGGCTAAAATCCCTCCCAGTATCAAAAAAGCAAAAATCCAGTTCACTTGAATCCCCCTTCTTCAATCGTGGATTACGACCATAGTTCCTTCCGGGATGTTTTCGTAAAACCATTTGGCGTCTTCATCTTTGAGCCTCACGCAGCCGTGGCTTGCGGGTATGCCGAGTTTTTCGTATTCCTCCTTTATGACGTTCCGGTCTTTGTCCCTAGGCATAGAATGAAAAAGGTAATTATCCTTTATCCTGACCCAGTAAAAAGCCCCCTGCCCGAACCTTTCCGAAAAAAACCACACTCCCCTGTCCTTTACAGTAAAATACCCCAAAGGCGTTTCGGCTTCGGGCCCGGGCCTTCCTCCGGATGCCAGCATGGTCTTTACGATTTTCTTGCCCCTGTATACCACCACTTTCTGCAGGGGTTTTAAGCTAACTTCCACCCACAGACTGTCCCCGAGGGGCTTTGCGGTAAATCTGAAACGGTAGGGCGCCGATTTTTGTCCGTCCACCGATGTACCCTCCACCGAAGCCTCGTAAGTTTCTCCCGGGAGAAAAACCGAATGGGGCTTAAATTCGGCTGTTTTCCCGCGGCAAATAACATCCCCGCTCATCCGGCTCACCTTAATTAAAACTTCCCGCATTTCCTGGTCAAAGTCGACCTTTAAAACTGTGTAGGGCATAACATCTGCCCTACCGTTTTCGGGGTAGGTAGATATCACCTTTGGAACTGGGGCAACCTCAAACCACCTAGAATAACCCGAAAAGATGCTTTCGCCGCTTTCAAATTTTACGAAGTACTTCTCCCCCGGCCATAGCGGCTTGCGAGGGAAGAGAAGCCACCGGCTTTCATCCTTGAACAATTTGCCCGTCGCCGTGAGAATGTAGGAGGGCCTCAAATCAAAATCGAAGTCGGCCCGTAAGTATTTTGAAATTTCCTCTTCCTTTACCGGAGTGCTAAAGCTCAAAACCACGGGCCCCGAGCTTGCAATAGGCGACGAAACCTCAACCGGAAAAGGCCGTATTTTTACCCTGTAATAGACCCTCACGCCCTTTAAAAGGCCCGGCACCGCGGTTTTTAAGGGTTCTATGCGAAGTATCGTTTTGAAACCTTTAGGGAGGCCCTTTTCAAGAACGCAGATTTCCAAAGTCCTATCGTCCAACCAGCGAAAGGTTTTTACAAAATCCATCCCCGGCCTTTCGGACTCCAAGTGGATTTTATCTGCCGCATCCCGTTCTATTACCGGGATATAAAAGTTAACTCTTATCCGCACAAGACCGGTATCATTAAGCTGTTCTATTACTATATTGTTGAAACTGGACACCGAAACCCATGCTGCAATAACTAAAAGAATAATTAAAAGCAAGTACCTGCCCCTCACCGATTCACCCCCTTTAACTATTTCTATGACTTAGATAAAACAATTTTGACCAAAAAGAAAAAAGGGACGTCTTTTCAGACATCCCTTTTATACATTCAACAGTTTAACGCGAATTTATTTATATGTCCCTTAATGTAAAGCTTCTTGAGGCCATATGGAGCATGAAGACCATGTAAGTCGCCGCATAAAGGAGCATGTAAAGGCTCGGTTCGGCACCGCCTCCCAGCAGATTATTTCGCAAAAAGTAAATGCCGTTTGAAGAAAACAACACGGAATTCATTTTCCTGTAAATGGCATCGGTGGGCATCAAAAGGCTAGCGATTATCCCCGCATTTATGAGCCCCGTAGCGCTGCGGCCCCCCAAAGATATCAAATAGCCTATCTGTTCCAGCCACCCTCCGATGAGCGCAAAGCCGTAAAGCATCACCGCCATGATGCCCGCGCCGAGCGTCGATATGCGGGCGCTGCCCCAAAGACATACCGAAAGGAGTATTAAGGGTATCCACAAAAATAAAAGGGCACCGTTGAAAACCTGAGAAAAACTAAAAACCACTCTTGCACCTAGAGCCTTGTTCAAAAAAATAATGCCAAAAAATAAAAAGAGGGAGTAAAGGGAAACCATAAGCCCTATGCCGAAAAATTTCCCCAGCACCACTTCATAGCGCTTTATCGGTTTTACCAAAACCGCCTGCATCACGCCGCTTTCCACGTCCGCCGAAAGAGCCCCCGCCGAGGAAATTACCACCAGAAAGGCAACTATAAGGGAGGCAAAGTAAAGCCCTACAGTGATAAATTCAGAATAAATTGAAAGTAAAGCGGTGTTGACTCTCGGCAGGGCCTCGTAGGCTTCTTTAATCCCGAAACCGTAGAGGGTCAAATACACAAGCGTCAAAAGCAGCACGAAAAACAAAGCCTTTTTATGGAACATCTCCTTGAAGGTGTACTTAATCACCGTTATCAAGGGCTTCACCTCCCCTCACTAGATTTACAAAAAGCTCCTCCAAAGAAACGCCTTCCATTTTTAATTCGTAAAGGGGGGTCTCTGACTGCACTATGACCTTTGCTATCAGGGGTATGTCATCCCTTTTGGCCACTTTTATCGTGAGTATATCCTCCCGGAGCTTGACTTGTAGTGCAATCTTTTTCAACTCTTCTATTAGGCCCTCGGCGGGACTTCCTATTTTCGCCGTCAATGCGGAATTCTCAAAGAGTAAATCTTTCAGGTCCCCGCAGGCTATTATTCTGCCCCTGTTGATTATTGCCACCCGGTCGCACACCATTTCCACTTCGCTCAGAAGATGGCTGTTCAGGAAGACGGTTTTGCCCTTCTTTTTCAGGTCCCTTATTATCTCGCGCACTTCTATCCTGCCGACGGGGTCTAAAGCCGAAGTGGGCTCATCCAAGAAAACCAGTTCCGGGTCGGCCAAAAGGGCTACTGCAAGTCCGAGCCTCTGCTGCATCCCCTTGCTGTAGCCTGCCACCTTCTTTTTCTCGTGCCCGGAAAGTCCAACAAGTTCCAAAAGCTCCGAAATCCTTTTGGCAGGCCTTGGTATTTTGTAAAGCTCCGCATGGAAGCGCATAACTTCTAATCCTGTCATCCAATCGTGGTACCTGAAATTTTCCGGCAGGTATCCGATTTTGCCCATTGCTCTGATGTCCCCCAGGGGCCTTCCAAGCACGCGGGCACTCCCGCCGGTGGGGCGCAAGAGCCCCACCAGAGTTTTTACGAGAGTACTTTTACCGGCGCCGTTGGGGCCTAAAAACCCGAACACCTCGCCCTCTTTCACACTGAGATTGATGTCGACGCATCCGCCCTTTCCGTCGTACTGTTTTGTAAGGTTGAAAGTTTCTATTACCATGTCTTCACCTCAAAGATTCGGCTATTTTAAGCATTTCTTCCAGCGGGAGGCTTCCATCGAGGGCGAATATCGTCTGATTGTCCGTCCATAATATTGCGTAATTAAAGGCGTTATCCCCCCATCTATTTTTCACCAGGAGGGCTGGCTTTCCTTTTACGGTTATATCTTCGACTTCGGAATGCTCCGCATCGACGGGGATGGGTATGGTGGCCTGCCAGTTTTCGATTCCGGAAAGCTGCTGCCTTATGTTTTCCGGCAAAAGCGGAAGCTCTAGCATCGCTTCCCTTACGACGTTTAAATCCACACCCTCGGGAACCTGGATTTCGGGAGCTCCCACCTGGGTTATGACGAAGGATTTAAAATTCGCCCTTTCCTCCTCACTTACAAAAGTTTGCCTCACCGCTCCGGTTGTCCTTATCACGAAAGTCTTTCCATCCATTTCTTCTGGAAGGGTCTTTTCCCCACCAAAGGCCATAATAAGCTTGTTTATGCCCTCCACGTCGGGCGTAATTTCCAGCTTTTGGGGTTTTTCGACCCCGACGAAGGCAAGCTTGTATCCGTCAAGTTCGCCAAATGGCCTAAAATTGAAGTCCACTTTTTCCGCAGCCGATTCAACCTCTTCGGGCTTCACCTCTTCAAAGCCGCCTCCGGTGGACCTGAACTTTCCGAATTGCTCCAGGTCTATCTCTTTTATGCCGCCTTCGTTCAGCCTTTGTCTTATCTTTTCTATGTCTTCCGGCGTGATTTTTACCGCCTCGATCCTGGACATCCTAAAAACGCTTAGAAAATCCGCCACCGCATCCCTTACGGGAGAAACCAGCACGGCCGAAAATAGGAGCAGCACCCCTGCAAAAGCGGCGACGGCCTTCCCGTACTTTTTAATCATATTTCCCGCTCCCTTCCTAATCATAAAGTATTTGTACCGCTTTTTTAGAAATTCCATCGAGGGATTAAAATCTATCGACAGCTTTTCTTTCGCAAATTCATCTAAATCTTTCAATTCATACAGCACCTTTTTGCACTTTGCGCAAGTATCCAGGTGGTTTTTTACCATTTCCTTTTCCCTTTCGTCCAGTTCCCCGTCCAGATACGCCTGCAGTATCCCATCGTCATAACACACGGCTCACACCTCCTCTTTGAAATATTCTTTAAATTTACGGTGGGCCCGGGCTACTAGCGTGCCTATGGATGTTTTTTTAACTCCGAGAACTTCTGCGATCTCTTCGTAACTGTAGCCCGAATGCTTCATGATGAGTATCATCCTATCCCTTTCGTCCATCTTTGCGAGCACCTGGCGCACGTAAATCTGTTCCTCCCGAAGGTGAAAGGTTTCCGAATCCCTTCTCAAAAGCCAAAATTTAATCTCCCGCTTTTTCCTGTTATCTTCTCCCCTGAGGTAGTTGTAGGCCAAATTTTTTGCCACCCGGAAGAGCCATGCCCCCGCGCTTCCCTCCTTTCCTGGGGGATTTTGATAAAATTTTAAAAAAACTTCCTGTGCCAGGTCTTCTGCAAGAAAAGGATCGTTGAGCATATATAAAAGCTGCCGGTATACCTTTGCGTAGTAATTCGCGTATACCTCGCTGTACTCCAGAAAACCCACCCCCTTTGATTCCTTCCATACATAAAGACACAGTAAAAGGGCAAAACGTGACAAAAAAAAACGCGGAAAAACCCGCGTTTTTTTGTCATGCTAAAAATCCATTTTCCCCAAGCCCTCCGACACTTTTCCTTTCCTCCTCGACGAGATAAATCTTTTCTACCCCTTTATAGTAAATGGGGTCGATATTTACGGTGACTTCATCGCCGACTTTTGCTTTTACTCCGGTAAGGTCCACGGCGGTAAGCTGCATCCCTATCCTTCCCAGGACCTTAAGGGGCATGCCATTTATAAAAACCACGGGCTGCGGCCTTAAAAAGTCCTTTACGTCTTGATAAATGTTTCTAATCAAACCGGAAACGGAGTAGGTGTAATTTCGCCTTTGCACTTTCAAGCCCTCGTAGTATCCTACCGGTATAATCCCCACCAGCATATCTTTGGGCGCCCTATAAGTCCTTCCGTAGCCTATATACGAACCCCGCACAAGATGCCTTATCTCGAATATCTTTGCTTTCACGCAAGAAGCTTTTTCTAGTTCAACTGATCTATTTTTAAACATTGTGATTCCAAAAAGCGCTCCTCCTACTCGAACCATATCCATCCTGGCTTCGGGAAAATCCATAGCCGCAACGGAGCTTGCGGCGTGGCGCAGAGTTACGCTTATTCCAGCTTTTTTTAAGTTTCCAATCACTTTTTCGAAACAAGAAAGCTGCCTAAAGGTATAGTCGCTTTTTCTCGCAAATGCATCCGAAAAATGGGTGTAAGCCCCTTCATATACCAGATTGGTGTAATTTTTTAATTTAACCAGTATCTCGTCTAAATTCTCCAAGCCGAAGCCAAAACGCCCCATACCTGTATCGAATTTAAGGTGGACCCTGCACAAAGTCCCTTTTTCATAAGCTGTTTTATTTAAAAGCTCCGCACTGTCAAGGTTATAGACTGTAGGGGTTATGTCGTATTCCATGAACTTCTCGCAGTCCTCCCGGCAGATAGGTGCCGTAAAGCAGAGTATCCTGCCTCTGACCCCAGCCCTCCTTAATTCAATCGCTTCTTTTAGAAATTCGACTCCGAACCACTCTGCCCCGGCCTGCTGCAGGGTAAGCGCTACCTCCTCCAGTCCATGCCCGTAGGCGTCCCCTTTAACGACCGCCATAACAGGTACTTTTACTTCCCGCCTTATCTTCTCGTAATTCCTCTTTATAGCGCTCAAGTTAACTTCCATGTACCTTATTTGAGCATCGAGCAAAGAAAGACCCTCCAACCAATTTATCCGTCGCCTAAAGTTTCATCTTTGCTTTTTTCAAAACCAGGGTGAATTTTCTGCGTAAATCCCTGAAAACCGGCACTCCTTTTTGAAATATCGTGTACCATAAAGGACTGAATACGAGGTCGTATTCTCCTACGAATTCCGTAAATTCTCCGCTGAATCCCTTTTTAAACCTGTAGAGCCCGTAAAGTGGATTTTCGGGATTTAAATCACCCGACACCCCCCGAAAGTCGTAAAGGGTGCACCCTCTTCCCTTGGCCAGCTTTATCATTTCCCACTGCAATAGGTGGTTGGGCATGACGTTTCGGTGCTCGTTGCTGCTCGCGCCGTAAAGGTACCAGCACTTTTGTCCGAAGAAAAGGCAGATGATTCCCGCTATCACCTTCCCCTCGTATTCGGCGAGAGCAAGCTCCATAAATCCCTTCGGCTTTAGGCAGTCGTACATCCTTTCAAAGTATTCGAGGCTCCTTACCACGAAGCCGTCCCTGATTCCGGTGATTTCCATAATCCTGTGGAATTCCTTAAGGTCCTCCCGGTTTCCGAACCTCACCCTCACTCCTTTTTTTTGAGCCAGCCTTATGTTGTACCTGGTCTTATGGTGAAATCTCGCCAAAAGCTCGTCCAACGATGGAGTGATATCAAGACGGAATACGAACCTGGGCTGAATTGCTTCAAAATTAAGAGCTTCCAGGTTTTGGATGAACCCCAGCTTTTTTAAATTATTTACCGCTTCCCAGTCTTTTATACTTATATCGGGATCAATTTTAAGCATTATCGCGCCGTATTTTTTCGCAAGTTTCTTAACGTTTTCCACAAGAAATTTCAACGTCTCAAAATCACACATGTCGCAAACGGGCCCTCTGGGTGAATATATCATATATTTTCCGACCAGCGGAAGCGGCCTAAAAAGGAGCAACATCGATGCTGATATCTTTCCTTCATCTTCTACCATCACGTGCATCGACCGCCAACTTTCTTCCTTAACCTGAGCCCACTCCAGACTTTGCAGGATGTGTCCTTTCGGGTGATTTTGTATAAAGTCAGTATATTGATTTTTATCGCCGTTGACAATAAATTTCATCTATACAACTCCCTTGAAATTTATATTTTAGTGTAAATTGGAGTCTATCTATAATTATCCTGCATATAAAGACAAGCGTCAATGATAAATTAAGGCAGGCACAAAATTAAAACCCGGCCTTTGATAACCGGGTTTTCACTTAACATGAGGGGTAAATTTCTTCGCCATCCACTTTTACCAGTTCTTTAAAAGCACCGAGCAGTAATTTTGTAACAGCACCTGGCTTTCCATCTCCTATTATCCTTCCGTCTACCTTAACTACCGGAATCACCTCTGCTGCAGTACCAGTCAAGAAGCACTCATCGGCTGTATAAAGCTCGTACCTTGTAAACAATTTTTCCTCGACCTTTATGTTGTTCTTCTGTGCCAGTTCAATTATGGCATTCCTCGTGACCCCAATGAGGATTCCAGCATAAGTCGGCGGTGTAATGAGCACACCGTCCTTAACTATGAATATATTATCCCCAGTACACTCAGCCACATAATCCTGGGTGTTCAGCATCACGGCTTCCATTACCCCGGCCTGGTTAGCCTCGATCTTCGCCATTATATTGTTCAAATAATTGAGGCTTTTCATCTGGGGATTTACCCCTTCCGGCACATTTCTCCGGGTTGCCGCCGTTATAATTTCAAGACCTTCTTCATACATCCTTTCAGGATAAAGCACTATCTTGTCCGCTATACACACTATAGTGGGTTCATGGCATTTTCTAGGGTCGAGTCCGAGGTCTCCTATTCCCCTTGATACTACTAACCTAATATACGCATCTCTTAGCTCATTTTGCCTCAATGTCTCTTTTACTACTTCCTTCATTTCTTCCTTCGAAATGGGTATGTCAAGCATTATTGCCCTTGCCCCGCTGTATAACCTGTCAATATGCTGTTTTAGCCGGAATACCCTGCCATCATAGGCTCTAATGCCTTCAAACACACCATCCCCGTACAAAAATCCATGGTCGAATACGGAAATTTTTGCCTCCTCTTTAGGATAAAATTTGCCGTTGATATACACTTTGATGCCCATTACTCAAACCCCCTTTTTTTATATAAAAATTTACCCCCTCATCCCCAGACCTATATTTCCAGGGACGAGGGGGTTTTCCTCGCGGTACCACCCTGATTTGCCCAGTCAATGCGGGCCTTCTTTACTTTAACGCTCATAGCGGCTCCGGACTACTCCATTCGCCCGGGCTGTTCGGGAACGACGGGGATAAACGGCTCGGTACCGGCTTTCACCTAACCCGGCTCTCTTTTACCGCTGCCGATTTACCCCTTTTCCGTCATCACATTTTTCTTTATTGGGTTTGTAAAAAAACAGCGGCTTTACTCTAACCTGCCGCTTTGTTTTATTTTTAAATTTTAATTTGATATGTATAATTTGATATGTATTTTAACACCTAAATTTTTATTTTGTCAAGGGGTAGATGAAAATTTTGTAACCGTCAATTTTTCAAGAACTTCCCATACACGAGGGTGACTCTTCTTTATATTGAGCGGCTTTCCATCTTTGTTTATAAAAGTATGCTCGGTATAGCCTTCCGCAAGGAGCACCCCGTCCTGCTTTCTAAATACTTCGTAAGTCAATTTTAACCTTGTAGGCCTCACATCTTTCACTCTAGTTTTTACAATTACCGTATCTCCAAAGCGCGCTGAATGCCTGTACTTGCAAAAACTTTCTAACACAGGAAGATATAACCCTTGTTTTTCTATCTCCCAGTAAGGCAAGTCTATAGATTTGAAAAATTCGGTTCTCCCTACTTCAAACCACACGTAATAGTTGGCATGGTATACTATCCCCATCTGGTCTGTTTCCGCATACCTGACCGAAAAAGACGTTTCTACAGCTTTCATCGCTCCACCTACTTTACATCGGCTACACCCTTATAGACCAAACCTCTCTGGCAGTCTATTGTAACCTGGTCACCTGTTGATAGTTTTTCTGTTGCCCCTTCTGCCCCTACAATTACCGGGATACCCAATTCTATTCCAGCAATAGCTGCGTGCGATGTGAGGCCGCCTTCCTCTGCTATAATGGCCGATGCCCTCCTTATTACCGGCATGTAATCTTTATCGGTAGAAGTTACAACCAGAATGCAGCCGTCGGGCATGGCCTCGGCTTCTCTCAGCGTCCTTGCAACATGGACAGTCCCATAAATCGATTTATTCCCTATTCCCGTGCCTTTTAAGACCACATCTCCCACCACTTGAACTCGTATAAGATTGGTGGTTCCGCTTACGTACAGGGGAACGCCGGCAGTTATCACCACTAAATCGCCCTTTTTTATGAGGCCGGATTCCAATGCTCCGTTCACCGCTTCCCTGAACATCTCGTCAGTGGAAGTCGTTTCCTTTACCCTGATCGGAAAAACACCCCATATTATCTGAAGGGTCCTGGTGACCTTTTCTCTTGGCGTCACTGCTATAATAGGAGCTGAAGGCCTGAACTTGGCCACCATGCGCGCTGTATATCCCGACTTTGTGGATGTTATTACTGCACTTGCTCCTAGGTCTTTTGCTATCGTATACGTGGCGTGGCTTATTGCATCGGTCACCGTCCTTATGCTCGTCTGCCTTTTTACGGCCGTTGCATCCAGCGAAACACTTTCTTCCACTTTTTGAGCAATCCTTGCCATAACTTTAACGGCCTCTACCGGAAAATCCCCTGCAGCTGTTTCTCCTGAAAGCATAATGGCATCGGTTCCGTCCATTATAGCGTTAGCCACATCCGTAGCTTCGGCTCGAGTAGGCCTGGGATTTTTTATCATAGACTCCAGCATCTGAGTGGCTGTTATCACCGGTTTCCCGGCCCTATTGCACTTTTCTATAATTATTTTCTGCACCAGGGGGACTTCCTCGACAGGGATTTCTACTCCCAGATCTCCCCTTGCCACCATTATTCCATCGGCAACTTTTATTATCTCGTCCAGGTTTTGAACCCCTTCTTGGTTTTCAATCTTGGCTATTATTTGTATGTCATTTCCACCGTTTTCCTCGAGAATCTTTCTTATTGCCAGGACATCTGAAGCCTTTCTTATAAAAGAAGCTGCTATGAAGTCAACTTCCATCTTTATACCAAAAAGGATGTCTTCCACATCTTTAGGAGTAACCGCAGGAAGGGGTATTGATTTGCCAGGCAGGTTCACGCCTTTTTTGGAACTCAGCTCACCGCCGTTCAAAACCGTGCATTGGATTTCAGCATCCGCAACTTTCTTTACCTCTAATTCTATAAGGCCATCGGCAAGCAGAATCCTGTCGCCCGCATTTACTAACTTCGTAATTTCTTTCAGATTTACGAAAACCCTTTTATTATCCCCTTCCACTGGATATGTCACCAAAGTGAACTCTTGGCCTTTTTCTAAAAATACCTTCCCGCTAGCGAAAGTTCCAAGGCGAATTTCCGGTCCCTTGGTATCCAGCATTATGGCAACAGAAGCATTCAATTCCCTCGCAGCTTCTCGAATTGCCGCAATTCTCGCCCCGTGCTCCTCATGGGTGCCGTGGGAAAAATTAAGCCGTGCAACATTCATTCCTGCCTTTATCAGTTCTTTTATTATTTCCTTTTTCTCACTGGCAGGGCCGATTGTACAAACTATTTTCGTCCTCCGCATAAATTCAACACCTTCCCCAGCCTATATAGCTAAGACGCTCGCCAGGTTGTAAAGTTCCTCGTTCAATGGCTTTTGGGCGGAAAATATTTTCTCCAGGTCCGTGACTACAAGTTCCCCTTTTACCCAACCTATCATTTTGTTGCTGACACCATTTAACAAAAGTTCCACCGCTTTTCCGCCCATCTGGCTGGCGAGTATTCTGTCGAAAGCCGTGGGAGTACCTCCCCTTTGGAGGTGACCAAGCACTATAACCCGCGTTTCAAGCCCCGTCACTTCCTTAATTTTTTGGCCAACTTCAAAAGCATTTCCTGCGCCTTCGGCTAAAATTATTATGCTGTGGAGCTTGCCGCGCTTGTAACCGCTCATTATTTTGTCACAAACATTTTTTATCGTATAGGGCTTCTCCGGGACAAGGATAGTTTCAGCTCCACATGCGACTCCGGAATAGAGGGCGATGTGCCCCGATTCCCTCCCCATAACTTCTATAATGAAGGTTCTTTCGTGGGACGTAGCCGTATCCCTTATCTTGTTAACGGCTTCAACCACTGTATTGACGGCGGTATCGAAACCTATCGAATAATCCGTAAACGGAATATCGTTGTCGATCGTGCCCGGAATGCCTATCGTCGGTATTCCTCTGTTTGCAAGTTCCGCCGCACCTCTGAAAGACCCATCTCCGCCAATTACCACGAGCCCTTCAATCCCGAGTTGCTTTATATTATTCACAGCCTTTTCCATACCTTCTTTTGTCTTAAATTCTTCCGAGCGGGCGGTCCTCAAAATAGTGCCGCCCCGGTGGATTATATCTCCGACAGACCCTAAGCTCATTTCTATGAAGTCACCGGCTAAAAGTCCTGCGTAACCCTTTCTGATGCCATAAACTTCCACGCCATTATATATGGCGCTTCTAACAACCGCCCTGATAGCAGCATTCATTCCCGGCGCATCTCCGCCACTTGTCAGAACTCCTATCCTCTTCACATCCTTCTCCCCTTCATTACAGATTTTTTTCCAAAATCGTTTTTTGAGCTTCTTCCGCCTCAGATTCCGGCACGAGGATTTCTATATAACATCCCCGCTTTTTGCTCTTCATTATCTCCTTTGTTTTCACCAAAAATCCTTCTTCTTTCAAAGCGTTGACCACTTTATCCGCATTTTCTTTGTCGGTAGCCATGTACACTACAGTCCACATCTCCGGGGCCTCCTTTTATTGTTTTATTATTCTCAAGTCTCAAATCGCCTTTTCTATAAAAAGGCAGTTTTGAGGTCCAATGATACTGCATATTTTTTTGGAAAATTCCTCTGAAAAATTCACATAGTAGCTTTTGTCAACCAAAATCGCTTTCAGACTATTTACACTATAAATTGTAACAGGTATATTCCCCGGATGCAAAAGGAAAAACTCCTTCAAGCTTTCTATTTTTTCATCTACTTTTCCATTATACTCGCTTAACGAAATGACAAGTACTCCCTCTTTTCTTTTCTCCAGAGGCTCAATTTCTTCTGCTATCACTTTCGGCGTCTCTTCTTCCTTTAAATCCACCCTTCCTCGAATCAATATTTTGCTATCCTGCTTTAGTTCATCGGTAAACCTTTCGTATACGCTCGGAAATGCAATAATCTCAATCGACCCTGTCAAATCTTCTAGCGTAATGAAGGCCATGAGTTTTTCATCTTTCGTATATTTTATCTTGATATCAGTAATCATACCGCCGACTATGACCTGCGAATTGTCTTCGATATCGATCTCATCCCCTTTAAGATCACTGCTTTTCAATGTGGTTTTCCTGTTCAAAAGGTCCTCGAACTCCCTAAGGGGATGCCCGCTGATGTAAAGACCCAAAACTTCTTTTTCCATCGCGAGCATCTCATTTTGAGGATACTCCGGAATATCGGGCAATTCATCTCTTATAGCTTCTCCATCGTCAATCATCTCAAAAAGTGAAAGTTGGCCCTTTGTCGCTTGTCTTTGATTTTTCTGCACCCGGCTTAAAACATCCTCGTAAGCTCTTAAAAGCTGAGAACGCCTAACACCTAGCGAATCAAAAGCCCCGCTTTTGATAAGGCTTTCTACAGCTTTTTTATTTATTTCCGCAGGACTCATTTTTTCACAAAAATCGCTGAAGGAAACAAATCTCCCTTTCTCTTCCCTGCACTTTATTATGGCCCTGGCCACGTTTTCTCCTACATTTTTTACAGCGGTCAACCCGAACCGGATTTTACCGTCCTTTGCTGTAAAAAACTCAAAACTTTCGTTGATATCAGGGGGAAGAACTTCGATTCCTAAGAGTCTACATTCTGCGATGTACTGGGCCACCTTGTCGGTGTTGTGCCTCACACTTGTGAGCAAAGCCGCCATAAATTCCACTGGAAAATGGGCCTTTAAATATGCAGTCTGGTACGCAACCATTGCATAAGCAGCCGCGTGGGATTTGTTAAAACCATACCCTGCAAAATACGAAATCTCTTCGAATATCTTTTTGGCAGTCTCTTCGTCTATGCCGTTGGCGATGCATCCCTTTATGAAGGAGCTGCGCTGCGCCTCCATAACTTCCTGCTGCTTCTTCCCCATGGCTTTCCTCAAGATATCGGCCTGGGCCAGGCTGAAACCTGCAAGCTCCTGGGCTATTTTCATAACCTGCTCCTGGTACAAAATTATTCCGTAAGTTTCTCTCAAAATGGGCTCCAATTTGGGATGAATGTATTTTATATTTTCTGGATTGTTTTTGTTTTTTATAAATTCTTCGGCGGCACCGCTTCCTAAAGGCCCGGGCCTGTAAAGTCCTATGACTGCTATTATGTCTTCAAAACGCTCAGGTTTCAACTCCTTTAAGAGGTTCCGCATACCGGTGCTTTCTAGCTGAAAAACGCCCGTTGTCTCACCTCTGCCCAGCATCTCATAAACTTTTTTATCGTCCAACGGAATTCTTTCAAGGTCTACTATGATCCCCCGTGCTCTTTTTACCAGCTCCTGCGTATCTTGTATCACTGTAAGCGTCCTTAACCCGAGAAAGTCCATTTTCAAAAGGCCTAGTTCCTCAAGAGCTGTCATGGTAAATTGGGTGGATACTGTAGAATCCCCCACTTTGTGTAGCGGAACAAGTTCAACCAGAGGCTGGCTTGAAATCACTACGCCGGCTGCATGGGTAGAAGCATGTCTAGGAAAACCTTCTAAAGCTTTCGCCGTATCTAAAAGTTTTTTCATCCTTTCATTTTCGTTGTAAAGCTTTTTAAGTTCAGGATTTAATGTCAATGCCTTTTCAATTGTCATACCAGGCTCCATGGGAACCATTTTGGCAACGGAATCCACTTCGCTATAAGGATAACCGAGAACCCGTCCCACGTCTCTTATGGCCGCCCGCGCCGCCATAGTTCCGAAGGTCCCAATTTGTGCGACTCTGTCGGCACCGTATTTTTCGACTACGTAATCGATTACTTCTTGCCGTCTTTCGTAACAAAAATCCACATCTATATCTGGCATCGTCACTCTTTCCGGATTGAGAAAGCGCTCAAAAAGCAGGTTGTATTTAAGCGGGTCCACATTGGTTATGTATAGGCAGTAAGCTACCAGGCTCCCAGCAGCGGAACCCCGGCCTGGTCCTACCATTATGCCGTTTTTTCTGGCGAAATTCACAAAATCCCACACTATTAAAAAATAGCTGGAATAACCCATTCTTTTTATTACATCCAGCTCGTAGTCGAGTCTATTCCTAAGTTCAGGAGTAACCATTCCATATCTCTTTTTGAGACCGTCGTAGCAGAGTTTTTCTAGATAAGAGTCTTCTGTAAAACCTTCGGGGACATCAAAGCGGGGCAAGTGAACCTGTCCGAATTCGAGTTCCACATTGCACCTTTTCGCAATCCTCACGGTGTTATCCACCGCTTCCTTTAGGTGCGGGAAAAGCCCCCTCATCTCTTCTTCTGACTTCAGGTAAAACTCAGAGGAATTAAATTTTAACCTGTCTTCATCCTTTATGGTTTTTCCGGTTTGTATGCACAGCATGGCATCGTGAAACTGCTCGTCCGACTTCAGGATGTAATGGACATCGTTTGTCACAACTAGAGGAATGCCGGTTTCTTCGCTCAACCTTATAAGCCCGGAATTTACCAATTTCTGCTCTTTTAATCCGTGGTCTTGAACTTCTAGGAAAAAATTACCCTCTCCGAAGATATCTTGAAATTCCAAAGCTGCATTTTTCGCCTTTTCATATTCTCCGTTTAGAATATGTTGAGGTATCTCCCCGGCAACACACCCGCTCAAGGCGATGAGGCCTTCGCTGTGCTTTCTCAGAAGTTCTCTATCTACGCGGGGTTTGTAATAATATCCTTCAAGAAAACCCATAGATACCAGTTTAACTAAATTTTGGTACCCTTTTTTGTTTTCCGCAAGAAGCACCAGATGATACTGGTCATCATCTATACCAGGCTTCCTGTCGTTAATAGTTCTCTTTGCCGTGTAAACTTCACAACCAATTATGGGTTTTATACCCTCCGATTTCATCGTCTTATAAAAATCTATTACTCCGTACATCACGCCGTGGTCCGTAATGGCCATGGCATCCATCCCAAGTTCCTTTGCCCTTTGCGCCAATTTCGCTATGTCACATGCACCATCGAGCAGGCTGAAATTCGTATGAACGTGCAGGTGGACAAAGCCGGCCATTAAAGTCACCTACCTGCCTAAAACTTTAACCGACATTATCGCTTTTGCAATCAAATCCCCGCCGCCGATAAGACTTACTTCTACCTTTCCGGACCTTCTCCCTATTTCTATAATATCTGCCTTTATTTCTATCTCTTCATCCAACTGTACCGAACCCAAGAAGTAAACTGTAAAGCTGTCGGGGATAACCTCTGGCCGCTTTTTGCTTCTAAATGCATTGATGCCAGCGTTTACCATAGCGTTAATCAAAGAACTGTGACTTGGGACTCCATAAGGGCTCAACATAACTGGCCCTGTCTTGCCCTGAAGTCGCACTCCATTTTCAGTTTTAAATACATTGAAGTGGTCCATAATCAGGCTATCCACCGTTTCTGCAATCTGCGGCTGAAGGCTCAAACTGCGAAAAGCCTTTATGGTGTCCTGGCGGCTTATAACTCCTATAAGCTTTTTATCCTCCACTACGGGAATGAGCTCGATTCCTTCCCAGACCATGAGATGGGCCGCATGGGCTACTGGCGTTTCAGGGCCGACTGTTATTGGGTCTTTCGTCATTGCTTCCCTTATCGATACTTCATCCTTTAAATCAGCCACATCGTTGGTCGTAACTATGCCTATTACCTCGTTCTCTCCGTTAATAACCGGAAACCTGCTGTGGCGGGTAGCCCTTACTAATTTTCTCCAATCGCCCACTGTCGCCTTTTCATCAAGATAATAAGGGTCTTTAACCATTACGTCCCTTACCCTTACCACATCCTTCCTCAGCAGCCTAGTAAAAATGGCCCTATTAATAATAGTAGCAACCGTAAAAGTATCATAGGGCGATGTGATGAGTGGCATCCCCTTTTCATCTGCCAGTCTCACCACATCTTCGTCGGCTTTAAATCCACCAGTAATGAGAACCGCAGCCCCCATAGTCAGCGAAAGGAGCTGAGCTTCCTTTCTATTCCCTACAATTAGCAAATCTCCAGGCTCGATGTACTGTCGCATTTCGTTCACTTCCATAGCCCCTATGAGAAACTTTTTAAGAGGCTTATGAAGGCCTGAAGTTCCTCCAATTACACTGCCGTCTACTATATTGACCACTTCGGCATACGTCAGCTTCTCTATATTTTCTCCATCAGTCTGCTCTATTCGTATAGTTCCTATCCTCGGTATAGTTGAAACAAGGCCTTTTAGCTGAGCATCTTTTATAGCCCGGTATGCCGTGCCCTCACTGACGTTTAGTTCTTGTGCAAGCTGCCTCACCGATATTTTAGAACCCACTTTTAGATTTTTGATATATCTTATTATCTTATCGTGTTTTGTCATAAATATCCCCCGCCGGAGATTTTTATTAAGCCCCGGCCATTAAAAATTATTCTTCACCGAATTTGCTCTCTACAAGCTCGACCAAGGCCTCTACCGCATCCTTTTCATCTTCACCCTGCGCCAAAATAGTAATAGTTGTCCCCTGACTTACTGCCAGCGACATCACGCCCATTATGCTCTTGGCATTCACCTTTTTGCCTTCTTTTTCAACAAAAATCTCCGATTTAAATTTATTGGCAGTCTGAACAAACATAGCTGCCGGCCTTGCGTGTAAGCCTGTCTTGTTTTTTACAACTATCGTTTTTTCGTACATTATAATTCTTCCTCCTTTTTGGATTTGATTTTTTCTGCAAATTCCTCTAATTTTTTTAAGCGGTGGTTTACCCCCGATTTGCCTAAAGGCGGCGTCATCAACTGTCCTAGTTCCTTAAGGCTTAAATCAGGGTGTTTTACCCTGAGCTCAGCTATTTGCTTGAGCCCAAAGGGTAGATGTTCATAAGCCCCAGTTTCTTTTAAATAATTTATCATTTCAATTTGGCGGATGGCTGCGTCCACAGTTTTATTCAGGTTTGCGGTTTCACAGTTTACAAGACGGTTTACGCTGTTTCGCATCTCTTTTAAAACCCTGATGTCCTCAAATTTCAGAAGGCTTTCGCTAGCACCTATCAATCCCAGCAGGTCCCGGATATCATCGCCATTTTTAAGATACACCACAAAAGCATCTTTTCGCGCCGCTACCCGCGCATTTAATCCAAAACTGTTTATAAGTTTTGCAAGGGATTCGGCCTGGACCCTGCTTACGGCTACGAATTCTAAATGATATGGTCCCTTAGGGTCGCTAATTGACCCGCTACCCAAAAAAGCACCCCGCAAGTATGCCTTTTTGCAGCACCGCTTTCTTATGAGCTCTGATTTAATATTGTCCTTTATATAGAACCTTTCCTTTTTAAAAAGTATACCAATTTTTTCTAAAAAGTCATCCATCTCGGACGCGCTGGCAGTCACTTCGTACAAGTTATGCTTTTTCATTTTTTCCTTTAAAACCACTATCTCCACTTCGGCCTCGACGAATTTTTTTAAAAGCTGTATAAACCTTCTCGCTGTAGAGGCGCTCTCGGTAGTGACCTTTATATTGATAGTTCTACCGCCACCAGTTATCTGGATACTGCCGCTCATTCTAACAATTGCGGCAAGTTCCGCCAGCTCGCAATCCCTTTCCGCTGAAATCCGTGAAAGTTCATCCTTCACTTCCGACGAAAATGACAACACCGCCACCCGCCTCACGATATTATGCTTTGTTCTTTATTTTATTACATCTATTATTACTTTGGCAAGCTTTATCGGATCGTGCCTTACCACGTCCGCAAAACCTAACAATTCCCCGTAAATCACCTTGCAGCCCAATTCCTTAATATTTTCTTCATCGCATGTCACAGGGCAAGCTCCATCTGCCAAGTATCTCAAAAGTAAGTGTTCCGGAATTTTTTCCGCATTAACGACTACATATTCTATCAAATTGTCCCCTGCGTGTTCAATAATAGTTTTTACGTGGTCGAAGGCGGTATATCCGTCTGTTTCTCCAGGTTGCGTCATCACGTTGACCACGAAAATTTTTTTCGCTCTAGAACTCCTAACGGCATCAGCCAGGTCCTTAATGAGAAGGTTCGGCAGTATACTTGTATAAAGGCTCCCGGGGCCTATGATGACCGCATCTGCCCTCTCTATCGCCTCCAAGGCCTCCGGTAGCGGTTTTGCATCCTCTGGAATAATTCGTATTCTTTTAATCTTTCGCCTGATCTTAGGGATCTGCGATTCACCCTTTATTACTGTGCCGTCTTCAAATTCGGCTGCAAGTATTACGTCGCTGAGAGTAGAAGGCAAAACCTGCCCGCTTACCGCCAGCACCTTGCTTGATTCCTTTATCGCCAGCTCAAAATCCCCAAGTATTTCCGTCATCGCCGCCAAAAACAAATTGCCGAAGCTGTGCCCTTTGAGCGAACCCGCATTGAATCGGTACTGAAAAAGTTTTTCCATCAGGGGTTCCGTATTCGCTAAGGCCAAAAGGCAGTTTCTTATATCACCAGGCGGCAACATCTTCAGTTCGTCCCTCAAAATCCCCGAGCTACCTCCATCGTCGGCAACCGTTACTATCGCAGTAATGTTCTTGGTGTACCGTTTTAATCCCCTGAGCAGATTGGGAAGGCCTGTTCCACCCCCTATTGCAACTACATTATAGCTCACTACGCTCCCCCCTCGCTACTGCTCTCATCTCTGTGTTCTACTATTACTTTATGACCTTCTTTTCTCAAAAGACTCGAAAGTTCATTGACTATAGCCACAGACCTGTGCCTTCCACCGGTACATCCTACTGCTATCACAAGCTGGGATTTTCCTTCCCTTATATAATACGGGATTAAAAACCTTAAAAGGTCTATGAGTTTTTCCAGAAACTTTTGGCTCTCGGGACAGTTCATTACAAACTCCCTTACCCTGGGATCATTTCCGGAGAGCATCCTGAGTTCATCCACGTAGAATGGATTGGGTAAAAACCTCACGTCAAAAACCAGGTCTGCGTCCAGGGGCAAGCCTTGTTTAAACCCGAAAGAAACCAGGTTAATTAAAAGACCCGTTTCCTTTTCTGTCTCGATAAATCTTCTCACTATCTCTTCCTTAAGCTGGGCAGGAGTCTTAAATGACGTGTCGATGATTATGTTTGATGTGGCTTTAAGGGGCTCAAGTTTTTTCCTTTCTAGATTAATCCCCTCAATTATCCTTCTTTCAGGCGCCAGTGGGTGACGGCGGCGGCTTTCCTTGTAGCGTTTTATCAAAACTTCGTCGGAAGCATCGAGGAATAAAATCTCATACGAATAGCCAATGTTTTTTAAGCTTTTTAAACTCTCGAAAAGATGGTCGAAAAAATCGCCCCCTCTTATGTCTATGACAAGCGCTATTTTGTTTTTTCTCGTCTGACGACACAGCTCGGCAAATTTTGGTATTAGCGCAGGAGGCAGGTTATCGACGCAAAAATATCCATGGTCCTCGAATATCCGAAGGGCCAGGGTTCTGCCCGCCCCTGAAAGTCCAGTTATAATTATAAATCTCACGTCTTCCTCCATAAAATCTCCTCCCAATTTGCATTTGCGTTAATTATATCTTCCTCGGTAAGTCCCCCTTTAATGGCAATTTCTATTCCTCTTTCCATTTCCCCTACCTTTTCAGGAGAATGGGCATCGCTGCCGATGACGAACTTAACGCCATAGCTTTTTGCAATCCCCACGTATCCTTGTGTCATATACCCGTGCCCAGCGTTTATTTCCATAGCGGTACCGCAAGATGCTGCGGCATCAGCTAAAGCAGCCGTATCTATCGGCACATGAAGTCCAGGGTGGGTAATTATGTGCACTCTGTAATTTTTCAGAACATTTATCAAAGCCCGGGTATTCTGCTCCATCACCTTCGACCTCAATTTAATTATCCTTTTGGCAGCAAAATTTTCAAAAAAAATATGGTAGAAGTCCTTTAAAGACATACCCCACACCATCGGATGAAGTCCAACCATAACGTAATCCAACTCGTTCAGCAATTTTTCGGGCAGGTCAAGTTTTCCGTCGACGCTTATTACGTTGGCTTCGCAACCAAAAAGTATCTTGATACTTGTGTACTTACCTCGCAAGTCTTCTATTTCCTCTTTCATTTTTTTAAAATCGTCAAGGGTAGGGCCGATGCCGATATTGGCAGGACCGTGTTCGGATATTCCTATGGCCTTCAGGCCTTTTTTTATCGCCGCTTTTACGTTATCCTCTATACTTCCGCATCCGTGGCTGTAACGAGTATGAGTATGAAAATCGGCCAATATTCTCATCGACTTTTCCTCCTTTGAAATAGTATAATATAATTTGTAGCCGCCTTCAATTTAAGTTTTTGCAAAGTTCTGGGAGATGATCTTATGAAGGCAATACTTTTTGATTTAGACGGCACCCTGCTACCATTGGACACCGAAGAATTCATAGAAAATTACATTAAAATGCTCTCATGTGAAATGAAAGCATTGATACCTCAAGACCTTTTCGTAAAGAAGCTTTGGGAATCCACCTATGCGATGATTAACAACACGGACCCTGGAAAGACCAACAAGGAAGTCTTCTGGGAGAATTTTTTCGAAGGCATTGAATGCGAAAGAGAATTGATCCTCACCAAAATAGAAGATTTCTACAAGAATAGATTTCCAGAACTTAAAAAAGTAATGAAACCGAATCCCATATCCTCCATTATCCTTAAGGAAGCAGAAAGTATTGGCTTAGAGTTAGTAATTGCCACTAACCCCATCTTCCCCGAAATAGCAATTCGCGAAAGGCTTCGCTGGATAAATGCAGAAAAATTCGGCTATAAGCTCATAACAACATACGAGAACATGCATTTTACTAAACCCCGGTTGGAATACTATGAAGAGATTTTAAGCATAATAGGCAAAGATCCAGAAGAATGCCTGATGGTGGGAAACGATGTGGAAGAAGATTTAGTAGCATCCAAGTTGGGCATAAAAACCTTCCTGGTAACTGATTACATGATAAATAGAAATGGCATAGAACCGAAGCCGGATTATGCCGGCTCGATAGAAGACCTTTTTCACTTTATAAAAAATATGGGAGGGGAACCGCATTGAACGTATACGATGCTGCCCACGAACTTGCAAGAGCCCTTTCCCGCTCTCAGGAATACCTGGAACTTAAAGCAGCAACCGAAGAACTTAAAAAAGACTCTAAGGCGGAAGAAATGCTAAGAGAACTCAGGACAAAGCAGCTCGAAGTGGAGGCCTTAAAACTTTCAGGCAAGCCTACTGAAGAAGCAGAAAGGCAACTTCAAAACCTTTACGACATAGTTTCGCATCATTCGCTGGTGAAGAAATATCTAGAAGCGGAGCATAGGTTTTTCATCCTAATGTCCGACATCCAGAAAATTATCGCTAAAGCTGTAGAGCTCAATTTAGACAGGGGGTAAAAAATTGGCCAAAGTAATTTTGACCACTCACCGAAAAAAGCGAATAGAAAAAGGACATCCCTGGGTTTTCAAAACAGAGATAGAAAAAATCGAGGGAAATTACAGCCCTGGTGACATAGTGGAAGTATGCGATTTCAAAGGTAAGTTTCTAGGCAAGGGCTACATAAACCCCGCATCCCAGATAACTGTGAGGATTCTGACGAGGAATAAAGAGGAAGAAATAGACAGAAATTTTTTCAAGAAAAGAATAGAAGACGCTTTGGAATATCGACAGAAATTGGGATTTAACGAGAGTTTCAGACTGGTTTACGGAGAAGCTGATTTTCTACCTGCACTTATAGTCGATAAATTTGAAGATGTACTAGTAATCCAAACACTTGCTCTAGGTATGGAGCGGTTCAAAGATGTCATCGTGGATATCCTCCGGGAGATGTTCCAACCTCGCGGAATTTATGAGAGAAACGACGCACCCGTCCGTGAATTGGAGGGGCTGCCTCTCACTAAAGGATGTCTCTATGGAAACGTCCCGGAAAAAATCCTCATAGAAGAAAACGGCCTAAAACTTTACGTCGACGTCATAAACGGCCAGAAAACCGGCTACTTTTTCGACCAAAAGGAGAACCGCCTCGCCATAGGGCCCTTTGTAAAAGGCGCCGAAGTTCTGGAGTGTTTCTGTTACACAGGTTCTTTCGCCTTATCCGCCGCCCGTTTCGGTGCTAAAAAAGTTATAGCCTTTGATTCATCCAGGGAAGCCATAGAACTTGCAAGGGAAAACGCCGCCTTGAACGGCTTTGAAGGCATCACAGAATTCCACGAAGGAAACGCTTTTGACGTTTTGAGGCACTTTTACAAGAGCAGAAAAAAGTTCGACGTGGTCATACTGGACCCCCCTGCTTTTGCCAAAAATAAACAAGCCTTAGAAGGTGCTATAAGAGGGTACAAGGAAATAAATTTAAGAGCTCTAAAAATTTTAAAACCCGGAGGATTTCTAATCACCTCGTCATGTTCCCACCATGTGGATGAAGACCTGTTCTGGGAAATAATAGAGTCAGCTGCCTGGGATGCACACGTCACTCTAAGGGTTATAGAAAGAAGAACCCAGGCAAAAGACCACCCGATTCTTGCCGCCTCGGACGAAACTAGGTACCTGAAATTTTTCATGCTCCAGGTAATTAAATGACCCCTGCCCTTTTGGAGGCAGGGGTTTTGTTTTACAATCTCAAAATTAGCCTAGCCGTGCTGAAATATACAAGAAGCCCTATGACATCGAGGAGCGTCGTCACGAAAGGCCCCGAAGTCACTGCAGGGTCGCGTCCGAGTTTATTCCACATCAAAGGTATGAAAGTGCCCAAAAAAGCCGCTATGGTTAGATTCATCGCCATGGATAGCCCGATTACCAGCCCCAAAGTGGGAGCACCCTGCCACAAATATGCTATGGCAGCCACAATCGCACCGTTAATCAGTCCCAATATTGCCCCCACGCCACTTTCTCTTATTACATTTTTCCATATTAAAAGAGGCTCGATTTGTCCTGTGGCAAGACCTCTTACCACTATTGCTGCCGATTGGGTGCCCACGTTACCACCCATATCCATCAAGAGCGGAATGAAAAACGACAATGCTACCACTGCCTGCAGTGTTTCTGAAAAATTTTTTATAACGTTTCCTGATACAATTTCCCCGAAAAGGGCGACCAATATCCATGGCAACCTCCTGCGGGCCCTAAAAAGCGGCGAACTTTTTTCCGGAGCTATTTCTTCCGATGCCCCCGCCATTTTGAGAATGTCCTCGGTAGCCTCTTCCTGGGCTGCATCCATAACATCATCGAAAGTTACAATGCCTAAAAGAACGTTATCTTCATCCACCACCGGCAGGGCCAGAAACCCATACTTAGCCATAAGCCTTACTACTTCTTCCTGGTCCTGAGTTGCAAAGACTTTTTTTACATCGGTATACATTATTTCCGAAAGAGGCGTATCTGGTTCGGAAAGCACTAGGTCCCTAAGTGAGAGGACTCCCAGTAATTTGCCGCCGTCATCCACGACGTAGACGTAATATATCATTTCAGCATCCGGAGCGATTTCTGCCAATTTGTCCAACGCTTCCTTTACCTTCATATCTTTCGGAAAAGCTATGAACTCGGTGGTCATTCTACCGCCGGCAGTGTTTTCATCGTATAAAAGCAGGGACCTTATCTCGTTTTGTTCCTGCTGTTGCATAATATGCAAGAATTTCTGGCGAGCGCTTTCGGGCAACATCCCCAGATAATCGGCCACATCATCGGTCGACATCTCTTTCAGCAAAAGAGCAGTTTCTTCCGGTGCTATGTGAGTTAGAATGAATGTTACTTTTTCGGGCTCTAGTTCTTCCAGTACATCCCTGGCTTTACTAAATTCCAATTTTTTAAAAAGCTCGAGACATTCCCGGGGTTCGAGGTCGGAAAAAAGCTCGGCTATGTCGACGGGGTGGCTATCCTTTAAAAGTTCCGCTGCTTTTATAAAATTGCCTTCTTTTAAAAGCTGTTTGATTTCGTTCGAATTCAAACTGGTGCCCATTTTTAAAACCTCCCGAATGCCACCGTTTTTTTAATCCCCAGGAACGTCACCGTAAGGGCGAAATAGATAAGTAGTGCAGTAACATCGATAATGGTGGTGATAAACGGCCCTGAAGCTACGGCGGGGTCCACTTTTATCTTGTAGAAAATAAGCGGAATCAACACGCCTATAAATGCGGAAATCACTATTGCGATGCTCATAGAAGCACCAACAACCAAGCTAAGGTTAATATCTTTTTGCCATAAAGCTGCGACAGTAGCTATTATCGCTCCGCATGAAACTCCAACGAACACGCCGCCAAAGGTTTCGCCAACTAAGAATTTCATCACGTTCTTTATAGAAATCTCACCTGTGGCAAGCCCCCTTACAGATAATGCCAGGGACTGGGTTCCTACGTTTCCGGCTGTAGCCATTAACACGGGAATGAAGAAAGCAACTGCCATCACCTTTTCAAGGACTGTTGAATATCCATCTATAACGACCCCTGAGATTAAGTCACCCAAAAGGCAGACCACCAGCCACGGGAGCCGCTTTTTTACCGCTCCTAAAATATTGGTGGTAAGGAGTATCTCGTCTTCAGGCGTTATTCCGGCAAGTTTATGGATATCTTCTGTGGTTTCTTCTTCAAGTACATCCATAGCATCGTCTACCGTAACTATTCCCAGGATGTGATTTTCTTCATCCACAACCGGTATCGCCAAAAGTGAATATTTAGAAATAAGCTGGGCAACCTTTTCCTGATCTTCGTCCACCCTGACCGAGACCACTTTTTTATGCATTATTTCAGAAATCCTCTTATTTCTCGGAGCGGCTATGAGTTCCCTTAGGGACAAAACTCCAAGAAGGTGTTTTTCTTTATCCACAACGTAAAGGTAGTATATGGTTTCAGCTTCTTTTCCAAACTTCCTTACATCTTCGATGGCTTCTTCCACTGTTTTGTCGGCATATAGGTAAACGTAGTCGGTGGTCATTATGCCGCCGGCAGAATCTTGAGCCAGCTTTATGAGGGATTTTAGCTCCTGCTGATGCTCCTTTGGCAATTTTTCCATCAATTTCTCCACTTTTTCATAAGGCAGTTTCTGGAGCAGGTCTATTATTTCATCCACCGACATATTTTCTAAAATTTTCACGAGATGCATTTCAGGAATAGATTCAATGTATGGAATCCTCTCTTCGGGCTCGAGTTCTTCGAGCACTTCAGTGGCTTTTTCTAGGTCCAGCAGCTCAAAAAAAACCTTTCTATTTTCACCTTTTACTTCTTCCAAAATCTCGGCAATATCCGCCGGGTGCAATCTAGACAGTATTCTTTTTATTTCGTCAGTTTTTCTCGACAGGATTAACTGTTTTAAAAGAATGACCTCCCTTTCATTTTTCATCCACTTCCCTCCCCGAAAACTCGGGGCTACATCCTGCCGCCGGAGAGCGGCAAGATGGCCCCTGCAATTTTTAAATTATTTCGCTTATTACTAGGATCGGCGTCCACCTTGCCGCTCCCCCCTTTTTAATAAAAAATTCCCTTCATTATGCGAAGGGTAAAAGTTTACACCTACTCGCATCCGCACTTAAATTATATTCTACCGATTTTATAAGTCAAGAGCAAACCAAAAGAGAGGTTGAAAAATCAACCTCTCTTTTTACTGTAGCTGCTGGCTGATTTGTTGCTGCTGTTGCTGAATCTGCTGCAATTGCTGATTTAATTGTCCTAATTGCTGCTGGTTCTGCTGCCCAAAGGCTTGGTTTTGCTGAGCATTAAGCTGTTGATTCAACTGCTGGAGTTGCTTATTAAACTGGTCCAAAAGCTGATTCATCTGGTAAAAGACCTGGTTTGCATGAATACTCTGCTGAGCCTGATTTAGGGCGTTTATCGCCTGCTGTATGGCCTGGCTAACTTGATTGTCAGTCTGCTGCTGCTGAGTTTGGGCCTGGTTTTTTAATTGATTGAGCAATTGCTGAAACTGATTGGCTGTCTGCTGTCCGGCCAACTGTTGTTGCTGTTGCTGATACTGCTGAAACTGAGATTGCCTAACCCTTTCCGATATCTCGTTTGAAAATTCTACATCTTTTTTCCTTTCTTGAATTGTTGCTTCCAGGTCTTTTTTCTCAGTCATAATTATCCCCCTTTATTTTTTTCTCTTTTTTAATATACCCGGGGGAATTTGATTTAAACAAAAAAAATATGGTTATTGCAGAATATTATCGAGCGAATTGCTTAACTCACTGAGAACCCGGTTTTTTACAATGTTTTCCTGGGCAGCGTTTAACGTCGATAGAACTTGCTGAATGGTTTGTTGTATTGACATCACGGGATTTACATACGCCTCTTGATGTGCACTGGATGATTGATAAAAGCCATTTTTTAGTTGATTTTCTATATTTTTTAAATTAAGGACCAGTTCTTGGACTGAAGAGTTAAAGTTTTCTACCCGCCTTTCAAAAGTACTTATAAATTGGTCAAAAGCATTTTCAACTTCAGCAATTTTTTCCAGTATGTTTATTCTATGCTGCCCTACCTGTTTTTGCAGTAACTTTGTATTCGACCCTGCCAGCCACTTTGAAAGTAAACTCTGGTTTTGCTCAAGCCCTGTTTCTAGGTCCTTTAGGCTCGATTCTACATAACTTTTTACCTGTTTTAATATGTCCTGGATATTTTTTAAATTTCTAACATCATTTGTCAAGTTCGATTTAATCTGGTTGCAGAGAGTTTCAAGCTTTTGATTGGTTTGAGAAAAAGCTTCGGCCATTCCTTGGATTGAATTCAAAAAAATTCACCTCCTGCACTATATCAGTAAATATTTTTACCAGGCAGGAGGTCTTTTCTTCATCCATATTTTGCCATCTATTTTTTTAATTTATATTCATCATTTACCCTATCCTGAAGGTATACCCCTGTGTAATCATCGGGATCTGCAGCTTCGTAAATTTTTCGGGCTTCTTCCACACATTCTTTACACGCTCCGGGAGGTATTACAATTGCGAGGATAAAATACCCGAGGTCACATTTTGACTTTATCAAAGTGTACCCCGAACATGACCTGCAAACCTTTATAGTCTCTTCTTGATTTTCCATTATTCCTATGGTGTCGTAATATATCCTTTTTTTCCTCCGGACAAAGTCACTCCCATCAAACATCTTCCTCGCAATATCTTCCTTGTGCAACCACTTTCCGTAAACTTCTTCGCATAACCGCTTTATATAATCGGAAATCCACTTAGGTTGCCTTATTTTATCCGGGTCATAGTCTGGTTCTTTCACATGCGAATAGTCGATGCCAGCTAACGCCAAAATTATGCCTAGGTTCACGTAAGGCAGCGCCCCTTCTATGGAATACCCTCCCTCCAAAACCGCTATGTCGGGGTCTAAAAGTTCGGTCAGTTTAGCGTAACCCTGCGCCGAAAAATTCATATTGGTTATTGGGTCCGTATAATGGTTGTCCTGGCCGGCCGAATTAACTATAAGATCAGGTTTGTATTCTTCTATTATAGGCATTACCAGGTTTTCAATAACATAAAGAAAACCCTCTTCACCGGTTTGGGGTGGAAGGGGTATATTCAAAGTATATCCGTAAGCGCCAGGTCCTCCTAATTCGTCCGGGAAACCAGTTCCGGGATAAAGCGTTCTTCCATCCTGATGTAGTGAAATAAAAAGGGTATTTCTATCATTCCAGTATATGTCCTGGGTACCATCTCCATGGTGGCAATCGGTGTCGACTATGGCCACCTTTTTCGGTCCAAAGGATTGCCTTATGTGCTCTAGCATTACCGCTTCGTTGTTTATTATGCAAAACCCACGGTCGCCGTATACCACCCTATGGGCGTGATGTCCCGGCGGCCTGACCATGGCAAAAGCTTTATCTACCTTTCCTTCCAACAGCGCCCTTGCCGCTTGTATGGCCCCGCCCGCCGAAATCACGTGGGATTTGGTCACCACCGACTCTACATCCGGCACGCAAAAATGCACCCTTTTGATATCTTCCTCTTTCGCCAACACTGGATTAAAAAACTCAATGCCTTCGATATCCTCCAAGCCTTCTTCGCTGACTTGATCCAAGGTATAAAGCAGCCTTTCTTCTCTTTCAGGATGGGTAGGGCTTATGGCCCAATCAAAAGCCGGGAAAAAAACCAACCCCAGCCTGTTTCTTGCCTTAAGCATCATTAACCCTCCTAATTTATTTTAAGGTTGGTGACGCTGGGCTTTATCTGTGCCTTGACCCTTATATTCCTGCCGACGGTATAAAATCCCCTGACCATGTTAAAGCACGACTCCTCGACTATTTCCGCCTCCGCATCTTCGGAAAGCGACCCCAGCGCTGATGCCCTTTCCTTTATCAACTCCATCGCTTGCTTTCGGGCTTTCTCCAAATTGAATTCCCTGCCTATTTTTTCCCTTATTCCGAGTTCCGGCACAGTTAGATACCCCTGCCCTGTATCGGCAATTAAGGTAATTTCTGCCGTTACCCTGCTCAAAGCGGCACCGATGGCATTAGCCACTTCGAAGTTTTCAGGAACAATGCACGGAATTTTTAACTTCCGTTCCAGCACCAGAGACAGAGCCTTTGCGGGCCCGCCGATTATGACGGCTTTTTTCGGAGATATCTTTTCCCCGTATAAAAGCTCCCGAATGGTGTAAACCGGCTTGTTGTTTATATCTTCTAACAGTTCTTCCACCTTTTCCCTAATTATATCTCCCATTCTTTCAAGAATTAATCGCGCTGTTTCTTCCGGAGAAATCCCCATAATATCCCCTAACTCTTTCATGGCAAGATAAGCTTTTTCTTTTGTGCCGGCATTTAAAAGTCCCATCAATATCATTGCATCGGTGGGGGTAGGCACCGGTCCCCCTAAAGTTTTAGGCGGTCCTTCCCTTCGGGGGCCTATAGCCAGTTTGCCCCGTTCGAACCTAACAGCGCTATCCCCGCCGATTGCAACCGAGTGAGAGTAAATAGCCCTCACAACGGTAGGATAATCCCCTATCCTGATCCCCCTGGGCTCGAGCAGGGGAACCCCTCCTGCAAAAAAAGAAATATCTGTCGTAGTTCCACCTATATCCAGAACAACCGCATCTTCGTTGATACCGGAAAGCCCCCAGCACCCCATTACGCTGGCAGAAGGCCCTGACAGAACGGTATACACCGGAAAAGAAACTGCTTTTTTAAGATTCATTGTCCCACCATCAGCCTTGAGCACATTTACGGGAGCTGTTATCCCTCTTTCTTCAAAAGCTTTCTCTATGGCCGAAGCGAAATAACTAAAGCGTTCGTACACGGCCGCATTAAGATACGTGGTGTAAACTCTTCTCGGAAAATTCAGTTTCCCTGAAAGGGCATGTCCCATTACGACAGGAAAGAAATCTACTCCTAGTAATTCTTTCACCTTTAACTCGTGGATGGGATTTCGGACGGAAAACTTTGTCGCAATTCCGATGGTAGAAATTCCCTTCTCTTTAAACCGAACAGCAGCCTCTCTAATTATGCTCTCATTAAAAGGCTTAATTTCCTGGCCCCGATGATCTATGTAGCCATCGAGAAATACGTTTTCTTCACCGCACGCTAAAAATGAAGCATCTAGCCCGGGGCCACTTTCCAATATCATGCCTACGGGCGATGTCTTTCCCTCAAGTACTGCATTAGTGCATAAAGTGGTACTTAAATTAACCCGCTCAATCTCACTGGGACCTTCGTTTTTCAAAAGTTCATCAACCGCCCGACAAATACCTTCAATCATTGAAATTGATGCATAGGGCACCTTTGATTTTTTTATTACCTTTCCGTTGCCTAAAAGTACAGCGTCGATATGAGTGCCCCCGACGTCGAGGCCTATTATCACTTCTTCTCCCTCCTAACCCTCTCCTACCACCTTTATTTCGGGTTCGAGCAAGATACCAAATTCCTCTTTGACTTTGTTTTGAATGATTTGTATTAAACTAAGCACGTCTTGGGCAGAGGCATTGCCGGTATTTACTATAAAACCTGCGTGAAGCTCGGAAACCATCGCATCTCCAACTCTATAACCCTTTAACCCAGCCTTTTCAATCAAAAAACCCGCATAATTCCCAAGCGGTCTTTTGAAGGTGCTGCCGGCGCTGGGCATATTCAAAGGTTGCTTCATTTTTCTTTGTTTGGAAAATTCCTCCATCTTTCTTTTTATATCTTCATAAATACCGGGCTCTAACTCAAGCTTTGCTTCAAGGACTATTTTTCCCCCGGTTTGCAGTTTGCACCACCGGTAAGAAAACTCCAGCTCTTCATTTTTCATGGAACATATTTCTCCATTAAAATCCATTACCATAACTTCTTTTACCACTTTTGCCATTTCTCCATCGTACGCTCCTGCATTCATTATTATCGCTCCCCCTAAAGTTCCTGGAATACCGCTTGCGAACTCCAAGCCTGTAAGGCTGTTCTCTAAGGCTGATTTGGCGACCACCGATAAAAGCACACCGGCTTTTGCCTTTATTGTCCTTCCCTCTACATTAATATCGTTGAAATTTTGGGCAATCTTAATTACAACTCCTCTTATCCCCTTGTCCCTCACCAGCAGGTTCGTGCCATTTCCCATCACAAAAATTGGAATGTTTCTTGGACCGCAATAATTTACCACCTTCTTTATTTCGTCTACGTTTTGAGGTAACACCATCACGTCCGCGGGTCCGCCTATCCGAAATGAGGTATGATATTTCATCGGCTCGTCTATTTTCACCTTATCGGAAGTTATTAATTTACAAAGGTCGTTGTAGATGGAAAATTTTTCCACAGTTATCTCCCTTTCGCTCGAATTTCATTCGAACATTGTTCGGATTTTTCTTTGCTTCTTTTAAGTCACCTTCTATCATAAATTATACATTAATTCTACTAACTAATTATCAAAACTAGAAAAAATTTATCTCTAAATTTTTAAAGAATAAGCTTCCAATATGTTTTCACCATATAGAATTACAAAAGTATGTGGGACAAAGTCTGCGAAAAAAATAAAGCCGCCATTTAGAGCAAATCCGCTCATGTCTACACGGATAACCGTTACAATGGTATAACCACCATGTTCTATCGGGCAAATCCCCATAAAAAAGCTTTCATTCATCACTTTCGACATGAAATCCCCCCGTAATAAAGATAAAAATTTTATTCCGCTATTTAGAATTTCCATTGATAGGAAAAAATTGCACAAAAAATGGGTAAAAGGTCTCAAAGGCATAGCCTTGCCCCTAACACCTTTTACCCTATCTATATTAACGTGCAAGTAAAATTATACGCCTACTGGTCAACGGTCTTTGTCAATTTTCGGAATTCCTCGATTATGTTCCTTGTCAAACTCCCTGGGACGCCATCTCCTATTATCTTGCCATCGACTTTTACTATCGGCATTACCTCTGTCATGGTCCCCGTAAGGAATACTTCGTCTGCATCGAGTAGCTGGTCTAAAGAGAAGGTCTCTTCCCTGAGCTCTAAATCCAATTTTTCTGCAATTTCGAGCACAACCCCTCTTGTGATCCCGTGCAAGATGAAATTGTTTGCCGGATGGGTAAGGAGCTTATTGCTTTTTACAATAAATACGTTGCTACTCGAAGCTTCAGTTACTATACCTCCCCTGTGAAATATGGCCTCATAGGCACCCGCTCTCTTGGCCTTTTCTTTTGCAATACAGTTCGGAATGAGCTGAACGGTCTTTACATTACAGCGCATCCACCGCTCATCGGGGACAGTAATGGCGCTCACGCCGTTTTCATAGTACTCTTCCGGCTGGGGTTTGGCCTCGCGTGCTATTACCACCCAGGTGCATGAACTTTTCTCCGGGAAATTATGCTGGCGAGGTGCCGCACCGCGGGTGACCTGGATGTAAACCGAAGCATCCTTAAATCCTCCATCTGCCACCGCCTTTTTGCAAACTTCCTTCAAAGTTTCGATGTCAAAGTCGAAATTTAAGTAGATCTCCTGGGCGCCTTTCTTCAGTCTTTCTAAGTGCCTATCCAGATAAAAGAACCTGCCTTCGTAAACCCTTACTACTTCATAAAGACCATCGCCGAATTGGAATCCCCTGTCCTCCACCGATACTTTTGCATCACTGTAGTCCACTCTCTTTCCGTTTAAATAAACAATGGTCATCATAAAAACCCCCCAAACTAAATTTTTACTCCAGGGTCCTGCCTCAGTGGTTGGATTTCCCTTCCCTTCGACTTTAAATAAGAGATTATTTTTTCCACCGATGTATTGAGTATATTTTCTTCGGGAAGGCCGGCTTCCTCTATCACGCTCAGGGCCTTTTCAAAATTGCCCACGTCAAAACATATATGAGCATCGCTTCCTACCACAATTTTCGCTCCGAGTTTTGCCGCTTTTTTTGCAATCAACAGGCAATTTTCCTCGCTGCCGCGTCTACTTACTGTAAAAGAACTATTGTTGATTTCAATGTGCACGCCGTATTCTATAGCAGCTTCGATAACTTTATCTATATCAATTGGGAATTCGGGATTCCCTGGATGCACAAGCACATCTACATAAGGATTCTTCATGGCATTTATGGCCGCCCGGGTGTTTTCTTCAACTGTACCGCCGGGGTAACAATAAGTGTGAAAGCCGGCAAGCACTATGTCTAGATTCTTGAGATAATTTTCCGGCAGGTCTAATGTCCCGTCGTAATCTAAAATATTGGCCTCTACTCCGCGAAGGATGAAAACCCCCTCAATTTGTCTGGGCAATACTTTCAGGTTGCCGAAATGATAAGGATGTGGGCCTCCTGGCATTGAAGGCCCGTGATCCGTTATGGCTATCATTTTGAGACCCTTAGTCGCAGCCGCTTTAGCATTTTCGAGGACGGTACTATAGGCATGGCCGCTTGCCACTGTATGACAGTGAGTATCTACTTCTAGTCTCAAAAAAATCACTCGCCTTCCCTATTTTCATTAGTCAGTCTTTCATCCTGCTTTTCAGGGTATTTATAAAATCAATTTCAGTCGGGTCTTTTTCATTTAACACAGCAAGATAGGCGCTCACGTAGTCACCGAATATAACGTGGTACATAATCCTCTCCAATCTGGTTTCACCAAGCGGCCATACTTCACTTATGCCCGAGACCATTTCTCTTATAAGAGCTGAGGTAATTTCGATCCTCTTTTTGACGCGTTCGTTTTCCTCGGGCGACCTCAAAATAACAATTTCCATCATTTTAAGGAGTCTAGGCTCTCCTTCGAAGCCCATTATCTCGTTGTGATTGAGCTCGGGGAAAACATTGAAGAATGCAGGATGCTTGCCGTTTTCATTCATCTGCCCCTTCCAGCGCACTGCCAAGGCGTCGGTTACTCCTTGGGAGCCGTATATTACTGGAATTTTTCCGTAAAGCCTCCTCGCAAGGGCCTTAGCCGGGTTTTTATCTTCAGGAACTTGGGGTTCCAAATCCTGTCTTACTTTTTTCATAAGTTCGATTGCACCCGGAATTTGCTTTGTACAATTACGTATGATTCCCGCTTCTTCCAATAGCACCAAAAGCGGCATGAAAGAATATCCTATGGCCGCGCGCGGAGGCATCCCGGCCGGTATAGTAATCACCGGCACTTCATCCGCCATAGCTTTATTTTTAAGCTCTCCTCCTGTTGTTATGGCCACAATCTTGGCTTTTTTCTCCTTTGCTTCATTGTAGGCCGCAAGGGTTTCCTCAGTATTCCCCGAATAACTGGATGCTATTACTAATGTCCTCTCATCCACATAAGAAGGCAAGTGATAGTCTCTGTTCACTACGATGGGAATATAGCATGAATCTTGGGCCATCATCCGGGTGAGGTCTCCGCCTATAGCCGAGCCTCCCATACCGCTTATAACGACGTTGACGATATTATGAAATTTCAGGCCCTTTACCGCACTGTCTGCGATCTTTACTGCCTCTTCGCATTGTTCCGGAAGCTTGTAAATGAGGTCGAACATCCCTTCTTTGTCTAGCTGCTTTAATTTTTCTCGTTCATCCAACATTTATCATTCCCCCTTTGCATTGTTATTTTCCTCTTCCTCCTGGATCTTGTCCATAATTTTTTGGGCAAAAATCAGCGCCGCATTATAGCCCATGGCTTTTAATCTGCGGTCCATCGCCGCAACTTCTATAATAGCGGCAAGATTTCTTCCAGGTCTTATCGGAATAGTCTTTTTCGGAATAGAAGATTCCAAGATTGTTATCATTTCCTCTTCAAGGCCAAGCCGGTCTTTTTCTTTATATTTTTCCCACTCTACTATTTCTATCACCAAATCTATTCTCATGTCATCTCTCACGGCTCCTGCGCCAAATACGGTCTTCACATCTATGATGCCAAGTCCCCTCACTTCCAGGTAATGGCGAACCACTTCGGGAGCCGACCCTATCAACACATTTTTGGCTACCTGCTTTATTTCCACTACATCGTCGGCCACTAAACGGTGACCTCTTTTTATGAGTTCTACCGCCGTCTCGCTCTTTCCTATCCCACTTTCACCGACCAGCAAGATTCCCACGCCGTAAACATCCATAAGAACCCCATGAACGGTAGTCCTAGGAGCCATTTCGCTCTCAAGAAAGTCTGTCAATCTGCTCATGAGCCTGGTAGTGGCTTCCGAGGTCCTCAGCACCCACCTGCCGTACTTTTTCGCGAGCTTCAAGAATTCCCTGGAAGGCTCAAGATTCCTCGTAATTATAACGCACGGAATCTGGTATGAGAAAAGTTTTTCCAGGCGCTCTAGCCTCACTTCAGGTGGCAAGCTTTTTAAAAAAGTGATTTCAGACATTCCGAGTATTTGGATCCTTTCATAGGCAAAATAATCAAAAAACCCAGCGAGCTCAAGGCCTGGCCGGTTAAGGTCGCTGACGGAAATTTCCGGCAGACTTTTTGATTTTACCAGCACCTCTAGGTTAAATTTATCTATGACCCGCTTTAAATTTAACCCCTTCAAAATTTACACCCCGTAAAATTAATTCTACAAAAAAGAGTTAATTCCTCCCTTATGGAAATACTAGTTAGTAGAAAACTTTTACCGCGGAGGTGTGACCATGCCCAATCTAAAGTGCAACGTCACCACCTGCAAATACAACAAAAACTTAGAGTGCTGCGCCGAAAACGTTATGGTCAATGCCATAAGGCCTAACTGTACTTCTAAAGAAGGCACCTATTGCGATGCTTATGCCAGAAAAGACTCCACTGAAAGCGGAAGCTGCGTTAACAACGATAGCAGATTTTGCTGGGATTAACCGGCTAAAGCTAGGGGATCATCATCCCCTGGCTTTTTTGGTCCTTGCTATAAACCGCTATAATTTGTTAAAATAACATCACCCGACATATTACAAAGCGAAAGGAAAAGATCGCAATGAAAAAACACAAAATTGCTTCCATTTTATATCTTTTGCTCATAATAATCACTGCTATACTTATTGCTGGTTGCTCGGCGGAGGTTAATCTCGAACAGGAAAACGAAACGAATCCTCCCGGAACGCTCAAAGTCAGCTTTTTGGACGTAGGCCAGGCAGATAGCATATTTATCGTCCTTCCCGGCGGCAGCACCATGCTGGTAGATGCCGGAAACAACGACGATTCAGAAACGATAATCAATTATATAAAGGGTCTAGGAATAAAGAGAATCGACGCCGTTGTTGTTACCCATCCCCACGAGGACCATATAGGTTCCATGGACGAAGTGATACGCGTTTTCGATATAGGAAAGGTCTACATGCCAAGGGTCACAACCACCACCAGGTCTTTTGAAAATTTTCTAAATGCAGTCTCCCAAAAGAAACTTAAGATAACCCCGTTAAAAGGCGGAATGAACATACCATTAGAAGAAGATGTCGACATTAAAGTGCTCGCCCCTAACAGCACCCGCTACGATGATTTGAACAACTACAGTGCGGTGCTTAAAATAACTTATGAAAATATTTCCTTCCTTTTGACCGGCGATGCCGAAAAGCTCTCTGAGGAAGAAATGCTGAAAGCAGGTTACGACCTAAAGGCAGACGTCCTAAAAGTAGGACACCACGGCAGCAGTTCAAGCACATCCGTAGAATTCTTAAAGGCGGTGTCTCCTAAGTACGCTGTAATAAGCTACGGAAAAAATAACGATTACGGCCACCCCCACCGAGAAACCCTACAAAAACTAAAAGAACATGGAATTAAAATTTACTCGACTGCCGAAAACGGACATATTGTAATGGAAAGCAACGGAACGAGTTTAAAGGTTACCACCATAAAATAAGCTATACATGGTAATAATTGACGTAATTAACGGTTTACCGAAGGAAGAATTCTTAAAGAGGAAATAACATTGCAATTAGAGGGTTTTGTAATATTTAAAAAAATAGCAAAAGCAAGGGGAGGATAAATAATGCCGAAAAAAGGCATACTAGACCGGTTCGAAGGGGACTTTGCGGTTATCGAAACTTTTGAGGGAAGGACGATGAATATAAAAAAACGATTCCTTCCCGAAAACGCTCGGGAAGGAGATGTAATAGATTTAGATGATCTATCTATAGATGAACCTTTAACAAGACGGCGTAAGGAAAAAATACAAAAACTAGCCGAAAGGCTTTTCGAAGATTAGGCAAGGTTTTCCGGATTAAGGCCTTGTAACTCTTCCGGTACAAAGCGGCCATCCTTCCTTACCAGCACATCGTCAAACCATATCTCTCCACCGCCGTATTCAGGCCTCTGGATGCACACCAAGTCCCAGTGAATAGCCGAATCATTACCGTTGTCGCACTCCTTGTAAGCTTTACCCGGGGTGAAATGTATACTTCCCGATATTTTTTCATCAAATAATGTATCCTTCATGGGCTTTAATATATAAGGGTTCACTCCGATGGCGAATTCGCCTATGTACCTTGCACCTTCATCGGTATCCAAAATTTTATTGAGCTTTTCAGTATCGTTGGCCGTTGCGGTGACTATCTTTCCATCCTTGAATTCAAACCTTATATTTTCGAAGGTAAAACCCTGGTAAAGCGACGGAGTATTATACGTTATATAGCCATTTACCGAATTTCTGACGGGTGCCGTGTAGATCTCCCCGTCGGGGATATTTTTTTTGCCGTCGCACTTTACCGCATTGATGCCTTCTATGGAAAATTCAAGGTCGGTGCCGGGACCTATTATCCTTACCTTTTTCGTTCTGTTCATGAGGTCCACAAGAGGGTCCATGGCCTTGGACATCTTTTCGTAATCAAGACAGCAAACCCTGAAGTAAAAATCTTCGAATGCCTCCGTGCTAGTGCCGGCGAGCTGTGCCATAGAAGCATTCGGATATCTTAAAACGCACCACTTGGTATGGGAAACCCTTATTTCGGCGTGGACGGGTTTTGTATAAAACTGCATGAAAATCGCTTTCTTTTCCTCTGGCACATCGGAAAGTTCAGCCGCATTATCCCCGCCTCGGATTCCTATATAGGCGTCCATGTCCTTCATCCGCTCAGAATCATAGCGGGCCATCAACTTTGCGATTTCCTCGTTTAAGTTCATCATTATTTCCCGCTGAATTTCCTGCATTCCCAAAGAAACAAAGGGTTTTGCCCCGATCCTATAGGCTTGTCGAACCAGTTCCTTTATGAGAGGTGCTTCTCCAGGACCACCTTCAATCAATATATTTTCGCCTTTTTTTAGCCCCACAGAATAATGAATGAGAATTTTAGCCAGTTTCTCGAGTCTCGGATCTTTCACAATAATCCCTCCATTTTAAACAAGATCATATCCCTTCTAAATCGAAATCCGGCACGTACTTTGGGGAATCGGCCCCCTCTTCCTGGGCAAAACCATTTTCAAGCCCCAAATCAAAAAAATACTCTATCACTTCCTCGTATTCCTCCTTTGGCAGCGGACGATTTATTTCCGGAAATTCACTTGTCCTGAAATACGGCATGTACTGGCCCATTAGGCTTACGTATACTCCAGAAGGCAAATTGGACTTAATAAAATCTAGTATTTTTTTAGAATCTTCCTTCAATCCAGGCAATACCAGGTGCCTTATAATCAGTCCCTTTTTTATCATGCCCTTTTCATCAAAAACAGGCTCGCCTACCTGGCGGTACATCTCCAATATAGCCTTTGTGGCGCACCTGAAATAGTCAGGTGCGTTTGAATATTTCCTGGCCGGGGTTTCGTCACAATACTTGAGGTCCGGAAGGTATACGTCCACCAGGCCTTCCAGCATTTGGAGCATTTCAGGGTTTTCATAGGCGTTGGAATTCCATACCACGGGAACGGTAAGCCCTTTATCTTTTGCCTTTTCCAGCGCCGATGCAAGCTGGGGCGTATAAATCGTCGGCGTTACCAGGTTTATGTTGTGCACCCCCTTTGCCTGGAGGTTTAAAAAAATTTCCACAAGGTCCTTTTCTTCGACAGCCTTGCCGAACCATTCCTGACTTATCCTGTAATTCTGGCAAAAGACGCACTTCAAGTTGCAACCTGAAAAAAACACGGTCCCTGAACCTTTATGGCCGCTTATACACGGTTCTTCCCAGCGATGGGCAAAGGCTTTTGCCACCACTATTTTATCAAGAGCACCGCAAAACCCCTTCTCACCTTTTAACCGGTTGACACCGCACCGTCTCGGGCAAATCCGGCAATTTTCGAGCAATTCTTTTGACTCCAACCCCCTCACCCCCGGTGGATTTCATACCACTTTGTTATTTTAACACGTATTCTTTAAAACTAAAACACCCTTCCATGCTATTGCTGTAAATATTTAAAATAATCTGGATATAAAAACACCCGGTAATACGGGGTACCGGGGTATTACCGGGCATCAAAACATTTAATCATTTGCATATTACTTTTGTACTTCCGCGATTCCCCTTTTCAGGGCCTTCTCGTTTATCTCCATCATGTTTTTCCGGTGGGCGGGGAGGAAATAGTCTATGGACTTTATCACGGTTTCCGGTTTTACTATTCCCGTTTCGCCGATGAGCACTCCCAAGGCCACCATGTTGGCGACTCTCATGTTTCCAAGCTCATCGGCTATGCCGGTGGCATCGACTTCGATCACCTTTATATCGTCCCTTGCGGGTCTTTCGTCGATTAAGGCTGTATTTAAAATCACTATGCCCCCTGATTTCACCATTGGTGTGAACTTTTCCATGGAGGGCTTGTTCATCGCAACAAGCACATCGGGCGAAGATATGATTGGCGACGGAATCCTTTTGTCCGAAATCACCACCATGCAGTTTGCCGTTCCGCCCCTCATCTCCGGACCGTACGAAGGAATCCAGGAAACTTCTCGCCCCTCCAGCATCGCGCTGTGGGCCAAAATCTCGCCCATCAACATTATCCCCTGACCGCCGAAACCTGCCATAATGATTTCCATCTTCATTTTTCTATCCCTCCTTCGGCTCTTTAAAAACGCCCGGCGGAAATACCTTTACCATTTCGTTCTTTACCCAATCCACCGCATCTTTGGGCTTCATTCCCCAGTTGGTCGGGCAGGGAGATAAAATTTCCACTAAAGAAAATCCTTTTCCTAAAAGCTGCATTTCGAAGGCCTTTTTTATATAGCTTTTCGCCTTATTTATATTCTTGACATCCGTGAGCTCGGCCCTGGCCAAAAACGAAGGCCCGTCCAGGGTTGCCAGCATTTCGCACACCCTAATCGGGTATCCTGCCATTTGCGGATCTCGCCCGTAAGGGCTGGTTTCGGTTTTCTGCCCTACCAGCGTGGTGGGCGCCATCTGTCCGCCGGTCATTCCGTATATGGCATTGTTCACGAAAATCACCGTTATATTCTCGCCCCTTGCAGCTGCGTGGACGATTTCCGCGGTTCCTATGGCTGCCAGGTCCCCGTCGCCCTGATAGGTAAACACCACTCGGTCGGGTAGTGCCCTTTTAATTCCTGTAGCTACGGCTGGAGCCCTTCCGTGAGCCGCCTGCTGCATATCGCAATCAAAGTAGTTATAAGCCAAAACGGCACACCCTACGGGAGCGACGCCTATAGTTTTGTCCTGGATGCCAAGTTCATCCATTACCTCGGCCACCAGCCGGTGTATAACACCGTGACCGCATCCGGGACAATAATGGGTTTTAGTCGGCTGTAAGGATTTCGGCCTTTCAAAAACCACTTTCATCAGGAAAGCCCCCTCATTTTCTTTATTTCTTCGAATATCTCTTCGGCGGTCGGCACCATGCCTCCCGTTCTTCCGTAGAAGTACACCGGAGCGCGCCCTTCTACCGAGAGTTTCACATCTTCCACCATCTGCCCCAAGGACAGTTCCACAGTCAGGAATGCTTTGGCCTTTGGTAAAACTTCTTCGAAGGCCTTTTTGGGATACGGCCACAGCGTTATGGGCCTTATAAGCCCCACTTTTATGCCATCTTCCCGAGCCATTTCCACAGCCGCATGGGCTATTCGAGCGCAGATACCGTAAGCCACCACGAAGTACTCGGCGTCATCGCCGTTTAATATTTCGTATCTCGCTTCTTTTGCTTCAATTTCCTGGTATTTTTTAAAAAGCTTTAAGTTGTGCTCTTCGAGCTTTATGGGGTCGAGGTAAAGGGAATTTATAACGTTGGTCTTTTGCCTTCCCATCTTGCCCGTGGTGGCCCAATCCTTCGGCGGAAGCTGCCTTGCAGGCCTTTCTTTAAACACCACCGGCTCCATCATCTGTCCTAAGATTCCATCGCCGAGGATGAGTACCGGGTTTCTATACATATCCGCCAGGTCAAAGGCATCGTACACCAGATCAACCAATTCCTGCACGGATGAAGGTGCGAGGACTATCGTCCTGTAATCGCCGTGGCCTCCGCCGCGGGTTGCCTGGAAATAGTCCGACTGAGCGGGCTGAATGTCTCCGAGGCCCGGCCCTCCCCTCATGATATTCACTATCACGCATGGCAGCTCGGCGCCGCAAAGATACGATATTCCCTCCTGCTTGAGACTTATGCCGGGGCTGGAGGAAGATGTCATGACCCTAACCCCCGCTCCCGCGGCTCCGTACACCATGTTTATGGCCGCCACTTCGCTTTCGGCCTGCAAGAAAACCCCACCCCTTTTCGGCATTTCCCTTGCGAGGTACGCCGGAAGTTCGCTCTGGGGCGTTATGGGATATCCGAAAAAGCACTTGCATCCCGCCCTAATGGCCGCTTCAGCCAGGGCTTCATTACCTTTCATAAGAACCTTTTCCAATTTACTTTCCCCCTTTTTCCTCGCGGTAAATCGTAAATACTACGTCAGGGCACACGGTGGCGCAAAAGCCGCAGGCTATACACCCTTCTTTCGCAGCAACGGGATGATAACCTAGAACGTTCACCGAATCATTGTCAAAAAAGAGCACCTTTTTGGGACAAACTTCGATGCAAAGGCCGCAGCCCTTGCACCTGTCTTTATCTATGATAATCTTGCTCAACTTCATGCCTCCCATCTTCTAAAGTTTTAAACGTACTCTTTCGGCCTTTCTTCGCCGGAAAGCACCCTTAAGGCTCCTTCCGCAAGGGCTTTGAGCTCGTCCTCACCGGGGAAAACGTATACCGGCGCTATGAAGGATACCCTTTCTTTTATCCATTCCACCAGCATTTCGTCGTGGGCAAGCCCCCCGGTAAGGATGACGGCGTCGACGTTCCCGGAGAGTACCGCAGCACAGGCGCCTATTTCCCTGGCCACCTGATACGCCATGGCTTCGTACACCAACTTTGCCTCCTCGTTGCCTTCCTGTATCATCTTTTTGATTTCCCTCGCGTCATTGGTCCCAAAATAGGCCACAAGGCCGCCCTTTCCCGCCAGCATTTTCTTTATCTCATTTATGGTCAAATTTTTCGCAAGAATCAATTTTGCAAAATCCATTACCGGCAAACGGCCCGCCCTCTCGGGTGAAAAAGGTCCTTCGCCGTCCAGGCCGTTGTTTACTTCTACTACTCGACCTCTTTGATGAGCCCCTACCGTAATGCCTCCGCCCAGGTGGGCCACGATTAAATTCAGTTCATCGTACCTTTTCCCCATATTCCTCGCAAGGCGCCTTGCCACGGCTTTCTGGTTTAAAGCGTGGAACACGCTGCGCCGTCTTATCTCAGGAATACCCGTAACTTTTGCAACAGGTTCCAATTCATCCACCACCACCGGGTCCACTATGAAGGCAGGTATTCCCAGCTCCAGGCCTATTTCGTGGGCCAAAATTCCTCCTAAATTGGAAGCATGCTCTCCGTACACACCATTTTTCAGATCTTCTAGCATCCTTTGATTTACGGCGTACGTTCCTCCTTCTAAAGGCTTTAAAAGTCCTCCGCGCCCTACTACGGCTTTGAGGTTACTCAGATTATAACCCCTCGATTTTATTACATCAAGGATTAACTTTTTCCTGAAAGGGTATTGAGCTACTATGCTATCGAACTTCGAAAGCTCTTCGGATGAATGGGCGATTTTTTCTTCGAAAACGAGATTTTCTCTTTCAAAGACGGCAATTTTGGTAGATGTGGATCCGGGATTTATAGCAAGTATTCCACACGTCACCAGAGCAATCCTCCAATCTTTGAAAAGATTTTACTGCTTCAGGGGCAGGTGTTTGGAGCCTGCCCCTTCTAATGTTATTTCTTCATAAATATTCCTTCAGCTATCATATCAGCAGCCTTTGCGGTGGTAACTTTCTCCTTTTCTGCAAACTCGAAAACCTCTTTTAACCTCTTAGGGATTATCTTAAGCTTTTCGTTGACAAGTTCGCGGCTGTAAGTTTCCCCTGATACTTCGATTGAAACGTTGATTACCCCTCCGCCGTTTATCACGTAATCAGGGGCATAAAGGATTCCCCTTTGAGCTAACCTTTCCGCAAAATTCTCGTCCTTCAGCTGGTTATTGGCGGCACCTGCCACTATTTTGCACTTTAGTCTATCCACCGTATTCTCGTTTATGACCGCCCCGAGGGCGCAAGGAGCAAATATATCGCATTCCACATCGAATATTTTGTCGGGCTCTACCGATTCCACTTTATATTTTTCCTTCGCCTCGTTTACCCTATCGGGGTATATATCGGTAACAATCAACTTCGCACCGGCTTCCACAAGAAGCCTGGTAAGTTCCATGCCCACATGGCCAAGGCCTTGCAATGTTACCGTCTTTCCTCTCAGGTCTTCACTGCCGTAAACCCACTCGCAGCAGGCCTTCATCCCTAAAAACACGCCCAGAGCAGTAATTGGCGATGGGTCACCGCTTTTGCCATCGAGGCCAGCAACGTAAGAGGTTTCTTGCGCCACATACTTCATATCCTGAGGGCACGTCCCTACGTCTTCAGCGGTGATGTACTTTCCACCAAGACTGTTGACGAATCTGCCGAAAGCCCTAAAAACTTTCTCCGACTTGTCCTTCCGCGGGTCGCCTATTATTACCGATTTCCCACCGCCAAGGGGCAGGTTCATCATGGCATTTTTATATGTCATTCCCCTTGAGAGCCTAAGGACGTCCCTTATGGCATCCTCCTCCGAGTCGTAGCTCCACATGCGGCATCCACCCAGAGCAGGTCCTAAATTCGTATTGTGAACCGCAATTATGGCCTTAAGGCCCGACTCCGGATCGTTGCAGAAAACTACCTCCTCATGCCCCATTTCTCTAATCACTTTAAATATTTCCATTATTCTCCCTCCATATAAATTTTTCGAAAATTTATTTTACATTAGCCAATAAGCGCGCTCAGCGCAATCGAGTAGGTCTTGCTCTCATCGGAATCGGCTCGGGAAGTCAGCACCACCGGAACTTCAGCCCCTACCACAACACCCGCTACTTTAGCTTTAGCAAAATAAACCAGAGACTTATAAAGGATATTTCCGCTCACAAGTTCGGGTACCAGCAAAATGTCGGCATCGCCGCCTACCGGAGAATCGATGCCCTTGTGAGCGCAGGCTTCTTTCGACACCGCATTATCCAGGGCCAGCGGACCATCCACTATGGCATCCAGCCGGTCCCTCTGGGCCATCTTGGACAGGATGGCCGCATCCATCGTCGATGGGATAGACGGATTGACCATTTCCACTGCCGATAATACAGCAACTTTTGGGCGCTCGATACCCAGGCTTTGCGCCACTTTCAAGCTGTTTTTCATTATCTGGTACTTTTGCAGTATATCCGGAGCAATGTTCATTGCGGCATCGGTGACAATGATGAGCTTTTCCATATGGGGCACCTGAAAAACCGCAACGTGGCTCAACAGGCGGCCGCCCGTGAGGGATTTATCACCGGATACGATGCCCTTTAGAAAATCCCTCGTCTGTATGAGTCCTTTCATCAACGCCTGGACCTCGCCTTTTTTGGCCATTTCAACCGCGAGCGTTACAGCCTTGACAGTATCCTTTTCGTCAATAATCTCCAAATTTCGTCTTTCCATCTCGAGCCTATCCAATATCGGCTCTATTTTCTCCTTGTCACCTATGAGGATGCCATTTATCAATCCCATATCACTCGCTGTCTTGACGGCCTTTAATACATCTTCGTCTTCGGCTTTTACTACAGCCATCGTCTTTGTATTTGCACTGCAGGCAACCTCAAGCATTTCTTTTAGCAACTTCACCAGACCACCTCCGCAAATATATAAAAGGCAAAATTCATGCCAATTTCAAAAAAAAAAGAAAGGCGGCATCTTCCGCCTTTTTTCGAATCACCAAAGCTGCAAAATTTTGCACTTCATGCAAGGTATTACATGAAATATTTTGCATTACACGATCTATAGATCATATTTTTTAAGTTTGTAAAAGAGGTTTCTGACAGAAATCCCGAGTATCCTGGCAGCTTCATTCCTATTTCCACCCGTCTTTTCAAGGGCTCCCTTTATGGCTTCCTTTTCGGCTTCTTCAATTATTTCTTTAAGCGGCTTTGAAATTCCGCCGCCGGCGATCGTAGAGGAATCACCGCGCTTTTGTTGGAAGTAAAATCGTGGAAGGTGCCTTTTTTCTATTACGCTTTCTCCAAATTCCATGTTGATAATGGCCCTACTTATCACATTCTCCAGCTCTCTTATGTTTCCAGGCCAATCATACTCCATCAGCACATTGAGCGCTTCCTTATCTATAGCTTCAACAGCCCTGCCGTATTCCTGGTTGTACTTTCTTATAAAGTGTTCGGCCAAGATCGGGATATCCGTTTTGCGCTCCCTGAGAGGAGGAATATATATGGGTACCACGTTAAGCCTGTAATACAGGTCCTTTCTGAAGCGCCCCTCTTCCACAGCCTTCTCCAGGTTGATGTTGGTTGCGGCGATAACCCTGACGTCCACCGGGATGGGTTTGCTCTCTCCAACCCTTATGATTTCCTTTTCGTTCAGCACTCTGAGCAACATGGCCTGGTGGTTTAGGCCTATTTCCCCTATTTCGTCAAGGAATATGGTCCCGCCGTTGGCTTCCTCGAAAAGCCCTTTCCTTCCACCCCTTCGAGCTCCGGTAAAAGCTCCATCCGCGTAGCCGAAAAGTTCACTCCCTACTAGGCTGTCGGTCAGAGCCGAGCAGTTCACCCGTATGAACTGGTTGTGCCGCCGTTCGCTGCTGTTGTGAATGGCGTGGGCGAAAAGTTCCTTTCCCGTTCCGCTTTCACCACGCAAAAGCACTGTAGCATTGGTTTTTGCAGCGTTCATTGCCGCCTCTATGGCTTCCTTTATCGCTCTGCTTTCCCCTAATATGTCGTCGAAAGTGTACTTGGCTTCAAGATGCCTCATCCGCCGCTTTACGTACTCCAGTTCTTCAGTAAGCTTTTTTATCTCTGACACATCGTGGATTACAGCCACACTACCCTTCAAACGGCCTTCAACTATTATAGGAGCAGCGTGTACTATTACTTCTCTCTTGTTAGGCCCTACCTTCATAGGAACGCCCTTTATTGGCTTTCCGGTCTTCAAGACCTGGTAGTGCACACTCTCGCCTTCGGCTATGTCTACGGTGGCGGGCTTTCCTATGACGTCTTCCTTCGTTAGGCCTACTATCCTGGTGTAAGCTTTATTTACAAGGATTCCCTTACCATGGGCGTCTACCACCGAGATGGCATCCTGAGTCGAATTTATAATGGCCTCCAGCAGGCCATGAAGCTCCCGCAAATTTGTTACCTCTTCAGCTAGATGTTTTACTTCCGTTATATCTCTGAAGACGGCTACCGCCCCTATTATCTTACCCGAACCATCGAATACCGGCATTCGGTTTGTAACAATCGTGGTATCCTCCAGCTCCTGCAACTGGTTGAGTTCTGGGGCCCCTGTTCTAAGCACTATAGGGAGCCTAGTGTTGGGCACCACTTCTCCTACTTTTTTCCCAATAGCTTTATCCCCTTCTATCTTCAGAATTTTTTGCGCAGAACGATTGAGTAAAATTATTCGCTCGTCGGGGTCTATAGCTATTATGCCGTCGTGGATTGAATCAACTATAGCACCAAAAAGGCCCTGTGGAAACATAATATTCCACCTTTTTCTTGCATTTTTCTAACTTTCAATACACTTTACAGCTATCAGCATGCCTTCTTTTATTTCCACTACGGCTTCGTCATCAATAAAAACATTGCTAATCCCCCTTGAGGTTCCCATAAAGAGTGTCTCATCCCGCAGAGGGTAATAAAGTCCACTGGCCTTTATACCGGTCACTTTCGGCGTAATGGGCAAAAGGGATAAGAGCTGTCCTTTTTGGCCCTTTATTTTTCTTTGGCCGTCTATCAGAAACATTTCCCAAGATTTCCCCGCAAGCGTGAGCTCTAGTCCTTTCCTTTTAAAATTTACCATGAGAAGTATATTTGCCAAGCTGTGGTCAGGCCTGTCTCCCAAGCCACCAAGCAGTACAGCTTCATTTGCACCTTCCTGTAGTGCAACTTCCAGCGCCAGTTCCGTGTCGGTGAAATCTTTTTCTTTAGGAAAAGAAATTTTCTTTATCTTGAACTCCTCTATTTTCTTTTTTTCTTCTTCCGATGCAGAATCCATATCTCCCACAACTAAATGCGGAATAATCCCCATTTTAAAGGCATGGCGTATGCCGCTGTCGGCACAAACAATCAAACTTGTATCGCTCAAATATTTTTCAACCCTGCTATAATCTCCTATACATCCTCCCGCGAAAATGACAGCCTTCATTACTGTCCTCCGAAAAAAAGTGTTCCTTTATCATTATAGCACATTTTTTCAAATTCTTCCTGCCAATTTAACGCAATTAGGCCGCATTTTTGCGGCCTGTTCCAAAGTGCAATGCCTTGACCGGGCATGATTGAATGCATACACCGCATTTCAGACAGTCGGGGTCAAGGACCTTTCCGTCCTCCTTGAAAGAGTGCACCGGAATTTCCATCGGGCAGCCTCTAGCGCATTTGCCGCAGGATATACACCTTTCAGAATCCAACGTAATGGGTTCTTTTACCCCTCTTTGCGCCAATACAGCAATGGTACCCATAGGACAAATCTTGCACCAGCTGCGTGGCGAAAAGAAATATCCGAGTACAGTTCCGATAAAGGTGGTCATAACTACCATGGTATAGAAAACCGCACCTATTCCGGCTAATGTCTTTTCTGCCCGAAAGAGATTATAAGCCATAAAGGCCATGAGCGAAACAAAAACTGCCCAGCGAAACCACGTTCTCTTAAAAAAAGGCGGAATTCGCCGGCTTTCTTTGCCCACCCTTGCTAATACTTGGTCGTAAAAGCTGCCCCTCGGACAGTATCTTCCGCACCATATCCTGCCTTTAAAAAATCCCGCTGCAACTGGAGATATCATGCATATTACGGCCAGCAATCCGAATGCGGGATTTATCAGGCCGAAAATCAGAAAAATTATAAATAAGAGCCATATCCATCTGTTATAATTATTTATTTTCACCGCTGACCCCTCCCTCTTCTGAATTTTTTACGAGTCCAATGAATATAGATTTTTTGTATCCCGGCCTTTAAGACAGACAGTTTTTATTATAATAATATTATTTTTCGCTGTCAATTATTATTCGCGAAATATTGTCTCCCAAACACCGCCAATATTGTGATTGTCAGGACGCAATGGTATAATTTATAATGTAGGAGGTTCGGTAAATTGAAAAAAATTAAACTCCTGGCTGTATCTTTGTGCAATGAAATAAATATTAATCGCCTGTCCAGTCATTTTGGCATAAATAAAAAGCACCAGTGGGATGAGCCTTTGGTCCTTTCAGATGAGCAATTAAAGGGCATTTTGCGAATGCCTGATGGAAAATCGGCATACATCTTTTCCTTCGGCTCGATAGTGTTTTTAGACTTCGAACACCACGAAGTTATGGACCTTCTGGATTATTTAAAGAAAATAGAAAAAAACCTGTCCTCCACATCGTCCTTAGACTACACCGACGATTACGTCGTAACAGTAAATCCTGGAAATGAGTTTCTGGTGAACAATGAAGGTACAGTGCTGCCGGAAATCGGTGAGATGTACTTAGAGATAATCGCAACGGTTTTGGCAAAATCCGTGGCACTTTCAAGAATTGAGGACCAAATAGACGATCTGATGGATGCGGTTGAAGATATTATAAATTACCTCGAAACGGGCAAATTAAACATATCGGACGAAAAGCTCGCAAAAATGTCCGGTAAAATACTGAGCTTTAAATACAGTACTCTATCGCACATAATGCTTCTTGATAAACCCGAAATAACATGGGTAAACGAAGAAAGCGAAAACCTTTATATCGAACTGGAGGAGCAGTTTGAATTGGCAGACCGGTATGAGAAAATTCGCCATAAGACAGAAACTCTGCTTGATATAACCGAAGTATTCACGAGCCTTGTCCATGCAAAAAGAGGGACAAGACTTGAATGGATGATAATTTTTCTCATAGCTTTCGAGATAGTTCTATCAATACTGATGAGTTTTCTTGGACCACACTAAAGCTTCTAGGAGGTGGAATCCATGAAAAAACTAAATCCCCATATATTCCGGCAGTACGACATAAGGGGAGTCGTGGGCGAGGAGATCGATGAAGAGGTAGCTAAAACTTTGGGGCTTGCCTTCGGCACCTTTGCCCTGAAAAACGGCGAAAATAAGGTTGTGGTGGGATGTGACAACAGGTCTTCGTCTCCTTCCTTGAAAAAGGCCCTCACAGAAGGGCTGCTTTCCACAGGGTGCGACGTGATCGACCTAGGGACGGTAATAACGCCGGTGTTTTACTTTTCAAGAATACATTACAACATAAATCCGGGCATCATGATAACTGCCAGCCACAACCCTCCGGAGTACAACGGATTTAAAGTAGCTTTCGGCCATGCAACGCTTTACGGCGACGACATTCAGAAAATAAGAGCGATGATGGAAAAAGGCGAATTCGAAAGGGGGAAAGGTTCTCTTTCGCACATTGACCCCACCGAAGACTACATATCGACAATATGCGAAAAAATAAAGCTGGAAAAAAATTTGCGGGTTGGTATTGACTGCGGCAACGGCACCGCTTCACTTTTCGCCGAAAAGCTATTTAAACGGCTCGGCGTTGAGACATACCCGCTTTACTGTGAATCCGACCCATCCTTTCCCAATCATTTCCCCGATCCCGTAAAGCCCGAAAACCTAAAGGACTTAAGAGAACTGGTATTAAAGGAAAAACTGGATCTTGGAATAGGTTTTGATGGCGACGGCGACCGCATAGGGGTGGTAGATGATGCGGGAAATGTCATATACGGCGACATGCTGATGGTGCTTTTCTGGCGGGAAATACTCCCGAAATACCCCGGTACCACAGCCATCGTGGAAGTAAAGTGTTCCCAGGCTCTGGTTGAAGAAATTGAAAAACTCGGTGGAAAACCGATGTTTTATAAAACGGGGCACTCCCTCATTAAAGCCAAGATGAAAGAAATAGGCGCCGTTTTTACCGGCGAGATGTCCGGCCACATGTTCTTCGCCGACGAATACTACGGTTTTGACGACGCCCTTTACGCTGCAGCAAGGCTTTTGCGTATCCTCTCAAGGAGCGACAAAAAGCTTTCGGAACTTTTAGCTGATGTGCCGAAATATTACTCCACTCCGGAAATCCGCGTTCCATGCCCCGATGATGAAAAATTTTCTAAAGTAAAGGCGGTCCAAGAATACTTCAGGGGAAGATACCAGATGATTGACGTGGACGGCGCCCGCGTGCTCTTTCCAAACGGATGGGGCCTTGTCCGTGCTTCTAACACAGGACCGGAGCTTATAGTGCGGTGCGAGGCCAAAACTCCTGATGACCTGGAGAAAATAAAACAAGAAATACAAAGAGCCTTGCATCCTCTCAAGGCTTTCTAAAAAGCCGCTTCGTTTTAGAAGCGGCCTTTTTAATACCTAAAATTCATATAGCTCCACGTTAGGGGGTCGGGTACCGGTAATTCCAGGTATCCCTTAAACCGAAGCAAGGGAATTATGGACTTGAAATTTACCCTCCTGTGATGGAAGTGCTCGGGAAGGAAAAAGGAATTTGGACTGCAAAACTCTCCCCGTCCTATCATTCCGAAGTAACACATGTCGCACGTGGGAACAGTTTTCTTCCTGTTTAGTAGCATGAAAAACTCCATTTTATTGCCCTCTTTGTAGTAGCCCGGACAGGCCATCGTAAGACTCAGAGAAAAAAGCGTTATCCTGTCCTTTCGCTCCTTTATGAAACAGTTGTCCACCATCTTCAATATTTTTTCTGCGACTGAACTTTTTGTAAAGTCCAGTATTTTCCCGTCGTACCGGAAATAATACATAAAAAGCCCACCCCTTCAAAAAGTAAGGTGGGCTTTTTTCTAAAAAAATATGCAACCTTCAAGTTAAAAACCCAGTTTGTCTTTCAGATATTCCTTAACTTTATCAATTCCTATCCTATCTTGAAGCATCGTGTCCCTATCCCTCACAGTTACTTTGTGGTCTTCGAGGCTTTCAAAGTCAACGGTTATGGCGTACGGTGTCCCTATCTCGTCCTGACGGCGGTAGCGCTTTCCTATGCTGCCCGTATTGTCGTATTCCACGACGTAATCCTTCTTAAGGTCCTGGTAAATCTTCCTTGCCAGTTCTTCCAACGGTTCTTTTTTAAAGAGGGGAAACACGGCACATTTAACGGGAGCCAAAAGGGGATGCAGACCCAGCACCACCCTTTTTTCACCTTCGACTTCTTCTTCCCTGTAAGCATCACAAAGTATCGCCAACATGGCTCTATCTACGCCGAGCGACGGTTCTATCACATAGGGGACGATGTGCCTGTTTTCCTCCTGGTCAAAATACGTAAGCCCTTTACCCGAATATTCTATGTGCCTCGAAAGGTCGTAATCGGTTCTGTTGGCTATTCCCCACAGTTCTCCCCATCCAAAGGGGAAATTATATTCCAGGTCCGTTGTAGCCTTAGAATAATGTGAAAGTTCGTCTGGCGAATGGTCGCGGAGTCTCAGGTTTTCCTTTTTAACACCCAATTCCAAAAAGAAATCCATTGCAAACTGTCTCCAGTATTCGAACCACTTCCCGTCTTCTCCAGGCTTTACGAAATACTCCAGTTCCATCTGTTCGAATTCACGGGTCCTGAAAATGAAGTTCCCCGGTGTTATCTCATTCCTGAAGGCTTTACCTATCTGCGCGATTCCAAAGGGTAGCTTTACCCGGCTGGTATCGATCACATTCTTGAAATTCACGAATATACCCTGAGCGGTTTCGGGCCTCAAATACACAACCGAACTTGAATCTTCCGTTACTCCCTGGTGGGTCTTGAACATCAAATTGAACTTCCGGGCGTCAGTCCAGTTTACCTTGCCGCATACAGGACATTTTATGTTGTTTGAATGGATTATTTCTGTAAGTTCCTGAACGCTCTTGCCTTCAACATGCATGCCCAGGGATTCTTCTATGAGGTGGTCGGCCCGGAACCTTGCCTTGCATTCCTTGCAGTCCACCAGTGCGTCGTTAAATCCTGCCACATGTCCCGATGCTTCCCAGACCCGGGGATGCATCAAAATAGCGCTGTCAAGGCCCACCACGTCGTCCCTGTCGTAGACGACCTTTTTCCACCATATCCTCTTTATGTTTTGCTTCAGCTCCACCCCCAGCGGGCCGTAATCCCAAGTATTTGCAAGCCCGCCGTAAATTTCTGACCCCTGGAATACAAAACCTCTCCTTTTACACAAGGACACTATCTTATTCATCTGTTTTTCGCCGCTTTCTGCCATGAGACCTCTCCTTTCCACGCAATATTATTTAAATATTATTTAAAAATCAAAAACCCCTAGACAAAAGTCTAGGGGTCCTTTGCGGACGGTCCCACCCTAGTTGCAGGCCTTCGCCTGCCACTTTAAAAAATCTTATGTGGTTTTACAACCAATTTTTCTCCTCCGTTGCCACATGCCTTCTATGCCGTGGAGCTCGCACCATCCTCCACTCGCTGTCGGCATGGAGAAAGCACTTACCGGAGGTCGGCCTTTAAATTCTAATATTCTCCTGAAGTTATAGATATATTATAACACAAGCTTTTCTTCTATACAAGTTTATAAAATCCGTCTAAATATCCAAATCTACATCGACTCTATGGAGACCTCCAAGGGATGAGCGCAAGGCCAGGGCTGATTCAGCAAATCATTACTTTCTGTCAAAATAGATATTTTTCCCGCTGGCAGAAAGCGGTATCCCTATTACAACTTCTCCTTCTATGAGGCCTAATGTCCTCGCCGCAACGCCTATGCGGTACATTATGCGGTTATCCACATTCAATATGCTTGCCGTTTTTACCGCCGAGCCAACGGCAATGCCAAGGTCTATCAGCTTCCAGACGCAAAGGGGACCTTTAAATTCCGGGCCTTCTTTCAGTTCTGGAAGTTCTGAGCACGCAGGATATCCGCAGGCTCCGCAGTTTAATCCCATGGGTTTTGCATCGCTTATGGAGATCAGCATTACCGCATCGGATTCCTCCACGTTTTTTCCGTCCCTGTCAAAATTTATTTTCCCCGTTTTTTCACCGTAAGAGTACATTTCCGATGCGATTTTCTTCAATTCTTCTCCTTCCACAATTCTTATCTTAATGTTGTCCTTTCCGCCCGCTTTAGGCGCCGTCCTGGCCGATATGGCCATAAGTTGGGCAGCCATTAATACCGCATCTTTCATAAAAACCACCTCCAAAAATTTTTATACTCTATACACTATATAATCTTAACCTGCTCCTCCCTGTTTTTTGACATTTTAAACGAAATACGGTCAAGGCGTCTTCTTATCTCATCTATTTCGCCGGGGTCAAAACTCCTCCCCAAGAGTCTCTTTTTATCTTGGGCAACCTCCAGGGCTTCCCGGGCCGCCGATGCCGCCTTTTCGTAATCCTTCATCCTGTGTTCATAGAGCTTAGAAAGTTCTATCAACGCGAACTGACGATTTATACCCTCTTTTGCCATTTGAATCCAGAGTTTTTCAGCTTCACGCCATCGGCCCATCTTTTTATAAAGAAGCGAAAGCTGCCTGTAAGCCTTATCTTTTACCGGTTGGGCGCTTAAGGCCAGGGTGTAACATCTAATGCTTTCCTCCAGCATACCCATATCTTCATACAGCCTGCCGAGGCAGTAAAAATCCTGCCCGGAGCAGGCATCCGAGTTAAAAGGGTCTTTCAGAACCTGCCCTATTTTTGAAAGGAGGCTTACCATCGAGAGAATATCAAGCTGGTTATGGTAGAAAATGGGTTTTAAAGGAAAGGGGTTTTTATCTCTCAAATAGTTAAAATATATTGAAGGAATCTCAAAGCCGGGTACATCGCCGCTTCTTTCCATGCGGAAAAGATTTTGCTCTAACGAAGACAAACTCAGGCTCTCCAGTCTTTCCCCGAATATTCGCCTCGCACCGTGGAAAAGGTCCAAATGGCTCATAAATTCTAAAGGATTTTCCATTCTGTTTATTACAAACCGGGCCGAAAGCAGTGGTATGTCATAAGCCTTTCCGTTGAAACTCACAAGGTATTCAAATTTACTTAAAAGCTTTTTTAAACTGTAAAGCACCCTTGGTTCCCTGTCGAAATCGTCCATAAAGTATTGCACCAATTTAAAAGAACTGCCTTCAAAATACCCGACCCCAACCAAAAAAGCGTAGGTGCCGGACCCTCCCGCAAGGCCTGTGGTCTCGGTATCGACAAAAACAGCCTTTCTTACGTCGAGTTCAAAACCATCCCTTTTTTTGGCGGCAAGTTTTAGAGCTTCTCCGGAAATTTCCAAAACCGAAGAAAGCCTTACTCCCGCGTGGCAAAAATCACCTTCGAAAACTTTTTCCACCGCCACATGGGGTCCGTAAGGAGTCGCCACAATTTTCCCGCCCAGCAGCCGCGACACGCGATTTAATTCGTCGGTTCTTTCCGACTCACGGGATGATTTATTACACTGGTTGCCTTCCTTTATAAACTTCTGGAGCTTTTCAGACAGGTTCAATCATCCAACACTCCCTGTATGAGCTTTAACGCAACTGCCTTACTTCCCGCGCCCACCTCTTCCAGAGGGCCTACGCAGGAAGGACAGCCGTCATCGCAGTCGCATTCAAGGATTACCTGCCGGGCGGCCTTTAAAAGCGAATCGTCCATTTGGTAAAGCCTTTCGGCAAAACCCACGCCCCCCGGATATGCATCGTAGATGTATATCGTGGGCTTTTGAGTAAAAGGCGACTTTACATGGACAACGCCGCGTATATCCTTTGGGTCGCACATGAGGTAAAGGGGAGCGATATTCACAAGCACGTTGCAAAGCCCTGCAAGTCCTGCTCTCAAACCTTCCGGCGTCAGGTCCGGCAAATTCTCCGGCACGGTAAACCAGAAAGCCGTGGTGTGCATCTCCTCGGGCGGCAGGTGTATGGGACCCGAACCCACATTCTCGTGGGTGAAAAATTTGATCTTCTTAAACATCGTAGCCATCGACCTTACGAGAACCTCTCCATAGTATTTCTCAATTTCTTTTGTCCTCGGTTTTTCTCTAATGACATCCAAAACTTTTATTTCCACCGCTAGGTTGGCATCGGTGTAATAATCCACATCTACTTTTCTTACATAAGCCTTCTTTTCCTCGTAGTCCAGTTTTTCCACCTGGTACTGTTGACCTCCGTGGATGTAAATCGCTTCCTCGTGGATGAGCATGGGAGCGCTCGCTCTGTCCACCTCTCCTATGACCCTGGGCTCCCCGGTGATATCGACTATAACGAAGTTTTCGGTGGTGGCGCTCCTCAAGCTAACCTCTTCTGCTGGGAAAGCCTCTGCCATCCAGTGCCACCTTCCTCCCACATGGCGAAGGATTTTTTCACTTTCCAAAAAGGAGAGGATCTCCTCCGTAGTTTCTACGCCGAACTTTTCGCCATCTTCAAACGGCAGTTCAAAGGCCGCGCATTTTATGTGGCTCACCAATATGTAAAGGTTATCCGGATTTATCAGGCCGCTTTCGGGCGGTGAATCGAAAAAATAGTCCGGGTGGTTTATTATATACTGGTCCAGAGGACTGCTGGAGGCTACTAAGATTGACGCCGACACCGACGAACGCCTGCCGGCCCTGCCTGCCTGCTGCCAGGTGCTGGCTATGGACCCAGGATAACCGGCAATTACGCTTACATCTAGACCCCCTATATCTATCCCGAGTTCCAAAGCGTTAGTGCTCACAACACCTAGGATTTTGCCATCTCTCAAACCTTTTTCTATCTCCCGCCTTTCCCGAGGCAGGTAACCACCCCTATAGCCCTTTACAGCCTCAGACCCATAAAAGGTATTCTTCATCCCATCTTTGAGGTACGTCAACATGACTTCAACTGCCAGCCGGCTCCTCGAAAATACGATCGTCTTGATGCCGTTTTTCAAAAACTCCAATGCCAGGTCCTTTGCCTCGAGAAGGCTGCTTTTCCTTATGCCGAGCTGCCGGTTGACCACGGGGGGATTGTAAAAAATGATATTTTTCTCTCCGGAAGGCGCCCCGTTTTTATCGATAAGAACCATCGACTTGCCCGTCAGTTTTTCTGCCAGCTCCCTGGGGTTCGCTATTGTAGCCGAGCAGCATATGAAAACGGGATTCGAACCGTAAAACCTGCATATTCTGTGCAGGCGGCGGATTACGTTGGCAGTGTGGCTTCCGAATACTCCGCGATATGTGTGCAATTCGTCTATGACAACGTACTTTAAATTGGAAAACAATTTAATCCACTTGGTATGGTGAGGAAGTATGCCGGTGTGCAGCATGTCGGGGTTGGTCACGACTATATGACCGTCCTTTCGAATAGCCACTCTGGCAGAAGGCGGGGTATCGCCATCGTATGTAAAGGTCTTTATATCTTCCCCCATTGCTTCTATAATCTCCATGAGCTCCGCCATTTGATCTTGAGAAAGAGCTTTGGTGGGGAAAAGATATATGGCCCTGCTGTTTCTGTCCTGCAGTATATGGTTAAGTACCGGCAGGTTGTAGCACAGAGTCTTCCCTGACGCGGTAGGAGTCACCACCACTACGCTGTTGCCTTTTGATACTTCTTCCAAAGCCTTAGCTTGATGGGAATATAGGCTGTGAATCCCCTTTTTGTTCAGGGCATAAATCAATCTCTTATCGAGAAAATCGGGAAAGGGTTCGTACTCCGGCGGCTTGGGAGGTATTACTTCCCACCTAGTTACGCATTTTTGTAAGCGGTCGGAATTTTTTAATTTTGCAAGAAGCTGTTCTAGATTCATTTTAAAGCCCTCTCCCAAAAAAATTAGCTTTTTTTAAAAGCCCTTACAGGGCCTTATCTTGCTGCTCATCCAAACCTGGAACTTCCAGGACTACCACAAGTTCCAGACCAACCAAAACTTCCGCTGCCTTTGGCCGTACCAAAAGCAGACATCTCCCGGCGGGTATCGCTGCTTTTGCAGCTAGGACACTCGATGGGATTGTCCCGCTCTTCAAATTTCCTCAAAACTTCAAATTTATGGCCACAGCTATTGCAGGTATATTCGTAGATTGGCATGCCAATCCTCCTCCCTCTTGTTTTATATCATATCATATAAATATTTTACAATAAACTGCTAAAAATAAAATTAGAAAATCTTAATTCGGGAGTGAAAAAAATGGTAAGCAAGATGCAACTTCACGCAGTAGGAGAAGCCTGTCCCGGTTATACGTATGCAGGCGGTGATGATCTTGCATCTTTAGAGGAAGGAAAAGAACCGGTAAGTTGCGAAAACTGCATCCACTGGGTTCACGGAAGATGCACGATCGACATGTTTGATAAGGTGCTATCCAGCTTAGATCAGACGTAAAGGGTGAGCCTAATGTCACTGAAAAAAAGACTTTTTTCTCAAAGGAAAACCTTCGCCTTTGCCGAAACGGGTTCCAATATTTTTAAGCCTGGTGGAAGGCCCGCCCCCCGCGAGGTAAAGTCCCAAAAAGCCCAGCTTGAAAGCAATCAACCTGGCATTCGAAAAGACGTAAAATTAAAAATGGAAAAAAAGCAAAAATGAAATCTAAACTGATATGCTCCCCTCTGAAGGAAAGGGGAGCATATCAGCAAGAAGCAATTTTTTATTTCATTCAATCAATTTTTTATAACTCTCGCTATCCAACAATTCTTCGACCTCTGAGGGATCGCTCAATTTTACTTTAATCATCCAGCCTTTTTCATAAGGTGACTCATTAACTAACTCGGGGCTGTCCACCAGTTCTTCGTTTACCTCTATTACTTCTCCGCTAACCGGCGCATAAAGGTCCGATGCGGTCTTCCCAGACTCTACGGTTCCAAAAATGCTGTCCTTTTCAATATTATCGCCTACTTCGGGGAGGTCCACAAATAGCACTTCACCTAACTTTTCCTGAGCATAGTCAGTAATGCCTATGATCACAACCTCGCCCTCTACCTTTGCCCACGTATGTTCCCTGTGATACTTTATATCAGAAGGCAGATTCATCGCAATACCCCCTTAAATCCTTTATTAGCTATCCACCTTATGTATCGATTGGCCGTGCACATCGTGCAGAGCTTCCATGACCGCCTCGCTGAAAGTCGGGTGCGAGTGGATAATTCTGCTCAATTCTTCTGCGGTTATCCCGCAGCTTATCGCAGGAACTAGCTCGTGCACCAGGTCCGTGGCGTTCGGACCCATAATTGCTGCGCCCAGAATTTTATCCGTGTCATCGTCGGCGATTATCTTGGCAAAGCCGGTTATCTTCCCCGCCGCCTGAGCCCTTCCTAACCCTCTAAAGTAGAATCTGCCTATCTTTACCTTGAATCCGGCTTTCCTGGCTTCTTCTTCGGTCATCCCGACCGCCCCTATTTCGGGGTCGGTAAATACTCCCCGGGGCACCGCTTTGTAGTCCATGCGGCTCTCTTTTCCCA
>JAKIHM010000030.1 GCA_021608145.1 Thermovorax subterraneus
TGTCAACTTATGCAGTAATTATTTTACATAAATGGCAATATAATACATCAAATTTATGTCACCTGAACTTAAATAGTGGTGAAGGTCAGCTTAAAAAATTTTTTACCTACAACCTCTTGACACAGACATTGCCCATCTTTCGTATGCTTGATTAGTTAAATAAGTCTCATCATAATAATGCGGTGCAACATCAATATGTATTGGCGAATAACCTCTATCCCATGTTTTATCTATAGTATATGTTCTAGTAGCACCAGCAGTATTTACATAAGAGCCAAATTCATGTCTATACCATTCCCGATTTCTTGATGTGTAATAAGTTTTCCATATTTTATCTTCTATCCATACTTGGGCTAATTTTTCTGTATAATAATAAGAATGATACAATCTAGCTGTAACTATTTGATTCGTATCAACAATATCAAAAAACAGATCTGCAATGTCCAAAAGTATATTACCAACTGTTGTCGTAAAATAACCAGAAATAGTTAATACAGCATCCCATATTAGGTCCCCAATACCATATTTTTCATCATCCATATAAAGGTATCCTGTACTCCAAGCATCTTCAATTACTCTAGTAGCGCCTATACCCGGATCTACATACTGAGGGGAAATTTCTTCACTCTTTATTTTTATATCCCCTTGTAATATTTTTCTATCTCTTTCTTTTATTGCCATAGATTCAATTTTATCTGCTTCAGAAAAACTCTTTACTGTTTTTTTAGGATAATCAACACTAGCAAATACCATAGACATCGAATTAAATACAAAAATAAAAGTCATAATCCAAATTATTGTTGCACGGATTTTTTTCGTCATTAACATTAAATTCTCCTCCTTAATTTAAATTTTGATATACTTCATCTTGATTACTTTTTTTGTTTTAATCTTCATAATCATCACCTCTGTTATCTTTTATTATATTATCAATATTCTCTATAATTGTGTTATTTCCTTCCATTTTTCCTAAATAACCCATTCATGGGGTTGAATAGTCCAAAATTCGGAATGAATAACCGAAGTAGAGTTATTTATTCCGAATACATTTATCTCTCAATCGAAATCAGTGTTCTGTATCAAAAGTATGTATATTCTGTATATGAAGAATATGTCACTCTTGGAAATTACTGAAAATATCTTTGTACTCTTCAAACTTATATCTACTCATCTGGGCGGTTTTAGTGTAACCATAAAAATCTATTTCGTAAGATCTTCTGCTTACTTCCTTAACTCGCTTTATTTTATCTATATTTATTATAAAGGACCTATGAACCCTCACAAAATTTGCTGGTAGCACTTTCTCCAGCTCAATAAGCAATTTGTCTATTTTATAAATGCTCTCCTTAGTATGAATCAAGGTGGTTTTTCCTTGCCTTTCAATGAATATTACATCATTCGGCTTTAAAAATAGTATTTCATTACCCATTTTGAGCCTTATTCTATAAGAACTTTTAAGCAAATTTTCTCCTTTCATCACTACTTTTGTCGCCAAAGTAGATATTATCTCCTTTATCCTCTCTCTTATAAAAGGCTTGAGTATAAAATCATCAGGGGTTACCTGAAAGGAGTCAATAGTATATTGGGGATAGCCCAATAAAAACACAATATAGGTTTTGGGATTGAGCTTCTGCATTATCTTTGCTATATATATGCCGTCTAACCCTTCTTCAGCTTCAAGCTCTATATAGATTAACGCAATATCAAAAGACCGCTTCTCTGCGATGCTCACCGCCTCACTGGTAGAACTAACATCAAAAATTTTACTCACGAGGGGATTCGTAGATACCAGTTCCTTTAAAGATTCCCTGATATGATCTTCGTCTGCCAGAATAAGTACATTTACCATAAAAACCGGTCTCCCTTCCTGAACTTGAATTTCCCTCTCTCTAATATATTCGTTTTAGATTGCCAAAAGGTTCCCTCAAGACAAAATTTTTTAATAACCCAGCTAGGATTAAGCTCAGGAAGCTCATATAAAAAATAAGAAATGCGTTGAAAGCATTCCCGTTCCGAAAAATATTTTATCCACTTCTGGATCCGCTCGAACCACCTCTTTATGGTATTCCAGATAAAAGTAATAGGCTACCTCCGCTAGAACGGCGCCATAAAGATAAGGAACCTCATCCCGAAAATGCTGCTGCCGAGTCTGCCGGCAAGGAAAACAAGATTTACGTCGAATCCGCCGAAAACCCCGCCGCACCTGCCGGTTATTTTACCGTTGCTATAGGAAAGAACTATATCGTTCCCTATCACATCGCCTCCCAGGCGGCCGCGGGCATAATCCTCGCCGATTTCCATCCTCAGGTCTTTTCCGAAGACTGCCCCACCGATCCTGCCTTTGAGGAACCTGCCTTCAGGGTCTTTCTTCAGATTTATATCGGCGCCTATTTACGTGACCTCCCAGCCTGCCGTAAATACCGGTGTCGTCATCCGGCATTCCAGACTGTATCCCTCAATCAGCCCTCCGACGCCGCCGCTAATAGTCTTCATATTTCCCCCTCTATTGTAGCTTAAAAGCAGAATTGACTAACCTATATTTTCGAAAGTTCGCAACACCCCGCTCCGGGGAGGGGTGTTCACGGCCGATAGCTAATTATATCTTACCGATAATACTGCTGAGGACTCTCACGAATTTCTCCTTCACTTTCTCGGATACTTCCAGGACTTCGGCGTGGGATAAGGGTTTATCCAGAATCCCGGCTGCCATATTGGTAATACATGAAATCCCCAGGACCCTTATTCCCATCTGTCTGGCAGCGATGACTTCTGGGACTGTGGACATGCCCACCGCATCGGCCCCGATTGCCTTCAGCATCCTTATCTCCGCCGGAGTCTCGTAGGAGGGGCCCTTCATGAAGGCGTACACCCCTTCCTTATACTCCAGTCCTGCCTCTTCGAAAACTTGCTTTGCTTTTTCCCTAAGCTCCGCGTCGTAAGCGAAGGTCATATCGAAGAACCTGGGCCCCAGTTCGGGGATTTCTTCCCCCGCTGCGGGGTTTTCCCCCGTCATATTGATATGGTCCTTTAGGACCATAAGGTCTCCCGGACGGAAGTTCTCATTAATTCCGCCTGCGGCATTGGTCACTATCAGCGCACTTATGCCCAATAGTCCCAGTACTCTTGTGCCGAAAACCACCTTCTGTATGGGGTACCCCTCGTAAAGGTGAAACCTTCCCTGCATCACCGCTAAATTCTTACCATTTATCCTGCCAAAGACCAGATTCCCCTTGTGTCCCTTTACCGTGGAAACCGGAAATCCTGGTATTTCGGCATAAGGTATCACCACCCTTTCCTCCAGCCCGTCGGCAAAATCCCCAAGGCCGCTGCCGAGTATAACGCCGATTTCGGGCTGCAACATCACGCGGGATTTTATGTATTCGGCTGACTTTTTAAGCTCACCATAGTAACCCATAAGCTTTTCCCCTCCATTTCTCAATATTTGACTCAATATGCCATTTCAAACTCTTAAGGCGTACAGGAACCGGTGACAATTTTTTCCTTAAAACTCTTTCCGTTAGGAAGCCTTTCGCACCCTAACAGGTCGGCAACTGTCTGGCCTATGTCAGAAAAGGTCGAAAGGATACCCAGACTTATTCCCTTTTTAATCCGGTCTCCCGCAACCAAAACCGGCACGTATTCCCTTGAATGGTCAGTGCTCGGCGTCGTCGGGTCGCAGCCGTGATCAGCCGTAAGTATGAGCACATCGTCCTTTTTGAGCTTCTCCATTATCTCAGGCAGTCTTCCGTCGAAATCCTGAAGGGCCATGGCGTACCCCTGCGGGTCATTCCTGTGGCCGTACAGCATGTCATAGTCAACGAGGTTTGCCATGATAAGTCCCCGTTCCATCTCATCCATGGCCTGTAGTACCTTGTCTACACCGTCCATGTTCCCTTCGGTGTGGTATTCCTTTGTTATCCCCTGGCCAGCAAATATGTCCCATATCTTCCCCACTGCAAATACATCCATCCCGGCTTTTTTTACCTTGTCGAGCAGGGTTTCATGCGGCGGTTTAAGGGAAAAATCTCTGCGGTTGTAAGTCCTCACGAAATTTCCGGGAGTGCCGACGAAAGGCCTCGCTATGACCCGGGACACCGCATGGTCGCCATGCAGTATTTCCCGGGCAATCATGCACATCTCGTACAGCTTTTCAAGCGGTATAACCTCTTCGTGGGCGGCTATCTGGAAAACAGAGTCGGCGGAAGTGTAGACGATGGGATATCCGGTCTTCAGGTGTTCTTCGCCGAGCTCGTTTATTATCTGCGTGCCGGAAGCTGGCCTGTTGCCCAATGTCTTGGTCCCTATCCTTCGCTCGAATTCTTCCACCACTTCGGGGGGGAATCCATTGGGATATACGGGGAAGGGTTTTTCTAAGATAATTCCAGCAATTTCCCAGTGGCCTGTGGTAGTGTCCTTCCCGGCTGACCTTTCCGCCGCCTTTCCGTAAGAAGCCTCCGGCTTTTCAGCCGGTGGCACTCCCTCAATCTCGATAATATTTCCCAGGCCCATTTTTTGCAGATTGGGAAGCTTTAGTCCTCCAACCGCCCTTGCCGTGTTTGCCAGAGTATTGCTCCCCTCGTCGCCGTATAAGGCAGCGTCGGGGAGCTCTCCAGCCCCGACGCTGTCTAGTACGATAAGTATCACCCTTTTTACCGGCATCTTCTCCCACCGCCTTTCAAAACTCTTCCACATTTTCTGCGGTAATCCTCGCTCTAATAAGTTTTCTCTTTCCCACTTTTTCTGAAGAGAGACTAAAAGCTTTCTCTACCTCAAGCAATGCCCACCGGAGCTTTTCTTCGTCATTGGCATATACAACAGCAAGGGGTTTTCCTCTTTCCACCCGGTCTCCTACTTTGCCGCCGAGCCATATCCCTACCGAATGGTCAATCGTGTCTTCCTTTTTCTGCCGCCCGGCGCCGAGTTTCATAGCCGCAAGGCCGAGCCTTAACGCATCTATACTTTCTATCCAGCCGTCATGCGGGGCTATTACTTCTTCCCTGAACCTTGCCTGCGGCAGCAACGAATAATCTTCCACTACTTTTGGATTGCCTCCCTGGCTTTTTATTATTTCCTTAAACTTCTCAATGGCCTTCCCACTTTTTATGCTTTCGTTGAGTTTTTCTTTAGCCCTTTTCCTGTCATTTTCAATTCCAGAAAGCGCCATCATCTCAGCGCCGAATTCCAGCGAAAGGTTTAAAAGGTCCTCGTGCCCTTTACCTTTCAAGACTTCCGCCGCTTCTATGATTTCTAAAGCATTTCCTATGGCCATCCCGAGGGGCTGGTCCATGTCCGTAACGTAAGCTACCGTGGGCTTTCCAGCGAGGTTCCCTATTTTAACCATGGTTTTTGCAAGTTCAACAGCGTCCCCGTATTTTTTCATGAATGCCCCTCTTCCGAATTTCACGTCCAGGATTATCTTGTCGGCACCACCTGCTATTTTTTTACTCATTATGGAGGACGCGATGAGAGGAATGGAATCCACAGTAGCCGTCACATCCCTGAGGGCATAGAGCATTTTGTCCGCAGGTACCAAATCTTTCGACTGCCCGGCAATAGCCGCACCTACTTGGTTAACTATTCCTATAAATTCTTCTTTGGAAAGCTCGGTTTTGAATCCCGGTATGGATTCTAACTTATCTATGGTCCCGCCGGTGTGACCGAGTCCCCGGCCTGAAAGCTTTGCTACTTTTACCCCGACCGACGCAGCAAGGGGAATCAGCACCAGGGTTGTGGTGTCTGCTATTCCACCGCTGGAGTGCTTATCTACCTTTATCCCTTCTATTGCCGAAAGGTCGACCGTTTCCCCTGAACTAGCCATCGCAAGGGTGAGCTCGGTCACCTCTTCTTCGTCCATACCCCTAAAGTACACCGCCATCAAAAAGGCGGCCATCTGGTAGTCGGGAATTTCTCCTTTTACGTACCCTTCTATCAGAAAGCGGATTTCATCTTTTGAAAGTTTTCCCCCGTTTCGCTTTTTTTCAATAAGTTCGGGAACGAAAAACATAGGGGCTTCCTCCCTTCAAAATCAGAGTTTAAAACCGTACGGCAGGAGTTCCTCAGGACTTGTGCGCATAATTTTGGAGCCATCCCTGTTGGAAAGTATAATTAGTGCATTTGGCAAAAGCTCCAGCATTACCTGGCGGCATGCACCGCACGGTGAAACAGGCTCATCGATGTCCGCAACCACGGCAAGAGCAGCAATGTTTCTCTTTCCCTCGGAATAGGCCTTGAAAATCGCCACTCGCTCTGCACATACGGTAAGTCCATAAGACGCATTTTCAATGTTGCACCCCGTAAATTCCGCACCGTCCGAAGTTAAAACACACGCCCCTACTCTGAATCCAGAGTATGGAGCATAGGCCTTTTCCATAGCTTTTTGAGCCTTTTTTATCAAGCGCTTTTCCTCCACCGCAAAAAACCTCCTATTTTCTCCTGCGTACAATGTAAAACCTGAACTTTTCAGGCGAAAAGAAATTGGATGAGTAAAAAATGGGATTGTCATTTTCATCGTAGTGAAGTTGCTCTAAAAGCAAAACTACGGCACTCCTTGATTTCATGTTCAGCTTTTTGTGAACACCGGCCACCTTTGCATCCACAGGCAATATGTCCGAAACTGCATAAGATATATATATACCGAGGTCATCCTGAAGGTAGTCGAAAAGCGATTCCTTTTCCAGCTTGAACTCTCCTTTCACGAACTTAGCGGGTATCCTGTCTATGCAAAAGAGCACCGGAACTCCATCGGCCGTCCTTACCCTTTCGACTCTATAGATTTCCTCTTCTTCGGTGATACCCATCATCGAAGCTTCTTTTTCCGAAGGCCTTACTTTTTTTATGACCACATCGGTAGTGCCGGCCTTCATGCCCTGTCTTTCGATGAGTTTTGTTATGCTGACGAGTTCCTCCATGCCACTTTTTATGAATGGTATTTTAGAGACAAATGTTCCAACGCCGTGGTACCTTTTTATCAACCCCTCGTCTTCAAGAATGCGGAAGGCTTCCCGCAATGTTGCCCGGCTCACGCCGAGTAACCTTGAAAATTCTATTTCGGAAGGAAGTTTTTCTCCTTCCTTCAGCTCTCCTTTTAATATCATTTCTTTGATTTTCTTAACTGCAATTTCATATCGCGTGGGGTAAAGCATCTTTTATGCAACTCCTTATGGAAGATTCTTAGATTATTTCAATCCTCTCTCGTAAGGGACACCGCTTGCCGCAGGGCCGGTGGATTTTTTTACGACACCGGTCAGAACAAGAAGCGTCAATACATAAGGAATCATTTTTATGAACTGGTACGGCACGACTCCTCCTTCTACCACTCGGAAACTCAACGCCTCAGAAAAACCGAAAAGCAGCGAAGCCCAAAGGGCCCCTTTCGGTTCCCAGTTGCCGAAAATCATAGCTGCCAGTGCGATAAACCCTTGCCCCTGGGTCATCCCCTCCACATACATACCCGTGTGCTCAAGGGCCAAGTACGCACCGGAAAGTCCAGCAAAAATGCCGCTCAAAAGCACTCCTGCATATTTCATCTTGAAAACATTGATGCCCAGGGTATCAGCAGCAAGAGGATTTTCCCCAACAGAGCGAAGCCTTAAACCGAAGACCGTCCTGTGTATGACAAAACTCGAAATAGGTACCAAAAGCAAAGCTAGTATAATAACGGGGGATATGTCATTAACCAGAGGTTTCAGGGGCTCTATTCCGGAAAGCACCGGTATGTTTATCTTTGGAAGGCCCGATACGTGAGGGCTGGTGGTGGCCATATTAAATATTGCCAAGCTCAAAAAACGAGTACTCCCGTAAGCCAGGATGTTTATGGCCACACCGCTAACCACCTGGTCTACCCGAAAAGTAACGGTGTTTATCGCATGGATAAGCGCCATGAACATACCCGCTGCCATCGCAATGATTAAACCAAAATACGGGCCGTAATAATACGCTCCAAGAGCCCCCCAGAAGGAACCCACTATCATCATGCCTTCCAGGCCTATATTTACCACACCGGATCTTTCTGTAAAAACGGCCCCCAGAGCTGTAAGCAGTATGGGCACTGCCATCCTCAAGCTCGATGCAAGGAGTTCTCCTACGAGCATAACCGCACCTCCTCCTTCTTTTCAAGCCTCTTTATATAGTCGTTCATAATTTTAGTTATTACGACAATTGACATTATCATCAGGGCCTGGAGGATTGATATCGTTTCCCTGGGTACGCCCAGCAAGGTCTGAATCCCCTCCGCACCTCTTTTCAAAAAACCAAAGAGAATGGCGGAAAAGATTATGCCGAATGGATTGTTCTGTGCAATGAGTGCCACAGCGATGCCGTCAAATCCGTAGTTGCGCGGGAAATCCATGTCCATGTATCCGAAATAGCTCAAAAGGTCTGAAAGGCCTACAAGGCCTGCCAAGGCCCCGCTCAGCAAAAAGCCGATTATATATACCCGCTCAGGGCTTATCCCCGCTGTTCTTGCTGCTTCCCGGTTCTGTCCCACCGCTCTCAGCTCAAAGCCAAAAGGAGTATACATTAAAAGATAATATATCAGTGCCGCTGTTAAAATTCCCAGTGGAAAAAACCAGTTCAGGTACACGTGCCTCGGGAGCTGTAAGCCGAAAAGTCCGAGAAAACCGTGGAGTTTTGGCATCATGGCCGACGGGCTCAGTTTCGGCGTCCTTGCTAAAATACTTCCCAATCCCTGAATCAACTTTTGCGACCTGTCGATAAATAAATCCGCGATAAGGTAGTGGATAAGGGAGTAGGAAATGTAATTCAACATTATCGTGCTTATTACCTCATGAACCCCTCTTTTCACCTTGAGAAAAATCGGTATAAAGGCCCACAGCATCCCACCGACGGCTCCGCAAAGAATTACCAGGGGAAGATGTATGGCCGCAGGCAATCCCTTTATGGAAAACCCGGCTAAAGCTGCAAAAAACGCCCCTATTAGGTACTGGCCCTCTACCCCTATATTAAACAGCCCCATCCTGAACCCTACGGAAACGGCAAGGCCCGAAAAAATTAACGGCGTAGCGTTATAAAGAATTATGGCGACGCTGTCCATCCTGCTCAAACTGAATTTAAACATGGTATAGAAGACCTGGAGCGGACTTTTGCCTATGGAGAGAATCACAATAGAGCTAATTAAGGCCGAAAGCACTATTGCAAGAACCGGTGCCAGTATCCTGAGTAAAGCTATATAAAAGCCCTTCTTCATTTTGCTTCACCTGCCCCTTTTTCTCCTCCGAGCATGTACACTCCTATATCTTCTGGTGTTACTTCCTCCGGCCTGAACTCGGCCGTTATCTTGCCGTTATATATTACTCCTACCCTGTCAGAAATAGAAAGCACCTCTTCCAAGTCTGCAGAAATGAAAAGGATTGCACTGCCCTTTTTGCGCATTTTCAAAAGCTCCTTGTGCACGAATTCAGCCGCACCTACGTCAAGCCCCCTCGTGGGTTGAGAAGCCACAATTACTTTAGGACCCCGGGAAAGTTCCCGCCCCAGTATCACTTTTTGCTGATTGCCGCCAGACAAACCTTCGATGGGTTGTTCGATGGAACTTAGCCTCACCCCGTATTCTTCTACCTTATTTTTCGTAAACCCCCTAATGGCTTTGAGGTTTAAGGACCTTCCTTTCAGAAAATCCTTCTTTGTGTGGTACCCCAGCATCATATTTTCCCACACCTTCATCGGCAATACGAGGCCTTGCCTATGCCTATCTTCAGGGATGAAGGCTACCCCCAAATCTCTTATTTCTTTTATCGAAAGGTCTGCAATGTCCCTTCCGCAAATCCTTATCCTTCCAGCCGAGGCCGTTCTCAATCCTATTATTGCCTCAGCCAGTTCTTTCTGGCCGTTGCCTTCAATGCCGGCTATTCCGTAAATTTCACCACCTCGAATTTTTAGTGAAACGCCGTTTACCAATGGCCTCCCGGAGCTTTCCTTCACAACAAGATCCTCTATCGAAAGAAGTACCTCTCCTACATCGAGCGGTTCTTTATCAAACCTCATCATGACGGGTTTTCCCACCATCATTCGCGCCAGGTCTTCTTTTGTCACCTGAGAGGGAATAGCAGTGCCCTCTACCTTGCCGCGCCTCAGAACCGTTATGCGGTCGGCGATTTCCAGCACTTCCTCCAACTTATGGCTGATGAAGATAATAGTTTTTCCTTCACTTTTTAGCCTGCGCAGGTTGTTAAAAAGTTCCCTCACTTCTTGAGGGGCCAGTACCGCAGTAGGTTCATCCAGCACCAGAATGTCGGCCCCCCTGTAAAGCACCTTCAATATCTCCACCCTTTGAGCCTGTCCCACCGATATTTCTTCCACCCTGGCATCCAGGTTCAGGGAAAAATTATAAAGGGCGAGCAGCTCCTCTACTGCCTTGCGGCATCTTTTTTCATCCAAGGCAATTCCCGAGCTTTTTTCCGCGCCCAATATTATGTTTTCTAAGACTGTAAACCGGTCTACCAACATAAAATGTTGATGGACCATCCCTATTTTTAGCTCTATCGCCCTTCCGGGGGAATTTATCTTTTCTCTTTTCCCGAAGATGTAAATCTCACCTTCATCCGGCTGGTATATACCGGCAAGAATCTTCATAAGAGTGCTCTTGCCAGCGCCGTTTTCGCCAACAATTGCGTGAATTTCTCCCTTTTCAACTTCAAGATCTATCCTGTCATTAGCCACAATTCCCGGAAATCGTTTTGTAATTCCTTTCAAAACTACAGCCTTTTCCAACGTAACACCTCCGTTTGGGGATTGCAAAGAAGGGGTGACACGGCCAATGCCACCCCCCGATCTATTATTTAAAATTGTTCTTTAGAAATTCGTTGTACTCGTTTTTGTCTACCGGTACCTTAATTTCACCCTTAATTATCTTTTCTTTTATTTCTTCGAGTTTTGGCTTAATGTCGGCTATCAGCTCTTTGTTGTAATCGTTCTCAGCATAACCTACGCCATCCTCTGTAAGTCCGAAAACCTTGTATCCGCCTTTAAAATTGCCTTCCACCAAAGACTTGATGGTTTCGTATACCGCAACGTCTACTCTTTTAAGCATACTGGTGAGGATATACGGCCTTTGTGCTTCACTGGCGCTCAGCGACTGGTCCGAGTCAACTCCTATGGCAAATTTCTTCTCAGCTGCCGCCGCCTCTATAACGCCCACACCCGAAGCGCCCGATGCATGGTACACCACGTCGGCACCTTTTTTGAACTGATTGAGCGCCAATTCCTTACCCTTTACTGGATCCTTGAAGGCATCCCCCGTGGTCCCGATGTAGTCGGAATAAATTTCTATGTTCGGATTGATATACTTGGCACCCGCCATATAGCCAACTTCGAACCTCTCAATGAGAGGTGACTTCATTCCGCCCACAAAGCCGATTTTGCCGGTCTTAGATTTCAAAGCTGCTGCTGCTCCCACAAGGAATGACCCTTCGTGCTCTTTAAAGAGCAGGCACGCCACGTTGGAATTCTCGTCAAGGCCGTCGATCGCGCCGTCTATAAGTGCGAATTTCACATCCGGGAATTCCTGAGATACTTTTTGGATGTGCTCTGTAAAAAGAAATCCAACGCCGAAAATCAGGTCAAAGCCGTTTTCCGCAAGGAGTCTGAGGAGCTGCTCCCTATCCTGGCCGCCCGCCGATGGCTCCCTGTAGTCCACTTCGATTTTGTCCGCAAATTCCTTTGCTGCCCTTTCCAGCCCTGCGTAGGCACTGTCATTAAAAGAAAGGTCTCCGCGTCCGCCTACGTCAAAGACGAGACCTATTTTCAACTTTTCTTTGCTTTCTTGCTGTTGGCCCTGTTGGTTTTGCCCCTGTTGCTGGCCTTTGTTCCCTGAGCACCCTGCAAGCAGTGCCGCTACCAATACCAGCACAAGGGCGATTGCTAAAATCTTTCGGCCGTTCATCAAAACCCCTCCCAAAAGAAAAGATTAATTGTGCAGTTAAACTTTTTATAAGACTTTTTTACTATCAATCCCCCCTCAACCGGATGTCTGACATCTGACCATTGATATTTTATAATTTTCTATACAATTTGTCAAGCAAAAACAAAAGACCAGCCTTTTGCCGGTCCGATTAAGAAAAGTTTTGACCTTCCATATATTTTTTTGAAAGCCTTACGTACTCCTCAGCGTTCTTTTTTATGGCTTCTAACTGCTCTTTAGTAAGTTCCCTTATCACCTTCGCCGGAACTCCTAAAGCAAGGCTATAAGGCGGAATCACCTTCCCCTCGGGTACCAAAGATCCGGCGCCCACCAGGGCCCCTTCGCCTATCACCGCACCATCTAGCACTATTGCCCCCATACCTATCAGGGCGTTGTCTTTTACCGTGCAGCCGTGCAAAATGGCGTTGTGGCCTACTGTGACGTTATCCCCTACATCGACCGGATGCGTTTCCGTTACGTGGATTACCGTGCCGTCTTGAATGTTGGAATTTGCACCTATCTTTATGCCGTTTATATCTCCCCTTATAACGGCCTTGTGCCATACGCTGGAATTTTCTCCAATTGTCACGTCACCGATAATGTCGGCAGATGGTGCTATGTAACAGCTCTCGCGGATGTCTGGTTTTTTGCCATTGAATTCTTGGATCACCTTCCAATAACCCCTTTCCATCAAGTTTTCTATTCAAATATTTCTCTTAAATTCACGGTAAACCCTTCTAACACTTTGGATTCCATTACATCCTCGTTCGCGTAGATCTCCGGCGCTTCGTATTCCTTCATTTCGTTTTGCCTGTAAATCATTGCGGTCTTATTTTCGGGATTGACAATCCAGTATTCCTTCACACCGTGCCTTTCATATAAATTAAGCTTCTTTATGTAATCCATCGATGCGGACGAATTCGACACTATTTCAACAAATGTGATTAACGTCATACATATTTTATCACAAAATGATAAAATATAGAAAAGCACAAAATTATAAATTTTTGGTAGTGAGATTATGGAAAAAACCGGAATATTTATTAAGAACATACCCCACTCGGAAGTCCTCAACATAGTCGACCTGGCAGAGTACAGGGAAGGCAGGGTGGAAAGCCGCACCCTTTGCCAGGGCAAAAACTTGAGCGTGACAATTTTCTCTTTTGACAAAGGCGAAGAAATCAGCGCCCATTCCTCGCCGGGAGATGCGTTAGTTCAGATTCTAGACGGAGAAGCGGAAATAACCATAGGCCAGGAAAAATTCCACCTAAAAGCCGGCCAGATGATAGTGATGCCCGCAGGAGTTCCTCATGCCCTTTACGCGGTGGAAAGATTTAAAATGCTGCTCATAGTGGTCTTCCAGCCCTAAGTTAAAATTTAATATTTTCCGGGAGGTTTTATTATGTCTGAACTTATCCAAAACCGGGAATACAGGATGAAAGCGCTCAAAGAACTCATCATGGACCTTCACCGGGGAAAGAACGTGGACGAGGTAAAGCAAAGGTTCAGGGAAATCATAAAGGACGTCTCCGCCGAAGAAGTGTCCGCCATGGAACAGGCCCTCATCCAGGAGGGTATGCCCGTGGAAGAGGTCCAGAGGCTCTGCGACGTCCATGCGGCCATATTTAAGGAAGCATTGGAGCAAAAGCCCGAACCTAAAGCCACCCCAGGCCACCCGCTCAATACCTTCTTTAAAGAAAACCGGGCCATAGAGGAACTGTTGGAAAAAGAAATAGTTCCTTTAGTCGAGGAACTGAAAAATTCCAGGCCGGATGGGGAAAGGAATATAACTCTAAAGCTTCTCGAAAAGGTAAACCTCCTTTTCGACGTGGAAAAACATTATAAGAGAAAAGAAGAACTCTTATTCCCATACCTTGAAAAGTACGGGATATATGGACCTTCCAAAGTGATGTGGGGCGTAGACGATGAAATAAGAGCTGCTCTAAGGCAACTCAGGGAAACGTTATCTAGCTACAATTCCCAGATAAAAAGTCAAGTAGTGGATAAAACCATGGAACTTGTCAATAAAATCAAGGAAATGATATTTAAAGAAGAAAAGATTTTGTTCCCCACGGCCGAACAAAAGCTAACTGAAGACGAATGGTACCAAATTTACAAATCCGAAGACGAAATAGGATACTGCCTGGTAGAGCCCGAAGCAGAGTGGAAGCCTGCAAGGGTAGACCTTGAAAAATCGGGAGAAGCCATTGCCGACGATACCACCAGGGGATTCATAAAATTCCCCACGGGAATGCTTACTCCAAAGGAAATTGAGCTTATTTTCAACCACCTTCCAGTGGATATTACTTTCGTGGACAAGGACGACACCGTAAGGTACTTTTCGGCTACTAAAGACCGCATCTTTACGCGGCCTAAGACCGTCATCGGCAGGAAGGTCCAAAACTGCCATCCACCGGCAAGTTACCCCGTTGTCGAAAAAATTTTAAAAATTTTAAAGAAGGCGAAAAGGATGTGGAGGAATTCTGGATAAATCTGAAGGGCAAATTAATTTACATCAGGTATTTTGCCGTAAGGGACGAAGAAGGAAATTACGTTGGGACTCTCGAAGTAACCCAGGAAATAGGCCGCATAAAGGAACTTCAAGGCGAAAAAAGGCTTTTGGAGGATTAAAAATCCGCCCCCATAAGGGGCGGATTTTTACGCTCTTTCAAAAAATACGGCAAGAGTTCCCGGTCCCGCATGGGCCCCTATCACAGGCCCTATCCAAGAAATTACTATATCTTTCGGGTTATATCTCTGTTTAATCTCCATTGCTAGTTCCTTTGCACCTTCTTCGTCGTCGGCGTGGCTTATCCCAACCACTTGATTTTCAAAATTTTTTGTTCTTTCTCCCATTATTTCCAGCATCCTCTTTAGGGCATTCTTCTTCCCCCTCACTTTTTCAAGGGGTTCGATGCCGCCATCCACGAAGTGCAAAATCGGTTTTATATTTAAAAGCCCGCCGACGAAGGCCTGGGTGGCAGAAAGCCTGCCTCCCCTCTTTAGATGCTCAAGGGAATCTACAGTAAATATATGTTCCATCCTGCTGGCGTAAGACTCGGCTTCTCTTGCTATCTCTTCCGGCGAATAGCCTTCAACGGCCATTCTAGCAGCTTTCATCACAACCAAACCAAGCCCTAGGCTTGCACACTTTGAGTCTATGACAATCACTTTTTCCGGTTCGGGCATATTGTTTTTCGCCACGAGGGCCGCCTCATAGCTTTTGGTGAGTTTTGCAGAAAGGCCGATCACTATCGGCGTCATCCCATTTTCCAGGCATTCTTTAAAACAATCTATGAACCTCGCCACATTAACCTGTGAAGTGGTGGGAAGTATCTTTCCCTTTCGCATTAAATCGTAAAACTCCCTGATATCAAGGTTGGAAATATCCTTCTCCGGGTCATCCTTTAACGCAACCGGCATTTCAAGAACTTTAATCGGTAGGTCCTTCAAAGTCCCTTCCGGGAAATCACAAGAGGTATCGGTTATTATCACACTTTTTATCATGATTTTCCCCCTTTTCACAAATTCTGTAATGTCAAATTAGGGCACCAAATTCACATACCTATGGCCTCTAAAACATTGAAACTAAAAGTTTTTCGGAAAAAAGGAGGATTCCCTCCCCTTGGTGTCGTAGGTAGTAGTTGCCAAAACAAAT
>JAKIHM010000031.1 GCA_021608145.1 Thermovorax subterraneus
ATTTTACCCTATGGTAGGTCGCACTTGGTGACTGATCAATGTACATTCCTTCACTCCAAGCAATTCCTATAATATCTTTCATCATAACCGCTGGAGCAGAACTCCAAGTCCCGTCAAAACGCGCTCGATAGTATGTTCTATTATTCGTTTCTGAATAGTAATAGCTATCAGTCTTCGCGCTAATATTTAAAGACGCTGCTAATGCAATTATTTCCTCTTCTGTACCTGAAAAAGCTCTTAACATACTAATCTGCTCATCAGTGTAGCCTAAGTTTTTTAAAATCGAGTCATCGAGTTTGCTTCGTCTGTATAATTCCTCAGCATAATCAAATTTTCTAATTTTTTCTATGTCCTGAGCAGAAAATCCCATTTTTTGTAATTCTAAATAAGATTTGTTTTTTAATTCTTTTAGCATTAAATATTCATTAATAGTTACTTTTGCCATTTTTTGCTCAGGTTTAATGCCTTCTGCATACGCAAAAATACCAGAAAAAACTAATAAAATCGATACTATAATTGATATTATTTTTACACAGCTTTTTATTGGCTTTTGCATACTAAGGCACCTCCATAAGTTTTTATTTATTTTTTGAATGCTAACCGATTTCACATAGCATTTATACCTCCTTCTGCTGTTTTTTACTGTTTTTATTTTAATTTTTTCCCCTATAATATAATCGTTTTATACCTCTAAAAAGTTCCCTTTAGCTGAAAATTTTTTTAATAATTTCAAAGATTTTAAGGCGGTATTTTAAAAATGGAAAGTTATGACCTTTGGAGTTCATCAAAGTATTATTTCCCCGGGTTTCAACTTTAAGTATCTATGTGGAGGATAGAATTCATCTTCCAAACCAGCTATAATTATCTTGCTTAATTCTGGGGGAACAAATTTTTTATAGTTTATTTTTATAGGCTCATGGGAAACATTATATATTCTAAATCCGTATATTAACGTGCACAATTCATTATCCGGACCGCCTTCTTCTGTGGTATGATCGAAAAGCAATCGAGATTTATACATGGTTAATTGTAAAATTAAATGCGACACCAAAAAATAGTTGAACCATAGCGTGAAACCCGATATGATGTTGGTTGACCAAAATTAACATCAAGGAGGGTTTCAGCTATGGTTCTTAATCAAGAGTATACCACATCACCTCGCACTTATAAACATCTTACACCCTATGAAAGAGGGAAAATTTCTGCCCTTCTAAAAGAAGGTTTCTCCCCAACTCAAATTGCTAAAAAACTCGGTCGTCATCGCAGCACTATTTACCGCGAAATCAAGCGTGGCACAACAACTCAATACCGCACAGATCTAACTACTTATGAAGCATACTTCCCGCAAACCGGACAGGCAGTGTATGAAAAGAACCGCTCTGCCTGCGGCAAAAAAAAAGCAAAATCCTCCAAGTGGAATCCTTCCTCCAATATGCTGAACAAAAGATACTAAAAGACAAATGGTCCCCTGATGTTGTAGTAGGAACTGCTCGCCGAGAAAAACTCTTTGACCCTTCATCCATGGTCTGTACAAAAACCCTTTACAACTATATTGACCGATGCTTACTTAAAGTTTGAAATATCGACCTTTTCATAAAAACAAGACGTAAACCAAAGAAGGAGGCTCCTCGAAATCATAAGCGCCTTTATGGCAAGAGTATTAGCTAACGGCCTGACAGTATAGAAAAGCGAGAGGAATTCGGACACTGGGAAATCGATACCGTCCTTGGCAAACGCTCTAACGACCATATTCTGCTGACCTTAACGGAAAGAAAAACTCGCTATCATCTGATATTTCCCTTAGTAAATAAGACAGCCGAGGAAGTGGATAAAGCATTAAAACAGCTAAAAACCTTATTCGGTCCTCTTTTCTCTCTTGTGTTTAAGAGCATTACTTCTGACAATGGTACCGAGTTTGCCAATCTTAGTAACCATGGGCTTGAAGTCTATTATGCCTATCCCTACTCAGCTTGGGAACGGGGTACCAATGAACGGCACAATGGCCTAATCAGGCGCTTAATTCCTGAAGGAATGGTTATTAAAGAATTATCACCTTCTCAAATCGAAAGAGCGCAAAACTGGTGTAATACCTTACCTGTAAAAAATCCTGGGCTATTGCAAACCTGCAGAACTCTCTCTCAAAGAAATAGAAGGCTTAACTTATGAACTTCAGCCTTTATTATAAAGGATCCAACATCATTCGGGTTTCCAAAAAATGTGTCGCATTTAATATTACGTTTTAAGAAAATTTTTTTTTTTAAAACTATTGACACATCTGCTTACACAATGTAGAATAAAATTAACCTACATGAGGTAGTTTAATGAAAGATGATTCTCATGAAAAGCTACAACGAATATCTTCCTCAAACCTAAACTCTCCGCTCCGCACACACCTGAGAAAGCTTAGCTCAAAACAATCTTGGTGATAATATGATAAAGATGATAAAACGGTCATTGGCAAATTAAAAATTACCTCGGGCCGAGCTCAATATTTAACTGATGACAAAAATTAAAGGTCAAAAAAATAAAAAATACAAAATATTTTAATTAATGCTATTAGAATTTTTACAGAGAAAGGGGGTAGAAAATTTATGTAAAAAACGGGTTTAAATCAAAAAACCATAAAACTTTAGACAATACCAGATTGAAACGGAGGGTAGGGTATGAGGAAATCAATATTGATATTGAGTGTCATAGGTATATATATAATTCTTTTGACTATAAGTATACCCATATTCGCCGATGATTATAGCTTAACTACTGAAAAAACTGACAAAAATATAGGCGCAATGCTTAATGATCCCAATTTAACACCCGAGATGATTGAAATCTTGAAACAAGAAGCATTAATGAAAGACAAGAAAATGGAAGAAAGAGAGAAAGATTACATATCTATAAAAGGAGATCCGGATGGTGCAGAATATTATTCTATAAGTGTTACAAATTATAAACAGGAGACAACTTATTGGTGTGGACCCGCATCTGTAAGGCAAAGTCTCAGCTTTCATAAAGCAGTAAGTGGTTCTTCAGTAGCACTGCCATCTCAAAGTACTATTGCACAATTAGCTGGTACTTCATCCTCCGGTAGTACTACAACCGGTCTTAGAACAGCAATAAACAATTATGCATCGACATACGGATTTGAAGATAATAAATATGTTGTAGCGAATGTACTCGATAGTTCTAATCCTTCTTATGTATTTGAAACGAGAATAAAAAATGACTTAAGATACGCAACAAATGCACCTATAATCTTAGTAGATACTGTTCATCTTAGTTATTATGAAGGTAAATCAGTAAGGCACTATGTTACAGTAAGTGGATATCTTTACGACAAAAATAGTGGTGAAAAAGAGTTACATCTAGTTGATCCACATTACAAAGATAAATATAGAGGATATCATTGGGAACCACTGGAGAATGTCTTTAATGCTGTGAAGAAAGCTGATGAAGATGGCACAAATTACGTAATGTTGTATTAAAGAAAGGGAATAGAATACTATGCGCATAAAGAGGTTGATCGTTCTTTTTGCTATATTAATTTTACTTCTTCCCGGTTGCGGCGGCCTGAATACAAAAACTCTGCAAAATAAAGCCATAACAAAAATAGAGCTTCCCTATGCCGACTTTGCCACCCCTGCTGTGGTTGGTGAACGCCTTTATGTGGCGGTTAGGAGCAAAGATGCGCAAGATGACAAGTGTGATCTTCTGATAGAGCGACACATAAAATCGGGCCAAGAAAGTTTAATATTTGAATCAAAATATGAGCTTGGCAATGTTCAGGGCGTGAAAGCCAACGAAAAATGGCTCGTATGGATAGACGGGGATGTTTGGGGTTCAAAAGAAGATCTTTATGTGAAGAACCTTAAAACGGGTGAAGTGAAGTTAATACATTCGAGGGGCGAAAAAGAATCAATTTCCGTTCCGGATCTTTGGCAAGATTACCTGGTCTGGACGATCGATTCCGATGCCACAGATGATGATAGAACATCCGAGATAATGCTGCTGAACCTGGAAAATGGCCAAAAAAGAAAAGTGGGGACTATAAGAAACACTTGTTTTATTAATGATTTTGTCAAAGTAGATAACGGGAAGGTAATATGGTCTGACAGGGATGAGCGGAATAACTACTATCATGTATTTGATATAGAAACATCAAAGATAACAACTTACGAAGCTCCGGGGAACATTGTAGGTAGGGCTTACCTGGTAGAAAACAAGATATATTCGGTAGATCTTAAATATGGGCTGGAACATGCCGGAGATAATAGACTATATGTATACGATATAGTTACTAATAAGTATAAAATCCTCGATGAAGATTTAAGTAACCTGAGGGTCTTTAACAAGGGATTGGCTTATGAAAAGCGTAATAAATGGAAAATATATTTAAACCATGAAAATTTGCAACCAGTAGAATTATATTTAGAATTTGAGCCAGATCATTATTTTGTGACAGGAGAAGGCAAATATTTAGTAACAGGAAAGAATTTTTTTGAAGAACAAAGAAGTGTTATATATATTATTAATCCGGAAATGATTTTGAATTGATGAAAATGCAACTATTAAAAATGAAAAAGCGGATCTGATTTTTGAATGGTTAATTGTGAATGTTCTGCTGACCTTAACGGAAAAAACTCGCTATCATCTGATACTTTCCTTAGCAAACAAGACCACTGAGGAAGTGGATAAAGCATTAAAACAGCTAAAAAGCCTATTCGGCCTTTTCTCTCTTGTATTTAAAAGCATTACTTCTGACAATGGTACCGAGTTTGCCAATCTTAGTGACCATGGGACTCATCCCTACTCAGCCTTGGAACGGTATCATTCGGGTTTCCAAAAAATGTGTCGCATTTAATATTGCAATTTAAGAAGAAAAATTGATTCTAATAAAGTAAAAACATAAGGCACAAAAAGGGATAAGTGGCAAAGCCATATAAATAGACTTATGCCACTTATCCCTTTTTTGGAATTTATTTTACTTGTGAATTAGGGTGTGGAGAGTATACATCAAATTGAAGTATGGGGGTTCATCTGGGTCATACTGTGGATATACAAGATTTTCGAGTTCTTGTTTCTTGCTGGGAATTTTATCGGGTTTAACTGCCCTTGGTACAAAATTTTCATCCCAATAAACAACCCCTCTTTTTACACCTTTATTGATTAATTCAACAGATTGAACAAATTCATTTATTACTTCGGGCGCTGCGTCGATTTTTATATATATCCTTCCTTTAATGTAATGGTTCCATCAGTATTCTTTTCAAGATATTGAGAGCTATTCTTTAAAACATAATCGATAATACTTTCAACACTATTAAATTGATGATTGTTTATGTCTAGTGAATTCGCAAATGCTCCTAGCAGTCAGGAATAACAAAATCAGTACTAATATTATTGAACAGAATCTCTTTTTCATTTTTTTACACCTCCAATTTTAATTTCTCTCAAAAATTTTTAAAATCAATTCACAAACTTTTTAGATTCATACCATAACATCTCTTTTATCACCCACTCAATTAAATCCTGACTTGCCTCCAGTAAATCATATCCCATTCGCCTGCTGTATTTCATTATTAGCGGATATATCCGCAATATCAGTTTTCTCCCGCTTTCTAGTCTCCTTCTTGGGTTTTATGTAACAGGTTTACTGAACTACTCTTCCGATATACGGTCATAATAATCTCTGCTCCTCTAAAACCCGTTTCATTTTTTGCAGAGCTCTGGATTTTAATCTATTGACAGCTTGCTGCGATATTCCCAACTTTATCGCAGTTACAGTTTCCGTATACCCTGTAATATTCCGTATTTTAGCAGCGCCCGCTATTTTTCTATGAAAGGCGATAAAAGCTCTTCAACCAAGGTATCGCTGCAGACTATGCCAGCTATATAGAAATTTTTATCTCCTAGACGGTCTACTATATCCTCTTCACTATCATCATTAACCGGTGAATTAAAGATTAATAATTCTTTTTCCCGACTTTTCCTGTGTTTGATGGCAAGGCGCTGAGCGGCGTATTTGCCACATAATAAAACGCGCTTCTTGTTAATCACTGTTATCATCAGCCACTCTATCGCACCTCCCAAGGTTGACACCCTCATAAGAACTGGAGCACATTGCAGGCAAGAATCAGGTTACTTTACGTAAATCCCATTCGTGGTCGCGGTCGTTGAATCAGATATAGTATCATATGCATAGTGATAACTTTTTACCCTGTAATACTTACCCCTTTCCACAAAAACCACTTTCCCTCCATCGACATAATCGGTGTCATAATCGGTAAAAGTATATGAAGCCACATCTACCCATGAAGAGCCCGTATATCTCTGTAAGACCAGCTTTACAACCACTTTGTCGCATATTCTATTGCACTGGGTATAACCGTAAATTTCTACCGAACCATTTCCCTGGTCCAGGATGCGGGAGTGCCAGATATCTATCAAATAGTCTTCTTGCTCGGTATAATATCCATTTATATCTCCGGAAAGGCCTCTTATGTTGTGGGATATTGCGTAATCCCCCTCATTTTTCTCAAGTGACGCTGCAAAGACCGGGAAACAAAGACTTGAGATTAAGATCAGAATTAAGATCAATTTAAGCGGTCGGTAACTCATAAAAATCATCCCCCTTTTGAATTTTTCCCTCTATAATATAGTCGTTTTATGCCGGCAAAAAGTTCCCTTTAGCTGAAAATTTTTTTATAATAAGATTAACGATTATTTCAAAGGCGGTATTTTAAAATGGAAAACCTCGACCTTTTCGAGAGTCTCTACCGCAGGTATTTCCCAAAAATTTACAAGGCGGCATACCTTGTTGCACAGGACGAGAACATCGCTCAGGATTCCGTTCAGGAGGCTTTTTTGGCCGCCTTCGAAATATTGAAAAAAGGTCCGGTTGACCTTTCCCGCTTCCATGCGCTTATCTCTGCTATCGCTACTAAAAAAGCCATCAACTTTATTCGAAATAAATCAAAGTATGTACTAATAGAGGATAGCTTTATGGATAAGATAGTTTCTTTGAATACCAATCTTGAAGTTTCGCCCGATACAATTACATATGCCGAAAACAGGATGGTACTTACTTATGCCTTAAAACAGCTCAATCCAATTTACAGGCAGATTTTAGTATTGAAATACTATAACGACCTTTCAGAAAATGAAATATCTAAGTATCTCGGGATACCGGTAGGAACCGTCAAAAGCAGGCTCTACCGCGCAAAGATGTTTTTAAGGAATTTCATTGGAGAACAGAATAAAGGAGCGGGATGCGATGAAAAAAGATAATGAAACTTTCGAACTTTATCTATCTAAAAAAATAAAAGAGTGCGCCGAAAAGAATTGAAAGGTATTCTTTCATGTTCTATCTATAATTTGTAACCCATCTTGCAACTATGCTGGAAGTATGCTTTCTTCCAACGATTGAGCAGTTACCGGTTTCTAAAGCTTCTTTAAACAATTTTTTGTTTGAATTCCGGTTCGTATTTTTTCCCTGGCATTGATTTAACCACCTTAAATTTTAGTTTATCATAAGCTTAAGTTTATATATTCTCCCTATTGAGCCGTATTCTTCATGGTGCTTTTCTTCTCCACAAAATACGTAAAGCGATTTTTCATTTTCGTCTGCAGCAATTATCGATGCAGAACCTTCTAAATTAACTCCTGAAATTACAGATTTTCTTTCTTCAAGGATTTTATATTCAGCAATTAGGTTGCCATCAATATCAATCTTTTTTATATCCCCATAGCTTCCAAGATATACATAAAAATCTTGTAACTTTAAAAACTCACTATTTGTATAACCCGCCAATAAGATTGGATATTTTAAGATGTCCCACAATATCTTGCCTTCATAATCAGCTGCAAAAAGTGCCCATACAGCTGATAATCTATCAAAACAAGTATAACCTGTCGCGTATATACGATTCCTTTTAGGGTCGCCTTTTACATGCACTAATCCAAACTGTCCTGGTATTTCAATAATTTTTTTCTCCCTGCCGTTCGCATCAAGTAGTATTATCGCACCGCCCACGGTTGAGTTCATTTCTTCCATCGGTGGTTCTTGTTCGTTGGGATTTGTAGAATTCCATCTTTTCATTTCTTTCGGATCATTAGCTGCCAAAAGTACGTTATTTTTATCGTCCACTGTTATGTAATTTATATTTGTATATTTGCTATGACTATATTGCCACCTTATTTCCCCCGAATCAGCGTCAATTCCGTAAACAGGGTTGGTCGGTTCAATAAAAGCTGCGGCTACTATCGTTCTCTCGTCTTTTGTAACAGCAAGATCGCTCACCGGATAAACTTCTCCGGATGTTTTAGACCTTCCAACGGTTGTTGCCCATAGAATTTTTCCATTATCATTAACACAGTAAACTTTTCCATCGGGTGCCCCGAAATAACAACGTCCTTTTTTTGTAAAAATAAACGAGGGTACCATTTTAATCGCATAATTACTCATACCAAAGGAAATCTGATTCTTCAACTTCCCTTTATAGGATAAAACCCATACTTGCAAATTTGGAAGGTCCATCAAGTAAATATCATTATTATACGGATGGACCCCTATTTGAACAATATCGGAGCCTTCAGGCAAATAATAATTCCATAATTCTTTTCCACTTTTAGAATCTATTGCAGTGAGTCTACCCTCAAAATAATTGGTATAAACGGTATTTCTATCATTGCTCAAAGCTATATCAATTAGATCTGAAGGACGATGTTTCATATTATTTAAATCATTCGGGTACCCCCATTGTAAGTAGCTGTTATTGTTTTTCTCCGCCGAAAGCGTTTTTGAGTCGCTTTCTTCAACGTGTTCTATAATCGAAGGTTGTTGTAATTCGCAACCTGTAACAAAAAAAAGAATAATTGTAAATAGAAAGACTTTTGCAATTTTATTCATTTCCCCCACCTTCTTTTATTTCTCAAATATGGTTATTCTATCAAGGTCGTCTAATGTAGCTCCTTTTATATTATCTGCAAAATAGATATTTTTGCCATATCTTGTCCCAGGGTCATGAATCTTAAAGGACCAATCGTACATTGTGCTTTTCGTCAAAAATCCTTTTTTTATGGGTGGTGTATCTCCGAATAATTCTTTTAATTCCTCATCAGTTAAGGGAATAATCTCATCCTTAGTAACAGTTTTTGGGGCTTTATTTATTATAACATGCTCATCTATTTTAATATCCTTATCAATAGAAACAGGGCCTATAATCTCCGAGCTAACAAAAATTACAAAGTGTCCAGGAATTCTTCCGATTGGATGTTTCTCTGCATCAAGATATTTATCAAGTTCAATTGCTTTTTTAGAAGCATCATAACTTGCAAAATTAACATGATAATATTTATTCCATCCAAATTTTTTTCTTACTAAATCCCAATTAGCATATGTGCTGTCGCCATTGGCTCTATAAACTACATACGGATCAGCAGAAGAATATTGACTCTTGTTAACTCTTTCATCATATATATATGCTTTGCTTGGATACAACACCATAGCACAACATGAAATAGCACATCCGGTTTTTGAAATTTCCTGTTTTTTATCATCGGGAACTCCTTCCCCCCAGTAACCACCTTCATAGTTACCTGCTTTTTGGCAATAAAATGGAGGTATATGTGCAAAAACAATTGAAGGTTTTATAAAGGCGAGGGTTAGAATAAATACAATTACCGAAATTTTGACTTTCTTCAATTTTAACAACCCCTTTCATTCTTTTTTCCACTATTATTTTTTGGAGGATCCCGGAGTTGATAAATTAACACGTTACTCTTAATTTTCCCTCTATAATATAGTCTTTTTATGACGCCAAAAAGTTCCCTTTAGCTGAAAATTTTTTTATAATAAGATTAACGACTATTTCAAAGGCGGTATTTTAATTTTACCATTGACATCAAAAGCGACCCACTTATGCCTGTATCCTAACAACGCTGGACAGAACGGATATTAACCGCTTGTAACAACTCAAACCAGATTCTGAGCTGATCCAAGAGCTAAAAGCTTAAACTCGTGACCAGGATACTTTAATCAGGGAATCTACTCGCTTTACTAATCGCTTAATTTCTTGCTTGAAAGAATATTTCCCTATAGCTTTTTAACTTTTTCCAAGCCAACTTTGCCCGTTGCTCTGGATTTTTTAAAGAATTACCCTACTCTAGAAGCAGCACAAAAACTTTCAATTTCAAAATTAACAGCTTTCTTAAAATGACAAGGAGATAGAACGCCTTTTTAATCTCCATTCCGACAGCAGGTTGTTCGTAAGCCTGCCTGGAGCGGGTTCGCAGCTGGCCCCGAGAGCAAAGTAGGGGATGATAGAGAACGCTTTATGAACGCTTCTGGAGTTCAAGCTCTATCCGAAACTTCCCCCGTTTTATACTTAAGTGGCAAATACCGCTTTGCCAAACAGCGAAAGTCCTATGTCAAACCTTTCCGAAATGCTTTGCATCAATTTGCTTATTAAACAATACGGTGGGTTGGTTGGGCGCGTGAATATTACGATAAAAAGCGTTCTGAAGGCAAGTCTCACCATGAAGCCATACGGGCTTTAGCTAATATCTAAGTTAGAATTATCTTCGCAATGTGGAAAAACTTTAAACCTTATGATGAGTCAATTTTCCTTGCGGCCAGAGAAAAACACAAGTTAGCTGCTTGAAAAATATGGTTTTTGAAGCCCTGCTTTTTTAAGCGAGGATAAACTTAGGATTTAATTACCAATATATTACATTATTTACATAAATGAGTTGGTTTTGTGTTTTTACTAATAAGCCTATTTTGCATCTTGACATAGAGTGTCTATCTCGTTGCTTTTCTCATAATATCTTCTTTTGACATTGAAATTGTAACAAGATACATATCCCCAGGCATCTCAAAGATTTTATCATTAATCGAATATATTATCTTAGGTTTAAGAGCGTATAGTTTCTGGGGTTTTTTTGATTCCATAAAAACAGCTACGGCCTTTGAAGAAAAAGGCGCTAAAGTCAGCCCACCAACAGGGAAATCCTTCCATTCATTATTTTCTAATGTTGCGTTATCGTCATATTTGACATTTATTTTATTTAAATTGGGAGAATCGTAAGTTATATCATGCAGTGTTACCAATTGGCTGCTCTTGTTCTCTATTACAAACATATAATATGGATAATCTATTTTACTACCACTAGACATGGTAATAAGCTCACGGATCCTTAATTCATTTTGCTCATACGGTATAATTTCAAAAACCCATCTTCCCAAAGGAATTTTATCCTTAACATTATTTTTTTCTATTATCAAATTAAGATTGTCAGTTTTATATAAATGCGGTGTTTTGATCTTTATAAAAAAGTTTATTAAATACCGCGATATATTTTCTCTCGAATATGTCAATACAATATCTTTTTTGATTATCTCAGCTGTATCGGGTAAATTTAACAGATCAAATTTGATTTCACTTAATTTTATATCTTTATTTATTACGAACCAGGGAATCTGCAATAGAAAAACTTCATTACTACTCGCACATATGTATCCTTCCCAATCATTTAAAAAAAGTTCGGCCTCAGTGTTTTTACACTGGCGATAGATTGAGAAAATAATACTTGCTTTAAAATCATAACCAGCGCAATTATAACCGCAATTTTTTCCTTCACGATATTAATTCCTCCAATCTTAGAAGAGGGGACTTATAATTACTGTTCAGAAGCTCTTTTGAAGTATTTCCACATTATATTTTTTTCTTAGATTATTTTTGTATTGTTCAAAATATGAACGAACCTTCGCTGGATCTCTTCTTTCTTCTTCCGACATTGAGGATAATATTTTTTCTTTTAATTTACCAATAGATAAAAATTTTTGATATCCAGGAATAAGCTTATTCCAGTATTCGTCCTCACTAAGCCCTAAGCCTTTGATGTATTGTTTTATATAGTTTTGAATCTCTATAAATTCTTGTCGATCGGCAACTTGGATTTTCCCTGCCAATGCATCATTTATTGATTTTCTTACTTCTTCCGCGTATTTTTTAGCTTCCTCATATGAGACTTCTAAACTCTGAGATTTGGCTTTCTGATATAAAACTTCATTATCTATAAACCTATCTAGCAACTCAGCCGGACTTGCTTTTTGGGGAGGCGGTATCAGAACATTCTTACCAGCTTGCTGTTTTATGCTTTCATATTTTTTTACTTGATATTCGTATTTTTGCTGTTCGATTAATAATCCTATTTCAAGATCGTTTTTAGTAATTTCTTTACCATTTATTCTAGCGATTACTTCCTTATTTGGGTCATTTTTTAAAATGGTGACTTTTTGACCTAGTGAATACCAATTATCAATATTCGCATAAGTTATAGTGGTTAAAATAACAGCTACTAAAAAAAACAGACCTAAAATAAGATTTATTTTTTTAAACATTTTCATCACACCCTTGCAACACCTTGTATTCTTTCACCCCGCTGTTTTTCGGTAAGCACGGGGAGCTGGAGCACATTGCAGGCAAGAATCGAGTTACTTTACGTAAATCTCATTCGTGGTCGCTGTCGTTGAATCAGATATAACATCATATGCATAGTGATAACTTTTTACCCTGTAATACTTACCCCTTTCCACAAAAACCACTTTCCCTCCATCGACATAATCGGTGTCATAACCGGTAAAAGTATATGAAGCCACATCTACCCATGAAGAGCCCGTATACTTTTGTAAGACAAGCTTAACAACTACTTTGTCGCATATTCTATTGCACTGGGTATAACCGTAAATTTCTACCGAACCATTTCCCTGGTCCTGGATGCGGGAGTGCCAGATATCTATCAAATAGTCTTTTTGCTCGGTATAATATCCATTTATATCTCCGGAAAGGCCTCTTATATTGTGGGATACTGCGTAATCCCTCTCGATTTTCTCGGGTGACGCTGCAAAGACCGGGAAACAAAGGCTTGAAATTAAGATCAGAATTAAGATCAATTTAAGCAGCCGGTAACTCATAAAAATCATCCCCCTTAGAATTTTTCCTCTGTAATATAGTCGTTTTATGCTGCCAAAAAGTTCCCTTAAGCTTAAAATTTTTTTATAATAATATTAACGATTATTTCAAAGGCGGTATTTTAAAATGGAAAACCTCGACCTTTTCGAGAGTCTCTACCGCAGGTATTTCCCAAAAATTTACAAGGCGGCATACCTTGTTGCACAGGACGAGAACATCGCTCAGGATTCCGTTCAGGAGGCTTTTTGGGCTGTGGGTTTTCAAATCGCAGTACCGGAATATCTGCCGAAGGGATACGATTTTTACGGTGCGAAAATTCCAGACGGGGGAAAAGATTCCGTTATTTTGATTTATAAAAAAGGGACGGAAGAGGAACTGAGGATTGAAGAATTTTCCACAGTGCGTGAATCGGCCTTTTCGCACAACTTCCGCATAAATGACGCAGAAATCAAAGACCTCAGCATAAAGGGCTCTGAAGCCACGCTCATTCATTTTAATAAAAGCGGCTTAAGGCAGCTTTTATACGAAAAGGGCTCGATTTATTTTATAATTACCGGTAGATTAAGCGAAGAGGATATAATCAGAGTAGCCGAAAGCATGAAATCTTTGTGAACTTACAAGAAATTTTTCTTACTATTTTCCACCTATTTCTGGAATAGATTTCGTGGGTATAACTGTACCATTTATAATAATGGCTTTGGGTTTTCTCTTTTCTTCCATTGTTATTTTAAAAATTCTTTTATCTTCGGAATTACTTTCTCCTCTTTTTATTCCAGATACATAGATATTTTTCTTGTCGGCTTTTATTTTAAAGTGATGTGGGTCTAAATAGAGATAATAAATTTCTTTGTTATCTTTGATAGATTTAGCTATAAAAAAATCGCCTTCCTTATCCTTAACTTCATTTATCCAATCTTTCACATGCTGCTCACTAATTTCGCCTGGCCTTTTATATTGTATACCAAAATCTAATATTCCCAAATTAGTACAATCCGGCAGTAAAAGCATAGCTGTTAAAATTATTACTATAATTAACATGAATTTGTTATCTATCTCTCTATACAATAATTTATAACCAAAGCTTCGGTCGTCCATTCTTACTCATTTACGCATATTTCTCGTATAGATTTTGTAGGTATAACTTCACCATTAATAACGATAGTTCTTACTTTTCTATTCTTCGGTTTAATTATAAAAATTCTTGTATCTTCTGGATTATTTACATTCCTTTTTATTTCAACTTTGATATATATATTTTGTTTATCACTGTCCATATTCAACGAACATGGTTTTACGTATAAATAATAAATTTCTTTACCTTCTATCTTAGATTTCGCCAGAAAAAAATCTCCTTCTTTATCTTCAACTTCATTTATCCATTCTTTTACATACGGTTCAGTAATTTCGTACGGCTTTTTATACTGTACTTCAACACTTATTACCCCCAAATAAGTACGTGCATATAGTTGCAGTATAAGTATGAGCATGACCATTATAATAAACATAAAAAATATTTTATTATTTAAACCATTCCTCAGCACTCGTTTTCTATCCTCCTACAAACATATTTTTGTTACCTAATTATAAATAAACACTCTCTCATCAAATTTCGCAACCTTTTCTATAAAACCAACATTTGTATATCATAAAATGGAAATTACAACCTTACGATGGGTTTGTGAAAATACCAAAATCAATCCTAAAAAAAATCACTCTGCTTAGCTTATTTATATACTTATCAAGCAAATAACGCTTTGATTTTGCCGTTTTTCTTTATCTTCACCAGAATCTTAGCACTAGCGGGCTCAAAGCTTTTTACCTTGCCTACCAGTTCTAGAAGTTCTTTTTCTCTCTTAAGCGTGCAGTAAATCCTTGTCTGTTTGCTTTTTTCAACGCAAAGCTTTATGTCACCGCTGATCCGACAAAGAAATTATTGTTTTTCCTTCAAAAATCTTAAAAGCGCTTACCTGTCAGCTTTGCAGGCAAAACCTATTTGACAATTTATACCAACGGCCAAAAATTTCAGCCTCAAATTCCTTCAGCCTGTGGGAAGTTTTTTTTCTAAAAAAATTTTTAGAGGTTAAGGTGTGAAAGGTCAGTATATAAAAAATGAAAGCCCTAAGCCCCATATCAATAAGCTAAGGGCTTTCAGCATAAATAAAGATTTTTAAGAAATCGACAACTTTTTCACGACAATTAAAATCTGTTTAAAAATCGAATTCTTACAAAAGTGAATGAATATACTCGTAATCCGCCTGATATACACCTTCTGAAAAGCTTAATGATAATTCTCCCGTTAATGATACACTAGGCTCCAACGTTAATGTTGAATGACCGTATTCTATATACAATGCAACTTCAGGAATCCTTCCTATTTTAGATACT
>JAKIHM010000032.1 GCA_021608145.1 Thermovorax subterraneus
ATTTTACCCTATGGTAGGTCGCACTTGGTGACTGATCAATGTACATTCCTTCACTCCAAGCAATTCCTATAATATCTTTCATCATAACCGCTGGAGCAGAACTCCAAGTCCCGTCAAAACGCGCTCGTCAAATTAGTACATCATAGCTTCCATATACGCCAATTTTGTAATCAATTTCTTCTTCACCATATTTCGATGCTCATAAAGGTATTGTAAGTGACCATCTCTATCTACTACAAAGTAATTTATAATAGCTTGTTTATGTGACGAAATAGCATCAAAATCTACAGAAAAATAAAGATTTTTCCCCAGGCACCGGAGGTGACATTTAACTTATTCTGCAGAAACTTTAGCATAAGCCCTCTTTCCATTTATCCTTAGCTCGAAATAAAGGGTATCTTTATATTTATTGAATATCTCTTTTTCTTCTTCCGTAAGCTTATTATAGTGCTTCATCAATACTCCTCCTTCATCAAATATTCTTTCTCCAGGTTTCAATTCCAAGTATTCGTGAGGAGGATAGAATTCGTCTTCCAAACCAGCTATAATTATCTTGCTTAATTCTGGGGGAACAAATTTTTTATAGTTTATTTTTATAGGCTCATGGGAAACATTATATATTCTAAATCCGTATATTAACGTGCACAATTCATTATCCGGACCGCCTTCTTCTGTGGTATGATCGAAAAGCAATCGAGATTTATACATCTCAATTTTTATGTATTTTTCATAGTCGATTTCACTGGCCTCTGAATTTATTCTGTCTATTACAAAATCAACATCCGGCAAAAAAGGAGTGGCAAAATATTTACATCCAGTTAAATATAAAATAGAAAAAAGCATAACAAAGAATATGAATTTCTTAATATGTTTCATAATATGTTCTCCCCATTTTCCATGCTTCGTAAGCTAATTGACTTAACACATTGTATTTCATATAGTTCGGAGCTTTTGCTATAACTTCAGGAGGGTAACCATTTTGATGAGTATAATGTTCGTCTCGATGCCTAAACTCTCCAATTTTTGAATCAAAATACCACATACCGTAATACTTATAAAAATATCTGCTTAAACTATAACCAATATATTTCCACGTCTTATTATAATCCCAGACATAAAGATCGTGATAAAAGTCTCTATATGTATACTTCGTTTCAACTTCGACCCTCTTATATGGATCAATATTCGACAAATCAGTGTAAACGGCCTTTAACGCATTGTATATTTCTTCGCCTCGTCTATATATATCACCAAGACCAGGCACTGCCTTAATTACCAATATTGAAGCATATTTAAAAGTTTCAAAGTTGGTAAAACTTTTCCTTGGAGTTCCATTAATATATCCAACTTCGTTTGTCAAGACGTCTTCTATTTTTATAGTTCCATAATCTGGATCTATATATTCTACCCCTATTTCTCTATCAGAATCTAAGTGGAGCGGTATTATAGTTTGAGATTTCAATATAATTCTGTCACTTTTTATACTCGGCAAATTTTTATCAAAAAATGCTGCCAGAGAGTCATTTAAAGAAAACACTAAAAGAAAGATTGCTAAAAATAAACTTTTTAATAGTCTCATAAATTTATACCTCCCCTGTTATCATGATATCCCACTTTGTCACGTATTCTATTGCATTGAGATCAATTTAAGCGGTCGGTAACTCATAAAAATCATCCCCCTTTTGAATTTTTCCCTCTATAATATAGTCGTTTTATGCCGGCAAAAAGTTCCCTTTAGCTTAAAATTTTTTTATAATAAGATTAACGATTATTTCAAAGGCGGTATTTTAAAATGGAAAATTATGACCTTTTCGAGACTCTCTACCGCACGTATTTTTCAAAAGCTTATAGAGCGGCGTACCTGGTCGCCCAAGACGAAAATGTCGCCCAGGATTCCGTCCAAGAGGCTTTTTTGGCCGCCTGCGAAATTTTGAAAAAAGGCCCGGTTCTTTTACTTTTTCGGAGTTTTCTTTATGCCACTCAAAGTATTCGGTCATATCTAGGTATTTTTTTGCCGGAAGTCCATTTTTCGTCCTGTTCTATAAGCAATGCCCCCTCACACTATATAAAGAGAAAACAGGGCCATTTTAATAGCCGCCTGTTCAAAAAAATTTTCATGACTCTTAATGTTTTCTTTCAAGCCTTCCCCTTATGTTTCCAAATATAGTGTCGTTTATTATCTGCCAGCTTCCCATAGCCGATGTCGTTATCAATAATCCATTTATGACTGTAAATTCACCTTTTGCAATACTAGTAGAAATAACAATTGCTTCTGCTACTATGAATACTAGCCATCTTGTAGGCAGCAGCTTTAAATATCTTATTTCTTTAATAAATTCCACAGCAAGTACTGTGGCTGTAACGGCACCTGTTTCTTTTTCGGTCATTTCCTGGTAAAAAATCATTTTTATTACTTGCTGCTGCTTCGATGACAGATGTTGTAAAAGTTGTTCAAAATTTATCTTTTCTTCTACTTTTAACACCATCTCCCTGACATCGGCAATAGTATCGATCATTTCTATGGAGTTTCCTTCGTGATCATAAATGGGATTATTCATGATCAATATCTCGTGCTTTTGTAAGCATTGCTGTTTTTTTTGCTATTTTCAAAACCGCGTGTTTAATTCCTGTCATATACCATGCCATCATCCTAGCCTCTTCAGGATCACCTTTGCAAACTTCTATGGGATACAAGGGCATTTCCCCTACCTCCCTTTAATCTTTTTTTCCCTGTCCTATATAAAGTATAGGGATAGGTTTTTAATAACCTCATCAGGGTAAAAATTTTATGTCTTTTTTGATATATGTGCAGAGAGAAATTTTTCAAGTTTATCCCTGCCCCATGAGGTTTTTTCTTGATATCTCATCGTTGCCTTGATTATCCATTCAACAATTTCCGAGCAAACATCTTCGCTTCCACCACTTGATTGAGGGCATCTTTATCCCTCCTTGGGCTTTAAGTATAAGTTCTTTTAGTTTTGTCTTTTTTGCCATACTCATCAGCCACTTCTCACCATTGTTTCTGCCATTTAAAAAAAGACAAAAAGACCCGCTATCGAAAAGAATGCGGACCATAGTTTTTTTTTCTTTTAATCAGCTATCCATTGATATTCATTTGTTGTATACCAAGTATAACTATTACCACTTCCAGTTGAATATTACTTTATAAAGAGCAAACAGGAGGCCTTTTTAATAACCCACTGTTCAAAAAATTCTTTACTATCCTTTATCTTATTCCTTAATGGCTTTTCCCTTCATATTTCCAAAGCTGTCACTTATTAATCTATCAGCTTCTCATAACTGATGTCGTTATTATACATAAAAAGAACCCGCATATTGCAAAGATTGCGGACTATAATGACTCCATAAATTAACTCATTTCATACCGGGCGCTTACCAGTCAGTTGTAAAAGTGCCTTCTTGAGGTCTTCAATTAGCCGTGAAAGGCTCGTAAAGTATACTGACATACCCTGCGACAGGGCTCTTATTAAAAAAAGAGCGGATTTTTCCCGCTCCTTATGCTTATTATTTTTCCTTTTCACAACTTCCTGCTCCCAGGCTTTTGGGCTGGCAGGCCTTTTCTGCAGAGGGGGCACTCTTCAGGGGGATAGGACTCAACTTCCATGCTCAAAAGGGAATAAAACGGCACCCCGAAGTTCACCTTGCCTGCACTTCTATCCACTAGAGCTCCGACGCCCACCACCTCGCCGCCGCAGGACCGGACTATGTCAATCACTTCCTTCACCGAACCGCCGGTGGTCACCACGTCCTCAACCACAAGGACAAATTCTCCCGGCTCTATGGAAAAGCCCCTGCGAAGAGTCATCACCCCGTTTTCCCTTTCGGCGAAAAGGGCCCTTGCACCCAGAGCCCTTGCCATTTCGTAGGCAACTATTATGCCGCCGATGGCGGGCCCTATTACCGTGTCTACCTCGCTTTCTCTGAAATTTTGTGCCAGCTCCTTCAAGGCTTTTTCGGCAAGCTCGGGATACTGGAGGAGCCTTGCACACTGGAGGTATTTTTCGCTGTGCCTGCCGGAAGTCAGGATAAAGTGCCCGGTAAGCAGCACTTCGGCCTTTTCAAAAATCTCCTGTATTTCTTCGCGCGTCAAGGGTTATCCCCCTTTCAATCGAATATTTTTTCGAGTGCGACTAGCGGGTCTTTCGCCGCCGTCACCGGACGCCCTATGACGATGTAGTCGGCACCAGCCTCTATTGCATGTAGGGGCGTCATAACCCGCTTTTGGTCAAAAGCTTTTGCAAAGGATGGACGGACCCCAGGCGTAACCACCAGGAAGTCCTTCCCCAAAAAATCCTTTATTTCACGGACTTCCTCGGGAGATGCCACCACCCCGTCCAGTCCTCCTTCCTTTGCCATTTTGGCCAGGGAAAGGACTTGCTGCCGGGGAGACTTTTCTACGTTCATCTCCCTCAGGTCCTCGACGTCAAGGCTAGTCAGCACCGTCACAGCCAGAATTTTGGGCCGCTTTTCGCTATCTCTTTCAAAGACCTCCTCAACTGCTTTTTTCGCCCACTCCATCATCTTCCTGCCGCCGGAGGCATGGACATTCAGTAAAAAGGCCCCCATCCTTGCCGCCTGCTTCACAGCTCCGTAGACGGTATTCGGGATATCGTGGAATTTTAGATCTAAAAATACCCGGCATCCTTCTTCGTTAATTTTTCTTACAATGAAAGGTCCTGCACCGGTGAAAAGTTCAAGGCCCACCTTGAATATCCCCACGCGCCTTTTTAAAAGTCTCACGAGTTCAAGAGCCCTCTTTTCGTCGGGAGTGTCTAGGGCGATTATCACCTTTTTAAAATATTCTTCCACCAGATCGCACTCCTTTCAAAATTCCGCGGCATTCCTGTGGGCGAGGCCCACCAAATCCGAAATTCTCGTCTGAAGATTTCGCGCTGCATAATCTTCAAGGCCGCGGATTATCTTCAGCGGAGCCACAGGGTCGGAAAATATAGCACTTCCCACAGCAACCGCACTTGCTCCCGCCAGGATGAATTCCACCGCATCGCGCCAGCTGAATATGCCCCCCATGCCTATAACGGGAATCCTAACGGCCTCGTAAACCTCGTACACCATCCTCAAAGCTATGGGTTTTACAGCTGGACCCGAAAGGCCGGCGAAGACCCTCTTGAAAACTGGCCGCTTTTTTTCCACGTCCACCGCCATCCCTAGAATTGTATTTATTAGCGAGACCGCATCCGCCCCCGCTTCCTCCACCGCCAGCGCTATCTCGCGGATATCCGAGACGTTTGGAGAGAGTTTTGCTATCACGGGAAAGGGGGATTGTTCTTTCACGGCCCTCACAACTTCGTAAGCGCTGTCAGGGTGCCTACCGAAAGCCATGCCCCCTTTTTCCACGTTGGGACATGATATGTTGACCTCGAGGGCCGAAATGCCTTCGAGGGGCGAAAGGCACTGGGTTATCCTCCTGTATTCCTCCACCGTCTCTCCGGCAATATTGACTATAACCGGCACCTGCAGAGTTTTGAGATACGGCCACTCATCCCTTATGAAACCTTCAACTCCAGGATTTTCGAGGCCCACCGAATTCAAAAGACCTGCCGTGGTCTCGAAAAGCCTGGGAGGCGGGTTGCCTTCTTTGGGAAGGAGGGTAATGCCCTTCGTAACTACTGCACCGAGTTCATTCACGTCGAACATCCTCGAATACTCCCTGGCAAACCCGAAAGTGCCCGATGCTACCATCACGGGATTTTTGAGGCAAATTCCAGCTATCTTTACGCTCAGGTCTACCATATTTCCACCTCTCCCGCTTCGAAAACCGGGCCATCCCAACAAACCTTTTTATATCCTCCTTTGGCGGATTTCACGGCGCACCCGAAGCAGGCCCCAATCCCGCAACCCATCCTCTCCTCAAGCGAAAGGTAGGCGAGGATGCCAAAGGATACAGCGATCTCTTTCACCTTTAAAAGGAGCATCCTGGGGCCGCAGGCGTACACGATGGCCTTTACTTTTTTTTCGCTTTTCAAATAATCTTCTAAAAGCTCCGTTGGAAAACCTCTTTTGCCATGTGTCCCATCGTCCGTGGTAAGTTCTACCGAAAAGCCACAGGTTTCGAAAATTTCTTTACCGAAAGCTTCCCGTGCGGTGGAAAAGCCTAAGAAGGCTCTACCTACCAAACCTGCTTTATTAAGTTCCTTTGCCAAAAAAAGGAGCGGAGCGACTCCTACTCCCCCGCCAACTATTAACGGCAGCGTCCCCGGCAGGGGCAAGGGGAACCCCCTGCCCAGCGGCCCCATGATATCCAGCACCTCTCCCGGCCTTTTTTTGGATAAAATCGAAGTACCTTCGCCCACCACGCGGTATATTATGTCTGCGGTGCCCTCTTCCCTATGGGCACCGGCGATGCTGAAGGGCCTCCTGAGCAGGGGATGGGGCCCTTTTGTGCACTTCACGTGGAGGAACTGGCCGGGATTTGCGCCTTCTGCCACTTTATTGGCGCGGAGCCGAAGTAGATATATGCTGTGGGCCACTTTTTCGTTAAGGATGATTTCCGCTTGATGCAACAGGCTTTCCAGAATATCACCCCACCTTCGAAATGCTCTCTAGCGGAATAATGTCTATGCTTAAAGCCTCAATCGCTCGGTAAAGCGCCCAGGCGGTATCCAGAGATGTAAGGCAGGGTATCCCTTCGTCCGCTGCAGCCCTCCTTATCTTGAAACCGTCCCTCCTGGACCCACCTCCTCGGCTCAACGTATTAATTACCAAATTAATCTTTCCATTCCTGAAGAGGTCCATTACATTTGGAGAACCCTCTTCCCACTTGTTAACCACTTTTGCATCGATGCCAGCTTCCTTTAATGCTTTTGCGGTGCCCTTCGTAGCGTATATTTCAAATCCTAGATTTTTGAATCCCTTTATCAGCCTTACCGCTTCGGGTTTATCCCTGTCGGCCACAGTGACCAAAATCGCTCCGCCCTTCGGAACCCTTACCCCCGAGGCGAAGAAGGCCTTGTAAAGTGCCTTTTCGAAGGTCCTCTCTATTCCCAGCACTTCGCCGGTGGATTTCATCTCCGGTCCCAGGGAAATTTCTGCTTGCGTGAGCTTGCCGAAGGAGAAGACCGGCGCCTTTACTGCCACGAAGTCCGGCTCGGGCAAAATACCACCGCTGTATCCCAGGCTCTCTAGGGTTTCGCCCAGGGCTATTCTGACTGCCAAATCTACCATAGGGACACCCGTTATCTTGCTTAGGTACGGTACCGTTCGGCTGGAGCGCGGGTTTACTTCTAGAACGTACACTTCGTCTCCCCGAACTACAAATTGTATATTCAAAAGCCCTTTTACCCCTAGTTTTAGAGCTATCTTAACAGTGTAATCCACAATTGTATCTTTGGCTTTTTTGCTCAATGTCCTTGGAGGCCAAACTGCTATGCTATCTCCCGAATGAATCCCCGCCCGCTCGATGTGCTCCATAATTCCCGGGATAAGTACCTCTTTCCCATCGCAAATTGCATCCACTTCAACTTCAGTTCCGCAGATGTACCTATCTATTAGCACAGGTCTTTCCGGAGACGCCTCTACCGCCTCTTCTATATAAGCCTTCAATTCGTCCATATCGTAGACTATCTCCATCGCCCGGCCTCCCAGGACGTAGGACGGCCGGACGAGCAACGGAAAACCTATCTCCTCTGCTTTTTTCAATGCCTCTTCATAGCTCCTTACCGCACATCCTTTTGGCCGGGGAATAGAAAGCTCGCTTAAAAAGGTATCGAACTTTTCCCGATCCTCGGCTATGTCAATGGATTCTACCTGGGTTCCGAGAATCCTTACCCCTCTTTTCGCCAGCTCCCATGAAAGGTTCACCGCCGTCTGCCCGCCGAATTGAACCATCACGCCGATTGGATTTTCGTTTTCTATCACCGCCATCACGTCTTCGATGTAGAGAGGCTCGAAGTACAGCCGATCAGCAGTGCTGTAATCTGTACTGACGGTTTCGGGATTGTTGTTTACTATTATAGCCCTATACCCCATTTTTTTAGTCGCCCAGACCGCATGCACGCAGCAGTAGTCGAATTCTATTCCCTGGCCTATCCTTATGGGGCCCGCTCCCAGAATCACGACGCTTTCCTTTCCTTCTGGCTTTGCCTCGTTTTCAGTTTCGAAGGTGGAGTAAAAGTAAGGGGTTTCAGCTTCGAATTCCGCGGCGCACGTGTCCACAATTTTGTAGGTGGGCCGGATGGAGAATTTATCCCTGAGCTCCTTTACCTCCTTTTCGGAAAGACCCGTGTGTTTGGCTATTACAACGTCAGGGAATCCCATCCTCTTTGCCTTTTTGAGGAGCCCTTCGCTTAGGTTTTTCCCTTCCGCCTTCAATTCCGCTTCCAATTTCACTATATTTTCTATCTTCCTTACGAAGAAGGGATCTATGCCTGAAAGGGCAGATATCTCGTCGACGCCGATACCTCTTCGCAGGGCTTCAGCTATGGCAAAAAGCCTCTCGTCGGTGGCTTTCGCGATTTTACCTATCAGCTCATCTTCGGAAAGTCCCTCAATTTCTTTAAGCGCAATGTCTACGGCCCCCTGTTCCAGAGACCTCACCGCTTTCATGAATGCCCCTTCTAAAGTCCTTTCTATTGCCATCACTTCTCCTGTGGCCTTCATCTGGGTTCCCAATGTCCTGTCGGCTTCGGTAAACTTGTCGAAGGGCCACCGTGGCATCTTGACTACTACGTAGTCCACTGCCGGCTCGAAACACGCGGTGGTCTTTCCCGTCACAGGATTTTTTATTTCATCAAGAGTAAGGCCTACAGCTATTTTGGCAGCAATCCTCGCTATGGGATAACCAGTCGCTTTCGATGCCAGGGCGCTGGACCTGCTAACCCTGGGGTTAACCTCTATGACGTAGTAGCGCCCTGTCTTTGGATCTAAGGCAAATTGTATGTTGCACCCGCCTTCAACACCTAGTGCCCTAATTATCTTTATGGCAGCCGATCTCAACATCTGGTATTCCTTATCGTTGAGAGTCTGACATGGGGCCACCACTATGCTGTCGCCTGTGTGGATGCCGACAGGATCTACGTTTTCCATGCTGCATACGGTTATGCACTGGTCCTTGCTGTCGCGCATCACTTCAAATTCAATTTCTTTCATGCCGAGGAGGCTCTTTTCCAGCAACACCTGGTGAATGCGGCTTTGCTTCAGTCCTATATCCACTATTCTCACCAGATCCTTTTCGTCATAAGCTATTCCTCCTCCTGTTCCGCCTAATGTATACGAGGGCCTGACAATAAGGGGAAAGCCAGTCTCTTTGGCAAAGGAAAAGGCTTCTTCTACACTGTACACAATTTTGCTTTCCGGCACCGGCTCGCCTATTTCTATCATTAGGTTTTTAAACATTTCTCTATCCTCTGCCTTTTTAATCGTCGAAAGGGGCGTCCCTAGAAGTTTTACTCCTTCCTCCGCAAGCACACCGCTTTCTGCAAGCTCCACTGCCAGGTTAAGCCCCACCTGACCACCCAGGGTCGGTAAAAGTCCGTCGGGCTTTTCACGCCTTATAACCTTTTCGGCAAACTCCAGCGTCAGCGGTTCTATATAAACCCTGTCAGCGATCTCGGAGTCGGTCATTATCGTCGCCGGATTGCTGTTTATGAGCACTACCTCTAACCCTTCTTCCTTCAATGATATGCACGCTTGAGTCCCCGCATAGTCGAATTCCGCGGCTTGGCCTATTACTATCGGTCCTGAGCCTATAACCATTACTTTTTTTATCGAAGGGTCTTTAGGCATTCTTAATTCCCCCTTTTGCCAGTGCGATGAATTCGTCAAAGAGATGCCCCGTATCAAGTGGTCCCGGAGAGGCTTCCGGATGGAACTGCACCGAAAAAGCACCGTATTCCGGTATCCAAAGTCCCTCAACAGTCCCATCGTTCACATTTACGAAAGTAACTTCGGTCCCTTCCGGAAGAGTCTTAGGATCTACTGCAAAGCCGTGATTCTGTGAAGTAATGTATACTTTGTCCTTTCTCAGGTCCTTAACGGGATGGTTACATCCCCTGTGCCCGAATTTAAGTTTGTAGGTATTTGCCCCTAATGCTAGTGCTATTATCTGATGGCCGAGGCAGATTCCGAAAAGGGGCAGTTTGCCTAAAAGTTCCCTTGTCACCTTTACGGCGTAATCGGCTTTCTTTGGATCGCCCGGCCCGTTGGAAATTACGACTCCCACCGGGTTAAAATCGACCAAAGTTTTGGCTGGAGTATCCGCCGGGAAAACCGTAACCCGAAAGCACCTTTCTACCAGCGACTTTACTATGCTCTGTTTTGCGCCCAAATCCAGGACGGCCACCGGCATACCGTCCTCTCTGCCGTAAGTTTTTATCTCCTTTGTGGTCACCGCTTTCACCAGTTCCTGATCCTCTAAGGCCGGCACCTCGCGCAGAAGTTTCAGGGCTTCTTCCGCCTCCAGTTCGGTAGAAATCACCGCCTTCATGACCCCGCCGTCCCTTATCTTTTTTGCAAGTGCCCTCGTGTCGATCTCATCTATGCCTATTATGCCGTGCCTTTTTAAATAGCCGTCGAGATTTTCTCCGGAGCTGCCTTTAGGATCTCCCCAGCCCTCGCGAACCACCAAGCCCCGAAGAGCGGGTTTTTCTGATTCGGTAAACTCTTCGAAAAATCCATAATTTCCTATTAGAGGATAGGTCATCACAACTATCTGCCCCGCATACGACGGGTCCGTGATTGTTTCCTGGTATCCCGTCATCCCGGTTGTGAATACCAGCTCGCCCCAAGTGGTTCCTTGAAGCCCGAGGGCTTTTCCTTCAAAGACGCTCCCGTCTTCAAGGACGAGAATACTTTTCATCGAAGACCTCCTTTAATTTTTAAACTTTGCTTTAAGAAATGTTATTTATAATTTTACATTATATTGTATATTTATGCAATCCATCTTTCAATATTGTTTTTCCGCATATACTATTTTTCCTCTTACAATCGTCATGACCGCTTTTCCTTTAAGCTCCCAGCCTTCAAAGGGTGTGTTTTTTCCCTTCGAAAAGAACTTGGCGCTTTCCACCGTCCATTTTTTCTTCAGGTCTATCACCGTAATATCGGCAAGTGAGCCTTCTCTCAGGGTGCCGCCCTCTATTTTGAGGATCCTCGCGGGATTTGTGCTCATTTTTTCCACCATTTCTTTAAGGGAGAGTTTTCCCGGACCTACCAGGAAAGTTAGGATGAGTCCTAGCGATGTCTCGAGCCCAGAAATTCCGAAGGCGGCTTTGTCGAATTCCACATCCTTCTCGTCCATCGAATGGGGAGCGTGGTCGCTAGCTATCGCATCGATGGTTCCATCCTTCAAACCCTCTATCAGAGCCTGTATATCTTCTTCGGTGCGGAGGGGCGGATTCACCTTCGCATTGGTGTTGTATCCCATCACCGCATCTTCTGTTAAAACCAAGTGGTGAGGGGTGACCTCACAGGTAACCGGAATCCCTTCCGCCTTAGCCCTTCTTATAATTTCCACCGAACCCCTGGTGCTGACGTGCGCTATATGAACCGGAACTTTGGTTTCCTTCGCAAGGATGACATCCCTTGCCACCATCACTTCTTCGGCGCTTCGCGGTATACCGGGCAGCCCCAGAAGGGTGGATAAGAATCCTTCGTTCATTACCCCGCCCGCCGAGAGGGTCGGATCCTCGCAGTGTTCTATTACTACCCTGCCAAAATCCCCGGCATACATCAAGGCCCTCCTCATGAGCGACGCATCGGAAACACAATTTCCATCATCGGAAAACGCCACTGCCCCCGCACTCGCCATTTCGCCAATCTCGGCAAGCTCCCTGCCTTCGCGTCCTTTAGAGATGCAACCTATGGGAAGAACGCGGGAAAGCCCCGCCCTTTCCGCCTTCGATGTGATGTAGCTCACCATCGCGGCATTGTCCACTGGCGGCACAGTATTGGGCATGCAGGCTACCGCGGTAAATCCTCCGGCTGCTGCACTTTTCGCGCCGCTTTCTATATCCTCCTTGTATTCCAGGCCCGGGTCGCGAAGGTGGACGTGCATGTCCACAAGCCCCGGAACCAGAAGCAATCCCGAAAGGTCTATGACCTTCGCATCCTCGTCCTTCAGGTTCTCACCGATCATGGCTATCCTTTCGCCTTCTATTAGAACGTCCATAATCCCATCAAGTCCCCGCGAAGGATCCAAAACCCTTGCGCCTTTGAGCAAGACCTTCAATTCCTTTCACCTCCTACAAGCATGTAGAGCACCGCCATGCGGACAGCCACCCCGTTTTTCACCTGCTCGTTTATGAGCGACTTGGGGCCGTCCATAGCAGTTGAACTCAGCTCTATTCCCCTATTCACCGGTCCAGGGTGTAAAAGGAGCGCATCCTCTTTTGCCAGTTTCAATTTTTCTTCGTCGATGCCGTAAAACTTGAAGTACTCGCCGGGGGTCGGGAACATGGCCTTCTTTTGGCGCTCCAGCTGAATTCGAAGCGGCATCACCACATCGGCATCCCTCACGGCATCTTCCACGCTCTTTGCCAGGACCGCCCCTAACTTTTCCACCTCTGCGGGGATCAGCGTCCCTGGGCCTGCCACGTATACTTTTGAGCCCATTTTGGTGAAGCCGAAGATGTTGGAGCGGGCCACCCTGCTGTGAAGTATGTCTCCTACAATAGCCACCTTCAGTCCCGAAAGCGTCCCCTTTTTCTCCAGGACCGTGAGCATGTCAAGAAGCGCCTGCGTCGGATGTTCGTGGGTGCCATCTCCCGCATTTATAATCGGAACATTTACGTGGCGTGCCAAAAATTCCGCGGCTCCCGAGGACGGGTGGCGGATCACGATGGCATCTATCGCCATCATCTCTAACGTCTTTGCCGTATCCTTCAGCGTTTCCCCCTTCTGGACACTGCTTGCCGACGTTGAAAAATTGATGGTATCTGCGCTCAGGTACTTGGCAGCAAGTTCGAAAGAGTTCCTCGTCCTGGTGCTGGGCTCGTAAAACAGGTTCACAACGGCTTTTCCTCTAAGGGTGGGGACCTTCTTGATGTCCCTTTCCATGATTTCTTTTAACGAGATGGCCTGGTGGAGGATAAGCGAAATTTCCTCTACCTCAAGTTCCCTTATGCCGAGAAGGTGTCTTTTTTTCAGCAAAATCCTTCCCTCCTTCAAATTTAAAAACCCTGCCGGTGAGACGGCAGGGTACGAAAGCCAGCTTACGAAAAAAGCCTTCCTCCGTCAGGCGGAGAAAGGCTGTACTTTCGTCTTTTTTCTTCCCAGCTTTCACCTTACCAGCCTCACGGGACCAGTTTAAAGGTGAACGACCGTTATTCGATTTGTTTTTGACTAGAATACCATAGAAATAAGTATTTGTCAACATAAAGATTTATGGTGTCTGTGTCAAGAGGTTGTAGGTAAAAAATTTTTTAAGCTGACCTTCACCACTATTTAAGTTCAGGTGACATAAATTTGATGTATTATATTGCCATTTATGTAAAATAATTACTGCATAAGTTGACA
>JAKIHM010000033.1 GCA_021608145.1 Thermovorax subterraneus
TTTTTGATGTTGTATAAATTTATTATTATGAGAGTCCCATTTTTTCGCTTTTTTATGGGAGAAATTATTTTTTTATAAGCCTTATAATCGCTATTTCATCTGTTTCTCTGATCATCGCAATTCACTCATATTTACCCCTATAGCACCGGCAAATGCCCCTATTAAAAATCCAATGATTAAATCCAACATTATACTTAAGTCGTATCCCGCACCGTTTGTTACAAAAAATCTCACAATTATTATAAATGCTACATAGAAAAGTCCAATAAATCCGCCGTGGAGCCAGCCTCCATAATCTAAATCTCTTGTAGCTTTAAAACTGCTGAGTGCTATGCTCAAAGCACCTACTGCAGTCACGGCTTTTGGTATAATATCTTCTGATAACGAACTGAAATACAATATTATGCTTAAAGCAAGAATTAAAAACAATGTAATTATGTAAGCACTCAAAATACCCACCATTACTTTTGAAAAACTGAACCTTCTGGTAACCGTAGAATTTTTCATCAAAGTTCGACCTCCTTCCTTATAACTTTATTTCAAGAAGGAGGTCAGATATGCTAAATATTACATTGTTTTTTATTGTATTTTAGATTTATTTTTCCTGTTTATCAGCCTTTTTTATTACATTCCCGATGGCGGACCTCGTCACCTTTATTTTCACTTTATCGCCCACTTCAAGCGTCACCACATCGTCTTTAATATTCAAAATTCGCCCAAAAATACCTCCAATTGTAATGATTTCATCGCCTTCTTGGAGATTATCCAGCATATTTTTTCGCTCTCTTTCCCGTTTTTGCTGGGGCCTGATTATTAGGAAATAGAATATTGCAAAAATCAGTATAATGGGTCCGAATTGCTGAAGGAAAATCGTCGTGTTCAAGTTTCAATCACACCTTCCCTTTTTATGATTTTTTTTATCACTAAATCTCTAATTCTGTACTCAATCCTGAAATCCTCTTACCTATACCCATATTTTGAAAAAAATTCTTCCTTTAAATCTAAAAAATAGTCTCCCTCTATTGCCTCCCTTATCTTTTCCACAAGTCTGAGCAAAAAGTACAAATTATGGTAAGTAGTCAGCCTCAGACCCAGAATTTCGCCGGCATTGAGAAGATGCCTTATATAAGCTCTCGTGTAATTTTTGCAAACATAGCAGTCACATTCCGGGTCTAAAGGCGAAAAATCCCTGGCGTATGTAGCGTTTCTCACGACCAGTTTTCCTCTTGCCGTGAAAACCGTACCGTGGCGGGCTATTCGGGTGGGCAGAACGCAGTCAAACATATCTATGCCTCTTTGTATGCCTTCAAATATGCTGTCTGGCGATCCCACCCCCATTAAGTACCTTGGCCTTTCCTCTGGCAGCATCGGAACTACGTAATCCAAAACTTCATACATACATTGTTTCGGTTCGCCTACGCTCAATCCTCCCACGGCATAGCCTTCAAAGTCCATGGCCACCAAATCCTTTGCGCTCTTTTCGCGCAAGTCCCTATAAAGCCCTCCCTGGACTATACCGAAAAGGGCCTGGTCGTTTCTTTTATGATGTTTTTTGCATCTTTCCGCCCAGCGCGTCGTGCGTTCCACGGAATTTTTCGCGTATTCATAGGTGGCAGGATAGGGTATGCATTCGTCAAAAGCCATTATTATATCTGCACCGAGGGAATTTTGTATTTCAATAGACATTTCAGGGCTAATAAAGTGCAATGAGCCGTCTAAATGAGACCTGAAGGTCACACCATCTTCTTTTATCTCTCTCAATTCTCCCAAACTAAAAACCTGGTACCCTCCGCTATCGGTAAGTATGGAGCCTTTCCAGTTCATAAATTTGTGCAATCCACCGGCTTCTTCGATTAATTTGTGCCCCGGGCGAAGGTAAAGGTGGTACGTGTTGCTCAGGATGATTTTCGCCCCTATCTGTTCGAGTTCTTCTGAAGTCAAGGTCTTTACGGTTGCTTGAGTTCCCACAGGCATGAAGACCGGTGTCTTTACAATTCCATGGTATGTTTCCAGAAGGCCCGTTCTTGCACTGCATTTTTCAGCTCTATTTAATACTTCGAACCTCATTTTTCATCATCCTCTTTATCTTTTGCATTATTTGTGTGTTTGATCAGCAATTTCTTGATTAAATCCCCTTCCATAGAATATATTGACACCTCGGCATCTCCTATTTGATACACCTGACCTACAGCCGGTTTTTTGCCTTTTTCTTGAGCCAGGCGGGTTATCGCTCCCCCAAGAGTGTAGCCCAATTTTTCAGGGATTTTCGTCCCTATCATTTTGTTAATTTCCTCAATGGGTGTTGCCGAACTTACAATAGTCCCTTTTTCTAGAAGGGTTTCTCCGGGAGAGAAAAACTTATTTATAGCAAACAATGCACCTATGGATATAATTCCAAGTAATATATCTACCATAGTTTCAGCTTCGATTATCATTTTTCTCGCCGTCGCAAATAGCAATACTTCTATAACGCTTGCGGGCGTATGTCTTACCAGCATTATCACTAGCTCAAGTCCTATCACCAGCAAAAGAGCGTGTCCTAGAAAAGTCTTTAAAAGTGAAAATGTCTCCAAGGGCGGGGTGGTATATATTATCCTAAAATACCTGAATAAATCCACCGAACCTACTACAACGCCGGCGACTATAAAAGCCGCAAGCGCCACTTCCAAAAGGATAACCCCTTTTATTATATACTTACTGGCTTTTTCTTTCATAATTCCCTCCTTAAACAATCAGCATAGCATCTCCGAAGCTGTAAAACCTGTATTTCTCTTTTATCGCTTCTTTATACGCCGACATAATCAGTTCTTTATCGGCAAAGGCGCACACCAACATGAGTAGTGTGGATTCGGGCAAGTGAAAATTCGTAACCAATCCATCCACCACTTTGAATCGGTAACCTGGATATATAAAAAGGTCCGTCCATCCGCTTTGGCCTTTGACAAATCCATTTTCATCGGCCACTGTTTCCAAAGTCCTTGTGGATGTCGTCCCTACTGCAATAACTCTTTTCCCTTGCTGTTTTGTCGCATTAATTATCCGCGCTGTTTCATCATCGACTTCAAAATATTCATGATGCATTTTGTGCTGTTCCACTTTCTCCTCTTTAACTGGCCTGAAAGTTCCTAGGCCGACGTGCAAAGTTATATAACAAATCCTCGCACCTTTTTGCTCTATTTTATTTAATAGATCTGTGGTAAAATGAAACCCTGCCGTGGGTGCAGCAGCGGAACCGGGTTTTCGCGCATAAACCGTCTGGTATCTTCCCTTATCTTCCAGCTCCTTTTTAATGTAAGGAGGGACCGGCATCTTACCGAGTTCATCCAAAATATGTTCAAAAATTCCCTCATAGTAAAATTCAACTATTCGGCCGCCGGCATCGGTATAATCCAATACCTTTGCCTGAAGCCTGCCGTCGCCAAAAGTAAATTCAGAACCCAATTTCGCTCTTCTGCCGGGTTTTACTAGAATTTCCCATTTATCTTTTTCGATTCTTTTTAAAAGGATAAATTCTATTTTCCCTCCAGTATCCTTCCTTGTTCCTAATAACCTGGCAGGAATAACTCTAGTATCATTAAGAACTAAACAGTCACCTTCTTCCAAATAGTCAATGATGTTTTCGAAAATCTTGTGCTCAAAACTTCGTGTGTCCCTGTGCACTACCATTAATCGCGATTTATCCCTTTCCGGGAGCGGTTCCTGAGCTATAAGCTCTTCGGGTAGTTCGTAATAGAATTCTTTTACGTCCATTGCCCATTCACATCCTTTTTTAGCGTATTCTAGTTCAGCTCTACATCAGCATAATAATGTAGCAAAATATCTTTAAAGTTATATCCGTTTTCTGCCATAACTTTTGCTCCCCACTGACTCATTCCGACGCCGTGACCGTTACCCTTTCCCCTTATTTCAAAATATCCGTCCGTAACTGAAAATTCTTTATAAACTTGAGAACTCATCATATGTACTCTACCGCTCGATAAAACTACTTCTTTGTTGCTTGAAACTGCAGTTTTCCCCATTAACTGGTGAAGCGGTATCACATCCTCTCCATTAGCAGTGACATATAATACATTATCTGCTACTACCTCGAATAAATTGCTTTTAAGCTGTAATGCGTTTCGTATTTCCGCTCCTGAAAGCACTTTTTCTCCGTAAATCCCCCTTACCAACAATTTTTTTACTCTTCCTGTCGCACTCTTTTCTACTACTTCTAAACCATAAACTTGAGTTCGTGGAATCTTTACCATCCATGTGCTGTTCGGTGCTTGCAAACTGAATTCATCATTTACGGACTTTAAATACGGAAGTTGGGTGCCAAAGGCATCACCGCTGTTCTCAGTAATACCGCCGCTGTTCGAGTGATATAGCGCTAAAATGGGTTTCCCCTGATAAGTCAATACCTGCCCTTTTGTCATGTCCACGGCTTCGTTGGTCCTTGGATGTTCGCCATCGTACCCGCTGTAAACCTGGTCGCCTGTTCCCGTGGTGACATCAAAGCTTGTCTTCCCTGCTTTTTGCAATATGTTGTAAACGGCGTAACTTCTTGATGCCACTGCTTGAGCTTTTAGAGCCTCCATTGGCCAAGAAGGAGGCATTTCGTTCGGAATAACACCATAAAGATATTCTTCCAGGCCCAATTCATTTATCACAGTTAATCCGCCGTTGGAAGACGGTAAGAACTCAATAACTCCTCTATATCTTCGACCGTTCAATGAAAGAAAAACGTTGTCTTTTGCGCTTTTGACGTAAAGTGGGACATCAACAGGAAGGGGCAAATTAATTTCGGCAAGCGAAGATTGTCCTTTAAACTCTATGTATTTCCCGGACATCAAAAGGTCCTTCATCGCATCAGAATTGACATAAGTAGCCTCTCCAGATTTTATGGTTACATTTATCGTTTTTTCCGGCAAATTGCAAATGGGAATGAAAGAATTTTGTTTTTTTATTCCTATAACAAACCCTTCATCGGCCGATAAAGTATAAGATGTTTTAGCCGTATTATCATAAAAAAGACCTACTCGAATTGTTGCGGGCAAACTCCCGCCAGCTTCTGCATTATTAAAGCTTATTGCTAACGCAATTACCAAAACAACAAGAAGCGACAGTATTTTTTTTTGCATATTATACCCCCATTTATCTCCGTATTGTGTTTAAAATTAACACCTCTTTCACCTCTTGGAAGAGTCTTTTTGTATTCCTAAATGCTCGTATGCTTTATCGGAAACCATTCGCCCCCTTGCTGTACGCACTATGTACCCTTCTTTTATAAGGTAAGGTTCATATACATCTTCTATGGTAGAAGCTTCTTCATTTAAAGCGGCAGCCAATGATTCTATCCCCACGGGACCGCCATTAAATTTTTCGATAATCGTTTCTAATAACCTTCTATCTTCTTGATCAAGACCGCAAGTATCGACTCTTAACAAATTTAATCCTTCTATTGCTACTTTTTCCGTTATAACTCCATCGGCTTTTACATCTGCGTAGTCACGAATCCTTTTTAATAACCTGTTCGCTATTCTAGGAGTACCTCTTGAACACGAAGCTATTCTTTCTGCTGCTCTTTCTTCCAAAGCAACGTTTAATATCTGAGCAGACCTCTTTAATATTTTCACCAATTCATCCTTGCTGTAAAAGTCAAGGTGACACCTGATACCGAATCGGTCACGCAGAGGCGATGTCAAAGCCCCTGCCTTTGTAGTTGCCCCCACTAAAGTGAAAGGTTTGAGATTCAACCTAATAGACCGTGCTCCGGGACCTTTCCCAATCATTATATCTAATACAAAGTCCTCCATTGCAGGATATAAAATTTCTTCCACGGCAGGATGAAGCCGGTGAATTTCATCTATGAAAAGCAGGTCCTTTTCATCAAGACTGGTCAGAATAGCCGCAAGGTCTCCTGGCCTTTCTATGGCGGGACCTGAAGTTACTTTTATATTTACCCCCATCTCTCTTGCTATTACGTAAGCCAGGGTAGTTTTCCCAAGGCCGGGCGGCCCGTACAGCAGTACATGATCTAACGGTTCGCCTCGTTTCAAAGCTGCTCTTACAAAGATCTTCAGGCTTTCCTTTACTTGGTCCTGGCCTATGTAATCGTCAAAATTTGTGGGGCGAAGTCCAAGTTCAAAATCGGACTCATCTTCCCCTTTTAAAAGCGGTGTAACCAATCTATCTCTCATTACGACATCAACCCTCTTTTGCAAAACGCTTTAATGCCTCGGCAATTATTTCTTCCACCGTTGTTGCAGTGTTCAATTCATTCAACGCTTTTTGAATTTCTTCATTGCTAAATCCCAATGTTGAAAGTGCTTCTCTAGCTTCTTGAAGCATTTTCAATGATTCTTTAAATTCAGCACTTACCGCTAAACCTCTAACTTTGTCTTTCAGTTCAAAAACAATTTTACGGGCAGTTTTATTGCCCACTCCTGGCACCGACGTCAAAACTTTGACATCCTCAGTTGCTATCGCAGAAACAACTTCTTCTGGTTTTAGCCAGGACAAAACTGAAAGGGCCACCTTCGGTCCTATTCCCGAAACTTTATTCAACAAAGTGAACACTTCTCTTTCCAGAGGGTCAAAAAACCCGTATAAATCCATGCCATCATCTTTTAAATGCAAAAAAGTATAAAGAATTATTTTAGAATTCTTGTAAAATTTTACATTATTATACGTATTTAATGAGATCAAACATCTCAGGCCCAACCCTGCAACCTCTATGATTGCGTAATTCGGACTGATTTCTTTCAATTTACCCTTTAGATATTCCAACATTTTTCAACCTCTCGGAAAGTCATGGCATTTGTTTTGTATATGATGATTGAATTTTATCAAATTCACGTGGCATAGCGCTACCGCTAGGGCGTCGGCCGCATCGTCAGGCTTAGGGACCTCCTTCAACCGCAAAAGTACCCTTACCATCTCTTGGACCTGAAACTTTTTCGCCCTTCCGTAACCGACAATAGCCTGCTTTACTTCCAGCGGAGTATATTCGTATACTTTGATGTTCTTCGATGCTGCAGCAAGTATGGCCACGCCCCTTGCCTGTCCTACAGTAATAGCGGTTTTGGCATTTTTATTGAAAAAAAGTTCTTCTATAGCTACTGCTTCCGGATTATAAGTCTTCATTAAATTCAAATACCCCTCGTAAATAGACTTGAGTCTTTCAGCGGTAGAAAGATGGGATTCGGTCTTTATTACGCCGAAATCAACAACCTTTATATTTGTACCTTCAGAAAACAATATTCCGTAGCCACTGAGAGCTATCCCCGGATCTATTCCCATTATAACCATAAAATCACCCGGTTGTCTATTTCGACAAAAGCATTTAAAATTCCTCTAAAAATAAAATAACTCCTCGAGACGTAGTCTCAAGGAAATTAAAAATTAATGGGTAAGGCCTTCGCGGATTTTTAAAAATTCATCCTTCGAATTTATCACTATGCCCCTTTCGAGAAGCTTTCGGTCTTCCTCCTTCAAAATTCCGGCCTTAATATCGGTCAGTTCAAGTAGCTTTGAGTCTTTTCCGGGTTTGCCCTGGAAAAGCGCTACATAACCGTCGTAAAGTCCTATATAGTAATGTTCTTCGCATATACCATCTATTAATTTGGTCAAAATTGCCCTGTTGTTGGAGAAACTTTCTATTTCCCATTCTTTAAATTCTTCCTGGAGTCTTGATTTCGTATATCCTACATACTTTTCATCGACCAGGATTTCACTTCGCTTTTCATGTCCGCATTCTTTGTACCGAGTTATAAAAATTATTCTTGCCCCCGGTTTTAACGTTTCTTCCGGAAGTTGAATAGTCTCGGCATTTTTTAAAGATCTGTCATCCGTTTTTTTTGAGTCGAACATCGCTGAATAATATCCGAAAAAAAACCCTGCCGATACCAATAATGCGAGTACAAAGATGAAAATTACAATTTTTTTGGGCATACATCTTCCTCCTTACAACTCTTCGAAGGAAAAGTATGCCCTATTTTAATAAAAACTATTCATTACTAGTTATCAGATTCATAATTGGTATACACATTTTGAACGTCATCGTGGTCATCTAAAGCTTCCAACAGTTTTTCCATCATCTCGCTGTCTTTTTCCGACAAAGTCAAGGTAGTTTTGGGAAGATAAGTTATTTCAGCTGAAGAAAGCTTAACATTGTTCTCCTGAAGCACGTTTTTTACAGTTTCGAATTGTTCGGGAGAAGTTATAATTTCGATAGAATCCTCTTGTTCTTCTACATCATCCGCACCCGCTTCTATCGCCAACATCATAATCTCTTCAGCATTTATTCCTTCATTTTTTTCTACTATCAATAGCCCCTTTTTTTCGAACATCCACGCGACACATCCGGCCTCTCCAAGATTTCCACCGTGCTTGTCGAAAATGTGACGTAATTCCGCAGCGGTTCTGTTCCGGTTGTCAGTCATTACCTCTAAAAGAATGGCGGCACCGCCCGGACCGTATCCTTCATACAACGCTTCTTCTAAATTTTCACCGCCGAGTTCGCCGCTACCCCTTTTTATAGCCCTAATGATATTCTCGTTGGGCATATTGGCTTCTTTAGCTTTTTCGATGACATCTCGGAGCCTGGGGTTTGCCTCAGGGTCAGGTCCACCTTCCCTTACAGCTACTATTATCATCTTGCTCAACTTTGTATAGAGTTTTCCTTTCTGAGCATCCATTTTAGCTTTTTTATGTTTTATATTTGCCCATTTAGAATGTCCCGACATACTTTAAACCCCCTTTTTTATCCGCCTTCCTAGATAAATACTTAATTAATAATGTTAAAAAGGTGGTTTGAGAGGCAATCTCCTCTTGTGTTCACTTCTAAAGTTCATACTTCTTATTTTTTCTGCGATTTCCTGTGGTGCCTTTCCAGTTAGTATATATTCGTCTAATTGTTCGTAAGTTATACCCATTTCGTTTTCATCCGTTTGCCCTTTCCAAAGTCCTGCCGTGGGAGGTTTTTCTATAATATCTTGCGGAATTTCAAGATAACGAGCTAATTCTCTTACTTGCCTTTTAACAAGATTTCCTAAAGGCAACAGATCTACTCCCCCATCGCCGTATTTTGTGAAGTAACCCACTGTCAGTTCGCTTTTATTTCCTGTCCCTACTACAAGAAAATTATTTAAAGCAGCGTAATAATATAAAGTTATCATTCGAAGGCGTGGTTTGATATTAGCCACAGCTGTTTTATTTTCCGTTTTATCCAAAATAGATATGAAGTTGTCAAATATGCTATTCAGGACAATTTTTTTATAAGGAATCTCGAATTTTTCTGCAACCCTTACTGCATCCTCCTCATCTTTTGGATCACTATAGCACGGCATTATAAGTCCGAGGCAATCTTCCTCAAAAGCCCTTTTACAAAGTACACCTACTACCGCCGAGTCAATACCTCCACTCAAGCCGAAAACAGCCCCTCTAGCCCCTGCTTCACGTACTTTCTCTCTCAGCCAATCCACAAGAGCATTACACAATTCCTGTCTTTCCATATCCATTCCCTCACTTAGAAAAAATTTAGTATTTAACTTTCATAAAGGTAGTCTTTCCAAAAAGCACATTATCCTGTTTTATCCCAGATTCTCTAATACATTTTTCAAATCTACCAACTTCATTTACCGGAGCCAATACGTACATTCGGACGATTTCACCGTATTCTACGTGGTTTATAAAAAAATTATTCTTCTTTAAAATGGACTCAATTTTGCTTAAGAGCGAATACTCGACAGATATCACGTATTCGTTTGCTTGAATTATTTTTGTTATTCCAGAATTTTCTATTCCCGATTTTGCGCTCTGGCTATATGCTCGAATCAAACCATTTGCTCCTAAAAGAATTCCACCAAAATACCTAGTTACAACTACAGCAACGTTCTTCAACTGCTTTGACCGTATAACCTCCAAGATAGGTCTACCAGCAGTTCCGCTGGGTTCTCCATCATCACTGGATTTTTGCAGCTCCTCGTTGCCTAATCCTACACAATACGCATAGACATTATGCGTAGCATCGTAATATTTTTTTCTGACAGAAGCTATAAATTCTTCTGCTTCCTCTAACGAATCAACTGGTCTTACATTACTTATGAACTTTGATTTCTTAATCGTTAAAGTTGTTTCCGAAGGTTTTTCTACTGTTAAAAATTCAATCATTAGGCCTTACCTCTAAACTCTAATGTATTTGTCTTCACACACATTGTATTATCATAAATTATCCTGAAAAAGTCAATATCGAATGTAAAAGAGGAGGCAGAAAGGCCTCCTCTTTAGCGACAAAATCTATTTACTTGTAAAATATGTGATTCCCTATAATAGTTGTGATCGGTCGGGACCTTACCCATGCATTAGTTGTCTTAGCAGGATTGTAAAATCCTATAGCCCCTCCAGTAGGGTCCCATCCTCCTATAGCATCCTGCACTGCCCTCCTTGCGGTCTCGTTGGGAGTCATGTAAATCTGACCATCTTGTACTGTACAGTACTGATATAATCCATTTACCTTTTGAAAAATTACTTCCGGAATTGTATTGGGATATAAAGGGCTGTTTACTCTATTTAAGACTGTTGCTGCAACTGCAACTTGTCCTATATAAGGTTCTCCTCTTGATTCAGCGTAAACCAGTCTTGCAAGTAAGTCGACATCCCTTGCAGAAAACCTTCCTATTCCGGCTCTTGAAACACTTGTAATTCCCAGTGCCCTTAATGTTTGCGGTCCAACAATACCATCCACTTTTAGACCTTTTGCTTTTTGAAATCTCATTACCGCATCCTTCGTCATCGGACCGAATATGCCATCCACTTTACCGCTCCAAAAACCTAAGCTATTTAACCTTGACTGCAGCTGAGCCACGTCTGGCCCCCTACATCCTTCTTTTAATATTCTGTCCCCTAGATTTTCTGCAAGTGCAGACGCCATCCCCAGTAATAAAAACAAAAATATAAGAAGTAAAACTTTGTGAAATATTTTTTTCACAAGCTCTCCCTCCTTTTATTTCTCGAGACCGCAAGGGTTTTTTATAGTATACCATTACGGTATTGTTTTTGGCAAAGCATATAAAGTCCCGTAATTTTTGGTATACTAGTAACTCAAAATTTCATTTATGATCTCTGTTAGAAACCTTAAAATAACGGGAATACGCTTAGGATTAGTGCAGGATGGACTCTGCTGTCAAACGTGGTTTTTGTTGTCAGATATGGGAAAAACAATCCTTTGAATCGGCATAAAAATAAAAATAAAAACCCCCTCTTGGGGGACATATTTCTTAGTAATTAATTATATAAAAAAATAAAATGGCTCCTCGAGTAGGATTCGAACCTACGACCCTCCGGTTAACAGCCGGATGCTCTACCGCTGAGCTATCGAGGAACACCATTTTTAAAGATTTCGGCAGCGTCCTACTCTCCCGGGGATCTTTCCCCAGTACCATCGGCACTGGAGGGCTTAACCTGTGTGTTCGAAATGGTTACCGGTGTTACCCCTCCGCTATGGCCACCGAAATCTTCCTTCCTCTATTCTCTTCTTTCCCCTGCACCCTCAAAATCACACAGCGGGTATGCTCCTCCTTGGTCAAGCCCTCGACTCATTAGTACCGGTCGGCTCAAGGCCTCACAGCCCTTACACCCCCGGCCTATC
>JAKIHM010000034.1 GCA_021608145.1 Thermovorax subterraneus
GGTGGCCATAGCGGAGGGGTAACACCGGTAACCATTTCGAACACACAGGTTAAGCCCTCCAGCGCCGATGGTACTGGGGAGAGATCCCCGGGAGAGTAGGACGCTGCCGAAATCTTTTGTTTTTATTAGGAAGCGGCCTTTTGAAGGCCGCTTTTATTATTCGTATCTCAATGCTTCTACCGGATTAAGGGCGGATGCGCGGCTTGCGGGATAAAGGCCGAAGAATACCCCCACTATTAGCGAAAAGCTAAATGCAATCAAAATAAAGGGCGGCGAAAATTTTACGCTTACGTTTAACGTCCTGCTGAGCACCGAAGCTGCGGCAAAGCCGGTAAGCACGCCTATAGCTCCTCCGGAGCCGCTCAGGATAATGGATTCTATGAGAAATTGGGTCATTATGTCGCTCCTCGTTGCTCCTAATGCCTTTCTTATTCCGATTTCTCTGGTTCTTTCGGTTACCGATACTAGCATTATGTTCATTATGCCTATGCCGCCTACGAGAAGGGAAATGGCGGCTATTCCTCCGAGCATTGCGGACATGGCACCGGTGGTCTCCTGCACGGTCTCTAGCATCTGGGTTTGGTCGAAGATCCTGAAGCTATCCTCGTCATTTTTAAACTTTTTTAAAAGCTCGGCTGTCGCGTGGTTGATTGCAAGCTGTACGGCCTCGGCGGACTTTGCCTGCATGAAGATCTGCCTTATTCCGCTTGAACCCGTGAGGGTGCGGGAGATGGTTATTGGGACGTAGACGACTTCGTCTTCGGAACCGCTTACCGTGCTCCCCTGGGAGGAGAGGACTCCAATTATTTCGAAAATGCGGTTTTTAACCCTCAGTTCTTTTCCAAGCGGATTTTCGCCGGGGAACAATTCTTCAGCTACAGCATTGCCAATTACCGCCACACTCCTTCGCTCATCGACTTCGCTTTTGGTAAAAAATCTCCCTCGGGCGACGGTGAGATTTCGGACTTCTGGATATTCAGCAGTAGTGCCTATTAAATTCACGTCCAGGTCCTCGCCTTTGTAGATAGCTTTCAACCTAGTACTTGATACCGGTGCGGCAGCGGTTATATAGGGGTTGTTCGATGCAAGCTTTTCGAATTCGTCGTAAGACAAAGAGCTTTCAGGGCCTCTCCCGGTAATGTTAATCCCGATGAGATTGGCGCCAAGGCTCTTAATGCTCTCTTCTATCCTGGAAGCGGTGCCCTGGGTTATGGCGACTAGGGTAATGACAGATGCAACGCCGATTATAACTCCGAGCATTGTGAGGAAAGACCGCATTTTTTTGCGGCTAATGCTCCGCAATGCCATTGCAGTGTGTGCTAAAAAAGACATTTACAATCCCGCCCTTTCGTCGCGGATTATCTTTCCATCACGTATTTCTATCCTTCGCCTTGCCCGAGAAGCAATTTCCCGGTCATGGGTTATGAGGATTACGGTCTTTCCCTCAGAATTTAGGGATTCTAAAATGCCCATCACGTCCGAGCCCGACTTGGAATCCAAATTTCCTGTGGGCTCGTCGGCTAGGATGATAGGAGGGTCGGTGGCAAGGGCCCTTGCAATGGCTACCCTCTGCTGCTGGCCCCCGGAAAGTTCTGAAGGCTTATGCGACATTCTATCGTGTAGCCCCATGAGGGAAAGAAGCTCGGCAGCTCTCTTTTTTCTGTCGGTGGGCTTCATACCCGCGTATATCATCGGGAGCTCCACATTTTCCAGGGCATTGAGTTCCGGTATGAGGTTGAAACTCTGGAAGACAAAGCCTATTTTCCTGTTTCTTATCTTCGCAAGTTCCCGTTCCGTCAGTTTTGATACCAACTTTCCCTCGAACAGATATTCACCGGAAGTTGGGACGTCTATCATGCCCAGTATATTCATCAAGGTGGTCTTCCCTGAGCCCGACGGCCCGACTACAGCCACGTATTCGCCCTCGTCTATCTTCAGGTTTATATCCTTCAATATCTGAAGTTCATTTTTTCCTCTTCCGTAAGATTTGTTGATATTGACGAGTTCTATCATTAAAGCCCCCCTTTCTTTCTCACTGCCTAGGACCAGGTGGAGGGCCGCCTGGCACTAGATTAAAGCGAAAACCACCCGTGTTGCCCTGTCTATTACTCTGGCCTGATGTGGATGATGTGGGTATTATTACTTCATCACCTTCACTTAAGCCTTCCAAAATTTCTACGTACTCGCTGGTCTTTATGCCAAGCTTTACTTCTTTCATGTTCTGGCGGCGGCTCTGGCCATTAGCCTCGCCTTCATTTTCACGCAATAATACGAATGTCCTTCCATTTGCTTCGCGGATGGCGCTGGCAGGAAGTATCAAAGTGTCTTCCTTGGACTGAACTATAATTTCTGCAGTGACCGTCATCCCGGCCTTTAGTTCCTCGATGGGGGAGGTGACTATCGTGACGTCAAATGTCGACACGTCATCGGAAGAAGTCCCGATTTCGGCCACATTTTCGACTGTGCCCTGCCAGGACTTGCCGGGGAAGGCGTCAGATGTAATTTTCACGGGCATACCCTCTTTTATCTTCACGGCGTCGAGTTCATCGACCGATATCACTACCTTCATTTTGGAGTAGTCGGCGAGGATTATCAAAGGTTCGCTGGAGCTTTGGCTGCTTGACTGGACCAGTTCTTCGCCTTCGCTCACGTTGACCTCGACTATAGTTCCGTCAAAGGGGGCGGTGTATACGAGTTCATTTTTTGCAAGCTCTTTTTCTTCTAAATCCAGCTTTGCCTGTTCCAAGGACCTTTTTGCGCTTTCCACGCTTTCTTTTAGTTCTTCGGAGTCTAAGCTGACAAGCTTTGCCCCGGCGCTCACCGTCTGGTCTTCCTTTACATAGATTGCGGATACGGTTCCTGCTGCTTCAGACTTTACTTCTATTTCTTCCGGAGCTTCTAAGGCTACAGTTTCTACTGCCTTCTGCACGCCGTCTCTCGTATGTACAGTCACGTCGACTAAAGTTTCTGCCCCTTCTACGTAGTATTCGCCGTCGATTTCGATGGTGGCGTAATAGTATACCGCTCCAGTGGATTGGAGCTTCCCTTTTTCAGATATATCTGTCACTATGCCTTCTTTCTTGAAAAGGGAATCTAAAAAGAGAACTTCGGCCTTATCGCCTATTTTTACATCTTTTATCTGAGCTGCATTAAACGGCGCTTTTATTATGGTCTTTCCAGGGTTTAGCCTGAGCTTTGCGACTGTGGTTCCTTTTGAGATGCTGTCCCCTTTATTGACCAGGATTTCTGTGACTATCCCCTGCCGCGGAGCTTTTATTTCGGCCTTTTCTAAGTTTGACAGAGCCTTATTCATGTTGTCCTGCTGGATGGAAAGGTTTATCCTCGCCTTCTCAAGGGCAAGGTCAGTAGATCTATTGTAGAGGACGAGGAGCGGGTCACCTGCCTTTACTTTATCTCCTGCCTTTACGTAGACTTTTTCTACGGTGCCGCTCCCCCTCGGGTTGAGCTCGAGGAGCTGGTAGGGCTGTATGGTTCCGCTCCCTTTTATGCTATCAATTATATCACCCCTTTCCACCCGGGCCGTGAGGACTTGGGCGGCGGCTGACGTATTTTTTGCCTTATTTTTAGCATAGAAAAAATAATACGCCCCGGCTGCCCCAGCCAGGATGAGAATTATGGCGATGACCTTTTTCAGATTCACAGCAACACCTCCGCTATTTTAGATTTTTTAAATATTTAAATGGCCCCTCTTTGAAGGGGCCTTTAACTTAAGTTTCTTCAGAATTTGAAGTCGAGGCATCGGGGACTGGCCTTGGTGGGCGTATAGCCTCCATTACTGCCTTTGCCTCTTCTTCGGTTAGAATGCCCTTATCCACGAGTTCCTGCATCATCGAGTACTTGCCTTGCTTTTGCAGGGAACTCTTCTTTTCCTCGAAATAGGCCTTCCTCTCTTCTTCAGTCATATTTTTGACCTTTTCTATTTCTTGCTGCCTTTGTGCTTCCTTTTCGTCTAAGTACGCAAGTATCTTATCCTTTTTCTCCGAAGTTATTGTGCCGCTTTCTACCAACTTTTGCAGGGCCTCTTCTATCTGCTGCCTTCTTTGCTGCCTTTCTTGTTCCATTTTTTGTTCAACGTATTCCTTGACCTTTTCTACCTGCTCGCTGCTTATTATACCTTTTTCCGCGAGTTCTGAGAGTATGTCATCCTTGAAAAACATGCCGAAGCCCTTTTTGCCGTGCCTGAAACCTGCTTTAAATGGCGTTTCTTCGACTACTGCGGCCTTACCGCTATCCGTGCTGGCATCGGAAGCGCTCTGGGCAAATACTAGGCTGCCTGCTCCGAGAAGCATCCCGCCGATAAGAGCTGAGCCGATGAATGCCTTTAACTTTTTGTTCATTTTGCTTACCTCCTTCTTGTTTTTGCTTTATTTTAAACTACGCTTTTATTGTAGGCCCCTAAATTCACGGAAATGTCACGCTTTTGTTAAAAAAATTTGTAAATTATGTTAAGAAATTGTGAAGTCATCTTTTGCTTCATCTATTTCTATCCAGAACTCCACGCCGCCTTCGGCATTAGCTACCCCATAAGATCCGCCGTGCGCCTCCATTATTGCTTTTACTACGGCAAGTCCTATACCCGACCCTCCAATTTCCCGGGTCCTCGCCTTGTCTACCTTGTAGAAAGTTTGCCATATCTTGTCCATGGATGATTCAGGGATGGGTGCACCTGAATTATAGACTGAAATCTTTATTTTCCCTCCAGCTTTTTCCGCCTTGATTTTTAAGACCCTCCTTTCGTCCAGGTGCTCCAAGGCGTTATTTATGAAGTTTATTAAGACTTGTTCAATCCTTTCAGGGTCGGCTAGGGCTAGGAGGTTTTCTTCGCATTCGACAGCCATACTTACTTCCATTTCTCTTGCAATGGGTTCGTATTTTGAAGCAATCTTATATATCAGCTTAGACACATCGAAGCTTACCTTTTTAATTTTGGCCATACCTGCCTCGAACTGAGAAAGCTCCAGGAGGTCTTTCACCAGTTTGTCCATTTTCTGCGTCTCTTCTATAATTACGTCCAGGTAGAAATTCCTCTTTTGTTCGTCTTCGGCGATGTTTTCCTTTAAGGCCTCGGCGTAACCCTGGATCAAAAAAAGGGGAGTTTTGAGTTCATGGGATACGCTGGATACGAATTCCCGGCGCATCTTTTCCAGTTTCTTTTCCCGGTCTATGTCTTCTTTTAACCGCCGGTTTTTTTCGTTAAGCTCATTTATGGCCTGGCTCAGTTTTTCGGAAAGGTGGTTTATGCTTCTTGCAAGCTGGCCTATCTCGTCGCCTGAATCAACCTTGATCTTTTTTGAAAAGTCGAGGTTTGCCATTCTTTTTGCTATTTTGCTCATCTCGAGAATGGGCTTTGTAAACCTCTGGGCGGCAAGGAGGGCCCAAATTCCAGACAAAAGTGCCGCTATGATGCCTATTGTCACGGCAAACCTGCTGGAGATCGCTACGCTTTCTTTTATGGATGCCATAGGTATCCAGACGAGGATGACGGTTCCGTCTTCGAGGATTTTCTGATACCGCAGGGTGTCTATCTTAAAATTTGGGTCTTTGGTTATTATAAAGTATGAGCCGTCTGGGTTTGGCTGGAGGTATTTTATCCTTATCCTGGGAGGCCTCGGCAGCCTATCGGTTCCCTGGCTTTTATTTTCTTCTTGCTTTTCCTCGGGGTTGAAAAAGGGATTAAAGATGATGGCAGGCCTTTGAACAATATTGCGGTCAGGCCTTGGGGGGTAGAATATCGTGCCGTCTATCTTTCCTATAAATATTGCGCCGCCGATGGACTTTTCCAGGGTGGAAATCTTGTATATCAAAGTTTCGTCGTCAAATGCAAGGGGCTCTTTGTTGTCCTGCAAGAGGGCGACCAGTTCTTTTGCGGTATCAAAAAGCACTTGCTTTTTGCGATAAATGTAATATTTTTCCGCAAAAAAAGCGTTTGCGACATATTGTAATAAATTGGCTATGAATACTATCGAAACTATGAGGATGAAGAGCCTGTATCTTACGGAGATTTCCTTTTTCATCGTGACCCCCCAAATCTGTAGCCGAATCCCCGCACAGTTTCAATGGCGTAGGAGTATTTGCCCAATTTACTTCTTAGCCGGTTTATATGGGTGTCTACCGTGCGAAGGCCTCCTTCGTAGTCAATGCCCCATACCGCATCGAGAAGCTGCTCTCTGGAAATTATCTTTCCCTTGTTTTTTACAAGGATGAGGAGGAGGGAAAATTCTTTTGGACTGAGTACGATTTCGCTCCCGTCAACTGTTACCTTATAGGAGTCCTCGTCTATTTCTATGCCTTCGAATGAGAGGCGGCTCTTTATTTCCTCTCCGTTTTCGATGCGCCGTAATATTGCCTTGATCCGGGCGATGAGCGTGGTGGGCTTTACGGGCTTTTTCACGTAGTCGTCGGCCCCCAGTTCAAGGCCCAGGATTTCGTCGGCATCCTCCGAGCGGGCCGTGAGCATTACTATGGGGACAGAAGAGATTTTCCGGATGCTTCTACAGACTGTCCACCCGTCGATTTCCGGGAGCATAACGTCGAGGATGATGAGGTCTATCTCGTTTTTTAGCTTTTCGAAGGTTTCCAGGGCGTGCCTTCCGTTCGGGGATTCCAGGACATTAAAGCCCTCCCTTTCGAGGAAATCCCTCAGGAGCATTCTTATTTTTGCATCGTCCTCTACTATGAGGATGCTCTTTTGCTTCAATGTAATTCCCCTCCGCGATCGCTTTTTAGTGTTGTAAGAAGAATTCTATTTTATTGATGTGAATTCCTCTTTGTATCCGCCTTCGAAATTACAAATAACGAATTTTTCGGCTATGCTCCTTTATTTGTAAACTTATGGTTGATATAATAGTGGTAACAAAATTGGTATGCAAGGAAGTTGATAATAATGCTTATCGAAAGTTTTAAAAAGACGCTTGAAAAATTGGAAAAAGCATGTATAAAAGTCTACGGAGAAGACCTTGTAACTTTGGCTGTATTTGGCTCTGTGGGGAGGGGCACGCCCGGACCGGAATCGGACATAGACATTTTAATCGTGGCGGAAAACCTTCCTTCAGGGAGGCTAAGACGCATGGAGCAATTCTCAAAAGTGGAAGATCTCTTGACCCCATGGATAGATAGTTTGAAGGATATTGGAATTTACACGACGCTTTCTCCGGTCATTAAGACGCCTGAAGAAGTTATGGCAGGGAGCCTCCTTTTTCTCGATATGATTGATGACGTATTGATATTGTTCGACAGAGAAGGCTTTTTTACTCGGTTTTTGCAGGAATTTTCCTCGAAACTCAAAAAGATGGGAGCGAAAAAGGTGGTGACAGGGGAGCGGTGGCATTGGGTTTTGAAACCGGATTATAAGCATGGAGAGGTGTTTGAGATATGACAAACGTCACCCTTGCGGAAAGCTATTTAGAAAAGGCAAAGGTTCGGTTGAAAATGATCAAATTCCTTTTTGAAGAAAAAGCTTATTCGGATATTGTAAGAGAGGCTCAGGAAGCAGTGGAGCTTGCGTTGAAAGGGATTTTGAGGAAAATTGGCGTGGAGCCGCCAAAACAGCATGATGTTGGTTACCTTTTAATTGAATATAGGGATAAACTTCCCAAAGAAGTGGCTGATAAAGTTGACGAGCTTGCATCCATTTCCAAATGGCTAAGGAAGGAAAGAGAATTTTCTTTTTACGGCGATGTGGACTTTATACCAACACAGGAATATACATTGGAAGATGCACAAAGAGCTTATAGTGACCTTCAAACGGTCATTGAGGCGGCGGAAAAGGTCATATTGCAATAGAGTTTAAATACAATATATAATACCTAGAATGAAGTTATTGCAAGGCAGTGTAAAATTTAAGTAGGTGACAAGAAGGAAGAAGGCTTGCAAATGTAGAAAAAAAGACCTCACCACCCAAAACACAACACAAACCACCAAAAGGAGTGTGAGGTTTTATGTTAAATATTCG
>JAKIHM010000035.1 GCA_021608145.1 Thermovorax subterraneus
GTATTATATTCAGGGCAAGTGGGAAGACCCGGCTAAGGGGCGCGAGTTCCTGCTTCTTGGGGCAGGGACTATGGGAGTGCTTTAATACCGCCTGCTGGGAATGAGCACTCTCTGAAAGGGCGGAATATAAATAGCCCAGCCTTCTAAACTTGTGCTGTTTTGCACAGTTTAGATGACCAGGGATTTTATGAAGAATGTCATAACTTTAAATGATTTGATAATAAAGGCCGTTGAGGAATTGGATGAGGAAAGAGTTATAAAGCTATCAAAAAAGGCACTAAAATCCGGAATGGACCCGCTCTTTTTGTTAGACCTAATAAAAGAGGGAGTAAAAAAGGTTGGGAAATTATACGAGGAACAGAAATATTTTATCGCGGATCTCATAATGGCCGGACTCATTTTTAAAGAAGTTCTAGAATTGGAAGAGATAAAGGAACAGTTTCAAAGAAAAAGTGACGAGATAGAAGGTAAAATAGTAGTAGGTACGGTAAAAGGTGACCTGCACGACATCGGCAAGGACATTTTTAAGGGTTTGATGGAAGTGAACGGCTTCGAAGTTATAGATTTAGGAGTAGATGTGCCCGAGGATGCCTTCGTGAAAAGTGTAATTAAATATAAACCCGACATTGTAGGGCTCAGCGGGGTACTGACAACTACGGTAGAGTCAATGAAGGATGTGGTTGAAGCCCTGGTGCAGGCTGGAGTTAGGAACAGCGTTAAAATTGTTGTGGGAGGAAACCACATCACCAGGGAGGCGTGCGAGTATATTGGTGCCGACAGTTTTACCAATGATGCATCAGAAGGAGTAAAGATATGTAAGCAGCTCTTAAAATCAAAATGAAGCGGGGAGATGTGCCATGCGACTTCCGATATATTTGAAAATTGCTCAGGATATAAAAGAAAAAATAAATAGCGGAGAATTAAAACCCGGGGATCCCATTTACTCTGAAAACACCCTGTGCAAGGCGTACAAAGCCAGCCGCATGACGGTAAGGAGAGGTTTAGCTTTGCTTGCTAGCGAAGGTTACATCTACTCGATCCCAGGGAAGGGCAGCTTCGTGAGGGAGCCTGACAACAACTCCTATACTCTTTACTACAACGAAATGAAAAATTTTGTAAACAGCGTGGATAAAACGAAACTGCTGGAAGTGAGCATCACGCTGCCCAATCAAAGATTGATAAACAGCCTGCAGGTTACGAAGAATAAAAAGATAATCCTCATAAGAAGGCTGTTCTTCACCGAAGGTGAACCAGTGGCTTACGACGTGAAATATCTGCCGTATTGCAAGGGAATGCCTATTGTAGAAAAGGAGATTCAATACGCTACTTTTCCGGAAATGGTCGCGAAAAAGATGTCGCTCTTTGCAATAAGAAAGGAATTGATAATCTATACTCAGATGCCTGATGAGGAAATCAGAAAGTATCTTAACATATACAACGACCTTCCGCTCATGGTTGTGGAACAAAAGCTTTACGATAGGGAGGAAAGGCCAATAGGGCTAGGTATAACGTATTACAGAGGGGATTATTGCAAGCTTTATGCTGAATCGTATTTTTCCGATAGCCTATTGAATGAAAAATATAAAAACGGCGTTGAAACTTGAAGTTTCTTTTTTTATTTACGCAACATTTGAAAAATGGACACATTGACAAATATTTTAAAATATGCTAATCTAATAGTATAGAAATAAAACATACATGTATATACAAGTTTACCAGAAACAAAAAATTAAGAGGGGGAAGTTGAATGATCATAATTGGTGAAAAAATCAACGGGACGATTCCTCGTGTCCAAAAAGCCATAGAAGAAAAAGACGAGGCATTTATTCGTGAGCTAGCCATAAAGCAAGCTGAAGCAGGGGCGGACTATATTGATGTGTGTGCAGGAACTTCTCCTGAACAGGAAGAAGAGACTTTGATATGGCTGATGGAGATTGTGCAGGACGCTGTCGAAAAGCCTCTTTGCATAGACAGCCCCAACCCCAAGACTATTGAAAAGGTTTTCAAGTACGCAAGGAAGCCGGGGATAATTAATTCGGTTTCCGAGGAGAAGAATAAATGCGAAATTATTTACCCGCTTATTCAAGGGACTGAATGGCAGGTGATAGGACTTACATGCGATAACGACGGAATACCGAGCGATGTTGAAAAGAGGATAAGCATAGCTAGGATTTTAGTGGAAAAAGCGGATAGATACGGGATAAGTCCTGACAGAATACACATAGATCCTCTAGTAATTGCTTTAGCTACCGACAATCAGGCTGTGCACAAATTTGTGGAGGCCTTAGAAGGTATAAAGAAAATCTTCCCAACAGTAAAAGTTACTTCTGGATTGAGCAACGTTTCTTTTGGACTGCCTTATAGAAAAGCTATAAATCAGGTATTCCTGACGGTGGCTGTGTTTGCAGGGATGGATTCGGCCATCATGGACCCCACCAACAGAGACATGATGACAACTCTCTTTGCTGCAGAGGCTATTGCAGGACGGGATAAGTTCTGCAGGAAATACGTAAATGCATACAGGAAGGGGCTCCTTGGGCCCACAAAGGAGGCAGCGAAATAAAAGAGTGGGATAACTTGATGTTGGTGGATTGCCATGTGCACATTGCGCTGGACGGCAGGGATTCAAAAAAATGGCGCCAACTTATAGCGGAAAAGAATTATGAACCGGTTAAAACGGTATTAGAATTATACAAAAACAAAGGTATTATGGCAATTCGAGACGGCGGAGATAATTACGGAATATCGCTAGTGGCACGTGAAATTGCGAAATCCTTGGGGATTACTTTTAGGTCCCCAGGATGGGCAATATATAAAAAAGGGATGTACGGTACTTTTTTAGGAAAACCTGTCATGGGGATAGAAGACTTCAAAGATTTGTTTATAGAACTTCTAAAAGTTAAAGTAGACCATTTGAAGATCATATTGACGGGCCTTGTGGAGTTTGAATGCTACGGGAAGGTAGGTGAAATCGGCTTTTCCGAGGAAGAGCTTAATTACATGGTGCAGTCAGCCAAGGAGAAGGGGCTTCCTGTTATGGTTCATGCGAATTCGTCGATTGGAGTAAAAATGGCAATAGAAGCTGGCGCCGATACGATTGAGCATGGATATTTTTTAACAGATGAAGAACTTTATATGATGGCCGATAAAGGTGTGGTTTGGGTGCCAACTCTGGCGCCTCTAGGTAATATCCTTGAAAAAGAAGAGTTCCGCGCGTATTATAGTGATAAAATTAAAAATATCAAAAAAATTTTTGATGGACATTTGAATGCGATAAAAAAGGCATTGAGTTTGGGGGTGAAAGTGGCCATCGGAAGTGATTCTGGTTCTTTGGGAGTTTACCACGCACAGGGCTTTTTCGATGAAGTAAGGTACTTTAAAAGGTGCGGTATTTGCGAAGAAGATGTATATAAGATGGCGCATAAAAATGGAATTAAAGTTGTGGGATTAGATAGTGGCAAAAGCGAGTTTTAGGAGGGAATTGACCATAATGAAAATAAGCACGAAAAAAATAGCATACATGGCAATGCTGGTAGTGCTCAATATAATACTCACCAGAATTGCTAGCATAAGGATAGCAATTGGCACTGTCGAGGCGATCAGAATAGGGTTCGGAGGATTTCCGGTGATCCTGGCAGGTATTGCAATGGGACCTATGGCTGGAGGAATAGTTGGAGCAATAGGAGACCTTATCGGATACTGGATAAACCCGATGGGGCCGTATATGCCGCATTTTACACTAACAGCAGCATTGACCGGTGTGATTCCCGGTGCTATGATTAAACTTTTTAAAAGGGAGCAACTTAGTTTTTGGCAACTTTTGATTGCAATTGCCGCAGGCCAAATAATCACTTCGGTATTGCTGGTGCCTTATTTCCTATACAGGCTCTTCGGCATACCGCTTGCCTACAAAATAGTTTCTTCTTGTATTACTCAAGCTTTTAATATTCCAATTTATACAATTTTCACCAAATTGATTTTAAAAAGGCTCAGCTTTAGTCTTGCTCAACAGAAGGTTATTTAAATTAATTAAATAAAGAACTAGCAAAATACTTAAGAAAGGACGGGATGTGAATGGCTTTCAAAAGCGACATAGAAATAGCCCAGGAGGCAAAATTAGAGCACATAAGGGACATAGCTGCAAAACTAGGCCTTACTGAAGATGACATCGAGTACTATGGCAAGTACAAGGCGAAAGTAGATTATAATGTATTGAAGAGATTGCAGGACAAGAAAGATGCTAAACTGATATTGACTACTGCCATAAACCCAACTCCTGCTGGTGAAGGAAAGACTACGACGACGGTAGGATTAGGTGACGCGTTGAGCAGGCTTGGCAAGAAGACGGCAATAGCCCTGAGGGAACCGTCGTTAGGGCCGGTTTTTGGCGTAAAGGGCGGAGCTGCAGGAGGCGGATATGCCCAGGTAGTGCCGATGGAAGATATAAATCTGCATTTCACTGGTGACCTTCATGCAATTGGGGCAGCAAACAACTTGCTTGCGGCTATGCTGGACAACCACATATATCAAGGCAATGAGCTGGGTATAGACCCGCGGCGCGTAGTTTGGAGGCGCTGCATTGACATGAACGACAGGCAGCTGAGGTTTGTAGTAGACGGACTTGGGGGGAAGGCCAACGGAGTTCCCAGGGAAGACGGCTTTGATATAACAGTGGCATCGGAAGTAATGGCAGCGTTTTGCCTTGCCACTGACCTAAAGGACCTGAAAGAAAGGCTGTCGAGGATAATTGTTGCATATACCTACAGTGGCAAACCTGTAACAGCTGGGGATCTAAAAGCTCATGGAGCGATGGCAGCATTGTTAAAGGATGCATTGAAGCCCAATTTAGTGCAGACGTTGGAAGGTACTCCCGCCTTCGTCCACGGAGGTCCCTTTGCTAACATAGCCCACGGCTGCAACAGCGTCCTCGCCACCAAGATGGCTATGAAACTCGCGGACTACGTAGTAACCGAAGCTGGATTTGGCGCGGACCTGGGAGCAGAGAAATTCCTGGACATAAAGTGCCGGGTAGCGGGCATAAGACCAGATGCAGTTGTTATCGTGGCCAGTATCAGGGCCTTGAAGCATCACGGTGGAGTGCCGAAAGATAGGCTAAGCGAGGAGAACCTGGATGCTCTAAAGAAAGGGCTACCCAACTTGTTAAAACACGTAGAAAACATAACTGTTAAATTTGGTTTGCCGGCTGTAGTAGCAATAAACAGGTTCCCGAGCGATACGCAGGCTGAGCTGGAGCTAGTAAGGACGGAATGCGAAAAATTGGGTGTAAAGTCGGTAATATCCGAAGTTTGGGCAAAAGGCGGAGAAGGCGGAATTGAATTGGCCAAAGAAGTGCTAAGGCTAATAGAAGAAGGTAAGAACAACTACAAGCCCTTATACCCGTTGGATATGGGCATAGCCGAAAAAATAGAGGTTATAGCGAAAGAAATTTACGGTGCAGATGGCGTAGACTTTACTGCGGCAGCTAGGAAAGAAATAGAGACAATAGAAAGTTTGGGATTTAGAGAAGTGCCAGTATGTATGGCTAAGACGCAGTATTCGCTGAGCGACAATCCAGCACTGCTAGGTAGGCCGAGTGGGTTTAGAATAACAGTTAGAAACGTGAAGATATCTGCAGGGGCCGGATTTGCTGTAGCGCTCACTGGCGAGATAATGACGATGCCGGGACTTCCCAAGCGGCCTGCTGCTGAAAACATAGATGTGGATGAGAATGGAAGAATCAGCGGTCTCTTCTAGAGAAAGTTTTTAGGAAAGAGATTAAATGGAATTTTTTAAAGAGAAAAGTGCGGGGGTACGGATGAGGGCCCCGTGCTTTTCTCGCTTTTAAAATCGGAGGTGGAAAAATGACAGATATCCTAAGCGGAAAAGAAGTGGCGGATGCACTAAAACAAAAACTAATGAGAGAGGTAGAGGAATTAAAGGCACGCGGTGTTACCCCCGGCCTTGCCATAGTGATAGTAGGGGAAAGACCCGACTCGGTGTCGTATATAAAAGGAGCCCAAAAAAGGTGCGCGGAGATCGGCATAGAAACCAGCGTCGTCCAGCTTCCGGAAAACACCTCGGAAGAGGAATTTGTAAAAAAGCTCCACCAACTGAACAAAGATGAAAAAGTCCACGGCATACTCGTCATGCGGCCGCTACCCCCTCACATCTTGGAAGACAGGGTAAAATACGAAA
>JAKIHM010000036.1 GCA_021608145.1 Thermovorax subterraneus
TAACATACGCTGCTGCCACGTCCTTGCTTATCATATACTGCGGTGCATACTTCAGCATCCCTATCACTGATGTGTAGGCGGGATTGACCTCTATGACTTGTATACCCTTCCTCTTCGCTAATACCTTTATTTTTTCCAACAGCGACCTGTAGCTAAACCTGTGCCTTATCCGCCTCGATTTCCTCCCTGAAAAGTCCCCTCTTTTTCCTTTGTCTCTTATGTCCAATCTTTCGATTGCTATTGCTTTTTTCTTTTCTTCTGCTAACCTTACTACTTCGTGGGCATACTGCCATCTGTAATATTCCCTCTTATCCGTATTGCCGCTTATAAGTTCGGGCATCGGAATTTTGCCGTGTCCTGCTAATTGTCCTTTCTCATCTGTTTCTGACCATGCTATATGGTCCGGGTATGCGTTGATGTCTATGCCTATAACCCCATTTTCCTTTGTTATCCCAACTTCCGGGAAGTTTTCTTCAATCGCAAAGTAAGCATATACCTTGCCGTTTTTGAGCTTTAGCTCCACGGAATAAGGCTGTCCGCAAGTGCTGATTGCCTCAAGCAATTCCTCCCGGCTCTTTCCTTTCTTCCATCCCGGTTGCATCCTTGCATATGCATACTTTCTTTCACCTACGTTGATTCTAAGTACAGCACCATTTTCATCTATCTCGATTCTTGTATTTAGGTTCCCTTTCTTGGTCTTGTCTCCCCTAGAGTAGAGATTGCCTTTCCTTCTTTCTTGCCATTCATGTTGCAGCTTCTTATATGCATTTCCATTTATGTGTTGTTTCTTTAGCTTTTCAAACAAACTCCTGCCACCGAAAATAACTTTGCCTGGATTTTCGCCTCTTTCTTTACAGGACTGTAAAACGCTTTTTGCCTTCATTATTGCATCATCTACATACCTCGAATTTAAATTGAAAACTCCCTGGAGTTCTCGTTTGAGTTCATTTCTGCTTTTACCTTCTAAAAGCCTGTTATATGCGAATCTTGCGCAGGATGACCATCTTCTCAAAAGGTCTAATACTTCCTGCTTATCTTCGTTGCTATCAAAAATCAGCTTTGCCTGAATTGTTATCATGCCTTTTAGCACCTCTTTGGCCATAAATCCTTGCTGTATCTATGAGGTTGTTTTCAATCCTTCCTTTTCCCGGTTTATTAGCATTCTTCTGTTGATGCCATATATCTCCTTGATTTTTTGCACACTTAGTAACATTCAACATCACCTAATCAAAATTATGCCTTTTTGCATTATTATTTTCAACTGTTGTATTAAAATTCAATTTTCTTGGCAAAAATCCGGCTGAATTCGCTCACCGTGCTGAGTTCTATATAATGGATCTTGCGGGAAAGTGCAAGTGCCCGCTCGTATTCTTTTTCGGATACAAGCGCAAGTTTTGCCCCGGTCCCGGCGGCATTACCCACGGGTTTAATCCTGCCTTCCAGTTCGGGCGGGATGAGTCCTATCTTACATGCGCTCTCGGGTTTCAGATAATTCCCGAAAGCCCCCGCCAGATATACTTCCTTTATGTCCTCCACCTTAGCCCCGAAAGTACTTAACAGAATTTCAATTCCGGCGGCTATGGCTCCTTTTGCCAACTGCAGCTCCCTTATATCTTTTTGGTTTATATACACGGGCTGCCCGGTCGGCGTATTCTCCTCTATAATAAATGCTCTTATTCCGTTTATCTCTCTAATTCTGTCTTTGTAAATTTCCCCTTCCCCGGAAAGTTCCTCGGGCTTCAGGATTCTTCCTTTTTTGTCCACGACGCCTACTTTCAGAAGCTCCGCCACAATATCCAAAAGTCCAGACCCGCATATACCTACAGGCTCAACCCCGCCAATCACCGTGTACTTTATTTCTCCGTCTATTTTCGCATGATCTATAGCTCCGGTCGCCCCTCTCATGCCGCAGGCTATGTGAGCACCTTCGAAAGCGGGCCCTGCAGCGGTGGAACAGGCAAAGAGCCTTTCTTTAGTTCCCAGCACCATCTCTCCATTCGTGCCTATATCTATCAGCAGCCTGAGGTCATCGTACTTATCCATCTCGCATGCCAGGGCCGCGCCGACCGTATCCGCCCCAACAAACCCGGCAATGTTCGGCAGTGTAAAAACCTTGCCGTTCGGGTTGATGTTTATGCCAAGTTCAGCCGCATCCACGACCATCGGCTCTGAAAAAACGGGCACGTAGGGAGCTAAGGCCAGGTGCCTTGGCTGCACCATTAAGAATAAATGCTGCATGGTCGTATTGCCCACTGTTGTAACTGCGTAAATGTCCTCTCGCTTAAAATCGGTACCGCTCAGCGCCTTGTCAATTAAATTATTTATTTCATTTATCACTTCCCTATGAAGTTTTTCCAGCCCATCTTGTGTCTCTGAAGCCAAATTTATCCTCGATATCACATCGGCCCCGTATTTTGTCTGCGGATTAAGTGCAGATACCCTTGCTATTTCGCTGCCGGTGCTCAAATTTATAAGATAGCCTGCTATCGTCGTCGTTCCTATGTCAAAAGCCATCCCCAAAAGTTCCCGACTGGTATCCCCTCTTTCAATAGTCAGGACTTCATCATTCCATGTCGAGACGGTAACTTTAAAATTACTCTTCCTCAATATCTCAGGTAATTCTCTTAAAATCCTGAGGTTGGGTTTTAAACCGATATTATCCAGTCTTTTCCAATCATCTCTGTTGTCCTCCAACGATGGTACTGGAAGTTCAATGTATCGCTTTTTAACAAGAGGATCCAAGGCTATTTTTCTTTCAACGCCTTCTGATAAAATCTCATACTTTTGTTCCTTTTTTGGTATCTCCACTGTCACATCCTCTACTACCTTGAACTGACAAGCCAAAACTTCTTCGCTAGAGTTTGCTCTAATTATTCTTACCTTGCACTTCTTGCATTTCCCCATGCCTCCGCATGGAAATTCAAATTTTATGCCGTTTTCGGTAAAAACCTTCTTCAGGGTTGAATTTTCTTGAGCAAATATTTGAATGTTTTCCGGGAGAATTGTAATTGTGTACATATTCATTAAAGCTTACCTCCAATACATTGTGAAATTAAAAAAACAAGCTGCCGCAAAGCGGCAGTATCCAATTTGCAGTGTCTAATTTAATAATAATATTCATCAAGCATATTTTTCAATAGCTTCTATCAGAGCATTTATGTTCTCAATAGGAGTCTCTCGAGGAAGTGTACCTATAGTAGTAGAAAGTATAAATCCACCGCCTGGTTTTACCTTCTCTAAGAGAGTCTTTATGTGCTCATTAATCTGTGCAGGGGTTCCACCAATTATTAAGTTTGCTGGTATTCCACCCATGACACAGGAATGGCCTTTTAAGACCTCTTTAGCTTTAACCACATCGGTCTTTTCAAAATACGCAATGCCCCATCCTTTGGGAAGCTCCAAGATAGTCTCCAGATGAGGGGTATGGTTTCCTTCAAAAAATACAAACGATTTTATTCCCTCATCTAATAGGTTCAAGATGACCTTTTTCAACGTCGGCCAATAAAATTCTTTGTACAGTTTCGGCGACAAATATTCATTTAGATGAAGCGGAATAAATGCCAGTTTGGCACCTCTGGCTTTGAAGGAAAGTGCATACTTCGTCACCGGCTCTACCAATGCTTCGGCGGCTTTTTTAACCTTATCCGGATACCTCCTGATATCAAGCAGCACATTTTCTATTCCTCTTAAAAAATCCCCAATTATATCAAGCGGCGCATAAGCTCCTCCCAGAGGAATTGATGGATATCCCATGGAAGCAGCAATAGCCCCCAACTGCCGGACTGCAGCGTTATATTTTGCGAATTCCTCCCCTAACTTTACCATTGTAGCCATAGCCGAAGAAGGGGTTTCTAGATTCTTACAAGCTCTTGGCAATACTGTTTCTGCAACAAATTTTACCGGATCTTCGATTAACTTATCGTATTCATCTGCTTCCATGAATGTACCGCCTATGAATTGCGGCGAAGAATTTTCACTCGTTTCCACTCCCGGATAGCGGTAATATTTATCTTCTAAAACTTTGTGCATCGGGCCAGTTATAAAGGTAGTATTTACTGTAACTTCCGCCCAATTTGCAAACGCTACGCTAAATACTCTTCCGTCTAGACCGGCCAATCCCGCCGAAGACCAATCACAGGGAAAGTCCTTCAAAAATTTTTCAATAGCTTTTAAAGCTTTATCATACTCAAAACAAAACTCTTGGTAAGATATTCCGTAGTATGCCGGGATTATATCTCCTCCAAAACCTCTGAAAGGCACTTTATCTGGTTCTTCTAAGTTAATGGCAGCCATTATGCGTTCGTATCGCTTTTGAGCTAGGTCTTTAGGCTCTTGCGCCATAAACCTTCCCTCCCCATTATATATACTAATATATACTTGTCTTTATTTTATTGTACTTTATTCTAATAAGTCAATTGTGATTTTAATTTTTTATTCTACTTTATTAAAAAAAAGCACCTTTTTTAGGTGCTGAAATTCTTAAATAATTTCAGACTTTGAGATTCTTCAACCTTGAGCTGAAACGCCGCTCTGCTTTCTACCACCAGTAATGGCATAAATTATAGCACTAATAAAGTATACAACCATAGCGATGAAAATCGGGAATCGTATATAACTGTTGATTTTCAAAAGCAGGGCTATATAGTACGTTGAGATAAAGCCTCCCAGGTTCATAAAGGCCATTAGCATCCCTGAAGCCGAGGCAAAAGCCGACGGGTGGACTATAGTGCCTATTATCATCATCACTGCGGGCATCAATATACTAAAGCCCATTCCTACTAGCGTCGAACCTGCTGTCAACATCATCAAGCTATTGGCGTAATAGACGAGTCCCATTCCAAGTGATATTAAAAGGAGACTCACCGTGATGGCCTGATTCTTGATATATTGGTGCACTTTGCCGAAAATAGCTCCTCCAATCATACCTCCTACTGTAAACATAGAAAGAACAAAACCTGCTGCAGCTGCATCTCCAAGGTTACCTGTTATTATTATCGTAGACATATTGACAAGCATAGGATAGTTTAACATCATAGCCGTGCCAAACAGTGCAGCAATCAGATATACTGCTCCCGGTATCCCAACTTTTTCCCCCGCTCCTTGAGTTTCCACTTTTGGAGGTTCTGGCAACATAAAGAGTACCATGAATAGCGTTAAAAGACCTAACAGGTGCGGTAGAAAAGCGTATCTCCAACTAATAGTGCAAAGAATACCGCCTAGTATCTGAAGAACTATACCACCCAGGTTCATTATAACGCCGGACAGCCCCAGCATGTTGGCCCGCTGTTGCCCTTCAAATAACCTTAAAATCAAGGCAGTCCCTAGAGGACTTATAATTCCTAATCCTATTCCGAAAAGCGCCCTTGCAACCAAAATCACTGTAAAGTCGTTCATCATTACAGGGGCAGCTCCGGCCAGAGCAAAAAGCAATGTTCCTATTATAAGCAAAGTCCTGTAGCTTACTGTCTTCCCTGCTACCATTCCAGACCAAGCCGTCGCAGGAATGATGAATAATGACGGAAGCGTTGAAGCAAGAAGGATCGTGCTAAACGGCAAGTGGGGAAAAGCTTCGGCTATGTTCTGCAATGCCGGCGTAATCGTACCAATGCCCATAGCTATAAAAAATACCGACATTACAGCCAGCACAGTCGTAAACCTGGTGTTTGACATAAAATCACATCCCCTTTAAGTTATTTTTATAAATTTTCAATTTTCCACGCCTATTAATTGTTTGCAGAGCCTCACGCCTTTGGCCGCATCGTCAGCCCACGCATCCGCACCTGCAAATTCCTTTACGCTCTCGTCTACCCTGCCTCCCCCTATTATTATCTTCACGCTGTCCCTTAAACCAG
>JAKIHM010000037.1 GCA_021608145.1 Thermovorax subterraneus
CTGGAGGGCTTAACCTGTGTGTTCGAAATGGTTACCGGTGTTACCCCTCCGCTATGGCCACCGAAATCTTCCTACCTCTATTCTCTTCTTTCCCCTGCACCCTCAAAATCACACAGCGGGTATGCTCCTCCTTGGTCAAGCCCTCGACTCATTAGTACCGGTCGGCTCAAGGCCTCACAGCCCTTACACCCCCGGCCTATCTACCTGGTCGTCTCCCAGGTGTCTTACCCCCTCCTCAGGGTGGGATACCTTATCTTGGGGCAGGCTTCGCACTTAGATGCCTTCAGTGCTTATCCCTCCCGGACTTGGCTACCCAGCTGTGCCCTTGGCAGAACAACTGGTACACCATCGGTCCGTCCACCCCGGTCCTCTCGTACTAGGGGCAGTACCCCTCAAGTATCCTCCGCCCGCAGCGGATAGGGACCGAACTGTCTCACGACGTTCTGAACCCAGCTCGCGTGCCGCTTTAATGGGCGAACAGCCCAACCCTTGGGACCTGCTCCAGCCCCAGGATGCGACGAGCCGACATCGAGGTGCCAAACCTCCCCGTCGATGTGGACTCTTGGGGGAGATCAGCCTGTTATCCCCGGGGTAGCTTTTATCCGTTGAGCGACGGCCCTTCCATCCGGTACCGCCGGATCACTAAGCCCGTCTTTCGACACTGCTCGACGTGTCCGTCTCGCAGTTAGGCCACCTTATGCCTTTGCACTCATCGCGCGATTCCTAACCGCGCTGAGGTGACCTTTGGGCGCCTCCGTTACCCTTTAGGAGGCGACCGCCCCAGTCAAACTGCCCACCTGACACTGTCCCATGGCCGGCTACACGGCTCACGGTTAGAACCCCAGCACCAGAAGGGTGGTATCCCACCGCCGGCTCCCCTAGCCCTGACGAGCTAGGTTCTACGCCTCCCACCTATCCTGTACATCCAGTGCCGATGTCCAATATCAGGCTGCAGTAAAGCTCCACGGGGTCTTTCCGTCCAGCTGCGGGTAATGAGCATCTTCACTCATACTACAATTTCGCCGGGCCCCTCGTCAAGACAGCGCCCAAGTCGTTACGCCTTTCGTGCGGGTCGGAACTTACCCGACAAGGAATTTCGCTACCTTAGGACCGTTATAGTTACGGCCGCCGTTCACTGGGGCTTCGGTTCAGAGCTTCGCCTTTCGGCTAACCCCTCCCCTTAACCTTCCAGCACCGGGCAGGCGTCAGCCCCTATACGTCGGATTCCTCCTTAGCAGAGACCTGTGTTTTTGCTAAACAGTCGCTTGGGCCACTTCCCTGCGACCCGTTCGCCAACAGCTTTAAGCCGCCAGCTACTTGGGCACCCCTTCTCCCGAAGTTACGGGGTCAGTTTGCCGAGTTCCTTAACGAGGGTTCCCCCGCTCGCCTGTGGATTCTCTCCTCGCCTACCTGTGTCGGTTTGCAGTACGGGCACCTTCGGCCTCGCTAGAGGCTTTTCTCGGCAGTGTGGGTTCAGCCGCTTCGGTACTTAACTTCCCTCCCCGTCACCCTTCAGCACCACCAGACGGATTTGCCTGCCTGGCTTGCCTTCGGGATTGGACGCGCTCTACCAACCGCGCGCTCGGCCTACCCTCCTGCGTCACCCCTTCGCTCCATCGGCCTCAGGTGGCACGGGATTGTCCACCCGTTACCCATCGCCTACGCATTCCCATGCCTCGGCTTAGGCCCCGGCTAACCCTGAGCGGACGAGCCTTCCTCAGGAATCCTTAGGCTTCCGGCGGGCAGGATTCTCACCTGCCTCTCGCTACTTATACCGACATTCTCTCTTCCTACCAGTCCACATAACCTTTCGGTTATGCTTCCGCCCAGTAGGAACGCTCCCCTACCATGATGACCTCTTACAGGCCACCATCCGCAGCTTCGGTGTAAGCCTTTAGCCCCGTTACATTTTCGGCGCAGCACCGCTAGACCAGTGAGCTGTTACGCACTCTTTAAATGATGGCTGCTTCTAAGCCAACATCCTGGCTGTCTTCGCAGTGCCACATCCTTCCCCACTTAGGCTTACTTCGGGACCTTAGCTGTCGGTCTGGGCTGTCCCCCTCTCGACTGTGAAGCTTATCCCCCACAGTCTGACTCCCAGCTACCCTACGACCGGCATTCGGAGTTTGATAGGGTTCGGTAACCTCTCGGCCCCTAGCCCATTCAGTGCTCTACCTCCGGCCGCGTCCAGCTGAGGCTAGCCCTAAAGCTATTTCGGGGAGAACCAGCTATCTCCGCGTTCGATTGGCATTTCACCCCTACCCACAGCTCATCCCATGACTTTTCAACGTCAACATGGTTCGGGCCTCCACGGAAGGTTAGTCCCGCTTCACCCTGGCCATGGGTAGATCACGCGGTTTCGGGTCTACCGCACCAAACTCACGCCCTCTTCGGACTCGCTTTCGCTTCGGCTCCGGAGCTCCAGCCCCTTAACCTCGCTTGGTACGGTAACTCGCCGGTCCGTTCTGCAAAAAGTACGAGGTCGCTTCCCGCTCCCTCTGCTTGTAGACACACGGTTTCAGGTTCTCTTTCACTCCCCTCCCGGGGTTCTTTTCACCTTTCCCTCACGGTACTATGCGCTATCGGTCGCAAGGTGGTATTTAGCCTTGGGAGATGGTCCTCCCTGCTTCCCACGGGATTCCTCGTGTCCCGTGGTACTCGGGATGTGCCAGGCGGCCTTCCAGGTTTCGCCTACAGGGCTTTCACCTTCTACGGCCCAGCTTTCCAGCTGCGTTCGGCTACCCTTCAGACTCGCCTCGCCCTACCGTCGTCAGGCCCGGCACTCCCTCTACCCCCATCATGCAACGGCGACGGCCTTCTCCACATGATGGGTTTGGGCTACTCCCCTTTCGCTCGCCGCTACTCAGGGAATCGCTGTTGCTTTCTTTTCCTCGGGGTACTAAGATGTTTCAGTTCCCCCGGTCTCGCTTCCCATGCCTATGGGTTCAGCATGGGATGCCGTGGGTTCCCCCACGGCGGGTTCCCCCATTCGGGTACCCCCGGATCTCAGCTTGCTTGCAGCTCCCCGGGGCGTTTCGCCGCTTGCCGCGCCCTTCCTCGCCCCCTTGCGCCTAGGCATCCACCGTGTGCCCTTAGTAGCTTGACCAAAAGCCTCCTTAAAAGATGCTCCGCATACCCACTGTGCTATTTTCAAGGTGCAGTTCCAATCTTTATATAACTAAACAGCGCCACGCCCCTTCGCTCCTTAGAAAGGAGGTGATCCAGCCGCACCTTCCGGTACGGCTACCTTGTTACGACTTCACCCCAGTCGCTGGCCCCACCTTCGACGGACTTTTAGCCCGGCTTCGGGTGTTGCCAACTCCCATGGTGTGACGGGCGGTGTGTACAAGGCCCGGGAACGTATTCACCGCGGCATGCTGATCCGCGATTACTAGCGATTCCGCCTTCATGCAGGCGAGTTGCAGCCTGCAATCCGAACTGAGACCGGCTTTTAGGGATTCGCTCCGGCTCGCGCCTTCGCTCCCCGCTGTACCGGCCATTGTAGCACGTGTGTGGCCCAGGCCATAAAGGGCATGATGATTTGACGTCATCCCCACCTTCCTCCGCCTTGTCGGCGGCAGTCCCTCTAGAGTGCCCGGCCTCCCCCGCTGGCAACTAGAGGTAGGGGTTGCGCTCGTTGCGGGACTTAACCCAACATCTCACGACACGAGCTGACGACAACCATGCACCACCTGTGCAGGCTCCCTAACCTTAAGGCTAGGGTCGCTCCCCTTTCGGTTCGCTACCACCTGCATGTCAAGGCCTGGTAAGGTTCTTCGCGTTGCTTCGAATTAAACCACATGCTCCACCGCTTGTGCGGGCCCCCGTCAATTCCTTTGAGTTTCAACCTTGCGGCCGTACTCCCCAGGCGGGTCACTTATTGCGTTTGCTGCGGCACGGACGGCTTACCACCGCCCACACCTAGTGACCATCGTTTACGGCTAGGACTACCGGGGTATCTAATCCCGTTCGCTCCCCTAGCTTTCGCGCCTCAGCGTCAGGTGCGGTCCAGAGAGCCGCCTTCGCCACTGGTGTTCCTCCCGGTATCTACGCATTTCACCGCTACTCCGGGAATTCCACCCTCCTCTCCCGCCCTCAAGGTCAGCAGTTTTGCAGGCACCCCCAGGGTTGAGCCCTGGTTTTTTACCCGCAACTTGCTAACCCGCCTACACGCCCTTTACGCCCAGTGATTCCGGACAACGCTCGCCCCCTACGTATTACCGCGGCTGCTGGCACGTAGTTAGCCGGGGCTTCCTCCCCAGGTACCGTCCTCCCTCTTCCCCGGTGACAGGGGTTTACAACCCGAAGGCCTTCTTCCCCCACGCGGCGTCGCTGGGTCAGGGTTTCCCCCATTGCCCAAGATTCCCCACTGCTGCCTCCCGTAGGAGTCTGGGCCGTGTCCCAGTCCCAGTGTGGCCGTACACCCTCTCAGGCCGGCTACCCGTCGTCGCCTTGGTGAGCCGTTACCTCACCAACTAGCTGATGGGCCGCAGGCCCATCCACCACCGCCACCCTCACAGGCAGCTTTCTTTGCTAGTCATGCAACCAGCAAAGGTATCGGGTATTACCCCCGGTTTCCCAGGGCTATCCCCGTGTGGTGGGTAGGTTGCCTACGTGTTACTCACCCGTCCGCCGCTAAGGTGGCTTCAAGCTTAAGCCTTCCACCACCTCCGCTCGACTTGCATGTGTTAGGCACGCCGCCAGCGTTCGTCCTGAGCCAGGATCAAACTCTCAGGTTAAATCCTATTCCTTTAAAGTAAGCTCTCCGCTTACTTTAATTACACACCTT
>JAKIHM010000038.1 GCA_021608145.1 Thermovorax subterraneus
TGCTCAATTCTTCTGCGGTTATCCCGCAGCTTATCGCAGGAACTAGCTCGTGCACCAGGTCCGTGGCGTTCGGACCCATAATTGCTGCGCCCAGAATTTTATCCGTGTCATCGTCGGCGATTATCTTGGCAAAGCCGGTTATCTTCCCCGCCGCCTGAGCCCTTCCTAACCCTCTAAAGTAGAATCTGCCTATCTTTACCTTGAATCCGGCTTTCCTGGCTTCTTCTTCGGTCATCCCGACCGCCCCTATTTCGGGGTCGGTAAATACTCCCCGGGGCACCGCTTTGTAGTCCATGCGGCTCTCTTTTCCCATTATGTTTTCCGCCGCGCAGATTCCCTCAAAGGAGGCTACGTGGGCAAGCTGCAGGCCGGGCACTACGTCGCCTATGGCGTATATGCCTTCTTGGCTGGTTTCCATGTGTTCGTCTACGATTATCCTACCTTTTTCTGCCTTTATCCCCGCCGCTTCCAGGCCGAGGTCTTCTATTTGGGCTTTCCTTCCCGTTGCTACTAGCATTATCTCGGATTCGATTTCTTTTCCGCTGTCTAGGACTGCCACTACTTTGTCTTCTTTTGTGTTTACTTCTTCTATTTTTGCTTTAAGGTGCAGCTTTATTTTTTTGCGCTTGAGGATTTTTTCCATTTCTTTTGAGATTTCCGCATCTTCGGTGGGAAGGACGCGGTCCATCATTTCGACCATGGTGACCGCACTACCCATGGCGCTGAAGAATGTGGCAAATTCTAGGCCTATTACTCCGGCTCCTACTATTGTGATGCTTTCGGGGATGTGGTCTATGTCGAGGATTTCGTCGCTTGTGAGGATTTTTTTGCCGTCGAAGGGGAATAGGGGTAGTTTTGCAGGGGTTGAACCGGTGGCTATGATGATGTTGTCGGCTTTTAGGGTTTCGTTGCTTCCGTCTTGTTTTTGTATCTGTACCGTTTCTTTGCCGGTCAGTTTTGCCGTTCCTTTTATGAGTTTTACGTTGTTTTGTTGGAATAGGTATTCTATCCCTTCCTGCAGCCTTTTTACTATTTTGTTTTTCCTTTCGATTATTTGGCTTATTTGGGGGGTTATGCTTCCTTGGATTTGTATGCCGTATTGGTCGGCTTCTTTTATCGCAGTTAGGACTTCCGCCGATGCTAAAAGGGCTTTGGTGGGGATGCATCCCCGGTTTAGACAGGTGCCTCCTACTTTGTCTTTTTCTATTACGGTGACTTTGGCGCCTAGTTTTGCTGCTTTTAGGGCTGCTACGTATCCGCCAGGGCCCGCTCCGATTATTATGACTTCTTTTGACATGTTCTCCCTCCTTCCCGATGGGCTAAAATCCGCATAAGTCCAAAAGCAGGGGCACGTTTTCTTCGGCGCCTATGGCCATTATGTGAATTCCGTCGCATATTTTGCCGTCTTTTAGCTGGTTTATGAGTTCTGCGGCTATTTTGAGCCCTTCTTTTATTTTGTCCTGGGAGTTTCGGAGTTTTTGGATTATTTCTTCGGGGACGTATATGCCGGGAACGTTTTTGTTCATGTATTCTGCCATGCCGGGTGATTTTAGGGGTATTATTCCTGCCAGGATTTTGACGTCAAGGTGCTGTGTCATTTCTTTTAGTCTTTTTATGTCTTGTATGTCGTATACGGCCTGGGTCTGGAAGAATTTCGCTCCGGCTTTTGCCTTCTTTTCCATCTTGAGTATCTGTAGTTCTATGGGGTCGTAGTGGGGGGTTACGCTGGCTCCAAGGTAGAATTCCGGTGCTTTGTTTAGGGGATTTCCCGAAAGGTCTTTGCCTTGCATGAGGCAGGTGGCGGTTTGGAGTATGTTTACGGAGTCGAGTTCAAATACGGGTTTTGCTTGTTTGTTGTCGCCGAATACGGGGTGGTCGCCGGTGAGGGCGAGGATGTTTTTTATGCCCAGCGCTGCGGCGGATAAAAGTTCTCCCTGGATGGCAATCCTGTTCCGGTCCCGGCCGGTTATCTGCATTACGGGTTCGAGGCCTTGCTGTTTTATGAGTACTGCCGCTCCAAGGGATGATACCCTGACTACGGCGCTTTGAAAGTCGGTGAGGTTTACGGCGTCTACACGGCCTTTTATGGCTTTCGCGCATTCTATTAGGCGATTGGTGTCGGTGCCTTTCGGGGGGGCAAGTTCGGCGGTTACGGCAAAGCCGCCGCTTTCGAGTTTTTCTTTGAGGCCCATCTTCTCACTCCTTTCAGCGGCTGAGGGTGATTTTCATGGGGTGCACCGTCTTGCTGTGGTCTTTGGGGGGTTTTATTTGTTTTAGTTGTTCCAGCTTCCCCGCTTTTTTGAGGCGTTCGTATATGAGTATCCAGGCGCAGTCGTTTTCTGTGTTTACTTCGCATTTGCCGTCCTTGGCGCCGCCGCAGGGGCCGTTTAATAGGCCTTTGGCGCACTGAGTCATGGGGCAGATGCCTGAGGTCCACCCAAGTTCGCATTCGCCGCAGGCCCGGCATTTTTCGGAAAAGTGTCCCATGCGCTCTATTTCTCCGATGAACAGGGTGTCGTTGGCGGGGTATACGGGGATTTCGTCTACTATGGAGCTTACGGTCTGGGCGCCGTCGCCGCAGGCCATGCAGAGTATCGCATCGGCTTTTTCTAGCTCGTTTTTTTGCTTTTTAAGCGTCGCTCTTACTTGGAGCTTGTGGCAGGAGGGGTCGAGTACAACAAAGCCGGTTATTTCCTTCCCTTCTTTTTCGAGGGCTTCTTTCATTTCGAGGATTTGTTTTTCGCCGCCGGTCATGCAGCTTGTTGCACAGAGGCTGCAGCCGGTGATGTATACCTTTTTTGCGTCTTTTAGCATTTTGAGTATTTCTTCAAAAGGTTTTTGTTTTGTTATTATCATTTTTCAACCCTCCTTGCACGTCGGCATTTGGCAGGCCTGGATGACGTGCTTTGCAAGTACTGTTGAGGTGACGGAGCCTACTCCGCCGGGAACGGGAGTTATTTTGCCCGCTATTTCCTTTACCTCTTCAAAGTCCACATCACCGCACATCCTGCCGTTTTCGTCGAAGTTTATGCCCACGTCTATCACTATGGCGCCCGGAGATACCATGTCTTTTTTTATCATCTTCGCTTTTCCGGCGGCGGCAACCAGGATTTCGGCCCGGGTCGTTTCGGCCTTCAGGTCTTTTGTCTTCGTGTGGCATATCGTGACGGTGGCGTTTTCTTTAAGCATCATCATGGCAAGGGGCCTTCCCACCACCATGCTGCGCCCCACTATTACGGCTCGCTTGCCGGTGAGGTCTATGCCGTAGTGGTGGAGTATCTCCATGACGGCCGATGGTGTGCATGGGGCAAAACCGTCTTCTTCACCAGCCATCACTTTGGCTATGTTCACCGGGTTGAAAGAGTCCACGTCTTTTCGGGGCGATATTTCGTATTTTACCCTGTCTTCCAAGATGTGAGGGGGTAGCGGCCGCATGACGAGTATGCCGTGGACTTTTTCATCTTTGTTCAGTTGGTGGAGCTTTTTTACAAATTCCTCTTCCGAGGTGTTTTCCGGAAGCTGGACGACGCTGGTTTCTATGCCGATCTCCGCGCACCTTTTTTGGGCTCCTTTTATATACGACACCGAGTCGGGTCTTTCCCCTACTATCACTATGGCAAGGCCGGGAGTAACACCGCGTGCCTTTAATTCCTCTACCTCTCTCATTAGTTTTTGTTTTAGTGCATCCGCCACTTCTTTTCCGCTTAGGATATCTGTCATTT
>JAKIHM010000039.1 GCA_021608145.1 Thermovorax subterraneus
GGCTCCCTTGGCGAAATGCACGCCGCAAAAATATGCAAGGTTATGGACATGGCCATGAAGATGGGAGCGCCCTTAATAGGCCTGAACGATTCCGGCGGAGCGAGGATCCAGGAAGGCGTAGATGCATTAAAAGGCTACGGCGAAATATTCTACAGGAACACCTTAGCCTCCGGAGTCATCCCCCAGATATCGGTGATACTCGGCCCGTGCGCCGGCGGCGCCGTATACTCACCGGCCCTCACCGACTTCATTTTCATGGTAGACGGCATAAGCAAGATGTTCATAACCGGCCCGCAGGTAATTAAGGCGGTAACGGGAGAAGAAGTAAGCCCCGAAGAGCTGGGAGGCGGCCTTGCCCACAACACAAAAAGCGGAGTAGCCCATTTTCTGGCATCAAGCGAAGAAGAATGCATAGAGAGCATAAAAAAGCTTCTATCCTACATACCCTCCAACAACCTGGAAGATCCGCCCTACATAGAACCGAGCGATGAAGCATACAAGATCATTGAAGAACTGAACACACTGATACCGACAGATCCAAACAAACCCTACGATATGAAAGAACTGATAAAAAAAGTAGTAGACGACGGCGACTTCTTCGAAGTGCAGCCCCACTTTGCCCAAAACATGATAACCGGCTTTGCCAGGCTAAACGGCAGGAGCGTGGGTATCCTTGCCAACCAACCCAAAGTATTAGCGGGCTGCCTTGACATAAACGCCTCCGACAAAGCCGCGAGATTCGTGCGCTTCTGCGACGCCTTCAACATACCCTTGATAACCTTCACCGACACCCCCGGGTATCTGCCCGGAGTAGCCCAGGAACACGGCGGAATAATAAGGCACGGCGCAAAACTACTATACGCCTACTCAGAAGCCACCGTACCCAAGATAACGGTAATAGTAAGGAAAGCTTACGGCGGCGCATATATAGCCATGTGCTCAAGACACCTGGGAGCCGATCAGGTATTCGCATTCCCAACAGCCGAAATAGCCGTAATGGGGCCGGAAGGTGCGGCAAACATAATCTTCAAAAAAGAAATAGAAGAATCGGCGGACCCCATAGCCACGAGGAAAGAAAAAATAGAAGAATACCGGGACAAATTCGCAAACCCCTATCAAGCGGCAAAGAGGGGATACGTGGACGACGTAATAGAGCCCTCAACCACGAGGATAAGGCTGATAAGCGCCCTTGAGATGCTTTCGAGCAAAAGGGAAAAGCGCCCTGCCAAGAAACACGGCAACATGCCCGTCTAAAAAAAGGGAAGGTGTATAAAATATGAGCGACGTCACTAAAGCCCTAGCAGAATCCCTAAAAACCGGCCTGTTGGGCATGGGGATAACCCTGATATCGCTATACATTCTATCTATCATCCTTGACCTCATGAAGGTAATATTCTACAAGAAAGAAAAAGAAGAAAATAAAGTAGGCAAAAACGAACAAGAAGCAGCGAGCAATTTCGTTACAAGAGAAAAAGCCGTACTTGAAGAAAAAGAAGAACCCGAAGCGGTGGAAGAAGGCGAAGAACAACTGGTAGCAGTAATAACCGCAGCCCTTGCGGCATACCTTGGAAAACCGCAAGACATGATAAAAATAGGATTCATAAGGCGGATTCACGAAAGGACCCCTGCCTGGGGCATGGAATCGAGGCTAAACCCTTTAGAACATCCTTTGCTGCTACAAAATCGTAGATAAACAAAAACACTGCTAATGACAATAAATCTAAAGTAAATCTAAAGAAATAAAGAAAGGAGAAAATTGCCATGAAAAAATACAGGATCACGGTAAACGGAAAAACTTACGAAGTA
>JAKIHM010000003.1 GCA_021608145.1 Thermovorax subterraneus
TTTTCTCTAAATCCTACCACTTCCCATGTCTCTCGATCCCGGGCATTCATTAAATTGAGGTCCATTTGTTCCAATACCCATTCTAGCATTTGACTACTTACTTTTTGACATAACTCACTTACCCTTTTTTCAAGTTCATAAAAGTCTTCGCTCTCGGTTAAAATTTTTATTAATCCATTGTGGAAAAGAAGGATTGCGCCTACTAGGTGTCGAATATTTAACATAAGACCTCACACTCCTTTTGGTGTTTTGTGTTGTGTTTTGGGTGGTGAGGTCTTTTTTTCTACATTTGCAAGCCTTCTTCCTTCTTGGCACCTACTTAAATTTTACACTGCCTAGGTCTTTTTTTCTACGTTTAAATGCCTTTTTCTCCCCTGGAAACCCACTTGAATTTTACACTCTCAGGGTAGCGGCACTCGCGAGGCGTCCGAGGCAGCAATGAAAGCATATGGCACAAAACATCAAAGCTTCCAAATAGGCTGTTTTCAAAAGATCCACCCTGGCTGATATCGTTGTCAAAGGCCGGTATAGGTTTCCAGTTAATCTTGGTAACTTATCGAAATCAATTTTGCCTGTCTCAGCATTATAGAAAAAATTGGTAGATTTTTGCTACAATATAAATAGTCAATATTAGGAGGGGTTCTGGGTCTCTCGATCATATTTAATTTCTTCCCTGATGGTATTGGTTATGCTGGCCATATTCGGCGTTATCACTGGGTTTGTGGTTAGCAAGTTCACCGGCATCGACCTTTATATCTCATTCTTCGGCACGTGCCCGGAGGTATGCAGGAAATGATAGTGCTTTCCCTGTCCCAAGATGTGAACCATTCGGCCGTAGTGGTAATACAGACAGCATTCGAAGTCCAGTTCCATAAAAACGACTTTAAGCCGCCGATACATTGGTGGCGGCTTTTTATGTTTATTCCTTTTTCGCTTCTTCGACAACCTCTACGAAAAGCTTCATGCTGAAAGGTGGAATCTTTTTATCTTTTATTTTTCTTGGATACCTCTTGATATTTATAAGGGATTTCCGGGTTTTCCTTCAGCAAAAAAATCACGGGAGATTTCTTTGTCCTTCATCCTCCAGAAACCATCTGAGCGGTTTCCCATCAACGTAAAGATGACAAAAAATCTAAAAAATTCTTTCATGGGGCACTTTACGAGCAGGCGAAAGCTTCGAAGGACCTAATGATATCAAGATACCCGGCGAGCATACTGCCTGCGGGCGACTATAACGAGCTTGTTAACCGCCCAAGTCAAAAACACTGAGACCTGGTAGGAGTTTGCCCCCGGATTACGGGAACAGAACCCAGGCAATTGTGTACCTCATAAGGCTCGATAATGTGGTTCCTTGCTGACTTCCTTTTCAAAAAGTTGCATGAACTGCTGAAAAGGATAAATCCGGTTTAACATTCTGTTAACAGAAAGTATTATTAAATTTTACAAAATACCAGTATAATTTAGATAGCGCTGCGATAACGAGGTGCATTATCAGATTATGGAGGATTTAAAAATTTTAAAGGAAATAATAGAGAATAAAGAAATAAGGACGTTTTTTCAGCCCATTGTTGATGTAAACAACCTAAAGATTATAGGCTATGAAGCGCTGTCCCGGGGTCCGGCGGGGTCGCCGCTGGAAAGGCCAGACGTTATGTTCGATGTGGCCGCCAAATACAATTTGCTCTGGCAGCTGGAATACCTCTGCAGAGTGCTGGCTATCGAGAATGCAAGCAGGCTGGGGCTGAAGGATTTGCTTTTTTTGAACGTGGATCCTAGGATACTCAAGGACGAAAGGTTCACCGAGGGTTTCACTTATGAGTTTTTAAAGAAGTACAACATAAGGCCCGAGCAGATAATCTTTGAGATCACGGAAAAGACGGCGATTACGGACTATGTTTCTTTCAGAAGAATACTGGAACACTACAGGAAACAGGGCTATAAGATAGCCGTAGACGACACTGGCAACGGCTATGCAGGAATCATGCTCATTGCAGAGATAAGGCCCCAGTTTATAAAGCTCGATATGGGTCTTATCAGGAACATCGACAAAGACGAATTAAGGCAGATGGTGTGTCAGATGATGGTGAACTTTAGCAAGCTAACAAATATGAAGATAATCTCTGAGGGTGTAGAGACCGAAGATGAATTGAATACCCTTATCAAAATAGGTTGCGAATACGTTCAGGGCTATTATCTGGGGAGGCCCTGCGAAACTCTTAGCGATATTTCTCCCAATATCATGGAAAAGATAGAAAATAAGAAGAGGGAAAACGGCAGGATTATTTTCAATACATCGAAAACCTTTCCGATTGGCAATATAGCGAGGCTGGACAAGGGCGTTCCGGCTGGGACAAAATCCCGGGATGTAAAGCAGATAAAGGAGATATTTTCGAAACGATACACCATTGGGAATGGTTCTTGCAGCAGAACTTTGCAGTTTCCATCATAGGACAACAGCATCACGTCAAGTCCGTGGGGCTGTATCCGGGCGAGGACATGGAAATTTTTAAATTCAGAGTAGTTAAGGAACTAGTGAAGGCTGTAAAAAACCGCCGAGACTGCGTAATGAGCTACTCGGGAATGCTGAAAAAGTAAAAAAAGTAAAAAGTGGGGGCACTGGGGGTGGCCTATGCCCCGTGCCTCTTCGAGAAGCCTAATAGTAAAGAGGAGGGTTAAAGAATTACGGGTGATATTTCTCCACCAGATTCTTCACAACCGAGCAGGTCGTAGTACGGTTACAGTCTGGGCACACCTCTTACAAAAGCTGGTCAATCAGCCTCTCTATCCTTTCCGCGTCAGCATTTTCTACTATATTGCCGTTTACCTCCACTGCCGGACTCGAAGTGCAGTTTTCCAGGCAGAAAGTAGCCTCCAGACTCACCTTGTCTTCCAGGTTACGCTCTTTTATCTTCCGGTCCACAGCCTTGAATATATCATAAGACCCTTTGAGATAACAAGACGTACCTATGCATATTTTTACGTTTACCTTGCCCTGCTGGCCGCCAAATTTTATATCCGTCCCCTCAATCCTGCGCCTGGACCTGTAATGGGTATGGAGGTATTTATGGGAAACCTCCGAGCCGGGACTGCCCAGCCATTTCTCGTAGAGCATCCTGACCATCGGGTTTTCATCGGCCCGCCCAAGCTGCATCCTGTTGTCGAGGATGTAGAGGCCTTTTGCCCTCTTTTCCCTTATTCCGGCGTCCGCGGGTACCGGTTGCCCAGCACCGCCGACACATCCTCCCGGGCATGCCATAACCTCCACTAGATCGTACTTAGCCTTGCCCTGTTTTATCATTTCCAGAAGTTCCCGGGCATTTTTCAGGCCGTGCACTACCGCCACCTTGATTTCTCTGCCGTCCTTCAATACCGCTGCTTCCTTTAGTCCCTCATTACCTCTTACCTCTTTGAACCGCTTGTGCCCGCCGTCCAGCATTCTCACCACGGCTTCGGTTACCCCGCCCGTGGCGCCGAAGATAATCCCCCCTCCGGTGGCGAACCCGAAGGGCATGTCGAAGGACTCTTCCTTCAGTTCTTCAAAGACAATACCGGCTTCCCTCACCATCCTGATGAGCTCCTGAGTTGTAAGTACCGCATCCACATCCGGGTTTCCGTCCACCGCAAACTCTTCCCTGGCCGCTTCCGCCTTTTTGGCGGTACAGGGCATTATCGACACCACAAACACATTGTCTCTTGAAAGGCCCACCTCCCCGGCATAGTAGTTCTTAATAAAGGAACCGAACATCTGCTGAGGTGAACGGCAGGTGGAAAGGTTATCCAAGAACGAGGGGTAATTGAATTCCACGAATTTTACCCAGGCCGGACAGCAGGAGGTGAAAAGGGGCAGGTTCTCTCCCCTATCAAGCCTTTCCATAAATTCCCGGACCTCTTCCATAACCGTGAGATCCGCGGCTAAGCAGGTATCAAACACCTTATCGAAGCCCATCGCCTTGAGGGCCGAGACGATCAGATATTCGGTGGATTCCCCAGCCTTAAGGCCGAAGGCCTCCCCGAAGGCCACCCTCACTGCAGGGGCTATCTGGGCTATTACGACCTTGCTGTCGTCGTTGAGAGCTTGCCATACCTTTTCGATATGGGGTTTTACGACAATGGCGCCAGTAGGGCATACCGAAGAGCACTGGCCGCAGTCAACGCAGTCGACTTCGGAAAGTTTTTTGTTGAAAGCCGGTGTTACGGTAGCCCGGGCTCCCCTGTAGGCAAAACCTATAACTCCTATGCCCTGGACTTCCTCGCACATCCTTACGCAATCGCCGCAGAGTATGCATTTATTCGGGTTCCTTATTATGGCGGGGGAGCTGTCATCTACGGGCAGCCGTTTTTCCTTTCTGCCGAACCTTATCTCCTCGATCCCCATGTCGTGGGCCAGTTTCCTGAGCTTGCAGTCGCTGTTTTTATAGCAGGTGGTGCACTCCCTGTCGTGTGCGGCCAGCAAAAGCTCCAGGGTCATCTTCCTCTGCTTCAGCAGTCTCAGGGTATGGGTCTTAATCTCCATTCCTTCGCGAGGAGGTGTGCAGCAGGCTGCTATAAGGTTCCCCTTTTTGTCTTCCACAAGGCACATCCTGCAGGCTCCGTAAGTGCTCAGCTCCGAGTGGTAGCAAAAGGTGGGCAGCTGTATGCCCGCCTTCCTTATCACTTCCAGAAGGTTTTTCTCATCGGAAAAGGCAACCTCTCTGCCGTTGATCTTCAGCGTCTTCATTTATTTCCCCTCCTTTACGGCTTTAAAAGGACACGCATCCACGCAGGCACCGCATTTGATGCATTTGTCCGCATTTATTATGAAGGGCTTTTTTACTTCTCCCGAAATGGCACCGGCTGGGCATACCCTGGCGCATTTACTGCAGCCCCTGCAGAGGGCCGGGTCTATCACGTACCTCTTCAGGGCCTGGCAGACACCTGCGGGACACCTTTTATCCCTTACGTGAGCCAGGTATTCATCCCTGAAGTACTTGAGGGTCGTAAGCACCGGATTGGGCGCCGTCTCGCCCAGGCCGCACAGCGAGCCGTCCTTCACCGTGATGGCCAGCTCTTCTAAAAGCTCGATATCGGCTTCGGTGCCTTCGCCCCGGGTTATCTTTTCTAGCAATTCCAGCATCCTCCTGGTGCCTTCCCTGCAAGGGACGCATTTGCCGCAGGACTCCCTCTGGGTGAAGTCCATGAAGAACCTAGCCACTTCCACCATACAGGCGTCCTGGTCTATTACCACCATTCCGCCGGAACCGATCATGGCCCCTACGCTGTCCAGCGAATCGAAATCCAGCGGCAGGTCCAAGTGTTCTTTGGTGAGGCAACCGCCCGAAGGACCCCCTATCTGCACCGCTTTGAGCTCTTTGCCGTTGGGAATACCTCCGCCTATCTCGTAGATTATCTCCCTGAGGGTTGTGCCCATGGGGACTTCTATAAGCCCTGTATTAACGATATTTCCAGTCAGGGCGAAGGCCTTGGTCCCGGGACTGTTCTCGGTGCCGATGCTTAGGTACCAGTCCGCCCCTTTCAAAATTATCATAGGCACATTGGCGAAGGTCTCCACGTTGTTGAGCACCGTCGGCTTGCCGAAGAGTCCCTTTTCCACGGTCCTGGGCGGTCGCGTCCTGGGCATACCCCTGTTTCCTTCAATGGACGCTATAAGGGCGCTGCCTTCACCGCATACGAAGGCTCCGGCACCCTTGTTTATTTTTATATCGAAATCGAAGCCCGAACCCAGTATGTTCCTGCCCAGAAGGCCGAACTCTCTGGCCTGCTCTATGGCTATCTTGAGCCTCCTGACCGCCAAGGGATACTCCGCCCTCACGTAGATGTACCCCTCTGTGGCCCCGGAGGCGTACCCTGCTATGATCATCCCCTCTATCACTCGGTGAGGGTCGCCTTCCATAATGCTCCTGTCCATAAATGCTCCGGGGTCGCCTTCGTCACCGTTGCATATCACGTATTTCACGTCCGCCTTCTGTTTCCTTACCGAGTCCCATTTGACGCCGGCCGGAAATCCCGCACCGCCCCTGCCTCGCAGTTTCGCTTTCAGAATAACCTGGCATATTTCTTCGGAGGTCATCTGAAGGGCTCTAACCAGGGCCTGATATCCCCCGACGGCGATGTATTCCTTGATATTTTCGGGGTTGATCTTACCGCAGTGTTCCAGCACGATCCTGCTTTGCTTGCCGTAGAAGGGGATACTTTCTTCGGTCATGAAGACTTCGCCGGTTTCGGGGGATTTATAAAGCAGCCTTTCTACCACCTCTCCCCTTTCAACCGTCTTCTCCACTATTTCCCGAGCGTCTTCCTCCTTCACCCTTACGTAGAAATACCCCTGGGGTTCTATCCTGACAATGGGGCCCATCTCGCAAAAGCCGTGGCAACCGCTGGGGGACACGTTTACCCCTTCTTTACCATGGGTATAAAGGTCTATGTCAACATAGATATTTTTTTCTTCGAGAAGCTTTTTAATCGCTTCATATACCTTCAGCGAACCGCCGGATACGCAGCCGGTCCCTGCGCACACCAGTATCTTCATTTTTTCTCTGGCAAGGGCTTTACTGTATTCCTCTTTCAGCCTTTTGAGCTCCTCAACGCTCTTAATCATTCTGGCTTCTCTCCTTCTTTATAATTTCATCGATTATCTGTTCTGCTTTTTCGGGAGTCACCTTTCCGTGGACCTCCTCATTTATCACCATAACCGGAGCCAGCCCACAGGCCCCGAGACAGGATACGGTTTCAAGGGTGAACAGCAAGTCCCCGGTGGTCCGCTGCCCCTCTTTCAAACCCAGTTTCCTGGTGAGCATGTTTAAAAGGCCTGTGGAGTTCTTCACGTGGCACGCAGTACCGTCACATATACGGATTACATACTTCCCTTTGGGCTCCAAGGAAAAGTTTTCGTAAAAGGTGGCTACGCCGAAAACCCTGGAAGGAGATATGTTCATAGCCGTGGCGATGTAGTTCAGGATTTCCTGCGGCAGGTACCTGTACTCGTTCTGTACTTCTTGCAAAATGCTGATGAGGTGTACCGGATCCCTGCCGTGAGTTTCTATGATTTCATTGACCCTCTGAAAGCTCCTTCTGGAGTCGTGCCCCGTGGCTGTGGCCATAAGCCCTTCCCTCCTATATATTGTTAATATTTTGACAATTATGGTTAAAAATAAATGTTAATTTATTAACAATCTGGTTTAATTATATATTATGCATACGATATATGTCAACAATTTAAAATAAATTAAACAATGTCTTCAACGACTTTTTCATCTTTGTTCAAATATAATTTCATTTTTTCGCCATTACTTAATTTGTAACCTATTTTATCAAAATATAGTTCGACTCCTTCATAACCGTAAAGGATTTTTACTCCTCGGGGGTAAAAGGACTTAAAAAATACCCTTCAGACTTATTATAAGGTCAGGAAATATACTTACTTTTATCTCATCGCCTTCTGTATAAATGTCCGGCCTGCCGTATTTATTGTTGGCGCCCAGTACAAATACGCTCACCAGCTTTTCCTCAGGCTCTACAATCCAGTACTCTCTCACGCCAGCTTTTTCATATTTGTAAAATTTTTGCAATCTGTCCTTCCTGACCGAAGACGGCGAAGTAATCTCAATGATCATGTCAGGGGCCCCTATACATCCCTGCTCGTCTAATTTGGATTGGTCACATACAATGCTTATGTCGGGTTCCACCACTGTTTTGATATCCTTATCGCTTTTTTCGTCACCATCAGGCAGCCTCACGCAAAAAGGCGCGGGATACACCTTACACGGCTTACCGGCCAGATAATTTGCTATCTGCCTTGAAAGTTCCATCAAGATTTCCTGGTGAATTCTGGATGGAGCTGCCTGCATATACAGCACGCCGTCGATGATTTCACACCTTTCTTCTTCTGGCCATGAAGCATAATCCCTGTAAGTATATATTTTAATTTGTCTTTTATGCGGAAGCGGCATAGAAGGCACTCCCTTTCTGCAATTTTACCGCAAGCTTAATAAACATGATATCAATTTTCAGACATTTTGTAAATGGTCTCGGTCAACCAAAAAAAAAAAAAAAAAAAACGGCCTTGAGCAGGCCAATTCTCTTTTTCATCTAATTTTTTCCCAGCAGATTAGCCTAACAGGATTCCGATAACCACAGCACTGAGGATGGAAATAAACGCCGAAGAAACAGCACCCAGGATGACAGCACGGCTGCCAATTTTCGTCATTGCACTGAAGGACAAATCAAGACCTAACCCCGCCATGGCGGCGGTCATGAGCCAGTTATCGAAAATTATAAGGCCGGCGACGACATTTTTTGGCAGTCTGGCGAAGGAGTTGACCAGAACCATCACGAAAAAGAATATAGCAAACCATGGGATTGTAATTTTGCCCTTGTCTCTTACATTGTCGTCCCACGGGATAAAGGTCAGGATAAGGGTAAGCGGAATTATAAAAAGTACCCTTATCATCTTTACGGTAGATGCTATTGCTTTGAATTGGCCGCTAACCACAACGCTTGCTGCCGCGACCTGTGCAACCTCATGAATCGAACTTCCTGCCCACAACGCGTAGAACATGTCGGGCATATGTAGAAGACCATGCAGTGCCGGGTAAAGAAACATGAAAATAGTGCCGAACAAGGTTACAGCGCCGATGGCGAATGCGGCATCTTCCTCATTGGATTGAATGACTGCATCTACTGCTGCTACCGCTGATGCTCCGCAGATGGATACACCACTACCCAAAAGCAGGGTCCTCTTAAAGGGGATGCCCATGATACGGCCAAGCCATATAGTGAAAATGATGGTTGAAGTAGAAGCAACGAGGATAGAGATGAGGGCATAAGGACCTACCTCTAAGACATGGGATATGCTGAGCTTGAAACCAAGAAAGATAATGGCAAGTCTTAAGATATTTTTAGCGCTGAAACGTATGCCCTTTTGTGTGCTTGATGGCAGGGGGATAAAATTTTTTATTAACATGCCTATGATTATTGCGATTATGAGCGAGCTTAACGGTAGCACCTTTGAAAAAAGCGTTGTGGACTGAAGCAGCACTGATATGACAGTAACTGCAGATACAAGTATGAGGCCGGGAAGATGTTCGGTGGTCCACAGTACCGCGACTCTAATAAAACTCTGAATATGACTTTTCCCCATTTTTATATCTACCCCTCTTCTTAATCTCTCATTTTAAGCTTGCATGCTCTAATATACTACTTGCATTACATAAATGTAAAATACTAAAATAAAATAAAAACGATATGTAATTACATATGAATTGAAGGTGCAAGCATGACTCTGCGACATTTAAGAATATTTCTCATAGTGTGCGAAACTGGCAGCGTGACCGCAGCAGCAAAACAATTGCACATGACCCAGCCACCGGTTAGCCAGGTCATCCGTGAACTTGAGAAATACTATGGCGTAAGGCTTTTTGAACGTTTTGGTCGCAGGATTTATCTTACAAAAGCAGGAGAGGAGCTATACTCTTACGCCTCGCACATACTAAGCCTGTTGGCCGAGGCTGAAAAACGGTTATCAGACATGTCAAAAAGCGGCATTCTGCGCGTGGGTGCCAGCATGACCATAGGCACGGCAATTCTACCTACCATCATGAAGGAATTTTTCGCTTTTCATCCGACTGTTCAAATGCATGCTGTAGTCGACAATACGGCTACCATTATAAAAATGCTGTATGTGGCTAAGCTTGACATAGGACTGGTGGAGGGCATAGGCAACTGGCCAGACATAGTTAAGGTGCCAGTTTACGACGATGAGCTTGTGCTTGTATGCCCACCGAAGCACGAATGGGCAGGAGCAAAGAGCATTGACGCCGCACAGCTTGAAGATCAGTGCTTCGTTATCCGTGAGGAGGGTAGCGGCACTCGCGAGGTATTTGAGGCTGCAACGAAAGCATATGGCATAAAGTGGAAACCTGTTGGAGTGTTTAACAGTACCGAGGCTATAATCAATGCTGTTCATTGTGGTCTAGGACTTTCCTTTATTTCGCCGCTTGCGGTCCAGAACGCGGTGGCAACCGGCAAGGTTGCAGTAGTAAAGGTTTCTGGATTAGATATTAAGCGCAAATTTAACCTTGTTTATCATAAAAACAAATTTTTTACTAACGTGATGAAAGAGTTTATAGCTTTCTGCCTTGAGTTTTTCAAGCAGATCAGGCCGGACTTAGCTTCCGCACCGGAAAGAAATCCTTAACCCCGGATTCAAGACACGGGCTGGCCTCATAATTAGAGTTTTACGATAAAATTTTAGAATTTTTTTTTTTTTTTTTTTTTTTTTTTTTTTTTTTTTTTTTTTTTTTTTTTTAAGGATTTTAATTTTTTTTATAGAATAAATTCATAATAAAACTATTGCTTTATTTTCACATTGTTTTATAATGGAGTGACACCAAGAATGCTTACATATTTTGATTTTAATACCAAAATTAATTTAGATTTGCTTGAAAGTCTTTCAAACTTTAAAGAAGAATTCAATATAAACTCTTTAATTATTTATTTGATTGACAATAAAAGAATATATAACGTTGAAGAAGTTGGTGCTGAAATTATTGATACTGCCCTCTCTTTAAAAATCCTACAAAATAATAATATTGTGAGTCTTGCATGTGACAGCCTAAAACCTGTTTATCATCTTATCGAAGACGATGATGCTGTTGCTCCAATGAACAAAAATTTTATGGAAGAAGTATGTATCCCTATAAAAGTAGAAAAACATAAGGATATTAAGGATATTATTGTTTGCGTGTATTTTGGATTCACTAATAAAATTAAAGATATTGCAGAATTACTATCTTTATTCTTCAGTAAATTTAACCTATTTGAAATATATTCTTATGCATTTTCGAAATACAGCCAATTAATCGGTATCGAAAGAATTTCAAAACTTCTGATGGTGCTTGAAGATAATATAAAATTTAACCAGCCGTCTTTAAGACTGCACGCCTTCAATGTAGCATTCTGGTCCGTTGAAATAGCCAAGAAACTGAATTTCTCAAAGAGCGACCTTGAAAAACTCTACTACGCGGCTTTATTCCATGATATTGGGAAAATAAGAATCAAAAGCAGTATAATTAATAAAGAAGGTTCATTGACAGAAGAAGAATACGAGGAAGTTAAACGCCATGCAGAGTATGGATATATAATTACAAAGGAATTGTTGGGTGATGTATATCCTGACATCCCCTCATGGGTAAAATACCATCATGAAATGTATGATGGAAGCGGTTACCCCACCGGATTGAAAGGTAATGATATCCCTCTCCCAAGCAGGATTATTAAGGTTGCAGATGTAATAGATGTCTTGCATTCTCCAAGAAGCTATAAACAAACCGTTTCCGTTGACAAAATAATTGCCGAACTAAAAAGATGCAGCAAAAAAGACTTTGATCCAGAAGTTGTAAATGCAGCACTAGAAGTAATTAACGAAAGAATTATATTACCGATGGATATATTAAAGTCAGAGGGCGAAAAAATTTTGCCAGCATACCTTTCACTACAAACTTACAAAGATATAATTAATTTGGAGGGATATTTTTACCTTAATGAAGAAAAAAGTTATTTCAAATCTACTAATACTATTAAAGGCATAGAAGACTTGTGGAATTTAATCTCAGCATCCCTTGTGATAGAAAAATTTAATTCTATACATGAGTATGAAGTTGATGTAGTTCCAATAGATGAAAACAATTATCTAATTTCAAATATAAGACTTCTTGAAAAAAAGAGCTATGTATCCATATTATGGGAGTTAGATGCATATTTAATTACACAAGACGGTAAAAATATAAACGTTAAAGTTAAAAGACTGTCGGATGATTATCTGTTATTTGTATGTGATAACTCCTACACTTTCAATATGGCAAATCCTTACAAACTGATGCTTCAATTTGAAGATGGTGAAGTATTAATTTTAAACGGGCGAATCACCTACAGTTACCCTGTATCCGATAATTACATTTATTGTAAATACACCTTTGCAAATATTCCAGAGGCAACAAGAGATAAATTGTTCAGGCAGATTTTTAGAAAACAAATTGAGTTAAGGAAACATGTAAATCTTTGATATTATTCATTCTTGTTAAATTTATCACAGGGCAGATTACCTGAGAATGTAGGAAATTTAGTACCCTTGCAGTTCCCATATATTTTCATTAATGGTTGTGCTTTGTTAAGCATGGAGGGTTACTTTCCCCTTTCCTGCCTTTAAAGATTGCGCGCATCACTCAGGCGGTTGTCCTTAAGTACCGTCTTCTTTGCCGGGGGAGCGTAAGTCCGTATGATCTGTTCGGCTACTTTAATCCCATCTACGGCGGCCGAGACAATACCTCCGGCATAGCCGGCTCCTTCCCCCGCGGGATACAACCCTTTTAGCGATACGGACTGAAAGTCTTCTCCCCTTAAAATCCGCAGAGGAGCCGAGCTGCGCGTTTCTACTCCTGTCAATACCGCCTCCTTGCCCGCAAAGCCGGGCATCCGACGATCGAAGTCAATGAGCGCTCTTCTCAAGGGCTCGGCAATGAAGTCGGGAAGTATCCGATCCAGATTTGTCGGTATCACCCCCGGACGGTAAGTGGGTTGCAACTTATCAAAGCTTGAGGATTCCTGGCGCATGAGGAAGTCGACGACCTTCTGGGCCGGGGCCCTATAGCCACCTCCTCCCATGAGGTATGCAGCCTTCTCCATCTTTTCCTGCAGGGCAACTCCTCCCAAGATATTTTCATCCCAATCTTTAGGGCTCACCGTAACCAAGAGTGCGCTATTGGCCACTCCGGAATCACGGGCGCAGTAGCTCATGCCGTTTACTACCACCTGATTCTCTCCCGAGGCACTGGCAATCACGTAGCCTCCCGGGCACATGCAGAATGAATAGACATTCCTTCCAGTTTCCTCGTCCTGATAGGTAATACGGTACTCAGCCGCCGGAAGCCGCGGATGCCCAGCATATTTACCGTACTGGATCCTATCGATCAGGGCCTGCGGATGCTCGATCCTCACCCCAACAGCAAACGCCTTGGGAGTAAGGCTTACCCCTTTGCGGTAAAGCAAGCGATAAACATCACGAGCCGAATGCCCAACCGCCAAAACCAGTACCTCTGCATCGACCTCGATGGCGTCGTTTATAACCGCCCCCTTTATATGCCCACCTTCGGCAATAAGATCCGTGAGCCGCGCTTCGAAATATATCTCGCCGCCCAGTTCCAGGATACGCCGCCTCATATTATAGACTATCTCCCTGAGTCGGTCGGTACCAACGTGGGGGTTTTTCACGTATTCGATCTCGGGAGGTGCACCCATGGACACCAACGTTTTAAGCACCTTTTCTACCCGTACATCGCCGATGCGCGTGGTCAGTTTACCATCGGAAAACGTTCCCGCTCCTCCCTCACCGAACTGTACATTCGATTCGGGATCGAGCTCGCCATACTGCCAAAAACGGTCGACATCCTCGACCCGGCGTCTCAGGTCTCTGCCCCTTTCGACTACCACCGGCTTATAGCCGTATTCAGCCAGCGTAAGGGCGCAAAAAAGCCCGGCCGGTCCAGCCCCCACGATCAACGGTGAATACGTTAACCGTTCACTTCCCAAAATAAGCGGTTCTTCCTTGACCGGCTCCACCACGGATATGTCTGGGGCCCTAAAGATCGAACGGGGAAGCCGCATACCCCATTTTAGCTTGACATCCACGTGGTAGGTGAAATACACCTCAGTCCGCCGGGCATCGATGGCCTTGCGTGCGATCTTCAGATCCTCGATGGCCACCGGATTTACCCCTAGCCGCTGCGCCGCTTTTTTTACGAGCAGCGCTTCTTCTTCGTCAACGTGCAGCCGTAGGTTGCGCACTCTTACAATCATATACCATTCCCTTCCGTTGTCGGTTCTACATCCACCGTAACCAGTACGGTGCCAATATTAAAACCATAGGTAGGCGAATACAGCTAGAGTTTGTTGAGCTCATATTATTGCTATAGACCGGTGATGCCGGGAAGTACAAACCATGTTCTACTTTAAGAAAAAGATGTTGTTGGACATATCTCCATGGACCCTTGTCGGCAGGAACCTCCTGCCAGGTCCTGGAGCCTTTTGGTATGGTATTCGGAAGTGGCAATGGGCACTGCTATCTGGCTCCTGCCGGAGGAGACGGGGAACTTGATGACCCATGTGCCTGACGGCAACTGATGTATTGAATAGCAGTCCTGCCGCACCATTACCGGAACTATCCGGTCAAATTTGGGCAGGCTGGATTTCTTGCCATTTTTTGTGCGTGAAAGATATGAGCGATAAGCTGAGAGTGCTTTGAGCATGGCGCACTGGAGTGTAGCTCGATTGAGGTCGAATAGTTCACAGGCTTTGTGGTAGGTTTCGCGGTTTAACTTTGCCCTGCTGGTAGTTTTCAAAGTTTCAGCCTGTTCCAGGGACCAGGCGCAGGCTTTTCGATATGTTTCCAGCATGAGAGCCATCTTCTCCAGTTTGCCTTTGTTTGGGAATAGGAGTTTTACCTTTAGTGTTACTGTCTGCATATAGTATCTCCTCCGGTTCGCTTAAATTTTAGCACGACCGGAGAAAAATTACAACCCGCCATTCATCCCCCGATTAAAATTGGGGGCATTCTGGCGGGATTTTTGTAAAAAATTCTTCGCCTCCCTTGCCTTCTTTTTGTGCAAACATGGAAAGAAAATATTCATAAAACCTACCCAAAATATCTTTCTCTTCGTTTTTACCAAAATTAATGCTGCCAATTAAGGTAACAATTTCAAATAAAACCAGGCCATTAATGACGATTTTTTGGTTAATCCCTTACCACCATTAGATCCTAAATTAACGGTAAAATCTCCGAGTAAAAGGAGAATTAAAATAATTATCTTTGATATATTGGATCCACTGTTTATATATATCTTCTTCAGATACGCCAAATATTTCTTCATACGCTGAAGGATTTTTTATTAAATCCATAATTTTATTCATACCATAATTCTTATCGAGAAATTCTATATATGTGTAAGAAAAAGCATAGAGTCCTTTGTTGCCAAATTTAATAGGATTACTTATTTTTGTATCTTCTATATCAGGTACATTTTCCAACGGATAATTTGGTTTAGCATTGCCCGATAAATAACCCGCCAATCCTTCATTTAAAAATTTTGGCGCTTTTTTATTTATCTGATAAATTACCGTGTGGACATATTCATGCACAACAGTCTGAACTACAATATTATAATCATGTACTGGCCCTGGATTTAACGGCGAAACTATAATCACTTTATCTTTTATATTATCTCCAATATACCATTCGGGACCTAAAATCCTACCTAAATAACCATACTTTTTTGTCTGAAAGGTTTGGAGGTTAGGATAAATATATATTTCTGTTTTTTTCGTTCGGGTAAAATTCATAGCGGAGTTAATTTTTTTGTACGTTTTCTCCAAAATTTCTGCCATATCTATTACAGCGTTTTCATCTTGTTTTTCATAATAAAAAACAAAATTATCTGTTTCTTTAGATATCATTTTATTTGTCTTCAGATTGAATGTAGGTAGAAATATAATTATTAACATAAATATTAATGCCATGATAATGATTAATAAAATTTTTGCCTTTTTTTGCATAATGTTCTCCTTTCTTTTTATTAGGAATATCTTTGGCATCAATTGTAAAAATACTTATGGCTTTCAACTTCGGTTAAATACATTCTTAAAAGCCTAAGCATTAAAGTACCGGCGGTGGTGATTCAAACCTTCACTTTACCGCAGCTTTTCACAGCTTTGCTGGGCGGAATAATTGGCAGTATGGTAATTTTACTGCTTCAGCGTTACTTCGCTAAGACAGAAAATTCATGAAAAGCTGCTCATCGATCAGTTCCTTGATTTTTAAAAAAATACAAAGCAATTTGGGTCCTATGCTTAAATCCCGTTTTATCTAAAATAGACGTGATGTAATTTTTAACCGTACCCTTGGATATAAATAATTTTTCTGCAATTTCTTTATTCGATAAACCCATAGAAATAAGTTCAATTATCTCTCTTTCCCTTTTTGAAAAAATGGATAAGTCAATTTCATTGGTTTTATTTTTTTGCTTCTTTACTTGAAGTCCCTCTTTTATTTTCTCAAATACCACATCCTGCAAAACAGAGTTACCTTCATATACCATTTTTATTGCATTTTTTATTTTATCAGGCGGATTATTTTTAAGTAGATACCCTTTTGCTCCGTATTTTATTGCATCAAATACGTATTCATCGTCATCAAAGGTCGTGAGAATTAATACCTTTATATCCGATTTACTGCATATTTCCTTAGTTGCTTCAACACCATTTAATACCGGCATTCTTACATCTAATAAAGCTACATCTACCGGATTTTGGGCTGCGTATTCAACTGCCTTTAACCCATCTTCTGCGCAGAACACAACTTCAAAATCATCATCCATATTGAAAATTATTTTAAGACTTTCTCTTATTAAAGGGTCATCATCTGCTATCAAAAGTTTAATAGCCATTTTTTTCACCTTCTAATGGCAACAATACTATTACAGAAAAGCCGTTTGACCCGTCTATTATAACTTTTCCACCTATGCTTTCGCTTCTTTCCTCAATCCCCTCTAGTCCAAGACCTTTTTTAATTATAGTAGCTCCTATACCATTATCTTTTACTTCTATTTTAATGAACTTATTGAGTACATTTATGCTTACCGTCACTTTTGTTGCTTTTGAATGTTTTAACACATTTGTCAAAGCCTCTTTTATATTTTCAAAAATAACATTCCACTTAAAATACGTTATTTTATCAATAGGACCGCTGTAAACAAAACTTACATCTATATTGGACTTTGCGCTAAATTCATCCACCATAAGCTTTATTCTGTTTATTCCCATTTGCTCTGTCGTTGGTTTCATGGTATTTAAAGCAATTCTTATGCTCTCATACCCATCTCTTAAAACATCAATGGTATTTTGTATTAATTTTTTAGCATGTTCGCTATTCTTATCTATTAAAATTTTTGCAGCTTCTAACTGCATCAAACTCCCCGATATAACATGGCCAATATTGTCATGTATTTTCTGCGAAATTTTATTTCTTTCTTCAAGCTGTGCAGTGTATTTTACCTGTTTTTCATATTCAGTATTTTTATGTATCTTGTTGTAAAGAGAATATATACTTTTTCTAAGTTCATCATTTTGATTTTTTAACCTTTCCATTTTTTTATAAGAAAAAACGGAAATATTGTAGATTACACACCCCATAAACGAAACTAAAATATATTCGGGAAGTATGGATTTATACAAAAATATTGTTACTAACAGTATAAAAGCAGCCCCATAGAAGGGCGAACCAAAATTTATATTAGAAAATTCGTATAAATTAAAAGGCAAAAGTAATATAAATTGTTCGTTTACGTAAACATAACTTACTATTAAGATGGCCATTGAAAATAACAATAATAAACTTTTTACGACTTTATTTCCCACTATATAGTACAAAATATTTATACAAATGAAGAAAAGAATAAAAAACACAAAGGATGCGGGATATTCCAATTTGTAGAGGAAAATTTTTACTATAAGATACAAAATAGTAAAAAACTCACTTAATATAAGCCAATTTTCCATATCAATTCTCCAACAGAATATTTTGTAGTTTTAACTACTTATATTATACAAAATCACTCATTTTTTCGCTTCTATTTATTTTATATATAGCAATGAGCATAAATACCCCTGCAAAAGCTAAAAGCGTTGCTATATTTATATATATATCACTAAATCCACTTCCGGTTTGAAGTTTATCTATAGCGTCAATTGCCCATTTTTGCGGCATAAAATCTGACAATTTCTGGAGCAGTTTGGGCATCATATTTACCGGCCAAAAAACGCCGCCAATCATGCATGTTGGAGTTACAATTAATGTAGTGAGATTACTTGCATAATTTGTAGATGGAGAAAAAGAAATTATCATCATACTAAGGCTAATAGATACAATTGCAAAAGAGACAAGCACCAAAAATATCTCAAAAAGGGATTTGTTTAAATTTAATCCTAAAAGCAATGCCAAAAGTAATAAAATAATTACTATTTGCAAAAGGGCCACAAAAACGTTTAATAAAAAATTGCTCAACAAATAAGTTTTAGGTTTAACAGGGGATGCAAGAACTCTGTAAAAGGTTTTATCTCTTTTTTCCTGTAATATTAGATTTGCTATACTTGTTGTGTTGACCATTAAAAACATTATAAAAAAACCAAGGCTTCTCCTGGTCGCAAGAATGCTTTTAGTTTCATCTTTTACAAGCTCCGTCTTTAAATTAAAGGGGTAGTTTTTATATGCTTCATACATATTATTAAAAATTTCTCTATTACCTTCAGAGGCAAAAGCTAAACCTAAAAGGTTTGCTATTTCTTGATTTAAATAATTTTTTAAAAGTATTGTGACATCTTCGCCTTTTATTGAAATAATTTCAATTTTTTCTATATCATTTTTAATTAAACCTTCTCCGAAACCGTAGGGGATAATTACGGCGCTGTCCACATTTCCCCTTGAGACTTTTTCAATTATCTCTTTTTCATCAAGAAAAATAATTTTAAATTTATCTGTTTTTTGAAGTGATTTTATTAAATCTTTTGATATTTCACTGTTATCTTTATTGACAATTCCTATCTTTAACTGCGAATTATCTGCAAAACCGAGAAATAAAAATATTAAAGACACTGCTATAGTCATTAACAATAAAAAGACATTGCTTTTTTTCCTTATAAATAATTTCAATGTATTATTAATAAGCAAAGCTAAATTACCCATTTTAAAAAGCCTCCTTTTTAAATAAATAAGCAGACAAAACAATAAAAAACAAAGCAGGTATTAAGTTTACTAAAACCGCGGTTAATATATATTTGTAATCATTGTTTAATATTACGTTAAATATTGCAGTATTTATCCAGGTAATTGGAGAAGCATTTGAAAGCTTTATAAGTAGTTTACTGTTCATGCTACTTATGGGAAAATAAGAACCACCTAAAAATGCAATAAATGGTATTATTGCGTTTACTAAACCCTGAGCTGCTCTTCCGTTTTTTATGATAAATCCCAATCCAATGCCTATACTTACTGAAAACAATATTTCACTTGTTATAAGTAAAAAAACTGTAATTATATCGTGACCCCAATAAGCCCCGTAGATATATTTACTGAATGCAAAAATTATAACGGATTGTATAAATACTGAAAAAGCGGTGCCTAAAAGTTTTCCTGTCAATATCTCGTACTTTTTAGTTGGGCTTGCTAAAATTCTCATTCCTGTTTTTCTCGTCCTTTCATCATCTATTGCAAATACTCCACCAATAGAGCCATAAAGTATTATTAAAGTAAGCATTGTTACAGAATAATAATCAAAGGAGGTCAGAGCCTTTTTTCTATCAAGAGAAACAATTTTAGTGAAATCCCTTTCAATATTTGTTATATTTTTTAAACCCAAAGGATTGACCTTGGCAATTGCATCTATGGTTTTATATCTATCCACAAAGACGCTAACCATGTTTTCTATTATGTTTGCTTCAAGGTCATTTCTTTCGTTTTTATATAAAATGATGCCTTCATTATTTAAAAGAATATAAGCCGAGTATTTTCCATTTTTTATATTATTTATGCCTTCGTCAATTTTTTCGACTTCCTTAAACTCAATCCCGATCTTCTTTCCCGCTTTTATAAATTTTTTAAAACCCAAAGAAATACCTTCATTACCGCTTTTATCGGTATAAACTACTTTTATATCCTGAAATTTAAAATTGGTATTAAAGTTGTTTGAAAAAGCAAATCCCAAAATGGCAATTATCACTATTGGGAATAAAATCATTAAGAGCATTACCTGCTTATTGGCAAAATTCTCTTTAAACTCCTTCGTCATAATACTTAAGATTCTCATATAGTCCACCTCTAATCTCTTAACTTTCTACCTGTAAGTGTGAGAAAAACTGTCTCTAAATCGGGTATTTCGCTTTTTATATTTTTAATAGGAATATCCTTTGATGTAAAATACTGTATTATTTTGTCGAGATTGCAAACATCTCGAGAACTTATTATTTTAACCACATTTTCGTTTATCTCAACGGCTTTTACACCAGTTATTTCTTTTAATTTTTCCTCGTCTATACCTACAACACTACCCACTGTTATAAAGGTTGTATTAGTATCGGTAACCATAGATATAAGTTCCTCTTTTGTCCCTTCTGCTATAATTTTTCCATGGTCCATTATAGATATTTTCGTACAAATAGCTTCAACTTCTTCCATATAGTGGCTCGTGTAAATTATTGTACTTCCCATTTTATTTAATTTCTTTACGGATTCGAGGATGTGATTCCTGGATTGCGGGTCGATTCCTACGGTCGGCTCATCCATTATTATTAATTTTGGCTTATGGGCGATGGCACAAGCCACATTTAGCCTTCTTTTCATACCTCCCGAAAATCTGTTTGGCATTTCCTTAGCTTTATCTATAAGACCTACAAATTCCAACGCCATTTCAACACTTTCTTTAAGTTCCTTGCCTTTTAATCCGTATAAACTTGCAAAAAAACAGACATTTTCATAAGCCGATAAATCCCCGTATATTGCAATGTCTTGCGGAACGATTCCTATGTTTCTTTTTATAAAATCAGGGTCCTCCCTTATTTCCTTTTCAAATACGTATATTTTTCCCTTGTCTATGTTCAAAAGACCGCAGATTATATTTATAGCTGTAGTTTTTCCTGCACCGTTTGGTCCTAAAAGTCCGTAGATTTCCCCTTCTTCTATTTCGAGGTTTATATTGTCAAGTGCTATAATGTCTCCAAACCTCTTTGTTAGCCCTTCGATTTTAACAATTTTCATATTAAACACCTCTCGTATATTTTAAATATCAATTATATTTTGATTATTAAGATAAAGCTATTGTCTTAGCACAGCGTTGAAAAAAACTTATTTCATTATTAATAATAAAAAAAATGGTGAAAATATTGCAGTACATAAAGTCACCCTTTCAACATGACTAAAGTCATATATTTTTATTAGTTTTTTTACCTTCCGACAAGTATATAACCCAGATTTCGCACTCTTTCCTATAAAACCAATACATTTTCATATCCCATAAAATGGAAATAATAACCTAAGGTGGGTCTGTCTTTCCAAAAATACAGGAAAAAAATACAGGAAATAAACAGCTGCCAGTGCTAACAGCTGCTCGGATTCTACCATACAAAATTTGAAATTTCAGTCCAAGTTATCTATAGGTAAGATGTTTCATACACGCTTTTACAAAAACTCTATTTTTAAAATCGAAAAAGCACAAAACTAAGAAATAAGTATTTAAAACGGCCTTAGCTATAATCTTTCGTAAAAAAATTTCTTTGTCAAATCGACTCGCCCCCCACTCCCTCTATGAGAAATATTGCTTTAAATTATATGACATGATAAGTAACATATTTTCTAAGGTGAAGTTATCTATAACAAGTTATTTTTCTTTCCTCTCTTTTGTAAGATCCGATTCCAAAATTTTGGCTTAATTATATTATTGGGTTAGTAAGGTTGATTCTGAAGATAACAATACAAATCTTTATTATCTTATTTTTCTCTATACAGTTTCAGAAGAAAATGAATTTTGTCTCTTTTAAAATTCTTCATTCTATGGCAAAAGAGTGCGAAGTTTACCTGTTTCACTGTATCCAAGAGTCTTCCCTTTAAGATAGCGTAATAATATTCTTTTATCAACTGAATTGCCCTCATTAATTTTTTCAATAAATGAATACAATTGATTCCAAGTTAGGCGATAGTAAAATCTTCTTGAATCGAGATGAACAGAATCATTAACGCATTTTACCAAGTCATCATCTAAATCGTCTTGAGTTATTGATACTATAACTAAAGCCACTTTACCCAACTGCTCCCGCAAAGCTTCACCTAATATGAAAAACCGCATAAGTTCATAACCAATTCCATCACTGCTTGCTACATGTTCAATATCATTTTTGAAAATACCCTTTTTATCATTGTAATAAGTTGGAATTTGAGAAGGAGCTGGTGTTACAGATGGTGAATCCAACTTTGCCTCAATCAATACTACCACATTTTTAAATACTGCTATTATGTCTGGCTCAGATCCATGTGAACGGCTTTCTCCAATTGAATTCCTTGCTTTCAGCAAATCCTCCCATTCTGTCATTTTTTCCATGTCAACAGACCAATACACAACTTTTTCTACAGGCCCCCATGAGAAAAGAGTAGCTTTTTTCCCAATGTTATCCTCAAAAAGCTTGTTTAATAAACCCTCTCGCTCTAAGAATCGGAATACATTCCAAACTAAAGAATCTTCATCCCTTTCTCGCCCCATTCTGCTCCCATGTGCGCTTTCCTGCCTTTGATAATTTAAGTGCTGTTTTTTTATCTTCAGGCCATAGTAACGATGTGGTAGGTTCTTCATATTCAAAAGTTGAGGGAGATATATAAATTCTGTGTTTCGGACATAAGTAACTTGACAGTTTTTCCTTACTGCTATTAAGATTTAATCCGTCAGCAGTCATCCTCGGGGAAACAAAGTCACATCCTATAACGGGGCAGGGAATATTTTCGTCTGTTATTACCCTTTCTGGTTTGAGTGTCCATCTGTCGAGCATAAGCGGACTTTTGCTTTCAGCCTGTCTTTCAAATAAGGCATAGTAAGCAATCGTGCCAGGGCCCGCTTCGTCTTTCATAAATGCGTCTATTGGAATTAGAGCCGTAAGGTTAAAACCGATAGAATTTTCATATTCTATCAGTCTATTTAGTTCTTTTTCAAGTGAGTTTTTTATAGATTGATAGCCTATGCGCCATGCATGGAATAACGATCCTCCTGAAGCAGGATTTAGCCAAAAAAGACAATTATCAGTGTAGACACCATAATTTCGAATATATATAGCACCGCCACCTACCTTCATCTGAGTGGCATGACCCCCATAGCAGTAGCCGTCAGATGCAGCAGTGGTCAGAAAATGTGCAGTTTGCTCGGGAGAATCCATTGAAATATTCATCTTTATTAGCTTTTGTTTCACGCTATCACTCATTTAAATTTTTTGCTCCTTTCTTTAAATTTTTAAAACATAGCCTTTTAATTTCTTATCAAAGACAACCTTGCCTTCTTCAATTTCATTAATTATCCCAAGGTCTCTGTAAAACATTCTTTTTGAAATTATATCAGGATAAAGCATTTCGTCTAACCTTTCCTTTGTTAAAATCTCCCCTTTCAGTAACCATTTATACATTAATAACACTCGCCTCAAGCGTATGGAATTTTCACAGGCTCTCCTTCCAATTCCTTCATTATCTTTAATTACCGACAAAATAGCTAATCTCAGCTTTTCTCTATCGCTAAAAATATTATCCTTAAAATATATATTCTGTATATTGTATTCTGGCACTTCAGAAGAGTTTAAAATATATATAGTCGGATTCTTTAAATCTTTCAATTCATCTTCAAACTCGGCTAACTCTGGCGGCAAGGGTTCTTCGCATTCTTTCCAAAATCGAAACAACATTTGTTTATCCTTATGATCAACAGCTGCAAAATTGATAAATGCCAAAAAGTGTGGAATTACAAAAATATCTTCAACAACATCAGTAAAATATAGTTTTATTTTTGTTTCTTTCCCTTTTAATTTGTCATAAACCCTCATGTTTTCTATACATTTGTTAAGAGTTATCAATTCTTGCCCATTTAGATCATAGGCCAATATGGTAGAATAGTAAGAATAATACAAATCCTCTCCTGGATTGTCATATACTCTCATGCTACCCCCATCCTTTCTATTCTACCGTTTTAAGCTATTATAATATTCATACAATGAACAGGGGCTGTCATTCATTGGCTTTAACCGTTAAATTTCTATTTCTTTGCCAGATTGACTTTAAAAAAATTTATTTACTAAAACCCTAAAAGTTTTCCTTTGTCTGGTATATTAACGCCCCATCTTTTCTCCATAAATTTTATATGAGTTTTCTCTTTCCAAAATCTTTCATTATGCTAATTCATAATGCGATATTTTATCTGCTGCAAGCTTTAGCTAAACCAAAAGTTGATATTCAAACACTAACACATCCCTGCCTACAGCCATCTGATGTTTCAGATGTGTGAAAGATCCCATCAAGAAATTCTTTTATTTCTACAACATTAAATATACTGGAAATTTTACACCCCTTGTTCAATATAGAATTTATCTCAAAGATTTTTTCTATTGATAATTTATGGGTTTCGCTAACTAATTGAAAGTCTTTATTAAAAAAGCTTTCAATATCCCCAGAAAGAATGCATATGCCGTTCGTTCTTAATGTCCTTAAAATGGCTTCTAATCTGTCAAACTTTTCTTCACCTCTAAAATCTTCTATGCTTTTTGCTGTATAAAACTTCTCTTCATAATTTTGCTTTATAATATTTCTAACTTTTGACACTAGCCCAAATATCTTCTTTCCCTCTTCTCCAAAACGACTAATAAAGAACCTTTCTCCTAAATTTTCGATACTCTCATGACACTTAGCACCTTTGTCTTTGTACTTTCTAACTTTCTCTTCATCTTTATCCCTTAAAAAATAATCAAAATCAGCTACGATATAAGTGTCAATTCTTAATTTCAAAGTTAAGTCAACAAATTTACTTATATTATCCTTGCCTCCAACACTTATAACCGATATGTTTTCTTCATTAAGTTTGTTGCCATACAGTTCCTCTGCGACCCATTTGATTATGTAGTTATCATATCCCTCACAAACAATTACTTTATCTGCAAAAAACACCTCATTTTGATTGTTATCAACCAATACATCTTTAAACTTTTTCACATTTAATTGATGTATAGCAGTTTTTCCTTCATTCTTTCTTGCAAGGATTATATTCATATTTGGTTCTATTGTTTTTAAAAATTCTGGACTATGTGTGGTAATTATAACCTGGTTTTTGCCGTCATTTAAAAACTCGTCCAACTTGTAATTAATAGTTCTGCAAGCATTAGGATGTAAATAAAGTTCTGGTTCTTCTAAACATAGTAAAGCAGATGATTTTGTATTAACATAATTTATATAATAGCTAAATAAACCTATAATCGTAGCACTTTGAATGCCTGAACCTTTATCCGTAATTAATGATTTGTATCCATCGTCGATATATATGACCACATTTTTGTAAATATCTGGTTTTTCATCGGCACTAAATTGAAACAATATCTCAGTTCCAGGAAAAGCCGCATTAAAAGAACCGTTACTAATTTTTTGTTTTACATCACTAAATACTTCGTCAGCGATTTCTTTAACTCGTAAAAAAGCTTTCTTCAACTCATCATCTTTATTGTGGTTTTTAGTTAGATGCCGCAATAGTTTCCCATACCAGCTCCACTGGTTAATTCTTAACTGCACCATTGGATCTCTAAAAGAGGGTATTATCGCACTTTGGAGGAATTCATTGCGAATTGGTGCTGAAAATGCCATCGTCCAATTTGAATTTTCATCTTCTCTATAAAAAAATCGCAAATCTTTCTTTACATCTCCATCTTCATTTCTATATGCTTTCAAAACAAATGCAAATATATATTTATTTTCAAATTCCTCTATAACCTGGTCAATATTTTTCTTTGGACTTATATACTGTTTTTCCTCATATCTTAACTCATCAGGATCTATTAAAAATTCATTTTCAAAACAATTTTTTATAGCATCCTTATATATCGATCGTGAATACTTATAAAACCCCGAGCACTTAAGCATCATATCATAAGGAATATCTTCTCCTTCATCTCGCCTCAATTCACAATAAATAAAAATATCATTAGTAACTACAATTTCCTCTTTCGTTTCATCCTTAATTTTGTATGTGAAAAAATCTTTCTCTGTTATATTCTCATTTTTCACATATGCTGGATTACTTTCCCCTAAAACCAAATCTACTGCTTTAATAATATTGCTCTTACCACAATTGTTTTTCCTAACAATAATGTTTTTACCCTTAGCAAAAGTTATATCGATATATTCAATGCTTCTAAAATTCTTAATAATTACCCTATGTAAATACATTCTTCCCACTCCACCTTAAGACAGTCATATTTCACTAAAAACAAATACTTATCCATTAAGCAGCATCTTCAAAGAGAGATACAGCCTGTTCAATGACCAGTTTAACTACATTATCCAGCTTTTGTGGATCTTTGAAGCCCTTTCTTCTTAGTAATCTTTTTACAGTTGCCCTGATGGATGCCTTAATGTTTTCTTTTATAGTCCAATCTACCTGCCCCTCGGTTTTACTTTTTATAATTCGCACAAGCTCTCTTGCAATTTCCTTTGCTTCTTCGTCATTTAAAATAGCCTCTTCACCCTGACATACAATGTCGTAAAAAGCCATTTCTTCTTCCGTTAAGTTCATTTCTTTTGCCCGTTTGTCCATATTCTGCATTTCTTTTGCCAAATCAATAAGGTGTTTTATAACCTCAGCAGATGTAATAGCACGATTATGATACTTATTCAAAACTTTTTCTATCATTTCTTTAAAAGAAGCATACTTTACATGATTCTTCCTGATCTTAGCCTTAATCTCATCATTAAGCAGTTTGCGCAAAACCTCAATCTGCAAGTTTTTATTCTCTTGCCCCATAAGTTTATTTAAAAATTCCTCACTCAGAATAGACAAGTCTGGCTTTTTAAGCCCCGCCGCATCGAATATATCAATTGGTTTGTCGCTTGCAGCAACACCCTCGGAAATAATATGCTTTATGGCACTGTCCAGCTCTTCGATTGATAACCCTTTAGGCGGCGTGTATTTGACAATATTGCTTCTTACTGCCTGGAAAAAGGCAACATCTGAACGAATACGCATCGCTTCTTCTCTTGGTACTACAAGGGCAAAAGCCTTGCACAATGCCATGCACTGATCCAAAAAATTTTTCTTTGTGGTCTCATCCTTATTTATTAAGTCCATAGCCTGCTTTAAAAGACTTAATTTGTCCTCTGCACTTTTCTCTTCCCAACCCGAAAAATCAATGCCGTGGAAATATGAACAAACAATATCGTACTTCTCCTGCATAATCCTTATGGCTTCATCAATGGGTAAGGTAGCAGCCTCTTTGCCCGTGCTTCTTGTGTAATTTGCCAGTGCCAGTTTTAAGTCATCAGCAATACCGATGTAATCTACAACCAATCCTGCAGGTTTGTCCTTAAAGACCCTGTTTACTCTGGCTATAGCCTGCATTAAGTTGTGGCCTCTCATGGGCTTGTCGATATACATCGTATGCAAGCACGGCACATCAAAGCCAGTAAGCCACATATCCCTTACAATTACCAGTTTAAGAGGATCGTTGGGGTCTTTCATCCTTTTTTCAATCTCTTTTATTTGGGACTTCGTATACAGGTGGGGCAAAAATTCTTTCGGGTCTTTCGAAGGATTTCCTGACATTACAATTTTAATTACGCCTTTGTCTAAGTCATCGCTGTGCCAGTGCGGTCTTAACTTAATTATTTCGTTGTAAAGGTCAACGCAAATCCTTCGGCTCATACATACTATCATGCCTTTGCCCTCAAGAACCTTACACCTTTCTTCAAAGTGCTCTACAATATCCCTTGCTATGGTTTCAAGCCTTTCTTTGGTCCCCACTAATGCCTCCAAAGCTGCCCATTTTGTCTTAAGTTTGTTCTTTACCTCTTCTTCCTCGCCTTCTGTCACTTCTTCAAAGTCCCTGTCAATGTTTTCGTTTATCAAATGAAGCTTTACCAACCTTCCCTCATAATAAATGGGCACAATGGCTTTGTCTTCCACTGCTTGTTTCATATCATAGATGCTGATATAGTCTCCAAACACCTGAAGGGTGGACTTGTCTTCAAGATCGATAGGCGTCCCCGTAAAGCCAATAAAGCTGGCGTTAGGAAGCGCCTGCCTTATATACTTCGCAAACCCATCGATAAATTCATAGTGCGACCTGTGCGCCTCGTCGACAATGACAATAATGTTGCTGCGGTCCGAAAGAAGGGGATAGGTTTTGCCCTTCTTTAAAGCTTTTTTAAGTTTTGGATCAACAACCCCTGAAACCTCTTCTGCTTCCGCCTGAAATTTCTGTATTGTTGTAAAGAATATGCCGCCTGCTGCAACCTGTGAGAGCTTTTCTTTTAAATCTTCAACGCTCTCTGCCTGTTTTGGATATGGAATTAGGTCGCTTGCATTGCAAAAGGTTTCATACAGCTGGCCGTCAAGGTCGTTGCGGTCGGTAATGACTACAATTGTAGGATTCTGAAGTTCTTTAAGCTCTATTATCTTTCCCGTATAAAACACCATGGAAAGGCTTTTGCCGCTGCCTTGAGTGTGCCAGAATGTACCTATTCTTCTGTCACCGCCAGGAGATGTGGCCCTGATTGTTTCTTCTACTGCTTTATTTACACCGTAATACTGGTGATACATAGCCATAATTTTAATCACTTCATCCTTAGCAGTGGAAAAGGTGATAAAGTTTCTTATTATGTCGAGAACTCTTCTTTTATCAAACATGCCCTTTATCAAAACTTCAAGTTCTGGCATTCCTTCTACGCTGCTAACACCGTCAATGGATTTCCATGCAGAAAACCTCTCCCAGGGTGCGGTAATCGTTCCTGCTTTTGCTTTATTTCCATCAGATACAACGCAGATCTCATTGTAAGCAAAAATGTCGGGAATATCCCTTTTGTACAGCTCAAGCTGCCTATATGCCCCTTCTATTGTAGCCGCCTCATCTAATGGATTTTTCAGTTCGAATAACCCTACTGGCAGGCCGTTAATATAAACAACAATATCAGGGATTCTTACACCTGCACCTTTGATTTTTACCTGGTTGCACACAAGAAAATCGTTATTTTCTGGGTTTTCATAGTCAAATATCTTTACTATTTCTCCAACCTCTTCGCCTTCGCTGTTGCGTCTTGTAACTTTCGCACCATTGCGGTATACTTTATGTATCTCTCTGTTGTTCAACTCTATCCTCGGATACTGGAGGTTCTTCAGCTGGCGTACCGCTTCCTCAACGCACTCCAGCGGAAGTTCGGGATTCAATCTTATTAAGGCCTTATAAAGCCTATTTTTTAAAATGACCTCTCTGTAGTCTTTTCTGTCTTCAACGGGTATTTCGTTGCCGTGCAGGTATTCGTAACCTATATCTTTAAACCATTTGATGGCCGCCTGCTCTACCACACTCTCAAAATTTTGATTGAGATTCATTGACTATTCACCTTTTTTACACAAAATCTATTTTTTCAAGATACCAAAATCTGCCTAAGCCTATTCTTCATCATTTCTCTGCGCTTGCAGAAAAATTCTTTAAAATTAACAATAGAAAGATCCAACCCTGTCAAATAATGAAGTTCTTTATATTGATTTTTGGCAGTGTCATCTTTGTAGTTTTCATCAAGCCATTCCACAAAGGGCTTCGCACTTTTAGACATATTTATGTTGCCTTCTAAAAGTTGCAAATTTGGGATCTTATTATAATTTTCAAGGCAAAAATCAATATCTTCTGGTTTTACTCCTAATTTAAGGAGTTTTTCTCTGCTTGTAAAAAAGCTTTTAGGATGTATATGATCCTGGTGAAAGAGGTTGTTATAGTCCAGTGTGGGATATAAAAGAGCCAAAACTGAAAAAGTATACTTTTTGCCATACTCGTATTCCAGCAAATTTTCTATTTCCTCGTCTCCAAAGTCAAGTGATTTTGGAGTCCCTCTCAGCCTTTGCTTCATAATTTCAACAGGGAAACCATTTAAGTTTTGTCTTATAATGTCCCTTATAATGCTCAAAATATAGTCTGAATTGCCGCCAAAAGTCTGCTTTAGTAGAACAATGTGCAACCATTTTTTTATTTTCTCTCGCTCGTCTCTAAAATTCACAGAGGTTACAAAATTGTTTCTTAAGTCCTTTTTATACAAGTAGTAAGATATCGGTATAATGGCGTTATTCGAAGTCAATGTCTGATAATCAAATCCGAATGTATTTATCAATTCCACAGTTGTCCTTATGCTTTCTTTTATCTTGTCCCAATTGTCCTGAATAACAGACATATTCTGTTTGTTAAAATTGTCAACTTTAAATTTGATATCATTAAAATCACAGAGGACGAGGCATGTCTTTAAAACAAAATCCTTATTAAAGCTAAATCCTCTGCCTACACTATTAATTTCATCTACAAAATTTATAATTTCTTCGCGAGCGTCTTTTTCATCCCACTGGGCAGTAGCAATGGAAAGAAGCAAATCGGAATAGCTCAATTGCGTGCCGCCGCTGTTTACTCGAATAAAAACATTCAACACCTTATCAAGTTCTTGATCTTCTTCAAGATAGTAATTTATTATTGGCCGTTTAAAAATCACATCTGATAATCTGAAAAGGGTTCTGGATGCAAATTTATTTGTGGCAAGCTGATTTTCGATCAAATAATCATTGATCTGTGAAGGGTCCTGAGGATCAAAATTAAGAATATCTCCAACTTTGAACCAGAATGTATTTTCATCCCTTTTCTTAGCATCTTCTTCTGTGAGAAATCTAAAATCGTAACTCAAATCTTCATCATCAGCTTCTTTAAGCAAATTCAAATAGAGATACTTCTTAGGGAAAGCGGCAGGGTCATTCCATCGCCTGTAAGGAACTTTTGAGGCGTAACTCCCCTTTAAAGCGATATAAAGGGAAGTTAGCCTCTGCTGTCCATCAAGCACTGATATTATCTCTTCATCTCCCAGCAAAACTGCTTTCTGATTGTGGGTCTTGCCTTGATGATAGTGGCAGATAAATTCGTAGAACTGATATTTTTTTACGCTTTCTTTTGAAACTTTCCAAAATAGAAAAGAACCAATTGGGTAGCCCCTCATAATTGAGTCAAAAAGGCGCTCTATTTGTTCTTCGCTCCAAACAAATTCCCTCTGTATTGCAGGCAGCAGATATTTTCTGCTGCTTATATTTTTTATGGCATCATATATAGTAATCGGTGTTTGAAATGACATATTCTCATACTCCTTTCAAGGTCTTTAATCAATTTTCACATTACCCTTATTTCGCCTGATATAAGTTTGGGAAGCAAGGTATCGCGAAGTTGGGATAAATAATAATTTTCAAATGTATACTTTTTGTCAAAAATTGGCTCTACCAAATTAATAAATTTTTCCTGTATCTCTATTGGAGCTACTGCAAGCTTCTCATTTTCGAAAAAATATTTCAATTGAAAGTTACTTATACCTGTTGATTGTATTTCATACTGTGTCATTTTACCTTTGTTATAAATAAACTGTAAATATAAAAACAAAATTATTGAATTTAACATATTATTCACCCTTATTAGCCTACAAAAGTTAGAAAAAACCAATGATTCATCAAATTGTTTTATTAAATTTCGATGTACAAATACAGTTCTTCCTGTAGGTCGCCCTTTTGTTCCACCAGAAACTTCAATAAGAATATCTCCATGTTTTAGTCTTCTCTTTTCAAAACTACTTCGCTTCAAAAATCTTACAGGAATATTTGTTTTATCTCCCCTTAGTATTGGCGGAAAATCAGCTCCTCTTATACAAAAACACTTTTTATCATAATCTTGTGATCTTTCATCATTTCCCCAATCTCCACTTATAGTAAAATCTACCAATTCGCCTATACTTTTCACTTTCCACCCCTTCGGTATCGGTCCCAATTCACTGTCTACAAATTCTCCCCCGCTGGATTTATAAGGTTCTCCATTTTCGTTTGGAAATTCAAAATCAATAAACCAGTGCTTGAATATAGCCTGTGCTATTTCTTCAAGGGTTTTGTTCATCTCGTTGTTTAGTTCGATTTTGTCGTCAAAAGCGGAAAGGATAGAGGCAATTTTTTGTTGTTCGGATAAAGACGTGCTATGAAAAGTCAATAGGTTATAGCAAAAATTTTTGACAATCACATAGAAATTCTGTTCATGCATTGTTGCCGGGTGGAGACCATTGATAATCCGCGTCATACGGCCGATTATCCTTCCAGAGAGAATAAATCAAGTGAACAAGTTTTCTTGCAACAGCTCCTGTAGCAACATTCGAGTGCTTTCCCTGGCTGCGTTTTAACTCATAATAAGCCCTCAGCTCCGGGTTAAATCGGCGGGCTGAAATAGCGGCTAACCACAAGCTGTTCCTTAAAACAGGGGAACCGCGTTTGGACATACGGTTACGAGTACCCTCAAACAATCCAGAGGCCCTTACGGTAGCATCTAAACCAGCATAGGCAACAAGAGCCCGGGGATTAGGAAACCGAGAAATATCACCTATCTCGCCGATAATTGCGGCGGCCAGGATGGAGCCAATGCCTGGAATAGTTTCAATTACGTGGCGATAAGGTGTCTCCTTACTGGGACGAAGCTCCTCCATAACCTCGTTAATAGCGTCCTCGATAACCTTTATCTGTTCTTCAATAAATTCAATTTGCTCAATCAGCAAACGCAGCTGGAGGGTAAAAGCGTCTAGAGCCATGGTAATGCCGAAGGTGCCTTTAGCCAGAGATTGAATCTTTTTAGCTCTTTCTTCACCGAACCTGCCGCGGGAATGTTCTTTAAGGAAAGCAGATAACTCTGAAAGGTCCACTTCGGCTAATTCTTCCGGCTCCGGGTAAGATTTTAGCAGCTCCCTTGAAGTCCGGATAAACACATCGGAGAAGCAGTCTGGATATTCAGGGAAAATCCTATCCAAAATACCAAGCACCCTGTTCTTAAGGCCACCGACCTGGCGAACGAACTCAAAGCGGAGTCGGGAGAGCGACTGTAATTTAAGGGTTGTTTCTGAAGGAAGCCTGGTTGCAGGGGCTCTTCCCAATCGTAACAAATCGGCAAGGAGCAAAGCATCTTTTTGGTCGGTTTTAGCTTTACGCACATAGAGATTCCGCAGAGCATCTGACTGAATGGGATTGATGACATGAAGTTCGAATCCTTGGTTAGTGAGGTAGCAGTAGATAGGGAGCCAGTAATGGCCGGTAGCCTCTAAGCAGAACTTTACGTCATCAGGCTTTAAACCGAGTCTTTCCAATGCCTGCAAAAGCTTATTCATCCCTTTATGGTTATTATCTAGATGCATCCTAAGAACTATATCACCGGAGTCGTTTACGAGGCATACTTCGTGACTGTGTTTAGCCACATCAATACCGCCATAGAACATGATTTACATCCTCGCTTTCACTGAATTAGGCAGGGTTCCCGCAATCCTCTATAAGTCTCAACCTTGCGCGTAACTCGAGGCATGCAGCAAGCTGCATCCACAACGTGCTCATTCGAGACATCTCATAGAGGAGGGGTTTCACTCTTATCTTCGGGACAGCAAAAGAGCTTCCCAAGGGGGTAGATCGAAGTCCCCTGCCGCTACGAGAAATATTTAGCTAAGTTTTATCAGAATTCCTGTGTGGTTGTTAAAAAAATTTTATTAGTTAAAGCTAACTATATTGTACAAGGGGGGAAGTTTTACTTTAATTTTTTTTAAATCTTCAATAGTTACATGACCTAATCCTGTAGTTTGTTTGTTTTTTGCTATGCATATTAAATAGGGTTTTAAGTACTTTAACAAATAGTAAAGATACTCTTTTGTAATAATTTCTTCTTTTGTATATAACTTAAATATATGCTGATTAAGCCACCCCTTCTCCATATTAAACCAAAAAACATCTATTGAGGTATCAGGACTCCCTGACCATGAAAAGAGCAAATCTTTCCTTTTAAGATAATACTTCTCTTCAAAAATCCCGTTTGTAAAATTGGTATTACTTGTTATCCCATTTTTTAACTCTGCTATCTTTATGATCGGTATTCCTCTATCACTAAAATCTTTCTTTTTAAAGGCAAACCCATTTTGCCATTCTGCTAAATCAAATAATATGTAATCTTTCCATTCTTTATAATAGAAAAATGGTGTATATAAGTCATTACTCCCCATATCCCAATTCCTCCAGATTTGCCTTTATAATTTCATCAAGCCTTCTTGCTTCTTTCATCTGCTGATATAGTTTTTCAGTTAGCTCAACCATTTTTTCTTCAAAAGGTATATCGTCTTCTTGTGTATCTTCTACACCTACATATCTTCCTGGTGCAAGGACATAATCGTTTTGTGCAACAACATCTACAGGAACCGAAGCACAAAAGCCTTTTACATCTTCATACCCATTTTTATTTCTCCAGTTGTGATAAGTCTGGGCAATCTTTTGAATCTCCTCATCAGTAAGTTCTCTATGTGTCCTGTCTATCATAACCCCCATCTTTCTGGCATCAATAAAAAGAATTTCTTTCGTTTCCCTGCCTTTGCGGATGAACCACAAACATGCAGGTATCCCCGTTGTGTAAAACAGCTGTGGCGGCAGGGCAACCATACAATCCACCAGATTATCCTCTATGATCCTTTTCCTTATCTCATACTCCGCATTGTTGCTGGTAGTCATAGAACCGTTAGCAAGTACAAAACCAGCAATACCTTTTGGCGCAAGATGATAAATAAAATGCTGTATCCATGCATAATTTGCGTTGGAATCTGGCGGCAGCCCGTATTTCCACCTCACATCATTCGCTAACCTATCTGCTCCCCAGGCACTGTCATTGAACGGCGGATTTGCTAATATATAATCTGCTCTCAAATCCTTAAACTGGTCATCTGTGAAGGAATTCCCCAACCTTATATCCGCCTCAATGCCCCGAATTGCAAGGTTCATTTTACACAGCCTGTAAGTGGTCGGATTGGATTCCTGCCCATAGATTGAAATATCACCTTTCTTGCCTGCATGAGCCTCTACAAAGCGTATGCTCTGGACAAACATACCCCCAGAACCACAGCATGGATCAAAAACCCTACCATGTAAAGGCTGAATCATTTCAACAAGAAGTTTAACAACACTTGGTGGCGTAAAAAACTCGCCACCTCTCTTGCCCTCTTTTCGGGCAAATTCGGAAAGAAAATACTCATAAACTCTCCCTAAAACATCCAGTTCCTCATTTTTACCAAAATTAATGCTGCCAATCAAATTGACAATTTCACCAAGAGTGTGCGGATCCAGGGGCGCTCTGGTGTATACTTTCGGCAGTACACCTCTTAACTGCTTTGGATTTTCTTTTTCAATCAAATCCATAGCATCATCAATAAGTTTTCCTATATCGCTTCGACGAGCATTTGCCATTATGTATTCGTACCGTGCCTCCTGTGGCACATAGAATACATTTGCTGCGATGTATTCATCTTTGTCTTCCAATACAAGCTGCGCTTCCTCTTCAGTTTCGCAATAATATTCTTCGTTTTCAGGGTCTTTTACTAAGCGCTCTAACTCTTCCCTTCGATATTTGAATGCATCAGAAATGTATTTCAAAAATATAAGTCCAAGCACAATGTGTTTATACTCTGAGGGTTCCATGTTGTTTCGCAATCTATCGGCTGCTGCCCAAAGAGTTGAAGCAAAGTTTAACACTCCATCGTTATTCTGACCCATTTCCTTTTTCACTCCCCTAAATATTATTCCGCCTTAATAAAACTACGCTTTCTGTCTTTCCTTTTCTATACTCTGGAAATAAGTATAAACTATGTTTCTCAGCAATCGGCTAATAGTTACATTGTAGCATTGTGCAAGGCTTTTGATATACTCAAGCTCTACATCGGAAACTTTTATATTAACCATTTTTCCTACCCTCGATTGAAAAGTATAGTCTTCCAATAGCTGGTCGGGATGGAAATTATAAAGTATATACATAATCATCTTGGCACGGGTAGAAGCTATTTGGTTTTCAACTGCATATTCCTTTAGTTTCTTATGCATTGCTGGACTCACTAAAGCCCATATTTGATGAGGCTTTCTCACGAAACAAATCCCTCCTCCTCTTTAATCATAGCACAATGTATAATAAAATTCATCAAGTTTTTTTTAGATTTTTCTTTAAACTTCATGTGCAAAACCAAGATTATACTGCAGTATTTGAAAATTACCTTTTAAAACTGACTTTGGCAAATTATTTTGTTTTATCACAAATATACTTTGTTTTTCTCGCAATACTAATGTTTTTAGCGTTGAATTCCTCTTATTCTCTAATGCTTGATTTGTTTTTAAAATCGTGCCCAATATCTTTCCCCATTGTTATTTTCAAGCATAGTACCTGACCTCCTTGGCTTTGATGTATTGATACGAAAATTAATTAATTGCTGTTAATCTCTATTAATTTCCATTAACAGACATTAATACGGATTAATAAAAATTAATAGAAATTAACAGACATTAATAAAGCTGCCTCATCCAAAAAAATAGCCTTGGAGCTACATAAACTAATACCATCGGAATGCAGTCTTATAATTTTAAATTCGATTTTGAAAACCAAAATAGTTTTAGAAAAAAGAGAATGCTTATAGTAAAGCGTTTTTAAAAATGTATTGCTTACTATATCAAGTTTTTATCTTATATTCAACAGTGTTGAAATAGCAACTCCGAACATGAATGGAAAGCTTGAAACTGTTTTGTTTACAGAAAAACATTCTATATACTATTCAATATGTTCATGGTCTTCAGAGTGAAATTGGCTGAAACCCTTGTGATATAAATACAATTTCGATTTTAAAAACGAAAATCTTTGATTAAGGTTTCACATATTCAAAATCGTTCCGTTCATTTTTAAAAACGAAAAATAAAGCCTCTACTCTGAGAACCAGGGTAGAGGCTTTTCATTTTATAGTTCTATTTGTTCTAATAACCACTTAGTAAAATTTGACTTTAAAATCCCTTTTTAACATTTATCAAATTTCTGCTAATTTTCCTGTATTTGAGACTTATGTAACAAAATCCCAAATAATAAGAGCCGTCACCTCCATTGGTGCCAACATCTCGGAGGGCAACGGCCAGCTTTACAAGAAAAAACAAATTAACTTTTTCAACAATGCATTAGGAAGCGCATCGGAAACAAGACACTGGCTTGTAACAGCACTTGATAATAAGTATATTACCCAAGAAGATTACGATAAGCTTGAACAAAAAACAGTTGAAATAATTAGGATGTTGATCGGCTGCATCCGAAAACTGCAATATCAAGCAGAGGACGAGGAAATAGCATAACTTTTGCCTTGTTTCTGCCATTTATATGTGAATAAGTGTATACACTTTTTTTATCATAAGCTCTACACTTATTCCCATTTCTTAATTTTCTTTCTTTTTCACCTAAACCCTTAATCTGCTCTTATCTATCCCTTATACCACTTATATTATATAAACCTGTTCCTGCACTTCATCTATTATTATACTTTTTTCCGTAATATAGAACCTGATAAAAATTCGTTCGTTAATATCAGTAATTCTGCCAACATCTCCTTCTTCGAGTTGCCTGAGATAGTTTTCGCTTTTACTGATTATTTCAACGACCTTTTGTTCTAATGCCTTCGTGTCAGTATCATAGCATTCTATCATACAGCCATTTCTAAAAACTATTCTTCGCTCCAGTTTCTGTCCCTCCTTATCTTTCTTGCCATAATAATATCAAATTTTTATATCTATTAAAAGAAGATATTTTTTCAAGAAATTTAAGAAATACAGGAAAAACTTTTTTCCCCTTTGGAACGACTTTATTATTTTTTTTCTTAAATCCTCATCTTTTTTCCTTTGCATTTGGCTCATCTTCTTTCTCTTTAACACAACAATTAACCCAACAAAAAGATGCTTAGAATTGGCCAGTATCTTCATTAATATCTTGTTCCTAAACCTAACACTGCACCTGTTATTATTTGATTAGAAGAAAGTTTTAAAAGGCTATCTGGACTCCCTACCACAACAATACCATAATATTTAATGCTATTCTCTTTTAAATAGCGTATAGTCCTTTTCAGATTGTCTGAATGATTGCTTGGAATATCACTAAGTCGTTCAAGTTCTTTTATAAATTTCTTTTCACCATTGATGTTATCAAGGTAAGGGTTCCCAACCAGCTTTTCAGAAAGATAGCTGTTCTTCTCATAATCTTTATCAGCAAAAACTGACACCGCTCCCCACATTAACTTTAAGTCTCCAGGAATAATAGCTTTTATTTCATCAAGAGTTAAAGGTTTTTTGAACGATACAGCCATTTCAACAAGATTATCGTTGGGTATCTTTTCTAAAGCATCGAATTCTCTAAGGATTTTTTCGTAATTTGCTGCTGGATGGTAAAATTCTAATTTTGGCACAGCGTAGGGAACCAGGAATTTTTTAGCTCCTTCTGGAATGACAGTAGATAGTTTAGAGTATGCATCCGAAGGTCCATTAATACTTGGCTCATTAACACAGAAAGAAGTGTTCCCCTTAGTTTGTTCCCCACCCCACACATCAAAATCGACGGTTATAATACCAGCAGGATATGGTTTATTACCAATCAATCTGAATAAGTAATATTTTTTCTGGCGGCCAAATAATCTAACATTATAACTCTCTCCAGGTATTGCATAAGTGTTGGGTTGACTGAACTTGACGAGATCTGGGTAAAAACTATCTATACGGTTTTCTTGATTCTGTAAAACTACTTCTGGAATTACAAAAAGCAATATAAAAATACTTAATGTAATTCCTAAGGAAATTAATACTATCCGAAGAACGCTCTTAAAACGGGCTTTTCGCAAAAAAGCCCTTTCATCAAAAAACATATCATCATTTTTTACATTTTTATCTTCTAACATCTAATTTTGTCCCTCCTCATCTAAGTATTCCTTTATCTTTTTTCTTAGTCTCCAAAGCATTGTTTTAACTGAGTTAGGATTAGTTTTAAGCAAAATTGCTATGTCAACATTAGTCATCTCTAAACGGTATTTCAAATAGAATAGCTTTTTTTCAGTTAAACTAAGTTTTTTAATTGCTCTTGTAATCGCCTCTCTATTTTCTATATTGTGAATTTCTGAAAAATTACTTATATCTTCAAGGTAAGATATTGGAATTTCCCTTTTATTCTTTCTTAAGAGGTCGATGTATTTATTTTTTGCCGTTACAAGGACATAGGATTTTAATTTTCCATCTTGGATACCATCAAGATGCAAATATGTAGACAATAAAGTTTCTTGTGCCAGATCTTCCGCATCAGCCTTTGATATCCCAAGACTAAGCAAGTAATGAAACACAAGTCTGTATAAATCCTGCCACATTAATCCCTCCCCCTTATAATTGATCTCATTAATAATGACGATTTTGAAGTAAAAAGGTAAACAAAAAACCAAAATTCTCTATAAATATTTCCCTGATTTTTAATCTTTTCATAAGAAAATTTCTTTATATGTTGATTTGTAAAAAATCCTTTCCATATTTCTGTTAAACTTTTTCTATGCACGCCCTGTCTGAGGAAAATAAGGCTTTCCAAAAGAGATAAGCATTTGTTCATGCTTAAGGTGTAAATTTTCGTCTTAACTTTTAGATATAAACCATCAATTATATCAATAAACCATCAATTATATCAGCAGAAAAGAAATAGGCTATCCCATAAAATAACTTTTTTGGATAGCCCCTTTCCGTAGTTAAAAAATTTTATTTTGACTCCTTTTCTTTTTCCTCTTTATTATCTGCCGTCTTTTCTTTATCTTCATCTACAATTTCCATGGAACAACAACAAGATTTAGATGGTTTAAACAGCTTTGAGAAAATTGACTCCTTTTTTTCTGCCATTTCAATCACCTCCTGATCTTACATAAGTATATTAAACACATATCCTGTAATAACGGCTACAGCAAATATAGATGCAACAAAGGCAATCATCATCTTTTTCTTAAAAATGGAATTTAAAAGCAATAGTTCTGGTATGCTGGCCCCTGCTCCACCTATGATCAGCGCCATTATTGTACCGTAACTCATACCCTTTGAAACCAACACCTGTGCAATAGGTATCATCGTCTCAGTTCGGATATACATTGGAATACCAATAATTGCAGCAACAGGCACTGAATACAAATTAGATTTCCCCGCAAGTTTAATTATTAAATTTTCTGGAACAAATCCATAAATGAATGCCCCAATACCTGCTCCAATTAACAGATACGGAAATACCTGCCTAAATAATCCTACGGCATCAGATAAGGCAGACATAATCACTATTTTGTTCTTTTCAAAAAATGAACCTTGAAGTTTGTCATATGTCATTTCTTCCTGCATTTCTCCTTTAATCGTTACTCTTTTAACTTCCTTTTCCATGCCAAACTTATCAAGGAAAATACCTATGATTACGGAAAATATAAAGGTAAATGCTGCATAAACAACTGTTACCTTAAGTCCAAAAAATGTCAAAAATAATATTATTATTCCAGGGTTCAGTATAGGGGAAGAGATAAGGAAAGATATTGCCCCGCAAAACGGAGCTTCACTTTTAAATAATCCTACCAAAATAGGTATTGTTGAGCATGAACAAAAAGGCGTCACAGCGCCCAGTGCCGCACCAAGTATGCTGTTTAATCCCTTTCTTGGTGCCGAAAGAATCATTTTTATTTTTTCCTTCGATAAATATCTTTGAATAAGAGCAACGAGAAAACTTATAACAATAAAAAGAATTATAAGCTCCCCCATTATAGTGATAAATACTTTCCCTGTATTGAGCAAATTAGCTGTTTGAAACACTTTCCTTCAATTCCTCCTGACTTATAGTTTTAAATATTTCACACAGATAAGGATAAAGGTTATTCTCGGTATTTAAAGAATAATAATTCCACACTGCCACCTGTCTTTTGTTAATTATATTTGCATCGTAAAGCAGTTTTAAGTGATACGAAATATTTGATTGACCGATATTAAAAAAATCGCAAATATCACACACGCATTTTTCCCCGTTTAAATATAAATACAAAAGAATCCTTAAGCGGAATTCATCGGAAAGAGCTTTAAATTGATTGGCTTGCTGGGTTAACAACTTATTTGTCATTGATGTATTCACTCCTTTAGTTCCATTTTATATATCAAATATTTTTGATGTCAATATCAAAAATATTTGATATTATTGTTTTAAATTTGTAAATAATTCCCTCAATGGGAAATGCTTCATTTAGTGTGAAAAAGTAGCTTTATCATAGGGCAGCAAAAAATAGAACAAAGGAGTAAATAAAAAAGGAAAAGGTCTGCTTTTTTGGCAATCCCTTTTCCTCTACATGCCGTTGATAATCAGGGTTTCAGCCATGTTTATGTCTCAAAAAACATATCTCTTTTTCTTCTTTGTTATTTTTTGCCTTTTTGCCGCATGGATTCGAAAAATTTTTTAAGATTTTCAGGGAGCTCATACTTCTGCTCTTTTATATTTTCATCATTATCTGATGAGTCTTTATTGCCATATATTTCTCTAAGTATCGCGTCAATTATCATTGCTTTAGGTGGAACATTATATTCTTTGCCATTATATATCCATACTCGGCAGTCAACTTCATCTCCACATAAGTCACCACATGATTCACAAAGGGATTCTTTCGCTTCCAATTGTATATCTTTTCCATTAATTCGAATAGTAGGTGAACTTACAAATCGATACTGTATGGCCTTTCCCTCACTATCAATGTGAATTTTATTTACAACAACTTCAATACCTGTAAGTTCAAGCACTCTTTTAACTTCAGCAATGGCTTCTTCAAGGCTATCTTCTGTCCCCTGGCATCTGTCACATACGCTTAAATCCAGATACATAAAGTCAATTACAATTTTTTTCTTTTTAACTACATCATTATTTTGCTCTTCACATCCGCAAATTGGGATGCAACAATTATTATTTGCTTGAGTTTCACAACACCTCATAACAAAAACCTCCATCCATAAACATTATCTTCATTATTTATAGACGGAGACTTTTTAAAAAGGACGCAAAATACTTATATAATTCAGCAATATTTACAGCTGTTTTCTTTATGTTGATATTCAATTATATTCCCATATCTATCTAATTGAAATTTGCAACACTCAAAAAACTTTTCTTTCAACATGGCTCTACCGCGTTGAACCCTCGATTTAGCCCCTGATATTGATATGCCAAGTTTTCGGGCTAATTCTTTTTGTGTTAAACCTCCCAATTCTGTCAGCATAACAGCCTGCTTATATTTATCTGGAAGGCTCTCGATCATATTTTTAAGGCATAAGACTAATTCATTTATTATTTCATCTTCATCATTACTGGCACCTTCTTCAGGTAAATCCGAAATCTTAGCCCTAATTCTTCTCATTCTATAATAGTCATTAATGGTGTTTCGTGTTATCTGATAAATCCATGCATATATTCTATTGTCGTCCTTTAGCTGGTCTAAATTTGTAAATATTTTTAAAAATACATCCTGTAATATATCTTCCGCATCATGCTCATTCCCCACTTTTTTCAAGATAAAAGTTTTTAGGTTTGAACTTAGTTCTTTCCACAAAGCACCGATATCATCCTTCATGGCCTTACCCCCTTAAGATGCAGTAAAAACCTATTCGTGCTAAATTGAATCCTTACTTGTCCCTAATCTAAATATTACAAACTGTTATTCTTCATAAAAGATCTTACTCCCTTATAAGATTATTCCCTTCTTCACTTACTTAATGGAAAAACTTTTTTCCCTTTTCGGAATGACTTTATTTTTCACGGCAAAACTTCAGACAAAAACAATTTCCAAACTTGATCCTTATCTACTTTTTCCTTGCCCCTAACTATGTTAATTTAAAAAAAACCCTTTCCATTTCCAATCCCTCAAACCCGCATAAAATCTACATGGCATTTTCTGGAAGGTAATAAAGTTTTTCCGTAATTAAGCTATATTTCTACTAAAAATTCCCAATCATGCTCCTATTTTGTGCGAAAAAAGTTCTTCCGAATGGACAGCTTCAAGGGCAAAAGGAAAAAGGGATAAGTGGCGTAAAAACCTCATTCCTCAAGGCTTCACCACTCATCCCCTTGCCATTTCTTTATCACTTGAACCTTAAACCCTTTCCCTTTTCCCTACCCAAACGGAACTACTTTTTTCACACAGGAAAAAGATTTAAATGAAATATACAAGAATCTCTCTTTTCGAAACGAGCTTACTCCACCGTTACGCTCTTGGCGAGGTTTCTCGGCTTATCCACGTCACAGCCACGAGCAACGGCGGCGTAATATGCGAAAAGCTGCAGCGGAATAACGGCGAGCACTGGCGTCAACATCGGGTGGGTTTTGGGAATATACATTACATGGTCCGCAGATTTTGCAATATCTTCGTTTCCTTCATTTGCAAGGGCAATTACGGCCGCACCCCTTGCCTTGACTTCCTTAATATTGCTCAGGGTCTTTTCGTACAAATGCTCCTGGGTTACCAGGGATATAACCGGCACACCTTCCGTGACCAGGGCTAGAGTGCCGTGTTTCAGCTCGCCGGCAGCATAAGCTTCCGCATGGATGTAGGAGATTTCTTTCAGTTTCAGTGCCCCTTCTAGAGCTACTGCGTAGTCCAGACCCCGGCCAATGTAGAATATGTGTTCCCTGTCCGCATACTTTTCGGCCATCTTTTTAATATCGTTTTCAGCATCTAGAATGACCTTCGCCTGGTCGGGCAGTTTTTTCATGGCCAGCGCGATTTCGGTGAACTCTTCACCGGAAATAGTCCCCAGAAGTTTTGCAAAGTGAAGAGCTATTAAATTCAGGGCAACGAGCTGGGTACTGTACGCCTTGGTAGAAGCAACGGCAATTTCTGGTCCGGCCCAGGTGTATAGCACATCGTCGGCCTCCCGGGAAACGGAGCTGCCCACGACGTTGGTTATTGCAAGTACCCTGGCCCCTAGTTTTTTGGATTCGCGAAGTGCCGCTAAAGTGTCGGCTGTTTCTCCGGACTGGCTGATTATTATCACCAACGTGTCCCTGCCGATCATGGGTTCCCTGTACCGAAATTCCGAAGCCAGGTCGACTTCTACAGGTATGCGGGCAAGTTTTTCTATGACGTACTTACCCACTACGCCCGCATGATAAGCCGTTCCGCAGGCTACTATGAATATCTTCTTGAGGTTTTCTAATTCCTCTTTAGTTATCTTTATATCATCCAGCCGCACTTCTTCCCTTTCGGGATAGAGCCGCCCGGTCATGGTATCCCGCAGGGCTTTAGGCTGTTCGTGGATTTCCTTCAGCATGAAGTGGGGGTATCCGCCTTTTTCCGCTGCCACAGCATCCCACTTTACTTCGAATACTTCTTTGGATACAGGTTTACCTTCAAAGTCCGTAATCTCGACGCCGCCCTTGGTTATCTTCGCCATCTCTCCGTCTTCAAGGATGTACACGCGACGGGTATATTGAAGTATGGCTGGTATATCCGATGCTACAAAATTCTCGCCGTTTCCGAGGCCAACTATGAGCGGGCTTGACTTGCGAGCAGCCACCAACGTCTCCGGCTCCTTGCTGGAAATCACGCCCAGAGCAAAGGACCCTTCGAGCTTTTTTACAGCCATCTTTACCGCTTCGAATAAATCTCCTTTGTAAAAATGCTCAATCAGGTGCGGGACAACTTCCGTATCGGTCTCGGACTCAAACCGATGCCCCATAGATTCCAGCCATTCCTTTAGCTCCTGGAAATTTTCGATAATACCGTTGTGCACCACAATAAAATCTCCCGAACAATCGCTGTGGGGATGTGCATTGACATCCGAAGGCCTTCCGTGAGTAGCCCACCGGGTATGACCTATCCCTATATGCCCCTCGGGATAAGCTCCCCCCAGCCTTTCTTCCAAAACTTTTATCTTGCCCTCGCTTTTTACCACCTTCATGCTGCACGAATTGTACACGGCAATACCCGCCGAATCGTAGCCCCTGTACTCCAGCCGCTTTAGCCCATCTATCAAAATGGGAGCAGCTTCCCTGTCTCCCACATAGCCGACAATTCCGCACATAGCTTTTTCCTACCTTTCTTTTTAATTTTCAAGGTTCAACGCAATTCAATCCTGCTGAAGACCCCTTTGTCCCGGCGATCGCTCGCCGGTTTTGTAGGCCTCTTACGGTGGCAGGTCACCGTGGGGCATCCGCCGAAAGTTCGATAAACCCCATCCTCGTCAGCTCCCGAAGAAAATTCCTCCGAGAGCTCAGGCGCTTTTAAGATTTCATATCCTTTAAACTTCGGAGTTACTACTTTGTAGCTTTCTATTAATCACCCCTTTCCCTTTTTACTTGCCGTCTCGAGCGGCATTATCCGACTTCACCACCCCCTTCCATAGGATTTATTTCAAGACAGTTCTTCTCTTATTACATCAGCCAGCCGCAAGGCCAGTTCGTTTATAATTTTCTCGTCCTCTCCCTCTACCATCACCCGGATTAGAGGTTCGGTGCCCGATGGCCGAACCACGACACGGCCGTTTTCGCCCAGCAGGGCTTCGGTTTCTTCAATCGCTTCCTTTACTTTTCTGTTTTCGATGTATCCAGACTTGTCCTTCACTTTTACATTTACAAGTACCTGCGGATATACTTTCATTATATTCTTCAATTCCGACAATGGTTTTGCAGATTCTTCCATTACCGAAAGCAGTTTTACCGCCGTTAATATGCCGTCCCCCGTAGTATTGTGGTCTAGAAAGATTATATGCCCCGATTGTTCTCCTCCCAGATTGTAGCTTCCTTTCAGCATTTCCTCCAGCACATATCTATCTCCCACTTTAGTCCTTAACGTCTTTATCCCCCTGTTTTTCAACGCCACCTCGAATCCCATGTTGCTCATTACCGTTGCTACCACGGTATCGTTCTTCAAAATCCCGCGGCTTTTCATGTAATCCGCATTTATAGCCATTATGTGGTCTCCGTCAACTACCTGCCCTTTTTCGTCGCAGGCAATGAGCCGGTCGGCATCGCCGTCAAAAGAAAGGCCCACATCGGCCTTAACATCTCTTACAAATTGCGATATAACGTCAGGATTGGTAGAACCGCAATTAACGTTGATATTGCACCCATCGGGACAGTCGTTTATTACAAAGACTTCCGCCCCCAGCTCTCTGAATATCAAGGGAGCTACCTTATATGCTGCGCCGTTTGCACAGTCCATTGCTATCTTAATACCTTTAAATTCACGATTGGCTATGGATTTTATAAATTCCGCATAAGTGCGAATACCATCCTCGCTGAAAGCCTTGCCCACCTCCGGCCCTATTGGGCTTTTTATCCGATCATCGCAATCATCCAGCAAAGCCTCGATTTCGTCTTCCATCGCATCGGGCAGTTTAAAGCCTTCACTGTTGAAAAATTTAATTCCGTTGTATTCTACGGGGTTATGGGAAGCGGAAATAACCACTCCCGCGTCAGCGCCAAAATGGCGGGTCAGGTATGCTACCGCCGGCGTTGGGACAATACCAACCTTTACAACGTTGGCCCCGGTAGAACAAATTCCGGCTATGAGTGCAGCTTCCAGCATATCTCCGGATATGCGCGTATCCTTTCCAACCACTACGGTCGGCTTTCTGTTATTTTCCGAAAGAACATAAGCCCCTGCCCTGCCGAGCTTAAAGGCCAGCAAGGGTGTGAGTTCTTTATTTGCAATGCCCCTCACTCCGTCCGTGCCAAAAAGCCTTTCTCCCATGGAATTCTCCTCTCCGTACTCTTTTCCAGATTTCTATTGTCTTTTTATTGTCTTTTTATAGTTACTTTAACAGTATCGGGTTCTATGTTTACCAGCTCATAAGGTTCCGGAACCTCGGCTTTTACCTTCAGAATATATTCACCCTCCGGGAGTCCTGCTGCATCAGCATAGATTTTAAACGAATCTACGTCCACCTTTTCTATGATACTGTTAGGCCCTTGAACTGTCAATAAAAATTCTCTATCCTCAGGAATTGCCCTCAAATCGGCCTGTAGATTCCTGAAACTAATATCATGGCCGGTGAATCTTAATGCCTTCATATCGGTCTTTTCGATTTCCACCAGCACCCTTACCTTGCTCAATGCCTCATCGAAAGGCTGAATTCCTGATGGCATCTTGAGCCCAACTTCTACCGACACGTTTTGCGAAAGACCCTTTACACTTACCGGCTCTGTATAAATTTGCTTGATATTTTTTAAAACCTCAACATTGCCGGTAACCATAACCACCGAAGGCTCAATTTTTACTTCTTTAACCACATATCCTTCTTCGGGATTGCCTCTTATATCGGGCACGACCGGTAAAGTAGCCACCGGCACTATAGGTATTCTTACTTCGACCGTTTCGGGTCTGTAAGTAATCCCCTTTTGTTCATTGCCCCTTGCATCAACGACCTTTACCGGAAGCGACGCAATGACAGTACTGTTTTTTTCGCTGACATTAGCTTCTACTACAGCCCTTCGAGAGGAGTTCACAAGGCTCCTTGGCCCTCTTACCAAAACGGCCTGTGGAGTAGCTGCAGGCGACTTGGCTGCAAAGCCTTCAGCGGGAACCCCTTTAACTTCCACGTAAACCGGTATTTGCTCCTCAATTACGGCCTCCAGGACCACCACGATTTCTTTCGGGGAAAAATCCAGCAATTCAACGTTGGGAGGCACGCTCACGCTAACAGGCACCATATTTTCTCCTTCCATTCGGCCCCGCAGGTTCACCTCAGCTACGATATCCTCCGGTTTAAGGCCGGTTATTATGCTTCGCCGCGCCCTAACTTTCACGTTTACAAAGTATTGCTGCGAGGGTTCTTTTAACGCGAGGCTCGTGTCATCCAAATTTTTTAACTGGATCGGCACATTCCTTACCACATAAGTAACTTGAGGATTTTGTTCGTTCATCACATAAAACCAGAGCACAAAGGCCACCAGCACCGACAATATCTTTAAAGCTACATCACCGGAGAAATACTTACCCATTTAATCTCCTCCAGTGCAGGAAATTTGATTTTCTATCACCTATCTGATAGACTTCTTTCAGCACATTTTTCAAAGTCTTTACGTCCAGGTACCTGCTCAATTTTCCTTCTCTAGCCACCGAAATAACGCCCGTTTCCTCCGAAACTATTATTGCAACTGCATCCGATTGTTCGGTGACCCCCAGAGCAGCCCTGTGCCTGGTCCCCAGTTCCTTGCTTAAGTTTGGATTCTCCGTCAATGGCAAGTAACAACTCGCCGCCATAACTTTATCATTCCTTACTATAACAGCACCATCGTGCAGGGGAGTATTGGGAATGAAGATGTTTATAAGGAGTTCTGCAGTGAGATAACCTTCAATCCTTATCCCCGTTTCTATATATTCGTTTAGGCCCGTCTCTCTTTCCAATACTATCAAAGCACCTATTTTGTTTTTCGAAAGCTCTTCCGCTGCCTGGGCCAAGTTATCTATGAGGAAGTTGAGTTCCTCTTCTCCCAATCCGAAAAGGGAACTTGAAAAAAACTTGCTCCTCCCGAGCTGTTCCAGTGCCCTCCTCAGCTCCGGCTGGAAAACAACGAGAAGCGCAATTACCCCTACCGTCATTGCATTTTTCAAAAGCCAGTTAATAGTATAAAGTCCGAGCCATTCGCTCAATTTGGTAAAAACAACGAATACTATAATTCCCCGTATGAGCTGTACAGCCCGAGTACCCCGGATGAGCTGAATGGCTTTATAGGATACATAGGCAACTATCGCTATGTCAACAAGGTCCATCAGCCTAAAACCTTTGAAAAGTTCAAGAACCTGAAAAAACATTTTTCCACCTCATGGATGTAATCTACTCATCACTATTATAACATGATAATTTTTAGTTAATGTTTTTTTGGATAAATAAAATTTCTACGCTCCCCTTGTCCCGAATCTGGAATCAAAGGTTATTCCTAAGGATAATATGAATACCGCCAGGGAAACGATCCATCCTAAGAAAGGCATGAGCTGTACCAACCCGAGCACCAAAGCTCCAAGGAGATATTCGGTGAAAAGATTTGAAGCTATGCGAACGTGTTCGTTTAACCTTCTCCCCATAAACACACTTATAGCAACATATCCAAAAAATCCCGCTATAGCTGCCAAAAGAAAAACAGCTGGTATCAAAGGAATGCCTATGAGCGTGAACACCAAAAGCAGCACGACTACCGGCATGAGCAGCATTAAAACAAGCCCTTTGATTAATTTACCGACAGCGTCTTTATCCACGACATTTGCAGCCACTTCCACATTGTTGGGAAACAGAGCTATCGTCAGGGCTCCGAGGGCCAGAATGCATAATAATCGCAAAAAATTAAATACAGTGGATCGGGGACCTAATATTTTTGGGTTCCAGTAAAACTCGTACTTCCCCGGATTCCTCAAAACTTCGCCGATACCACCTGCTATGCCCACCTGGCTTATCTTCCCCAGCACCCTGCCATTTCCTTCGACCATGACCCTGCCGCCCACAGCGGTGGCGTCACCTTCCACTGTTCCACTGACAATCACATCTCCCATTACTGCTACGGCGTCACCCGAAATCCTTCCATCTACAATCACGTCACCCATAATCGCCACCGCATCGCCATTTAAAACCTCACCTGCATTTACCACTACATCCTCTCCTATTTGCGTTATATTACCTCCGTCCCCACTGGCAAAGGCCGGAAAAAGGAAAAAACAACAAAGAGCGCAATAAGATATTTTCGCACCCAAATTCCTCCTTCTCCAGAAAATTACAAAAGCTGCTTAATATGATAATAACATTTATCGTAGTCGTTCTCAATATGTGATATAATTAACTTGCTCGATCAATTTGCAAAAATCTACAATAATTTTAATAAGAGGGGTCGATGGAAATTGCAAAAAGCCAGCCTTAACGAAACGCCTACAGCGAGCAGACTCCATATTGCCATATTTGGCCGAAGGAATGCCGGCAAATCAAGTTTAATAAATGCTATAACCAACCAGGATATAGCCCTGGTGTCCCCTGTAGCCGGCACCACCACCGATCCGGTCTTTAAAGCCATGGAACTTTTACCAATAGGCCCCGTCGTCATAATTGACACCGCAGGTATCGACGACGAGGGCGAACTCGGGGAACTTAGGGTAAAGAAGACCTACCAGGTACTCAATAAGACGGACCTTGCCGTTTTGATAATAGACGGCACGGCAGGGGTCACCGACTATGACCTGGAAATATTAGGCAGGATCCGGGAGAAAAATATACCCGTGGTGGGGGTAGTAAATAAGAGCGATGTTGCTGGATACACACAGGAAGATAAGAAAAGCTGGGAAAAATTGCTGAATATTAAGCTCATCGAAGTGTCTGCTATGAAAAGGCAGGGCATAGAGGAACTCAAGCGGGAGATAATAAACAAAGCTCCATCGAGCTTAACGGAAAATCCCCTTATTGGAGACCTGATTTCCCCGGGTGATATAGTGGTACTTGTAGTACCTATAGACAAAGCCGCACCAAAAGGCAGATTAATCCTTCCCCAACAGCAGGCAATACGCGATGTCCTCGACCATAATGCCATCGCTGTGGTCACCAAGGAGACCGAACTTAAAAATACATTATCCTCCCTTGCCAGAAAGCCCCGAATAGTCGTGACCGACTCCCAGGCCTTCGCCCGCGTGGCTCAGGATACACCCAGGGATGTCCCCATGACCTCTTTCTCGATACTTTTTGCCCGCTATAAAGGCGACCTGTCGCAGCTAGTGGAGGGCGTGAAGGCCATAAAAAACCTAAAGCCCGGTGATAGGGTACTGATTGCCGAAGCCTGCACCCACCACAGGCAGGAAGACGACATCGGCACGGTAAAGATACCGAGGTGGCTAAGGCAGATACTTGGCTTTGATGTACAATTTGAATGGTCCAGCGGCTTTGGCTTCCCTGAAAACTTGGAGGACTTCAAGCTGGTGATTCACTGCGGGGGATGCATGATAAACAGGAAGGAAATGCTATACAGGCTTTCCATCCTGAAGCAAAAAGGAATCCCTGTAGTAAATTATGGGGTATTTATTGCTTATGCATTGGGAATACTGGAGAGGGCATTAGAACCGGTAAATGTTAAACTATCAAAATAAATGCAAAACTATCGTGAAATTGGGCAACAGTCTGGGAAATAAAACTTGAGGAGGTGGATTTTTAAGAAATCCCCTCCTTAAACTTTTTAGCACCCCATTTAAAAGCTATGCTTTTTTCTCTCAGGCTCAGGAAACCAGTGTTTCGTCCTGTTGGCTATAGCAACAAGGCTGAGCATTATCGGTACTTCTTCCAAAACGCCAACTACCGTTGCGAGGGCAGCTCCCGACTCCAATCCAAAAAGGGAAACGGCCACAGCTACCGCCAGTTCGAAAAAGTTACTCGCTCCTATCATAGCTGCCGGTGCAGCCACGGACCTGTCTACCTTCCAAAGTTTCGCCCAAGCGTAAGCAAGAATGAAGATGAAATAGGTCTGTATAGTCAATGGCACAGCTATCAGGAGGATGTGTATCGGGTTTTCAATTATATACTTTCCTTCAAAGCTGAATATTATAATGAGGGTAAGTAAAAGACCGATTATTGTGAAAGGCTTTAACATAGGGAGAAAAGTTTTCTCAAACCATTCCATACCTCTTGTTTTTATCAGGTAATTTCTCGTCAAATATCCTGCTGTGAGTGGTATTACTACGTAAAGTATGACAGAAAGTATTATCGTCTCATAAGGAACTCGGAGCTTTGCAAGGCCGAGTTGGAACATGACTATAGGAGCGTAAGCAAAAAGCAGCACTAAGTCGTTTATGGCCACCTGAACCAGGGTATAGTTGGGATCTCCATCAGTGAGATAGCTCCAAACAAACACCATGGCTGTGCAAGGAGCAGCTCCAAGGAATATGGCTCCTGCTAAATACTGTTGCGCAAGGTCGGCCGATATCCAAGGAGAAAAAACATTTTTAAGAAAGAGCCACGCAAAAAAGAACATGGTAAACGGTTTTATGAGCCAGTTAGTAACTAAAGTTATGGCAAGCCCTTTAGGATTTTTTCCAACCCTTAATACGCTTGAAAAATCTATCTGCACCATCATCGGGTATATCATGAACCATATAAGAATAGCTACAGGAATTGAGACTTGTGCATAAGTAAATTTCGATAAGAACTCTGGAAAAGCAGGGAGTTTTTGACCTATTAATATGCCCGCTATTATGCAAAGGATTACCCATACCGTCAAATACTTTTCAAAAAAGCCTAAACCTCCTTTTTTTCTTTCCAGCGTATTTTCCATCAAATAGTCACCCCCAAATATTTTATAATCTTTTTTTAAAAATTGCTGGTCTATCACAGTTAATTATTGGATGTTCTTTAAGATATTCAAGCTTTTCAATTTCCCTTTCTATCCCTTCATTTGACATGAGTCCGGAAGCAATTATTTTTAATTTTTCACCAGCCTCTTTTAGACATTCTTCATTCAGAGCATAAAATACCCATTGTCCTTCTCTGAATTCTTTAACTAAATTCGCTTCTTTTAATATCCTCATGTGTTGTGAAACTGCTGACTGCGTAATTCCGAGGATATATTCCAATTCACATGCACATAGTACATTATTGGATAAGAGCATTAAGATCTTAAGGCGTGTACTTTGACTCATTGCTTTAATAATCCTTTGTAATCTCTCCAGACTAGTAATAATTTCCTCTCCACCTCCTTTTTAATTAACATTTATTTACAACATATAAGTATTTTCTTATATTATAAATTACTTAAATGTCCAAGTCAATTATTCTTGACAAGTATTTTTTTATATGCTAATATAGGAATATAGTAAATTACAGTTATTGTTAAAAGGAGGTAAACTAATAAGTGTCCGACGAGATTTACGATATGTATGCTTCAATTTTCAAAGCTTTATCCCACCCGACGAGGATAAAAATCATAGAGCTGCTTGCCACTAAAGGTGAGATGTGCGTTTGCAATATAAGCGAAAATTTAAAAATAGACCAGCCTACCGTGTCTAAGCATCTTAGTATTTTGAAAAATGCAGGAATCATAGAGAGCAAAAAAGAAGGCCTTATGGTGAATTATAAGATAAGAATGCCTTGTATAGTAGACTTTTTCAGATGTGCCAATCAAGTCATCCAAGCAGATATAAATGCCAAATTTGCGTTGTCTTTAAAGAAAATTGAAGTTATGAAGGAGGAAAAATAAAATAATGAAAGAATGGCAGAAATTCCTCACAATAGTGGTCATCTTTCTATTTGCTTATTATATGCCCCTTTCAAACCCCAGGTTTACCGGCGCCGTTCTCGAGTCCCTTTACATGCTACAGGACTATGCAAGGCTACACGTCCTGACATGCCTAGTGCCTGCATTTTTTATAGCAGGTGCTATCGCAAATTTCATATCTCAGGCTGCGGTTATAAAATATTTTGGAAGCGATGCGAAAAAATGGCTATCTTATGCCGTGGCATCTATTTCCGGCACTATACTTGCCGTATGTTCTTGCACGGTTCTTCCACTTTTTGCAGGGATTTATAAAAGGGGAGCAGGAATCGGCCCGGCAACAGCCTTCCTATATTCAGGACCTGCTATAAACGTGCTCGCAATTATCATGACCGCCCGCATCCTGGGATGGAAACTGGGAGTTGCAAGGGCTATAGGAGCTGTAGTTTTTGCAGTTGTAATTGGACTCATAATGGAGCTACTGTATGGCAGAGAAGATAGGGAAAGGACAAAAAAGATTAATATAAACTTGTCTCCCGGCGAAGAAAAAGGTAGAAAATTGTATCAAGAGGCAATTTATTTTCTCAACTTAGTATTGATACTGATTTTTGCAGCATGGGGAAAACCCGCACAACCAGTAGGTTTTTTTAGTACAGTATATAACGTAAAGTGGTACATCACATCGTTTCTGTTGATAACTTTAGGGATCATCTTATATAGCTGGTTTAAAAAGGAAGAGCTCGTCTCTTGGATCGAATCAACCTGGAGCTTTGCAAAACAGATAATGCCGCTTCTTTTCGGCGGAGTTCTTGTTGCAGGTTTCCTCATGGGACGTCCTGACGTAGACGCGGGAATAATTCCTGCTAAATATATAGCGACAATCGTAGGTGGCAACTCTATTATGGCCAATTTTCTCGCTTCGGTCATCGGTGCGTTTATGTATTTTGCAACGCTCACAGAAGTTCCCATACTTCAAGGCCTTCTTGGTTCAGGAATGGGGCAGGGCCCGGCCCTGGCCCTGCTACTTGCAGGTCCTGCCTTAAGCCTTCCGAATATGCTGGTCATAAACAGCGTGCTCGGCCCGAAAAAGACTATAACCTATGTGTCTTTGGTAATTATAATGGCAACATTGACGGGTTATATATTCGGCACATTGGCATAAAAAAAAGAAAGGAAGGATGTTTGTGAATAACAGCGAAAAAATTATTGGGATCCTTCCCTGCTCAGGTGCTTGTAATGTAGGAATTATGACGACAAAAGCTACTGTTAAAGCATGTGAAACGCACGAAAATGTAAATTTTGTCTGCGCCTTAGGGCTTCCCTTAGGTATACCAGGAATAATTGAAAATGCTAAAAAGTCTAATGTGTATCTTGCATTAAATGGTTGCGAAATAAAGTGTGCCACAAAGGCCTTAGAATCAGTAGGTATTAAACCTGACGGTGAAATTGTAGTCTTGGAAAAATGTGATATGAAGAAAAACAAGAATTTCTCTGACGAAACCGGACTCGACGTCTTGATGGAAGAAGTTGAAAATTTTATCCAAAAATGGTCTCAAAACTTCTATGCATCTTAACCGGCAAATAGAAATAGAATAATTACGCCGGTTTTTAAAAGATAGAGAAATTAAACATTCAGGGAGGTAAAAATCATGGAAATTAAAATTTTAGGTACAGGATGCCCCAAGTGCAAGGCCCTCGAGCAAAATACGCGGGAGGCTCTTCAGGAACTAGGTGTTAATGCAAACATCGAAAAGGTGCAGGATGTAAACAAAATTATGGAGTACGATATCATGTTTACGCCGGGACTCGTGGTAAACGGCGAAGTCAAGGTTTCCGGCAAAGTGGCAACAAAGGATGAAATAAAGGAAATCCTGCAAAAGTATCTTTAATTAATTGAAGAACCGCTTTTAGGTTGTTAGGCCTAAAAGCGGTTTTATTTATGACTTTGGGCCAATTCATATTTTTGATAAATATTTTTAATTTACTATTTAGCGTTCAATCTTTTCTCCAAGTTTATGCTCCTTTCCCGCAAAAAGTCTTTCTAAGTTGCTCTTATGTCTGTATATGGCGATTGCAGCCATGATTATACCGTATATGACATAAATTGCCGGATATCTCAATAACAAAAGTATTACAGGGAAACTTCCACTTCCCACTATTGACCCCAACGAAACATACCTTGTCAGAGCTATAGCAATAATCCCTACAGCCGTAGAAAACAACGCTGCTTTTGGAGCAAGGGCGAAGGCAACCCCCATACTTGTGGCTATACCTTTCCCGCCATTAAAATTAAGGAAAAGCGACCAGTCATGTCCGATAATTACGAATAGTCCGCAAAAAAGTCCCATAGCGTTGCCCCAAATTAATTTAGCAAGCAACGCTACGAGAAATCCCTTCATAAAATCTGCCACATATACAATTGCGGCTGCTTTTTTCCCGACCACCCGGAGGACGTTAGTCGTGCCAGGGTTTCCACTGCCGTAATTTCTTATATCTATTCCATAGTATTTTTTGCATATGAGATGGGCTGAGGAAATAGACCCGACAATATAGCTTATTATTCCACCAATTAAAAATTTAACCAACAGGCTTCACCTCCTTTTGCTATTTTATTTAATTCTACCATAAATCAATATAGAAAATTTAAGTAAAATAAAAATGGGCTTCATTCTTAATATGCCCATTTTATTCCACTATAATGTCAAATTCCGATTTTTTTTGGACCTGACCTATTCTCTCTGCAAATTCTACACCTTTTTTTTCGAGCTCCTTTATCAAAATTTCGCTCTTTTCTTTAGGACAGGATATCAAAAGTCCTCCAGAAGTCTGCGGGTCAAATAGGACATCCTGCAGTTCCTCTTTAACCTCATTTAAAAATACAACTTTTTTCTCCAGATACCTCCGGTTTGCGTAAAGTCCCGCCGGCAAAAGCCCCATGGACGCGTATTCAAAAATCCCTGCTATGACAGGAACTTTTTCAGCTTCTATTTTTATCGTCACTCCCGACGCTTCTGCCATTTCATACGCATGACCCAGCAGCCCGAAACCCGTAATATCGGTAACAGCGTTTACCCCTACTTTGATAGCCGCCTCGGAAGCCTCCTTGTTCAGGGTGTTCATAATCCCTATCGCTTTTTTAAAGGTCACTTCGTCAACCATCCCAGCCTTCATGGCCGTTGTAAAAATTCCCGTCCCCAGGGGTTTTGTGAGTATAAGCACATCGCCGGGCTTTGCACCAGCATTAGTAAGCACTTTTGCCGGGTGCAGTGTACCTATAACCGAAAGGCCATAGATAGGTTCCGGCGTCTTTATGGAATGGCCTCCCGCTATTATAGCCCCTGCTTCGATTACTTTGTCCGCCCCGCCCTTTAACACCACAGGAAGCACATCCTCCACCAAATCTTCCGGAAAGCCGACTATATTCAGGGCAAGAAGAGGTCTTCCACCCATTGCATAGATATCGCTCAAGGCATTGCAGGCTGCAATTTGTCCGAAAATGTAAGGGTCGTCAACGACGGGTGTAAAAAAATCGACGGTATGGATAATGGCAAGGTCGTCGGCAATCTTATACACCGCAGCATCATCGGAGGTCTCAAGGCCCACCAGCAGATTTTCGTGTTTCATTACGGGTAACTGCCGCAGCACCTGCGACAGAGCCAAAGGCGAAAGTTTAGCCGCTCAACCCGAACTGCATGTAAGTTCTGTGAGCTTTACTTTTCTACCCACGTTTTACACCTGGTCATCTAAACTGGGACAAACTTCTCAGTTTAGACGGCTGGGCTATTTTTATTCCGCCCTTTCAGAGAGTGCTCATTCCCAGCAGGCGGTATTTAAGCACTCCTTTAGTCAATTTCAATATTACCTTTTAACTTTCACATACTCAAATATCAGCTATATCAGGTTATCGGTAAGACAATTATACCAAATAACCCAAATCTTTAACAGTTTGGCGTTGAAAAACTGGATATTATTTGACTATAGAATTTCTCTATTGTTACCTTGCGTTAAATTTTTATTTTCAATTGGTATTCTTGAAATATTTCTAATATAATTTACATGAAAAAGTGAATATCATCACAATTATAAGAGGAGGTGCATAATTTGAATTTGGATCAAAAGAAAGTGGTCATTTTTTCCGGCATCGCTGTAGGAGCTTTAGCCGTGATGCTAACCGTATTAGGAAATCCGCCAAATCAAGGCATCTGTGTGGCGTGTTTCATAAGGGACATCGCAGGAGGATTGGGACTTCACAGAGCTGAAGCAGTGCAGTACATAAGGCCCGAGGTGCCTGGTTTTATCCTCGGCTCTTTCATCATCTCTCTAATATCGGGTGAATTTAGGGCTCGCGGCGGCTCTGCACCACTCGCCCGCTTTGTTATAGGCTTTTTCGTCATGGTAGGGGCACTGACCTTTCTCGGATGTCCCCTTCGCATGGTATTAAGGCTTGCAGCTGGTGACTTAAACGCAATCCCAGCTTTTTTCGGCTTTTCTCTTGGCATTTATTACGGGCTTTTTTTCATCAAGAAAGGCTATTCACTCGGTAGAAGTTATAAAATCCCACAAGGCAACGCTTATTTGATGCCTGCCATCTCGGTTTTTTTGCTCCTATTAGTTGCATTTTCGCCTTCCTTCATCTTTTTTAGCCAAAAAGGTCCCGGCTCTATGAAGGCTCCGTTTATCGCGTCCCTCGCAGCCGGGCTAATTGTCGGGATGCTTGCCCAAAGGTCGCGCCTCTGTATGCAGGGAGGCATAAGAGACATTTTCCTTCTCAGAGACTTCCACCTCTTTTCCGGATTCGTCAGTATCTTTATCACTGCATTAGTTCTAAATATAGCACTGGGTAAATTCCATCCGGGTTTTGCCAATCAGCCAATAGCCCACAGCATGCATCTTTGGAATTTTCTCGGGATGTTCCTCGCCGGATTTGGTTCGGCACTCCTGGGCGGATGCCCTCTGAGGCAGTGCATCCTGGCGGGAGAGGGTGATGCCGACGCCGCGGTAGCTTTTCTTGGGATGCTTGTTGGCGCGGCCTTTTCGCATAATTTCGGCCTTGCTGCATCCGCAAATGGGGTGGGATCAAACGGCAAAGTAGCAGTGGTTTTGGGAATAGCCCTGCTCACCATTATCGCTGCTTTTAACGTCTCCACCGACATTTTCCAAAAGAAAGGAAGTGAGCTTTCTAATGCCCAGGAGGCTTGATGCTCGCGGTCTTTCATGCCCGATGCCAGTAGTATTGACAAAAAAAGCTCTTGAAGAATCTCCCGGAGAAAACCTGGAAGTCCTGGTGGACAATCCCACAGCAAGGGACAATGTCTTCCGACTTGCAAGGAATTTAGGATATAATGTGGAAATAATAAATTCGGGTGGGGAATTTACAATAAAAATTGCGAGGTAGGTATTAATGGAAAAATACCCATATTTCATGATAACCTTCCCCTCCGTCCACCATGCCTTGAGGTTCGAGTCCAAGATGAAAGAAACCGGAATTTCTTTTCAGCTTGTCCCGGTGCCGAGGGAGATTAGCTCAAGCTGCGGGGTTGCAGCAAGGGTTGATTTTGTAGAGGAGGACACTTTAGTCGATACCGTTGACAATTTAAAGCTGGAATACGACTCGATTTACATTTACGACCGCCCCAAAGAAAAGCCCAGTCTGGTAAAAAGGTGGGAAATTCGCTAAAAAGGGCAGCTCTCGTTAGGCTGCCCTTTTTATTCGCCCAGTTTTCTCGCAAAAATAAGGTAGCCCGTGTGCCCCACCATCAGGTCCTCCGGACGGAGCCTTTCCGGGACCAGCTTGTATTTTCTCATCATGATTTCTACGACTTCGGCAATGTAAAAACCGCCCTTTTCCAGCGATTCCATGGTTTGCGTCACCTGATTCGTAGTGGGGACTATAATCCCAAGATGCCCTGCTGGCTTTAAGGCCTTTCTTATTTCGCCTAAGACCTCCCACGGCTCTCTAACATCCAGGAAAAAGGCGTCCAAGTCCTCTTCTTCTATTCCATCGGCAATGGATTTATTGTGCATTACTACATTGTCGAATTCAGCAAAATTCCTTATATTCTTGTCGGCAAGTTTATAAAATTCCTCTCTCTGTTCGTAGGTATAGACCCGCCCTTCTGGTCCCACCGCCCGGGAAAGGCATACTGTAAAAGCTCCCGAGCCTGTCCCAGCTTCTCCTACTCGTTTCCCGGGAAATATATCGAGCCGCATCATTATGTAAGCCCCTTCTTTAGGATAGACTATTTGGGTTCGGCGCTTAAGATAATGCATTACATAATCGAACGTATCACAACTAAGAACATGGTAAACAGTGCCTTTTACTTCGAAACTACCCCCTGGTCTAATTTCAGCAAGTTCTTTTGAATTTATCTGGCCGTTCGGCAATCCTATTTTATTCGGCGATGCCACATCGACCACCTTTTTGAAGCCTTCCGGTCCAATTATTACTCTTTTTGTCGAAAATCCTGACTGCAATTTTGGGGCCTCCTTTCTTACTCGAATAGTCCTTCGTACCGGCCTAGTCTACCACCTCTCACCATATTGAGGGGTACCGAAAACATTATACCCAACTTGCTGTCTTCAGTAAAACTACCTATTTCACTTTCTATGGCATCTGCTATTTTATGCAGAGTCTCTGCATCTTCAATCACAGAAAGTACAGTCTTATTTACAAAAAGCCCTTCTTCTTTTAATTTTTTTATGCTGGCTATCATGGGTCTTTCCTCTTCAAAACTTTTCATGATTACTCCTTGCCCCATAGAGTCGAGTACTGTCGCACCTTTAGCACCATTTTTCTTCATGACCCAGAGCAGCTTTTTTAAAAGTTCGGGTCTATTGAGAATTATCACCATTAAGTACACTGCCTACCCTCTCCTTTTTGAAAAATAATTTTATCAATGGCGGTGCCAACAATGTGGTCACAAGTACCATCATAACCGAAGCGCTAAATATCGAAGGAGAAACAATCCCTTTGTTCAGGCCTATATTTACTATGATCAAAGCCACTTCTCCCCTAGGCACCATCCCTGCGCCGACCGTGAGGCTTTCCCTCCAATCAAATCCAGATAGCCTTGCCATAATGCCGCAGCCGATTATTTTCCCCAGGACTGCTAGGATTATGACGACTACACTAAATCCTATTCCCCCCACCATAGTCCTTACGTCAACTTTCAATCCTATACTTGCAAAAAAAATCGGGGTAAAGAACAAGTACGCCAGGTCTTCTATTCCCTTTGCAATCTTATCTTTCGATTTATAATTTGAAAAAATCAAACCGGCTGCATAAGCTCCCGTAATTGCCGCAATTTCAGCTTTTTCAGCCAAATATGCTACAGCAAAGCAAATTACCATGCTAAATGTTATAAACCGATTGCCGGGCCTCATAAACATTGTTATCAAATTCTCATACCTGCTAAATACTATTGCAAGTCCAACTACAAAAATTGTAAATCCGCCAATCTTTTCAATAAGCGGCAGGATATTGGTCCCTCCCGCTATATAACCTGTCACGAAAGTTAGAAGAAGAATGCCCAAAACATCGTCGATAACCGCTGCAGCCAGGATAGCTATCCCTTCTTTGGAATTAAGTTTCCCCATTTCTCTTAATGTCTGGACTGTTATGCTGACTGAAGTCGCAGTAAGCATCGTCCCTAAAAACAACGACTCAGGCAGGGAAATTCCTGCGGCAAGCCCAACTGCAACCCCTGATAGAAAAGGAAGCACTACTCCTCCCAAAGCTATAACCGTGGAGGAGAATCCAGATGCTAAAAGGTCGGACGTATCGGTCTCAAGGCCAGCCAAAAACATTAAGAGCACCACGCCTATCTCGGCCATAAACTCAAGGGTGTGTTCAGAATGAACAAGGCCTAATAGCGAAGGACCAATGATAAGTCCTGCCACTATCTGCCCCAACACATTGACTTGTCGTAGCCTTGCCGCTACGTAACTTCCAATCCTAGCCACTCCGAGAACTATAGCAAGTTCTAGTAAATTCAAATGTAAATTACCCCCTTACTTTATCGAAAGTATATTCTGCTTGCAATACCAACTTTGCCTTTTCATAGTCTTCCCAAGTGTTTATGTTAAAAAATCCTAGATGAAATTTGTCAGGCGGTACATCAACGTAACGTGTACTTACTAAAGAAAAAAGGTCCCTTACTCTTTTTGTCCCCTTCTTCTTTATAATATACTCAATGGGAGCAATGCATTTTTTTGAATATAGTGCATGGAGCGGTTCTATAAACTCACCAAACCGTGGACAAGCCACATCAAATCCATAAGATTTTTCGAGCAAAAGAAGTATTAGCTCGGGATTCAAGAAAGGCATGTCACATGCCACAAAAAAACCCATCTCGCATTGCATTTTTTTAAGGCCTGTATATATCCCTCCTAGGGGGCCTAGACCTATTATATCATCTTTAAATAAAAGGCACCGATCTTTTAAAAAATCCAGATGCTCGGAATGGTTGGATATGACTAAGACTTCACAAAAAAGAGGTTCTAATACGTTTACGATCCTTTCTAATATTGTAACTCCCCCGAGTTTCAATAACCCTTTGTTTTGCATTGACATGCGCGATGATTCCCCACCGTTCAACACAACCGCCGAATATTCCTTCATCCGCTTTTTCCCCTCCGCAATGGCACTCGCGATAGTGCTCTACTATATTATAGCAGAAATTCACAATGGCAAAAGGCGGGTTTTTGCCCGCCCTTCAATTGCTCAAGAAATTAATTTTAATATTATTCTATTATGGTAAGATTCTTATCGCAAACCGTCAATACTTCACACCCATTATCAGTTACCACAACCAAATCCTCTATCCTTACCCCAAGCCTTCCGGGTATATATATCCCTGGTTCTATCGAAAATATCATGCCCGGCTCAACCCTTTCCATGTTCGCTGCAGAGACATCACCAAACTCATGCACCTCTATCCCTATGGAATGCCCTGTCCGGTGGGTAAAATATCGACCATAGCCGGCACTTTCGATGTAATTTCTTGCAGCCACGTCTATATCGCAAAATCTCACACCGGGTCTTACCGCTTCAATCGCCTTCATATTGGCCTCCAGCACAATGCTATATATCTTTCTGGCCTCTTCCGAAGCTTTTTTATAAAACACAGTTCTGGTCATATCAGAGCAATAGGAATCCTTTACACAACCGATATCTATTACTATTGAATCTCCTTCCTTAACGGTAAAGTCCCCTGGAACATGGTGGGGGTCTGCAGCATTCGCACCGTAGGCGATGATGGGCTCGAAGGAAAAGCCATCAGCCCCTAAATCTTCGTAAATTTCAAGTAGCATCCGACCAATCTTCTTTTCTGGATATCTTTCTGGTATCAATTCTAAAATTTTCTTTACAGCTTCGCTGTTTATCTTAGATGATTTCCTCATCAAGTCAATTTCCGACGGATCTTTTTTCATTCTCACCTTTTCGACAATATCCGAGGTGACAAATTTGCAGCCCTTCTTAAATTCCATTAACCTCAGCAAAAACCTCGCAGGCCAGTTTTTGTCCACTCCTAAAGTTTCTCCATCCTTTACGTGCTCCGAAAGTAGCTTCACGGGGTCTGCCATGTCGTTAAAAAATATTTTTTCTAGTCCCAAATCCTCATCGACCGGGAAAAGTTCGTTCACAAAAAGCTTGCATTCACCACCGGCTTCGATATAAAGTACAAGCATCCTTTCGCCCGGATGTATCCATTTTCCCGTGAGATAAAAAATCGAGGCAGGGTCGGAAATTACAAGCTGCGGTATGTTTTGCCTTTCCATTTCTTGCCTAATTTTCTCGAGTCTATGTTTGTTCAAAAAATATCCCTCCTTATACTTTTCCTTCTTTTCTCACTTTCCCGACAGTTTAATTATATCAGAATCCTGCCTGCCAGCATCAATTTTTTTATTAACTTCAATCTATTCCTAACATCTGATATATAGGCCTTCCGGGAGGGACTATCGGGACTGCCTTTTCATCCTTATCTATCACTACCTCGACGACAGCCGGTTTTCCTTCATTTATCGCCCTTTTTATCGTCTCACGCACTTCGTCTCTCCTCGCAACTCTGTACCCTGCAGCACCGAAACCTTCGGCAATTCTTGCATAATCGGCTTCATCCCCCAAATCCGAATGGGAAAACCTGCCCCCGTAAAACATTGCCTGCCATTGCCTGACCATTCCAAGGCTTCTGTTGTTAAAAACCACCACTACTACTGGTATATCGTACCTCAGGGCCGTCAAGAGCTCATGGCAGTTCATCTCGAAACTTCCATCACCCGCTATATCCAAAACAACCTTATCAGGCCTTCCTACTTTTGCACCTATAGCTGCAGGGAGACCGAAGCCCATCGTACCGAGGCCACCCGAGGTTATAAAACTCGAAGAATCTTCAAATTTGTAATATTGAGCAGCCCACATCTGGTGCTGTCCCACTTCCGTCGCTATTATTGCCTTGCCTTCTGTGAGTTTGTTTATTTCCTCTATTACAAACCTTGGGGTCAAGTCATTCTCAGAATCTTTTAAAATATACTTGCTTTTAAAATGTCCAATCCTCTTTAACCAATTATCGTGACGTTTTTCCGGAATAACCTCAGCAAGCGCGGCAAGCAATTCTTTCGCGTCTCCATGCATGGAAAGGTCCGCCCTCACGTTTTTGCCTATTTCTGCAGAATCTATGTCGATATGGATTATCTTGGCGTTTTTTGCAAACTCGTCGGTCTTCCCCGTCACCCGGTCGTCGAACCGGGCCCCTACCGCAATTAAAAGGTCGCACTCACTAACCGCAAGATTTGCCCATGGGGTGCCGTGCATACCCAGCATCCCAAGGTAAAGCTCGTGGTCGTGCGGAAAACATCCGATACCCATAAGGGTGGTTGTGACGGGACAGCATATTTTTTCTGCAAAAGTTTTCAAAACCGAAGAAGCGCCTGATAATTTCACACCGCCGCCGGCATAAATTACCGGTCTTTCCGACTTCATTATCATTTCCACAGCTCTTTCAATGTTCTCTTTTCCAAATTTGGAATAATTTATTTTCTCTGAAAGCGCTTTAAAAGATGGGTTCATGTCATTCTTTTGTTCTTCCATATTGGTTTCCGAAGCCATTATGTCTTTAGGCAGTTCTATGACTACAGGACCTGGCCTGCCCGACTTTGCTATGTGGAAAGCTTCTTTCACAGTCTTTAATATTTCCCTTTTGTCCCTCAGCATAAAGCTATGCTTCGTTATCGGCAGGGTAATCCCACATATATCCACTTCCTGGAAAGAATCCTTACCTATCAAATCGGTAGAAACCTGGCCTGCAAGCACCACCATCGGCACGGAATCCATGTACGCGTTGGCTATGCCCGTCACCAAGTTGGTGGCCCCCGGACCAGAAGTGCTCATCACCACCCCTACTTTTCCCGTTGCCCTGGCGTATCCGTCTGCTGCATGGGCAGCTCCTTGTTCATGGACGGTCCTGACATGCTTTATCTTCCTGTTATTGTAAAGCGCATCGTAAATAGGAAGCACGGCTCCTCCCGGAAATCCGAATATGACCTCTACACCCACATCTTCAAGAGCTTTTAAAAGTACTTCCGCTCCAGTCATCTCCTTCTCCACCTCTTATAAAAGTATAATTTTTTGCCAAATTAAAAAAGGCCCTTCGCCTCTTATTAAAATAAGGGGCGAAGGGCCTTCGCGGTACCACCCTCTTCATCCGCACCTTGCGGTTGCGGACCTCTGCAGGTACGGGACTTAAAAAGTCCGATACCCGGCACTTTAACGGGTGCCAATTCCCTAAAAAAGGGCCCGACCGGAGCTACTCAACTTCACCCCGGCAGCTCGGAGGTGATTTTCGGTAAATCCCTCGGTATCGGCTCTCACCTTGCCCGACTCTCTGTAACCTTGGGAAGTTACCTACTGTCCTCTTCATCGCCGTTCATGCTCTTTTTTGAATATTTATTGTGTTTGATTATACAACAAAAGTCTTCATTTTGCAAGCTAATTTGAAATACCCCCTCCATTCGTCGCAAAACTCTTATTCAAAGCGTTTACATAAGCAATGGCACTTGCTTCTATTATATCAGTGCTGAGACCACGACCTGTAAAAATCTTTCCATTTCTTTCGACTTTGACTACGACTTCGCCCATGGCATCTTTTCCGCCCGATACTGCTTTTATCGAATAATCCATAAGTCTGCAATTGATGCCGCAAGCTCTGTCTATTGCCTTGTAAGTGGCATCGATAGGTCCATCGCCAGTTGAAGCTTCCTCTATAACCTTGCCTTCCTTCTTCACTCGCACAGTTGATGTAGCTATGGATTGATTGCCGCAAGAAACCAAAAAGTATTCTAACTCGATTACTTTTGGAATATTGACCACCTGTTCCCCAAGAATGGCCTCTATATCTTCATCGGTAACCTCCTTTTTCTTGTCCGCAAGGTCCTTAAATCTTTCAAAAGCCTTCAATGCCTCTTCCTCCGGAAGATCATATCCCAATTCCTTTAACCTGTGCATAAACGCATGTCTGCCGGAGAGCTTTCCGAGGACAATCCTGTTGGATGGAAGTCCTATGGACTCCGGCGTCATTATCTCGTAGGTGGACCTTTCAGCGAGCACGCCGTGCTGGTGAATGCCCGACTCGTGGGCAAAGGCGTTTGCACCTACTATCGCTTTATTTGGCTGGATGAAGATTCCAGTAAGCGAGCTCACCAGTTTGCTCGTGCGGTAAATTTGCCTGGTATCCACTCCTACATCCACCTGGTAGACGTCTTTCCTTGTCACAAGGGCCATTACTATTTCTTCTAATGCCGCATTTCCCGCCCTTTCTCCGAGGCCGTTAACCGCACATTCCACCTGAGTCGCCCCGTTTTTCACCGCCGCGAGGGAATTAGCCACCGCCATCCCCAAGTCGTTGTGGCAGTGGACGCTAACAACCACTCGGTCCAGCTCCGGCACTCTTTCCCTGAGCACCCTTACCAGTTCGCCGAATTCCTCAGGGGTCGAATAACCTACCGTATCGGGGATATTTATCACAGTCGCACCGTTTTTAACGGCAACGGAAAAAAGCCTGCAAAGGAACTCCAGATCTGACCTGCTTGCGTCTTCCGCTGAAAACTCCACATCGGAAATGTAATTTTTGGCTCTTTTTACAGCTTCGGCTGCAGCCTCCAAAACCTCTTCGGGCGTCATTTTGAGCTTGTATTTCATGTGTATGGGGGAAGAAGCAATGAATGTGTGTATCCTCGGATTTTCGCTGTTTTTCAATGCTTCCCAAGCAGTATCTATGTCCTTGGGATTAGCTCTAGCTAGAGCCGCTATAACAGGCCCCTTCACGTTTTCAGCGACTGTCTTTACCGCTTCAAAATCTCCCTTTGAAGCTATCGGAAACCCTGCTTCGATTACATCCACTTTCATTTTCGCAAGCTGTTTCGCTATTTCCAGCTTTTCCCTCGCATTTAGCGCTACGCCGGGGGTTTGCTCTCCATCCCTCAGAGTAGTATCGAATATCCATATTCTCCTGGTCATAATAAGACCCCCAGATTTTTTATTTTTTCAACCAAGGCATCATGCTGCGGAGGGTTTCTCCCACTTTTTCGATGGGATGTTCAGCATCTTTCGCAAGGAGCGTCTTGTATACCGGCCTTCCTGCCTGATTTTCTAAAATCCACCTTTTTGCAAATTCGCCACTGACTATTTCCTCTAAGACCTTTTTCATTTCTTTCCTTGTTTCTTCCGTTATTATCCTTTTTCCGACCGTAATGTCGCCGTACTTGGCGGTATCGCTTATGGAATACCTCATCCACTTTATCCCGCCTTCGTATATCAGGTCCACTATCAATTTCATCTCATTGAGGCACTCAAAATACGCAATTTCAGGCTGATATCCCGCTTCCACCAGGGTTTCGAAACCGGCTTTGATGAGTTCGGTGAGTCCTCCGCAGAGCACGCACTGCTCGCCGAAAAGGTCGGTTTCTGTTTCTTCTGCAAATGTGGTTTCGATGACACCCGCCCTTGTAGCACCTATTCCCTTTGCATAAGCCAATCCTATTTCCAGGGCTTTTCCGCTGTAGTCCTGGTGGACTGCAATCAGTGCCGGAACTCCAGCTCCCTGTTCATACATCCTCCTCACAAGATGCCCGGGACCTTTAGGCGCCACCATGAATACGTCCACGTACTCCGGTGGTTCAATCTGGTTGAACCGTATGTTGAACCCATGGGCAAAAGCCAGGGCTTTGCCTTCCTTCAGCTCCGGCTTTATACTTTCTTCGTAAATCTTTGGCTGGACGTGGTCAGGCACAAGAAGCATAATGATATCCGCTTCCTTGGCCGCCTCTGCCACATTCTTCACTGTAAGTCCTGCTTGCTCTGCTTGCTTCCACGACTTACTTCCTTCATACAGTCCCACAATCACGTCCACGCCGCTTTCTTTTAAGTTTAGAGCATGGGCGTGCCCCTGACTCCCGTATCCTATTATCGCCACCTTTTTGCCCTGAAGGACCTTTAAATCCGCATCGCTGTCGTAATAAATCTTAGCCATGAATATTCCCTCCTAAATTTTTTTATGATTTTATGTTCTGCGCCTTTTCAGGCGCACATTTACTGCTCCGGACATTCGATGCATTTACTACCCCTGTTCATCGCTATTATTCCGGTCCTGACAAGCTCCTTTATTCCGAAAGGCCTCAATATCTCCTCCATGGCATTGACCTTATCCTTATCCCCTGTAAGTTCGATAATCATCGAATCCCTGCTGACATCGATGATATTCGCCCTGAAAATCTCTGCTATGCCTATTATCTCTGACCTTTTTTCGGGTTCAGTGTTGACCTTAATCATCACAAGTTCGCGGCTCACGGAATTTTCGGGCTCTATAAAACTCACCTTTATCACATCAATTAATTTATTTAGCTGCTTTTTTATCTGCTCGATTATCCTCTCATCCCCATCCACCACAATTGTCATTCTGGAAATCTCGGGATTGTCTGTCGGGCCAACGGCGAGGCTTTCGATATTGAAGCCCCGCCGGGCAAAAAGTCCTGCTACTCTCGCGAGGACCCCGGGATGGTTTTCAACCAATACTGCCAGAGTAGCTTTCATAAGCCTCCTCCTTCCTTAGCATACTCTTTACCCGTACCTCCATCGTCAATATGCATTCCAAGAGAAAACTGCCCTCTTCTTTAAGCATCGCCGAAATGGCTTTTTTAAGCTCATTTTTTCTTTCCACCTTCAGCGCTTTTATCCCGTAGCTTTCGGACAGCTTTACAAAATCGGGGAGAAACCCGAAGTGCACCTGGCTATACCTACCCCCGCAGTGAATATCCTGCAGTTCCTTTACGAGCCCCAACCCTCCGTTGTTAAATAGCATTATCTTCACCGAAAGTTCATTTTCCCTGAGGGTCGCAAGTTCTGCAAAATTCATCTGGAAACTGCCGTCCCCAGTTATGTGAATCACCTGCTTTTTAGGGTTTGCAATTTTAGCACCTATAGCTGCCGGAAGGCCGTAACCCATGGTGCCAAGCCCGCCGGATGTTATGAAGCTCCCCGGGTACTTAAATTTATAGTACCTGGCCGTCCACATCTGATGAGCTCCGACGTCAGTAGTAATTATCAAATCGCCTTTCGTTTGTTCGTAAAGTTCGCCTATTATGTCCAATGGTGAAATATCGCTACACCCCTCCACGAGTTCCTTGCCTTTCAAACCTTCCAAATATTCTTTCCAATCTTTTCTAGACCGCTTTTCTATTCTCTTTAAAAGTTCACAGAGGACATTTTTTATATCTCCCACGATTGGGATATCGACTTTTACATTCTTTCCTATCTCTGCCGGGTCCACATCAACGTGTATTATTTTCGCATTCTCATCGAATCCTCCGGCTCCACCGGTTAATCTGTCGTTAAACCGGCAGCCTAAAGCAATTATCAAATCGGCCTTTTTCAAGGCTTCGTTCGCCCAGGGCATACCGTGGGTGCCCGCCATCCCCAAAAAGAGAGGATGCTCCCCTGGAAAGGAACTTATCCCCATCAAGGAAACCGTTACGGGAATATCGGCAGTTTCGGCAAGAATCCGTAGCTCTTCATAAGCTTTGGAGGATATAACCCCACCGCCGGCTAAAATTACCGGCCTTTTTGCACTATTTATTGCCTCCGCAGCCTTTATAATTTGCAGCGGATGGCCTTGCAACGTAGGCTTATACCCTTTTAAAAACACTTCCCTTGGGTAAACAAAGTCTATTTTATCTCTGGCCACATCTTTCGGCAGATCTATTAAAACGGGCCCCGGCCGACCTGTGGAGGCTATGTGGAAAGCCTCCTTAACTATCCTCGGTATATCGCTTGCATTTTTGACAAGATAATTGTGTTTTGTAAAAGGCGCAGTAGCTCCAGTTATATCTACTTCCTGGAACATGTCGCCGCCTATCTGGCTTAGTGGCACCTGTCCCGTTATGGCGACGATCGGTATTGAGTCCATATATGCCGTCGCTATGCCTGTTACCAAGTTAGTTGCACCAGGCCCCGATGTGGCAATACAAACCCCCACCTTGCCGGAAACCCTGGCATATCCGCTGGCCGCATGGGCTGCCGCCTGTTCCGAACGGGTAAGCACATGTCTAATATTTTTGTTGTGAAACAGAGCGTCGTATACTTCTAACACCGCTCCTCCCGGATAACCGAAGATCACTTCTACTTTTTCTTCTTCCAAACACTTTACTAATGCCTCGGCTCCTGTAATTCGCATCATCTTCCCACCCCTTTTTGGTAAAAAAAAATCGCCCCCGATACGTTTAACGTATCAGGGGCGAGGTTTTCCTCGCGTTACCACCCTGCTTTACCCGAAATTCTCTATTTCGGGCCTCATTTTTTAACGCTCTAAAGCGGCTCCGAGCTACTTTAAATTTTCACCCGGGCTGTTCAGGAGCGAGAAAGAACGCTAGCTCGGTACCGGCTCTCACCTTCCCCGGCTCTCTTTGACCGGCCAGCCGTCCTGCTCTCCTTCATCACAATTGACTATTTTATATTTTGAGCGTTATTTTAACATCTTAAATTCTCTTTTGTCAAGGGGGGATTAAATATTTTTTGTGTATTTTTATAAAATTCCTTTATTGACAGGCTTCCCTTGGTTTCATATAATATCAAAAAATGTCTTATTCCGCATAAGTATTAATCTCACGATGCAGGGAGGAGCAAAAATGTTGAGTGATAGGGTCAAATCAGGCCCCGAGAGGGCACCGCATCGGTCGCTGTTTTATGCAATGGGCTATACCCCTGAAGAACTTCGAAGGCCCCTCATTGCAGTGGTAAACGCCCATAATGAAGTGGTACCAGGGCATTATCATCTTGACCAGGTAGCTTACGCCGCAAAGAGGGGTATTCTGGAAGAAGGGGGAACTCCCATAGAATTCCCGGTCATAGGTATTTGCGACGGGATTTCCATGAATCACTTTGGCATGAAATACCCCCTTGCTTCCAGGGAACTAATCGCCGATTCCATCGAGGCCATGGTGTTGGCCCACGGATTCGACGGGATGCTGCTCATAGGGAACTGCGACAAGATCGTGCCGGGGATGCTAATGGCTGCGGCACGCTTGAACATTCCTGCCGTTTACGTGAGCGGGGGCCCGATGCTGGCAGGATGGTATCACGGAAAGGTAATAGACCTGATATCTGGACCTTTCGAAGGTGTCGGTTCTTACGCCGCTGGAAAGATAACCCTCGAAGAGCTTGAAGAAATAGAACTCAACGCATGTCCGGGTTGCGGCTCCTGCGCAGGGCTATTCACCGCAAACACGATGAACTGCATGGCAGAGGTCTTGGGTCTAGCATTACCAGGAAACGGAACTATACCCGCCGTGACCGGAAGGCGCCTGCAGCTTGCAAATCGCGCGGGAAGAAAGCTCATGCAGATGGTTAAGAATAACATAAGACCTCGAGACATTTTAACCTTAGAGGCTTTTGAAAATGCAATAGCAGTAGATATGGCCATAGGCGGCTCGAGCAATACGGTGCTGCACCTCATGGCAATAGCCCACGCAGCTGAAGTTGACCTTCGACTTAGCGCCTTTGACAGGATATCCAGAAAAGTCCCGAACCTATGCAAATTAAGCCCTGCGGGAGAACATCACTTAGAAGACCTCGATAAGGCAGGCGGGATCCCAGCAGTATTAAATAGGCTCTTAGAACTCGGAGTTTTAAACACCGAATGTATCACAGTATCCGAAAGGACTATAGGGGAAATCGCATCATCCGCAAAGGTGCTCGATTCTAACGTCATAAGGCCCCTTGAAAACCCCTACCTTCCGGAAGGTGGAATCGCGGTGCTTTACGGAAATCTCGCCCCCGAGGGTGCGGTGGTCAAGCAGTCGGCGGTAGCACCTGAGATGATGCGCCACGAAGGCCCGGCCAGGGTATTTGACTCCGAAGAGGACGCATTCAAGGCCATCACAGGCGGCATGATAAAGCCGGGAGATGTGGTCGTAATAAGGTATGAAGGCCCAAAAGGAGGGCCGGGTATGCGCGAAATGCTGAGTCCAACCGCTGCCCTTGCCGGCATGGGACTCGACAGGGAAGTGGCTCTCATTACCGACGGCAGGTTCTCGGGAGGTACAAGGGGTGCATCGATAGGCCACGTATCTCCGGAAGCCATGGAAGGAGGCCCGATAGCTGTAGTCCGCGACGGGGATATTATAAGCATAGATATCCCTGCCAGGAAACTCGATTTAAAATTGAGCGACGAAGAGATAAAAGAAAGGCTCGCTTCGTGGAAAAAGCCCCCTATAAAGGCACCTAAAGGTTATTATTTGGAAAGATACGCAAGGCTAGTGAGTTCTGCAAGCAAAGGAGCCGTAATGGAATAACATCCTTTCAAAAATCGACAGCATGTTTTTTATATACTTCATCTATTTCCTCTCTGGTCAGTACACTTTCTATCAAGTATGCCATTGCAATTATACCGAACAGATTTACTATCCACCGGGTTACCGCAAATTCATAACCTAGAGAAGATATCTCGAAGAGAAACATAGGTATTTTTAACGTAGACCATGCCCCGAGGAATATCAGTATATTTGTGAGCTTTACTCCTTTTCTTATCATCACGCTGGCAAAGGGAAAGGCTCCGTAAAGGGGACCTGCTGCAGCTGATCCCAGGAAAATGCTGAGGAGCACCCCTTTTACGCCAGCCCTTTCCCCCATAAATTTTACTACCGTCTCCCGTGGCACCCAGGCGTCCAATAGTCCTAAGAGCAAGAATATGGGAGGTATTACGCCGGCCATCTGGAGAAAATTCTTCAAAGTATTGGCAAATATTTTTAGACCTAGTTCTCTATTGAAAACGACAATGATGAAATCAACGGCAATCATTGCAAAAAAAGGAACATAAGCCTTTATGCTCTTCACGATACTACCACCCCTATGATAAAAGCTACGAGAAACGAAAATATAAAAGCAAGACCGTTTCGCAAAAAGGCTATCTTCCGGCCAAAATAGCTAATTTCAAGAGGGAGTGTCGCAAACCCAACCATCATAAGTGTCGAAATAAATACAGCAAGCTGCATTACACCCGCTCCTTTTTCCAAAAGCGACGCAGCCAGGGGGAATGCCACAAAACCCGGGATTAAAGTTATGGCTCCTATGACGGACGTAATGATCATTCCCTTTATACCGGTTTCTGCTCCTATAATTTTTGAAATTAAACCGGGATTTAAAACTGTCAATGCCAATCCCACAAGAGACAGAACGGTCAACAAGGGCGGCAATATATTAGCGAAAGACTTCCATGATTTGATCAGAGCCACCCTGGTTTTATTCACATCTTTAGCTAGTGAAACGAGAAAGGCTAGTATAGCAATTACATAAATGAATGCCGTAAACACTTTTAATTCCCCCTATTTTACGCTTTCAGTTAGAGTTACCCTCACCGTTTCCGAAAATTTTCTCGTATTTATCGAGAAAACCCTTTAACCTCTCCATCTGGTATCTCACATGGACGGCAAAGCCGTGAATAGCGTCTTCTCCCTCGGGTGTAATGATGTAACGCCTTCTTGCGGGCCCCGATTCGCTGCTTTCCCATTCCGACTTAACCCATCCCTCTTCCTCCATCTTTCGCAGGTTCCTGTACACAACTCCCGGATCAACATTCCCTGAAAAACCGCACCGCTGGAGCCTTTCCATCAGTTCATAGCCATGGGCGGGTCTTTCGTAAAGCAAAAGCAATATACACGGCTGAACGAATTTTTCCATCCTGAAACCCGGACAGCCTTCCTTCAGGTGGCGAAAATGGTGGACTTTATGGCAGTTGCACATATTCTCATTCCTCCTCTATATGTTGTATGCATATAGCTGTTTGATGTTATTATACCATAGACATCGAAATTTTACCAGTATAAAAAAGCCCATCGAAGTAAGCAGTTTTATTTCAACTGCCTACTTCAATGGGCGCATACACAAAATCTCACTATTGTTCATTTAAGGGGGATTACGACCATTCTCAACTATCATCGCCCACCCCGGTCGGTCATAGTAACAGTAAATATTACCTTGCCGCCTTCTTTCAAGCCTTCTTCGTAAAGGGCCCGAACCGCCTTCCACACCTCTTCGTCATCGCCCCTTATGATAGTGCTCAATGGTGTCAGCTCCATTTCTACGTCAAAATCTTTAAGCCGGTCGAGGGCTTTCAACACTACTTTCTCGTAATCTTCCCTCCCCAATGGAAAAAGGGAAACCTGGCACGTAATCACATTAATGCACCCCTAACTTCTGATAACAACCTCACCGAAATGCTCTGATATCTCCTCTTTTGCTCTCTCAAGAAAAGCTTTATCGCATGGTTTTTTACCGCAAAATTCAGGGTCAATCACCCCTTCAGAGTACCTGTACCCCTGCAGTACGTACCTCTTTGCCCCTGAGAGCCAGCGAGCAACAGCTTTTATATCTTCTAACGAAAGGATTCTTTCGTGGACGGTCGTCCTGAATTCGTAATCCACCGAAGAAGTTATGACAAGCTCCACGGTTTTTAAAACTCCTTCAACATGCTCTTTTTGCTTCGTAAAAAGGTTATAACCTTCCGGCGGCGCCTTTATATCTACTGCCACATAATCGACGAGACCCTTATGAAGAAGCTTTTTTAGGTTTTCGGGCCGCGAACCGTTAGTGTCGAGTTTGACCTTCAATCCCCTTTTTTTTAGCTTTTCCAAAAAGTCTCCAAGGTCGCTCCACAAAGTGGGTTCGCCACCGGTTACACACACGCCGTCGACAAGATTTTTCCTCTTCTCAAGATATTCGAAAAGGGCGCTTTCAGCGACATTGCCTCTGGGGCTTTGCGTGACCAGAGGTCCGTTGTGGCAGTAGGGACACCTGAAATTGCATCCCGGCAGAAATACGGTGCACGCCACAACACCCGGGTAATCTGAAAGGGATACAGGCATGAAATCATATATTAACGGCATATATTTTGTATTCCTTTCTGTCCGCAAATTCGGCTTTCTTGCCGTTGTTCCAGCACTGTACCGGCCTGTAATATCCCACTATTCTGCTGTATACCTCGCATTCTTTCCCGCACGAGGGGCACTCAAAATGCTCTCCTGTGATGTAGCCGTGGTCCTCGCAAACGGAAAACGTGGGAGTCAATGTGTAGTAAGGTATGCGGTAATTCTCCGCGATTTTCTTCACCAAAGTCTTGCAGGTGGCCTTATCGATTTTTTCTCCCAGGAACATGTGAAATACCGTGCCGCCAGTGTACTTACATTGCAGCTCTTCCTGATGGTCCAAAGCCGCAAAAACATCGTCAGTAAAATCCACCGGAAGCTGGGTAGAATTGGTGTAATAGGGCTCGTCCTTGCCGCAGGTTATAATTTTTTCTCCGAAAAGCTCCCGGTCCTTTTTGGCCAACCTATAAGAGGCACCCTCCGCAGGGGTTGCTTCCAGGTTGTAAAGTTCTCCAGTCTCTTCCTGGTACTCCTTGAGCTTTTCCCTCATAAAATCGAGAACTTTCAGCGCAAAATTCCTTCCCTCCGGGGCTTCGATGCCGCATCCCATGAAATTTTCCAGGGCCTCGTTCATGCCCACAAGGCCGATGGTGTTAAAGTGGTTCTGCCAGTACGCTCCGAATCTGTCGTATACATCCCTGAGGTAGAATCTGGCATAAGGATAAAGCCCCTCCCTGGTCATGCGCTCTAATACCTTTCGCTTAATCTCCAAGCTGGTTTTCGCGATGTCCATGAGGCGGGAAAGCCTCTCGAAAAATTCGTCTTCAGATTTGGAAAGGTAACCTATGCGGGGCATATTGATGGTAACGACGCCTATGGACCCTGTGAGGGGGTTAGCGCCGAAAAGCCCGCCGCCGCGTTTTCTGAGCTCCCGGTTGTCCAGCCTCAAGCGGCAGCACATCGACCTTACATCTTCGGGCTTCATGTCGCTGTTTATGAAATTGGAAAAGTACGGAAGTCCATATTTTGCCGTCATTTCCATTATTTTGTCAACGACGGGACTATCCCAATCAAACTCCTTCGTTATGTTGTAAGTGGGTATGGGGAAGGTAAAAATCCGGCCGTTGGCGTCTCCCTCCATCATCACTTCGGCAAAGGCCATGTTTAGCATGTCCATTTCCCTTTGAAATTCGCCGTAGGTTTTATCCATCAACTTTCCGCCGACTATGGCCGGTTCCTTCGCAATAATTTCCGGTGGCACCAGGTCTAAAGTGATATTTACGAAAGGCGTCTGAAAACCCACCCTCGTCGGCACGTTCAGGTTAAATATGAACTCCTGCATGGCCTGTTTTACTTCTCTGTAGCTCAGGCCGTCGTAGTATATGAAAGGCGCAAGATAGGTATCGAAATTGCTCAGGGCCTGAGCTCCTGCGGCTTCACCCTGCAAAGTATAAAAGAAGTTAACTATTTGTCCTAACGCTGACCTGAAGTGCTTCGGTGGCTTGCTGGCCACCTTCCCCTTTACCCCGGTAAAGCCGGAAAGCAAAAGGTCTTTGAGGTCCCACCCGCAGCAGTAAACCGACAGGAGTCCCAAATCGTGAATGTGAAAATCTCCAGTCAGGTGGGCATTTCTCACTTCTTCCGGATAGATTTTGCTCAGCCAGTATTTGGAAATCACCGCACTGGATATGTGGTTGTTGAGCCCCTGGAGCGAAAATCCCATGTTGCTGTTTTCGTTTATCCTCCAGTCGTTTCTCCCGATATAGTTGTCAACGGTTTCCTCTATGTCCAAAAATACTTTTCGGAATTCCCTCATGTCCTGGTGCTGCTTGCGGTATAGTATGTAAGCTTTTGCCGTCCTTGCATGGCCGTTTTCTATGAGCACCTTCTCCACGACGTCCTGCACATTTTCTACTGATGGAACTGAATCGACGTATTTTTCTTCCAAAATTTTCACAACCTCATCGGTCAGGCGCTTTGCGATGTTCCTGTCGCTTCCTCCTACCGCCTTTGCTGCCTTAAAGATGGCGTTTTCTATTTTGGTCCTGTCGAATTCCTGGATGCTTCCATCCCTTTTAACAATATGTGTCAACATTTCGAAAACCCCCAATTTCCTGTAAATTATCCTAGCGCTCTGCTTTTTGAATTCCGAATATTATTTTACAATGAAAAATTAGTCAAAAAAATAAGCACAATTGACTATAGTTGCCGGGAATCTAAGCCTAGCTTTTCCGTAAAAAAACCGACCTTACGGTAAGCTAGGGCTTCTTTTTTATCCCGGTAATTACCTTCTGACCATTATCATCAACGTAGTAGGTAAATTCAATCCTGTCGTTTTCCTCTAAATTCAATTTGTCAAAATTTTCTTTCATCTGCGGTGAAAGCCTGTAAGCCTCGTAAGTTTCTCCTTCTTTGACTTCTATGGAGTTTATATCAATCTGACCGATATATACCGCTTCGCCTTTTAGCTTTTCCGATGCCACGGATGCATCCTTTTCATCATTATTTTCCTTGTTTTCTTCCTTTTCCACATCGTTATTTTTACCGTTATTCGAAGGCTCTTGCTCTTGCTCAACAATCACCGGGCTTTTCCCATCTGCCGCCTGCCTATTATCGTTTTGCCTTTCCTTTATAAAGAAAAAAGCCACAGCCACGACCACAAGCACAATCACAAGGGTTTTTCCAACCTTCATAAAACATCCCTCCGATTTTCGTAACCTCATTATATCCCAACTTCTTTTTCAAAACAAGGGCGGTAAAAAATCGTAAAATGCTAAAATGGACAATTAATTTCACCGGAAGCTTAAATCTGATATAATTTATTCAGCCTAGAAATTGGGGTGAAAACGAATGAACGCCGAAGAAAGACGGGAAAAAATTGTCGAAGTATTAAAATCCTCGAAAAAGCCGATATCCGGCAGCGAACTTGCCAAAATCTTTAACGTCACCCGCCAGATTATCGTCCAGGACATCGCCATTCTTCGGGCCGCAGGAAAGGAAATTCTAGCTACGTCTCAAGGGTACGCGATTATGGAACCTTTAGATTTGGTCACGAAAAAAGTTGCATGCCGCCACGGCAGAAAAGAGACAAGAGAAGAACTCATGATTTTTGTTGAATCGGGCTGCAGGGTTCTCGACGTAATAGTGGAACATCCTATCTATGGCGAAATCCACGGAATGCTGATGCTCAACAGTTCCAGAGACGTGGAAGAGTTCATTAAAAAAATGTCCGAAAACAATGCCTCTCTTCTTTCCGAACTGACCCAGGGAGTCCACCTTCATACTGTCCAGGCGATAAATGAGGATTCCATAAAAAAGGCCTGCGAGGCTCTGAAGAAAAAGGGAATATTGCTCAGCTAAACGTTAAAAAGGAAAGCCTGAATTTATAAGGCTTTTCTTTTTTGTTTTTTGCCTTTTTCGGAAAAAGTTTAAATTGTTCTTGACATATAGGTGTATATACACTAGAATATACTTAAAACTGTTTTTGAGGGGGAATTTTTATGAAAGCAAAAAACCTTGTCCTAGGGGCGCTTCTTACTGCTCTTGCCCTAGTCATACCAATATACTTCGGCGGCTATCTTCGAATATACATCCCCCCTTTTTCGGCGACTTTAGCTTCTCACGTTCCCGTCATGCTTGCCTTTTTGGTAAACCCGCTTGTAGCGGTAATGGTGGGGCTCGGTTCAACGATTGGATTTTTGGTTATGCTAGGACCGGTCATAGCAGCGAGGGCCTTTATCCACGTCGTATTTGGTTTCGCGGGGGCAAAACTAATCCAGAAGGGCTGCCCTTTTGAAAAAGCCCTGTTGTTGACGGCTCCTCTGCACGCCCTTGGGGAATCCCTCGTAGTATTGCCTTTCGGTTTTACTCTATATAGCGCGCTGGTTCTGGTGGGGATAGGGACGCTCCTTCACCACTTGCTCGATAGTGCCGTTGCCGTGATTTTAGCAAGGACGGTGCTCTCCGGTATTATAGTTAAGGTAAAAAATTGAGCCTGCATCGAAAATGCAGGCTTTTTCTATTGCCAGGCTTCAAAGGTCCCGAAAACCTCCGTCTTCCCATCCCTTACCATCCATTTGCCTTTTGCCAAGACGCCCTTTACGTTCAAGTTTTCGTCCATGACAACCAAGTCCGCATCGTATCCTTCTTTTATTGCCCCTTTGCCCTCCAGGCGGTGTATCTTTGCAGGATTCTTCGTTACCGTCAAAAGGGCCGTATCGAGGGGGATGTCGTAGCGCAATACCATGGCCTTCAAACTATCAAGGAGCGATGAAACCCTGCCAATCCCCAATCCCACCAGTCTTTTTTTCGAATCGAAAACGGGCATGCTACCGTTGCCGTCAGAACTTATAGTTATGTTTTCGATGGGAGCGCCGGCTTTCAACGCCTCGTAAACGGCCCGAGCCGCTGTAATCGCAGAATCCTCGTTTTTATCCTCTCCCGCTGTATAGTCGCAGTAACCGCCGGCTTTTGCAAACTCGATGGATTCCTCGAAAAGCCTGCGGCATCGATTTAGGTGGGTGGGCTGAAATTGCGAAAGGGGAACGTCGGTGAGGTTTGATGCGCGAAAGAGGACCTTAAGCCCCATCGGGCCGTCCCCCACATGCAGGTGCACCTTGCCTGGTCATCCAAACTGTGCAAAACCGCACCAGTTTAGACGGCTGGGCTATTTATAGTCCGCCCTTTCAGAGAGTGCTCATTCCCAGCAGGCGGTATTTAAGCACTCTCATAGCCCCTGCCCCAAGAAGCAGGAACTCGCGCACTTATCCGGGTCTCCCCACTTGCCCTGTCTGTAATACTCCCTTCAGGACAGAGACATCCCTTAATACCCTCTCAGGGGAGAGTGGCGTTACCACCGCTACCTTGAGAACTCGCCAGAGGTTGTAGCTTTCGCTATAGGCACTAATACTTGTTCCATCCAGAGGTATTAGTGCCTTCCCAGGCTCACTCCCAAGGCTTTTTATCAGTTTTATTGCTTCGTCTATCTCTTTTAGTTGCCTTTTCTTTAGTTGTTTGCTTCTAACCGTCCTCTTTACGTGCTCTTTTAATTCTTCCAATTCGTCAGCATCTAAATCTTTTAGAATTGCCATATATCCTTCGGGAATTTGCTCTTTTAACCCAAGTCCTCTTCTTGCTATGACATACGCTGCTGCTACGTCCTTGCTTATCATATACTGCGGTGCATATTTCAGCATCCCTATCACTGATGTGTAGGCGGGATTGACCTCTATGACTTGTATACCCTTCCTCTTCGCTAATACCTTTATTTTTTCCAACAGCGACCTGTAGCTAAAGCTGTGCCTTATCCTCCTCGATTTCCTCCCTGAAAAGTCTCCTCTTTTTCCTTTGTCTCTTATGTCTAATCTTTCGATTGCTATCGCCTTTTTCTTTTCTTCTGCTAGCCTTACTACTTCGTGGGCATACTGCCATCTGTAATATTCCCTCTTATTTGAATTGCCACTTATAAGTTTGGGCATCGGAATTTTGCCGTGTCCTGCTAATTGTCCTTTCTCATCTGTTTCTGACCATGCTATATGGTCCGGGTATGCGTTGATGTCTATGCCTATAACCCCATTTTCCTTTGTTATCCCAACTTCCGGGAAGTTTTCTTCAATCGTAAAGTAAGCATATACCTTGCCGTTTTTGAGCTTTAGCTCTACAGAATAAGGCTGTCCAAAAGTGCTGATTGCTTCCAGTAATTCCTCACGGCTCTTTTCTTTCTTCCATCCCGCTTGTATCCTTGCATATGCATATTTTCTTTCACCTACGTTGATTCTAAGTACAGCACCATTTTCATCTATCTCGATCCTTGTGTTGAGATTCCCTTTCTTGCTCTTGTCTCCTCTGGAATAAAGATTGCCCTTTCTTTTTTCTTGCCACTCATGTTGCAGCTTCTTATATGCATTTCCATTTATGTGCCGCTTCTTGAGCTTCTCAAACAAACTCCTGCCACCGAAAATAACCTTGCTTGGATTTTCGCCTCTTTCTTTGCATGACTCAAGAACGCTTTTTGCCTTAATTATCGCATCGTCTACATACCTCGAATTTAAATTGAAAATCCCCTGCAGTTCTCTTTTGAGTTCATTTCTGCTATATCCTTCTAAAAGCCTGTTATATGCAAATCTCATGCAGGATGTCCATCTTCTCATAAGGTCTAATACTTTCTGCTTATCTTCGTTGCTGTTAAAAATCAGCTTTGCCTGAATTGTTACCATGCCTTTTCGCACCTCATTGTCCGTTACTACCGCTACAAGGTCTCTTGCTAATGCCGTATATATGTTTTCTTTTTTTGCACACTTAATAATGTCAATTATCATCTAATCGAAATTATACCCTTTTGCATTACTATCTTCAACTGTTGTGGCCCTCCAGCAACAATCTTACGGTCTTTTCCACAATTTCTGGCACCACTTCAAAAGAATAGGGGATGTTAACCCTCTCCGTAAACTTGTGGGCATCCTTTCCGTAAGGGCCAATGTTTACCACCGGAACATCTAATTTTCTTATACACTCAACGGGAAGTGAGTAAATCTCGCCCCATCCTGGCATGTTATCAGTAAGGGCCTCAACAGCATTTTCTTCAGGTATCGAAAAATAGCTCAAATCCGAAATGTAGGGATAAAATTTTTTTATTTCGAATTTATACGGAAAGCGGGCCGCCGCTTCGGCAACAGCTGAATTTACCGCCGTGATGAGATTTTTTTCCTTTTCGTTCTGGCCTTTTACGTATATGTGGGGGTAATACGGCGGAGCAAAAAACAGGACCACAGCAGGATTCTTGTTAGACCACTGCCTAGAAAGTTCCCTCACTATCTGGAGGCAGTAAATTCGATCATCGAGTTTTTGCTCCATAAGTTTTTCTTTAAAATTCCTTAAATGCTCCTTAATTTTCCCATCTGTCTCTCTTTTAACCTCATCGTAAAGTTCTTTAAACGTCAATACCTGAGGTTTCCAAGGCAGTTTTTTATAAGGAATGCCGGAGGCCTGACAATAGCGCATATAATCGTCGTTGAGTTTTTTTAGCACGTTTTCGAAGGCCTTTTGTGCCTTGGCTTTAAGTTTTTCAAGAACCTCATCAGGCTTGCTGCTATGGGTCGAGTAATTGAAGTAGAGGTATGCTTCGTTTACGGTTTGAACGGAATACTCTGACTTTAAATCCCTCTGCCCCAGGCTTATGGGAGGTGTCGACGCCTCGCCTTCGACCACGTCGCACAGGTCAAAGGCAAGATCCACCTCCTTTAAAATTTCCGAAGCCAGGAGGTTTGCGTCCAAACCTTCAAAAGCCTGCCCCACGTGGGTCTCCTTGCCGCAGATGTAAAAGCAGGGTAGTATCTTCCCCACCGTCCCTATATAGATGTATTTCTTATCATCGCCAGGAAAGCGGGGCGCCATATAATCGGTATCTATAGCCGCTACGTATTCTAAATTGTGAGTTTCTGCAAGGCGCACCAGGTCTTCTGCCGCTGAAAGCATACCTTTGGAATTTCCCTCTTCGTCTGGCACTGCAAGGAAGAGGATATTCCCTTCAATCTCGCTTATTTTTTCCGAAAAATACTTTATCAATGCCATACTTATGGCAACCCCTGACTTCATATCAAATATTCCTCGTCCGAACAGCCAATTTCCGCTTTCCAAGTCTTTTGACGTATCTTCATCGAGCTCTTTAGTTCTTAAGAGGTCTTTTAGTTTTTCCGGGTAAGTAGCATATTCTTTTATATTTCCATAATCTTCTATCCCCACAGTGTCTATATGTCCTATTAAAACAACGGTTTTCCTTGAATTTCCCTTTTGCCCCTTTAGCAAGGCTAAAACGTTTTTCCTGTTCAAAACGTCACCTTTTAGGTTAGAAAGCAAAAGGTAATTAGGGTGTTCTTTGTAGTAATCCAGCGTTTTGAAAAAATCGTAAATCCATCTTGCTATTTCGACTTCACCTTCGCTTTCAACCACGCTTTTTATTCTAGTCAGCTGTAAAGCTAAATTCAAAATAAATTCTTTTTCCAACGTAACACCCTCCTGCTAAACAGAAATCAATCGAAACCGACTTTAACAATTTCGACGCCTCTTTTAAAATTCCCTGCAGGAATATCCAGAACCGTGTAGAAAAACAATAATTGGGTGATGGAAATGGAAAAGCAAGAGGAGCGCCTTAAAAAAATTCTCTCTTATGAAACGGTAAATAAAATTTTTGACGCATTAGACGAAGGCATCATCATCGTCGATAGGGATTATAACATACTTTTTTACAACAAGACGCTAAGTCGTATCGAAGGGCTGGAGTCCAACAGCGTAATAGGCAAGAAGCTCCTCGAGGTCTTTCCATCGCTTACCCCTGAAGAGAGCACAATTTATCAGGTTATAAAAAGTGCAAAGCCCATATTCAACAGGTATCAAGCTTATCTGAACTATAAGGGGAAAGAGATAAGAACTGTCAATTCCACCATCCCTATCGTTGAAGACGGCCAAGTGCTTGGGGCCCTAGAGATTTCCAGAGATGTATCGGAATTATATGAACTTTCCCAGAAGGTACTGGAACTCCAGCAGAAACTCATAGGAAGAAAACATCGCTCAGTCAACATCGGCTTGAGATACACTTTCGACAGTATAATCGGGAAGAGCCAAAAAATCCGGGAACTTGTATGTCTTCTTAAAAAAGTCGCCGGCACCACTTCTTCGGTGCTGATCTACGGCGAGACAGGAACCGGAAAAGAACTTTTCGCCCAGAGCATCCATTCCGAAAGCCCCCGCCGAAACAAACCTTTCATCGCCCAAAACTGTGCAGCTCTCCCCGAAACTTTGCTTGAGTCGTTGCTCTTTGGTACCACCAAGGGGAGCTTTACCGGCGCCGAAGATAAACCTGGTCTTTTCGAGCAGGCCGACGGCGGCACTCTGCTCCTCGATGAAATCAACTGCATGGGACTTTCTCTGCAGAGCAAGCTGCTGAGGGTGCTCCAGGAAGGGGTCGTGCGGCGTATAGGGGCAACTTATGATATCCCCGTAGATGTAAGGATAATAGCCACAACTAACGAACACCCTGTCGAATTGATTAAAAGTGGCCGATTGAGAAATGACCTCTTTTACCGGCTGAGCGTCATTTACGTGGAAATTCCCCCACTTAGGGAGCGACTCGAGGATATAGAGGATCTGGTCATGCATTTTATCGAAAAATACAACGAAAAATTCAAAAAGAACGTAAAGGGCATAGACCGTAAGGTACTAAGCCTTTTTAAAGAATATTCCTGGCCTGGTAACGTAAGGGAGCTAGAACACGTTATAGAGGGCGTCATGAATTATGTGGACGAAGGTTATATTTCTCTTCCGGACCTTAAATATCTGAGCTTTGGAAGTTTCAAAAACTACGTTGAACATAGGGCCGAACGGCCTTCTACCGTAAAATCCCGGGTGGATGAATATGAAAGGGACCTTATAATAAATGCTCTAAAAAGCACCAAGGGGAACATAACAAAAGCTGCACACCTGTTAGGTATCAAGAGGCAGGCCCTTCAGTACCGCCTGAGAAAGTTCGGCATCGATAAGAAGCTCTTCAGTTAACTCAATTTTAAATTTGCCAAAAAGGGCTGTCCGCAAAGAACAGCCCTTTTTTATTATCTGAACTTCTGAAGTACATCTTCCAATGTCGGAGAGCCTATTTCCTGCAGCCTGTACCTAACCCTCACCGCCGGTTTGTCAATTTTCATAATCCTCCCCAAGTCAATAGGTGTACCCACCACTACCGCATCACATTCAGCCCTGTTGATGGTTTCCTCAAGCTCTTTAATCTGAGCCTCACCGTAGCCCATGGCAGGCAGGATTACAGAAAGGTGGGTGTATTTGGCGTAAGTTTCCTTTATGCTCCCCACGGCGTACGGCCTCGGGTCGATTATGCAAGAAGCACCGAACTTTTTGGCTGCCACATATCCTGCACCGTAAGTCATTTCGCCATGTGTGAGCGTAGGCCCATCCTCAACTACCAGTACTTTCTTGCCCTTTATCTTAGCCGGGTCGTCGACAAATATGGGCGATGCGGCTTCTACCACCTGGGCCTTATGGTTAACCTCTTCGATGCTTCTTCGCACCGCATCGATCCCTTCTGGAGAAGCTGTATCAATCTTGTTTATCACCACCACATCCGCCATCCTAAGGTTGGTCTCGCCCGGGTGGTATTTTACCTCATGACCCGGCCTGTGCGGGTCAACCAGCACGATATGCATATCGGTATGGTAAAATGGGAAGTCGTTGTTCCCGCCGTCCCATACTATCACATCGGCTTCCTTTTCCGCCTCTTTCAAGATCACGCCGTAGTCCACCCCTGCATACACCACTATTCCCATATCGATGTGGGGCTCATATTCTTCTCTTTCTTCGATTGTACATTTATGTCGGTTCAGGTCTTCATAAGTCGCGAACCTCTGGCATATCTGCTTCGACAGGTCTCCGTAGGGCATAGGATGCCTTATTGCCACAACTTTTTTCCCCATGTCCTTTAGAATCTCGCAAACCCTTCTGGTGGTCTGACTCTTTCCAACTCCTGTCCTTACAGCACCCACAGAGACCACAGGTTTTGTTGACTTTATCATGGTGCTCTTCGGCCCCATGAGTCTGAAATCAGCACCGGAGCTTAGAACCCTCGAAGCCTTGTGCATCACTTCTTCGTGAGAAACATCGCTGTATGCAAAGACAACCTGGTTGACTTTGTATTCTCCTATCAGCGATTCCAGCTCGCTTTCGGGGTAAATAGGTATGCCATTGGGGTAAAGATTTCCTGCAAGTATAGGAGGATATTTCCTTCCTTCAATATTTGGTATCTGGGTTGCCGTGAAGGCCACGACTTCATATAAATCGTTGTCTCTAAAATAGGTGTTAAAAACGTGAAAGTCTCTTCCCGCAGCTCCCATTATTATGGTCCTTATGCGTTTCATATCACACCCTCCCCTCTTATTTTTCCCGTAACCTATAAAAAGCAAAACTTATGCCATTACAGAATTGCCAATTTTAAAGCCATATCTATTATGATCACTGCAAAATTTTTTTGCCCTAGGTTATTAATTTTTGCATAATCAGTAATCAGAATTTCTTTATATTCTCCTCAAAATTTCATCACATTTTATGGATATAATAGAGTCAAAAGAAAAATTAAACTAATGAGGGAGTGATATTATGACAAAGAAAATCCTGGCCTTTGGAATAGCAGCGGTATTGATCCTGGGAACCGCTGCAGTGGCCATAGCGGCAGTGCCCGGCATTTTTCCAAGCTCAGGCAGTAATTTTGGGCTGCAATCCAAGCTCAATTTGACTGATGAACAGTACAGCAAACTCAGGGATATACAGGCAGAATTCTTCCAGAAAATGACTGAATTCAGGAGTGACATGGCAAAAATTAGTCTCGAGCTGCAGGACCTATACTTATCAAAAAACCCCGACCAGAAAGCCATCGACGAAAAGCTAAAGGAATTAAACGACCTCAGAAACAAGATGTTTGACCTAAAATGGGAATATTACGAAAAAATTAAAGGCCTTCTGACCGAGGAGCAGCTCTCGCAGCTTGGGGGACTGTGGGGACTTGGTTTTGGGGTGGGTCCCGGCTTTTGCCACGGCTTTGGCAATGGCATGATGGGAAGAGTTTTAGGCCCCGGAATATAAATACTTGACAAATTGCCTTCGCAAGATTTATAATTGTTGTGAAACTGAAAATATGCGCCTTCAAGGTGCCCTTTTTGGGGGAGAATAGGGAAGTCCGGTGAAAGTCCGGCGCGGACCCGCCACTGTAACGGGAAGCCGCCTTAAAAAAGGCCACTGGGGAACCGGGAAGGCATAAGGCGGCGATGAACCGGAGCCAGGAGACCTGCCTTGCAAGGTAGCAGTCCGGGGATGATGGCAAAGTCCACGGTCTAATTTGCAATTAGACTGTGGGCTTTTTTGTTTATAATAATTTTCAGGCAGGAGGTATTAATCTTATGTTAAACCAAAAGACAAAAGCCCTCACCCTAAGTGCCATTTTTGTAGCCCTGAGCTTCATAGGTGCCGGCATAAAATTGCCCAGCCCTACGGGAACCGTGGCCTTTGATTCAGCCCCGGGGTATATGGCAGCATTGTTCCTGGGCCCCTCTTACGGCGCTCTCACTTCTTCCTTAGGACACATCTTCACCAGCATGAATGCAGGATTTCCTCTCTCGGCCCCGATCCACCTTCTAATAGCCATCGAAATGGCATTTTTTGCAGCAGTATTTGCCATTATAGCTAAAAGGAATTTAACTTTAGCGGTAATAACTGCAACACTGCTAAACGGCGTATTAGCCCCAGCGAGCCTGCTGCTCTTCCCCGGCTTTGGCAGGGGCTTTTTTACGGCAATTGTAATCCCGCTTACGGTGGCATCGGCTTTAAATCTATTGCTGGCCGCTCTCGTTTATTCGCTTATAAAAAAGACAAAGGGGGAAAGCTATGTGGATAAAAAACGAAGCTCTGCCGAATAGAGATGTGGTGCTGATAAGGATTGGCGGGGGAAAATTTCTCGCGGTTGCTTGCGACTCAGCTGGAGGTATAGGGGAAAAGGAACATGACCTTGTAAAGGTTTCCCCTTACATTACCGGAAGATTTACATGCCGGGTGACCTTGATGGAACTTTTTGCGATAGGTGCAAAGCCTCTGACATTGACGGCTACCATTTCGTGCGAACCGTCACCCACGGGAGAAGGTCTTCTTAAGGGAATCAAGGATGAGCTTACCGCCTGTGGGCTTGATGGCATCCCCTATGCCGTGAGCACCGAGAAAAATATACCAACATGCCAGACAGCACTTGGAGTAACAACAATCGGAATCGCAAGCGGTGATGAAATACGCATGGGTAAAACAAAGTCTGGAGATATAATTTACTGCCTAGGCGTTCCCAAAGTTGGAAATGAAGTGTCCCTCAAAGACCCCGACATTGCCGATGCCATGGCCGTAAAGCGGCTTTTGGCCATATCTGATGTGCACGATATTATTCCGGTAGGTTCAAGAGGAATAAAAGGCGAGGTGGAATACCTCGCCGAAGTATCGGGTTTTTCAGTGCAGTGGGAAAGGTTATTGCCTGTAGATATTAAAAAATCCGCTGGACCTGCTACCTGTGTCGTTTTTACCGCGCCTGAAACCCTTGAATTAAAGGGTCTCAGACCGGTCTTCCGGTTGGGGACCCTCTCGTGATTATCTTTACTGGAATTTTTTTCAGCCTCTTTAATGTTTTTTTCTGCAATTTGGCATTTCATCTTAATTAGATTGGGATCTTTTATTTCAACGGCTTCTTTCAATTCTTTAAGTGAAAACTCTACTTTATTTGCCGTTAAACTATCCTTCAGCCGGGTTTTGCCCATCTTCCATTCCTCCTGGGCTTTCATCATGGAGGCTGAAGCTTCCTCGTTTTGGTCGCCTAGGGCCCTGTAAGCCGCATCTCGCAGATAATACAGGGTTCTTTTGGCGCTCACGGCAGGGCTTGATTCAAAAAGGCTTTCGAAAGCCACGGTCCTGTAGTAAAGGTCATTGGCTGCCAGCAAGCCGCCGTAAAGGTCCTGTTTTGTCAGCATTTTTGTGACTTCATTTAGCTTTTCGTTAAAGGCCGTTATCATATCTATTTGTGCTCCTTGCTGCATGGCCTGTTCTCTAAATTCATTCCATTCGCCGTGGATGAGAAATACCATTTTTTCGTACTTTGCCCAGTCGGGCTGCTGACTTGAGCCTTTCTGCTGACTTGCCCCCTGCTGCCCTTCCTTACTTTGTTGATGTCCCTGTTTGCTCTGATTTTCCCCGCCGCTTTGCACTCCCTGAGCGCCTTGAACACCTGTGCCTCCTGCAGGAGGAGCCTTTAATGCAAAATAATCCTTCTCGAATTCTTTTACCAGCTTTTCTACGTCTTCCTCGAGCTTTTTAAGAGCAAACATCCCTTTTTTTTTTGTTGACCGGAGCTTTCCGGTGAAGGCCTTGCTGAACTTTTTGAGCAGCCTGCAATTAAAGCCAGTGTGATAAAAAGCAGTAAAACTTTCCACGTGTACGTTAAAAATACTCTTAAGGTTTTTGGAGGCATCACCTAAATCACCTCTCCTCACCTTAAGAGTATTTTTCCCCCGCTTTCGGCATTTTATTTATACTAAAGCAAACATGAGAATACCTTCAGCCGCCGTCTCATCATTTACCGTAGCCCTTGCCTTTCCCTTCCCTACAGGACCTTTTAGTTTAATGACTTCAACCTCTAGGGTTAGGACATCTCCCGGAACTACCTGCCTTTTGAACCTCATTTCGTCTATCCCGGCAAAAAGCGCGAGCTTCCCCTTATTTTCCTCCAAGCTTAGTATGGCCACGGCGCCTACCTGCGCCAGAGCCTCAACAATGAGGACCCCGGGCATTATGGGCTTGCCCGGGAAATGGCCCTGGAAATAGGGTTCGTTGGCCGTAACGTTCTTTACACCTTTTGCCCTTTTCCCGGGTTCCACCTCCACTATCCTATCCACCAGCAAGAAAGGATACCTGTGCGGTATTATTTTTTGGATTTCTTCAATTCCGAGCATATAAAACCTCCATTTTTCAAATCATTGCTTTTAAGCGTATTTTGAAAGCTGCTTGTATAATTCTTCCGCAATTCCCATCCCGTTATTCTTTGAAATTTCTTCGGACAAAGCGTCGTCATACAATGACTGGAAAATATTGTACGATAGGCTGTTGTCAAAAAGCCCACCATTCGGAACGGTCTTTCGCATTTCTTTTAAAAGATACTTCAAAAAAATGGCCTCGAATTGCTCGCACGCCCTTTTAAGTTCAGCCTTTCTGGCTTCGGCACTTCCTGAAGGCGAGTAAAAATTCAATGGTTCAATCAAGTCTCAAAGCCCCCTATCTTCTCAGGTTATTCGCCTCTCCTAACATCTCATCCGCGGCCTGAATGGCTTTGGTATTTATTTCATAAGCCCTCTGTGCCACTATCAAATTTACCATCTCCTCGACAACCTGAACGTTGGAAAGCTCCAGAAAGCCCTGGAGTATATTCCCGAATCCCGGCTCTTCAGGCGTTTGTTTCAAAATATACTCCCCCGAAGCTGCGGTTTGTTCAAACAGGTTGTTTCCTATGGCCAGCAGTCCTTCTGGATTCAAAAACCTCGCGATGGCTATGGTGCCTATTTCTTGGATAACCCCCGATGCATCCTTTCCGGTGATCGTACCTCCTGCCGATATGCTGATGTCCGTCACATCCTGGGGTATGGAAATATAATCTTCATCGGTGCTGAGAACGTAATACCCTTCCGATGTCACCAGATACCTGTCGCTTCCGTCCATCGAAAGTTTAAAAGAACCGTCTCTCGTAAAAACTCGGCTCCCATCGGGTCTTTCAACCATAAAGAAGCCATCCCCATCTATGGCCAAATCGAAGGTGTTTCCCGTCTGCTGAAGGTTGCCCGTTGTAAAGACCCTCGAGGTGGAAGAAGGCCTCACGCCGTGTCCTACCTGCAGTCCCACCGGATTTCCCTGTCCCGGTTCATAAATGTCGGGCCTCTTCAAAGTCTCGTAAAGCAGGTCCTTAAACTCTATTCTGCTTTTTTTGAAACCCGTCGTGTTTACGTTGGCCAGGTTGTTGGCTATAACATCCACGTTGAGCTGCTGAGCCAGCATACCCGACCCGGCACTCCACAAAGCCCGCATCATACCGAAACCCTCCTTAAAATATGTTTTGCTGCCTCTGTCATTCAGCAGCAGAGGGCCCCTGCCAAGCAGTCCGGCCCTTGTTTTTTATATCCTCGCGATTTCCGAAACGGCTTTTGCCAAGGTTTCATCGTGTGCCGTAATCATCCTCTGGTTTGCTTCGTACGACCTGAACGCTGATATCAAATTTATCATTTCCGATACCGCGTTTACGTTAGAGCGTTCCAGAGCTCCCTGGATGATTTGCGCATTAGATTCCGAGGGCTGGCCTTGCACCCTGAAAAGGTTGTCCCCTATTTTTTCAAAAAACGCATTTTGCGGAAAAGCAATCACTCTCAGCCTGTCTATAATCCTTCCATCCATATAAATCTCGCCTTCAGTATTTACGACTATCTTGGTCCCGCCGCCCAAATTAATCGGCCCGCCTTCACCCATCACGTAATGTCCTTCTTTCGTAACAAGAAAACCTTCTTCATTGATGGTAAAACTGCCGTCTCTAGTGTAAAAGAACTCCCCGTTCGGCGCCTGTACTTGAAAAAATGACTTTTCGCCTGGCACTTCATCCTTTATTGCCAGGTCTAAAGGATTCGAAGTGGTAATGAATTCGCCCTGAGTAAAATCCACGTAGGTTTGATCCACGCTCGCGCCAGTGCCCAGCACCCCGATAAATGGAACGGCGGCCCTTCCAAGCCCTGTCCCCGTTACAGCCGGATCGTCAAAGCGGTGAATGTTCATTTCCGGAAAAGCCCTGAAAACTGCTCTATCTTTCTTAAAACCAAAAGTGCCCACGTTAGCCAGATTATTTGATATAACGTCAGTCCTCGCCATTTCCGCCAGCATCCCGGAAGCACAAGTGTAGAGCCCCCTTATCACCTCTGCCACCTCCTTTCGGAAATTTTTCTTTGCGCATTCTTTTGCCCCAGCACATCGAGGGATTCGAGAGCCTTGCCCGCACCCATTGCTACGCACGATATCGCATCTTCCGCAACGTATACGGGTATATTGGTCCTTTCGGCAATAAGCTTGTCCAAACCCCTTAAAAGAGAACCGCCACCCGTCAGCACCATCCCTCTTTCCGTAAGGTCAGCTGCAAGCTCCGGTGGAGTCTTTTCGAGGACGCCGAATATGGCCTCTATTATCTTTTCTACCGGCTCCTGAAGGGCTTCGCAGGCCTGGGAAGAGGTAATGGTGACCGTCTTAGGCAATCCACTCACCAAACTTCTACCCCTGATTTCTAGAGACTGCTCGAAACCTTCTTCAGGGAAAACCGTCGCAATCGAAATTTTTATTTCTTCCGCAGTTCGCTCTCCTATTGCCAGATTGAACTCTTTTTTCACATATTTGATTATAGCCTCGTCGAACGTATCCCCCGCTACTTTCAGCGATGTGCCACAGACGATCCCCCCTAGCGAAAGCACGGCTATGTCCGTGGTACCTCCTCCTATGTCGACGACCATATTCCCTGCCGGTTTCGAAATATCAAGCCCCGCTCCTATGGCAGCCGCAACGGGTTCTTCAATTAGAAATGTTTGCCTTGCCCCAGCTGCGGCACATGCCTCTATAATCGCTCTCTTTTCCACTTCAGTTATCACTGCCGGCACGCATACCATTACCCTTGGCCTGAAGAGTTTACGCTCCACTATTTGCTTTAAGAAATATTTTAGCATTATTTCCGTTATGGTGTAATCGGCTATTACTCCTCCTTTCATAGGTCTTATGGCCACTATGTTACCCGGAGTCCTTCCCAGCATGTCCCGCGCCCTTTCGCCTACCGCTAGGACCTTGCCAGTATTCTTGTCCAACGCAACAACAGAGGGTTCTCTGAGGACGATACCCTTTCCCTTTACATAAATCAAAACGGATGCTGTTCCGAGGTCTATGCCTATATCCATGAAGATTTTGTAACCTCCTGTCAAAAATTAGATGGCATTTTATAGATTCTACATTTATGCAAAAACTCCTTCTTTTTCTATGGCATTAATTAACATTGAGGTATTTCCTCCTGGTTGCCCTACCTCCTCTTATGTGCCTTTCTGCCTTGTTAAATTCCAATACTTTTTTTACAAGTTGAGCCTTTTCCGGGTTTATTTCAGGAAGCCTTTCCGTCATATCTTTATGGACAGTACTCTTGCTCACGCCGAAAATCTTTGCCGCCTGCCTGACGGTTGCCTTGGTTTCAATTATGTAAGATGCGATTTCAAGAACTCTTTCTCTCATGTAGTCCTTCACATCTATTCCCCCTCAGAGCTGTTTTTAGTAAATATATATGTGTTTTTGCGTCTCCTTAGAAGAAAAAAATAAAGCGCGGCTTTTTAACCTCAAGCCACGCCTTTTGAAAATATTAGGTTTCAAAGATTAGGGAGAAAGTTTCTGGGATCAACGCTCTCGTTTTTAATCAGCACCTCAAAGTGAAGATGGGGAGGGTCTTCTATCTCAAAGGGGGCGGTTTTTCCTACCCCGCCTATTACCTCACCTTTTTTGACCTTCTTCCCTTTATGTACAAGATTGTCAGTCATTAAATTCCCATAAAGAGTCTTTATGCCGTTGCCGTGGTCAATAATTACCACAACACCGAGCTTTGGATCGGGATTCCTTATTTCTACAACCGTTCCTGCCAATGCAGCTTTAACCTGTGTTCCAACATCAGCCGCTATATCAACCCCTTTGTGAACACACCACTGCTCTAAGGTTTTCGAGTAAACGAGCTCGTCTGAAGTGTGTTTTGTAATGACCTTCCCGACCACAGGCATTATCATGGTTGCGGGGTTTTTAGCAAAAACTTGTACCGCTTCATATTTCTCAGTTTGCCCCTCTTCATCCACAATTTTTGTTTCTCCATTTGCCTCTTCCTGCACTTCATTTTCCTGCGAAACGCCATATTTTTCAGGTTGGTTTTCGGGTATCGCTCCCTCGTTTAAACTGATTTCCCACTCCTTCGGTTCAGAAGGACTTTCGGGCTCCGAGGGCGGACTATTTGAAAGCCTCAAGTACCAAAACGCACCATTTGCAGTAAATAGAACCGCCAGGAAGCCCAGCAGAAGTAATTTTTTAATAGATACTCTTTTTCTCACGTTTTGCATAACGGAGGAAAACCTTTTGATTGCCCGCCCTCCGCGGAACATGCACATCACCTCGTTTTTATTTTGACCATAATTTTCCTCCATTATGCATCTATTTTTTTAATTTATTTTTTTAATTTCAATACCAGTGTAATAATGCTTTAAAATATCTACAAAACTGGCACCTTTTTCAGCCATGGCATTTGCTCCGTACTGACTGAGGCCCACACCGTGACCGTAACCTATAGTGGTAAACTTTATTTGGTCTTTATTCCTTTCCCATTTGAAATTAGTCGAATTAAGCTCGAACAGCTCCCTTATTTCGGTTCCGTTCACTATCCTGTTTCCTATCCGCATCTTCTTTATACGTCCCCCCTCGCTCCTTTCGATTACTTCCCATTGACTTTCGGGCTTTTGTGGATCAATAGAGATATCGGGCCATTTTTGCCTTATCTTCGAAACAACTTCGCTCACCGGTAGCTGTTTTATCGCAATAAATTTCGGCGAAGCTTCTTCTCCGGGACTTGTCACGCTTCTTAGATACGGAACAAAATTGCCCCATACATCTTCGGAGTTTTCTGTCTTTCCTCCACTAGTAGAATGAAAGAGAGGATCTATCGGTTTTCCCTGATAGAGAATGATCATTCCTGAAGTGCTATTCACTGCCTGGGATATTTTGCTGTAATAATGATAAAATGCAAATATCCCCCATTTTTTCAACATCTGACCGGTACTTATCCAAGCCTGACAGTGAGTAGGATCATCACAGACATCCGCTTCTTTATGCAGGCTGCAACCCGTCCCCCCTTTGGACCTCATTCTCTTGTAAACATAGGTTCTAGCTGCCACCGCCTGGGCTTTCAAAGCCTCGATTTTAAAAGACGCCGGCATCTCTGCTGCCACGACTCCCTTTACGTATTCTTCCAGGAGGATTTTTTCTATCCTATTTTTTGAAGTTATGTAAAGCGACACCGTTAATTCCTGGGGTTTTACTATTTTACCTTTTTCATCTAACCTTTCGTGCAAAAGGCTGCTGCAGCTTCTAACTATAGCCGCAGGTAAAACAATAACTAGTAAAAACATAAAAAAAATGAGGCAATACGCAATATTTTTCATCATATCCCCTACCCCTCTTTGTCCTTTTAAAATTTTATTTTCTTATCTCGGGGAATATGATGAATCCAAATAAAAAAGAGCCTCAATCGGCTCTTTCTATCTTCCCACCCAGTCCCTTTATCTTCTCGACAATATTTTCATAGCCCCTATCTACATGATGAGCGTTTAAGACTGTCGTCTTTCCTTCGGCTGCAAGACCGGCCAGTATTAGCGCTGCTCCCGCTCTCAGGTCTGTCGCCTTCACCGGGGCCCCGGTAAGCCGCTCTACTCCTACAATAATCGCGCTTCTCCCCTCTATCTTTATTTTCGCCCCCATTCGCTTCAGTTCCTCAACATGCATAAATCTGTTCTCAAATACGGTTTCCGTTATCAGACTCGTGCCGGTACATAGGCTAAGATAAGCCATCATCTGAGCCTGCATATCGGTTGGAAAACCCGGATACGGCATGGTCTTTACATCCACCGGACCCGGCCTTCCCTTTCCTATAACCCTCACGCCATCCTCGCTCTCTTCAAGTTCCGCACCGCTCTCGATGAGTTTTGCAATAAGAGGCTTTAAGTGTTCTGTTACAACATTTTCCACAAGCACGTCTCCGTTTGTAATGGCTCCGGCTATCAAATACGTCCCTGCCTCTATTCGGTCGGGTATCACAGTATACGAGATTCCCTTTAAACTTTTGACCCCTTCTATTTTTATGACATCTGTACCAGCACCCCGGATATGGGCTCCCATCGAATTTAGGAAGTTTGCAAGGTCCACAATCTCCGGTTCTTTGGCTGCATTTTCTATGATGGTCTGGCCTTCAGCCATGGTAGCCGCCATCATGATGTTTTCGGTAGCACCTACGCTAGGAAAGTCAAGATAAATTATGTTCCCTTTGAGCCTTTCGCATTTAGCTTCTACAAACCCATGCCCCATTTCTATTTCTGCTCCAAGGGCTGCAAAACCTTTCAAATGTAAGTCAATTGGCCTGCTTCCTATAGCACACCCACCTGGCAAAGATATCTTTGCCCTTTTGAACCTCGCTAAAAGAGGCCCCATCACCAAAAAAGAAGCTCTCATTTTCCTTACAAGCTCATAAGGGGCCTCAACTTTATTTATATCAGATGAATTTATTTTCAAAGCTCTGTCTTCTTTCTCACATCCTGCCCCTAGGGCTATGAGCACCTCTCTCATGACCCTGACATCTTCAAGTTCGGGAACATCCTCTATCGTACATTCTCCATCCGCGAGGAGAGCTGCAGCCATTACGGGCAAAACGGCATTTTTGGCACTGCTGGCTCTTACAGTTCCTTTAAGGCTTACACCACCTTCTATTACGAAACTCGCCAATCTCTTTCCCCCCGAATTTAATATTCAATCGAAAGAACCGGTACCCCCAACCAGACATAAGTTTTTTGATCCTGGTCACTATACCTTACGGCTATATTTATGTTGTACCTTTTTCCCATTATCTCAAGGCTCTCCTGGAAAAGCGGGCTGTAACCTATAAAGTTTTGCATTTCGAGGTCTTCCATCTTCTCCACTTCTTTTGTCCTGAGCTCTTCCAGTATTCCCGTTACAATTTTATCTTGTTCCACCCGATTAAGTTTACCATAAATACCCCCGGCAAGGCAAGTAGTAATTCTTGATTGCCCTCCGCTTGATGTAACAGCCAAGGCTATTTTTTGCTTCATATCTTTTAGTTTTCTCACATCGCTGCCGGTCGCGCTGACCGCCAGATAAGTTTGGGGTTCTTTCTCGAACTCCTCGGGCAATTTTACGCTCTGGACTACTATCCTAACGTAATTTCCATCATGCAGCAAACTTTCCAGTATAAACACCCTGTACATATCGTCCTGTTCCTGGGTCACTGTAAATTCCTCGTTTGAAGTTTGAAAAATTAGAAAGACATTTTCTGCGATTTTCTTCATATCTGAAAACTCCATAAAATTTTTATTTATTACAGACCAGTCCGCCACATCGAACGATTCAATCTGGACTTTGTTAGCTGTCAAGGCTTTAACCAAAAAGTCTTCTTCAGCCATGCTGTATGAGGAAAAGGAGCTTGCCAGCATAAAAAATACCGTTATGGCAATTATTTTCATAAATTTCACAAATATCTCCTCCCTGATAAGGATATTCATTTTAGATTATTGCCATAAATTGTATTTTTTATGCCCATCTCCTTTTGAAATATTCGGTCATGACGTTCCCATACCATAATATTCTTTAAATCTTTTTCGCGCACTTTTTAGCTTTTCTGCGTCCTTTTCTAAAAGCAAAAAACCCGCCTCTTCTATTGAGGCGGTTCAAATTATGACTATTATTCCATTACCCCTGCATTACCATTTCCTTTATCTTCATTAATCTCGTGCGGCTGGAGCGCTCGTTTTCGTCCAGCTTCATCGTTATATATTTTATTGTTTTTTCCAACTGAGGAATAAGCACGTACTCTAGAGCATTCACCCTTCTTCTTGTCTTTTCGATTTCATCTGCCATTAACTGGCATGCTTTTTCGAATTCGGCAAGTTTCAGCATTTTCGGGAGGATAGACGATAAAGTCCGGATGGCAAAGTCCATCTCGGCAGAAGTCCCTGCAAAGCCATATGGGTACAAATTTTTCCCTTCTTCCATGGATATCTCTATGCGGGGCACATTTACGCTCATTATATTGCTCTTTTTAATATCTATGCTGACTTCAGCCGTGGGAATCATCAGGCTTTCTTCCACTACGCTTGCAGGCATTTGGCTGCGAGCCATCGTAAAACTTTGGAAGGCTGCTATAAGTTCGCGCTCTACTTCCTCCCGCAGGGCCTTATTCTGCTTCACCATATCTATAAATTTCTTTATGAGCTCATCCTGCTTATCTTTTAAGAGCTTGTGGCCCCGCTTTGCCGTCACAAGCCTTCTTTTCAGCCTGGAAAGCTCCATCCGGTTTGGATTAGCCCTTATTTCCATTTCTATTCTTCTCCTTTTTTGGGAAGGTACTTTTCGATGTATTCGTCCCTTATCCTCTTGAGTTCAGCTCTCGGAAGTATGGTCAAGAGTTCCCATCCTATCGTCAGGGTTTCCTCAATGCTCCTGTCCTCGTCTTCCCTCTGGGCCACATACCTTTTCTCAAACTCGTCCGCGAATTTCGCATATAGCTTATCCGTATCGGAAAGGGCGGCCTCACCCAGTATCACTGCCAGCTCTTTAGCCTGCTTGCCGCGGGCATAGGAAGCAAAGAGCTGGTTCATTGTATCTGCGTGGTCCTCTCTCGTCTTGCCCTTTCCTATACCTTTGTCCTTGAGACGCGAGAGGGATGGGAGCACGTCAATGGGAGGATAAATGCCCTTTCTGTGAAGTTCGCGGCTCAAGATTATCTGTCCTTCGGTTATATATCCCGTAAGGTCCGGTATCGGGTGAGTCTTGTCGTCTTCCGGCATCGTCAGAATCGGTATTTGCGTTATAGACCCTTTCTTGCCCTTTATCCTTCCCGCTCTTTCGTATATTGTAGAAAGGTCCGTGTAAAGGTACCCGGGATAACCCCTGCGTCCCGGGACTTCCTTTCTTGCAGCCGAAACTTCCCTTAGGGCCTCGCAGTAATTGGTCATGTCAGTCAAGATTACAAGTACATGCATATCTTTTTCATAAGCCAGAAATTCTGCACAAGTCAATGCCATTCGCGGTGTGGCTATACGTTCTATAGCGGGGTCATTGGCCAAATTAATGAACAGAACCGACCTTTCTATGGCTCCAGTGCGCCTGAAATCCGAGATGAAGTAGTCGGCTTCCTCAAAGGTGATGCCCATTGCTGCGAAAACTACCGCAAATTTGCTTTCGGTGCCGAGAACTTTTGCCTGTCTTGCTATCTGCGCCGCCAGCTGGGCGTGAGGAAGACCAGAACCCGAGAAAATCGGTAGTTTCTGCCCCCTTACCAGTGTGTTTAGACCATCGATGGCCGAAATTCCCGTCTGAATGAATTCTGAAGGATAGTCGCGGGCAGCCGGGTTTATAGGGCTGCCGTTTATATCAAGCCTTTTTTCCGGTATTATCATTGGGCCTTTATCCCGTGGGCGGCCGAAGCCGTCGAATACTCTGCCCAGCATATCTATAGAAACGCCCAGCTCTATGCTCTTCCCTACAAACCTGACCTTGCAGTCGTTTATATTAAGTCCAGTCGAACCCTCGAAAAGCTGGACCAAAGCTTTATCGCCGTTTACTTCTAACACCTGTCCCCGGCGAATCTCACCGCTGCCGGTTTCGATTTCTACAAGCTCATTGTACTTTACCCCTTCCACATTCTCAACAAGCATCAGCGGCCCGACGATCTCTTTTGCTGTTTTATACTCTTTAAGCATCGGCTGCACCTCCTTCTACGAGGTCCTGCATTGCTTTCCTTATTTCGTCTTCGATTTCGTCGAACAGGCGCATGCTGGATTCCTCTATATACTTGGCTCGGGCTATCCTCTCGCGCACCGGATGTTTTTCTATATCGGAGAAAGATGCACCTTTTTCTAACGCCTTTTGTGCTTCGTGGTAAAACATAAGTATCAACTTCAGCATCCTGTATTGCTTTTCCTTAGAAGAGTAGGTATCGACTTCGTGAAAAGCATTCTGATGCAGGAAGTCTTCTCTTATGGATCTTGCCACTTCCAGCACCAGGCGGTCTCCTGTAGAAAGGGCATCTATACCTACGAGCCTCACTATCTCCTGCAGGCTGTCTTCTTCCTGCAAGAGCCTCATGGCTTCGGAGCGGAGCTGTCCCCAATCGCTGCTTACATTTTTGTTCATGTATTCTTCTACTACATCAGAGTAAAGAGAATAGCTCGTCAGCCAGTTGATTGCGGGGAAGTGGCGCGCATAAGCAAGTTGTGCATCTAACGCCCAGAACACCTTTACAACGCGCAGCGTTGCCTGGGTAACAGGTTCAGAAAGGTCTCCGCCGGGTGGCGATACAGCTCCGACTACCGTTAGGGCTCCTTCTCGGTTGTCGCTGCCAAGGCAAATAACCCTTCCGGCCCTCTCGTAAAATTCCGCAAGCCTTCTTGATAGATATGCAGGATAACCCTCTTCGCCCGGCATCTCTTCGAGCCTGCCCGACATTTCGCGAAGGGCTTCCGCCCAGCGGGAAGTGGAATCGGCCATCAGAGCCACGCTATATCCCATATCCCTGAAATATTCGGCAATGGTTATTCCCGTGTAAATTGATGCTTCCCGGGCCGCAACCGGCATGTTGGACGTATTTGCAATTAAAACGGTGCGCTTCATTAGCGGCTCGCCGGTCTTTGGATCTTTTAATTCCGGGAACTCCAAAAGAACGTCTGTCATTTCGTTGCCTCGCTCGCCGCAGCCGATGTAGACTACAATTTCCGCATCGGCCCATTTTGCCAGCTGATGCTGCACCACCGTCTTTCCGCTGCCGAAGGGTCCCGGTATGCAGGCGGTCCCACCTTTTGTCACGGGGAAGAACGTATCGATAACCCTCTGGCCCGTCGACATGGGAATCTCGGGCGGCAGTTTTTCTTTATAGGGCCTGGTCTTTCTTACCGGCCACTTTTGCATCATTGTAAGCTCCAGCGTCTTTCCCGATTCGGTCCTCACTACGGCTACCGGCTCCGTTACCGTGAACTCCCCTTCCCTGATGTCTTCTATAATTCCAGAAATACCAGGGGGCACCATTATACGGTGTTCCACTATCACCGTCTCCTGCACCGTGCCGATTATATCACCGCCGGCAACCCTGTCTCCGGGCTTTACTCTGGGCGTAAATTTCCATTTTTTCTCACGATTCAAAGCCGGCACGTCGATACCCCTAGTTATAAAGCTGCCGACCTTTTTCTCTATTACGTCAAGAGGTCTTTGAATTCCATCGAAAATACCTTCGAGCATTCCCGGTCCCAGTTCAACGCTGAGGGGTTCTCCTGTGGATACCACCGGGTCTCCGGGGCCCAATCCCGAAGTTTCTTCGTAAACCTGAATCGAAACTTTATCTCCCCGGATCTCTATGACCTCACCGACGAGGCCCTGCGTTCCCACCTTTACCACGTCGAACATCTTTGCCTCGGGAAGACCCGTAGCTACCACGAGGGGACCGGAAACTTTTGTTATTATTCCCTGGCTCATTCCCTTCCCTCTCTTTCAAAAATGATATCCACTCCAATAGCTTTTTCTACAGATTTTTTCACGTCAGTCATGCCGATTCCCAGAGTACCCCGGTTGCTGGGAATCAGAGTAATTATGGGCAAGGTTTTGTTCCTAAAAAGGTCTATTTTGTCCATGATTTTTTCCGCCAAGTGCTCCGTAATGAATATCACAGCATAATTCTCCCGTGCTAGCTTCAATAGCTTTTCTGCAGCCTCCGACTCATCGATGATGGGGAAAGTATCAATGCCTGTCGACTTAAAAGAAAGAGCCGTATCGTGGTCTGCAATTACTCCAATTTTATACATAGACATCCCTCAACCTTTCTCGAATTACGTCTTCCGATATCCCGTTTATTTTCCCCACCATCAGTACCCGGAGTATCTTAATTTCGTTCTCCTTTGCTCCTATATATCCCGCCACCGTTTCAAGGCCGTAGGGTTTATATATCCCTTTCTTGAGAATGCCCAGCAGGAAATCGTCCGACAGTTTTTCGTAGGTAGCCGGACTTCCCGTGGAAATCCAGTTTTCCAGTCCTTCCTTGACAACTTTGGCATACCTTGAGGAAGAAAGAGCGTCCACCAGGGACTGTACCGGTTCTTTGAAATATTTTTCGAAAAATGCCTGTTCGATTGTCCCACCGGGCAGTAAGGACTTTTCTAAAGCCTTTAAATCGGATTCCATGTATTTTAATCTTACCATCGTCTTAATATTGATTAAGTCCACCAAAGCGACCAGATAGTCCTTCAGAAATTCATGTCCTATTTCCTTTGTAAGCTCAATTAATTCTTCGTACAGAGCCCTATCCAGAAAAAGGTCTATCTGCTGGGGGTCCTGCGTTTCCTCAAACAACCTCATTGCTTCGCCGTATGCAGCCTTCATAGCCTCCGGAACTTTCGCGTCACCTTCGCCTTTGCCCAGTTTAATTAGTTCATCGACGGGAATTTCACCTAAATTTGAAAGATTTTCAGGAACATCCGCGCCTAAAATCCTGCTCTTTGCTATAACCTTGAGGTTGTGATAATCGTATTTCAGTGTGAAAAACCTCACTATCCTGTGATCTTTCAGCGATTCCCTTACCGTATTAAGGGTTTTTTTCATGCTGTTCTCGAGCGCTTTCTCGAAATCGTATACCGACTCGAGTTCTTCAAATTCGGGAGCGTAATCGGTCTCAGACAGGACCCTCAGCACCGCTTCCATATTTTCCGCCTCAAGTACCCTTTCGATGACGCTCCTGCCCAACAGCCTGTTTTCCAGGACTTTTACCCTGCCTGACGCATAGAGGAATTCCTCATCCCTCGGCATTATGGCATCACTCCTCGAAAAGTAGTCGAGCCACTTCGGTTTCTAACTCTTGCCGCTGGGCTTTGAGCAGGTATTCGAAAGCACAATTTATTTCCACAGTTTCCGACTTCAATATAAATCCGCTTCTTATAGGCCTTCTTTCTTCGGAAAGGCGCAGGTTGCCCAATTTCCCCTGTTTTTTTAGTGCATCGTTGACCACTGTGAGAAACTCCGGGGTTATCTTTGTTCTATCGTTTTCAGAAATTATAACCTCTTCGTTGCCATCAACCGAAGTCAAAAGAAGCATCCTCCGGATGAGGTCAAGGTAACTTTGCTCATCCAGGCTGCAGAGCTTTTTCTCGGCTTGTGCAAAGACCTCATCTATCAATGCCTGCTTTGCTTCAAGAAAGCGCTTTTTTTCTTCCAACTCCGCCATAGAGAGGATCTTCCGTTTTTCTTCAGCGGCCATCTTTTGTGCTCTTTTTTTTGCCTCAATTTCAATTTCGTTCGCTTTTTCTCTTGCCTTTTCTAGTATTTCGGATGCTTTTTTTTCTGCCTCTTTAATTATCCGGTTTTTCTCCTCAGAGGCTTCTTCCATTATCCTTTCTTTTATTTTTGTAATGCCTTGCATCATTGAGCACTCCTTAAGACAACCTTAAACCAAAGAGCATCAATATCGAAGCAAGCAAGGCCAGCACCGCGTAAGTTTCTACCATCGCCGCATAGGTGATACCTTTTGCGAGTTCTTCCGGCCTTTTAGCTACTATTCCTACGCCTGCAGCCGCTGCCCTTGCCTGCGAGATGGCCGAGAGCAGTCCCACTACAGCAATCGGAAGGCATGCTGCAAAAACCAGGAGCCCCTGATAGGTTGTAAGAGGCAGTAAATTGCCGCCGAGGAGACCTATTCTCTGCATGACTACGAAACCGGTGAGGAGTCCGTAAATTCCCTGAGTTCCTGGCAAGGCCTGAAGTATTAGAGTCTGGCTGAATTTACTGGGATCTTCGGTTACAACCCCGGCCGCCGCTTCGCCTACCATTCCAACTCCTCTTGCAGAACCTATTCCCGGCAGAAAAACTGCCATGGCAGCTCCTAAAAGTGCTAGAACTTGTCCCAAAGTGATTTCCATCTTAAAATTCCTCCTTCATTATTGTTTAATTTTTTATGATTATTTTTATAATGCAATCCTATTTAATCTCTCCTTAATCTTTTACCATTAATGTCCTTCTATATCAAGGTATTCGGTTTTCATCCTCAATGGGTCAAAGGCCCTTCCACCGCCCTCGTAAAACTTTCCAAAAAACTCAATATACTGCAGACGGCTGCTGTGGACGTAAGCACCAAGGGCATTCACCGCAATATTAAACAGATGGCCCCCAGCCATTATTATTACCATTGCTATATATCCAATGATATTTACTCCGAGCATTTTAGCCATGGTATTTATAACGGTGGCTATCACACCTGTCGCCAGGCCTAAAGCCAAAAGTCGCGAATACGAGAGCACATCGCTGAGGTAACTCGTCACGTTGTAAAGGCTGAGCAATCCCGACGTGAATTTTTTTATTATGCTCCGCTGCGTTCTACCCTGGGTTAGTACAAGACCCATAGCTCCGACTAAAGCAACGTATTTAGCCACCCCTACAGTCCCTGGAAAAGCCAGCATTATGAGCCCGGTCAGGAATACCAGCCAAAGCCCTTGATCCATCAAAGCATCGGCAACTTTCCCTTTTCTTATGTCTTTGTAAGCACTTAAAACTATTCCAGTATATATTTGTACAAGGCCCATAGCAAAACTCAAATATAAAACCGCCATGGGGTTATCCAAAGGATTAAGCCAGAGGGGTTTTACTTTTATTAGATCTCCAAACCAGCTACCGAAAATAATTCCCCATATAAAGGTAGAGATGCCGCATAAAAAGAGAAGTTCCACTAATTTTTTGCCCATCCCCGCTAACTTAAGTTTCCACAATGCAAGGGCTGAAAGTAGCGACAGCACCAATCCGTAAGCTGCATCGCTTACCATCATTCCAAAAAACACGAAATAAAACGGCGCCATGTAAACATTGGGGTCGATTTCCCTTGGATCTGGAAGGCTGTAAAGCTCAGTCACTATTTCAAAAGGCTGTACCAATCGCGGGTTTGATAAAGCAACCGGTATGTCGTCATCTTCTGCGGGGTCTTCAAATTCAAGATGCACCGTATCTGTAACGGAATTTATCGCACTATTTACCGATTCTACCGAATTTTCGGGAACATACGCCTTCATTACAAATATCTTTTCGGTGTCGGCCATCTTTTGCAGGTTTTCTTTCTTTTGCTTTTCTAAAAGCAAGTAGTCGTAAAACGCCTTGAGGTCCAGCAGATTGTCTGAGAGTTTGGTAATCTCCTCTTTTATACTCTTCCTTTCGGATTCTATAGCCTCCAACCTCTCCTGTAATTTGCAAACAATCTCCTGAGGCGTTCCAGTAAATCCGCTAAATTCTTCGGTATTTACCGAAAATTCCTTGGAGAGCTCCTGTGCCTCAGTTCTAATGGAGCTATGATATACAGCAAGGGCCAGGCTTTCTTCTCGGCTTTCGCCAACTGGAATTACTTCCAGCGGCAAGTCGCTCTCTTTAACCTTGTTCATAAACTCTTTGAAATTCTTTTTCGGCACAGTGATAGCCTTTATATCAACCTTTCCCGTGGTACCAAGGTCCTCTACCGGGATATCTAGGGCTCCCCAAGGTTTTATTAATTCTATCTGGTTTACTATCCTTCCTTCTTCAGTTTTTAGCCTTGAAAACCTCTGCTCAAAGCGGTAAATGGAATCTACTATTTTAAAAACTTCTGCCTCACGGCTTAAAATTTCCTCAAGTTTTTTCCAACTGACTTTGGGCCTTCCATAAATAAGCGGATTTTGTTCCTTGGCATAAGGTCTTAGAAATTCTATGGCAAATTTCAACCTTGAAAGCTTTGTCTCCAGTTCTGAAAGCTCGGCAGTTATTTTTGAATTGCCTCCCTCTTCTTCTTTTACATCCGCTATCTCAACTGTTCCTAGCCTTTGCAAAGCGCCAAGGAGGCTGTCCAAATCATCCTTCAAACCCAAAAGGAACATTTTTTTCATTTTAACTATCGCCATATAAAGTCACTACCTTCTTTACTATAAAGTCGGCTGCTTGAGGAATTCGTTCTTTTGACCTTTCAACCAATTCTTTTATCTTTTCTTCATACTCCTCTTTTAAAGACAGGGCTTTTCTTTCCGCTTCCTTTTTAGCATCTTCAACGATGCTATTGAAGACCTCTTCTCCCTTTTTTTGAGCACTCAAAATTACTTCTTCCGCTTTTCTATTGGCTGCAGCTACAATAGACTTGGCTTCTTTCTCGGCTTCTTCTATTATAGCTTTCGCCCTACTTTCGGTCGCCCTTATATCGTCTATGACCTCTCTCAAGCTAAAATCACCTCCCGATGATAAAATAAATTATTTCTTTTTTTTGAATTCTAACGATAAAAGTTTATATACACTCATCGCACCTGAAAAAGCCCCTAACAGTACTCCTAGAATCAAAAAAAGGCTGCCTGACGAAAGCCTCCTGTCCAAATAGGCTCCGACATATACACCACCCAGGATAGGCAAGGCCATATTCAAGCCGATTTGAGTCAAAAGTGCAATATGTTGAACTAATCTTATATCTTTCATAGTGGTAATTATACAATATAGCAAAAAAAAATTCAAACCAGATGATTGGAAACATACAATCGATTTCTCACGCTATCTTCTTTATAATCACAATTACAGCAATTTTTGTGAACTGTATCACAATCTTTCAATTTTTCTTCTGATTTCCAGGGCTATTATTAGATTTTCCCTTTATCTGAAGTGCTTTGTCTTTTTCCGGCTTTTCCTGCTGCTTGCTTTGACCTGCATCATTTACTTTTTTGTCAACCCGTGCTTCTTGCCCATTACTTATTTCTTCATCTTTCGTTTTCACAACTTCATTATTATAATTTCCGATAGCCGGGTTTTCTTTCGGTTTTTGAGGTGTCTGTTTTTGAGGCGTCTTGTTTACTTTATCTTTATCCTCTGCCTTTTCTTCATTTCCTGAGCTAAACTTCAGCTCCTTGATTAAGTCCTTAACCTGCATTTTTTTTATGTTCTCTAGCTCCAAATTAATACCCTTTTCCTTCAACTTCTCATAAAGCACTAGTTTTCCCTCGGATATTCCAAGTTTTTTCGCCTCATTGTGCAATTTTATGGAGGAATGCTGCACGTACAGTTCAACCTTATTCTCACCTTCCTGCTGTATGGAAATGCCGCCTTCACCTTTAATTTTTTCTAATTCCTTCATTGCAGTTTGTTCCAGTTTCTTTCCAAGAGCCAACTTTTTCTCGTCCTTCAAGTTAGATATCGTAATCATTACCACCGATTCCGGGTTTAGGAACTTTTGCTCTCTGGCCCTTTCAAGCAGGGTTTCCATAACTTCTTCTGCGGGCAAAGCCCTATAAGATTTCTCGTTCCCTACCAATCGTTTTCCCTCTTCGTTTAAACCTACGACGTCTACTGTCCGGTCGAACCTGTTTAGTGATATTTCTACGCTCGGATTCACGTCCATCGTAACGTAGGTCACTGGCCGGTAAAAGGCCATCCCGTATCCCGCAAGGACCGAAACTATTATCAAAGCAGCCGCTATGGATGCTATTTTTCTAAATGACGTGCGGGTACCTATCTCGCAAATCTCTATTTCGTCGCCAATCTGCCTGTCTTTATATTTATTTTGCACTTTTATGAACTCGCCTTTGTGATTGACTACTATAATGTAGTCATCTTGAATATCTACAATAATAGCCTTCACCTTTTTACCTCCATTTTATGTAATCTTTTATGTACTTATAGTCTCCCGAGAGGATTACGACCGCCGCTATTATATAATTTCGCCCGCGCTCTATTTTCTTTCTGGGTATTTTTGTGGCTTTTTCAATTTTTTCTATGGGCAGATACTTTTTCTCCATTATAGTCTTCAAGATTTCGGGAGAAGACATAATGTAATCTATAACCTGAAGATAAACCCTTCGAGTGCCTTCCTGTTTGGGCGAGCTTTTTGCAACATCCGAAAAGGAAATCCCCCATTTGCCAAGTTCTTCTTTAATCTCCAGTATTTCAAGCCTTCTTAATCGACTTACCTCATCTTCCCGGTGTTTTTTTATGGATTCTTCGGTGCCTATTTCCGGTTCGATTTCATCCTCATCATCCGCACTATGCCACATATAAATCAAAGTATCCGAACTCTTTTTTTCCTTCCTATAGTAGTCTATGAGCCGGTTTTTTATGACATTTCTCGCAAAGGCGAGGAAATTGCCTTTATTAATGTCAAATTTTTGAATGGCTTCGTTAAAGGCTATCATCGCTATGCTTAGCTCATCGTCTATGCCGTATTCAACCCGGCGCCCTATGCATTTTTCGACAACCGATGCTATAAAGGGCTTGTATTCTTCTATGAATAGACTTATATTGTCCATATTTCCCTTAATCGCCATTACTCGTTCATTTATTGAAGGTTGATTCATGGCTACCTCCGCATAATGAGAATAACTCTTTTAAATTATAGCAAAAATTTTCGCAGTTATTAAGTCAAAGGCCCGTTGATTTTGCTTCTTTCATTTGGTAGGATTTGAAATATAAAATTTATTAACCGCAAAGAGAGGTAGAACGTTGAAAAAATGTACATCTTCTGGGTTCCCGGCATATTGTCTTTTCTCTTAGCAAGCCTTTTTTTCACGGAAAATAAGTCTGCATCCTATTTTGTGGATTTTGCAAAAGGCTACCTCGCTTTAAGACTTGCCGGTATTTTTTCTCATTCTGGCCTTTCATACCTTTTTGCAGCGGCTGGACTTTTACTAGGACAATCCAGACCTATTTTTAGAGGTTTTAAAGGAGATTCTGCCGAAGTTTTAAGCCTCGGGATTTTAACTTTTATGTCGCCAATTTTAGGCCTTATTCTGCTTTTCTTCTTTTTACTTTTAAAATTCCTTTTTCATGACTACGACGATGCGGTCTTTGCAACTTCGTTTCTAATGCCCATCCTGGCATTAAAGTTTTTCAAAAGCGACGCATATGTTCTTATATCTTTTTTCGCTTTCGGGGTTCTAATTATTCAATTTCTACCGCCGGCAATTGAAAAATATATAAAACCCAGGTTTTTGACAAGGGTAGCCTTTGCCTTCTTGTTGTTTTTTGCATGTGCCCTGTTTTTTTTCAACAAATACGTCTATAAAGGCTTTGGAGCCCAAAAAGATTTAATACGGCACGGACCCGGGCATTTTAAGTATGTAGCAATTACCTTCGATGATGGCCCTGATCCATTATATACGCCGCAAATTCTAGATATATTAAAGGAAAAGGACGTTCGGGCCACGTTTTTCCTCATAGGCAAGAACGCACAGCAGTATCCGGAAATTGCAAAAAGAATAGCAAAGGAAGGTCATACTATCGGAAACCACACCTATTCCCACAGGAGCCTTATTCCACTCTCGGTCGCCGCTACAAGGGATGAAATTAAAAAGGGAGAGGAAGCAATTATTAAAGCTACCGGGATAAGGCCTACCTTGTTCAGACCGCCAAGGGGAGTATATTCTATTTATGCCCTTAAGTTTCTGAGGCAGGAGCGCTATACGGTGGTGCTCTGGGATGTATCGGCTATGGACTGGGCGGAACTTCCTCCTCAAAGTATTGTTTCCAACGTTTTGCGCCACGTAAGGCCCGGTTCGATAATACTTTTTCACGACAGCGGGGATATAGTCTCTTTTAAAGGCGGCGACAGAACCAACACTGTAAAAGCCCTTCCCCTCGTGATAGACGAACTAAAAGCTCAAGGTTACGAATTTATTACCATAGACGAAATGATATTCTTATCGGAATTAATGGGGACTGAGGACAATGGTGAGGATAGTGAAAGCCAGAATCCAGCACATTGAGGCGGTAGTTGATATTTTCTGTGCCGCCTTTTATAAAAGCATAACCTTTTTTACACCCAATATCTCTGGTGTGAAAGAGGCATTTAAAGATTTTTTAGGCTTCTTATGGAGACCTTTAATGGTGGATTTATGGTAGCCTTACATAATGATGAAGTATACGGATATATAATAATGGCGGATGATGTGAGAAGACTTTGGACAAAAGCGCTTTTTTCCGGTTTTATTTTCAAGGTAGCAGCAAAAGCCTTGAAGGGAATATATGGGATTGGGCCTGCAACGATTTATAAGGTGGTCAAAAACAAGCTGTATTATTTGAAGTTTGAGATTTCGACAGAAAAGACAGCCCAACTCCTTTCCATAGCGGTCCACCCGTCGCACCACGGAAAAGGCATAGGTAAAAAGCTGTTAGAGGCCGGTCTTAAATATATAAAATACCGGGGGATTAAGAAAATAAAGCTAGAGGTGAGGCCTGACAATAAATCTGCACTTTCGATTTACGAAAAATACGGCTTCCAAGAGGTAGGAAAAGCAAAAGACCTTCAGGGCGATTGGCTCATAATGGTGAAAGAGCTATAACGGGCAATTTAAAAAGAGTATGTCCCGAGATACATTGCTCTCGGGACATATGCGTTATTCTTTCGGAAGCAATTGGTTCAATATAATGCCCAAAACCGCTGCGAGACCTACACCACCCAGTTTAACCCCTCCGGGGAAGTTGATTACCGCTCCCCCTATTCCGACTACCAGAATAATACTTGCAATTATCAGGTTTCTAGTCTTTTTAAAATCCACGCTGTTTTCCACAACAGTCCTAACTCCTATGCTTGCTATCATTCCGAACAGGATTATGGATATGCCTCCTATAACTGGTTCAGGAACCGTCCTGATTAAAGCGGTAAGCTTTTGAAAGCTCGAAAGCAGGATGGCGATAAAAGCTGCCACCCTCATCACTTGAGGCTTCCAAACGCCGGTAAGAGCAAGAACCCCAGTGTTTTCGGAGTATGTGGTATTGGCAGGCCCACCAAAAAGTCCGGCCAAGGACGTAGCTATACCGTCACCTATCAAGGTCAAGTGGAGTCCCGGATCTTTGACGAAATCTTTACCCACCGTTGCCCCCACCGCCAGCATGTCACCCACGTGTTCCACCATCGTCGCTACGGCTACCGGAGCTATCAACCCTATAGCGGCAAGGTTGAATTCGGGCCTTGTGAAATTCGGCACGGCAAAAAGAGCCGCATCCTGAACAGGTTTTAGGTCAACGATCCCGAATATCAAGCATGCAATATAGCCGGCGATCAACCCCACCAAAACGGGCACGAGTTTAAAAAATCCCCTGCCGTAAACGCTCACCACCATAACCGTGGCTAGCACTATTAATGCAATGGTCCAGTTTTTGGATGCACTTTGAACCGCCACCGGCGCAAGATTCAAACCTATTACCATTATAATCGGCCCTGTTACTATTGGAGGAAGAAGCCTTTCCATAAATTCCCTTCCTAGAAAATAGACCAAGATGGCCATTACTACGTACAAAAGCCCTGCCACTATTATGCCGCCTTGAGCTGCCGGAACGCCCCACTGCTTTACTACAAGGGCTATAGGGGCGATGAATGCAAAGGACGAACCCAAGAAGATCGGCACTTTTCTTTTCGTCACAAGATGGAAAAATAGTGTACCTATCCCCGCAGTAAAAAGTGCAACACCGACATCCAGTCCGGTAAGAAGCGGAACCAGCACAGTAGCTCCAAACATCGTAAAGGTATGCTGAAGTCCCAGGATTAAAAGCTGTAACAGCGATATTCTGTCTTCCTCTTTCAAAGGCCCTGACAGTTCCTTTGAATTTGCAGTCAATTCTTTCACACTTTTCCTCCTTTCAACATTAAAGCCCCTGCTGTGAGGCAGCAGGGGTTTCCTTATTTAAAAAGCCTTCCTCTGTCAGGCAGAGAAAGGCTTTTTTTCTTCCCTTACGCCTTACTAGCCTCACAGGACCAGTTTAAAGGCTTGCCTATTAACTTTCCTTTTAGAATCATAACACATAGCAGGATTACAGTCAATACTTAAAATTTTCAAGGGACCAGAGGCGCTCCAGTGCCTTTTTCATATACTCTTCGTCTATTTCAAATCCGATTGCACTTATATTCAACTTTAAACAGGCAACCGCCGTGGTCCCGATTCCCATAAAAGGATCCAGGACAAGTTTGGTCCTCTCAACCCCATGGAGTTTTATACACATTTCCGGAAGGGCAACCGGAAAAGTAGATGGATGTGGGCGCTGTTTTTCCCTGTCCCGTATGGTTTCATACGGAATAAACCAGGTATTCCCACGGCATCTCCTATCTTGCTTTGCGCTTTTCCATCGTCCTATATTTGACTTATCCTGATAGGGCACTCCTATGGCAAGTCTATCAAGCTCAACCTTTCCGGTCTTTGTAAAGTGAAAGATGTATTCATGATTATCGTGTAAAAAGCGCTTTCCCTTAATGGGTTTATAATGACCTACTGCCACATCACCGGATATGGCGGGATATTTGCCGACAGAGCTTTTCTCTATGGCGATGGATTTTACCCAATGGATAACATTCTGAAGCTCAAAATGCTTCCTAAGCCTTTGCGCCACATCTAAGGGTATCCATGGATCGCTCGGTTTTCCACCTATATTTAGGAAAAAAGAACCGTCATTTTTCAGCACCCTTTTAATCTCAACAGATACCTCTTCCAACCAGTCCAAATATTGCTCCCGTGGCATATTGTCATAATGGCTGTTGTAACGTATGCCTATATTGTAAGGCGGGGAAGTGACTACCACGTCCACTTCTTCCTGCTTCAAGTATTTTCTCATACCCAATAAGCAATCCTCAAGATAGAGGGTAATTTTCCCCCCTACCTTATAAACCCTTTCCGAAGGCAAATCCGGCATAACCTTGCCTCAACTCCTTCAGGAACGGTCCATTCCGGAAGCCCGTTCCGGCCTAAACTCCTCCGGCCTTTTTTCTGATATTCCAAAATAGTACAGGATGCTCTCTACAATCCGCTTTGAGGCAAATCCATCTCCGTAGGGATTCACAGCATTTGCCATGCGGAGGTATTCAGACTCATCTTTCAAGAGTATTTCTGCCTCTTTGAGTACATTTTCTCTTGCCGTTCCTATCACCTTCACAGTGCCTGCTTTAACAGCCTCAGGTCGTTCTGTCTCGTTTCTCAGCACCAATACAGGCTTCCCCAAGGAAGGCGCCTCTTCCTGCAGGCCTCCCGAGTCGGTCATGACCATGTAGCACCTAGCCATCAAGTTGTGCAGCTCGTCGGTATCCAGTGGAGGAAGGAGTATTATTCTCTCGCTATTTTTGAGTATGCTGTAAGCCGTATCACGGACCGCAGGGTTCAAGTGTACGGGATAAACGAGAACAACATCTGGATTGCGCTCCACCACGTCCCGAAGCCCCCGGCATATTTCTTCAAGGGGTCTCCCCAGGTTCTCCCTCCTGTGGGCGGTTACAAGTATCACACGATTTTCCTCGAATTTCAACGAATTGAGGACCGGTTGTTTGAATACATAGTCTTTTTTCACGGTAGTTCTCAAAGCATCTATTACTGTATTTCCCGTAACGAAAATAGATTTGGAGTCAACACCTTCTTTGATTAGGTTCATCTTTGCCGTCATCGTCGGCGCAAAGTGAAGGTCCGCAAGAGCTCCTGTGAGCTTCCGGTTCATTTCCTCAGGAAAGGGCAGCCACTTGTTGTGGGTTCTCAATCCCGCTTCCACGTGTCCCACCTTGATGTGCAGATAAAAGGAAGCAAGAGCTCCAACAAACGTCGTAGTAGTATCGCCGTGTACCAGCACTAAGTCGGGTCTTACCTCATTTAGCACATCCCTTAACCCGGAAAGCGCCTTTACGGTGATGTCAAACAAGCTCTGCCTTTCTTCCATTATGTTCAGGTCATAATCGACCTTTACATCAAAAAGGCTCAACACCTGGTCGAGCATCTGGCGGTGTTGAGCTGTAACGGCCACCTTGCAATCAATATAATCGCTCTTTTTGAGTTCCTGCACCAATGGGGCCATTTTTACGGCCTCAGGTCTGGTTCCAAATACCGTCAAAACTTTTATCCTTTCCAAAGCTCGCTCCCCTTTTTATCTATAGTCCTTCAGACTTTTTGTCTTGCGAGATAATGAACTGCCTTCCTCCCATTAAAAATAGAGCAAGAAAAATAGCAAGCATCAGGAAAGCCTGCTTTACACCCACCCATATTAGCAATACCGCACATAGTCCCAGCGCCAGGCTCATGAGGTACATATATATGACAGCTTGTCTATGGGAAAAACCCACATCCAGCAGTCGATGATGGATATGTCCCCTGTCGGCCTGCATTATAGGTCTTCCTTTGATGAGCCTCCTAACTATAGCAAAGGCAGTATCAAAGATGGGAAGTCCCAGCGCTAAGATGGGAACAATAAGAGCTATGGCCGTTGCACTCTTTACAGCCCCATCTACGGCTGCCGCAGCCAGGATATATCCCAGAAACATAGCTCCGGTGTCCCCCATGAAAATCTTCGCGGGGTTGAAGTTGTACGGCAAAAATCCCAAAGCAGCTCCCGCAAGCAAGGCTGTAACTAATGTTGTGTTCAGTTGGCCCAAGCTTATGTCGACCAGCATCATCGTCATAGATGCTATGACGGCGATTCCTGCTGCCAGTCCGTCGAGTCCGTCGATGAAATTCAAGGTATTCGTAATGCCCACCACCCAAAAAAGCGTAACCGGAATGCTCCACTTGCCGAGATAAAACATCCCTCCGAAAGGATTAGTCACCCACTCTACCTTCAGCCCGAAAGCCACAAGGATATAAGCTGCAACTGTTTGAAGCAAGAGCTTTACTTTTGCAGGAAGCCCATAAATGTCATCCAACACGCCCACCAATACCAGGAAAGCTCCGCCTATCAACATGCCGCGGATGGAACTCTGCTCAAGTGGTAATGTAATCAATCCTACCGCAGTAAAAGCTGCAAAAATGGCAAGCCCTCCCAATCTCGGCGTGGGCTTTTTGTGAACCCGCCGGGTATCCTTCGGTATATCGACGGCGCCTATCTTCCAGGCTAATTTTATAACCCTCGGTGTAGCCAGGTAAGATAAGGCCATCGACATTATAAATGCGTATATGTATAACGGCATTTTATAATCGCCCCTCTACGCCAAATTTACTTTTTTAATTTTATTCCATAAATCCTTTCTTGTCAAATTCGCTTATGCTTTACAACCTCGATTCCCGCCTCTGACAGCAGTTCCATCGCCAATTCGTCAGGGTATTCTCCCTCGTACACAATCTTTTTAATCCCTGCATTTATGAGCATCTTGGCGCAAAGGGCGCAGGGCTGACACGTTACGTACAAAGTAGCGCCTTTTATGCTTATCCCCCATACTGCTGCCTGGATTATGGCATTCTGTTCGGCGTGCAGCCCCCTGCACAATTCGTGCCTTTCCCCGGAAGGTACTTTCATTTTTTCTCTCAAGCAACCCACTTCATAACAATGGGCAAGGCCGGTCGGCGCTCCGTTGTAACCTGTAGTAAGTATCCTTTTTTCCAGAACGACTATAGCTCCTACCCTGCGCCGGAGGCAAGTGGACCTTTTTGCCACCACCCTGGCGATCTCCATAAAATAGTCATCCCAGGGTGGCCTTTCTTCCAATCTCATTTCGTTCCAAAGAGTCTGTCTCCGGCGTCTCCCAGGCCTGGCACTATGTAGCCGTGGTCGTTGAGGCGTTCGTCGATCGCGGCCGTGTATATGTCTACATCTGGATGTTTTCTGTGAAGGGCTTCTATGCCTTCCGGCGCTGCAATAAGGCACATAAGTTTTATGCTGTTTGCGCCTTTTTCCTTTAACAGGTCAACTGCCATGACCGCAGAGCCGCCGGTTGCAAGCATCGGATCAAGGATTATAAGTTCCCTTTCCCCAACATCGGCCGGCAGCTTGCAGTAATATTCCACTGGCTTTAATGTCTCGGGGTCCCTGTAAAGGCCGATGTGGCCCACTTTCGCCGCAGGGATTAGCTTTAAAAGGCCGTTGACCATTCCAAGGCCTGCCCTGAGTATGGGGACGACCCCCAGTTTTTTGCCTGAAATCATCTTCGCTTTACATGGCCCTATTGGAGTCTTTATCTCCACCTCTTCAAGCGGTAAATATCTGGTTACCTCATAGGCCATAAGCATCGCCAGTTCTTCCACAAGCTCTCTGAATTCTTTCGCGCCTGTCCTTTCATCCCGTATAAGGGCTAGCTTATGCTGTACCAATGGATGGTCTATCACGTAAACGTTTTTCATCCTATCCCCCATTTCTAAATATTTGAATAAAGTGGAAACCTTTCGCAAAGGCTTTTTACAGCCTTCATGACTTTTGCCTTTCTTATCTCATCACCCCGGTAAGAGAGGGTAATATCGATGAGTTCAGCTATTTCTTCCATTTCGCTCTCCTTCATGCCCCTCGAAGTTAAAGCAGGAGTCCCTATCCTTATCCCACTTGTGACGTTGGGCTTTTCAGGGTCGTAAGGTATAGCGTTTTTGTTCACCGTTATGCCTACATCATCGAGCAGTTTTTCCGCTTCAGCTCCTGTCAAGCCTTTATTTCTCAAGTCTACCAGTATCAGGTGGTTGTCCGTCCCGCCAGATACCAGGTTGTATCCCCTTTCCATCAATGCCTTAGCCAGGGCTTTTGCATTTTTTACAACCTGTTCTTGGTATTTTCTAAATTCCTCCGTATCGGCCTCCCTAAAGCAAACCGCTTTGGCTGCTATGACGTGCATCAAAGGCCCTCCTTGAATTCCTGGAAACACTGCCTTATCTATTGCCTGGGCATATTCTTTTTTACAAAGTATCATTCCGCCCCTCGGGCCCCTCAGGGTCTTATGAGTGGTTGTGGTCACAAAATCGGAGACAGGTACCGGATTTGGATGCAATCCTGCAGCCACAAGACCTGCAATGTGGGCCATATCCACCATCAGGTACGCCCCGACTTTCTTTGCAATTTCGGCTATCCTTTCAAAATCAATAATCCGCGGGTAGGCGCTTGCTCCTGCCACTATCATTTTCGGCCTGTGCTTTTCTGCCAGAGCTTCCAGTTCTTCGTAATCCAGAAATCCGGTTTCTTTAGAAACGCCGTAGGGAATGAAATTGAAATACTTCCCCGAAATGTTCACAGGGCTTCCGTGGGTTAGATGACCCCCCGTGAGTTAAGTTCATCCCCATGACCTTATCTCCGACATTCAGCACTGAAAAGTATACAGCAGTATTGGCCTGGGCACCCGAGTGGGGCTGGACGTTTGCATGTTCAGCGCTAAATAGCTTCTTAGCCCTTTCTCTAGCCAAATTTTCCACTACATCCACAAATTCGCAACCACCGTAATACCTTCTGCCGGGATACCCTTCCGCATACTTGTTGGTCAGCACCGACCCCTGAGCTTCCATTACCGCTTTACTTGCGAAATTTTCCGAGGCTATCATCTCCAGATGATTTTGCTGTCGTCTCAATTCGTTTTCTATTGCCTCAGCAACCTCGGGATCTACCACCTTCAAAACTTCCATAAAAACCCTCCTATTTTTATCGATTTTCGTAAGAGCTTATTTTGTCTATCCTCTTCTGATGGCGTCCTCCTTCAAATTCCGCATCGAGCCATTCTTCAACTATGGCTCTCGCAAGTCCAGGGCCTATTACCCTCCCTCCCATGGTCAGGACGTTGGCATTGTTGTGAAGCCTGGACATCCTTGCCGAATACACATCGTGGCATAAAGCAGCGCGGATTCCCTTTACTTTGTTGGCGGCTATGGTAACTCCTATACCTGTCCCGCAAATCAAAATACCCCTGTCGTACTCACCGCGGGCAACCGCTTCGGCGAGTTTAAATGCGATATCGGGATAATCCACCGGCTCTTCGGAAAAGGTACCCATATCTTCGTATTCTATGCCTTTCTCTTCTAAAAATTTGATAATCTCCTCTTTCAAACCAAATCCACCATGGTCGCTGGCTACGGCTATTTTCATTGCACTTTCCCCCTTTGTGCTAACTACATTATATTTAAAACCATCAACCCCTGTCCAGCTTTTCCAGAACCTTTTCGAGCTTCTCCTTCAATGCTTCCGCCACACGGCGGTAAGTATCCTCATCGCCGCCGTAAGGGTCGGCGACATCTACCCCTTCGTCGCCTTCGTCTTCGGCAAACTCGGCAAGGACAAAGACCCTGCCCTTCGTATGGGGAAACTTATTTATAATATAGTCCTTATGGCTTTTAGTCATGGTAAGTATAAGGTCAGCCTTTAGAAGCTCTTCGGAAAGGGTTTTCGCTCTATGCGACGAAATGTCCACTCCTATATCCTTCATAACCTTTATGGCTTGCGGTGACGCAGGCATTCCCATTACTGCAGCTATCCCGCATGAATCCACATCTATTTCCCCTTCTTTCCCGCGCTCCTTTATCATTTTCCTAAAAATGCCCTCTGCCATGCTGCTGCGGCAGGTATTGCCAGTGCATACAAAAAGCACTCTCTTCATAACCGGGCGCCTCCCAATATATCATTCGAGCTTAATTATATTATACCCTGCGGCTTTTCGAAGCCTATTCATGACCGCAAGGCCCAACCCCGCCTCCGGTATACCCTCTGCCAGTATCTGGTCTACCCCCATCCTGTCAAATTTCCTCAGCACTGAAAAAAGGTTTGCCGATATGGTCAAAGGGGCATTTCTATCCCCAACGGAAATCACATACCCTACTTTATAATACATGCGCGTCTGGGCGGTAGCCATTATGCCTACTTTCTTGCCCTTGATGGAAAGCCTTTCTGCCACTTCGGAGATTTTTTTTATTTGAGCTTCAACTGGGCCCTCTACCACCAGCATGGGGGCTTTCGGCGAATAATGCCTGTACTTCTGGCCTGGCGATTTGGGCTTCTGCCCGGGCAAAAGCCCTGCATCCAGTTCCACCCTGCCTATCACTTCCTCCAATTCCTCTCGGGTAATTCCGCCTGGCCTCAAAATCACCGGGACATCACCTGTCAAATCAAGGACCGTAGATTCCACGCCGACCTCGCATGGACCCCCATCCAGGATCACTTCCACCTTCCCGGCCAAGTCTTCATATACGTCTTCTGCGGTGGTGGGACTCGGCCTTCCCGATATGTTGGCGCTCGGAGCGGCTATGGGCACTCTCGATTCCTTTATGAGCGCTAAAGCCACGGGGTGTTTAGGCATTCTAACCGCAACCGTATCAAGTCCCCCCGTAGTACCGTAAGGAACTTTATTCGACTTTTCGAGGACCAGTGTGAGGGGGCCGGGCCAAAATCTCTCCATCAATTTTCGGGCTTCGGGCTTCATATTGCGGACGAGCCCTTCCGATTCTTCATGAGATGAAATATGGACGATTAAAGGGTTGTCTTGAGGCCTATTTTTAGCTTTATATATTTTGCGGGCAGCATCCTCGTCAAGGGCATTGGCCCCAAGGCCGTATACCGTTTCTGTCGGGAAGGCCACAAGTCCTCCCGCTTTTATGACATCTGCCGCAATTTTTATGCTCTCTAAATCCACATCTTCGGGATTTATTTTAATCAATTTTGTCTCCATAGCATCCCATTCCCCGTTCATCCCAGTAATATCCCCAAAAAGGAAGCAAGAAATATTATCAAAATGGGATTAACCCTAAACTTGTAAAGCCCAAGCAAAGCCAGCAAGGCTATGAGGACATCCTTTATGCCCGTTATGGAATTCTTGCCTAGCGAATAGGCGGCATTTATAATAAGGGCGATCACCGCAGGCCTTACCCCTAAAAAAAAGCGGTCCACCCATTTTAGACTTCTGTATTTTTTTATCAGGAAAGCCAATGTAATAATGATTACCGCCGACGGGGCAGCAACACCACAAGTAGCAGACACCGAACCTAAAAAACCTGCAATCTTATATCCAACAAAAGTTGCCGCATTGACCGCAATGGGCCCCGGAGTCATCTGGGAGATGGCAATAATATCCATGAATTGCTCGAGGGTAAGCCAGCCGTTTATCTCTATTATCTCCCTTTGTATGAAAGGTATCATCGCGTAGCCGCCGCCGAAGCTAAAAAGGCCTATTTTAAAAAAAGCCCAAAAAAGCTTTATTAATATCACCCGATATCGCCTTCTTCCCCGTGTTCCTTCCTCAAATTAAAAAGGACTCCGCTGATTCCCGCGGCAAGAATGGTAAAAACGGGATGCACATCGAATATAAATAGCGCTACCAGGCACGCTGCGGCTATACCTATATCGACATAGTTTTTAAAGGCCGCTTTCCAGAGATTAACGGCGGCGCTCATAACCAGCACCACCAGGGCGGGATATACTCCCCTGAAAGCCTTTTGAATAGCCGGCATTGACCTAATTTTTGCATAAACCAAAGCAACTGCCAAAATTATGAGGAAGGACGGAAGAACCGTTCCCAAGACGGCAATAGCCGCGCCCAAAAGTCCGTAAAGCCTGTAACCTATGTAAATCGAAGAATTTATGGCGACAGCTCCCGGAGCACACTGGGATACCGCTATTATGTCGAGAAATTCATCTTCGCTGAGCCACTTCAATTTATCTACAAATTCCGCTTTCATGAGAGGAATCATGGCAAACCCGCCCCCGAGCGTGAAGGCTCCTATTTTAAAGAAAGCCCAAAACATAAAAAAGAGCTTGCGAAAAGGTATTTTTTCATTCACTTTTCCCATCTCCAGCATGTAGTGATGCGGCTATCACCCGTTCAAAGCCGCCGTAATCCTTTATAATCCTGATATCCTCAAAGCATTCTCCTTTGAGGAAACTACAGACCCTCTCCCGCTGGTCATTGCCGATTTCCAAGACGATACTTCCCCTGGATTTTAAAAATTTGGGAGCCCCTGTAATTATGCGCCTGTAAAAATCCAGCCCGTCGGGACCTCCGTCGAGAGCTTCTCTCGGTTCTTTTTTTACCTCTGGAGGCAGGTTTTCCAGTTCATTGGACGGGATATAAGGGGGATTGGCCACCACCACATCAAATCCTTTTAGTCCCTCTTTTTCAAAAGGTTGCCAGAGATCCCCCCTTAAAAAGCGAACCCGGTCCTCCACACCGTGCTTGGCAGCGTTCAGCATGGTCACTTCTCCGGCTCTTTCCGATATGTCTGAAGCGTACACGATAGCGTCCTTTTTAAAAAAAGCTATAGATATTGCGACAGCTCCGCTTCCGCAGCATAGTTCCGCCACTTTAGGCGTTTTTATGCTCGAAATACGGTTTAGAACTTCTTCCACCAGAAACTCGGTCTCCGGCCGGGGAATCAATACCCCTTCTTTCACGAAAAATTCCAGGGTAAAAAACTCCTTTTTCCCGGTAATGTACGCCACCGGAATCCGCGAACTCCGCTTTTCTATCAAGGCTTCGTAGGTTTTGATTTCCTCTTCTTTCAGCTCTCTCCGAGGTTCAAGGTACAGGTCCATCCGCCTTACCCCGAGCACGTGAGAAAGTATGACCTCTGCATCCAGCAAAGGATTTTCGACTCCCGCCTCAAGCAGCACTTTTTTACCGTAATTCAAACCTTCAAGGACGTTCATTGCACCGCCCTCATCTCATTCTCGTCGGCCTCGGCAAGTTTCTTCGCCTGGTCTTCCGCTATCAACCTCTCTATAAGCTCATCTAGTTCCCCATCCAATATGTTCTCCAGCTGGTGCGTCGTGAAGCCAATGCGGTGGTCGGTAACCCTACCCTGCGGGAAATTGTAAGTCCTTATCCTTTCGCTCCTGTCCCCCGTACCTACTTGACTCCTCCTGCTCTGGGCTATCTTTTCTTCTTGTTCTTTCCTTTTTATCTCCAGGAGCTTTGCCCTCAATATCTTAAGGGCCCGTTCCCTATTTTTTAGCTGCGAACGCTCATCCTGGCAGGTGACAACAATCCCGGTAGGAAGGTGGGTTATCCTCACCGCCGAATCGGTGGTGTTCACCGACTGACCTCCGTGACCCGAAGACCTGAAGACATCTATTCTTATCTCATTAGGATTAATTTCCACATCCACCTCTTCGGCTTCCGGCAATACCGCCACCGTGGCCGTGGAAGTGTGGATTCTCCCTCCGGCCTCGGTCACCGGTATCCTCTGAACCCTGTGGACACCGGATTCATACTTCAAGCGGCTGTAGGCGCCCTTTCCCATCACCTCGAAGATGACTTCCTTAAATCCGCCCAATTCCGTGGGGTTTGAACTCATAACCTCAACCTTCCAACCTTTTCGCTCAGCATAGCGGGTATACATCCTGAAAAGGTCTCCGGCAAACAGCGCCGCCTCTTCTCCTCCGGCTCCGGCTCTTATTTCCACTATGACATCTTTTTCATCATTCGGGTCCTTTGGCAGGAGCAGTATCTTTAGTTTTTCCTCGAGCTCCTTTTCCCTTTCTTTCAACCGCTCTATTTCCTCTTTAATGAATTCTTCCATCTCGCGGTCGTTGGAACTCTCTTTAAGAAGTTCCCTGCTTTCTTTTATTTCCTCTACGACCTTTTTATACTCGCGATAACAGGATACTATCTCTTCCAAAGAGGCGTGCTCCTTGGCCAATTTCCTCCATTCTTCCTGCCTTGCAATAACTTCAGGGTCGCTTATCTGCTTTGTGAGCTCCTCGTACCTTCTCTCTATAGACTCCAGCTTATCCAGCAATTCCATCACCTCCAGATAGTACACACTTCAAAGCCTCTAGAGCTACTTCCAGCTGGGAATCGTCGGGTTCACGGGTGGTTAGTTTTTGAAGCCACAAACCAGGGGCACTTAGTAACTGAACAAAGACTGAGTTACTTTTCCCGGCAAACCTTATGAATTCATAAGATATGCCAGCCACCACCGGAAAGAGCAAAACCCTGAAAGTAATGCGGGCCCCTATTCCCGGCCATCCCAGCATTGAAAAAAGCAAAATGCTTACGACCATGACCACCAACAGGAAGCTGGTACCGCAGCGCGGATGAAGGGTCGTGTATTTTCTTGCGTTTTCTACCGTCAATTCCTCTCCGCTTTCGTAGCAGTGAACAGCCTTGTGCTCCGCACCGTGATATTCGAAAAACCTTTTTATATCTTTCATCGAAGAAATGGATATCAAATACAATAGAAAAACCAGAATGCGAACAAGCCCTTCTATGAGGTTGAGCAAAAAGGGACTCTTTATGCTTCCAGCTATGAATTTTGTCAAAATGGTCGGAAAAACGATAAAAAGCAGCAGCGCAAATGCCAGGGCCATCACAACAGCTAAAAAAATATCCCTGCTATTTAGCTCTTCCTCACCATCGGAGACTACCTCTGCCGAATAGGAAAGCGCCCTTACTCCTATTACCAGCATCTCTATTAATGCCACGGCTCCTCTTAATACGGGAGCTTTTAAGAAAGGATACCTGTCGGAAATTGAAAAATTTTCTTCCCTTTTAGTTACGATTTCGTTGTCCTTCCTCACGGCTATGGCGGTGTACTTAGGGCTCCTCATCATGACTCCTTCCAAAACCGCCTGACCGCCTATCACCGGTCCTTCCCTCTTCATCTTTTCTCCCTTTCTATAATACGAATAAAGGCTAGAGTTGAAACTCTAACCTTTTAATCATTCTTCATCCTTTATGCCGTACTTCTTCTTGAAACGTTCCACGCGCCCGCCAGTGTCAACCAGCTTCTGCTTGCCGGTAAAGAAGGGATGGCACTTGGAGCAAATCTCGACGTGGATTTCGGGCTTGGTAGAACCGGTCTCGAAGGTCTCCCCGCATGCACACCTCACGATGGCTTTACCATAATTGGGGTGTATGCCCTTTTTCATTTATATCACCTCACCGAAAATTGTTTTCACATTCAAACCTAAACCTAACCTTTGTTATTATAGCATACGCGGCTTATTAACACAAGGTCCTGTAGAAAATATTTGAAACACGCTCATGCGTACTCCCTGTCCACTGTTATCACAGGATTGTAACCCGGATACACCTTTTTTATCTCCGATATTATTTTATGTTTTATTTCACGTTCTTCGTGTTCCTTTACATCGCTCGATACAACCACATCGAATATGACATTCTTTTTTTCGCCGGAGCCCACCACCCGAAGGTCGTGGATGGAAAGCACTCCGGGAACTTCATTTACTATCATTTCTATTTCTCGTCTCGTTTTCACTATTTCTTCATCATCTACATTCAAGGGGTCCATGTGGATGGTTATAAAAACCCCGAGTTCCTCGGAAAGCTCCCTTTCCACGTTATCTATTATATCGTGGGCTTTCACCACCGACATGTTCTCCGGGACCTCGGCGTGAAGCGATACCACACACCTCCCCGGGCCGTAGTTGTGAACCATCAGGTCATGCACTCCTATTATACCCTCGTAGGATAACACCTTCCTTTTTATCTCCTCCACCAGGTTTGGATCTGGTCTTGTGCCTATTAAAAGGTCCACCGCTTCCCTTACCAGGTTGTAACCGGCGTACATAATGAATAGGGAAACCAATAAACCTACGTATCCGTCTACCGGAAATGAAGTAAACCTTGAAGAAAGCAAGGCTAAAGCCGCGGTAAACGTCGATACCACGTCGCCGTAGCTGTCCATAGAGCTGGCATCCAAAGCCTTGGAATCTATTTTTTCCGCAAGTTTTCCTGTAAATTTTCCCAGCCAAAGCTTTGCACCTATAGAAAAAATCAAAATAATAAAAGAAGGAAGGCTGAAGACCACTGGGGAAGGATTTGCTATCCTTCCTATGGAATCCCTAAAAAGTTCGAATCCCACCAGGATTACTAAAAGGGAGATTATTAGACTCGTAATATATTCAGCCCTTCCGTGTCCGAAGGGGTGTTCCCTGTCGGGTGGTTTTGATGCCAGTTTAAATCCGATTATCGTTACCACCGAAGACCCTATGTCCCCTAGGTTATTGAATGCATCGGCAAGAATAGCTATGCTGTTTGTAGCCCTTCCTATGGCAAGTTTAACAAAAAAAAGCATCGCATTCACGACTATTCCCACGACGCCGCTCAACATTCCGTAGGCGTTTCTCAAAGCTTTTTCCTTATCCTTTTCTGTACTGGAAAATAATTTTACCGCAAGTTTCTCCAAAGTCATATTTTACCTCCTTCCAAAGGCTAGAGGGGCAGTTCCAGTTCTATCTCGTCCCGCAACGGAATGCCGTCCATACCAATCAGGGGTATCTGAGGCTTCAGCCTGCGAGCCTGTTCCAGGGCATTTCTATGAACAGCTACCAGTAAGAAACCTCTTTTCTGGTAAAATTTCAGGGCCCTCATATTGTCGTTGGTGGTAATAAGCCACAGCCTCCTGCATCCGGAGGAAACGGCCGCTCTTTTTACGGCTTCTACCAGAGCCGTACCTATACCCCTGTTTTCGACCAGACTTTCAAGCACCACGATTTCGCACTGGTCGTCCTCAATATTGTAAATAATGACGCCCAATGGCTCTTCTCCCTCTACCGCAAGAAATCCGGGAAGATTGACGGCTTCATGAACCCGATTTCTGCTTACAATTTTTGTCGAACCCCAGTTTTTTTCTAAGAACTGAGCTACCCACTCCCGGTCGGCTGCTGTTATTTCCTTTATTGTAAAATTCATCATATTGCCCCCTGGTTACCCAAACTGTTTGAGCAGCTGGGCTATTTATAGTCCGCCCTTTCAGAGAGTGCTCATTCCCAGCAGGCGGTTTTTAAGCACTCCCTTAGCCCCTGCCCCAAGAAGCAGGAACTCGCGCCCTTACCCGGGTCTCCCCACTTGCCCTGTATGCAATACTCGCTTCAGGACAGAGACGTCTCTTAAGACTTTCTCAGGGGAGAGTGGCGTTACCACCGCTACTTTGAGAACTCGCCAGAGATTATAGCTTTCGCTATAGGCACTAAGACTTGTTCCATCCAGAGGTCTTGGTACCCTCCCTGGCTCACTCCCAAGGCTTTGTAATAGTCTTATTGCCTTTTCTATCTCCTTTAGTTGCCTTTTCTTTAGGTGTTTATTATTGACCGTTTTCTTTACGTGCTCTTTTAATTCCTCCAGTTCGTCAGCATCTAAATCTTTTAGAATTGCCATATATCCTTCGGGAATTTGCTCTTTTAACCCAAGTCCTCTTCTTGCTATGACATACGCTGCTGCCACGTCCTTGCTTATCATATGCTGCGGGGCATATTTCAGCATCCCTATCACTGATGTGTAGGCGGGATTGACCTCTACAATTTGTATGCCCTTCCTCTTTGCTAAAATCTTGATTTTCTCTATGAGCGACCTGTAGCTAAAGCTGTGCCTTATCCTCCTCGATTTCCTCCCCGAAAAGTCCCCTCTTTTTCCTTTGTCTTTTATGTCTAATCTTTCGATTGCTATCGCTTTCTTCTTTTCTTCTGCCAGCTTTACTATCTCATGGGCATACTGCCATCTGTAATATTTCCTCTTGTTTGAATTGCCGTTTGCAAGTTCAGGCATCGGTATCTTGCCGTAACTTGCAAGGTTGCCGTTTTCATCGGTTTCCGACCACGCTATGTGGTCCGGATATGCGTTGATGTCTATTCCTATGGTCCCATTTTCCTTTGTTATCTCGACTTCCGGGAAGTTTTCTTCAATTGTGAAGTAAGCATATACCTTGCCGTTTTTTAGTTTTAGCTCGACGGAATAGGCTTCCTGACAGGTGCTTATTGCTTCAAGTAATTCTTCACGGGTTTTTCCTTTTTTACATCCTGCTTGTATTGTAGGATATACATACTCTCTTTCTCCTACATTTATCCTCAATCTTGTACTGCCGTATTCATCTATCTCGATTCTCGTGTTGAGGTTCCCTTTCTTGGTCTTATCTCCTCTTGAGTAGAGATTGCCTTTCCTTCTTTCTTGCCATTCTTGCTTCCGCTTTTCATATTCATTCCCATTTATGTGCCGTTTCTTGAGCTTTTCATATAAATTCCTGCCACCGAAAATAACCTTGCTCGGATTTTCTTCTCTTTCTTTGCATGACTCAAGAATGCTTTTCGCCTTCATTATCGCATCATCTACATACCTTGAATTTAAATTGAAAATCCCTTGCAGTTCTCTTTTGAGTTCATTTCTGCTATATCCTTCTAAAAGCCTGTTGTATGCAAATCTCATACAGGATGACCATCTCCTCATCACATCCGCTACTGCTTGTTCATCTTCCTTGCTTTGAAAACCAAGTTTAGCCTGTATTGTTATCACGCTTTATTTTCACCTCTTTGCCCGTAAATCCTGGCTGCAAATGATGTAACTATAGCTATTAAATCCTCTGCTAACTCTTTGTTTACATCTTGTTCATTTTCTTTCCCATTTAAAACTATAAGTTCTACTCCAAAACTTTCCATTCCCTGTTGGTGTCCTAATTGGAGTTATTAACCCTTCCTTTTCCCAGTTTATCAATGTACTTCTGCTGATGTTGTATGTTTCTTTAACTTTTTGTATGCTCAACAACATCAATAATCACCCAATTAAAGTTATATCATTTTGTATTGTTATTTTTAACTGTTTTATCCTCCTTCGCCCTTGCTCATGAAGAAATTTTTTACAAATATTGCAATCTTGATGCCGAAAATTGGGACGTTTACCAACCCTATACGACATTACATCTTACATTTCCCGGGAAATAGACAAATGCTGTCGCATTTTTTCCTTTAACTTACCACAGAAATTTCATAACCGCACTTTGGGCATTTGGCATCGCGGATCTTCACCTGTACCATGTAGCCATGCCGCCTTATTACGGCCTCCCCGCACCGGGGGCAGTAAGTGTTGCTGCCGACCTCATCGGCGATGTTACCGGTGTAAACGTAATCCAGGTACTTCGAGGCTTTCTCCCTGGCCCTCTTCAGGGTACTGACGGGGGTGGGAGGCAGGTTCAGCTTGTAATTTGGAAAATACCGCGTGAGGTGAAGCGGAATGTCGCGGCGGATTGAAGAGAGCCAGCAAGCCAGGGCTTCTATTTCTTCATCTCGATCGTTGAGCCCGGGGATTAGCAGGGTGGTTATCTCTACGTGACAGGTCTCCTGAGCCCGCTCCACGGTTCGCTTGACCAATGAAAGTCTTCCCGCCGTGAGGTCCCTGTAGAAATCTTCGGTGTAAGCCTTGACGTCTATGTTCATGGCATCTACATAGGGAAGCAGTTGCTCAAGAGGCTCCATCTCTATGAACCCGTTGGTGACGAGCACGTTTTTAAGCCCCTCTTTTTTTGCTAGCCGGGCGCATTCTAATACGTACTCGTACCATATAGAAGGTTCATTGTACGTGTACGCAATGCCGATATTTCCGGGCTGGCTTTTTGCTATTTTTATAAGCCGTTCGGCCGGGATATACTCCGTTGGAACTTCGGCAACCTGCGCAATCTGCCAGTTTTGGCAGAATTTGCAACGGAAGTTGCATCCGAAGCTGCCCACCGAAAAGATTAAGCTACCGGGGTAAAAGTGATAGAGGGGCTTTTTTTCTATCGGGTCCATGCCCAAAGAAGATATCCTGCCGTAATTTGTGGAGTAAAGCACGCCCTTTATATTTTTTCGAACCCTACATGCGCCCGACCTTCCGGGCGAGATTACGCAATGGTGGGGGCAAAGAAGACAGCGGACGAGTTCGCCTTCCTCTTTTTCGTAAAACATTGCTTCTTTAATTGGCATTTTTCCCGCATCTTGCAAGGATCGACACCTCTTTTCGCCTCAATGGTGCCTCTTTACTTCAAATCTGAAAATTTCATAATCCTCGGCGGGACTTATACCTGCCTTTCTCAAGGCGATTTCCAACTGCTTTTCTACGGTATCCACCCCATCTAGATCCGGTAGCAAGAGCCCCGTCCTCGCTCCTTTCTTTACTATAACGCCGTACTTTTTTGGGTCCAGCTTATCCGGCGAATCCACGGGTTCCGGCGTTGTGAGGACGTCCACCGAATAGATGAGTTCGGGAAGTTCTTCTGGTTCAACTGGCGAAAATCTCGGGTCTTCGCATCCCGCGCTTATCGCATTTCGTATTATTTCTTCTGCAATGTTCTTCCTAGTCGGCAAAAAAGTTCCTATGCATCCGCGAAGTTGGCCGCGCTTTTTTATCGACACGAAAACCCCTGCTCTCTGCTTAATCATTTCTTCTGGAAGGTCATCGGGCACATTTAAAATCTTACCCGTCATGACGTAAGTCTCCAGGCTTTGGCGCGCCAGTTTCACGTAAGGGTCTTCGTTTTCCCTCCTTTTCTTAATCTCTTCGGCCCTCCTTTTTTGTAGTTTCTCCAACCAGCTTTCTGTTTTCCCTTCGGGATAAAATGCGGCCACGCAGTACCCTACTCCGAAGGGCCCTTCGTAAGAAAGGACTTCGGCTTTTACCTCACGGCCGTCCAGTGTCCCAAGCATTATCCAGATGGACCGGAGGCCGCATTCGCCCGCCCTTTCTATGAGGTCCTGGTCCATGTCATATAAGGCATCCAGGTCGAAGCGCTCTAAAATGGAGACCAAATTCTCGTCAAATATCCTGCCATCGGGGTCATATCCCGCCGGCGCTCCCGGAATTAACCGGTGGGATAAATCGCCGCTTGCTATTACCACAACTTTCTTATCCAGCAATTCAGCCGCCTCTACAACAGCTTTCCCAAAAGCATAGAGTTCCTCATAAGGAAGCATCCCGAAGGACAAGGGCACCAGCTTAAAGCTCATAGTGTGGCGGGTTATGAAATAAAGGGGCACCATTACTCCGTGGTCCAGCTTCTTTTTTAAACCATATCTAGAATAATTTATTATACTCGATTTTACTGTGGGAATTTTCTTCTCATTTGCCTTTTTTAATACCTCAGCCTTTAATTGCTCGTCCGGCACAAACTCAAGCGTCAATTCAGGCACTCCAAATTCTGCAAAATCTCCTTTCAAAGGAAAATCATATACGCAGATTGCATCTTGAAAGACCGGACCGTGAGGTGAGATTATCACGATAGTATCTGGCTTCAGCCTTACTATTTCTTCTCCTACCCGGTGGGCAGCTTTTACAGAGTTTTTAACTTTTAACGTCTCCTTTTTGCCCACTTCCTCAATCATTATTGCGGGATGAGGCATCAGGAAACATCCAACTATTCCCATAGAGGCCTCTTTACCCGGCGTTCAAACCGGGGCTGGGTTATTTTTATACCGCCTTTTCCCGCGGGGACCCCAGCAGGCGGATTTTCCCCCGAATAAATATTTTCATACTTTATATTTATTATAATTTATTATACCACTTCCCACAGATGGTATTTCCTCTCATTTTCGCATAAAAATTTCTAAATAAGTTCTATAAATGAATGTATGCAGCAGGATAAACCAAAAATATGAAGAATATTAGAACAAATACAATTTTTGAGAGGGGGATAATTTATGGATTGCAAGACGATAATGGCAATCCTGGTCGACAACCGGACCCATTCGGCTCCAAAGGTGCAGGAAATTCTTACAAAATACGGATGCAACATCAAAGTTCGCCTAGGCCTGCACGAAGTTGATGAAAGGCACTGCTCCGACGAGGGGCTCATAATACTTCAGCTTTGCGGTTCGGAAGAGGATATACAAAATCTAGAAAAGGAACTCAACTCGCTTGAAAGGGTAAAGGCCAGGAGGATAACTTTATCTTTATAAGGCAATTTTAAAAGGCGCCGTTTTCCGGCGCCTTTTCACATAGCATTGCTCTTTTTCTTTGTAAGATTCCTCTTTGCGTTTTCCTTTACTCTTTCTATGTGTTCCTTCGTCACCGGCCGCTCAAAGCTCCTAAATCCCGCCAGTTTAAAGCCGTGCTTTTTGGCAAGCCGCGATATCTCTTCCACCTGCTCCACTGTCAAATTTCTGCCGAGAGTAAAGCACTCGTATCGCCGCTCCAGCGCGAGTATCATGGTCTCGGCCATGCAGGCATAGCACGTCTTCGGCTCGAATCCGAAATTGAAATTGAAGTTCACATCTCCGGGCACTTCCACCACGCCGCCCTCAATGATCAGAACGTCGTCGCGCTTTTCGGCCACTTCTTTGGAAACATCTCTCGGCCTTGCCACATCGCACACCACCGCGCCGGGCTTTAAGTCTTCAGCTTCGATTACGGTATCCACGCTGCTTGTTACGGTAATCACAACATCCGCCTTCTTTAAGGCATTTTTTACGTTAGAGGTAATTCGCACCGAAAGCCCTGTTTCGCGCAGGATCTTTTCCGCAATAGCTTCGAGCCTCTGCGTATTTCTTCCAACCAATGTCAAAAACCGGGCATCCTTCGCCAGAATTTCCGCGCATACTTTCCCGATGGAGCCGGTAGCACCTATTACCACTACCTCGGCATCCCTTATGTCTTTTCCCATTAGCTCCGCCGCCTTCACGGTCCCCTCAACGGCAGTCGCCACGGTATAGCTGTTTCCCGTTGTGACCGGTATATTAAGGTTCTTAGATATGGTAATACCCGCATCCCCTACTACCGAGGTAAATGCCCCCAAGCCTACTATCTTCGCGCCCAATTTCTCTGCGAGTTTTCCTGCTTTTATTATCTTTTTTATAACGAAATCTTCCGGAAGGGTCATCATCTGCCGGGTAGTAAGAGGGCAGCCTACGAACCAACCCTCCACCTCGTTGTACGGTGATTTTACTCCGGTAATGTATGAAACCTTTACCGGCGGAAGGTGCTTAATAATTCCCTCTATGACCTTTTCCGGCCATGACCTCATGAATTTGAATTTTCTCGTCGCATCGTAGGTATCGATAGGATGGATTATAAATGCGAAACTGTCCATTTCAAACACCTCTTTTTTTTTTTTTTTTTAATTCAATTTCTCTATGCGCGGCAAAAAGCCTATTTTTTCTAAAAGCTCCTCGTAATCATTAGGAGTAAGCTCATTATACGGTTTTCCCGCAAGGGAAACAAGGACCGCCTCCATTACGTTGGTGCCAAAAGACCTGCCTTCTAGCTCCGGAGTCGTAGTAATGAGCATCTTAACGCCCTTTTCTTTTAGCGTCTCAACGTCTTCGGAGGTCACCGTATTCGTTATTATCACCTTTCCTTGAAGCTTTTCGGGCATATACCTTTTTATGTAATGGAAATCCCCCGCAATGATATCCGCTTCTTCGAAAAACTTGCTGAATCTGGATTTGTTTACTTCCTGTTTTTCCCCGGTAGGATAAAGCATCTCGAATGGCAACCTCGACAGTACCGGCACGAGTATCCTCGCCAAAAAATCTATGACCTTTAGCGAATGGAGGGGAATGGGTATGCCCAGGGCGAATATTAAATCGCCGTAGGTCATCAATGCACCCGTCTTTTCCAGGGCTTGTGCCATGCCGAACCGATCGGTGGCCGCGACTAAAAGCACCTTTTTCCCTTTAAAATCAAGGATTTTCTCTTTGTCCAAGTATTCGATGACCTTTCTTTCCAGGGTATTTTTAAGTCCGGAACCGTCTACCACCGGCGATATCCTGGCACAGGCTGCCAGCTTTGCAGCATCCTTTATAATGTAGCGCTTTTTACCAGCATAAAGGTAAAGATCTATGCCCCCGAGGCCGAAGGCACTGACCTTTCCATCGTACTCTCTAATGATTTCGGCAGCCTTCTTCTTGTCCCCGTCGGTGCCCACCCGCTCTATGAGAACGTCCTCACCTAAAATGTTCACCTTTACTTTGTGGTTTCTCTTTGACGAGCCCAGGCTCACGCTCATCACGTGCTTCATTCTCATCTCTCCCTTACCTTTTTTATAATTTCCCTCAGATACTCGGCGTCGACGTAAACATCTTCCTTCATAGGAGACTTCCCTATCTCTATTGCAACCACCTCGTTATCGAGGAGCGCCCTGAAAAGTTTTATCCGCTGGTCAGAACCCAGTATAATCACTATGTCGTGCTGTCTTACCTTGTAAATTAGATTCATAATCTCATTTAAGAGCTCTATACCGGTTTTTTTATATACGAAATCCCACCTTTCCCTGTCATTCATGAGGAGTATAAAGTCCACTCCTTCTTCTCGCGCTACCTTTTCTATTTCTGCGGTATTTTTAAGCGGAAAGCCAATCAGGGCTATGGTCTTTCCCTTCCTTACTTCGCCCAAACTTTCTATTCTCGAAATGAAGGACCTGTCAATGCCGAATCTTTTCGCCACCTCAGCCTGGGACAGTCCTTTTTGCCTTAAAGACAGCATCTCCTCCAGCGCAGCGATTATTTTTGTCATGCTTATCAGTTTGTCTCCTATGCGTATGAGGTCCATGCTCTCACCTGCTGTGCACAATTTTGTGCTCATTTTTTATTCTACATCATATAAGATGGAAAATCAACAAAAATAAAAAAACCCATGTCAGTGCCATGGGTCTTGCGGAAATCTCATAAGAATTTTTTTTAGATTTCTCATCTCGACCGGAGAATCATCGTGAAACATGCCCTTTTTAAGCCCCTGCAGTGCCCTTAATCCTCTTTCCGTGGAAATATCAAGGTCCTGCGTAATCCTCGATAAAGTCTTTTTCCTCGCTTCGCTCAAGGATTCAAAGATATCAAGCCCTTTTTTCAATTGCTTCCTTAATTCCTCCCCAAGGTAAATCGAGGTCATCCGGGTCATTGGATTGCCGCAAACGCCGCTTCCCGTCACCCCGAATACTTCGGGAAGTTTGTGTGCGATTCCTATTTCCACCGACCACTTCAGCTCTTCGGCTTCCCTCTGCATGCAGACCCTCAGGGTTTTAGGAGTGCAGAGGGCGTAATTTTTTAAAGACCTGATAATTGCATGTTCCACGGTATGGGCTTGCTCGGGTTCTATCTCTTCCCTGCTCAAATAACCTACAATAGCCACCTTTTTGCCTGTCTCGTATTCCCACCCGTAAATTGTTATCTCCATGCTCTTTCTGTCGGAACTGAAAGTGGTATAGCCACCCGCAGGCCGCCATCCCGCGCCGCAAATTATTGGATATCCGCTTTCTCTGAGTCCTGCAAGATCTATTTTTCTCAAGTTGTAAGCCACAAGCCCTTCGTCTCGAAATTCAAAACCGCCTGCCTTATACCTTTCCATCCCCGAAACTTTTGCGAAAAGCCCGACGATGCTTTTGTTAGGCAAAACCCGCTCTATCCACAGTTCTTCTATTCTTGCCATAACACCAACAGGATAAAATTCCCTGTCTTCCAGCGACATCGGAAACAAAAATATTTCTCTTCCCTTTCCAGCCTTAAGAAGCATTTTAGAAAAATAGGGTTCTAAAAAAAGGCCGGTCATATTTCCCCCGTTGATCCGGGGTAAAACGCCATTGGTAATCGGAAGAGCAAAGGCCTCCAATCAAATCACCTCCTGTCCGGCGGCATTTCTCAATCTTACAAAATACTCCTCCAGTAAAGATTTAATTTCGCCGACATTATTGCTTCTTTGAATTTTTTGCTTTATAGCTGTAGAATGAGGCATTCCCTTTAAATACCATCCTATATGCTTTCTCATCTCAAGAAGGCCGATTTTCTCCCCGTGAAAATTCAGCGCCAAATCAAGGTGCCTGTATATTACGAGCCTTTTTTCTTCCAAGGTGGGTTTCGGAAGTTTTTCGCCCGTCCTCAGATAGTGTTTTATTTCCCTAAAAATAAAGGGGTTTCCCAGTGCACCGCGTCCCACCATTACGCCATCGCAACACGTCTGCTCCAGCATCGATAGAGCGTCTTCAGCCGAAAAAATATCGCCGTTTCCTATGACGGGGACCTTGACAGCCTTTTTTACTTCCCTTATTATATCCCAATCGGCTTTACCGCTGTAAAACTGCTCCCTGGTCCTTCCGTGGATTATGACCATCGCCGCTCCGCTCTCTTCGGCCATTTTTGAAAATTCTACGGCGTTTACGTGCTCGTCATCCCAGCCCTTCCGGATTTTCACCGTAACAGGCACCCTTGATACTCTCACCGATTCCCTGATTATTTCCCCTGCCAAAGCCGGTTCTCTCATCAAAGCACATCCATCGCCGTTTTTCACAATCTTCGGAGTCGGACATCCCATGTTAATGTTTATAAAGTCAAAAGGATGACCCTTTATCTTTTCAATGGCTTTGCAGAAAAATTCAGGATTGTTCCCAAAAAGCTGAACCCCTATAGGGTGTTCGCGTGGGTCTACCAACAGCAAGGATTCGGTCTTTTTATCGCCGTAACATAAACCCCTTGTGCTCACCATCTCAGTTATTACTATATCTGCCCCAAACTCTTTGCATATCAGCCTGAAGGGAATGTCTGTTATCCCCGCCATAGGTGCAAGAAATATGGGTGGAGAGTCAAAATTAGGGAAACCTTCCCGGTTTCCCCCATCAAATAGTATTTTTCTCATAAATTATCCTCAGCCCCTCAAGGGTCAGCATGCTGTCAATCTTGTCTATCGTCTTAGTGCCGGGCGCAATAAGATTTGCAATCCCTCCAGTTGCTACCACAAATATGTCTTCCTCACCCAGTTCTTCCTCCATTTCCTTTTTCATCAGTCCTATTATGTTGTCTACTAACCCCGCATACCCGTAAAAGAGACCCGATTGAATGTTAGTCGTGGTGTTTTTTCCTATAGCCCTTTCTGGCTTTACTATCTCTACCCGGAAAAGCTTCGATGCGCTTTTAAAAAGGGCCTCGGCCGAAATCAAAAGCCCGGGGGCAATAGCGCCCCCGAGGAATTCCATATTAGAGCTTACCGCGTCGAATGTAGTGGCAGTCCCGAAATCTACAACGATTAGGGGAACTTTATATTTGTGAACCGCGCCCACCATGTTTACTATTCTATCCGCTCCCACCTCTCTGGGATTTTCCACCCTTATGTTAATTCCCGTTTTTATGCCTGGCCCGACCAGCAACGGCTTAACGCCGAGATATTTCCCGCACATTTTTTCCAAATAGGGAGTAACAGTGGGAACCACCGACGATATTACGACTCCTTTTATTTGGCTGCAGTCGATATCGGCATCTTCCATCAGGTTCTTTAAAAGGATACCGTATTCGTCTTCCGTCTGTTCCTTGTGGGTAGAAAATCTCCAGTGAGCTATAAGCTCTCTTTCGCTGAAAACTCCAAAGACTATGTTGGTGTTGCCCACGTCTATGGTGAGAAGCAATGTATCACCTTCTTGCCCTTTTAAGACTTCTATAGACCAAGGCGGTTATCAATACAGCCACAACTATCTCAGGGATACCGTGGGTAACAGCAACTGCCCATGCTGCAGGAGCTGGCAGGTATCCTCTCATGACCGCAATTCCCAGCACTCCTGCTGTATTGGTGATGGTGCCGAAAGCCGCCGCAAGGGCCACGCTGCCAGTTAACCTGTAGACGTAGTAGGCTACCACACCAATCAACACCCTGGGCAAAATTGCTACTAGCGGGTCAGCAAAAATCGGAGAACCTGCCCTCATAAAGCTGTGAAGGCCGAATATGAGACCTGTCAAAGCCCCTGTTACCGGTCCTTCCAGCACTCCTCCCAATACGGCCGGGATGTGCATTGTCGTTGCATGTCCCGCCGCAGTGGGAACTGGTATGAACCCCAGTGGAGTCATACCGAGGACTATGGAGATAGCCCCCAGAACCCCTGCTACCGCTAGGGTTCTTACCCCGAGTGCCGCTCCCTTGGCCTTGCCGCTGTTCATTTTTTCACCTCCCGTTCCGGCTCCGTCAGGATGCCGGACGAATTACAGTCTTATTTTATCACAACCACCGGAAAAATCAATGCAAAAGAGGGAAGCCCTCTTATGCGCTTTCAAGGGCTTCCCTTTTCATTGCAATGAGCAGGTCTTCCAGCTTCGTGAGAAATTCGGCGATAACGCTGCTGCTCAAGCTGTAGTATACGTATTTCCCTTCCTGCCGGCTTTTTATGATTCCGCTTATCTTAAGAAGCCTAAGGTGTCCCGAAATATTCGACTGGCTCGCACCCAGTTCCTGGACCAGCTGGCTCACTGTCTTTTCCCTTTCTCTTAAAGCTTCCACTATCCTGAGCCTGGTTTTGTCCGCCAAGCTTTCCAAAAACCTTACTTTGGATTCAACTGAATTCAACGTCAATCGGTTCCCCCCTTGCAGCATTCTCCTTCTTTTACTTTTTTATCATACCAGATTTTGTCCGCTATTTCACCCCATTTTTCGGCATAGGGCTTCAATTTTTCTGCAAATTCCGCTGCTGTCTCGTTGGCAGTGAGCTGCGTGCTGTAGGCCCCGCTTTCTTCCACAATTTCCTTGAGCATTTCCGGATTGTCTATGAGGGGACACGGTCTTCTCATGTTCATGTTGAAAGGCTGCCTTTTTTGATAGGCCAGCATCAGCGGCGAACGCAACGCATCTTTGAGGCTCAAATTTTTAATATTGCACGTGGAGTAGTGAACAAAAGCACATGGTTCAACTTCTCCCTGAGCATTTATATGAAGGTATCTCCTGCCTCCGGCTATGCAGCCGTTGGAAGCCTCGCCGTCGTTCCAGAAATCAATAATCAATATGGGCTTGGTCTTCCTGTACTCCAAAATCATGTCGTATATATATGCCCTTTGCTCGGGCGTTGCCATCATATCAAGGTCTACATCCTTGCCTATGGGTATATAGGTAAAATACCAAGCAAAGGCTGCTCCTTTGTCAACCAGCATATCCACGAATTCCTCGCTGGCAAGCTCCTCAGTATTATGCCTCGTGTAGGTAACTGATACCCCGTATATGAGCCCGGCTTCTCTCATTTTATCCATGGCGTTCATTACCTTCTTGAAAACCCCTTTGCCCCTTCGCCTGTCCGTCGTTTCCTCAAACCCCTCGATGCTGAAAGCTAAGGTCACGTTGCCGAGCCTCTGCATGTTTTTAATCAGTTCGTCGTCCACTAAAGTCCCGTTTGTGAAAAGGTGAAACACCATGGAGCCGTGCTTTTCAGCGAGCTTGAGTATGTCGTCCTTTCTAAGAAGCGGTTCGCCACCGGACATGACCATGAAGTATATTCCCAGCTCCTGGGCTTCAGTGCAGATCCTGTCCATAAGTTCAAAGCTCAGCTCTTCCCTTCTCTGGTAATCGCCTGCCCAGCAGCCGATGCAGTTGAGGTTGCACCTTTCCGTCGGGTCTACCAGCAGCGCCCACGGTACCGAACATCCCAGTTTTTTTGCATTTTCAAGCTGCCTCGGCACTCCGAGGAAGCTGGCGTTCACGAAAAAGTTTACCGCCATCTTCTGTTTAACGTTGGGATGGGTATTGGTAAGCAGCCGCTGTGCAAACTTGTACCAGTTGGAATCCTTATTTTGGAGGAATTTTTTGACCGAACTCACGTTTCTCCTGTGGTGCTCCGGCATTGGAATTTTTTCTACCCATTCCAGCATCCTTTCCATGTTGTTTATCGGTTCGTTCACCAAAAACCGCACGCCCTGTTCTATTACCTTTTCTCCCAGGAGAGTTCTGGCTAGGTCCATTCCAATCCCCCCATTTAAATTGTTATGTCTTCAGTTCATTATATAATGATATGTTTATTCCTATTATATCTTGCCAGGTAACATTTGTCAACTTTTCCGCACTCAGTTGAGGATTAATTTGGCACCTATGGATAACAGCACAAGGCCAAAAAAACGCATCCAGGTAAATGGAGCTTTTTCGAGGCCAAAAAATCCAAAATGGTCCAGAAGGCAAGCTGTCAGCACCTGACCTACAATTATGGCGGTGGTTGCCACTGCCGCTCCCAGTTTGGGTATGCTCATCACCACTGCGTATGTAATGAGAACTCCTATAACGCCTCCGAGATAATCGTACCACGGCACGCTATCGTATTTTTCCCAAGATGTCCTGCTTACCCCTAAAAGGATAACCGCCGCCATCACTAAAGTTGCAGTAAGGTGCACTATTAATGTAGCACCCGAAATCCCTATGGCCCTGCTCACCACCGAATTCATGGACCCCTGCACCGCCATCAAAAGCCCTGCCAGGGCTGCCACAGCAAGGAAAAATAATCCTCCCGAAAGATTCACCCATACCACCTTCCAGCTCTTTTCTTTTTAGGTGCTCGTTATTTTATATTTTCACCCATTCAGATTAATATGCAAAAAAATAGACCCACCTTATGGGTGGGTCCTTCGGTACTTTTTAGGCACTTGCGAAAACCTCCCGGAATTCTTCTTCCGAAAGTTTTTCGCGCTCAAGGAGTGCTTCTGCCACCTTATGAAGCTTATTTATATTTTCGCTCAGCAGAGCCTTTGCCCTGCTGTAGCATTTGTCGATGATGTTCCTCACTTCCTTGTCGATAGCCGCCGCTACTTCTTCGCTATAGTTCCTACCCCTAGCCAGGTCCCTTCCCAAAAATACTTCTTCCTGCTTATGTCCCAGTGTCATCGGGCCCAGACTTTCGCTCATCCCGTATTCCATGACCATTCTCCGAGCTATTTCGGTCGCCCGTTCCAAATCGTTCTGCGCCCCGGTGCTTACTTCTTTTAGCACCAGTTCCTCCGAAGCTCTTCCTCCCAATAGATGCGTGACGTGGTCGAGAAGTTCACTTTTGCTCATGAAAAACCGGTCTTCTTTGGGAAGTATAAGGGTGTATCCTCCGGCCCTGCCCCTTGGGATTATGGATACTTCATGAACCGGGTCCACATTGGGCAAAAGCTCCGCAACCACTGCGTGGCCAGCTTCATGATAAGCCACCAAACGCCTTTCCTTTTCCGTCATTATGCGGCTTTTCTTTTCAGGGCCTGCCACCACCCTTGTTATGGCCTCTTCAAGTTCCTCCATCGTTATCTTTTTCTTATTTCTCCTGGCTGCAAGCAAGGCCGCTTCATTCATCAGGTTTTCCAAATCGGCCCCCGTAAATCCGGGAGTCCTCCTGGCAAGCACTCCCAGATCCACATCTTCAGCCAGAGGCTTATTTCTTGCATGAACCTTCAATATCTCTTCCCTGCCCTTGACGTCCGGCCGATCCACCACTATCTGGCGGTCGAACCTGCCGGGCCTCAAAAGGGCTGGGTCCAATATGTCGGGCCTGTTGGTGGCCGCAATTATTATTATCCCCTCATTTATGGTAAAGCCATCCATTTCAACTAAAAGCTGGTTCAATGTCTGTTCTCTCTCATCGTGACCGCCGCCTAACCCTGCACCTCTTTGCCTGCCGACGGCGTCTATTTCATCTATAAACACGATACACGGGGCGTTTTTCTTGGCCTGCTCAAAAAGGTCCCGCACCCGGGCCGCACCGACCCCGACGAACATCTCCACAAAGTCGGAACCGCTTATGCTGAAAAAGGGGACACCCGCCTCTCCAGCTACCGCCCGGGCCAGCAGGGTTTTACCCGTGCCCGGTGGGCCTACGAGAAGCACTCCTTTTGGAATTCTTGCCCCTAATTCTATGAATTTTTTCGGGTTTTTTAAAAACTCTACCACTTCCTGGAGTTCTTCCTTGGCTTCATCTACACCAGCCACATCTTTAAAAGTCACTCTCTTTTTGTCATCAGTGTGAAGCCTGGCCCTGCTCCGGCCAAAGCTCATCACCCTGCTGCCGCCGCCCTGGCTCTGCTGCATTATGAAAAACCAGGCACCGACAAAGAGCAAACCCATCAATATGGAGGGAATTATCTGAGACCACCAGGGAACTGTAGGCACAGGCTGGGCTATGAGTGCAATTTCTCCTCTATCTATTCTCGGCTGAATTCTCTCTATGAACACCGTTTTATCGGGCACGTAACTCGTAAATTTCCTGCCATCTTTCAAAGTTCCTTCTATATTGTTGTCCATCATTTTTATTTCCTTTACACTTCCATTGTCTATAAGGCGAATCAGGTCAGTATATCCTATCCTCTCTTGAATTTCGCTCCTTGTGGAGTACCACTGTACAAGAGATAAAAGCAGGATGAATATTAAAAGGTAAAAACTTGCATTGCGAAGAAAATTGTTCAAAATTGCTCCTCCCTTCAAGGGCCGAATAATCCCTTCGATATTCTACCACAATATTATCATATTTGCAAAACCCTAAAAATCTTTGCCTTCAATTCGCTGCTTTTACAGCCTCCTCTTTTAAAATGCCTATGAACGGGAGATTTCTGTATTTTTCGTTGTAGTCAAGTCCATAACCCACTACGAAATAGTCCGGAATCTCAAATCCCAGGTAGTCCACCTTTATTTTAACTTTTCGGCGACTGGGCTTATCTAAAAGTGTGCAAATTTTTATGCTGGCAGGCTTTCTGGATTTCAGCATGTTATATAGATAGCTCAAGGTCAACCCCGAGTCGATAATATCTTCTACAATCAAAATATTCCTTCCTTCTATATTCTCGTCGAGGTCCTTCAAAATTCTCACTACGCCTGAAGACTCGGTGGATGCACCATAGCTCGATACCGCCATGAAATCCACCTGAACTGGTAAATCAATATGCCTGATGAGGTCGGCAATAAAAAGCACCGCCCCTTTTAAAACTCCTACGAGCAATACGTCTTTTTTATCTCTGTAGTCTTCAGTTATTCTTTTGCCCAGTTCCTTGAGTTTGCTCTTTATCTCCTCTTCAGTTATTAAAATTTCTTTTATATCTTCCAGCACAGGCTACTCCTCCTGCTTTTTATTTTTTGTTTTCATTTCCAGGACTAACACCTTTTTCGTCTTGTCGGTAACCTTAAACCTTTCGTCGATCCTCATACCGCAAACCCATAGTATTTGGTCTCCCGAAACGACCAGCGGCACCCGGTCCCTTTCCCTCGCGGGTATTTTATTGTCCACGAAAAAATCCTGGAGTTTCTTGGAAAATCCGCTTCCGAACGGAATAAATCTATCCCCCGGCCTGCGGTTTCTTACTGCCAGCGGGTCTTTTATCCTGTCATAATCCAGATACGCTAAGTGGGGACTTTTCTTAAGAGAAAAGCCTTCTTTCACTTCGGCTATTCGGGCTGAGATCACAGCTCCCGCCTCAGGAATTTCAACTTCCCCGGGCACGGGAAGTTCATAATAAAAGCTTTTTGCCTCCGGCGGAGCTTTGCCGTGAATATAAAAATACTCGTAGCTTTTCTCACCCACAAGCCCACGCGGCAAATTTAATCTACTTCCCGTCGGTTTTTCTTTTATAAACTCCACCAGCATTTTGGCGTGCCTGTATTCAAAGTCCTGCAGATTCCCTAGAATTTCCTCCACAGCTTTTCTCACTACTCTAAGCTTTATGGCATCGTGCAGCTTTTCATACTTTTCCAAGTTTATCATCACGCCGCCAGGCATCCTTTTGGCTGTACTGCCGTAAGCTTCCCTTGAAAGCTCTTCCAGCAAGGACGCATCGAGGGAAGCAATTTCCGAAAGCCTCTTTAGGGATGTCGAAAGATGCGGACAGTAGTCCCTCTTTATTAGCGGAAGCAATTCCAGCCTAATTTTATTCCTGAAATAGATGGTCTGAAGATTTGTGCTGTCTATTCTGAAAGGAATACCCTCCTTTTTCAGGTATTCCTCGATAGCATCCCTTTCCACTTCGATTAAAGGGCGGATGTAATGGTCCCTTACCGGCTCGATTCCCACAAGCCCCTCAATCCCACTTCCACGGAAGATATTCATGAGGATGGTCTCCTCGCGGTCATTGCTGTTATGTGCAAGGGCAATTCTACTTGCTTTTATCTTCTCCCTTATGCGTTCGAAAAAGGCATATCTAACCCTTCTTGCCGCATCCTCGGGCGAAAGCCCTGTTTCCCTTATGTAAGCAGGCACATCTATTTTTTGTGCATAACAGGGCACGCCCCACCTTTTGGCTAGTTCTTTGACAAAAGCCTCATCTTCATCAGCTTCTCGGCCGCGAAACGAATGGTTGAGGTGGGCGATCGCCAAATCTATGCCAAACTCTTCCTTAAAACGGAGCAACAGATGCAAAAGACAAACCGAATCGGGTCCCCCGGAAACACCCACAAGAACTCTGTCTCCGTTTTTTATCATACGATATTTTAGGACTGTATTTTTAAATACCTCTACAATATCCATGATTTACCCACCAAAATGCTACCACTCAGCAACTTCCATTTTAAAATAAATAATATCAGAAGTAATTACGAAATACAAGCACAAAAAATACAAGGCCGTTTGGGCCTTTCTATCCAGTATGCGTATACCGCCATATAGTCCCCACAAGCACTGTCATATCATCTTTTATCGTCCTGTTGTTCTCCTTCACTTTTTGAAGAACCATGTTCGCCAATTCCTGAGGATTAGTGGTACACGCCGTTTCAAGGAATTTTGCCATGGCAGACTCTTTATCTTCTTCATTGGAAAAAGAGTCCAAAGCACCATCGCTGAGTAAGACAATGATGTCGCCGGCCTTGAGATTTTTTTTGACACTGCTGACCTCTATGTTGTCTACAATTCCGACAGGAAGCGCTCCTCCTTTCACAACTTCTACTTTTTTGCCTCTTTTTATAAAACTGCTCACCGCTCCAGCTTTTAAAAATTCCGCCTTGCCCGAGTAGGTATCTATCAAAACCACGTCCAACGTGGAAAAACTGTCTTCCTCTCTCACCAGTTGCATTGCAGAATTTAGAATATCAATGGAATTTTTACTGTCATAGCCCGCTTCTAGCAGTTCTTCCAGCAACGAAAGCGTCCTTTCACTTTCTTTTCTCGCCGTTTCTCCCACTCCCATACCGTCGCTGATGGCCAGCATAAAGTCTCCGCTTTCCAGTTGTGCAAAAGAGAAGCTGTCTCCTGAAACTTCGGCTCCCTGCTCCGGGATACTTACAACCCCCACGCTCACCCGGTAGTTGCCTTTCGGAATTACTTTTAACCTGCATCTTGCGCTTCCGCTCCGCAGAGGACATCCCACCACTTTAATTACAACTTCAGTTCCCACAGCTTCCTTTATACATTCTGGGATTTCTCTCTCACAGAGGTTACCTTTTATGCACGGACTTTTGACGATATTCACCTGAAGCTTGTCCGCATTTTTAATCGCGTAAACGTGGTCGACCTTTGCGCCAAACTCCGATAGCTTGCTTTTTATTCTTTCTTCCACACCAAACAAAGCGCCCTCAGGAAACGCACCGTCCGCCAGCGTCCTTATAATTCTCGCAGTGCCTTTGAAATTATTGACCATGACATCTCTTTGCTTTTTGATTATACCCTCTATTCTTACCTCAAACTCTTTTGCATTATTCATGTACCTCGATATGCCTTTAATTTCTTCAATCCTTTCGCATCGGCATTTGAAAAAACCTAATGCCGAACTTTTGTATAAACCCTTCTCGCACTTTAAAATTTCGTATAATGCCCTGACTGTAGCCTTGAAGTCCTTCTCCCAACATGTCCTGTGCGTGCTGCAACCCTCACAGATTTCGCTTTTCACTTTCTGGTAAAACTTTTCGAAAAAACCCTGTTCTTTATTATTCCCTGGCGGCAATATTAGAGCTCTAGAAAGGTCGTCGAAAAGTCTTGCAACTTCATAAAGCCTGTCCTTAAAGATTTCCCTCTTTATCGCCAGTTCATCTTCGGTTTCTTTCACATCAACATACTTAGCTATATTCTCCAGCAGTTTTACCGGCAATAGCAAAAATATACAAAGGCCAAAAATCAATGAAGGCAGTCTTATGGCAGCTTCTCCCACAAATCCTGCATACAGGTTCAAGAAGATATATCCTAGGGCAAACCCGCCGGCAACCCCGTACTTACCCAGGTTGCAAAAAGCTCCGCCGACCATGCCGGAAAAAGCTAAAGCCCCCGCCGACCATGCAGCAGCCGATGATGGATTCCCCATAATCCCCAGCATAGCTCCTGCGACAGCACCGGCTCCCGGCCCGCCAGCCGCAGAGGAAACCAGGGCCACTACTGCACTCAATGCCTCTTTTAAGTTGATATTGAAGAATTCCCAGAAACTCATTACCCTTAATACGCCGCCAGCCATCAAAATAAGGCACAGACTTTTTTCTATTTTTGTCGAACTGCTTTTGAAAAGGCCCGGCAAACCGTAAGGAATAACGTAGACAAAGATAAAAGAAAGTCCGGATTCCATTAAAATTAAGAGATAATCATACAAACTCGCGCTTTTCATCTTAGACATCAAAAGACCCGACGCTGCCGATGAAAAGAAGATACATACTCCGACAAGCAAATCCTTGTTTATAACCTTATTTCGCAGCAAATGGTATAGGATTGCAAAAACCGTCATCGCCACCGCATATTTCACGGCCATCAATCCCCCGGCTGCCGTAAACGTCCCTAAAAGAGATGTAATTCCCACCGTCAAGAATCTTCCTCGGAAGTACGCAGCCGCGGCAGTAATTGAAATGCCCAAGGGATATATCTCCATTATTGGAGCCCTTCCCATGAAGAAAGCCGCAACATGTAGTAATAGTGAATCAACTGAGAACAACATCTGCGGCATTGCAAAATACGGTTTGTGAATTTTAGTCTTATTTATCAATTCAACCACCTACCACAAATTTTTGGTAGGCTTTATTATACATCTGCTTTTTAACAAAATATGTCAATATAATGCCGCTCCTCAAAAAAATCGTTAGACAAAAAAAAATAAAAGTCGCAAGCTGCGACTTTTTATAAACAAAAATAAAAATGGTGACCCTGAGGGGAGTCGAACCCCTGTTACCGCCTTGAAAGAGCGGTGTCTTAACCACTTGACCACAGGGCCACATGTTGGTAGCGGCGCAGGGATTTGAACCCCGGACACTGCGGGTATGAACCGCATGCTCTAGCCACCTGAGCTACGCCGCCATAATACTTCCTTTTGGTGGCGGGGGCTGGATTTGAACCAGCGACCTTCGGGTTATGAGCCCGACGAGCTGCCAGACTGCTCCACCCCGCGACGTCATTTCACAACGCGATTTTTATTTTATAACAAAATCTTTTTTTCGTCAAGGGCTTGTTGCAGAAAGCCGCGAGCAAAAGCTCGCGGCTTTTATTCAATACTTTTACTTTATCTCGACAGTAGCACCAACTTCAGTGAGCTTTGCTTTTATTTGTTCTGCTTCTTCTTTGCTCACCTTTTCCTTGATAGGTTTCGGTGCGTTGTCTACCAGGTCCTTCGCCTCTTTCAGGCCAAGTCCTGTGAGTTCCCTTACGACTTTGATTACCTTGATTTTCTCAGCGCCAGCATTCGCCAAAATTACATCAAATTCTGTCTGCTCGGGAGCTGCAGCCTCAGCGGCAGCACCGGGAGCAGCGGGGCCTGCTGCAACAGCTACTGGCGCAGCAGCCGTAACTCCGAACTTCTCCTGTAAAGCCTTTACCAATTCCGAAAGCTCAAGAACCGTCATATTTTCTATAGCAGCAATGATTTCGTCCTTTGTCATTTTTTCCATCCTCCCTAATTTTTTATCATTTTTGTTTTTAATTTACCCGTTTGTTTTTAATTTACCCGGCGGCTATGCCGCCATAAGAACCCTTTTCAAAACCTTTAAAGTCAGGATGCCTTCTTTTCCTGAATGGCCTGGAGAGTATAAACCAGGTCGCGAATTGGGCCTTGGAGCACCCAAACAATCCCGAAAAGCGGCGATTGGATTGCCCCCACGGCCTTGGCAATGAGCTCTTCCTTTTTGGGGAGCTTCGCCAGTTGTTCCACCGCGGCCTTGTCCGTCACCCGGCCTTCTACAATGCCGCCTTTTATTTCCAGGTTTTTATGGTCCTTTGCAAAATCCATCAGAATTTTTGCCGGGGTTACTGGGTCATCGTAGCCGAAGGCGATTGCCGTTGGCCCCTCCAGGTATTCATCCAAATTAAATTCCAAATCCTTAACCGCTATCCTCGTGAGGGTATTCTTGACTACCTTGTATTCTATACCCTGCTCCCTCAACTTCCTGCGCAGCTCGGTCATCTCGGCCACATTGAGCCCTTTGTAATCGGTCAATATAGCCGCTCTCGCCCTGCTAAACTTGTCTTTGAGCTCCGCGACCAGCTTCTTTTTTTCCTCTCTCGCTCCCACCTTCTCACCTCCTTCAGGAAAGCTATTAAACAATAAGGCCTTTCTGCAGAGGTACAGAAAGGCCTTGTATTCACCCTAATAAAATACTTTGCCTTCGCCTCGGTAGGATATTAAGCCTTTCGGCACCTACTTTCTGCAGCGAACAGAAAACTCTATTAAATTCAAAAGGGCTTTACTTCTTTTCAATCACCTTTGCTGGATTTATTTTAATTCCGGGCCCCATGGTGCTCGATACCGTTATGCTCTTCAGATAAGTGCCTTTTGCCGCTGCGGGTTTTGCTTTAATTATCGATTCTATAAGGGCCACGAAATTGTCCATCAATTTGTCAGGACCGAAAGATTTCTTGCCGATAGGCGCGTGAACTATTCCCGTCTTATCCACACGGTATTCAATCTTTCCTGCTTTGATTTCCTTAACGGTCTTACCTACATCGAAGGTAACTGTACCCGCTTTGGGGTTGGGCATAAGACCCCGCGGCCCCAAAATACGGCCTACTTTACCTACCGCACCCATCATGTCGGGAGTCGCCACGGCTACATCGAAATCCAAAAATCCCCCTTCAATTTTGGCAATCAAGTCTTCCGCGCCTACGTAATCGGCTCCTGCCTGCTCAGCTTCTGTAGCTTTATCGCCTTTTGCAAACACCAGCACTTTAGGCGTTTTACCCGTGCCGTGGGGGAGCACCACGGTCCCTCTCACCTGCTGGTCGGCGTGGCGCGGATCGACTCCAAGCCTTACCGCCACTTCGATAGTCTCATCGAATTTTTTGTTAGCGGTCTGCAGGGCAAGCTCTATTGCTTCCCTTGGCTCGTATAATTTAGTCCTATCCACCAGTTTTAACGCTTCAAGATAGCTTTTGCTTCTTTTTGGCATTCTTAACCCTCCTTGTGGTACTACCGGAAATATTCCTCCCACTTTATTTCCGAAATTTATTTTTTTACATTAATCAACCACGGTTATGCCCATGCTGCGGGCCGTTCCTTCTATCATACGCATTGCCGCCTCTAAACTCGCGGCGTTGAGGTCCTTCATTTTCAGTTCTGCGATTTCCCTGATATCCTTCCTCGTAACTTTACCGACTTTGTTCTTATTGGGCTCACCGGAACCCTTCTCTATGCCGGCGGCTTTCTTAAGCAACACCGAAGCCGGTGGCGTCTTCAGGACAAAAGTGTAGGACCTGTCCTGGTATACGGTAAGCTCCACTGGAATTATTAGCCCCACCTGGGATGCCGTTTTTTCATTGAATTCCTTACAGAAATTCATTATATTGATACCCGTAGGACCCAGTGCAGGACCTACCGGTGGAGCAGGCGTAGCTTTTCCAGCAGGAATCTGAAGTTTTACTACTGCCACTACTTTTTTGGCCATGCCAGCACCTCCTTGCTATACTATAATTTTTCAATCTGATTGTAATCTAATTCAATCGGCGTTTCTCTCCCAAACATTGAAATTAGAACTTTTACTTTCTGTTTTTCGTGGTTGATCTCTACAACTTTGCCGATGAAATTCTCGAAAGGTCCCGAAATAACTTTAACGTTTTGATTTATATCAAGTTCAATCTTGGGCTTCGGCTCTTCAATGCCCATCTTTTTTAATATGGCTTTGACCTCCGATTCCTGCAGCGGAATGGGTTTGTTGCCAGTTCCTACAAATCCTGTAACACCCGGTGTATTCCTCACCACATGCCACGAATCATCCGTTACTATCATTTCTACCAGAACATATCCCGGAAATATCTTTCGCTGCGTCACCTTTTTCTTCCCATTTTTTATTTCTACTTCTTCCTCCACGGGAACCAAAACCCGGAATATCTTGTCCTGCATCCCCATGGATTCAACTCTTTTTTCTAGGTTTGCCTTTACCTTGTTTTCGTAACCCGAATAGGTATGGATCACGTACCAATTTTTTGTCATATCGCGCAAGGGGCTTGACCCCGCCCTCCCTTACCGGAGAATGAGCTTTAAAATATTCAACAATACGCTGTCCACTATCCATATAAAACCGCTTACCAATGCTACAGATACGATAACGACTATAGTAGAAGATACCAACTCATCTTTAGTGGGCCAGGTTACCTTTTTTAGCTCTGACCTTACTTCTTTTATAAATTTATTGCTTCTTTTCAAAAAACCTTCGCCGCCGGCTGCCATTAAATATTATCCCCCTCAAAAGGAACAATTTTATTTTGTCTCTCTGTGCAGAGTATGACGCCCGCAGTACTTGCAGAACTTTCGAAGTTCTAACCTGTCAGGGTCGTTTTTCTTGTTCTTCTCCGTATGGTAATTTCTGTGCTTGCATTCCGTGCACTCCAGCACTATGTTAACCCTCATCAGGACACCTCCTACACCTTTAGTTCGGTACAGTCTGCCATACACGTAGTCACTTAATTCAATTTATCATAATTCGTTTTTATTGTCAATAAAAAGCCAAAAATAAAGGGGAATCTCTCGATTCCCCTTCCTATCTTCGCTTTTAATTATTCTATTATCTCGGTCACCACACCGGCCCCTACTGTCTTGCCACCCTCGCGGATAGCAAAACGAAGGCCTTCTTCCATCGCTATCGGCGCTATCAGCTCTATCTCCATCACAATGTTGTCCCCGG
>JAKIHM010000040.1 GCA_021608145.1 Thermovorax subterraneus
GAGCTTTTTGCTTTGTGCCATTTTTTTAATTTTGGTCACCTATTTATTGCAATATTTTCCCTCTATTGAAGTACCAAAAAGAATTTTTTGAAGCTAAAAAGCAGCATGTTTTTTATTTCCATATTTTTCTAACCAAAAAAAGGCAACACTAAAGTAAACCACTGTTTTTGTGGCTTCTTTGTTTTTTTATTGCTTTTTACAGTTAATTGCTTATTTTTATGCAGCAGCCGATTTCTCTTTCCTTTGAACCGGCTTTATCAGACTACGCATTTCTTCTGCCTGTTTTTCTTTTATCCTTCCTAACGCCATCGCAAGCATCACACATAATGCTATACCGCATCTTATTTCCATTTTCTTTTTTCCTCTGATGTAGTGTTTCTCAAATCCAAAAGATTCATCTAATCTGCTGTTTACTCTTTCTACTGCTGTCCTTTTTTTGTAAAACTTTTCCCATTTGTAGCTTGAACGGTCTATCGGGGTGAATATCCTCCTATCTATTTTTATCGGTATCCTTATACCACTTTTTGCTTTGCATTTATCCATGCATTTGCATTCTATCCCATATTGTTTGGCAGGACAAAGTTTCCTTATCGTGTCCCTGTCTCTTTCAAATCCTCCAGAAGGCATTTGCCGCTTTTTACCGGTCTTTAAGCAGTAGCAGTATACTTCTCCTTTGTAGTTGTATACTACGTTTTCTTTCCCTTCTAACTGCCGAGTCTCTTCAGAGTCTTTCCACATGTTCCGTATATCTATTACAGGCTTTATTTTATATGTATCCCATAATTCGGTTATTAATTTTGTGTCATCATATGCTTTGTCTGCTTGTAATGTCTCGCATCTTTGTATTATTTCTCTATGATCTTTATTTAGTTTCTCTATTAATTTATAGGCTTGTTTTACATCTGATTGGGAGGCTGTGGTAACACTATATGCCACCGGTAGTTCATAGTTTGAATCTACTATCAGGTGAAGTTTGTAACCAAACCACTTCACTATCTTTTCCCACATGGTGCCATCTTGCCTTTGTCCTCTATATTCTTTCTTCCCCCAGTCTGCTTCTGTATCTCTCCTACCATCAGGTTCTTTGTTTTTGTTTTCATGTTTTGCCAGTGATTCTATTGCCTTGCTGTCTATGGCTAAGTCTTTGCCATAATCCGGCAGTATTTTTGATATTTCTCTCACTAATTGGTTAAACATTTTTTCTATTATTTCTTCATTTACAAATAGTTTTTGTAGGAATCTCGTATATACCCAGGCCGGTGGAACGGGTTTTTCGTAAAATCCACACATTAGCCTTAGTTGCCCATTCCTCGAAAGTTCTCTCCTTAAGCTTTCTATGGACGGATGTTGATATACTACACCGGCAAGTATTGAGTTCCACATCGCTCTAATAGGGTAATCGTCTCTACCTTTTCCCCTTTGTTTTTCCAATGTCTGCATCAGTTCTTCATCGGGCATGTATTCTATTACGAGACGTAATCTTTCAAGATCTCCTAAACTTTCTATTTCATCCCATACAAATAATGTTTGTTGTGGTATAATAGACATAGGTGAAACTCCTTTCTTTTGGTGTGTTTTGTTTGTTTTTTTTTGTACAATTCTAATATACACCAGAAAAGAAAGGGTTTCACCTGTTTTTTATGTCATGGGTGTAATTTTTGATGTTGTATAAATTTATTATTATGAGAGTCCCATTTTTTCGCTTTTTTATGGGAGAAATTATTTTTTTATAAGCCTTATAATCGCTATTTCATCTGTTTCTCTGATCATCGCAATTCACTC
>JAKIHM010000041.1 GCA_021608145.1 Thermovorax subterraneus
ATTGCATCATCTACATACCTCGAATTTAAATTGAAAACTCCCTGGAGTTCTCGTTTGAGTTCATTTCTGCTTTTACCTTCTAAAAGCCTGTTATATGCGAATCTTGCGCAGGATGACCATCTTCTCATAAGGTCTAATACTTCTTGTGTATCTTTTTCACTGTCAAAAACAAGGTTAGCTTGGATTGTCAGCATAGCTCTCCGCACCTCTTAGCTTTATACATACTTAACAACATTCATCATTACCTGATTAGTATTATACCGCTTTGCATTATCATCTCCAAGTGTTGCTAACCTACTTGCAAAATTATATATCTTAACTTGGCTTTCATCAATTTTTATAAGAGGAGGAACATCAGATAATCGAACACCTCATCATCAAGCCTCTCCAGTTTGCCCCGGGCAAAATCTGAAAGCTCCGGATAAAGCTTTTCGTACTCTTCCCGGCTGATGTAATACCTGCTTTCAAAATTCCTCAAACCCGACGCTTTATAGTCTTCTTTTTTAAAGACCATCCCCGCTACCTCTCCCGGATTGCTATAAACGGCATAATCCCTCACAGTCTCAGCGACGGCGCACAGGTTTTCAAATTTTATGTCGCTGAGAAGAAGCGGACTTTTGTCAAAATTAAATATATATTTTCCTCCGGGCGCTAGTATATCGATGTACTTTTTTGCCTCCTCCACGCACTCTTTTTTTGTCTTCGTCTTTAAATTCATTATGGGATAAAGGCCCGTTATTATGTGTTTTTTCCCCAGCTTTTCCTTTATAAGTTCGGGATTGCCGTATTCGAACCACAAAGTGGTATCCGTTGGGAGCTCATAAAGGTAATCCAGATATCTCATCCAATCATGTTCGCAAAAAATCGTACAGCGAATCCCCATCGAGGCATATTCATCCAGCATTCTCTTAAACGTAGGCCAATACAGCTTTGCAAAGTCTTCTTCTCTTAAAAAGGGCGGCATGTGGAGTGGAAGAAATACTTGAGAATATTTTGTTATCTTTTTAGGGAGTCCTTTTTTGAATACCAGCGGGTATAGGGCCTCACAGGCCGCCGCGACTTTGCGCGGCATTTTTCTTATATCCCTGCTTATACCTTTGAATCCTCTGAGCTGATCTGCAAGAAAATCAAAAGGAGTCTCTGTAAAACCACAATTTTCCGAAAACAAACCCTCCGGATAATAACCGTACTTCTCAATCATCTTTTTTCGTATCTTATTCGACAATGCGAAATCCTCTTTATAGGCCAAAAGGCTCTTTGCGAAATTCAAAGCAAACACTATTGGTTCATTGGGGTTAAAGGCTTTATATAGCCTGGGGATAATTCTTTCTATAATACAGTCATAGGGATTTTTTATCAGATAATCGTAGTCTTCAGGGTCCATTCCCGATACTTCCGGATGCTGAATATAACCGTTTGAAGCCATCTTAAAGGATTGCGACCTTAAGATATGATAAAATGAGGGATACCGGAAAGAGCCCATAAAGACGCACACATCGGAGTAAACCGACTCGCATACCCTATCAACCACTTCTTCAAGCATGGCTGGATTCCAGTGAGCCTGCCTCAGGTCAAGGCCTCCAAACTGAGCTATTACCTCAAAAGGGAGATTTATGTTTACCGGTACTCTCTGGCAGTGTAAAATTTAAGTAGGTGACAAGAAGGAAGAAGGCTTGCAAATGTAGAAAAAAAGACCTCACCACCCAAAACACAACACAAACCACCAAAAGGAGTGTGAGGTTTTATGTTAAATATTCGA
>JAKIHM010000042.1 GCA_021608145.1 Thermovorax subterraneus
ACAATAAATCTAAAGTAAATCTAAAGAAATAAAGAAAGGAGAAAATTGCCATGAAAAAATACAGGATCACGGTAAACGGAAAAACTTACGAAGTAGAAGTGGAAGAAATAAGGGGTGAAGAAACAAAAGCCAGCCCTACGGTATCTGCTCCTGTAACAAAAAAAGAAACTCCTCCCGTTTCCCCTAATGAAACCCCGAAGGCCAAAACAGAACCTGCCCCGGCACCTTCGGCAGCACCCAAAAAACCGGCGCCAGCGGGCAAACTCACAATAAACGCCCCAATGCCCGGCACAATCCTTGCCATAAAAGCAAAACCGGGAAGCACAGTCAAAAAAGGCGACGTAATAATGATTTTAGAAGCTATGAAAATGGAAAACGAAATACTCGCCCCCCAGGACGGCACGATTATCTCCGTAGAAGTCTCCGAAGGAGCCTCCGTAAACACCGGCGACATACTGGCCGTCATGGAATAAAGCCAAAAGATCCAGGGGAGGAGAAACAAAGTGCTGGGTCAAATAATCAACTTTTTAAAGACCACAGGATATTTTAACGTCACACCCCAACAGCTTATCATGCTCTTTATTGCTTTTGTCCTGATGTATCTTGCAATAGTCAAAAAATACGAACCGCTTTTACTTGTCCCAATAAGCTTTGGCATGATGCTTGCCAATATTCCGGTAGCCGGCCTCATGCAGCCCGGAGGATTTCTATACTGGATATACCAAGGGGTAAAACTCGGCGTATTTCCGCCCCTCATATTTTTAGGTGTAGGAGCAATGACCGACTTCGGCCCTCTAATAGCAAACCCCAAGAGCCTGCTTCTTGGAGCAGCAGCGCAGCTTGGCATATTCGTAACCTTTCTCGGTGCAACCCTTTTAGGATTTAACGTAAAAGAAGCAGCCTCAATAGGCATAATAGGAGGGGCGGACGGCCCAACGGCCATTTTCCTGACGAGCAAACTTGCGCCGCACCTTTTGGGCGCCGTCGCGGTAGCGGCATACTCATACATGGCACTGGTGCCGGTGATCCAACCCCCGATAATGCGCCTTCTCACAACCAAAAAAGAGCGCACCGTGGTGATGGAACAACTAAGGCCAGTATCAAAGACCGAAAAGATAATATTTCCGATAATAGTGACGGTGCTGGCAAGCTTTCTTGTGCCCCCTGCCACGGCATTAATAGGATGCCTGATGCTGGGGAATCTATTCAGGGAATGCGGCGTGGTGGATAGGCTCTCGAAGACAGCGCAGAACGAACTGATAAATATAGTTACGATATTCATAGGCCTCACCGTAGGTGCGACGGCCAGTGCGGAAAACTTCCTGCGCATTCAGACGATAGAGATAATAATACTGGGGATGGTGGCATTTGCAGGCGGCACTGCTGGCGGAGTGCTTTTTGGGAAACTCATGTATGTATTGAGCAAAGGGAAAGTAAACCCATTGATAGGATCTGCAGGAGTATCTGCGGTGCCGATGGCAGCTCGAGTATCGCAAAAAGTAGCGCAGGAAGAGATGCCAGGAAACTTCATTCTCATGCACGCTATGGGACCGAATGTGGCAGGTGTAATAGGCTCTGCAATAGCTGCGGGAGTGCTGCTTTCGCTATACGGGGGTTAA
>JAKIHM010000043.1 GCA_021608145.1 Thermovorax subterraneus
GAGTTTGATTAGACTCAACAATCCACTGAATCAGTTTAGCCCAATTATCGACCTGTCTATCATGCTTATCTTTAAGGGGTACAGGTGCTTTGCCATTGAAAGCCTCATGAGGCTTTAAGTGATTGTAGTATAGCTGATACAGCAAGGCATGAGCTACAGCACCTTCAAAGGAACTAAAAGACTTATGGCGCTTGTAATGGGCCTTATATGAACCAAATAAGCGCTCTATACGGTTTTTATATGGCCTATAAGTATGCGGGTCACCTCCAGGTGGTGGAGAGATTCCCAGCACAGGGCGGTGACGGATACTGGCATCAAAGAAAACTGAAGCAGAATGAACCGCAACATCATAAATTGGCGCTTTATCAGTAACGAGGATGAATTCACGCTTACCGTAACGGTCAATGACATCTTTAAGGATAGTCAAAGCAGCCAAAGCATCCCTATGGGGAGAAAGATGCTGGGATATGATAAAACCTCTCAAACCATCGCAAGCAGTAAAAAGGTAATGCCATTTCCCCTTAACCTTTATGTAAGTCTCATCGATAACCACAAGGCCAGACAAAGGAAGATGAATAGACTTAACCAATGGAGCAAGGTTAGAGGCTAAGGAAACCACCCAATTTTGGACAGTTTCGCGAGAGACTTGAAGTTGCCATATTTGCTTTACAGCGGAAACAGTCTGTCTCAAAGAGAGCCCAAGGCCCACATACAAATTGACGCTTTGAGCGATCAAGAAAGGACTGAAGCGACTTTTAGCAAGATTAACGGGAGCATCATTTGGAAAAGCGCAGGAAAGTTCGTCAAAATTAACATCAAAAGCCCTGAAGCGATATCTTTTCCTGTGGTTAAGCCATTTAGGACAGTTATCATTACGGCACTTAAACACAGTGAAATTCTTTCTGGTTTTATCCTTGCTGAGGGCATAGCCGCAGAAAGGGCAGCGATAAGTAGGGTGAAACTTTTTAGGAGCAGGCCTACCAGGAGCCCACTGGTGTTTACACACTTTACACTGAAGCTTTTGAAAGCCTTCAGGGTCCTTACCGAAACTATAAAGGTAATCGGCAGGAGCGCCGCAAACCGGGCACTTATCGATATCTACACTAAGCGGTTTTATACGTCTAACAGGGGAAATAGGCTTACCCTGTGCTACAGCCTCGGCGAGGATTTTCCTGTAATCTTTTTTCTCGACGATAGGCAAAGGGTCCTTTGAAGGAGATAAGATTTTGTAGCTTGAAGGTTGAAGGTCAGCAGGTGGTTCGATATCGACTTTAAAATGCTTAGCAGCGAACAGGAAGATTTTCAGCAAGAAATTTAATAAGGAAGCAAAGAGGAAAACGGGTAGTGGTTGTCGAAACATAAAGTAGGGATTCCCTCCTTTTGGGTTGATGGTATTTGTTTTGGCAACTACTACCTACGACACCAAGGGGAGGGAATCCTCCTTTTTTCCGAAAAACTTTTAGTTTCAATGTTTTAGAGGCCATAGGTATGTGAATTTGGTGCCCTAATTTGACATTACA
>JAKIHM010000044.1 GCA_021608145.1 Thermovorax subterraneus
TATTCTATTATCTCGGTCACCACACCGGCCCCTACTGTCTTGCCACCCTCGCGGATAGCAAAACGAAGGCCTTCTTCCATCGCTATCGGCGCTATCAGCTCTATCTCCATCACAATGTTGTCCCCGGGCATTACCATCTCCGTGCCTTCCGGTAACTTTATTACCCCTGTCACGTCCGTCGTCCTAAAGTAAAACTGCGGCCTGTATCCGTTGAAAAACGGCGTGTGCCTTCCTCCTTCTTCCTTCTTCAATACGTATACCTGTCCCTTAAACTTCGTGTGCGGATGCACGCTGCCAGGCTTCGCTATTACCATGCCCCTCTCTACTTCGTTCTTGTCTATACCGCGAAGCAGCGCCCCTATGTTGTCTCCAGCTACCGCCTGGTCCAATACCTTCCGGAACATCTCTACCCCAGTCACTACCGTCTTCTTCTTCTCCGGTGAAAGTCCCACTATCTCTACTTCGTCTCCTACTTTCAAAGTCCCTCTCTCTACCCTGCCCGTCACTACGGTCCCACGACCTGTGATGGAAAATACGTCCTCTATCGGCATCAGGAACGGTTTGTCCTGGTCCCGCTGCGGCGTCGGTATATATTCGTCTACAGCATCCATCAAAGCCCATATCTTGCCGCACCATTCACACTCCCTCTTGCCGCAGCCGCACTCTAACGCCTTCAACGCTGAACCTGCTACCACCGGCACTTCGTCCCCAGGAAATTCATACGTGGATAAAAGTTCCCTTACTTCCATCTCAACTAGCTCCAACAGCTCGGGGTCGTCCACCATGTCCACCTTGTTCATGAATACTACAATGTAGGGCACCCCTACCTGCCTCGCCAACAGTATGTGCTCCCTCGTCTGGGGCATCGGACCGTCAGCCGCCGATACTACCAGGATCGCCCCGTCCATCTGGGCAGCCCCTGTTATCATGTTCTTTACGTAGTCGGCGTGCCCCGGACAGTCCACGTGGGCGTAGTGCCTCTTTTCAGTCTCGTATTCCACGTGCGCCGTCGCTATCGTAATTCCGCGCTCCCTCTCCTCGGGCGCCTTGTCGATCTGGTCATAAGCTACAAAGTTCGCAAACCCAGCGGTCGACAATACCTTCGTTATCGCCGCTGTCAATGTGGTCTTCCCATGGTCTACGTGACCTATCGTGCCTACGTTTACGTGAGGCTTCTTCCTCTCAAATTTTTGCTTTGCCATCGCTTTTCCTCCTT
>JAKIHM010000004.1 GCA_021608145.1 Thermovorax subterraneus
AATTGTTTGCAGAGCCTCACGCCTTTGGCCGCATCGTCAGCCCACGCATCCGCACCTGCAAATTCCTTTACGCTCTCGTCTACCCTGCCTCCCCCTATTATTATCTTCACGCTGTCCCTTAAACCAGCTTCCTTCAATTTGTCCACCGTCTTCTTCATAGAAGTTACTCCAGCAGTTATTAGACACGACATCCCTACTATGTCGGGCTTGTGCTCCTTCACCGCTTCCACAAATTTCTCCTCCGGCGTGTCTATGCCTAAGTCTATGACTTCAAATCCCGAAGCTTCAGCAAATACTTTGAATATGTCCTTTCCTATGTTGTGCACGTCTTCTTTTACCGTCCCCAATACTATCTTGCCTATCTTCTTCACCGACCCGCTCTGCAGCTTGGGCAGCGTGAATTCCATTATCTGCCTGAATATCTCACCACCTAATATCAGCTCGGACAGGAAGTATTCGCCTTTCTCAAACCTCGACCCTACTTCTCCCATCGCATCCCGGCATACTTCAAGTAGCTTTTGCGGGTCTCCTCCACCATCTAGGTATTCCTTTGCTTTCTTAACTGCTTCCTCTTCTTCCATCTCCACTATGCTCTTCAAAATTTCCTCTAACATTAATCAAAATACCCCCTTTTATTTTGATAAAACTTACAATAAATACTTGTGATTATCTTTTTCTTTTTCTATTCTTTTATTAATTTTATGATATTTTAGCTGGCTTTTATCCCCGCTTTTTACGGTATTTCAAGCCGGCCGCAGACAAATTCTGCAGCCGGCTTTTTCTTTATTAACCGTACTTTTCTACTGCCTCTACAAGGGCCTTTATGTTCTCCAGCGGTGTCTCTCTCGGGGCAGTACCAACGCCGGGAGCTAGTATAAATCCTCCACCCGGTTTTACCTTTTCGAGCAGATTCTTGACGTATTCGTCGATCTGAGCCGGCGTTCCTCCAACTATAAGCCCCATGGGAATTCCACCCATTACGCAAGTATGTCCCTTTAAAACTTCCTTAGCTTTTACAACATCGGTCTTTTCGAAATACGCCACTCCCCAACCTTTAGGCAGTTCTAAAATCGTCTCGAGATGCGCATCGTGTTTTCCTTCAAAGAAAACCATAACTTTGAAGCCTTCTTTTACCAGTCTTTCAATGACTTCCTTAAGCGTAGGCCAGTAGAATTCTTTATAGAGCTTTGGTGAAAGGTATTCATTAAGATGGAGCGGTATAAAGGCCAAATTAGCGCCTATACTTTTATGAGCCAAAGCATAATTCATTATCGGCTCTACTAACGCCTCTGCCGCTGCTTTTACTTTTTCAGGACACCTTCTAATATCAAGGAGTAAATTTTCTACCCCTCTCAAAAAGTCTCCGATTAAGTCTAATGGTGCATAGGCGCCGCCGAGAGCCATCGCAGGATATCCATTTTCAATCATTTTCCCAACAATTTGGCCCATCAAAGCGTTAAAGTTGGATATCTCTCTGCCGAGCCTCACCATTGCCGCCATGGCTTTTCGGGGTGTTTCTAGGTTGCGGCAAGCCCTGGGCAGCACCGTTTCGGCTATAAATTTTACGGGATCAGCTATTAATTTGTCATATTCGTCCGCTTCCATGAAAGCTCCACCTATAAACTGGGGCGATGAATCGGGAGATATTTCTCGGCCCGGATATCTATAATATTTGTCTCCTAGCGCATCATGCATCGGCCCTGTTATAAACGTCAGGTTTATACATATGTCCGGAAACTCCGAGAAAGCCACATTGAACACCCTGCCATCCAAACCGACAACCGAAGCGGCAAAAGGCCAGTCGCATGGGAAGTCTTTTATGAACTTTTCCGTAGCTTTTACCGCTTTTTCAACATCATAACAATATTCATACATGCTAATACCTGCATAAGCCGGAACTATGTCTCCTCCTACGCCCGCAAGGGGAACTTTGTCGGGTTCCTCGAGGTTAATCGCCGCCATAAGGCGTGCCATTCTCTTTTCTGCCAATTCTTTTGCATTGCTTACCATCTTCTTAACCCTCCACACCTATCAATTGTTTGCAGAGCCTCACGCCTTTGGCCGCATCGTCAGCCCACGCATCCGCACCTGCAAATTCCTTTACGCTCTCGTCTACCCTGCCTCCCCCTATTATTATCTTCACGCTGTCCCTTAAACCAGCTTCCTTCAATTTGTCCACCGTCTTCTTCATAGAAGTTACTCCAGCAGTTATTAGACACGACATCCCTACTATGTCGGGCTTGTGCTCCTTCACCGCTTCCACAAATTTCTCCTCCGGCGTGTCTATGCCTAAGTCTATGACTTCAAATCCCGAAGCTTCAGCAAATACTTTGAATATGTCCTTTCCTATGTTGTGCACGTCTTCTTTTACCGTCCCCAATACTATCTTGCCTATCTTCTTCACCGACCCGCTCTGCAGCTTGGGCAGCGTGAATTCCATTATCTGCCTGAATATCTCACCACCTAATATCAGCTCGGACAGGAAGTATTCGCCTTTCTCAAACCTCGACCCTACTTCTCCCATCGCATCCCGGCATACTTCAAGTAGCTTTTGCGGGTCTCCTCCACCATCCAGGTATTCCTTTGCTTTCTTAACTGCTTCCTCTTCTTCCATCTCCACTATGCTCTTCAAAATTTCCTCTAACATAATTTCTTAAACCCCCTCTATATTTTAATTAAATTTAATATTTGCCGTATTTTTCTACGGCTTCAATTAAAGCTTTTATATTCTCTACCGGTGTCTCCTTAGGAGCTATTCCAACGCTGGTTGCGAGTATGTAACCTCCTCCTGGCTTAACTTCCTCAAGCAGTTCCTTCACATAGGAGTCGATTTTTTCGGGCGTCCCGCTTACTATAAGGCTAATCGGTACTCCACCCATCACGCAGGTATGTCCCTTCAATATTTCTTTCGCCTTTCTCACGTCGGTTTTCTCGAAATAGGCTATTCCCCATCCTTTAGGTAGTTCTAAAATCGTCTCAAGATGCGCATCATGCCTGCCTTCAAAGAAAACAAATGACTTTATGCCTTCCTTTGCAAAACCCATTATTACTTCTTTCAAATATGGCCAGTAAAATTCGTTGTAAAGTTCTGGAGAGAGGTATTCGTTAAGATGCAGGGGTATAAAAGCGTATTTAATTCCTAAAGGCTTTAAGGCCAATCCAACTTTCAAAATTGGCTCCACTAGCGCTTCGCATGCTTTTCTTACTTTGTCCGGATACCTGCGAAGGTCAAGTATTAAGTTGAGTTCGTCCCTCAGCCCATCTCCTATGAGGTCCAAGGGAGTATACCCCAATGTGATAGGTATGGAAGGATAGCCTAGCTTTGCTAATTCCATACCCACTTCCATGGCGAAACTCTTGATCTTTTCGGCCTCTATCCCAAGCCTTATCATAGCCGCCATGGCTTTGCGCGGAGTATTCATGTTGCGGCATATCCTCGGAATTATAACCTCTGCTATGAACTTGACCGGATTTTCAATTAAGTCGTCGTACTCTTCAACTTCCATGAACTTTCCACCGATGAACTGCGGCGAACAGTTGCTTTCGATTTCCCGCCCTGGATACCTGGTGCATACATCTCCTGTAATGTCGTGGATCGTGCCAAACATGGCCATTCCAACCGTAGCTGAAACATCGGGGTCGTCGGCAAAAGCATAAGTAAGCGGAGGAACTCCTACCCCTACAAAACCTGCTGCAAAAGTCCAGTCACAAGGAAAATCCCTGTTGAATTTTACAATAGCTTCTTTTGCTTTTTTGTAGTCGAAACAAAATTCTTCTTGGGTTATGCCAGCATAGGCTGCTATCACATCGCCACCTACGCCGCTAAAAGGCACCCGGTCAGGTTCTTCGAGGTTTACCGCCGCCTCAATCCGCCTCATTCTTTCCTTCGCTAATTCTTCCGGACTTTTCATTTTTTACACCTCTTTTTTAAATTTTGCGAAAAATATTTCATATCACCTCCTCGCAATTATAATTTTTTCAATACTTCTTCATAAGCTTCATCTGCCAAAGTATCAGCTTCTTCGCATACCTTATTTATGTATTTCCTCATGTCTTCCACAAATTCTTTGTCATCTATACCTCCTAAGTTTATAAGCACATTAAGTTTCCCACTATGCACTGCAGCCTTTAAAAGGAGAGCCCCTACCCCCACGTCACTTATGGCCAATTTTGAGCCTATTTCTGCCAATCTCTTTTGAAGCTTCAGAGCATCGAGGGAATATTCCATTATCTTCAGCGGCACCTGACAAGCATTCTTCAACGCCTTATTCAACGCTTCCTTTTTCTTTTGCTTTTCATCTTCCGTATTTTTTGGGAGTTTATAAGCAGCAGCTACCTCTTTAAAGACCTCAGCATCCTCATCTACCAGTAAAAGCAGTTTCCTCTGAAGGTCCTTAAACTTCTCGAGAATCTCTATTATTTCAGGCTCCACATCCTTATATTTTTCCTTTCCTATCGTCAGGTTACAGACCATCCCTCCAAGCGCACTTCCAAGTGCACCTGCAAGTCCTGCAGCCCCGCCTCCACCCGGGACTGGCTCTTTGGATGAAAGCACTTCTACAAAATCTTCTAAACTGCTTTTTATAAACATTCGTTAAATCTCCACCCTTTCTTAAGTGAAAGTATTGCAAAATGCTTACATTTTTAAATCGCGATTTTTCTCTTCTCCGAAATACACTGCAAAGTAAACCAGCGGGACTAGTATTGCTCCTCCGATGATATTCCCCAAAGTTACGGGGATTAGGTTTTTTGCAAAAATTTCTCCCCAGCTTACATTCAAGCCGCCGAACTTTGCTAGCGGAAGGAAAAACATATTTGCAACGCTATGTTCATAGCCTGAAAGCACAAATAGCATTATCGGAAACCAGCACGAGAAGATCTTTGAAATTATGTCTTGCGAGGAAGTTGCCATCATTACGGCAAGGACCACAAGTACATTGCACAATATCCCTCTCAACAAAGGCACGATAAAACTTGAAAACATCTTATTTTGTCCTATGGAGATTGCAAGTTCTCTTACGCTGCCCTGCAAATATCCGCCGCTTGCGATAAGATATGCAAGAAGCACGGACCCCACGAAGTTAGCCGCATATACTGTAATCCAATTTCTCAAAAGCGCCGTACCGTCAATCTCTTTTTTTAACAGCGAAAACACCATCAGATTATTTCCTGTAAAAAGCTCGGCACCGCAAATCACAACTAACATGAGTCCAACGGGAAAGACCATGGCGCCGGCAAATTTCATAAGGCCTACATCTATATTCTTCAAAGTCTGCATTATGGTAATTGAAGCAAATACACCAAACCCTATATAGATCCCTGCCAACAATCCCAAAAGGAGCATTTGCAAAAGAGTAAGACTTGCTTTCTTTTTTCCACTCGCAATGGTGGCTTCGATCATTTCTTTCGGCGCTAGAAATCTCTTTTCCATCTTTGACTCCTTCCTTTTAAATCTCGGTTAACATGTATATACATCTTAAGAATATCACAGTATTATTAAATTGTCAATATTTTTAAATTGTATTTGCATTTTGTTATTTTTCGTAGTTAGACTGCTAAGTTCATCTTAATACAATATTTTCATGCAACTATGAAATTTGTTATAATAAAAGGTGTTCCGACCAATTATAAATTATAATCAAAAGGGTGATGAAAAATGTCTTTGCAAAAGTTAAACGGCAATTGTATTGACACTGGCCATTCGGATTCAAATCCCTCAAAAGTTGGCATTCTAGACCTTCTGATTAAAGTTGCACCTTTATTTGGGGAGTTATTTCCAATCGATTGTTCCATAGCAATAACTGATAGAGAATACTTTCTCGCCAACTTCAATTATGAAAAACTGGGTGTCTCGCGGGCAGTAGGGGAAAGGATTCCAGAAAATACCGGGATAAAAAAGGCCATAACTACGGGAACGGTTCAAAAAACCGAAATACCCAAAGAAGTATACGGTCAGCCGATTAAATCGATAGCACTGCCTGTCAGAGAAAATGGAGAAATCGTAGGATGTCTGGCACTCGCCATGAGTTTAAAAAATCAAAGAACCCTCGAAGAAATAGTCCAAGTTCTTGCCACTACAGTTGAAGAAATCACAGCCTCTACAGAAGAATTAGCGGCAATGGCAGGTGAACTTGCAAAAAACATGGAAGAAATAGACAAGATGAGGGAAGAACTCCTAAAGCAGGTAGAAGAAAGCGAAAAATTTCTCGATGTCATTAGGGATATAGCAGCCCAGTCTCAAATATTGGGCATCAACGCTGCGATAGAAGCTGCAAGGGCTGGTCAGACTGGGCGTGGATTTGGAGTAATAGCCACGGAGATAAGGAAGATGGCTGAAACCAGCAAAAAATCAGTAGAAGAAGTAAAAGCTTTAACGTTAAATATGAGAGAGAGGATATCGGAAATAAACGAGGATATAAAAGTTACATTCGAATTTTCCCGCAATCAGGCTGCAGCTTCTCAAGAAATTTCTAAGGCTATCCAGGGATTGATCGACTATATAGAAAAACTCGAGGAAATTTCAAAATTGTTATAAAAAATTATCTCCTTAAAGTAGCAACTATTCTCTTCGTATTTAAAAACAACTCAAGGGCATCTTCGGGGCAAGTGACTACTATATCGGAGTTCATCAAGACTTCGCAAAAAGCCCCTTCCCTGCCTATAACAGCTACCCTCAATTTGGAAGCCTTAAACATTTTCACATCGTTCTTTCCATTTCCTACAGCCGCCACATATTCTCCGCCCAACTTTTCTACAAAAATTCTTTTATCCTCGCCTCCATTTAAAGGGTCAACCCTGTGAAACTTTACAGGGAGGCCCTTTATCTCTTCATAGGCACACCCATAAGTATCGGCTGTGAGCACGTAAATATCAAGTGTTTTGGCAATATCTTTAAGCAGTCTCTTCACTTTTTCATAACATTTCCCATCAACTGCTATAGTCCCATTGTAATCCAAAACCAAATACCTGAGTTCTATAATGCCCTCTCCCGGGATTTCAATTTTTAACATAATTTTCCTCCTCCAAATTTACAAAAAAATGCTTATTTTTAAGTGCAAAAGAGCAGTGCCCTTACGCTTTCTTCTATTTTTTTGCTCATTTCGACAAACATCCTTCCCTCTACTTCGCAGATTCTGCCTTTCTTTTCTACCGATATAGCTTTACCTATTATAAGCTCAATCCTTCCCCTCCTCGGCAAATATTTCCCGACCGGTAGCACATCCTTCGTTCCCTTTATGGCAACCGGCAGCACCGCTGCTCCCGATTTCAAAGCAAGATACGCAAACCCTGGCTTGAATGGGCGTAGCTTGCCATCAACGCTCACACCGCCTTCGGGGAAAAGGGCCACCACCCCACCTTTTTTCAATATCCTAAGGGCTTTTTTCAGGGAGGAAACATCTCCCCGTTCGGTGTCGTTGACCGGTATAGCGCCGTAAGACTTTAGCAAAAAATTGAGCCCCGGAATCTTAAAAAGGTACGCTGCCGCAAGGAAGCGAAGTTCCCTCGGAATAAAAGCCATGATTACAAGCGGGTCTAGGATACTCTGGTGGTTGGAAACTATTATTAAGGGGCCTTCCTTTGGCACGTTCGAAAGTCCTCTTGTCTTCACCCCTCCGGTCAGATAGAAAGCGCACTTTATCAAAACCTTTGTGAAAAAATAAAGCACTTTACCACCTGCTCGAGATTTTAATTAACCCATATATCGGTGCAAAGTAACGTAAATTCTTCCCTTTTTGCTGCTCCCCCCTATTTCGACCACCTTAGCCCTTCCCAGCCGCAAGGCGGAGATGACATCACCTTCCCTTACTTCTGCTGAGGGATCCTTCACTGTCTTAAAATTTATCCGCACGTTTTCCCCTTTTATATAAGGCGCCATCTTAGACCTCGATATGCCAAAAGCAAGGCTCGCAATTGCATCAAGCCTGAGCGAAGCAACTGTACCCTTAATCTCTTTATACCGCCTTTCAGGACAGGATACTTCTTTCAGCGAAATCTCTTCCACTCCCACAGCAACTTTGCCTACTTTTGAAAGATTAGTCCCTACGTATTCGGCAACTTCCTCTTTCAGCAAGATATCAGCTCCTTCGGAATGTATGACAATATCCCCCACCTTATCTCGCGAAATGCCAAGACCCAGCACAGCTCCTAAGTAGTCCCGGTGTCCTAGCTTTTCTTCTTTGTCCTTCGGCATCACCCTTAAGGCCTTTAAAGGCAAAGAAAAGGGCTCTTCCCTTAAATATTCGGGGAATACCACTAATATCTTTCTTTCGGACTCCTCAAACCCTCCGTCGAAGAAATATCCAGCATCTGGAAAATCATGGGATATTTCTTCTGCCAATTTTTGCTGCGCTGGGTTGAGGAAATTGCTCGCTCTTTTTTCTCCGTTTTTGAGCGCTGTCGAAAACAAATCTCTTATTTTTGCTTCTGTTATCTTTTCGTCCTGCTCTTTCAACATAAACCCTCCAGATACATAAAATATTTTTCACCTTAATTTTTTTATTATATTATACCATCAAAATTATCCAATAAAAATAAAGCCCGGGAATCCCGGGAAATCTATTGATTCACATCTTTCTGTCTTTGGACGCTGCTTGTAGCAGAGATAATGCCGTAAAGGACCGAGGTGGCCACAGTATTGATGGCAGCCGTCGGAACTACTATCGTCGTAAATAAAACTGGAAACGCTGCCGGGAGCGCACCCGTTACTAGCATGGCAACGAGCAAAAAATTCGTACCGCTCATGATAGTGCCTATAAAACCGACCACCGGCACCATTATCTTTTGATTCACGTTCTTCCCTTTTCTAATTAACGCTGCCATTACCTGGGAGGTTATAAGTTCATCCACAATATTGGCTATCTGTCCACCTGGGAAGCTTGTGGTAAGCGCTGCGAATATACCTCCCAACATCCCCGCCAATAAGGCATTTCTGGGAGAAGGATTTATAAAGAGGGAAACAAACAACATCACCAGGAGAAAATTGGGTCTCATCCCCGCGACTATAGGCGGTGTGACCTGATGGAGCACCAGGCCTATCGCCATCAAAAGAGAAGTCAGAACCATATCCCTTAATTTCATACAAAAATACCTCCTTTAAAAAATGTTTAAAATATCGGAATAAAAAAAGCACCCATCCCTAAAGGGACGGATGCTTTACATCCGCGGTGCCACCCAAATTAGCCTGTAATTAACAAAAAAGCATTTCACCCGAGGGGATGAAATGCTTTTTGCCACCCTGGACAGGCTCACTCTAAGGGTACGGTCTTCTTGACGATACCCCGCCCTTATGTTAACGGAGGGCTTTCCGAATGCGACTACTTGCCTTCGCCGCACCTTCTCCGGGGCCCATTCACCCGATCTCCGGTACCGCCTTCCCACCAACCGCGGCTCTCTTTGACCTTCCAACCGGGTTACTCTTCCCCGTCATCGAATTTAATTTCTTTTAGTTTTGATATTATAATATACCATAAAATCGAAAAAATGCAACCCCATTTTAGAAAATTTTTTAGTAGGTTTATTATAGGTTTATTATCTTTTCACCTTCAAGACCTCATCCTTGCCGAACACAAAATGTCCGGACTCGTATCCTTTGCCTTCCACGTTCAAGATAACACCTTCTGCCTCGAAATTTTTCCCATAAGTGTTTACTATGCTGTCTATAAGCAGAGCTTCATATCCAGAACCGGCGTTCATTCCGCTTATAAGTTCTTTAGAGAAATTAAGCCTGAGAACGCCATCTTCCTTTTTTACATCCAAGAGTTTTGCATTTTCGCTTAGCACCCTGTACTTTTCTTCCTTTAAGAGCTCGGTAATTCTCTCAGCAAGAGTTTCACCGGTTTTAAACTTCTCTACTACCCTATCTTCCAGCAATTCATCTACGTTTTTCGAAGGATAATAAATTGCCAGTTCTTTTTCGGGCAGGGAATTGTCCTTTTCGGCATCGCCAAATTTTGAGAGATTTTCTTCTACTACCATATCGCCCTGGATGAATTTCTGTTTCACCAATCCCACGCCCTTGGCAAAATATCTTTCTACTGTCGAGTCTCCCGACTTCCCCACAACTTTAATGCACGTAAACTCCCCTGCCGGCACCCTTACTTTTTCGTCCAGGCTTCCAATAGTCCAAGTGGTATCTTTGTCCTGCCAACTATTATTTTCCTTTAGCGGCGATTTTAAAAAGTATTCCTCCTGGGAAGGCTCTTTTTTTAGATAGTTAATCCTGAAATAACTCTCTTCGATAGAGTTTATAAGTTTTATCCCTTCGTCGCTCACCTCGAATACTTTCGCGACAACAGTGCCCCCGTTGTTTTGGGAAAGCTGTACTTTATTCCCTTCAATAAATTCCGTATCCACCCTTCCACCTGCGAACTCATTGCCAATGCCTTCGTATTCCCAATAAAGATTTTCAGCAACCGGAAAGTAATCAGTCACTTTCATCTCTTTTTTTGTCTTGCCATCTCCCCCGATTTGATTTTTCTTCGCGCACCCCGTAAAAACCACCGACAATACCAGTAACACCGCAACAATTAAAAAAGTCTTCTTCATCCTAAAAACCTCTCTTTTTTATCCTCAAAATCAGAAGTATCGCAATCCCTGCAAAATCCGTACACTACGAATTCATGGTCAACAGGCACAAATCCCTTCTTTTTCACCTCTTCCCCCATAAAATTCATGGGACAGTATTCTATCACCAGGGACCTGCCGCACCTTTTGCATATAAAGTGGTGATGATGGGCTTCTTCTATCCTAAGGAGATAAGTAGGTATTCCATCGCCCCTTACTACAGTACATAGTATTCCCCTTTTTTTCATGATTTCCACATTCCTGTATATCGTAGAGAAATTCACTCCGGGAAGTATCTCCTTTACTCTTTCAAATATTTCCATTGCGGTCAACATAGTCCCTGAGCTGCCAAGCACTCTCATTATCGCAAGTCTTTGGTTGGTCACTCTGAGTCCCATTTTTCTCAAAAATTCTTCAAATTCCACCCTTACCTACCCTCCTTTTGCCAATAAGAACGACAAATAATACCGCTGAAGCAATGAGCACTATCGTGCCACCCGGCGCCAGATCGAAGTAGAAAGAAATACAAAGTCCTGTCACCACTGAAAATACTGCAACCACATTCGATATTAAAATTGCAGAATTAAAACTTCTAGCAAGCTGAAGACTAACAGCAGCGGGAATGACTAATAGCGCTGTGACAAGCAGAGTGCCCACTATTCTTACCGATATGGCCAACGTTAGGGCGGTGAGTATGGAAAAAAGCACATTCACCTTATTGACGGGTATGCCGGAAACTCTAGCCGTCTCCTCATCGAAGGCTATGGAAAAAAGCTGCCTGCGCAAAATGTAAAGAGCAACCAATACGAAAGCTCCCAAGATTATTATCAGCTTTATGTCTTCTTCGGCCACAGCCATAAGGCTGCCGAATAAGTAGGAGAAAATATCTGCATTAAACGACCTGCCAAGGCTTATCATCACCACAGCCGCTCCCATGCTCGCCGACATTACAACCGCCAGGGCTATTTCGGCGTACCTCTTAAAAGTAGCCCTAACGAATTCGACGAGCAAGGCGGCAAGGACAGAAAACGCCACGGCGCCATAAAAAGGATAAAACCCAAAGAGCATTCCAGCCGCAACTCCTGCTAAAGATGCGTGAGACAAGCTGTCACCGACCATCGACATACGCCTCAGCACTACAAACACTCCTATGGAAGAAGTAACCAAAGCAGAAGCGATTCCGGCCGCAAAGGCTCTAACCATAAAAGAATACTTAAATATTTCCATTGCAGTTCCTTCCTCATTTATTTATAGATTATTTTGTCCTTTGTTTTTTAATGCTGTACCCCATTATTTCGGCTATGTGGTCCTCGGTTATATCCTTTGTATTTTCGTGTATGTCCACTTTACCTCCTTTCACGCACCCGATTTTATTCGCTATGCCGCAAGCCGTACCTATATCGTGGGTTATCATAACTACCGTCAAGCCCCTCTCTTTGTTAAGACGATCCAAAAGGTCGTAAAATTCCTGCTGAGATTCGGCGTCGACACCGCTCGTAGGCTCATCAAGAAAGACGACCTCCGGATTTCCAACAAGGCAGCGAGCTAGTAAAACCTTTTGCCTCTGTCCCCCTGAAAGCTCGCCAATGAGCCTTGCAGCAAGATGTTCAATGCCAACCGTAGCCAAGGCCTTTTTCACCGCTTCCTCTAACGATTTTCCCTTTAAGGGTCTATTCTTCCCGAAAAGACCTGATGCCACAACCTCTCTGACCGTCGCAGGAAAAGACAGATTTATTTGCCCTCCATGCTGGGGAACGTAAGCGATTTTATGCCACTGCCGAAAGCTTTTAACGTTTTTTCCGAATAGCTTTACCTCACCTTCATCAGGAACGACAAGCCCCAACATTATCTTCATAAGCGTTGTCTTTGCAGCGCCGTTGGGCCCAATCAGCGCGAAGAAATCGCCTTTTTCCACTTTTATGTTCACTTTTTCCAAAACTTTGGGACCTCCATAAGAAAAACTAACATCCTTGAGCTCTACTACCGGTGTGTCCATACCCTCCTCCTCCTATTCATTGAGGGCCCTTTTTAGATTCTCTAAATTTTCCAGCATGATAGAAAAGTAATCCTTGCCGGCTTTTATATCTTCCTCGGTTAAATTCTCCAGGGGATGCAGGACCAAAACCTTGTTTCCTGTCTCCTTTGCAAGCACTTCAGCCAGTTTGGAGCTCGACGCAGCCTCGACCATTATATATCTTATATCCCTTTCTTTGCACAACTTTGCAAGCTCTGCCAGCTTTTTGGGAGAAGGCTCCTGCTGGGGGGAAAGGCCGCTTATGGCTATCTGGTTCAGATTATATCGCCTCGCCATGTAGCCGAAAGCCGCATGATTTACCACGAAATCCCGTTTTTTGGCCGGCAAAAGGGAATTTCTGTATTTTTCATCCAGGTCGTCCAGGCGCTTTTTCAGGTCTTCGAGATTTTTACGATAATATACCTCGTTTTTCCCATCTTTTGCAGCCATAGCCCCGGCTATCCTTTCGGCCAGTGTCTTTGCAAGTAGGGGATCCAGCCAGACATGGGGATCCAGATGATGGCCGTTTCCTTCGGTAACGTCCTCTTCATCATCATGAAACTCTTCCTGAAGAAGTCCTTCTCCTGCTTTAACTACTGTTACACCCTCTTTTAAAAGCTGTTCAGCAAGCTTTTCTGCCCAAGGGTCAATCGAGCCTCCCAAATAGATGAACACATCCGCCTCATAAATTCCGGCCACAAGCTTGGGCGACGGCTCGAAGTCGTGAACTTCAACCCCTGCCGGTACGATTTTTTCTACATAAGCCCTGTCGCCTGCTATTTTGACGGCGAAGTCATAAAGAGGATATATGGTAGTATATATCCTTATTTTCCCCCCCTCCTGAGGTGTAAGACGGCTTGCCTTAGACGTGCAGCCGTTTATTAAAAAAATGGCGGCCACGAGTATCGCAAGTAAAGAGTATAATCTTTTCCTTTTCAAAGCGGCCACCTCCTAAATGCAAATTATTTGCATTAAGACTCAAGGATATATTATAACCTTAAGGTAGTTTTTGTCAATAAGAAAAAAATTAACCGCCTTTTTATCGGCGGTTTTTAAAAGATCGTCCTACAGCCCGAGTTCAGAGACTATCTCGCTCTTTGGTCTAAAACCTATCATTTTTTTTGATGGCTGGCCATTCTCAAATAGTATTAGCGTCGGTATGCTCATTATCCCGAAGGCACTTGCGCTGTTCGGGTTCTCGTCGACGTTCAGTTTACCCACTTTTATTCTACCTTCGTATTCGGCAGCCAGCTCGTCGATGACCGGCGCCATCATGCGGCACGGGCCGCACCAGGGAGCCCAGAAGTCCACCAGCACCGGTATATCGGAATTGAGGACTTCCTGCTCGAAATTATCATCGGTAAGGGTAATAGGTTTCATTTTATTTCCTCCTCCATGAAAAATATTGTTTTCAATTATTATAACCGACTTTAAAAAGGAATCCCAATTTATTTTTTTCGATTATTTTGTTATACTATAATCAAATCTTAGTATGACTAAAACGAGGTGAAATTCGTTGATTTGCGGCAAAACTATCCGCGAATTTCGCAAAAAGAGAAACATGTCGTTAAAGGAACTTGCCGAAAAGGCAAACCTTTCCGTATCTTACCTTTGTGAAATAGAGCGCGGCAAGAAACAGCCATCGCTCGAGGTGATCGAAAAACTAGCAGCCGCTTTAAATATATCGAAAGATGCCCTCTTCGATGAACATTCTCCAAAAGGCAGCGGCACAACTTCAACGGGCGAAAGGATAAGCATCCTGCGCCGCGAAAGGGGGCTTTCCCTTCCGGAACTTGCGCAAAAGGCGGGCATTTCGGCCACGTATCTTTGTCAGATTGAAAACGGGAACGTACTTCCTTCTTTAGCCACATTGAAAGCCATCGCCCGGGCTCTAAACGTCAGTCCCCAGGATTTTCTGTCCTCGTCCCACGTAGGTTACAAAATCAAGAAAATTCGCCAGGAGCGCGGCATCACTCAGGCAGAGCTGGCAAAAAAAGCAGGAGTTTCGCCGGGACTCATTGGACAAATCGAAAGCGGCAAAGTAGAACCTTCTATAAAGACTCTCGAAAAAATAGCTAAGGCCCTTTCTCTTTCGCCCTGCTATTTCGTGAGCGACGATGATGACATAACTTCCCTTTTAAGGCCAATGAACCCGGAACTAAAGCAGCTTTTTGCAGACCCGAAAGTGAAGTCCTTTTTGGAGATGGTAGCCGATTGCACTCCAGAAGAGTTCATGTTTATAATGAAGTTTATACAGCTTTACAAGGAGCATAAGGATAAAGTCTAATTAATATCCTCCGGCTACGGCAAGGTTTTTGAACATCCCAAAACCAGAAAGGTAAATTTTAAGGCCATCTCTTGTATCGACAAAGGGGCTGACGTACACCTTTATCCCATCGACCTCGTATACTTCGTAGCCGTTAGCATCAGATGGGGCACCTACGTACACGGTAGGCAGATACCTGCAACCTGCTCACCCTCCGCCGTAGCGTTCCAATTTTACCGTCACAGCATCGGCATTTTTCTGCCGAATGAAATTTTTTGCCCTTTCATCTATCTGTATTTTGACCATTTTTTTCACCTCCAACCTGATTTTTATTATACTAAATAATTTTTTCGCTGTCAATAAGTGAACCTTAATTTTTTTAAACGTCCCTAATAGCATTATCCCCCGAGCCAGCTAAGTATAATCTGCAATAAATAAAGCACCCCCTGGATTTAGCCAAGGAAGTGCTTTTTGGGGATTTTGTCTTTTTTTAAGTCTTATAAAAATATCCTTTTATAATCCCGAATAATGGATTTTCTTCCGTTATACCGCATACCTTTTTCAGAACCTGCTCTATCCCTTCATCTTTAATCATCATCTGCAGCTTGAGGGCCTCTTCATCCTCTTCGTAGTCGAATTTCAAGGCTGCAGCTATACCCTTGCATAGATTATTGGGAGTTACCCCGAGCTGCTGAGCTTTCAAAGCCGGATAGACCAATCGATCTTCAGGGCCCAATTTTCTCAAGGGATTTCGCCCCACACGAACTACAGCGTCTTTCAGAGCCGGGTTTAGAAAACGCCTCAACGTACTTTCGATGTAATTGCCGTGCTCCTTTTTATCAAATCCAAATCGGGTCGTCAGGTAAGCTCCCGACTCTTCCATTGCCCCCCTTACCGTCTCAACTATACTTTTTTCCTTCAGCGCATCGAGTATAGTGCTGTAACCTTTTTCGTAACCGAGGTAAGCCGCCACTGCATGTCCGGTGTTCAAGGTATAAATTTTTCGCTCCACGTAAGCCCGCAGGTTATTAACAACTTTCATCCCCGGGATTGACGGTATTTCCCCAGCAAAGCCGTCGGCATCCACCACCCATTCGAAGTACGGTTCTACCGCGACATCAAGGAGAAAGGTCCCTTCCTGAGGGGGAATTATCCTGTCCACTGAGGCGTCGGGAAATCCCACCTTTTTTATCGCATCCTGTCTTTCCTCAGGTGTAAGTTTTTCCATGACCTTTTCTTTCAAAAAAGTAGATGCGCCCACCATATTTTCGCAAGCAATAACATTGAGTGGCTCCGATGAACGCTTTAACCTGAGGGAAATACCTGATGCTATAACGGGGGCTATAGCCTTCAAGACACCCGGCCCCACCGCCGTTGTGACCATCTGAGCCTCACTTATCTTTTCAGCGACCATTTCTTCGTCTGCTGCCAGGATGCCCTCCACGCCTTCAACCAGGTGGACCTTCAGCTCATCGCCCTTTTCCAATACCCTGTAAGAACCACTTTTATTGAGCTCTTCTATCAAATTGGCGTTGATGTCGACAAAGACCACACGGTATCCGGCCTTTGCAAGCAAAAACCCTATGAAGCCCCGCCCTATGTTGCCAGCACCAAAATGAACAGCCGTCTTCATCTTGAAAACCCTTCTTTCAGCAACTTGATGATTTCCTTCGGATCCTTAGTTTCTATGAGTTTATTAACCCTCTTTTCATCTTCGCAAGCCGCCGCAATATTGGAGAGAATTTCAAGGTGTTCGTCGCCCTTTGCTGCTATTCCTATAACTATATACGCCTTGTTCCCATCGCCGAAATCGACTCCTTCAGGAAACTGGGCCACTGCAAGCCCGCTCTTTTTGATCTTTTCTTTTGCTTCGCTTCCGCCATGGGGAATGGCAATCCCATTCCCTATATACGTGGATAAAAGTTCCTCTCTCTTTTTCATTTCATCAATATATGAACGCTCCACGCGCCCGTCTCTGACCAGCAATTCCCCCACTATTTCTATAGCTTCATATTTATCTTTAGCCTTTGCACCCACTGCAACGGCCTTTTCGCTAAGCACTTCATCTTTTTTTCTGAAAAAACCAAATGCCAACTTCACTACCCCCTCATTTTAAAATTCTAATAAATGACCTTATCACTTCCACATCAGCGCCGTATTTAAGCAATTCGACGAAGCCTTCTTCTTCTATCAGTGCTGCGCTTATACGTCCCATTATCTCCATCTCTTTCGGCGAAGATTTTTTAGGAAGGAGCATTAAAAGACATGCCTTGACATCCTCTATTTCACCATCCATATTTTTCATCTTAAGAGGTCTTTCCAGGCGAAAAAGCCCCACAAAAGGCTTTTCCACCCCAGCGGTCCTAGCGTGAAGCATCGAGATTCCCGCGCCGGGTACAGCAGTCCCCGACTTTAATTCTCTTTCATGAATATCCTTTTTTACTTCTGATGCAGAAATGATTCCTGGCTTTGCCCTTATCTTCTCCTCTATGGCATCCAAGAGCTCTTCAAAGCTTTCCGCACTTACTGTTTCTACCAAAAAATATTCCAAGAGTTCAAATACCATATTCCCGCTGGCCTTTTGCCTTTCGCAGCTTTTTTTATCCGAAAAAGTCCTCTTCCTGATAAAAGCCTTGATATTTTCCACATCATCGTAGGACAAAAGCGGCGACACCACTATTACCGGCAACCTGGCTTCTTCTAAAGGCACGGTAGATATTACGGCCTCTGTCTCGGGGTGTGTTTCCAGAGTCCTTTCCAAATCTAACAGCGATACTACATCGATGATTTCCAAATCCGGCAGCTCCTTTCTTATACGGCTTGCCAGCATCCTGGCGCTTCCGATGCCGCTCGGGCATACCAGCACCACCCCGGCCTTCTCCCTCTCCCTCTCAAGGGCGGCACCTATGTGCATTGCTATATATCCTATCTCTTCCTCCGGAACCTGAACGCCAAATCGCCTTTCCAAAACCTGAGCAGCTTTTTTCGCCACCCATAAGAGGTCTGGGTAGGCATCTTTTATCTGGGGAAGAATGGGGTTTCTAATTTCCATTCCCATCTTCATCCTCATAAGAGCAGGCTTCAAGTGCAATGCCAAATCTTCTACAGCCCGGGCATCCCCCGCCAGGTCCCGCTTCAGTTCCCTGCCTGCTTCTTCCAGGATTTCCAAAGAAGCTTCCATAGCTTCCTGGTGATCCATTGCAAAAAGATCCCTGGAGTCATCGTACCCCGCGCGGAGCTTGGCGCCCAAAAGGTGCATGGTTATATAGCCGAGTTCTTCTTCAGGAATTTTCACTCCAAAGGCCGATTCCAGCCGACTTGCAAGCCGAGCTGCCAGTTCGAACTCCTTTGTCCCTCTCATTGCAGAAAGGAGTGTACCATCTATTGATATAACTTCTCCGTTCTTTAACCTTTTTAAAGCAAGGGCTACGTGGACCAGCAAGCCGGCATAAGCGCTGTCCGCTAAGTTTATTCCGTTTTCTTCAATGGTCTTTTTCAAAATACCTTCTACGCTTTCAAGCCAATTTTTCTCAATAAAACCAAAAAACCTGCCTTTTATCCTCTCCACCCAATCTTCATTCTTTAAAGCTCCCTTCAGATTCTCTCTTATCAGCCTCACCAGCTGTGCTTCATCGAAGTATTCGTAAAAAAGCTCGGTAATGAGGTGCCTTATGTTTTTTTCGGGTCCTTTTATAAATACCCCAAGCCCCGGCCGCCTCACGAGTTTTAGTCCGTATTCAGAGAGCACTTCTTCCACTTCATCTAGGTCATTACTTATCGTAGCTTCCGTGACTCCAAACTCCTTTGCCAGGCTGTATAGTTTTTGAGGCCCCTTGTTCTCCAGCAAAAACAAAATGATAAGCTTTTGCCTCTCCTCCTGGGTTACCCTTTCATCTTGATAGGCTTCCTCTATATCCCGCTTCAGATTTTCCAGCGAATCGCTTTCGCCTTCCAGGCTTATGCCCTTCCCTGATTTTCTCTGGAGTTTTATCCCATAGGCCTTCAATTTATCAGAAAGCCCGGGTAAGTCTCTGAGAATCGTTCGCCTGCTAACCCCTAAAATACTTGCGAGCTTCTCGGCAGTAGCCTGCCCTTCTAACAACACCTTTATTATTTTCCTTTGCCGCCTGGTAAAACTCACGTTCATCACCATCTTGAAAAAATGAGAGTAACAGCTTGAGCTGTTACTCCATATTATTTCCTTTTTTCGCTATTTTTTCAACCTCTTGACCAGTTCATCGTATATCGGGTTATTCACGAAAGTTTCGATGGATACGTGTTCTGCATTGGGAGATTTTGCTTTAGCTCTTTCGGTGAGTTCTTTATGAGTAATCACTATATCGGCGTCTTCCGGAATTTCGTTTATGGCGGTGTGCACTACTTCTATATCCAAACCGGCTTCCTTGATTTTCCTTCTCAAGACCGAAGCACCCATGGCTGAAGAACCCATGCCGCCATCGCAGGCAAACACTATCTTTCTTATTTTTGGCCTTTTTGTTACATCGTGTACCCTTCCGCCTTTTAGCTGGCTCACCATCTGCTTTGCAGCTTCCAGGTCTTCTTCGTCCTGACCGAAACGCTTAAGAAGCAGCGAAGACACGAGGAAGGACACCAGAGCCGAAAGCGCGATACCTGCCAGCACCGGAATGAGGCCGCCTTTGGGGGCCATAGCTATTTCCGCGAAGATGCTTCCCGGCGATGGAGTCGCCACAAGGCCCGCACCAAGAGCGGCAAAGGTGAATACGCCAGTAGCCCCGCCCAAAATCACGGCGATTACCAGTATCGGATTCATGAGCACGTAGGGGAAGTAAATTTCATGGATTCCGCCAAAAAAGTGTATAATTATCGCTCCGGGCGCAGACTGCTTAGCCATCCCTTTGCCCACGAGCCAGTAGGCCAGGAGCACTCCCAAACCGGGGCCCGGGTTAGTCTCGAGCAAGAAGAAAATGGACTTGCCTTTCTGGGCGACTTCCGCCACTCCTAGTGGTCCCAAAATCCCGTGGTTAATGGCGTTGTTTAAAAACAGTATTTTGCCAGGCTCTATGAATATAGAAGCAAGAGGTAAAAGTCCCATATTTACTATGGCCTGAACTCCTGCAGCCAGGACCTTGTTTAGACCTAAAACCACCGGGCCTATGGCAGAATATGCCAGAAGCGTGACTATCATGCCTACGATTCCTGCAGAAAAGTTGTTCACCAGCATCTCGAATCCGGCCGGTATCCTGTCTTTCAGTGCTTCGTCCACCTTTTTTATAACGTATCCGCCTAGTGGACCCATTATCATCGCACCCATGAACATTGGTATGTCCGAGCCCACTATTACGCCCATGGTGGCAGCAGCGCCGACGACGCCGCCCCTCACATCGTGCACCATCTTCCCGCCTGTATAACCTATTAACAGCGGAAGGAGATAAGTAATCATGGGGCCTACTAATTTGCCCAGGTGTTCATTGGGAGTCCAGCCGGTGGGGATGAAGAACGCAGTTATAAGACCCCACGCTATAAAGGCACCGATGTTGGGCATCACCATTCCGCTTAAAAATCTCCCGAAAGCCTGAATTTTTGCCCTCATAATTCACCCTCCTCTTAAATTTTGTCACCGACTGCTGGTGACATTATTTTATGAATTTCTTATATTTTCTGATTTTATTATATCCTCTATTCCATTGCGGTGCAATAAAAAGATAATAAAGGCGTGTCCCCATCAGACGGTGACAATTTTAAAAGCCGGCACTTTTCGCCGGCCTTATCATGCTACAGCTCTTGCCCTCCTAAACTTTATGTCTGCTTTGTTCAAATATGCCACGCCTATAGCGCTATCCGCCCCTGCATAGTACACGTATATGTCGTCGCCCTTTACAGCATGTCCGCAGCTGAAGACCACGTTCGGCACGTACCCTTCTTTTTCCCATGGAAGCTGCGGCTCCATAATGGGTTCTTCCTGCCTTGCTAAAACTTTCGAAGGATCTTCGATGTCTAAAAGAGCTGCTCCCAGCCTGTACGTATTTTTTGAATCGGCCGCATGGTATATCAAAAACCAGCCGTCCTGGGTCTTTATAGGGGGCCCTGCTATACCTACTCTTGCGCTCTGCCACGTACCCTTGACAGGCTCTAAAATGGGTCTGTGGTCGTGCCATGCCTTTAAATCTTCTGAGAAAGCTATCCATATATTCGGGTATCTGCGGTGAAGCATGACGAACTTTCCGTTTATTTTTTCTGGGAATAGCGAGGCGTTTTTATTGGGCTCGTCGAGCACTATTCCGTGTTTTTCCCACTTAATGAGGTTTTTGGAAGTCGCAAGGCAAATGCGCCAGTCGCCGTCGAATCTTCCGCCGAATGCCACGTACATCATATAATAGGTATCGCCAATCTTGACTACCCGTGGATCCTCACAACCCCTCTGCTCGTGAGGCTGGTCGTTTGTGATTATTGGAGCCCGTAGCCTGTTAAAATTCAAGCCATCGGTGCTTACCGCGTAACCCAACCTCGAAATGTACCGCCCGTATTTCTCATGGGGGCCTATGTTCGAAGCCCTGTAGATCAGGTGGAAAAGGCCGTTGTCATAAATGGCAGCGCAGTTGAACACCGCCGCCCTCTCCCATTCGCTCTCCGCTTCCCCATTCCGTTTTGGCTCAAGAATAGGTTTTTCGGTAAGCCTCTCTAGCCTTATCATTTCCCTCTCCCTCTGGAAGTTGTTTTAACCAAAATACAGTATTTAATTATACCAGGGGATTTAGTTTAATTCCAGGTAATCGTATGCCTTTTATAACAATATATGGTTTAAGGCGTAAATCCGTTATACCTGTTCATAGCCTCTTGTACCCCTTCCTTTACTATAGCGAGGGCAGCATCTGCTGCGGCTTCTATCGCAGATTCTACAGCTTGATTTTCTTCAGGATCGAAATTTCCAAGCACATGGTCGACCACATCGCCTTTCGGCCTCCCGATGCCCACCCTTACTCTAGGGAAATCCTCGCTGGATATGCAGGATATTATGGATTCCATGCCCTTGTGTCCACCCGAGCTACCCTTTCTCCTTATCCTGAGCCTTCCTACCGGCAGGTCCATATCGTCGTAAATCACAATCAGGTTTTCCGAAGGGACTTTATAAAACCTCATCGCCTCCCCTACGCTTTGACCAGAAAGGTTCATAAAAGTCATCGGCTTCAGGAGGAGGATTTTCTCTCCTCCGTAGGTACCTTCTCCAAAAAGCCCTTTGAACTTAATCTTGTCCATCTTCACACCAAGTTTTTCGGAAATTTTTTCAAGTACCTTAAATCCCACATTGTGCCTGGTATTCTCATATTCTTTGCCCGGATTTCCCAGTCCGACTATCAAAAACAAAACGTTCCACCTCCGGTAAAAGAAAAGCGCAACGTTTGTTGCGCCAAAATCACTCCTCTTTCTTTTCCTTGCCCTTGCTCACCACTTCTGGCTCCGCAGATTCTCCGGCAGGCGCTTCCTCTTCTTCAATGGTCGGCGCGAGCACAGTGACGACCACTTCCTCCGGGTCATCGAGAACGGTTATCTTTTCGCTCAGCTTAATGTCTTTGACCATCAAAACATCGCCTATCTTAAGGTGTGAAATGTCTACTTCAATGAATTCGGGTATATCTGTCGGCAATGCTTCTATAGTCAGCTCATGCAGCTGGTGCTGCAGCACGCCGCCGGCCTTGACGCCTTCCGGCTCACCTTTTAGGATAATGGGCAAGTCTACCTCGATTTTGTCCGTCATAGATACCCTGTAAAAGTCTATGTGGGTAATAACGCCCTTTAAGTGGTCCCTCTGGATTTCTTTAATTATAACTGGGTATTTTTCTTCACCCAGTATTAAATCGATAAGCACGCCTTCGCCGTGAGCCTTAAACAATTTATTTATTTCTTTTGCGTCTACGGCAATAGCTTTTGTCTTTATGTTCTTTCCGTAAAGCACACCGGGTATTTTGCCGCTTTTCCTGAGCTCATTTAAATGGCCTTTTCCAGCAAGCTTTCGCTCCTCAACTGCAAGACTTACCTGAGCCATCATCCTTCCTCCTTTCTTAATTACGAACATTAGTATAACCTTTTTGTCGCAATAAATCAATATCAATCAAAAAGAGTGCTCACCGATTCGTTGTTATGGATGCGTTTTATCGCTTCGGCAAATATCTGTGCTACTGACAAAACCTTGATTTTGTCAATTTTCTGGTGTTCTCTCAACGGTATGGTGTTGGTCACCACAACTTCTTTTATAGGTGAGGCAGAAAGCCTCTCAATGGCCGGCCCTGAGAGCACCGGATGGGTACAGCAGGCGTAAATTTCTTTTGCCCCGTGTTCCAGTAAGGCCTGGGCTCCCAGTGTTATGGTGCCTGCCGTATCTATGATGTCGTCTATCATAATGACTGTCTTGCCCTTCACTTTTCCTATTACATTCATTATTTCGGCCATATTGGGTTCGGGCCTTCGCTTATCTATTATGGCGATGGATGCGCCCAGCCTTGTGGCCAGTTCCCTGGCCCTGGTAACTCCACCCACGTCAGGCGACACCACCACCGGGTCTTCTATTCCTTTCTTCCTGAAGTAGTCAGCCAGTATCGGCACCGCCATCAAGTGGTCCACGGGAAAATTGAAAAATCCCTGGATTTGGCCGGCATGAAGGTCCATAGTCAATACCCTGTGGGCGCCCGCAGTTGAGATGAGGTCTGCCACCAACTTTGCAGTTATGGGGTCACGTGCCCTTATTTTCCGGTCCTGCCTCGCATAACCGTAATACGGTATTACGGCCGTAATGCGCCATGCAGAAGCCCTTTTGAAAGCATCCAACATTATCAATAGTTCCATCAAATGGTCGTTCACTGGATAGCTCAATGGCTGAACTACAAAGACGTCGGCCCCCCTCACGCTTTCATTAATCTTTACCTGAATTTCCCCGTCACTGAATGTGTTTACTACCGCATCCCCCACCTCGATTCCGAGGTTCCTGGCTATTTCCCGTGCGAGCTCCACATTGGCGTTTCCCGTAAAAATTTCAAGCCTGTTTTCCATCGCTTTTATCTCCTCCCTCGCGTTCTTTGCGTTTCCTCACCCATCCGGGTTTGTTTTCCTGCCGCGACCTGGCTATTGCTAAAGCACCTTCCTCCACATCCTTGGTTATCGTGGAGCCTGCGGCTATATAGGAACCGTGCCCGATCCTAACCGGCGCAATAAGATTGGAGTTGCACCCTATGAAAGCCTCGTCTTTCACCACGGTTCTGTGCTTTTTAAAGCCGTCGTAGTTTACAAAAATCACACCTGCACCGATGTTGACATTGCTTCCTATATCGGCATCTCCAACGTACGAAAGGTGAGGCACTTTGGAGCTTTCGCCAACTTTGCTGTTTTTTATCTCCACGAAATCTCCCACCTTAACTCCCGCCATCAAATGGGTTCCAGGACGTATGTTGGCAAAGGGCCCGATTTTTACGCCATCCTCGATCACGCTTTCTCTTATATGGCACATGGCAATCTCCACATTGTTACCTATGCTGGAGTCTACTATCCTGCTGTATCCCACTATCGTACAGCATTCTCCTATCCTGGTTTTCCCTTCTAGGATCACTCCCGGGTAAATGATGGTATCCCTTTCGATTTCAACTCCTGCATCCACAACACAAGAATCAGGGTCCAAAAACGTAACTCCCCGTCTCATAAGGCGATGAATTATTCTCTTTTGCATTATAGACTGGGCCATCGCCAGCTGTATCCTATCGTTTACTCCTTGTACCTCGGTCGTGTCTTTAACTTCATAGGCTAAAACCTTTTCTCCCTCCCGGTTGAGTATCTCCACTACATCCGTTAGATAGTATTCGCCTTGTGCGTTGTTATTATTTACCTGGCGGAGTGCTTCAAAAACCCGTTTCCCATCGAAGCAGTATATACCGGAATTTATTTCGCCGATGGCCTTTTCTTCCGGAGACGCATCTTTCTCTTCCTTTATGGCGATCACCCTATACCCTTCCCTTATAATCCGCCCATAACCCGCAGGGTCATTCACCTTCGCCGTCATCACCGTCGCAGCGGCTAGGTTCCGGATATGATATTCGACCATAGACTTTAAAGTTTCGCTGGTAACAAGAGGCATGTCTCCGTAGAGCACAAGGAGGGTTTCTTCTCCTTTTACGGCATCTTCTGTTTGCAAAAGTGCATGTCCTGTGCCTTTTTGTTCGGCCTGCAGGACAAATTCCACCTTTTGCCCTTCAAAAGCCCTTTTTATCTCCTCGGCACCCCTGCCCACCACCACAATTATTCTCTTGGCCCCGGCCTCCTTAGCCTGAGAAATCACGTGTCCCAGCATGGGAACACCGCATACCTTGTGGAGCACCTTAGGTATGCTAGAGTTCATACGCGTTCCTTCACCGGCTGCCAAAATAACCGCAGTAAAGTCCACACCCGTTTCCCCCCCTTATGGTTCATTGGAAAACACAAACCTTCTCGTACTTCGACATTTTTCGCAAAAATCCTCTCTAGTTCAAAAAGAAAAATATAGGACAGGAACTGCCCTATATTTACTTTACACTTTTGCCTTCATATTGTCTTAAAATCGCCTGCTCAATCTTAGCTCTAGAAGCTTTATTTATAGGATGAGCTACGTCTTTGAAGCGGCCGCTTGCGGTCTTGCGGCTGGGCATGGCGATGAAAAGGCCTTTTTCCCCTTCTATAATCCTTATATCGTGGACCACAAACTCGTCGTCGAACGTCACCGAAACAATGGCCTTCATCCTGCCCTCATTTTCTACCTTCCTTATACGGATGTCGGTTATCTCCAAGGCCACGCCCTCCCTGACCCCGTTTTTTTAGTAGTTCTATAAAAAATATCAAAATCCTTCTTTGTCTTTTTGAAATTTGACGGGTTTTAAGTTAATTTGGCCTGCTTCGGCATCGATCTTTTCAAGCACCATGAGCGAAACATAGTTTTTCACCAGTTTTTCAGCCGGCAGGGCAGTTGTCACCAAAACCGCCACTCCCACCACTTCCGCTCCGAACTGCCTCACGAGTTCCATCATGCCTCGGGCGGTGCCTCCGCCCTTCATAAAATCGTCGACTATAAGTACCCTCGCATTCTTTGACAGAGCCCTTGTTGGCAATGCCATATTTTGAATCCTCTGGCTTGAACCCGATACATAGCTGATATTAACCGAAGGTCCTTCTGTTACCCTGCTGTCTCTTCTCGCCACCACCAGGGGCACTCCCAGGGCTTTTGCCGTCATCAAAGCCAGCGGTATTCCCTTAGTTTCAACGGTAAGGACGCAGGATGGTTCTTCTTCCACGAATATTTGAGCAAAGATTTCGCCTATTCGAGAAGAATACTCCGGAGAAAATATTATATCGGTCATATAAAGATAACCCCCCGGGATTATCCTGGACCGGTCTGATAAAACACTGCAAAGCTCCGAAATAAAATTTTCGATTTCCTCTTTTGGCCTTTTTATTCGAAATCTGACGCCACCCGCCGCGCCGGGAATGGTCTCCAACACGCCTTCTCCGCCTTCATAAAAGGCGTCCTTTATTATATTCAAATCTTCGCTTATAGAAGATTTAGCCGCATCGTACTTTTCGCCGAAAAACTTCAATGTGAAGATGCGGTTGGGATTGTCGCTTAAGAATTTGGATAAAAGCACTAGCCTTTTGCTCCGCCTCATGGTAGAACCTCCCGCGCCAGTACTCTTCGTGCAAGCTCCAGGTCGCTTTCCTTGTCCACATCGCTGCCTAACTCAGGGAATCTACTTATTACAGCCCGGGCGTTTATGCCAAAAAGTTCGAAAACCCTTTTTTCAATTTCGGAAATGGTAATCCGTCCCAATAAGAACTTCAGCACTACCGTTATTCCTAAAATAGCGGCCAGCTTCCAAGGGCTCTTCCTGTAAATAAAAAAATCCCTGGCCTTGTTAAGGCACTTTTTGCCGCTGCCAACCCTGACTAAAACCACATTGCCCCCGGTAAACGTCCCTTCTTTTACTTTTACGTAAGTCCTCTTCACCCCGGGAAACTTTTTTTCAGTATCTTCCTTTGAAATTATGGGGTATGCAAACTCAGCGTCAGACTCTTTTGCCCTTTTCACAAAATCGTCCAAGGCTTCCGGCGTTATCATAGGAATATCTGAAGTCAAAATCAGGACTTCATCTTCGTCTGAAAAACATTCAAGGCCTTTCATTACGTTGTCTATGAGTTCATAGCCTTGCTGGACTACTTCAACTTCGTAATTTTCAAGTACCGACCTTAGTTTTTTTTCAGGTCCCACTACCACGATTTTTTCTATGTAATCAAGTTTTTTCAAGGCCTCTAAAATGTAAAGAATCATCTCGCGCCCGTTTATTTTAATCAATGCCTTAGGGGTTTCTTCATCCTCTTTCAACTTATCGCTCTTTCCGCTTCCGGCCAAAATAAGGGCCTTCAGCATGGCAGGTCATCCTCCATCATATTCATCTCTTTTCTCAATATATTCATCACGTTGTTTTCTACCTTTTCTATGTGCTCTTCGGCCAACTTTTTAGCGAGTTCTACATTCCTTTCGGTTATGGCTTCCACAATCTTTTTGTGTTCCTCCATAAGGCTCTTAATTCTCGCTTTGTTGGTAAAGGACTGAACTCTGAACCGGTCTATCTGTTCTTTCAGGTTATTTATTATCTGCACAAGCCTGTCGTTCCGGGTTGCTTTGAATAATATCTGGTGGAATTCGGCATCTTTTTTTATCACCATATCCACATCTTCTTTTTCGGCCGCTTCGTTTATTTCCACCAGAATTTTTTCAAGGCTGTCTATCTCTTCCTCGGTTATTCGCTCTGCAGCCAGCGCAGCAGCAAGGCCTTCCAGAGCTTGCCTTATTTCGAACACATCAGCGGCATCCTTCAGTGAAAGCCCCGCCACATAAGCTCCCTTTCTTGGAATCATCACCACCAGGCCCTCTAGTTCCAGCTTGCGTATTGCTTCCCTTACTGGTGTCCTGGAAACCCCCATTTCTTCGGCAAGCTGGACTTCCATCAGCCTCTCTCCGGGTTTTAAGTCTCCCGAGATTATGGCCTGTCTTAAAACTTCGAACACGATCTCCCTCAAAGGCTTGTAATTGTCAAGCCTTATCGATTTAAACTTCCCCACCATTTTTCTCCCTCCTAACCCATGCAGGATATTAAAATCGTGCATCCCGGAAGCGACAACGATGTAGCAGCTCTTTCGGCATCTTTTTTTGTCTCAAAAATACCGTATACAGTTGGGCCGCTGCCTGACATTAGACTTCCAAAAGCACCCCTCGCCTTCAACATCTCCTTAAACTTCCCAAGTTCCGGATGCTGGGCAAAGGTAACCTCCTCCAGGACATTGCACAGGCCTTTTGCTATTCCCTCAAGGTCTCCTTTCTTTATGCTTTCTATTACAGTTTGAGTCTCAGGCCTTTTTTTAATAGAATTAATTTTTAGTCTATTGTACACCTCTCTAGTGGAGACCGAATAAGGCGGTTTAATCAATACCAGACTTGCAGGCGGGACTGCAGGGAGGCGACTTAGCTCTTCCCCTTTGCCGCAGGCAAGAGCCGTGCCTCCCATGACGCAAAACGGCACATCAGCGCCCAACTTTTCTCCAAATCGCATCAGCTCTTCAGTCGAAAGCCCCAGTTCAAAAATCTCGTTCATCCCTTTTAATACCGCTGCTGCATCGGCGCTTCCCCCGGCAAGTCCAGCCGCAACGGGGATCTCCTTAAAGATTTTTATTTCAACCCCTGCGTCGAGATTAAACTCCTCTATAAGCAGTTTAGCTGCCTTAAAGGCAAGGTTAGCTTCACCGTCAGGGATGGCTTTAGAATCAGTTACAATTCTTATATCCTTCTTGGGAAGAAGGGAAATAACCAGATAATCTCTCAAGGAAATCTCTTGCATTATCATTTCTACCTGGTGGTAACCATCGGGCCTTTTGTAGAGCACATCCAGCGTCAGATTTATCTTAGCCTTTGCCTCCAGTTCAACCGCGTACAAATCCTCTCCCTCGCTTTAAAAAGCTCTATTATATATTTCAGGGAAAAATATCAAAATCCTGCTCTTTTTTAAAAAATAATTATACTATCCCTGCCAAAGCAGGGGTTTCCTTATGGCTTTTAAGGGCTTCCTTAATGGCTTTTAGAGCTGTTTCATATTTTTCGTAAAAGATAACTACAAGATCGCCTTCCTGGGCGTTTTCAAGAGCAAAAGCTATGGCCTCGCTCTCTTTTAAGATAACATCAATCTGTTCTTTTTTCAATCCGGCGCTCAAAGCTCCCTTCACGAGCAACGACGCCACCTCTCCCGGCTTCCTGCCCCGCAGGTCTTCATCCTCTTTTACTACAAGCCGCTGAAAACCCCGTCCAGCCACCTGTCCCAGCATTACGATAGCATCGTCCATCCTGTCGCCGGGGCTTGCTATAACACCTATCATGCGTGCAGGATTCATGGATTTAGCAGTAGCTATTACCGCTTCCAGCGCGGCTGGGTTGTGCCCGTAATCGAGAATTATTCTCACACTGCCGCTTTCTATTATATTCAACCGTCCGGGGTTATTTCTTTCATCGCACTCGAAAGCCAAAAGAGCGTTCTTTATGGTGTCCAAAGGCACATCCAGAGCCCAGCCAGCAGCTGCTGCCGCCAGGACATTTTGAGCGTTGTGCTTTGCTTTTCCCCCTATTGTCGCCGGTATTTCAGTAATTTTTATCAATGGCAAAACACCCTTTTCAGAGTGCAAAACTATTACTCCGTCCTTTAAATAAATGCCCCGACCTCCTTCGGATAGGTGTTTCCGGAGCACGAGATTGTCTTCCTCGAGGCTGAAAAATATTACATTTCCCTTTAACCTCTTTCTAACCTCAACCGAAGCGATGTCGTCGGCATTGAGCACTGCATACCCTTCAGGTTTTACCTGCTCTGCCACTAAAGATTTCACGAAAATCAGGTCTTCGAGGGTATGAACTCCATCTTGTCCAAGATGGTCACCGGTTATGTTCGTGATTATACCCACGTCGGCTTTGTCATAAGAAAGCCCACCGCGTATCAGACCTCCCCTTGCGATTTCAAGGACCGCCGCTTCCACCGAAGGATCCAAAAGCACCATCCGGGCGCTTTCAGGCCCGCTGCAGTCGCCCTTTTTCACGCAATGCCCTCCGATGTAGACGCCATCCGTGCAGGTCATGCCAACTTTTAAGCCGTGATGCGCCAAAATGGCGGCTATCATCCGGACAGTAGTGGTCTTCCCATTAGTGCCTGTAACTGCCACCAGCGGAAATTTCGGAGGATCCCCTGGAAAAAGCATGTCAACTATAGCTTTTGCCGCAGGCCTGGACTCTCCTTCAGAAGGATAAAGGTGCATCCTGATTCCCGGCGCCGCATTGACCTCTATCACCGCACCCCCACTTTTTTCGATGGGCACCGATATATCCTCTGTTGTCACATCTATTCCGGCCACATCCAGTCCCACCGTTGCCGCAGCCCTTTCGGCCAGGGTCCTGTTTTCCGGGCACACCAGGTCCGTCACATCTCTAGCAGTGCCGCCGGTGCTGAGATTGCAGTTTTCCCTGAGGAAAACGACTTGTCCGTTTTCGGGGATCGAATCGAGGGTATAGCCGTGCTTTGCCAGCACCCGCAGCACCACGGGGTCGATTTTTATTTTGGTGAGTGGTTTCTCGTGCCCTTCGCCCCTCCTGGGATCGCTATTTGTCATTTCTATCAGTTCCCTTATGCTGTGGCGTCCATCCCCCACTACGCGGGCTGGTATTCTCTCTGCAGCGCAGATAAATTTTCCGCCCACAACGAGCAAGCGGTAATGCCTGCCCCGGATGTATTTTTCCACTAGGACTTTTGGGCTGTACTCTGATGCAATGCGGAAAGCTTCTATCACTTCCTTTTCGTTTTTTAAATTCAGGCTCACACCTTTGCCCTGATTTCCGTCTATGGGTTTTACCACAACCGGGTATCCTATTTCTTCAGCGGCCTTTACCGCTTCTTCCTCGGTGTAAACTGCTATACCATCCGGAACAGGAATTCCCACCAATGTAAGCATCCTTTTAGTCAAAATCTTATCACAGGCTATGTCTACCGCAACACAGCTCGTTTGGTTAGTCAGGGTGGCCTCTACCCTTTTCTGAAAAGCCCCGTAACCTAATATGAGCAAGCTCCCATCCCCAATCCTGGTAACCGGAATCCCCCTGCTTTTTGCCTCCATTTCTATGGCTGACGTGCTTGGACCCAGTTCTTTTTCTGCCGAATAGCGCTCTATCTTCGAAAGCTCCTCTGCAAGGTTTACATCCTTTCCGTTTAATAGCTCTTCCACCAAGCGCACAGCAAGCTTTCCCGCCTCAAGGGCCGCATATTTTCCCTCATAGCCGAACACTACGCTGTAGGTGGTTTTCTCCCACCACCTGGCCCTGCCGAATTTTACATCCTGGCCCAATAAGTTTAAAAGCTCCAAGGCCACGTGTTCTATGACGTGAGGAAAGTACGTGCATTCATCAAGTCTTATCAGGAAGCCCCCGGGCCTATCAAAACAACAGTGGTGTAGGGCAAGGCCGGGGAGTTTCTTTAAAAGCCTTTCTTTAAATCCCTTCAAATCTTTTGTGGAAACGTCATCCCATCTTCCTATATCCACCAGCATCCTTATTACCGGCTTTGGGCTGTAAATGTTGGGCCCTTCAAGGGCTCTTATGTCGACTATCTTCATCAAATTTCCTCCTTCTAAAACTTACACCAACTCTTAGAAATATACTATCCATTTCTCTAAGGTATATGCATTTTTCCACCTTTCATTCAAATAGAGGCCTTCTCTTTTTCATATCAAAGCCCAATCCAGGCGACAGGACGTGTATTGCAATATTGCACACGGCAAGGGGTTCACCCGGCTTGAGCTCCGAAACATTTGTAAAGCTTATACAGTTTCCATCTAATACGGTCACGGTATTAGAACCTATCACCCAAAAATTCCCATCGGGGTAGACAACGATCGCCGTGTCCTCGTCTATGCCAACCCCTAAAATAAATGGGTTTTGGGCAACAGCCATCAAAAGGCGGGCCATCCTCCCCCTCTGAGCGAAATGCTGGTCAATTACCACCTCTTCCAACAGCCCAAGGCCTGGCGCCATGCCGACAATGTTTCCTTTCGGTGCCTCGTCTCCTTCTCCCCCTATTATCATAGTGTCGCTCATGGCAGCAGCCCCTGCGCTGGTCCCCGCAATAATTACACCCTGCCTGTAGGCTCTCTCTAGCGCATAGTGGGCTTTGGTGCCTCCAAGAATGCTGGTTATGCGAAGTTGGTCTCCACCCGTAAAGAATATCCCCGTGGAACTTGCAATGCGCTCTGCAACCGATTCCTTGTTGGCATCGCTCCGGCTTTTGATATCGAGGGTTTCTATATGCCCTACACCTATCCCAGAAAAAATTTCGACGTACATTTCTCCGACCTCTTGAGGGTCCTGGGATGCAACGGTAATCACCGTAACGTTTGCCTTACCTTGCCCAGAAATTTCGGCGAACTTTTTCAATATTTTTTTGTCCCCGCTGCGGTCTTCTGCTCCTCCTATTACCATCAAATATCCCCTGACTTTTTCTCCCAAAAAAATCACCCCGGCGTTATTTTTCCCCAAAAAGAAAATAATAAAATTCCCGCATTCTGCGGGAATTTTTTAATGCATCTGCCTCGGGATAATTAGCCTTTGTCCGGGGTATATCAAATCGGGATTCGCAATGTTGTTCGCCTTTATTATTGCGTCTAAAGTGACGTTGTACCGTTTTGCTATTTTCCACAGGGTATCGCCCTTTTGCACGATGTATATTGTCATGTAAGGTTTATCGTCTTTACTTGCCTTTTCTTCTTTTTTCTCTCCTTTTTTCTCCTCTTCTGCCGCTTTGTCCACATCCACAACTACATCCAATTGCACCATTCTGGTAACTTTTGCCACGAGTTTCAATACCACCCTTACCTCATACCTGCGAGAATCATTTGGGTCAACTTTAGAAGAAACATGCTCTACCTCCACTTCGTAATCAAGCGCCATGTCTTCTCTTGCTCCGGGAATTTCCACAAAAATGGTAAATGGAGTTTCATTTTCAACAAAATGAACCGGCTGCTGCGGGGAACAGTACGGAGCTTCGGCTACATACAGCGTTTCCAGCTTCAGCACACCTTCGACCACGATTTTATCCTCTATGATTTGGGTTTCTGTTACTTTCACTCTGGCTTCGGTTTTGAAAACTTGCTCAATGGGCGGCTTTTCCACAGGCACTTTAAAGGTTTCTTTAACGACTATCTGATTTTCTCCTTCGCCGATAACTTTATCCACTTTAACTTTTGTCTTTTTTACATCGAGCCTTTGAGACGGGCTGAAAAGGTCTTCTACAACTTCTATGGTCTTGGGCTCTAGCACTTTTGCTTTTATGTCAAGGACAGCTTCCACTGTAATGCTTCTTTCATCCTTTTTTCGGGCCCTTATGTGTTCTACGCTTACTTTTACTGTTTTAGACATGTCATGCCTGCAATCCGGTACTTCCACGAACTCTGTAAACGGTATTTCGGCTTCCATGAAATGCACCGGCTGCTGGGGAAGGCCCTCGCGGACATCACCTACATAAAGGATATCAACCTCTAAAATGCCCTCTATTACAACCTTGTTGTCAAGCGCCTTCGTCTGGGCAACCCTGACTTTACCCTCTATTTTTAATATTTCGAGGATGTCCGGTTTTTTAGGCGGCACGTCAACTTCGCTCTTTACTACCTTCTGTGCCCTCCCTTCGCCGACTACGTGGTCAACCATTATGCTTTCTTTTAATACCTGGAGGTCCGCAGGCCCTGTAGCACCGACCACTATCTCAAGCTGTACCCTCTTTGTTACTTTCACGAAAAATTCCACTATAATCCTCACTTCGATTTCGCGGGGCCTTGCGTCATTGTGGGAAAATTGCACGTGCTCTACCCGGGCCTTTACCTTGACGTCCATGTTCTTCCTGGCACCTGGGATTTTAGCAAAGACACTGAAATCCACATTCCCTTCTACAAAATGCACCGGCTGGGATTCGGCAGGAACTTTTCCGACATAAAGCGCTTCAACGTCAACATAGCCTTCTATTACAACTTTGTCGTCTATCACGTTTACATCCAGGTTTTCCGTATTCACTTTTGCTTCTACCGACAGCACTTTTTCTATATCTGGCTTTCCATAAGGGAGCATTATCGAACCCTCTACGATAGCTTGCACCTTATCTTCTCCGACCACCTGATCTACTTTAACCAATTGTTTTTCCAATCTTACTCCCATAAATTTCCCTCCTTTTGTAAAACTTCTAATAATATATATGTAAGGCCGGAGAAATATGTTCCACCGAAAAACAAAGACGGACATCCTTCGACATCCGCCTTTCAAAACGTGATATTATTGGGGTAAATTTTCAATATCATCATTCTTTGTTTCACCCTTTTGCTGCGGTGCTTTTGGAAACTCTATTCCTTCATCTTGCGGAAACTTGGGAATGGGATATTGCAATTCGTCTTTAGAAGGTTTTCTTCCACAATCTTTCGATATTAAATTTTTCCTGCAATACAGGTAAATTACCACAATAAAAATACCGAGAACTATGGCCAACGAGAAAAACACCATGAATCCCACCTCTATAAACGAATTTAAAAACCTTTCCCCATTCCGGGGCAATAACAGTATATGAATTTAAGAAGAAAATGTGAAAATAAAAAAACCCGCATAATTTTCTGCGGGTTAAATCCAAAAAATTACTCACAATATCCACATGTTATCCACAGGAAATACACACCTGTGAAAAACTTTATTCCGTTCCTATAAAAAGCTGGGTGAACATTTTTCCGTACGGCCCGCCTTCAACGACCCCTATGCCAATGCGGTTGTAGTTAGGACTTAAGATATTGGCCCGGTGGCCCGGACTGTTCATCAAACCCTCGTGGGCTTTCTGGACGGTAGGAGCTCCTGCCAAGTTTTCCCCCGCGTATTTGTAAGTTATGCCCGCTGACTTCATCATATCAAAAGGCGTTCCGTAGACAGGGGATGTATGGCCGAAATAATTGTTTTCTATCATGTCCTTGCTTTTCTTTCTTGCAAGTTCCACCAATCTCATGTCAATTTGAAGGGGTTTCAATCCTGCTTTAATCCTTTCGGCGTTTACCAAATCCAGCATTTGTTTTTCATCGGCCGTTAGACCCTGCACTTGGGGAGTTTCCTGCTTATCGTTCGGTTTGCTGTTCGGTGTACTGGATTGGTTTTGAGGCTTAGGCTCGAAAAACTTCGAAACATTTAATGCGAACGTATATTTTCCGCTTTTTAACACACTTTCAAGCGGGATGCGAAAAACCTTTACGGTGCCGTTATAGGTTACCTTAATGTTTACCCATCCGGAAGCGAAGGCTATTCCAGGAAGCACCGCAAGAACGGCGATCAAAATAAGCGCTGCAAAATTTCTCAGGGCTTTTTTCATTCTTACCGCCTCCCAAGCCAGATTTGTCACCTATTATATCTTTTTATCATTTATTGAACAAACCGCCGATATCCCCATAAAGACAGGACAAGGGAAATGTCTATCCCCTTATTCATCTAAAATCGCTCCAGCGCCGAATATCCTGCCAATGGTTTATATGCCCTTCAATGGCATATTTTAAAATGTAACTCTCAAGAGCTTGAGCACTAGCGATATTGGATTGATCAAGGTAGCCATCTCAGAGCCGGCAAAAAGCAGCCCTACCGCTTCCATCTTTTCATTTACCACAAGCGAACCACTGTCACCCGGTTGTGCCATCGGACCTGCAAGCAGCTGGTCATGGAAGGTAGCTTCTTCTCCTGGGCTCATAATCACCCTTATCCTCACACTAAGAGCTCTTATCTCGCTTTTGGATACACCGCTAGTGCGACCGCTTTTTATTAAAGTCATTCCTATGGTGGGCTCTGCTATGCCTTTGATCTCGCCCAGCTCCATAATTTCGGCTTTGACGTAGTTGGGATCTACAGGCTTTGCTACCGCAGCATCCACAAAATTATACGCTGGTTTTTGTTTCAGGAAAGCAACCTTATAGTCCGGTTTCAGGAACTTTAGAAAAAAATTTATAAAATTCTCACCCCTCCTTGCTACAGAGCACCTGCTCGGAGCTAAATCCTTCTCGACGGGGACAAACCTATAAAGGTGGGCTATGACATCCTCGGGCCCTCCACCATCATAAGGACCAGGCTGAAACACCAGGTCCCCAATTGAAGCCCTGCCGTCTCTGCCGCTTGTAGCATTGGCAAGCACGTGATTGTTTGACAATATTAGAGGCTCCCCCGTTACCTCATCTTTGACCACCGCGCCAAAAGTTCCTGCTGTAACTTTATAATGCCCTATGCTCACACCAGGCATAGCCGGCCTTGTTTTTTGCGTCCTGGCATCGAGAAATCTCACCTCGCCTACCTCTATCACGTCGGTCATCACGTTTTCGAGTTTCTTAGGCAGAATTTGGCTTCTCGGCAACTCTCTTTCTGGTTTTTTCTTCTTAACGAGGATGATGACAGCAGGCTCGTTAGTAGTCCTACCCTCTACTATCTTGTAACCCAAGCCAGTCCCCACTACATTTTCTACCGAAAAAAGCTTTTTTTCATAGCGCCTGAGCACTCTTTCAGCCCGTAACACAAAGACCCCCCTTTGCCGGTAAAGGCGAGTTTAGTATATAATTATTCAGCAAAGGGAGGTTTTGCTTTAAATTAAAAAAAAAAAAGCCCTTTTTAAGGACTAATTGGCACTTTTTTCTTTCAAACAGGGCATAAGCTGGACGGTTTCGGTAAGGATGTCCGAATAGCTATACGATATACGCCTTATTGAATCTGGCGCATCCTCAACTCTCACAACAAAGATGCTTGGATATACCTTTTCCAATATACCCTCCTGTTCGAAAATCTTCTTTCGCCCCCGATTAGCTTTAATCTTGACCCTCTTCCCAACATAAGGTTCAATGCTCTTTTTTATTTTGAGGAGAGTGTTCTCGGTGGCCATAAACCTCACCTCACAAAAATACAAAATACGTATTAAATTATATCATTTATTTCCCATGATGTCAAATATTATAATATTTTAGCAGCCATTATGTCTTTTGTCAACTGCTTCATTGCAAAAAAATAAGGCCTTTTAACTAAAATGGCCCTGATAATAGGCTTTTATCCCGGTTAATATAGCATAAGCCGCCCTTTCTCTAAATTCTCGTTCAGAGAGCAATCTCTCTTCTTCCGGATTGCTCAAACAGGCAACATTAATCAAGGTCGAGGGGATCCGGGTTTCCCTCAAGAGATAGAGGTCCGCTTCCTTCACACCTAAATCCTCCAGCTTCAATTCTGAAATAAGCTCTTTATGAATGCAAAGCGAAAGCCTCCTGCCCTTTTCGTCTCCAGGTAAATAGAATAGTTCTGTGCCGCCGGATTTTTCGTCCTCCCAAAAATTTTGATGGATGACTACAGCAATATCCGCATTGCTCTCGTTTATTACTCTAGCCCTCTCGTGAAGACTCTTGTATTCGTTTTTATCTCTGGTCATCACCACCCGGGCTCCTTCTTTTTTTAACAATGATTCGAGGCTTCTTGCTATCTCTAGGTTTACATACCCTTCAGACAATCCCATTGGCCCGCAGTGGTTGGCATCTCCTCCTCTCCCCGGATCAATGGCTATTATTTTGCCGAAAAGGGGTTTTGCCACAGTCGGTGTTTCCAATTCCGACAATTCAACGCCGGTAAAGTAGAACTTTAAAATTTCATCCAACGGAAATCCCATGAGCGCCATAGTGCGGGCCCCGTGCTGGCACATACCCAACCCATGGCCCTTCCCCATAACCTCGAAAGTTATTGCCGAAACTTTCCAGCTTATCTTTGTGGAATTAAATCCCAACAATCTTTTGACATCGGCGCCGTCGAAAACCATATCTCCTATTTTTATCTTCCTAATTCTTCCAGACTTTGTGCTTTGAACATTATCTATAATGCCAGGAACGCGACTTTTATCAAACCTGGCTTCATCCAAAGCTATGCCAAGTTTATTTTTGAGCTGCTTCTCAGAAAAAGTCTTTACCGTGCGCCATTCGAAAGAATTCTTGCAATAATCGCACTCCACCCTTCTCAGATAGCTTACGCTGTTGCCCCAGACGTTTTCCGAATCCTCGGTACATCCCCCGCACGCCCGGTGATACACTGCCTCGATGGGCTTTCCATTATAAGTCAGGATTATACCTGCAGTATCCATAACCGCCTTTTTGACTTTACCGCTGTACTCATCAAACCTCGCACCCCAGAGCCTTCTTCTTTCTTCTTCATCTAAAAAACCCTGGCAATGCTCCGGGTCGGTGCAGACTTCAAAGCCGGGGTACCTGCGGCATCCGCTGCCGCCGAAAACCGTCATCCTTCTTACCGCTATGGTCCTCGAGCACACCGCCTGAGCTTTTAAGGCTTCTAAAGGAAATTCCGCCGGCATGGCATAGGCGACGGCACCTTCCACGTACTCTTCCATATCGAGTACAATTTCTTTTTTTTCCACGACATCGAAAATTTTAATCTTTACATTTATTTCTTCTCCTTCCATTATGCGCACCACCTCGTTATTCGTAAGGAGAACGGGGCAATCCCTGCCGCAGTTTACCCCTCGTCTTGACCCCGCCTATGCCTTTAATACCTGTTATGGTGGCGTCTATCACATCCTGTACCGAGACGACCTGGTCGAAAGGCGTATACGCTATTTTTTCGATTACAAAAACGGGGTCAAGGGCGTGAATAAATACCCGGTGAGGGGAACTTGCAAAATTGGCCCCCGCCTTTATGAGCTCTTCGTAGTGGGATTGGCAGGCACCGGCGAATATCACCAGGTCGTCCAGCGAAGGCTGGTATCTCCTGACCTCCCTGACGGCCTCTATGAAATATTTGGAATTCCTGTAGGCATCCACGTTTTTAAAGTCGCTCCTGTTTTTCAAAAGGCCGTCGTGACCTGTTATCACCAGAATATCGGGATTGTACTCCATCACCAGCTCTTTTATTTTTTTGGGCTGGTCCTTTTCGGCCAGGTTCACGCCGTAGGCCTCTATTTCCAGCTGTTTGTAAGTGGAAAGGCAAAATTCCAGATAGTCCTGGTCACCGTCGACATGGAGCACTCTCCCAGGTATATAAAAAAAATCGTTTTCTTCAGAATTCCCCCGCTTTAACCTGCTGATCTCCAGTTCCCGGCGGTAAAAAATTCTCTCCATGCATTCATTTGCCTTTTTAATATAATCCTTCCTGTACTCACGCACTTCCGCTGGGGAGGGGTGAACGAGGTCATCCAAAGGGGCATCGGCAATTATCCTGACGTTTATACCTTTTAAGACTGCGATTTTTTTCTCTTCCCTTATCTCTATGACCTTAAAAAACACATCTTTCCCGTATGAAATCCTAGCCACCACATCCCCAACTCTCACCATCCGGCTTTCCACCTCTTTTCGCCTGCCCCTGATGAAATCTTTAAGTTGCTAATACATAATATGTTAGGAGGAACAGCCGTGTTAACGACAAGGGTGGTGAGCTATATTGAATATAGCAGTGGTGCCTGCTAAGGATGAAAAGGGAAGAATTTCAAAAGTTTTGGATACCTTGTCAAAGGCGCCGGTGGACCGTATTTTGGTCGTCTTAAACGGCAGCAGTGACGGAACGCTGCAAGAAATTAAAGAAAAAAACATCCCCACCGTGGATTTATTAATTTTCGAAGAACCTTTAGGATACGACATCCCCAGGGCAGTCGGTGTCTTCTACGCCCTCAAAAATAACGCCGACTGCGTGATTTTCGTCGACGGCGATATGACGGGCGACCTTGCGCCGGTGATTAATAAACTCGCGGAATCCATACTTTCAAAGAATGCGGACCTGGCCCTCACGCTCTGCATTCCTGATAAAATCCGGGAAAACAAAATAGCAAAGAGGCTTTACTATTTCCGAAAGCTTTTTAATACGCGCCTCGGGATTTATGAAAAAATCAATGTTGCCATCCCCTCTCACGGACCCTGCGCCATCTCAAGAAATCTCATGAATCTGGCCGACATAAGGGATTTCGCAGTCCCCCCTGTGATATCGGCTCTTGCCGTAAAAAAATCTCTGAGCATACAAGCACCCATAGCTATCCAAAGCAGGGCGCTCGGTTCGAAAGAACGGGGTTTTTTTCACGCAAAAAAAATCGCCGATACGATTATCGGCGATATAATCGAAGCCATGAATTATTTTGAAGGAAAGCCCAGGACCCGCACCCTAGGCTCGAAAGAATACCAGGGATTCAACCCCTTACGGCGTTTCGACCTTCTGGAAAACTTCATAAAGACTTTCACTTAGTATATTTATCCGCAACTTTCGTGGCCCCGAAGGCCTGGGGCTTTATCTTGACTTTATAACCGCTGCTCATAACCCAGCCCACCACTTCGCGAATAAGCTCCTTGGTGTCGCCGTTTTGGCCTATATCCACGTGGATTTCCACGTCCATATTCCGGTAGCTGGTCTTTGAAAGCTCTCTTTCCAGCAAATTCACGATTTCTAGGGAAAGCGAAGTCTCGGTATATACTTTGTGCCGCAGGCTTTTTACCTGCGACATAAATTTCTTCCGGTAATAGTACCTGGCCCCCTTCCCCACACGGTGTACTATTATGGCCGTTACAAAGCAGACCGTATCCCGGGCCTGGGAGTCGGTGCCGATAATCAATTTGTAAGCGGCGTTGGGCTCCTCTTCCATAAAGGCGATGATATCCTCTACCACTTCTTTTAATGTGATTTTTCCTTTAGTAGGGCTTATGAAGTACACGTCGATCACGTCCTCAAAACAGTTTAAGGTTGGATATGTACAAAGCCCCACCGCAAAATCATAGCAAGCTAATCAATATTTTTTATTATTTTTGCAATCTCCCTCGACAATGCCGCAAATTCCTCTATCTTTAACGTTTCGGCCCGGCGATTTTCGTCTATCCCCGCCTTTTTCAAAGCCTCTCTTATTTCATCGGAAGGAAGGGAAAGCCTGCTCTTTAACGAATTTTTCACCGTCTTTCGCCTTTCGCCGAATGCGGCCTCCACGACCCTGAAAAACATCTTTTCGTCTTCGATGTTGACGGAGGGGAGTTCCCTCAACTTCAGCCTCACCACGGCCGATTCCACTTTCGGAGGAGGAAGGAAGGCCGACCTCCCCACCTGGCAAATCAAATCCACGTCTGCGTAAAGCTGCACCGCAATGGAAAGTATGCCGTAATCTCTTGTGCCGGGTCTTGCCGACAGGCGCTGGGCCACTTCTTTTTGTACCATAATAACCGCCATTTTTACCAAATGGCGGTTCTCCACTATTTTCATGAGAATAGGACTGGTTATATAGTAAGGGAGGTTTGCCACCACTTTGAACTTGCCATCGAAATGTTCCTTTGCAACTTTCTCTAAATCCAATTTTAGCACATCTTCGTTTAATAAACAAATATTTTTATACTTTCCCGTCAATTTCTCTAGGACGGAAAATAGAGCAGGGTCTTTTTCTACGGCCACCACTTTTCTAACAAGGCGACCGAGTTTTAGGGTTAAAACACCGAGGCCCGGTCCTATTTCGAGAACGCCGTCGTCATCTTTCAATTCCGCAGCCTCTATCATGGCCGCAAGCGGACTTTCGTCTATAAGAAAATGCTGTCCCAGGCGCTTGCTGGGCCGAATTCCAAACTCCCTCATCATTGCTTTCACGTTCAAGCTTATTCCCCGTCCCCACCTTCATAGTGCCTTACCCTGAATTCCACTCCGAGCTCCTCTGCTATTTTGCGGCACTTTTCCACGTCGACTCCCGGCACGTCCACCACCGTGAGGACCACCCTCGGCACGTGGTTTTTGCATTTCCTCGCGAATTCCAGCATGGAATAAAAGGCGTCTTCCCCGTAATCAGAATTGCAAATCTCTTGATATTTTTTGGCGTTTTCCGCATTCAGGCTTATGGATACGGTATCTATAAGTCCCCTGAAATAAGGCGTTATGTCCTCCCCGTTTATTAAGTTCCCCAATCCGTTGGTATTTATCCGGATAGGCACGCCCGGATAGTTTTTCTTTATGTGGCGGGCCACATCCAGCACCACCTGGAGGCGCATCAGCGGCTCTCCGAAGCCGCAAAATACCACTTCTTTATACTTTGTAGGGTCCCCTATGGCTTCGATAATCTCTTTCGTGGTGGGCTCCTTTTCTAGCCAGAGGTTATATCCGTCTATGCCGTCGCTAAACTTCCTTATGCAAAAAGAGCAATGGTTGGGACAGCGGTTTGTTATGTTGAGGTATAGGGAATCCCCCAAAGGATATGCTATCATTCGTTACACCGTCCATTTTCTTTAATTTTTTGCGAACGCTGTTATTTTAACACAAAAACTTAGAATTGAAAATACTCCTTCTCTTAGCATTCGATGCTGAAAAGCTCTTTTGCGTTGTCTTTCGTGATTTTGACCACTTCTTCCTCGGAAATCCCCCAAATATCTGAAAGAGCGCGAACTATGTAAATAAGGCGGGTGGGGTCGTTTCTCTTACCCCTGAACGGCTCCGGCGAAAGATAGGGGCAGTCGGTCTCTATTAGCACCCTCTCTTTCGGAAGGCCGGCCGCCACTTTCCTCACATCTTCCGCCTTTTTAAAAGTCAAGACGCCCCCGAAGGAAAAATAAAAGCCCAAATCCAAAAAATCCCGAGCCTCATCAAGGCTTCCGGAATAGCAGTGCATGAGGCCTTTTTTTACGCCCGACTTTTTCAGGATTTCCAGGGTGTCGCCCAGGGCCTCCCGGCTGTGGACCACCACCGGCAGGCCCATCTCCTTTGCAAGAGAAAGCTGTGCTTCGAATACTTTTTTCTGTACCTCTCTGGGAGAAAAATTGTAGTGATAGTCGAGTCCGATTTCACCGACAGCCACCACTTTCGGGTGCTTTGCCAATTCTCGCAACCCATCGATGTAGTCGGAACTAACCTTTGAAGCCTCGTGGGGATGAATCCCCGCGCAGGCGTATACAAAATCGTAATTTCGGGCAAGTTCTAAAGACATGCGGCTGCTCTCAAGGTCGGAGCCGGCGTTAATGACAATTATCCCCTGTTCCTTTATTTGTTTTAACAGTTCCTCCCTGTCACCGTCGAAGGTCGCATCATCTAGGTGTGCGTGAGCGTCGACCAGCACCGAACCGCCCATCATTTGACCTTAGCCCCCGCCTCGATATCTTCGTCCACGGTAACGAGCACTACTTTTTCTTTAGACGAAGCCGCAAGCAGCATCCCCTGGGACTCCACTCCCCGCAGCTTTGTCGGCTTTAAGTTGGCCACGACCACTATCTTTTTCCCGATTAATTGTTCGGGGTTGTAGTGCTTTGCTATTCCCGCCACTATCTGACGCGTTTCTTCTCCTATCCTCACCTTAAGCTTGAGCAGCTTATCCGCTCCCTCGATTCGAGAAGCTTCAAGAACTTCAGCAACTCGCAGGTCCACTTTAGCAAATTCGTCTATGGTTATGAGGACTTGCTGCCCTTTAGATTTTTCATCTGCCGTTTTTATTTCAACGGGCCCTTCCATCCTCGGGAAAATTATCTTTTTATCCCCGACCTTCAGCCCCGCCGGGAGAACTCCAAAACGCCTTACGCTTTCCCAGCTTGTGAGGTTCTCGTCGTTGATACCCAGCTGCTCCCTGATTTTAGCCGGAATACCGGGCATGGCCGGCTCTATGTGAACCGATATGATCCTGAGCGCTTCAGCGAGGTTATAAATCACCGTCGCAAGGCGCTCCTTTTTTGCGGGGTCCTTAGCCAGGGCCCAGGGAGCCGTTTCATCGATGTACTTGTTCGCCCTGCCTATGAATTTCCATATTGCTTTCAAAGCCTCGGAAAGTTCCATCCGCCTAATAAAAGACTCCACCTCATCCGGCAGCTTTTCGGCCTCTGAAATGAGCTCGTGGTCTGGCCCTTCGGCCGGTCCGGGGGACGGTATGTATCCTCCGAAGAATTTTTCAATCATGGTGACCGTGCGCGAGAGCAAATTGCCCAGGTCGTTGGCAAGGTCCGCATTGTATCTTTCTACAAGTGCCCCTTCTCCCACGGAGCCATCAAGGCCATAAGGTAGGTCTCTGAGGAGGTAGTACCTCACCACATCCGGGCCGTACCTGTCCGCCAGAGCGAAGGGGTCCACAACGTTGCCCAGGCTCTTTGACATTTTTCTACCGTCGGGGCCGAGTAAAAATCCTCCCACATTCAGGCAGCGGTATATGGGTATGCCGGCGGATTTCAACATAGTCGGCCAGAACACGGCGTGGGGCTTCAATATATCCTTGCCGATGAGATGCCAGGCATGTTCCCAGTAGCGCCGGTATTTTTCTCCATCCGGATAACCCAGTGCAGAAACGTAATTCAAGAGCGCATCGAACCAAACGTAAGTCACGTGCTCTTCATCCCAGGGCAGCGGAATTCCCCAGGGGACGCGCCGCCTGGGCCGGGATATGGAAAGGTCCCCCACGGGCTCGGAAAGCATGGAGAGCACTTCGTTCCTGTAACCTTCGGGGCGGATGAAATCCGGATTTTCCTCGATGTAGCTTTTCAGCCAGAGCCTGTATTTTTCCATCCGGAAGAAGTAATTGCCTTCCTTTCTCCTTTCGGGCACGGTGCCGTGGTCCGGACACCTGCCGTCCACCAGTTCCTTTTCGGTCAAAAAGCGCTCGCACCCCACGCAGTAAAGGCCTTCATACTCGCCGTAATATATATCTCCCGCATCGTATACCTTTTGGAGCACTTGCTGCACTACGTTTTTGTGTCTCGGTTCCGTCGTCCTTATGAAATCGTCGTATTTTATGTTCAGTTTTTCCCACGCCTGCCTAAAACGGGCGCTCATCCTGTCCACAAAAGCCTGCGGTTCTTCGCTGCTTACCCTAGAAGCTTGGGCTATCTTCTCGCCGTGTTCGTCGGTGCCGGTGAGAAAATAGGTGTCGTACCCGGCAAGGCGGTGCCAGCGCGCAAGAAAGTCGGCCACTATAGTAGTGTATGCATGCCCTATGTGAGGCTCTGCGTTGACGTAATAAATGGGCGTCGTCACGTAAAATACTTTTTCTCCCATCAAATTCCCTCCTCGGATTTTTTCATCTTCCGCAAAATAAAAAAGCCGCCCCCGCAAGGGGCGGGCACGTATCCCGCGGTACCACCCTAATTCGCCTATAAAGGCCTCTTGGCTTTAACGGGCCTTCCCGTCACCGCCTACTTTAATTCAGCAGCGCAAGCTCGGGGACCATGTTCGGCAGGGCCTTCGGTGCCGGCTTCCACCTTCCCCGGCTCTCTGGTACCTCTTCCCTACCTACTCTTCCCGTCATTGCCTTTTTGTTTGCATTATATGATACCACGGCCCGTCTTTATTGTCAAGTTTGCCTGTAATACATGGCTCCAAAAGGCGTATCTTCCTTTTTTAGCTTCCCGTTTTTCACCAGAATTTCAAGGCTTTCCTTCAAAGTCCTTATTTCCAGTTTTAAATCCGGGGCTTCGGTATTCAAGGCCTGAATCACCTTCAAGAGATTCGTCTCGTATATCGGCAGGTGAACCTCTAACAAGTCAAGCAGCCTATCCTGGGCCTTTTGCCTGTAATTTTTTATTTCATCGAAGGGGTTTAAAGTGTGCGGGCTCTTCGTATAGGGAAGCCTAACCCTTATTGCCACGGTCCTGCCGAAAAGCGGCGAGGAGACAAAGGCATCGCCGGAAGGAAGGTACGGAAGCCTTTTTGCCTCTTCCGCCCCTATGTCCGTCTCTTCAGCTATGGTGGATATGTCGTGCCCCCTTACGGTCCTGAAAATTATCTTGGTGTTTAGCTGTGCGGTCACAGTTTCATCGAGAAGCGTGGGCCTCTGGGTTGCCAGCACCAAAAATACGCCGTATTTCCTCCCTTCCTGGGCTATTTCTGTGATAATTCCCTTGCTCGGAGCGTCATACCCTTTGGGGGCGAAATTATGGGCTTCATCGGTTGCTATAACAAAGGGGGGAAAGTACTCGCCACTGGCATTTCCCCTTAACTCCCCATCTTTATAATCCCTACGCGCCCGGTAGAGGTTGGCAAGAAGGTAGGTGGAAAACACCTGCAGCAGCCATATGGGGCCCTGTATTACCGCCAGCTTCCCCTGCAAAAGGGCTTCTTTTACCGGTTTTATGTTGTGATTGAAAAGTCCTGAAGCCTGAAGTCTTCTCAGCCTCCAGGCGATGCCCTGCACTGACACCAGCGGTATGTTGGGGTACTCCTCCAAAAGCTCCTTCATTTTTTTATATTTTTCTCTTTCCTGAGGTTCCATATCCTGCTGCAGTATCTTTTCTATCCTTAGCCTTCCCAATTCCAACGCTTCGGCTAAAAGTTCCAACCGCGAAGAAAAGCTCAAAAGAGTGTCTCCCCGGCGGTGAAGGATTTCCACAGCGCTGCTCATCGCTTCAGTCAAGGGTTTTACCGCCGAAAGCAGGTCCAAAAGGTCCCGTTTCCCAAGAGCGAGGAATTCGACGCCGATATCTTCGCCTATCTGAAACTTTTTAAAAGCGCTTTTAAAATCTGGAGCACCTTTTAAATCTTCTTCTTTTGACGAAAAATCCATCTCATAGTGAGGGTCTAAGATTATCGCCGGAATTTCTTTCAGCATCAGCTCTTCCATTATCACCCTAAGACCGTAAGATTTTCCCGAACCCGAACCGCCAAAAATGCCTATGTGGGGGTATTGCTGAAAGGACCTCAAATCCAGCAAGAACGGAACGTTTTTGGTCCTTTTCTTTTCCCCATTCCTGTACACATAAAATAGCCCCTTTAAATTATCGTCCATAGTCGCAGCCGTTTCTTCGGTGTTTTTTATCTCTCCCAATGCAAGGCCCTCCTGCGGAGTCGACCTCACAAGAAGGTCTTTAACTTCTGAAAACTCCGGGAGATGCACTTTTGCGCCCGTGGTTATCGGGAAGTTCGCTTCGTTTCTGAGTTTTACCCTTGCTATATTAATCTCGTCTTCGCTAATAGAATACCCCAGGCGCTCTAGGGACTCAATCACCCGGGCGTCCACAAAGTCGTGGTTTATCGAAAGCGGAATGAAGCGGTTGTAAGAATTGGCTTCCACCACTTCGCCTATGAGCGAGCCCTGGTGCGGATCGTCTATCACCAGAATCTCGTTTATCCTGAATTTCCTCTCCCTGGAAGCCACAAAAACTTCCTGAGGAGTGGTAAGACCTACCACTTGCATAAAACCCTTTCTCCTTTCACTAGATTAGTTCAGTCAAGCCTTTAAATTTCTAAGGGGTGCGCTTTGCCCTTTTCGGAGTTAGGAATTCAGAAAAATCCTCGCCCAGATACGTCTTTAAAAGCCCCTCTAAAAGAGCATCGCTGATTTTGACTTTTTTGTCAACAAGGTCAAGCCAAAGAGGTATTCCCCGGCTGTCATGGGGAGTAAGGGTAAAAACCAGGTTTTCTACCTGCTCCATATATTCGTACTGCTCCTCGAGGAGGTCGATACCTATCGGTTTGGGGTCAATAGACGTTCTTATAAACACCGTGCGAAATCCTTCCTTAAGGCCGGTCGGTACAACCTCCAGCCCCTCCCCCACATCCAACGCCCCGAAAAGCAATTCCCAATCACAGGCTCCTTTCATCGCCTCCGGCAGGGATTCCTTCAAAACGCCGCTTATAATCTTTGTGGTAATGCCTTCTACCACGCCAACTAGCAAAATCTCCCTGTCGATTGCCTCTTTTTTCAAATCCTCCCATAGATTTTTAGCTTCAATTTTCAGCCGCACAAGGGAACCATCGACCAGGATTACCGCAGGTTTTAACTTTTCTATAGCTTCGATGGCGGCCATTACCTCCAAAGTTGCAAGGCTGGATTTTACAAGCTCGAGGTATCCTGCCTCATCCATCTCCTCTTTCATGAAAAGAGGGCATAAAACCCTGGAGCAATATATTTCTTCTTTAACTGCCGTACTCTTCGCCAGAGATTGTTGTACGGTTATTACGTAAGGGAAAGAACCGGCGGTGCTGTTTGTGGAGCCGTCCACCCCTACTATGCCGCCTTTTTCAGACAAAATTTTGAGCTCATCGTTCGTCATTCTTCGACTTATCCTGAATCTCCCGAGACCGCTTTTTTCAATCAGATTGCGCAGGCTTTCTCTGTCGGGCCGTTCTTCCATTCGCTTTTTTAAGGCCGACGCTGCTATAGAAAATTCTGCTTTCAGAGTTTCATTTAGTTTTTCCAAGTCCGTCACTCCTTTTTTAAAAATACTTCTACTTTTTTGCATCATGTTGACTTTTATTGGCAGTTCTGGTATTATCTACTTAAGAAACTTTGTCGAAAAAAGTAAAAAAGAGGGGGCATTTTCCGATGAAATCTACGGGGGTCGTCAGAAAAGTCGACGAATTAGGTCGAGTAGTCATACCCATCGAACTGAGGCGTACACTAGATATAAATGAAAAGGACGCCTTGGAAATTTACGTGGATACCGATCGGATAATCCTGAAAAAATACCAGCCCGGCTGCATATTCTGCGGCAGTGCGGAAAACATCACCACTTTCAAGGGCAAAAACATCTGTGAGGAATGCTTTTCGGAATTGAAAAAGGAGAAAAAAAATTAAAGAAGAGACTACAGTCTCTTCTTTTTTTGTGCTTTATAATATATGATACAAAAAATTTAAATAATTGTCAAGAATTTCCGGAGACTCCGCTTTCCCTTCTCATTTCCACTGACCTTCTAGCGGCACTTTTAACCGCTTGCACTATGGCATTTACAAAACCCATTTTCTCGAGGGTTTCTATCCCTGCCATGGTAGTGCCACCCGGAGATGTAACTTTCTTTCTCAAGGTCAAGGGCTCTTCTCCCGTTTCAACCACCATTTTCGCAGCCCCAAATACAGTCTGCACAGCAAGTTCATAAGATACTTTCTCGGGCAGGCCTGCCCTTACTCCAGCTTCGGTCAAGGCTTCCATCATTAGGTACACGTAGGCGGGTCCACTGCCCGAAAGGGCTGTCACTGCATCGAGCCATTTTTCGTCCACAAAATAGACCTTGCCCACTGAGGAAAAGATTTCGGAAGCCTTCTTAAGCTCTCTTTCCCCCGCATATCGACCGGCTGCTATTGCCGTAGCGGATTCTTTTACTTGGCAAGAAATATTGGGCATAGCCCTTATAACCTTCAACTCTTTAGAATAAAACCTCTCTATAAAAGAAGTGGTTATGCCTGCTGCAACGGATATGAGGAGGTGTCTTTCATTTAAATGGCCCTTAATCCTTTCCATCACTTCCCCCACGTCTTTTGGCTTCACAAGCAACATCAAAATCGAGCATTTCCCTGCAATTTCCGAATAATCCCTAGTAACCTTTACATCGTAAGTTTTTCTGATATACTCCAGCCTTTGGTCGTTTTGCTTGTTTATTACTATAATATCTTCAGCTCTGAAGACCCCAGCGCCGAGCAATCCTTTAAGCAGAGCTTCAGCCATTGATCCCGCCCCAAAAAATCCTACTTTTTCCAAAACGGCCACCTCCTAAATATACAATTTTTAAATCTAAAAACAAAAGACCTTTCGCCATAAAGGGCGAAAGGTCTTATTCCGCGGTACCACCTTTTTTGGCCGCACGGCCCACTCATTCTAGGTACGCCCCGATATAAAACGGGGTTATACCCTCCCTCGGTTAACGGCGGGGATTGCCGGCAAGGCTCATCGCCTTCGGCTCCGGGACGGGTTTCGGAACCCCTTGCGCAGGAAACCTCTCAGCCCCTGGGTTCCCCTCTCTTGGCGCAGGTTTCATTCCTACTTTTCCCCATCATAGCCTCGAGCTTTTTTGATTTTGTTATATATTTTACACCATTTTGGATCAAAGTCAACATGATTTTTTTAAAAATGTGACAAACAGGTGAATTTATAGTATAATTACTTAAAATATTGGACTTCTTTTAATACATTGACTGGTGCAAGGAGGAGATGAAATGGACAGGCAAAAAGCCCTAGAAATCCTTCATCAACACCTACATACCGAAAACCTCGTAAAGCATAGTTTCGCGGTGGAGGCAGTGATGAGAGCCTTGGCAGAAAGGCTAGAACCCGATAGAGTCGAAGAATGGAGCATAGCTGGCCTTTTGCACGATTTAGATGCAGACTTGGTGGATTACAGGAACCAGCCCGAACTTCACGGCCCAAAAGCTGTCGAAATATTGAGAGGTCTAAACTTCGGCACGGAGGAAATGTATCACGCCATACTTGCACATAACCAGGCTACCGGAACAAAAATAGAAAACAAATTCGACCGGGCGCTATATGCCGCAGACCCCATCACCGGATTTATAACCGCAGTAGCCCTGGTTTATCCCGACAAAAAGCTCTCCAGCGTAAAGGTCAAGTCAATAGTAAAGAGGATGGGCGAGTTGCGGTTCGCAGCGGGTGCGGACAGGAATGCCATGCGCTCCATAGAACTTTTGGGAATACCTTTTGAAGAGTTCGCAGAGCTATCACTAAAGGCGATGACAGAAATCGCAGATGTCCTAGGGCTGTAATATAGACGAGGCCCTTTTGCCACCTTGAAAGCTTGAAAAATTTCATCAAAATGTAACACAGTCTCAAGAAATTTAATATGTTCTAGTAGGTTAAAAGGCAGGTGGCAAAAATGACAAAAAAGGGCCTTGTCGAAAACTTAAAATCCATTTTTAAAAAGATGATAAAGAAAAAACGGCCAATTCAGTCGGACGAAGTGGAATTAATCCTCCCCGGGCTTACTATAAGGATGAAAAGAAACCTCAATATAAAAGACTCCCACGAATTCACAGCGGTGGTGCCGAGGGCGGAATTCAGAAAAAAGATAGATAGCAACAATGAAGTCATAGAGTACGAAGTTATTTTGAGCAGCATAACGGTGGTTCACGCCCCGAGGCACCCTCCAGTGGAATCTTATTTACCGTAAGGACATTCCTTGCGCCTGTTATCATTTTTTTCTTCCAATAAAACTTGGTATACCTTCCTTTTTGATATGGATAATTCCCTTGCCACGGCTTTCATAGCTTCTTTTTTGTCCATCCCACTTTTAATTTTATTTTCCACTTCTTGTCGAATTGTTTTATCTATGTCCTCCTTTTCGCATAAATCCACTTCCCCTGTACTTCCGGTCTCAGACTTTGCCCCTTCGATAACCAGCACAATCTCTCCTTTGGGCTGAGCACTCCCGAATTTTTCTATGGCCTCGCTCACGGTTCCTCTGAAAAATTCCTCGTGGAGCTTCGTAATCTCCCTTGCTACCGCAATTTTCCTTTCGCCCAAAATGTCTTTTATATCTGAAAGACACTTCAAAAGTCGGTGCGGCGCTTCATAAATCACTATGGTCCTTTTTTCGTCCCGAAGCTTTTCAAGCTGCTTTCTCCTTTCTGAAGATTTTTGCGGGAGAAAGCCCTCGAATGCGAACTTTGAAGTGCTCAAGCCCGATGCCGAAAGGGCGCAAATCACAGCCGAAGGCCCCGGAAGCGGCACTACCGGGACTCCGGCATCTACTGCCTTTTTTACCAAGTCCTCTCCCGGGTCGGAAATTCCCGGCGTTCCCGCATCCGAAACAAGGGCTACGCTTTTCCCATCAAGAATGTCTTCCACGATTTTTCTCCCCATCTGTTCCCTGTTGTGTTCCCGGTAGCTGATAAGCGGCGTCTTTATTCCGTAATGATTAAGGAGCTTCTTCGTCACCCTCGTATCCTCCGCCGCTATATAGTCTGCTTCTTTCAATATCCTCAATGCCCTGAGCGTTATATCCTCCAAATTTCCTATGGGAGTCGGGCAAAGATATAAAACGCCTGGTTTGTTCTTTTCCATGAGAAATTCCCTCTCTTTTTCACCATAAGTCAAAAGAAGCTCACATCCGGCCTCAATATCCTTGCTCCCCTAAGGTATATGTGCTTAATTTCCTCTTGCTTTTTATCTGTGTTTACAGCCATAAGTGCGCGGATGCAGTTTTTTAAAGCGCCTTTGACTTTCATCTGGGAAAAATCAAGTAGCGGGACGTACACCATCCCCAGCTCTCTTGCCGCCTGGGCGGGAAAGGCCGCATCTATATCTTCAGTGGCACTAAAAAGTATAAAACATATATCGTCTATTGTCACTTGGTTTTTATCTATCATCTCCTTCAAGAGCTCCTTCGTCGCACTTATGACTTCTTCCTTCGTATTTGAATCGACCGTAATTGCCCCTCGGATGCCCCTCACTTTCACTTTTATCTTACCCCCTTAGCCGGCTTTTATTTTATGGAGCTCTACCAAATAGTCAATTGCGTAAAGGTAACCACGGTAACCCAAACCTGCTATGACGCCGTCGACCACCGGGCTTATCACTGACTTATGCCGAAATTTTTCCCGCTTGAATGTATTGGAGATATGCACTTCTACGGCCGGCAGGGAAACAGCACAGAGGGCATCCCTGATGGCAATACTGTAATGGGTATAGGCGCCGGCATTTATTACTATACCACCCGCCCAATTCCTCGCCCGGTGTATTTCGTCGATAATCTCGCCTTCTGATGAATACTGTACAATTTTTACAGTGGCATTCCTCTGCGCTGCCCTCTCCAAAATCAGCCGATTTATTTCTTCAAGCGTCATATTCCCGTAGATATGGGTTTCCCTGTTTCCTAAAAGGTTTAGATTCGGGCCGTGGATAACAAGAATTTTCATCTCGCATCACCTTCCATCCCCTCTATCAGACTTTCTAGTTCTGCAGGCAAGCACTCTACAACCCTGACGTCTCCTATTTTGAAAGGCAGGGCAAACCTGTACTTCCCATATACGGCTTTTTTGTCGGACCTCATGAATTTTATGAGGTCGCTAATTTTTAGATGAAGTCCGATTTCTTTTAGCGAAACAGGCAGGCCTAAAGACTCAAGCAGCTTTTCAATCCTTTGTTTTGTCGATAAATCAGCGTGACCCATCCTTTGTGAAAGTTCGGCCTCCAAGACCATCCCTACCGAAACCGCCTTTCCGTGACTTATTTGGTATCCCAAAGCTGCTTCTATGGCATGGCCGAAAGTATGCCCTAAGTTCAGCAGCATACGCATCCCACTGTCGCGCTCGTCCTGCTCCACAATCCGGCTTTTCATTTTTATGCACGAAGATATAGCATAAAGTACAACTTTTGGGTCTCTCGCAATTATTTTCGATGCATTTTTTTTAAGAAAATCAAACAAATAATCTCCTTCGATTACCGACGATTTAACTACTTCTGCCAGGCCATCGATATATATTTCTTCCGGAAGTACATCTAAAAAACCTGCGTCTGTCACTACAAGGCTCGGCTGGTGAAAGGCCCCCAGCAGATTCTTTTGCTGCCCGTGGTTTACCGCCACTTTGCCGCCAATGCTCGCGTCAACTTGAGCGAGCAATGTGGTCGGCACGTAAACCCACCTTATTCCCCTCATGTAAATGGCCGCAGCCAAGCCCGCAGTATCCCCTACTACCCCTCCGCCGACGGCCACCACTACCGATTCCCTGTCTAGGCTTAAAGAAGCAAACTTATCAATAATTTTAAGCAGAGTATCAGGGCTTTTATTTTCCTCTCCGTCTCTTATTAAAACTACTTCCAGATCCAAACCTTCATCTTTTGCCTGCTTTAATAAGTCTTTACCCACTAATTGATTCAAAAGGGGATTCGTCACCATTACAGCTTTGGAAACCGATTGGTTTTTTAAAAATTCGATCAAAGGCTTTTCAAAGAACCTGTAGCCTATTTTTACGAAATAATCGCGGGATGATGCCTTCACAAATATGCTTTCTTCCTTTACGTCCGCATCCTTCTTTTTAATTCCACAGCGGTAAAGTTCCTCAAGTATTTTTTCCGCAACCACCTCGGGGCTATTTTCCGCATTAACCACGATGTCAGCAGCTTGCCGGTAGAGGTCGTACCTTTCATTGTAAAGCGACTGAAGCTTTTTTCTTTTTTCTTCCAGCTTCGACGAAGCCAAAAGCGGCCTTGAAGTATCATCCGCCAAGCGTGACAAAAGCACATCTGGGGAAGCATCCAGGAAAACTATGAGGCCGTTTTCTTTTAAAAAATTTACGTTCCCCTTCCTAATAACCGCTCCCCCGCCGATAGATATCACTGCGTTTTTGAGTTTTGAGACTTTCTTTACAGCAGATGTCTCCATTTCCCTGAAACCTTCTTGCCCATAGATATCGAATATCCGTGGAATATCCATTCCCGCTGAATCTTCAAGCAGCCGGTCGGTATCCACGAAAAGCCTCGAAAGCTTTTCTGCTAAAATTTTCCCCACTGTCGTCTTCCCGCTGCCAGAAAGGCCGCACAGCACTATATTCTTGTCTACCACCGATCGCCACCCCTCATCTCTAAAAGCGCATCGGCAACGACCAGAGCTACCATGGACTCGGCAACCACCGCGGCAGAGCCCACAGCACAGACATCCGATCGCTCGATATGTGCCTGGCACTCTTCTTTTGTCCTGACATCTACTGACTGGAGAGGCGACTTAAGCGTAGGAATCGGCTTCATAGCAGCTCTCATGAAAATAATCTCACCGTTGCTGACTCCGCCCTCGATTCCTCCCGCCCTGTTCGAGGGCCTTTTCGGCAATTTTAAAGGGTCATGGGCTTGGCTCCCCATCATCTCCGAAAATTCAAAGCCCACGCCAAATTCGACTCCCTTAACACCCTGGATGCTCATCACAGCCGCAGCCAAACGCCCATCGAGCCTTCTATCCCACTGGACGTAGCTTCCGAGCCCCACCGGTGCTCCGATAACAGCTACTTCAAAAATCCCTCCCAGGGTATCTCCTTTTTCTCTCGCCTCGTCGATAAGCTTTTTCATCCGCCCGGTAGCTTCCAGGTCCGGACAGCGAACCTCGGAACATTCGGCAAGGTCAAAGAGCTTTTCCGAAACTTCCTTATTGCTCATCCTTTCGTCTAATGGCGGAAGTTGGCCCCAAATCCCTCCAATGCTCACAACCCAGCTCACCACTTTTATGTTTTCTTTCTCTAGCAGCTTCTTGGCAAAATACCCGCAAGCAACCCTGGCGGCTGTTTCCCTGGCGCTCGCCCTTTCGGCAACCGGACGGCAGTCGTCAAATCCATACTTTACCATTCCGGCAAAATCCGCATGACCAGGCCGCGGAGCATATATCGGCACGTATTTGCCTTTCCAATTCTCATAGTCTTTGTTAGGAATAACGATGCATATCGGCGCCCCTGTGGTTTTCCCGTCGATCACCCCTGAGGCTATCAAAACATGGTCATTTTCTATATTTGCTCTTTCCCCCCTGCCGTACCCCCTTCGCCTCCGTGAGAGTTCAGCTGAAAGCTCCTCCTGGCTCACTTCTATGCCGGCTGGCATTCCGTCTAATACAGCTGCTATCCCCCAGCCGTGGGACTCCCCTGCAGTTAAAAACCTCAGCATCCCAACCACCAACTTCCTATTTCTTCTTTCAGTGCATTTTTCATGCTCTCCACAGGGCACTCGACCCCTGTGAAAATCTCAAAGGCATACGCACCTTGCCAAACCAATATTTCCACACCGCTTATCATCGTGTATCCTAATTTTTCAGCCCTCAAATAGAGCTTGCCCGGTTTTTCTCCATAAGAAAAGTCGCAAAAAATCTTGCCCTTTCCATCTTCCGTTAAGACATCTTCCAATGAAGCTGCCCCTTCGTCTGGTATGCAGTTTACCACGAGTTCGACTTCCTTTAACACCTCGAGAATATGCTCCCTTTTTAGCTCGATTGCCGCTATTTTTGATGCCTTGAAATTTCTGCGAAAACTTTCAGCAAGGTCTTCAGCTTTTCCCAGGGTCCTGTTTGCTATATAGATTTGACCGGTTCCACAGGCCAGAAGGGCCGCAATCCCTCCAGCAGCTGCCCCTCCAGCCCCTAAAAACAATGCCGAACTTATAGTTTTCTTTGTCCTTTCGCTAAGAGCCCTCATCAGGCCCGGGCCATCGGTGTTGTAACCGAAAATTTTTATCTTTCCTTCAATCTGTCTAAACACCACCGTATTTACGGCTCCACATACATCTGCAAAATTGTCCCTTTCATCGCAAAGCTCGTAAGCCCTAGGTTTATGGGGCATAGTTACATTGAACCCTCTCATTTCCTTTGAAGCCTTTAAAAAGAACTTATCTACTTCATCAGGCGGGACAGGTATCGCCTCATATTTCCATTTGATGCCTGAACTTTTGAGAGCAGCATTTTGAATTATGGGCGAAAAGGTCTTTTTAAGAGGCCAGCCTATCACTGCCAATTCCGGAAGCCCTTTTCCCTGCATGGGAAGCCCTACCCTCCTTTTAAATAGGTTCGCTTATATTCTTCAAGGTCTCAAAAAAGCCCGGAAAGGAAATATCGACACATTCGGCATTTCTTATCCTGGACCGTCCCGGAATAGACATAGCTGCCACCGCCATAGCCATCGCAATCCTATGGTCGCCAAAGCTTTCCAAATCGCTGGGCTTTAGCTGCCTTCCTCCTGTTATCAAAAGTCCGTCTTCAAGCTCTTCTACTTCCGCTCCAAGTCTTTTTAAATTCCAAGCTATAGACTTTATCCTATCGCTCTCCTTTACTCTCAATTCTCCCGCATCTTTTATAAGGCTCTGTCCTTCAGCAAAAGCACACGCCACGGCTATGGCTGGAATCTCGTCTATGAGCCTCGGCACGATTTTCCCATCTATAATGATCCCGTGAAGTTCTCCTCCCCTGACCAGGATATTCCCTACCTTCTCTCCATTTTTTATCTTCTCGTCTTCAACTGAAATCGAACACCCCATTTTTCTTAGCACATCTATAATTCCGGTTCTGGTAGGATTTAGACCCACATCCTTTACAAGAAGCTCCGAATTTTCGCCTATCGCCGCGGCCACCATAAAAAACGCGGCTGAAGAAATATCCCCTGGAACCACAATCTTGCGGGCATAGAGCTTATCAACGGGGGTTACCCTCAAAAGGCCATCTTCTAAAGAAATCTCAGCGCCGAATTCCTTCAGCATTATCTCCGTATGGTCGCGGGTCCTTTGCCTTTCCAAAATCGCTGTCTCCCCTTCGGCATATAGTCCTGCTAACAGCAAAGCAGACTTGACCTGGGCACTGGCCACAGGAAGTTCGTAATAAATCCCTTTCAGACGTCCACCCTTTATGGTGAGCGGCGCAAACTTACCCCCATCTCTTCCTTCGACGCGAGCCCCCATCATCCTAAGGGGTTCCACAACCCTCCCCATCGGCCTTCGCGAAAGCGATTCGTCACCGCTTAATACCGCTTCAAAATCCTGGCCGGCGAGAATGCCCAAAAGAAGCCTCATCGTAGTGCCCGAATTGCCGGCATAAAGTTCTCCTTCCGGTTTTCTCAACCCCCTCAAGCCCTTCCCCCTCACAGTCACAGTATCGTGACCTTTAAATTCAATTTCTATTCCCATTTTCCGAAAGCAGTCAACGGTCCTCAAGCAGTCGTCAGCGAATAAAAAGCGCCCTACTTCGGTGGTGCCTTCGGCAATCGCCCCTATCATCACGCTCCTGTGGGAAATAGATTTGTCAGGGGGCGGTGTAACTTCCCCTCTAATCCTCATTTTTCCTTCTATAACCACATCCACAATTTCCACCCCTTTCTATGCACTTTTTTGCCTCAAAGAATATCTTTTTTATGCGACCTTCGTCTTTCGACTCTATGGCTTCGGCAAGTTCCCTTAGCTTTTTCTCGTAGAGGCGAATCACTTTTATAATTTCATCGCCGTTGGTGATGAAAACGTCCCTCCACATCTTAAACGACGACGCGGCTATCCTTGTCGTGTCTTTAAATCCCCTTCCGGCTAGCTTCAACCACTCTCCACCTTCATCAAGTTCTCCTACCGTCGCCGCCAGGCTAGTAGCTACCACTTGAGGCAAGTGGCTCAAGGCGGCTATTATCCTGTCGTGTTCCTCAGCTGTTATCACATAAGGGATGGCGCCAATCTTCGATACGACTTTTTTCAAAACTTCTATAGATTCCTCGCTGCTTTCCGGGGCAGGTGTTAATATATAAGGAGCGTTTAGAAAAAGGTCTTTCTTGCTATATTCATAGCCGCTTTTTTCGGAACCCGCCATCGGGTGTCCTCCTATGAATTCAACACCTTCGGGTAGCTCAAAACTGATAGAATTTACAAGAAATCTTTTCGTGCTGCCCGTGTCCGTCACAACGGCACCCTTTTTGAAAAAGGGCGAGATTTTTTTTACAACGTGCACAATTTCCATGACGGGTACTGCCAGAAATACCACGTCGGCTTTTTTAAGCAATTCGAAGTGCTTCTCATCGTCACAATTGATATTGAAGCTGTCAGGAGAAATGACACCATCTTTTCTTGCCTTCAATAGGGTCTCCTCATCCATATCTATACCAGTAACCTCGACCCCGGCTGCATTCAACGCCTTGGCCAGCGACCCCCCGATTACTCCCAGCCCAACCACTGCTGCCTTTTCTATATTCACTAGAGCTTCCTCCCCACGATAGGTGCTATTTTCCTCAGCTCCTCGCACAGTTCAGCGAATTTTTCCGGCTTGAGGGACTGGGGCCCATCCGACAGTGCCCTTTCCGGATCGGGATGGACTTCTATTAAAAGACCATCGGCCCCAGCGGCCAAAGCTGCCCTGCTCATAGGCGCAACCCACCGCCAGTTTCCGGTACTGTGACTGGGATCAACTAAGACAGGGAGGTGGCTCAAGTGCTTTATTACAGCTACTGCACTTAGGTCCAGGGTATTTCTTGTCTTTTGTTCGAAAGTCCGAATTCCCCTTTCGCAGAGAATCACTTGAAAGTTGCCTTCGTTCATGACGTATTCGGCGGCATTCAGCCATTCTTCAATGGTAGATGCCATTCCCCTTTTTAAAAGCACTGGTTTTCCTGATTTTCCTGCAGCCTTTAAAAGCTCAAAATTTTGCATATTTCTTGCCCCTATCTGGAGAATATCGGCGTATTCGGCAACCTTGCTCACATCTTCCGGACTTACTACTTCGGTCACTACAGGTAACCCCGTCCTTTCCCGCGCTTCGGCGAGGATTTTCAAACCTTCCTCCCCCAGCCCCTGAAAGGAATAAGGTGAAGTTCTTGGCTTGAATGCTCCACCTCTTAGCACTTTGGCGCCGCACTTTTTCACTATCTCTGCCGTCTCAAAAAGCTGTTCTTTGCTCTCTACGGCACAGGGACCTGCTATTATTACAAACTCTTCGCCGCCTATTTCAATATTCCCAATTTTTACTATAGTCGGCTCGGGGTGGAAGGTGCGGCTTGCGAGTTTGTAAGGCTCCATTATCGGCACAATCTTTTCCACTCCTTCCATCAGCTCTATGGGCTTATCGGCGAGTTTGCGCCGGTCCCCTATAACTCCTACAATTATCACATCAGTCCCCCTGGATATGTGAACCCCAAGTCCCGCATCCTCCACAACCTTGCATACTTTTTGAATGCTTTCCTCGGTGGCATCTTTTCGCATAACTATTATCACGCTAATCCCTCCGCTTTCATTTTTTTAACTTCAAAACTTAGACGTTCGGGCCTCTTCTATCCCCCCCTGAGGGGGGATATGCATCCTGCCACCGGGGATACGACCCCAGGATTTTAAAATAAGTCGTGTTATTTTGAACTTCCATCAGCACTCTTTTCAAGACTTCATCGTCGCGATGGCCTTCAACTTCCAGTAAAAACACATACTCGCCTAGAGCCTTTCGGGAAGGCCTCGATTCTATTTTCGTCAGGTTCAAGTTTTCTCTCGCGAAAAATCCTAGGACTCTGTAAAGGCTACCCGGCTTGTTTTCCGTTGCAAAGACTACAGAAGTCCTATCAAAACCCGTCGGTAAACTGTCCTCATGGGATAAAATGATAAACCTCGTGACATTGTTCTTGTAATCCTGGATATTTTCAGCAATGATCAATAGGCCGTATAGTTCCCCCAGGCGTCTATGCCCTACTGCCGCCCACGGCTTTTCAGACTTTGCCACTATCCTAGCAGCCTCGGCAGTGCTATCCGTCTCTCTCCACAAAGCCTTCGGCAGCCTTTCATGCAAAAATCTGCGGCACTGATAAAGGGCCTGGGGATGGGAATAAACCATCTCTATTTCTTCCAAGGAATAAGGCTTTTTTGCAAGTAAATTTTGATTTACTGGGAGCACAAGCTCTTTTTTGATCATCGCCATCGATTCATGTATTAATAGGTCTAAAGTTACATTGACAGAACCTTCTATAGAGTTTTCAAAGGGCACTACCGCCTCGTCTATTTTCGTTCCGATAGCGTAAATCATTTCAGGAATTGAAGAAAATTCCAGTTTTTCATAATGCTCTTTACCGCTTGTATATACACACATAGCTTCTTCAGTGAAAGTTCCTGCAGGTCCCAGGTAGCCAATCCTTATTGCCACGCTCTCACCTCTCGGAAAAATGATAAAAAAAAACCGCCCCTAAAAGGGGCGGGTTTTCCCGCGGTACCACCCTACTTGGTCTGCCGCTTTTATTTTGCGACAAACCCACTCTTCCCCTTTAACGAAGGGACACGGCTCAGCCTACTCGGCCCAATTTGCAATTGCCTTTCAGCCTGCGGCTCCGGGAATGTACTTCACTGTAGCCCCAACCGGTTCGCACCTCCCACCGGCTCTCTTGATGGCAGATACAGCTACTCTTTCCCTCATTGCCTTTGACTATTATTTGTTTTTTAGGAATTATAATATCATTTTTTTTCACTGTCAATACCATATTGACATAATTTTTTAATTAAACTTATCCAAAGCTAAAAGAAGGAATGCAGCTTTACCGTGTCGAATTTTTTAAAGCAATTCTGTGGATAAATCTGTGGAAACTGTGTACATTCAATTAGGGGGAACAACCCATGTATGAGGGAAAAATTACCGATGTCCCGGGCATCGAAGTGGGACACGCTCAAGATTTTACAGCAAAGACCGGTTGCACGGTAGTTTTAGCAAGAAAAAGTGCGGTTGGCGGTGTGGATGTCCGCGGCTCTGCCCCGGGGACCCGGGAGACCGACTTGCTAAGGCCCACGAATTTAGTAGAAAGAATCCACGCCGTAGCATTGTGCGGAGGTAGCGCCTTTGGGCTTTCTGCAGCTTGCGGAGTGATGAAATATCTGGAGGAACAGGGGATAGGTTTTGATACAGGAGTTGCCAAGGTCCCTATCGTAGCAGCTGCAGTGATATTTGATTTGGCATTTGGAAATTCTCGCATCCGCCCCGATGAAAAAATGGGCTACGAAGCTTGTCTTAACGCAAATAGCGGAATTATCGCTCAAGGCAGTGTTGGAGCCGGAACCGGCGCTACCGTCGGTAAAATATTGGGAATGAAAGGATGTATGAAGGGAGGAGTCGGTACTTCAAGCATAAAGCTTCCGGGAGGCATTATTGTAGGTGCATTAGTGGTAGTCAATGCTTTCGGAGATGTGGTAGAACCCGGCACTGGAAGGATAATCGCAGGTGCCAGGGACCCCAAAACCGGTGAATTTGTCGACACTAAAAGGCTCTTGCTTCAAGGATACACTACAAAAGCTCCAATGGGGAACAATACTACTATCGGCGTTGTCGCTACGAATGCCCGCCTAAGCAAAGAGCAGGCTAATAAAGTGGCATCTTTAGCCCACAACGGCCTGGCTTTGACCATAAGTCCTGTCCATACGATGTTCGACGGCGATACCATTTTTGCGATGTCTACCGGGGAAATTGAATCTGACGTTAACGTCATAGGGGTTGCCGCAGTTGAAGTTGTTTCCCGGGCTGTCGTAAACGCAGTAAAAAGTGCATAGAAATTCTAGATGCCTAATTATTTATCGCAAAATAATGTAATATAATAATATCACATACCAAAAAATAAATAATACTGCTGGGGGAGCTTCGGCTGAGAGGAGGCTAGCTTCTAGCCTCGACCCCTTGAACCTGCTCAGGGTAATGCCTGCGTAGGGAAGCAGTTCGCCATTCTCCCCTTCCGGGGAAGAATCGAATCTGCCCGCCTGCACAGGCGGGTCAATTTATTTTTAAGGGGGATTTGGAAAATGAAGCTTGCTCTCACCATTGCGGGCTCCGACTCGGGAGGAGGAGCCGGAATTCAGGCGGACCTCAAGACGTTCAGCGCCCACGGCGTATTTGGGATGAGCGTCATAACTTCGGTCACCGCCCAGAACACAAAAGCGGTAATCGGCGTCGAGGATATCTCGCCGGAAATGGTGTATTTACAGATGAAGGCCGTCTTCGAAGACCTGCCGCCGGATGCAGTAAAGATAGGCATGGTATCATCCGAGGCCATAATAAAAGCAATAGCAAGGGGGCTCGATGAATTCAATCCGGAAAAGGTAGTGCTAGACCCGGTCATGATTTCAAAAAGCGGTCATGCGCTTTTGAAACCGGCTGCCGTTGATGCCCTTAAAAAAGAGCTTATTAAAAGATGCCTTGTGGTAACCCCAAATATCCCTGAAGCACAAGCACTTAGCGGAATAACCATAAAGAACGTGGAGGACATGAAGAAAGCCGCAGAAAACATAATGTCTTACGGCTGCCGGGCAGTAATCGTAAAAGGCGGCCATCTAGAGGATGACGCCGTTGACTTGTTTTTCGACGGAAATGAGTTCCGGGAATTAAGGTCAGAAAAAATCCCGACGAAAAACACCCACGGCACCGGCTGTACCTTTTCTTCGGCCATTGCGGCAAATCTTGCCCTGGGACACGACCTTTTTACGTCGTTTAAGCTGGCAAAAGAGTACATCACTTCGGCCATCAAAAACTCCGTAAACATAGGGGGGGGCGCGGGTCCCGTCCATCACTTTTTCAATCTTTACCAAAAGGCGGGGTTGAACGTTTGAAATTTTCAGCAAGTATAAGGAGATGATCGCATGAAGATTGATTATTCGCTTTACGCCATAACCGAAAGGTCCTACCTGGGCAAAAGAAATCTTGTCGACGCCGCGGAGGAAGCTATAAGAGCAGGAATTACTGTGCTGCAGCTTAGAGAAAAGGATATTACAAGCCGGGAATTTTACCATCTCGCCCTCCAGCTTCGGGAACTCACAAAAGCCTACGGGATTCCGTTCATAATCAACGACCGGGTGGACATCGCCCTAGCCGTAGATGCCGACGGCGTGCACGTGGGGCAGGAAGACCTGCCGGCAGATGTGGTGAGGAAAATCATTGGAAAAGAAAAGATCCTTGGTGTTTCGGCCAAAACTACCGAGGAAGCTGTTAAAGCGGAAAAGGAAGGGGCTGATTATCTGGGTGTTGGCGCCATCTTTCCTTCTCCCACCAAGCCATCTTCAGAAGCCATTTGCCTGGAGGGGCTAAAAATAATCAAAAGTAAAGTAAAAATTCCCGTAGTTGCCATTGGGGGAATTACTAAAGATAACGCCGTGGAAGTCATCGAGGCGGGAGCCGACGGCATTGCGTGCATATCCTCTATATTTTCAGGAGATATAACCGAAAACGTCAGGGCATTGAAAAAAGTTGTTTATGATTTAAGAAAATGTTAAAAAAAGGAAGGTGGTTTTTATGAAATCTTTTTCCGTTCCTGTCCCTGACACAAAGGTGAGCAGCCTCATCATGAAGCATTACTTCAAGGATCTGGAAGATGCAGTTAAATCCGATGTGATAGTAGCCGGCGCGGGGCCTTCTGGCCTTACCTGCGCCTGGACTTTGGCAGATCAGGGCTATAAGGTTACGGTCTTGGACAGGAGATTAGCGCCAGGAGGCGGGATATGGGGTGGCGCCATGAGTTTTAATAAAGTGGTGCTTCAGAAGGACGTGGAGTGGATATTAAAAGAAGCCGATGTTCCTTTTGTGGAAGACGAAGGGGCTCTGGTAGTCTCCGCGCCTCTTTTTGCCAGCAAGCTCATCGCCAAAGCTGCGGCACATCCGGGTATTAGGTTTTTCAATATGCTTACCGTGGTGGACCTTCACTCCACGGGTGACAAAATCACCGGCGTGGTGGTAAACAACAGCGCCATAGAGATGGCAGGCCTTCATGTGGACCCCATAGTGCTCACCGCCAAGGCAGTACTAGATGCCACCGGCCATGACGCAGTGCTGGCCAACCTTTACAGCAGGAGAGCCGGCACGGGCCTTATCCGGGAATCCTTCATGAACGCTGAAAAAGGTGAGGAGGACGTGGTGGCCAATACGCGGATGTTGGCACCGGGGCTTTTTGTGGCGGGGATGGCGGCCAACAACGTGGAGGGCGGCTGCCGCATGGGCCCGATTTTCGGTGGCATGTTGCTCTCCGGAAAGAAGGCCGCCCGCCTGATAATAAATTATTTAAGCGAAAACTCCAAATAGGTTTCATCTCTTAAGAGCTCGAAATGCAGTCAAGCCCCCAAAATGTGGTATAATACTTATAGCCACAACTCATTTGCAAAGGGAGGCAACAAATTTTGGTTGAGCTTATAGACTACGTAATAAGAGCCATCGACGAGGAGGCAGGGGTGCTGGCCTTTGCAGCCCGCACCACAGAGCTGGTGGAGAGGGCAAGAAAAATCCACGGCTGCTCCCCTACTGCGACAGCAGCCTTAGGACGGCTGCTCACGGCAGCTGCGATGATGGGATTGATGTTAAAAAGCGAAAAAGACAATATCACGCTTCGCGTGGATGGCGGAGGCCCCGCGGGCATTCTCTTTGCTTTTTCCGATTCTAATGGAAACGTAAAGGGCTACATCGCAAATCCCCTTGCTGATCTTCCCCTCAACGAAAAAGGAAAACTCGACGTGGGAGGCATCGTCGGAAGGCAGGGGACCCTTACCGTCATAAAAGACCTGGGGCTGAAAGACCCTTACGTGGGGCAGGTACCTTTAGTATCCGGCGAAATTGCCGAAGACCTCACTTACTATTTTGCTAAATCGGAGCAAATTCCATCTGCTGTAAGCCTTGGAGTCCTCGTAGATACGGATGGAAGTGTTAGGGCAGCAGGTGGTTTTATCGTCCAGCTTCTTCCTAACACTGACGAAAGCATCGCCATTTCCATAGAAGAGAACATTAAAAAAATGAAATCCGTAAGTGAGCTCATAGATGAAAAAAAATCACCTGAAGAATTGCTTGATTTAGTTCTCCCCGGTTTCAAGCTGAAGTTTCTTGCAAAAAACGAGGTGAGCTATCGCTGTTCCTGTTCCCGCGAAAAGCTCGAGGCTGTAATCGTAAATTTGGGAAAGGAAGAAGCCGGGGATATCTTAAAAGAAAAAGGGAAAATCGAACTCGTCTGCCAGTACTGCAGGGAAAGGTACGAATTTACGGAACAAGAAGTAAAGCGAATCTTTGAAAACGCTTGAATTAGCCAAAAGAGGCTGCATGTTAAGCAGCCTCTTTTTGTTCCTGATATTTTTTTTTTACTTACATTTCATAAAAGTCCAAGTTTGCTCAAAACTTTCTTTAAAATTTCTCTTGTCTTATCATCGGCACCCACAAGAGGCGGCCTAAGGCCTCCAACTTTAACCCCAACCATGTTGAGGGCTTCTTTCACAGGTATGGGATTTGTTACTACAAACAGAGCCTTAAAAAGTTCGAAGAGTTCTAAGTGGATTTCGCGGGCTTTATCCACTTCGCCTTTCTCGAAGGCCTGTATCATTTCTTTTATTCTTTTTCCCACAAGATGGGAGGCCACGCTTACTACTCCCTTAGCTCCAACGGCCAACATTGGCAGAGTAAGGCTGTCATCTCCGCTGTAGACCTGAAGGTTAGGGGCAAGAGCCACCGTTTTGCTCGTCTTATCCAAATTTCCTCCCGCGTCTTTTACGGCCACTATGTTTTTAACTTCTGAAAGTCTTTTCAGGGTTTCCGGTTCAATGGTGACAGCTGTACGTCCCGGTACGTCGTAGAGCATTACAGGAATGTCGACCGACTCGGCTATCATTTTAAAATGCCGGTAAAGACCTTCCTGGGTGGGTTTGTTGTAATAGGGGCTTACCAGCAGAAGGCCATCGACGCCTATTTCTTGAGCCTTAACGGAAAGTTCGATGCTGTGGCGGGTATCGTAAGAACCCGTGCCGGCTATAATTTTTGCCCTTCCCCGCGATACTTCTTTTGCAAGTTTGTACAAATTTACTTTTTCTTCATCGCTAAGAGTAGGCGACTCTCCCGTGGTCCCTGTCACTACGAGGGCATCGCTTCCATTTTCTATCAAGTAGTCCACCAGTTTTTCGAAAGCCCTATAGTCCACATTTAAGTCTTCATCAAAAGGCGTCACCATCGCGGTAATAACGCGGCCGAAATCCATAAAAATTCCCCCTTTAAAAACTCCTTTAGAATTAATTATATTAATTACATGTTAAAAAAATAAGGGGGCAAAACCCCTACCTATCGTCCCTGTTGTAAATTCCAAACAACGCGAGCAACCTTAAAAGCTGAAGGATAGCCATCAGGGTAGCAGCCACATAAGTGAGGGCTGCGGCGTCTAATACTCTTTTAACCGGCTCCACTTCATCGTAAGAGATAAACCCTGCGCTCTCCAACGCCGCTACCGCCCTGCTGCTAGCGTTGTATTCCACTGGCAATGTGATCAGTTGAAATAAAACAGCGGCGCTGAAAAACAGTATACCCATTGTCGCAAGGAAATCTGAGTTAAAAAGAAGTCCTATGAAAAACAGCGGAAAGGCCATCTGCGAACCAACTCCTGCCAGCGGCACTATGGTGTTCCGCAAATTGAGCGGGACATAGCCCACATTGTGCTGTATTGCATGGCCGCATTCATGTGCCGCAACGCCAAGTGCGGCAAGGGACCTGCCGCTGTACACTTCCGGTGAAAGCCTCAACACCCTGTTTCTAGGGTCGTAGTAGTCGCTTAGCCTTCCGCGAGTCATTTCCACTGTCACGTCGTATATTCCATTTGCCCTTAATATTTCCCTCGCCGCTTCCGCTCCTGTGAGGCCTATCCTGGCCGGGACCCGGAGATATCTTTCAAATGTAGTGGATACTTTGGCTTGGGCGTAGAAGGCGAGGATAAGGGCCGGCAATACTATAATCCACGTGGGGTCGTAATAATACCATCCAAAGGGGAACATTATTTCACCTCCTCAAAACGGCATCCTCAAAACTATAATAGCCGGAAAATTGAAACCTTTCAATCCCCTTTAAGCTCCACTTCTTCCATAGAAAATTCTTTCTCTTCTTCGCTCCCTGCCAGTTTTACCGTCGCTGTTTCTTTTTCCCTATCTATAGCAACAACTGTTCCTTCTCCAAAAGGAGTTATCACCTTTGAGTCTACCTTCAGTATTTCTTCTGCCTCCTTGCATTCATCGCAGCATTTTGTTTCTCCGCAGTAATTTTCATATTCGAACTTAAGGCAACACATCAGCCTTCCGCACAGCCCCGAGATTTTTCCGGGGTTCAACGAAAGGTTCTGCTGCTTTGCCATTTTTATAGACACGGGGTCGAATTCTCCTAAAAAAGTGTGGCAGCACACGATCCTGCCGCACGGACCAAGACCTCCTATCATCTTTGCCTCGTCCCTTACCCCTATCTGCCTGAGCTCAATGCGGGTGCGGAAAATCGACGCCAAGTCCTTTACAAGTTCCCTGAAATCCACCCGGCCATCAGCCGTAAAATAAAAGATGAGCTTCGACCTGTCGAAGGTGTACTCCACATCTACCAATTTCATCTCGAGGCCATGTTCCTGGATCTTCTTTTCTGCTATTCGGGCTGCTTCTTTAGCTTTTGCCCGGTTTTCTTCCACCACATTCTCGTCTTCTTCGTTAGCTTTACGAATCACATCTTTAAGAGGTGAGATTATGTCTTCTTCCCTGACTTCTTTAGGCCCTATAACCACTTCTCCAAACTCTATACCTCTTGATGTTTCGACGATAACCTTGTCTCCCACCGAAAGTTCTAAATCTTTTGGGTTGAAATAGTATATTTTCCCTGCCTTTTTGAATCTCACGCCTATTACCTTGACCATGCTACATCACCTCCTGCTCCTTCAACCCCATGAGTAAATTATACCATGCAAGGGTTTCATTTCCTTTTGCCTTAACTGCTTCTATTTGTGAATATACGATTTCTATAGCCCTTACCAATGCCTGGGATGATAATCTTGCCTTCTCTTTTAATTCATCTAACAAATCCCAATTCTTTAAACTGGCCCTACTCTTAGTCTTAATCGCTAAAATATCTCTATACACCGAAGCTATAAATTCCATAATTTTATCGGGCTCTGCTTCAGCATCGGCTAATTTTTGAACGTATAAATTTATTTTCGAAAAATCAAATCCTCTTATGATTACTTCAAGCACAATTTCTTTTACATCCTCAGGGATATCCTTACCTTCATCCATTCTCGAATAATCTAAAATTTGGCATCTAGAAACAACTGTGGGGAGTAGTGCCTTTAGATTCTGGGAAAGGAGCAGGAAGATTAGCGGCGTAGGGGGGTCTTCCAGAGTCTTCAAGAGGGCATTTTGAGCCTCGAGGGTCATTTTATCTGCTTCGTGAAACACGTATACTTTCCTTTTCGCCTCTACAGGCGGCTGATGTGAGCTCATTATCACATCCCTTATTTTTTCAACCTTTATGGAAGACCCATCGGGAAATACGTGAAAAAGGTCGGGATGACTTCCCGCCTCCATTCGGCGGCAGCAATCACATTCATCGCAAAAAAGAGGAGTATTACTGCAGTTAGCAGCTTTTGCAAGCTCCTTCGCTTTTTTTATCGTCTCTTTTTCGGGTCCGAGAAGAATATAAGCGTGAAAAATTTTACGCATAAAGGTCCAGGAGCAGCCCTCGGATTTCATCTACCAAAGATAAAACTTTAAATGCATCGGCATTCTTTGAAAATAAAAGCTCAGTAAGTTCTATGAGCTTTTCATCCATAATTTTTACAGTAGTTAGAACCTTTTGCCTCCCTTGACCGGAAAAAAGTCTTTCTTCTTTCAGCTTCAATCCCAGTCCAAGACAATATTTGACGAAGCGTCCGACCATTTCCTTATATTTTTTTAGGTCAGCCAAACTCATAGTTTTAACGAGTCTCTTTCCCTGCTCTTCTATCAAAGAGAGCATGGAAGAAAGCTGCTCCTTTGAATACACCTCCTGAGCACTTTTCAAAAAGTCCTTGAAGCTGCCTACCGCTGAAGGCGGCTTAGAAGGAGAAAAATTCACCCCGGATAGATCACCTTTTGATGTTAGACCCCGGACTCTTAAGGTATTCATATTTTCTCAAACCTTTCCACGTTCAATACAAAAACCGTAGCTCCACCTACCGTCACCTCTATCGGGTAAGGAGCCATGGTCTCTCCGGGAGATGCGGGAAATGGCGTTATTACATGCTTTCTTGAACGACATATTTTCTCAATTATTTTCATAACTTTGTCAAGCCTTTCTTCTTCCACGCCCATGAGCAGTGTAGTATTGCCTCGCTGCAAGAATCCGCCAGTGCTCGAAAGTTTTGTGACGCCAATATTGTTCCGGGTCAGTTCTGCAACTAGTTTAGGTGAATCGATATCCTGTACCACAGCCATTATGAGTTTCACGGGTACCCACCCCCTTCGTTTCAATCGAGTATACCAGCTTTTTCTAGCTCCTCCACGATTCTTTCGAAAACTTCTTTAACCGAAAGCGATGCATCGATTACTTTTATCCTTTCAGGGAACATCTCCTTTACCTTCATATAGCCTTCCCTTACCTTCTGATGGAATTCCAAAGTCTCACTTTCGAGCCTGTCCTTTCCACCGGTTAACCGCTTTAAGGACTCAGCCGGGTCTATGTCCAGCAATATAGTCAAGTCCGGCCAATAAGTTCCAATCACCCACTTATTGAGTTGAAGTATCCGGTTGATCCCTATCCCCCTAGCATATCCTTGGTACGCCAGGCTTGAGTCCACAAATCTGTCGCAAACCACTATGAACCCTTCTTTAAGGGCCGGAATAACCATCTTCTCAAGAAGCTGAGCCCTACAAGCAGCGTATATCAAGGCTTCTGCATTGGAAACGGGACTACCCTCCGGGTCCAAAAGTATCTTCCTGAGTTGTTCCCCCAATGCGGTACCCCCGGGTTCCCTCGTCGCAATCACCCTTTTTCCCTTGCTTTTGAGGTATTCTACCAGTTTTTCGGCCTGAGTTGTCTTTCCCGCCCCATCGGGGCCTTCGATGGTTATGAATTTTCCTTTTCTTACACTCCTACCCATTTTTCACCACCGCTACAAAACCATTTTTTATTCCAAGGCAAGTTCCACCCGCTTTTAATATTTCACCGATAATCTCTATATGCTGTTTTTGTATAACTTCGCCGGGACATAAGATGGGAACTCCCGGCGGATATGGAATTATTGCGTCCTTTGCTATTCTTCCCGCAGCATCTTTAAGTCTTACCTTTTCTTCTGTAGAAAAGTAAGCTTCCTGTGGGCTCATGGCGCTTTCTGGCACATCGGGAGTGAAAATAATTTGCCTTATTTTTTTTCTTCGAGCACCGAACCGCTTTAAAGCAGAGATCAAACTTACCACGTCTGATGAGGTGTTTCCTCCAGTCAAAATGAAGTATACATTGCAATAATCGGCGTATTCGGCGTATATTTTGAACCTGGTCCTTAAAATTTTTTCCACGAAAAAACCCGTATAGCCGGCGCAAGAGACATTAACCATGAGCCGGGAAAGATCTACATCATGAATACCGCCCAGCCCTTTTACTTCCCTGCCCACGCAGTAAAACGGAGTCTCATTGTTTATCTTCTTCCTCGCCTTTTCCGCAAGGTACAGCCCTTTTTCCACCCATCTTTCTCCCATCCTTTCCATCACGGCTCTTGTCAAATCCAGGGAAGCCATCAGGATATACGAAGGGCTGGTAGTTGTAATCAGCGATAGGTAAGACCTGATACGTTCTTCCGCAAGTTTTTCGCCCTTCAAATGGAGCCAGGCACTTTGGGTTAGGGAGCACAGCGTCTTGTGGGGGCTTTGTACCCATGCATCCACATCGTGTTCTCCAGCAGTAGAGGGCAACTGGTCGCTGAAGGCAAGGTGAGCACCGTGCGCTTCATCCACTAGAATTTTCATCCCTAAAAGTCTTGCTTTTTTTATTATTTTTGGAAGGTTGGGACAGAATCCCTGGTAATTTGGATTTGTCAAAAAAACTGCCTTGGCATCGGCGTTAATCTCGAAATTTTTTTGCCACTCTAAATCGGGTACTCCGACTGCTACGCCTAAATCTTCATTCACCTCTGGTCTCAAGTATACAGGCTTTGCCCCTGAAAGAATAATCCCCATCAATGCGGATTTATGGCTGTCTCGGGGCAACAGGACCTTATCTCCTTTTTTTAAAGCAGCTCCTATCATTGCCATGATCCCTGACGATGCACCGTTCACGAGGAAAAAAGATTTTTCTGCCCCGTACAGGCTTGAAAGTAACTCCTGGGACTTTTTTATCACCCCTAAAGGCTCGTGATAGTTGTCCATCCCCGGAATTTCCGTCACATCCCAGAGAAACAAATTCTCCTTCATCAAATTCTCAAAATACCCGGGCAAGCCTTTTCCGCCCTTGTGGCCGGGCACGTGAAATCGAATACCGTCTTTTTCAGAATAAGATATTAACTTTTCCAAAATAGGCGCTGAAAGTTTTTTTCTCATGGCTTCCTTTTCTAAATTCTTTTTAGAATATAATACCATAAATTTTTGATTCTGTAACGGGAAACCATAATATAAGAGGTGATTTTTATATAATGGAAATGGAATATAACTGCCCTTTGTGCAACGGCCTTATCACAATCAGTGAAAGATGCCCTGAATGCGGAGGCCTCATGGAAGACTGGGGAAGGGTCCAGGATTACCTAGACCCCTATCAACCTTACCTAGACATAAGTATCACGGCCCCCGAAAAGCGTGATGAAAAAAAGTGCGTTCACCTGTATCTATGCCCTCGGTGTGGCCGTGATACCAGGATTACCGTAAACCAGATACTAGGTCCCTAGTCCTCCTCGCTTTCCCTTATTACCGCCACTGCCGATATCATATCGTCGTTTTCCAGCTTCATAAGGGTTACTCCGCGGGTATTTCGGCCCATTCTAGAAATCCCCGAAACTTCTAGTCTTATCATCATACCGGAAGCGGTGCATAAAATTACTTCATCTTTTTCCGAAACCACCCTGAGCCCTACGAGCTTTCCTGTAGCATTACTTATCTTCTGAGTGATAATTCCCTTTCCTCCCCGTGACTGCAGCCTGTACTCTTCGATTGGAGTTCTCTTACCGTACCCCTTTTCTGTTATCACCAAAACTTCATCGCCCAAAGACGTCACATCCATCGAGGCTACTTCGTCGCCTTCTTCCAGGGTTATGGCTTTTACTCCGCGAGCCGTCCGACCCGTGGGGCTCACATCGCTCACCGAAAACCTTATGCTCATTCCGAGAGCAGTTCCCAGCACCAATTCGTCTTTTTCGCCCACCAGCTTGACTCCAATGAGCTCGTCCCCGGGATTCAAAGTAATGGCTATTATACCGGATTTGCGGGTATTTTCGTATTCTGAGAGAAGGGTCTTTTTTACCATCCCCTCGCGGGTGACCATGATTAAATATTTGTCCTGGGAGAAATCTTTTATCGGAATTACTGCGTTTACCTTTTCCTGACTTTTTAACGGCAAAAGGTTTACGATAGCAGAACCCTTAGCCGTGCGCCCTGCTTCGGGTATCTCGTGGGCTTTCAAGCGGTATACGTTGCCGTAATTTGTGAAGAATAGAACAACATGGTGCGTAGTAGCTACAAAGATCCTGTCTACGAAGTCCTCTTCCCTGGTAGTTATTCCGTTTACACCCTTCCCGCCACGCCTCTGGCTTTTATACGACGAAAGGGGCATTCTTTTTATATACCCGAAGTGGGTCATCGTGATAACTATGTCTTCTTCGGGTATCAAATCTTCATCATCAAAATCCTTTGATTCCGCAACAATCCTGGTTCTCCTCTCATCGCCGAAGCGCTCTTTTATCTTTATAAGCTCCTCTTTGATTATACCTAAGACAATTTTGTCGTCTCCTAAAACTTTCTTGTAGTATTCTATTTTCCCTAAAAGTTCCTTATATTCTTCTTCTATCTTTTGCCGCTCCAGGGCAGTAAGCCTCTGGAGTCTCATATCTAAAATGACCTGAGCCTGTTTTTCGGTAAGGCCAAATTTTTTCATCAGCCCTTCCTTCGCAGCAGGCACGTCCTTTGACTTTCTTATGAGCGCTATCACTTCATCCAGGTGATTGAGGGCTATCTTTAGCCCTTCCAGGATGTGCACCCTTTCCTCAGCCCGGGCAAGTTCAAATTTGGTCCTCCTTATCACCACATCCTTCTGGTGTTCCAGGTAATAATATATCAAATCCCTCAAAGTGAGCACCTGAGGTCTATTATCCACAAGAGCTAGCATTATAGCACCGAATGTAACCTGCATCTGGGTATGCTTGAAGAGCTGGTTTAGTATGACTCGGGCGTTAGCATCTCTTTTTATTTCTATCACAATCCTTATGCCGTTCCTATCGCTCTCGTCCCGCAGGTCCGTTATACCCTCGAGATGTTTTTCCCTGACAAGCTCCGCGATTTTCTCTATCAGGCGGGCTTTGTTTACCATGTACGGAATTTCGGTTACCACTATCCTCTGTTTTCCGCCTTCCATCGGCTCTATAGCTGCTTTTGCCCTAATTACTATGGAGCCCCGCCCCGTCGAGTACATTTCCTTAATGCCGTCCCTTCCCAAAATGATGCCGCCCGTTGGGAAGTCCGGCCCCTTTATAGCAGCCATGAGCTCAAGCGACGTGACGTCAGGGTTTTCTATCATCATTATTACCCCATCTATTACCTCCGAAAGGTTATGGGGAGGTATGTTGGTGGCCATACCCACCGCTATGCCGGAAGAGCCGTTCACCAAAAGGTTTGGAAAGCGGGATGGCAACACCGCCGGTTCTTTTAGTGTGTCGTCGAAATTAGGTACAAAATCAACTGTATCTTTGTCAAGGTCTGCCAGCATCTCTAAAGCTATTCTCGATAACCTAGCTTCGGTATACCTCATAGCCGCAGGTGGGTCACCGTCTATGGAGCCGAAGTTCCCATGCCCATCGACTAGTGGATAACGAATGGAAAAATCCTGCGCCAATCTCACCATTGCTTCGTATATAGCCGCATCGCCGTGAGGATGGTATTTCCCCATTACATCCCCTACGATAGTAGCGGATTTTCTGTGGGGTTTATCGGGGGTTAGATTGAGCTCTCCCATTGCGTAAAGTATCCTTCGGTGGATGGGTTTTAAACCATCTCTCACGTCGGGCAGAGCCCTGCCTACTATGACGCTCATGGCATAATCGATATAGGATTTTTTCATTTCATCCTCAATAGCAACAGGTAGCACCTTATTCGCCAATTCAGACATCTACAAAACCTCCGTTAAACATCGAGATTTCTTACTTCTGCCGCGTGTTCAAAGATAAATTGTCTCCTGGGCTCTACTTTTTCCCCCATTAGTATCGTAAAGATTTCATCTGCTTCTATTGCATCCTCTAAAGTTACCTTCAAAATTGTCCTGGTCTTTGGATTCATCGTGGTCTCCCAAAGCTGGTCAGGGTTCATCTCTCCAAGACCTTTGAATCTTTTAACATCAGCCTTTTCCCTGTCCTTGCCCAATTTCTCTAATATAACTTTTAACTCTTCATCGCTGTAAGCATAATATACTTCTTTGCCTTTTTTTACCTGGTACAGGGGGGGTTGGGCTATATAAACCATACCTGCTTCAATCAAAGGTTTCATGTATCGATAAAGGAAAGTAAGTAGCAAGGTCCTTATGTGCGCACCGTCCACGTCAGCATCTGCCATAATAATCACCTTGTGATACCTAAGTCTTTCGATATCAAAGTCCTCCCCGATTCCGGTGCCAAGGGCAGTTATCATTGCTCTTATCTCTTCATTGCTCAGTATCTTGTCTAGTCTTGCTTTTTCAACGTTCAATATCTTGCCCCTCAAGGGAAGTATAGCCTGAAACTTGGGGTCCCTTCCCTGCTTTGCCGAACCTCCGGCCGAATCTCCTTCCACCAGATAAAGCTCGCAGAGCCTCGGGTCTTTTTCCCTGCAGTCCGCGAGTTTTCCTGGGAGTGAATTCCTATCGAGAGCATTTTTTCTTCTAACTAACTCCCTGGCCTTTCGCGCTGCTTCCCTTGCCCTCGCTGCGCTGATGGCCTTTTCTACGATGCTTCGCGCTACCGAGGGATTCTCTTCTAAAAATCTATCCAGCGCTTCACCTACCACCGATTCCACTATGCCCCGCATTTCGCTATTTCCAAGCTTCGTCTTGGTCTGACCTTCAAACTGCGGATTGACTAATTTTACGCTGATGACCGCCGTCAGACCTTCTCTTACGTCTTCTCCTGAGAGGTTGGCATCCTGGTCTTTTAAAAGGTTCATCTTGCGCGCATAGTCGTTGATTGCCCGAGTTAAGGCCGATTTAAAACCAATAAGGTGAGTCCCGCCTTCCTGTGTATTTATGTTGTTGGCAAAACTGAGCACGTTTTCTACATACGAATCGTTGTACTGCAATGCAACCTCTACTTGCCATTCGTCTTTTTTCGAAGCCTCTATATAAATCGGCTCATCGTGAAGCACGTCCTTATTTCTGTTCAAATATTTCACGAAAGAAACGATGCCACCTTCGTAGTGGAAAACTTGATGCTTTCCAGTCCTTAGGTCAACAAGTTCTATTTTCAGACCTTTGTTTAAAAAGGCCTGTTCCCGCAATCTCTGGGCTAAAACGTCGTAGTTAAAAGTAGTATCCTCAAATATCTCATCGTCGGGCATGAATGTAACTTTCGTGCCTGTTCCTTCTGCCTTTCCTAAAACTTTTACATCAGTCACCGGCTTTCCCCGTTCATAACGCTGATAGTACTTAGAGCCATCCCTTTTTACTTCTACCTCAAGCCATTTAGAAAGGGCGTTTACTACAGAAACGCCTACCCCGTGAAGACCGCCTGAGACTTTATATCCTCCAGTCCCGAATTTACCCCCCGCGTGAAGCATTGTAAGAGCCACTTCTAGTGCGGGTTTTCCTACTTTAGGATGGATTTTAACGGGAATGCCGCGCCCATCGTCTTCCACCGTCACCGAACCGTCTTTATTTATCGTCACCGATATGTTTTTGCAAAATCCTGCAAGCGCCTCATCTATGCTGTTGTCCACTACCTCGTAAACTAGATGGTGAAGGCCCTTGCTGTCGGTAGAGCCGATGTACATACCAGGCCTTAATCTTACGTGCTCCAATCCTTCGAGCACTTCTATTTTTGTTTCATCGTAAACAGTGTTCTTGTCCAATCTCACTACCTCCAACTTAGAAGCTTTCTTCACTTAGACTTTTAAGAAAATGGGACCTCTTAAAAAGAGTAGTAGAAGAAATAGGCGAAAAATATATTTTCTTGTCCGTAACCACTAACGATTTTCCCTCTTTTTCCCCTGGCACTATAAATCCTTCTTCTTTGGCGATTTGCAAAAAATCCTTGGTGTCCCTAGAATGGGTGCACTCCCTGTCTAAAATCATGATTATGTCCTTAGTTCGAACTACTGTATTCTTGCCTATGTGCAGGAACACGAATTTCACCTCTTTTCATTTTAAACTCCAAGTCCTTTATGCAAAGTTCTATAAATTTATTCCGAAGTTTTTCATCCTGTATGCCCGCTGCAATATTATAAAACATCTGCTTTTTTTTGTCAGGTATATCTATCTTAACGTCATTAGTAGAATTCTTTTCGCTATCGCTTTTTGACTTATTTTCAGAAAATGGAACTATCTGAAATCTTATGTCTCTTACTAAAGGAGTTGCTAAAAAAGAATTTATTTTTTCTATGATTTCAGTTTTAAAAAACAAAAGTTGATGTGCCCAGGCGGAATTCTTTACGCCTATAAATAGGGTGTCTCCTCGAAAAAAAATAGGTTTTGAAACTTTCGATATTTTTTCGCCCACTATATCTTCATACCTCACGAATATCATGGCCTCGTTCAGTTTCCGTTCCATACCGCCCTTTTTCAATACGTTCCACAGTATGTTTTTTATATTATCCACACTAAGACCACCATCCCAAGGTGCCTGCCTCAATTCTGAACACCGAAGCCTTTTTTAAGATATCATCCGGAATAGCAGAAAGGTCGGAGGTAGTGACAAATACCTGCCATTCTTTATCCTCTTCTAAAATCCACTTCCTGCGGTTTTTATCAAGTTCCGAAAGCGCATCGTCCAAAAGGAGTATTGGCGAAATACCAGTAACCTCAAAAAACATGCGCATTTCTGCAAATTTTATACTAAGACACAGCGTCCTTTGTTCTCCCTGTGAACCGAAATATCTCAAATCTCTGCCACCCAACAAAAATTGTAAATCATCCCTGTGGGGACCGACTTGGGTAAAACCACTTTCTAAGTCATGAGGCAATGATTTTCTCAAGGCTAAGGCATAAGCTTCGCGGAAAGAATCCGGTAAAATTTTTTCCGTAAAACAAGTGTTTTCGTACTTTAGTTCGAGCTGTCGTTCATCCCGGGAAAAATAAAGATAATATTTTTTAACCCAGGGATATAGTTTTTCTAAAAAAGCCATCCTGGTTTTTAATATTGCAGTGCCCAATTCGGAAAGCTGTTCATCCCAGACCTCCAAAGCCGAGATTAGAGTCCTATTGTGCTTTAATTGCTTTAAAAGGATATTTCTCTGGAAAAGCACACGGTTATATTCTGCAAGGTATCGCCCGTATTTGGGCCTCAAGCGGCTTATTATAAGGTCGAGAAACCTTCTTCTTTCTGCCGGTTTGCCCTTTACCAAGCTGAGGTCGTCGGGAGAAAAAAATACGGCGTGGATTTGCCAAAAAAGTTCTGAAAAACGCTTTTTTTCAACGCCGCATTCCCGAACTTTTTTCTTCTCGCCTGAATTCAACCATATTTCCCTGTCTATCGAGCCAGAAGAAGTGGAAAAAACTCCTTTTAAATAGGCCTTTCTTTCTTCAAGGAAAATGAGGTGCTGCTCCTTGTTCGTCCTTACGGGCTTCAAATTGCAAAGAAAATATATGGCTTCCAAAAGGTTGGTCTTCCCCTGCGCATTATCCCCGAAAAAGATGTTTAAGCCTTTTGAAAAGTCCGCTTCGAGCTCTTTAAAATTTCGAAAGTTAAATAGCCTAATTTTCTCAAGATGCAAATTATTCACTCCCGCCCTTTACAAGAAAGGTCTGGCCTTGAAACTCCACTACATCTCCCGGATAAAGTTTTCTGGACCTTTTCGTCTCAACCTGTCCGTTCACTTTAACAAGGCCCTGCTTTATCATAAGCTTTGCCTGCCCCCCCGTCAAAACGACCCCTGACCATTTCAAAAACTGGTCAAGGTTTATTGTTTCAGTTCTTATGGGGACCTCCTTCACTAACCATCACTCCTTAGCCTTACGGGCAGGATGAAATTTACGTGATTTTCAACACCTAGAGGCCTTATAACACAGGGCCCCACTTCTCCGGCGAACTTCATCTCTACTTCGGGTTTTTCAACAGACCTTAGAGCCTCGATAAAGAAGCGGGCGTTAAAAGCTACGAGAAGCTCCTCGCCTGATGTATCACAGTCGACTTTTTCGTAAACACTGCCTATTTCCGACTCGGTGCTTATTTTTATAGAGTTGCTTTGTATGTTAAATTTTATAAGATTGTTTTTACTGCCTTCCCTTGCAACAACAAAAGCCCGCTCGATACTAGAAAGCAACAAATCGGTGTTCGCCACCGCTGTAACCTTTGGTTCAATTTCTACCACCTGTTCGTAATCTATAAATTTTCCCTCCAGAAGCCTGCTGGATATGGACATATTTTCTGTGTAAAATACTACCCTGTTGCCTCCGGTATGTATCTCAATAAAATCTTCTCCCCCTGAAATTGCCCTAGTAAGTTCCAGAAGCGCCCTTCCTGGAACAATTATACTGAATTCAGTTCCCTCTATTTCTTCCCAACGCCAAGCTATCCTAAAGCCATCTAGAGCAACCACGTGAAATTTGCCATTTTTTAACTCTAAAAGTTCGCCAGTCAATACCGGCCTTGCTATTGAATCTTCAGCCCTTGCATATATCGTCTGCTTTACCATATTTTTAAAGACTTCCTTTTGAAGTTTGATCAAGGGGTTAGTCTGATTAGGAACTGCTTCTGGAAAATCGTCGCTTTCTAAGGCTGGCATGGTGAGGTAAAAATCTCCCGACTCGACGCGGACTTGCCCTCCGTCGCGCTTAAATAAAACCTGGCCTTTGGGCAATTTCCTGAGGATTTCAGAGAGGGCCTTAGTAGATATTACTATATCTCCCTCTTCCATAATTTGCGCAGGCACTCTGTATTCTATACCCATCTCTAGGTCGGTAGCAGAAAGTTCAAGTGTACTTCCATAAGCTGAGAATTTGATGCCGGCTAGGATAGGAATTGTGGTTTTTCCGGCAGTAAACCTCTCCGCAAGCAAAATACCTGCGAGCAAATCGTCCTTATCTATCAAAAATTCCATTTCTAAAGACCTCCATTATGAAAAATCTACAAGGGCTTGGTGTACAGAATTAGCAGTAGTAGTAGTACGCCTTGTGGATATGTGGATAAATAATGTGAATAATTCTACTTGTAGTTTTTTTAATGTGGATAACCTGTTGGAAATGGTGGTTATTTTGTCCACTTAGTGCACATAATAAAATTGTGCTAGTAATTTATCCACACATTTCCACATGTTATCAATATAATATCAATAAATTTTTCCACATCATCCGCTTAAGATTTTCTTTTTTAGGTTTTCTATTAGCGATGCAAACTGAGGGTCTTTCTGGATGTCTTTCGATATTTTTTCACAGGCGTGTATTACTGTTGTGTGGTCTCTTCCGCCAAATTCTTCTCCTATTTTCGGGAGCGAAAAATCGGTCAATTCCCGGCACAAGAACATTGCTACCTGTCTTGCATAGGCAATTTCCTTAGTCCTCTTTTTTGATTTGAAGTCCTCGATTTTAACAGAAAAGTAGTTACCCACAACTTGTAGTATATCCAATACCGAAACCGTTTTAGGCTTGCTGTTGGGCAAAATGTCTTTTAATACGTGTTCGGCCAGCGCAAGGTCTATGGGTTTGTTGGTAAGAGAAGAAAAGGCAACTATGCGAATCAATGCGCCTTCTAATTCTCTAATATTGGTTTCAATTTTAGTAGCAATAAAATTGATTACTTCATCTGGGACTATAAGATTTTCCATCATAGCTTTTTTTCTGAGAATGGCGATCCTAGTCTCGAAGTCTGGAGGCTGAATATCAGTTATAAGTCCCCATTCGAATCGAGAGCGGAGTCGTTCTTCCAAAGTTGGAATCTCTTTCGGAGGTCGGTCGCTAGATATTATTATCTGTTTATTTGCCTCGTATAGAGCGTTAAATGTGTGGAAAAATTCCTCTTGAGTCCTTTCTTTGCCAGCTATGAATTGAATATCGTCTATCAAGAGCACGTCGATATTCCTGTATTTGTTTCTGAATTCCACATTTTTATCATCGCGGATGGAGTTAATAAGTTCATTAGTAAACTTTTCCGATGATACGTACATAACTTTGCTAGAGGGATTGTGCTCCAAAATATAATGGCCTATGGCGTGCATGAGGTGGGTTTTACCGAGACCTACTCCTCCGTATATAAAAAGTGGATTATATGCTTTCGCTGGAGCTTGGGCTACAGCCAAAGAAGCGGCGTGGGCAAAACGGTTGCTGTTTCCAACGACGAAAGTGTCGAAAGTGTACTTGGAATTCAGGTTACAATGGATTTCTTCATTATAACTCTTTGTATCTTTTTCTATAGCGTCAACAGTAGAGGCCTGCTCGGAGCCAGAGGAAGTATCGATTTTAAAGAAAATACTGACATTACGGTTTAAGATTGAGCTTAATATGTCCTTAAGGAGGTTTGAGTACCTTTTCTCGAGGATTTCCTTAAGAAAATCGTTGGGGACCTCTACTATGGCGATGTCGTCTTCAATTCCAAGGAGCTTCGTAGGTTTCAAGAAGGTATTGAATGAAACGTCGTTATTAAGTTCGCTGCTAAGGACCTTAAGTACCTGCTGCCAAAGGTCGGGAAGGTTGTGGGTCATATAAAAACCTCCTCAAAAGAAAAAAGAACTAGAAGCTAATAAAATGATAACAAAATACGACATTACATTCAATAAGAAACATATTTTCTTGACAATTATTAATATTATCGGCTATAATCTACTTAGTTTTCAGCCTGAGGGGGTGAAGTGATGAAACAGACGTACCAGCCAAATAGAAGGCACAGGAAAAAAGTTCACGGTTTTAGAAAGAGGATGAGCACAAAGAGCGGAAGGAACGTTATAAAAAGAAGAAGGTTAAAAGGAAGGAAGAGGTTAACAGCTTAAGGGCCGCATACAAGAAAAAGCGGCCTTATTACAGATTTTCGGAGGAAACGGGAATTTGGAAAAGCGCTTAAGATTAACAAAAAATTTTGAATTTATATCAGTATACAAAAAGGGAAGGCGTGCTGGATGCCATCTTTTTACCATGTACGCAAAAGAAAACGATCTAGAGTATACGAGATTGGGTGTGTCCGTGAGTAAAAAGATCGGTAAAAGTGTAGTAAGAAACAAGGTAAAAAGGAGGATAAAAGAAGCTTTCAGGACGAGTTACGGTAGTATAAAAAGGGGTTTCGATGTTGTGATTTCGGTGAAGGAAGATGTAAAAAACGCGGAATACAAAGAAATAAAAAAACAGATGATAGTTTTATTAAAAAAATTAAACCTCTGGGCTGGGAACGAAAATGATTAAAAAAATAGTTATATATTTAATAGTATTTTATCAAAAAACAATATCGCCTTTGAAGCCAAGAAGCTGTAGATTTTATCCTTCTTGTTCTGAATACGCGAAGCTTTCTATTGAAAAATACGGAGTGCTGGCGGGAGGAATGAAGGCTTTAAAGCGAATAATTAAATGCCACCCCTTCCATCCCGGCGGTTACGATCCGGTTTAATAAAGTCATTAATTTAAAAGGGGGAGCGCGTTGATGGAATTTTTGCAAAATATAATGAAACAGATGCTGGATTTTATATTCGTTTATACAAAGAACTACGGAATTGCAATAATAGTGCTTACAGCTTTGATAAAGCTGATTTTGTTGCCATTTAGCTTTCAGCAATTTAACTCAATTAAAAAAATGCAGGAAATAGCTCCATTGCAGAAAAAAATTCAGGAAAAGTATAAAAACGATAAAGAAAAACTAAACAAAGAATTGATGAAGCTTTATCAGGAACATAAAGTAAATCCGATGGGTGGATGTTTGCCTTTACTCATACAATTTCCGTTTATTATTGCGTTGTTTAGATTATTGCAAACATATAATTTCGGGAATGCAGGCTTTCTATGGATTAAAAACCTTGGAATGCCTGACTCCACATTTATTTTGCCGATGCTTGCAGGGTTTACAACTTATGTATCTTCAAAAATTGGAATGGTACAAACTCCCGACAGCCAGCAGAGTACGATGAATATCGTCATGTCGATTTTCATAGGATGGATGGCGACCAAATTTCCTTCTGGCCTTGCATTGTACTGGGTTGTGAGCAATTTGTTGCAGATTTTACAGCAGATGTTGATAATGCGCTCCCCAGCCTCTGCGAAGGAGGAGGCAAAATGATATGAATACCGTGGAAAAAGTGGGAAGGACAGTAGAAGAAGCGCTGGAGTTGGCATTAAAGGAACTAAAAGCAAAAAGGGAAGACGTGAAAGTAGAAATTTTAGACGAAGGAAGTAGGGGACTATTCGGTTTGCTTTCGAGGATGGCTAGAGTAAGGGTAACTTTGAAGAAAAAACCGGAAGAAAAGGCGTTAGAATTTTTAAAAGGACTTTTTGATATTCTAAAAATAACACCTGAGGTTAATTTAGTATACGAAGAAGATGGTATGTGCAAAATAGAATTAAAAGGGAAGAATATGGGTATCATTATAGGCAAGCGAGGCACTACTTTAAATGCGCTGCAGTTTTTGACATCTCTCGTGGCAAATAAAGAAAGCGGTGAATACAAAAAGATTGTGCTAGATGTAGAAGGATACAGGAAAAAAAGAGAGAAAATTTTAAGGGAATTGGCGTTGAAAGTGGCAAAAAAGGTTAAGGAAACAAAAAAGAGCATAGCGCTAGAACCTATGCCCCCTTCAGAGAGGAAGATTATTCACAGCACGCTCCAAAATGACAGTCGTATAAAGACCCACAGCGAAGGAGAAGAACCTTACCGGCGGGTTATAGTATCGCTAAAGAATCCTCCTGTCAAGTGACAGGAGGATAAATTGTAGTAGGGGGAGAAAATTTTATGGACTATGAAAGGGATACAATTGCAGCCATTTCTACACCTTTAGGTGAAGGCGGAATAGGGATAATAAGAATAAGTGGAGATGATGCTTTTATTATAGCGGACAGGATATTCGTTCCGAGGAAGATAAACCCCGGTGATATGAAGCCCAGGACCATGTACTTGGGAGATATTGTTGACCCAGAAACTAAAGAGACTATTGACGAAGTGCTTGTTGTCAAATACAAAGCCCCGTATACCTATACGAGGGAAGATATGGTGGAAATAAACAGCCATGGAGGGTTTACTGTACAAAACAGGATTCTAGAAATAGTTTTATCTTGCGGGGCTAGAATGGCAAGACCAGGAGAATTTACGAAAAGGGCTTTTTTAAACGGGAGGATAGACCTTTCCCAGGCTGAAGCGGTAATTGATGTAATTCGCGCTAAAACAGAAAGGGCGTTGAAAGTTGCTCAGGAACAGCTACGAGGAGGGTTATCTGAAAAGATACGTGAACTGAGGCAGGATTTAATAAGAATACTTGCACATATTGAGGCTAGTATAGATTTTCCGGAAGATGATATACCTGGTTTTGACTCAGCAACAATTGCAGGTGAAGTAAGAAATTTAAGAGAGGAAATGGAAAAAATTTTAAAAAAATCGAAAGCCGGAAAGATAGTGAGAGAAGGATTGTCAACTGTCATTTTAGGAAGGCCTAATGTGGGCAAATCTTCGCTTTTAAATTCTCTATTGAAAGAAAAAAGGGCGATAGTTACAGACATTCCAGGCACAACGAGAGATGTAATAGAAGAATATATAAACATAAAAGGAATACCGATAAAAATTATAGATACTGCGGGTATAAGGGAAGCAATAGATGAGGTTGAAAAAATCGGAGTAAAAAAAGCAATGGAATCCCTTGAAAAAGCAGAACTTGTTCTCCTGATGTTTGATGCATCCGATGAATTAAAAAAAGAAGATATTGATATTGCCAAACTTGTAAAAGAAAAATATGTCATATTAGTTCTAAACAAGATTGACCTACCTGAAAAGATAGACTTGAAAAAATTGGAAAAAATTTTTCCAGGAAGGAATATAATAAAGATTTCCGCACTTAAAGAAGAGGGGATTGAAGAGTTAAGAGAAGCCATATACCAAGCAGTGACGAAAGAAATAGGTTCTTTGGAAGAAGGGGTTTTAGTAACGAGAGCAAGACATAGCGAGGCAATAAAAAAAGCAGTCGAGGCTTTAGAAAGAGGCGAAAAGGCTTTAAGAGAATCTATCCCAATGGAAGTTGTTGCAATGGAAGTAAGGGAGGCATTGGAATTTTTAGGAGAAATAACGGGAGACAACGTAAGCGAAGATGTGATTAAGGCTATATTTGAAAATTTCTGCATTGGAAAATGAGGGTGATGAAAATGGAATACACTGCTGGCTATTACGATGTTGCCGTTGTTGGTGCGGGGCACGCCGGTTGCGAAGCTGCGCTGGCATCCGCAAGATTAGGACTGAAAACGGTTGTTTTTTCTTTGAACCTCGACAGCATCGCAATGATGCCATGTAACCCCTCTATTGGAGGGCCTGCTAAAGGTCATCTTGTGAGAGAAATAGATGCTTTAGGAGGGGAGATGGCGAAAAACATAGATAAAACACTGATTCAAATGAGGATGCTGAATACTAAAAAAGGGCCTGCGGTGCGAGCACTAAGGGCTCAAGCTGATAAGAAGGCATACCAGTTTTCAATGAAGCATACTTTAGAAAGGCAAAATAACCTGGACATAGTACAGGCTGAAGTAACAAGAATTTTGGTCGAAGGAACAAGGGTTAAAGGTGTAGCAACAAAGACAGGGGGTATATTTTACGCAAAAGCCGTTATACTGACAACGGGTGTGTATCTTAGGGGTAGGATCGTAATTGGAGATGTAAGCTACAGCGGAGGGCCTAATGGGTTATTCCCGGCTAATGAGCTTTCAAAATGTTTGGAGGACCTAGGCTTCGAATTAGGAAGGTTTAAGACGGGAACACCTCCTAGGGTCCACAGGGATTCAATAGATTTTTCAAAAATGATCGAGCAGCCGGGCGATGAAGTTATAATACCTTTTTCGTATGAAACTGAGAGGATTGAAAGGCCCCAGGTTTCATGCTGGCTCACATATACAAATGAAAAGACGCACGAGATAATTAGAAAAAACTTACATAGAGCGCCGCTTTACACTGGACAAATAAAAGGTGTGGGACCGCGATATTGTCCGAGTATTGAAGTGAAAATAGTAAATTTTCCAGAGAAAGAATCCCATCAGGTATTCGTAGAGCCAGAAGGGCTGAATACTTGTGAGATGTACCTGCAGGGAGTTTCAACGAGCCTTCCAGAAGATGTACAGCTTGAGATATTAAGGACGATTAAAGGTCTAGAAAATGTAAAAATGATGCGGGCTGGATATGCCATAGAGTATGATTACGTTGTGCCTACCCAGTTAAAATTAACTTTGGAAACTAAGGAAATTGAAGGTCTGTACATGGCAGGGCAAATAAACGGTACTTCTGGGTATGAAGAGGCAGCGGCGCAAGGGTTAGTTGCGGGTATCAATGCGGCGTTGAAGATAAAAGAAAAAGAGCCGCTAATATTAAAAAGGTCTGATGCTTATATTGGAGTGCTGATAGACGACTTAGTGACTAAAGGTACTGACGAACCTTACAGGATGTTGACATCCCGTGCCGAGTACAGGCTGTTATTGAGGCATGATAATGCAGACATTAGGCTGACGGATATAGGTTACAGAGTTGGATTGATAACAGAGGAAAGATATCAAAAATTCCTCAAGAAAAAGATAATGATTGAAGAAGAGATAGAAAGATTGAAGTCGACCAAAGTGACGCCTACTTCAGAAGTAAATATGGCTTTGGAAGAAATCGGATCAACGCCTTTAAATACCCCTGCGACTCTGGAAGACCTTTTAAAAAGGCCAGAAATAAGTTATGAACTATTAAAAATACTTGACAAGGAAAGGCCCGAACTGCCGGATGAGGTAATTGAACAGGTGGAGATAATGGTTGCATACGATGGGTATATAAAGAGGCAGTTAAAACAGGTGGAAAATTTCAAGAAGATGGAAAACAAAAAAATACCAGAGGATATAGATTACGATAAAATTTACGGCCTTAGAACGGAGGCAAAGGAAAAATTAAAAAAGATAAGACCGGAATCCATAGGACAGGCATCAAGGATTTCTGGGGTAAATCCTGCGGATATTACAATCTTGTTGATATACCTTGAAACGGAAAGAAAGAGGAAGAAGGATGAAAAATAACTTTGAAAAAAAATTAATCGAAATAGCTAAAAGAGTTAATATCGAAATAGATGAAAATGGTGCTGCGATATATAGACAATACAGAAACGAGATTGAAATTTGGAACAAAAAGGTCAATTTGACTTCTATAAAGGACGAGGAGGAATTCATAGTAAAGCACATCATAGATTCGTTAATGGTATTAAAAAAGATTGAAATTCCTTATGGTGTGAAAATTATCGACATCGGGACTGGTGCAGGATTTCCGGGAATCCCGATTAAAATATCAAGAAAGGACTTAAATGTGTATTTGTTAGATTCAAATAAAAAAAAGACGGATTTTCTGGAAAATGCAATTAAAAATTTGGGATTAAAAGAGACTTACGTTTTATATGGACGGGCTGAAAATTATGGAAAAAATGTGCATTTCAGAGAAAAATTCGATTATGCCTTTGCGAGAGCTGTATCGGCTTTAAATGTTCTGTTGGAATTATGTTTGCCTTTTGTAAAATTAGGGGGATTTTTCGTGGCATTAAAAGGTAAGGAACCGGAAGAGGAGATTGTGCAATCAAGGGGTGTATTTGAAATATTAGGTGGAGAGTTAAGGGATGTAATATATTACGAACTTCCGTTTGAAATTAAAAGGAGTCTTGTGGTTGTGGAAAAGGTAGGAAAAACGCCGGAAAAGTACCCAAGACGTGAAGGAATGCCCGAAAAAAAGCCTCTTTTTATGAAATAATTTCCAAAAAAAGAAGGAGTTTGAAAAAGTTGTATAGAATAATACACTAAAAAACCAGAGGCGGTGGTTGTTTGTGTGGGGGGGAAAGAAAAGCGAGATTATAAATATTCCTGTCGATGCTATAAAGCCAAATCCTTACCAGCCGAGGAAAAATTTTGACGATGAATCTTTGAAAGAATTAACCGATTCGATAAAAATATACGGCGTACTTCAGCCCATAGTGGTAAGAAGGATGGGGAAAAACGAGTACGAATTAATTGCTGGGGAGAGAAGATGGAGAGCATGCCAGCAAGCGGGATTAAGAGAAATCCCAGCAATAGTGCGCGATGTTAAGGAAACTGAGTCAGCAATTATGGCATTAATTGAGAACTTGCAGCGAGAGAATTTGAATTTTATTGAAGAGGCGGAAGGTTATAGGCAACTGATTGACGAACATGGGCTTACTCAGGAGCAGCTTGCTGAGAGATTAGGAAAAAGCCAGTCGACTATAGCAAATAAGATAAGGATTTTAAAAATGCCTGAAGATATTTTAAAAATTATTTCCCAGGAAAATTTGACGGAAAGGCACGCGAGAGCTTTGCTAAAACTACCAGAAGAAAGCCTTCAAAGAGAAGTACTGAAGAAGATAGTTGAAAAAAAATTAAATGTAAGGCAGACTGAAGAATTAGTGGAAAAAACGTTGCAGAAATTAGAAGTAAAAGAAGATAAGCTAAGAAGTAAAAGGATGTTGAAAGTTGCGATAAAAGATATAAGAATTTTTATCAATTCCGTTAAAAAGCTTGTGAGCAATATTAAAGAAACGGGATATAAAGCTGAATATAAGGAGTATGACAGAGGAGAATACATTGAAGTAGTGGTTCAGATCCCTAAAAGGTGATGAACCATTTTTTTTGTGCCAAAAAGAAGGAAAAAAAGGCGAAAAAAAGAAATGATTAAATATGAGAAAATTGATTTGGGATTAATTAGAGAAATATACGATAAAAGTTCGCGGGAGTGATGTGATGACAAAGGTAATAGCTATTGCAAATCAAAAAGGTGGGGTTGGAAAAACTACAACAGCTGTAAATCTGGCAGCTTGTATTGCATCTTTAGGAAAAAAAGTTTTACTAGTAGATATTGACCCACAGGGGAATGCGACAAGCGGCTTAGGGGTAGATAAGAACAAAACGGAAAATTCAATCTACAACGTGCTTATTGGCGAGGAGAGTATAAAAAAGAACTTAGTAAAGACAAAATACGAAAACCTTTTCATACTTCCTTCAAATATTCAGCTGGCAGGGGCAGAAATTGAACTTGTAATGATGATATCGAGAGAGTACAAGTTAAAAAATGCAATAAGCGAAATAAAAGATGAATTTGATTATATTTTTATAGACTGTCCTCCATCGCTTGGACTGCTGACGTTAAACGCTTTAACGGCTGCAGATACGGTGTTGGTTCCAATACAGTGTGAGTATTACGCTTTAGAAGGTTTAGGGCAGTTGATGAATACTATAAGTTTGGTGAAAAGGCACTTGAATAAAACGCTAGAGGTTGAGGGAGTGTTGCTCACAATGTTTGATCCACGGACTAACCTATCCATACAAGTAGTAGAAGAGGTAAAAAAATATTTCAAGGATAAAGTTTACAGGACAATAATTCCTAGAAATGTGAGGTTGAGTGAAGCTCCTAGCCACGGAAAACCTATTATCGTTTATGATTCTAAATCAAAAGGAGCGGAAGTTTATATGGAACTTGCAAAGGAGGTGCTGGGAGTTGAGTAAGAAAGGTTTAGGGAAGGGGTTGGGGGCATTAATCCCAATTATTGATGAAAAAGATGAGAAAGATATACAAGAAATAGACATAGATGAAATAAAGCCTAATGAAAGGCAGCCAAGAAAGGCTTTTGACGAGGAAAAAATAAAAGAATTGGCTTTTTCAATAAAAGAGCACGGCGTGCTTCAACCGGTAATACTGAGAAAAACAAAAACAGGGTACGAGCTGGTAGCGGGGGAAAGACGGTGGAGAGCAGCCAAGATAGCAGGTATTGAAAAAATTCCAGCGATAATAAAGAACTTAACAGATGCGGAAGTAATGCAAATTGCTTTAATAGAAAATTTACAAAGGGAAGACCTAAATCCTGTGGAAGAGGCAATGGCATATAAGACGTTGATGGAAGAGTTCGGGATGACGCAGGAAGAGCTTGCCGGGAGGATAGGCAAAAGCAGGTCGCACATTGCGAATACCGTAAGATTGTTAAATCTAGAAGATGAAATTAAAGAAATGATTAATCAAGGGAAAATTACTGCTGGTCATGCAAGGGCTTTATTGTCTATAGATGAATCAAGAGAAAGAATTAAGATAGCTAAGAAAATTGCAGAAGAAAATTTTTCGGTAAGAGGAACAGAAGATTTGATAAAAACTTACTCCTCTAAAGCCAAAGAAAAAAGGAATAATAGCAAAAATCAAGAAATAAATCCAGCAATAAATCATATAGAAGAACAGCTGAAGAAAGCTTTGGGGACAAAGGTAAAAATTAAAGGCGATGAAAGAAGAGGGAAAATAGAAATAGATTTTTATTCTGAGGATGAATTGGAAAGGATATTGGAAATTATATTGGGAAGTTAGGTATATCTAAGCATTGTTTCACGTGAAACATTTTATTAAAAAAGTGGCGCCAGCCGAAAGTGCAAGGGCAGCTGAACAAACAGCAGATCATAAATGCATATTGATTTTTCAGATTAAAAATAATATAATAGAAAAAAACATACTATGAGTGGCCCTGACGCAAGGGGAGTCCTGAGCGAAGGGGGGAAAGCACAAGAAGGAAAGAAATATTGGGTTTTGCTGCTTTTCCTCCGGGAAAAGCTTTTTATTTTCCTTTTTCCACCGGGTAATTTGACAGTTACGGTGGAATTTTAAAAAGACAAACTCGTGACTATTTTCACTAAAAGGGAGATGATAAAATGTATATCAACAAAAGTAACAATTTAGAAGAGCTTAAGGCAGATTTTATTGACGATGAAGCCATTCATAAAGCTTTAGAATCCGGGAAAAAAGCTTCTAGAGAGGATATAAGGGAAATCCTTCAAAAAGCCAGAGAAGCAAAAGGCCTCGACGTGGAAGATGTCGCAAAGCTGCTATATTGCGAGGATGAAGAACTCCTAGATGAAATGTATTCTACTGCGAAAGAATTGAAGGAGAAAATTTATGGGAAAAGGATAGTAATTTTTGCCCCACTTTACTACAGCGATTACTGCGTAAACAATTGCCGCTATTGCGGCTATAGAAGGGACAACAAGATTGCTCGAAGAAGGCTTACGATGGAAGAGGTAAGGCGAGAAGTGGAGATTTTGGAGGAAATGGGGCATAAAAGATTGGCCCTTGAAGCTGGTGAGGATCCTGTAAACTGTCCCATCGAATATACGCTCGAAGTGATAAAGACCGTATACGACACGCGGTTGAAAAACGGGAGCATCCGCAGGGTAAATATAAACATTGCCGCGACGACGGTAGAAAACTACAGGAAATTAAAAGATGCCGGAATAGGCACCTATGTCCTTTTCCAGGAAACCTACCACAGGCCAACGTACAAATTTATGCATCCTTCGGGTCCGAAGAGCGATTACGATTATCACACGACGGCAATGGATAGAGCAATGGCTGGCGGTATCGACGATGTCGGACTGGGAGTCTTATTTGGTCTTTATGATTACAAATACGAGGTTCTCGCCCTTCTTCAACATGCAAAACATTTAGACGAAACTTACGGAGTAGGTCCGCATACCATATCCTTCCCGAGAATCAAACCGGCTTTGGGAGTTAACGTAAAGGAATTTCCATACCTTGTATCTGACAGTGAATTTAAAAAAATAGTTGCAATAATGCGCCTTGCCGTGCCGTATACCGGCATGATTCTTTCAACAAGAGAACGCCCGGAATTCAGGGAAGAAGTTATTTCGCTCGGTATATCGCAGATAAGCGCAGGTTCATGCACGGGTGTCGGTGGATACTATGAAGAAATAGCAAATAAAGAAAAAAAAGCAAATGCACAATTTCAGGTTGAAGACCACCGCACGCCCAATGAAGTTCTGCTTTCGCTATGCGAAAGGGGATATCTTCCCAGTTACTGCACGGCATGCTACCGGAGAGGGCGAACTGGGGACAGGTTTATGGAACTTGCGAAATCTGGGAATATTCAGAACTTCTGCCAGCCCAACGCCATACTGACATTTAAAGAGTTTATCATGGACTACGCTGACCCAATACTTAGAGAGATAGGGGAAAAGGTAATAGAAAAAAGCCTTGATGACATTCCCAACCGGACTGTAAGGGAAAAAACAATGGAAAAGCTAAAGAGAATAGAAAAAGGAGAAAGGGACCTTTTCTTTTAAATTAAATTTTTGAAGGGTATCTGCGAAAGTGCTTTTCGCAGATACTTTTTTGTGGTAAAGTAATTATTGATTTTAATATATAAAAGGGGTGCTGCAGATGGCGTATTTCGATAATGCAGCTACTTCATGGCCGAAGCCTGAAGAGGTATATAAGACGGTGGAAGACGTCATGAGGAATTTCGGGGGAAACCCGGGTAGGAGCGGGCATAAAAAGGCTTTAGAAGCTGCACGGCTTATTTATGAGGCAAGGGAAGTCATGGCGGAATTTTTGAATGCCGGAAGTCCAAGCAATATAGTTTTTACGATGAACGCCACCGACGCACTCAATATTGCCATAAAGGGGGTCCTTCGCCCGGGAGACCACGTTATAACAAGTTCCATGGAGCACAATTCCGTAGCGAGGCCCATCTACGCCCTGACAAAATGCGGTGTCGAATGGGAGATAGTCAAATGTGCAAAGGATGGTACTCTGGACCCCGATGATATTTTAAAGGCAATAAAGCCAAATACCCGCCTAATTGCTATAACCCATGCCTCTAACGTGACCGGAACCGTAATGCCCATTGAGGAAATAGGCAGGATCGCTCGAGAAAGGGAGATCTTATTTCTCGTAGATGCCGCTCAGACTATAGGTGTTCTTGACATAGACGTTAGAAGGCAAAATATAGACTTGCTTGCTTTTCCCGGGCACAAAGGCCTTTATGGCCCTCAAGGTACTGGCGGGCTTTACGTCAGGGAAGGGATTAAGCTGACGCCGCTAAGGCAAGGAGGCACCGGCAGTTTTTCTGAAGAACTTTCGCAGCCTGGCATACTTCCCGACTTGCTGGAGGCCGGAACCCTCAATACTCCCGGCATTGCTGGTCTAGCTGAAGGAGTGCGGTTTTTAAAAAAGTTAGGCCTTTCGTATATACGTTCTCATGAGGAAATGCTAACCCGGCGGTTTTTAGAGGGCCTAAAGAAAATCGAGGGGATTACTGTCTACGGCTGCCCGTATAAAAAAAGCGAAGTAGCCGTGATTTCTTTGAACGTAAGAGGACTTGATTCATCCGAGCTAGCCTTCTTGTTGGACAGCAAGTACGACATTCAGGTTCGGCCAGGACTCCACTGCAGCCCATTGGCGCACGAGACTATTGGTACAATTGATAGAGGGACTGTAAGGTTTAGCTTTTCAATATTCAATACGATCGAGGAGATAGAAAAGGCCCTTTCTGCATTAGAAGAGATATCTAGCAAAGCCCGATAATTTTTAATCAACGAAAGGATGGTGCCGTGATTTGTTCGGTACAGTGATAAACTCCATTGCTATCATAATGGGTGCACTTTTAGGCAACCTCTTAAAGGGTCGCTTTTCTGAAAATATAAGCACCACTCTTATGCAAGGCCTGAGCCTTGTGGTGATGCTGATAGGATTGTCGATGGCATTAAAAACGGAAAATCTTCTGATAGTGACCCTCAGCATTGTAAGCGGGGCGGTTCTGGGCGAGATTATGAAAATCGAGGAAAGGTTGAACCGGTTGGGAGAAACGCTCGAAAAGCGCTTTGGCGGTGGTGACGGAGATTTTACAAAAGCTTTTGTATCCGCGAGCCTCATCTATTGCGTAGGGGCAATGGCCATAATGGGGGCAATTGAAAGCGGTCTTACGGGAAATCACAGCATATTACTCGTAAAATCCATATTGGACGGCGTGTCCGCAGTGGTTTTTTCATCGACTTTAGGCATTGGTGTCGCTTTTTCTGCAGCCACGGTCTTTCTTTATCAAGGGAGCATAGCCATGGCGGCTGGGTTCATAAAGTCTTACCTTACTGATGCCATAATTACCGAAATGACTGCAGCGGGCGGACTTTTAATTTTCGGGATTGGAATAAATATGCTGGAAGGTAAATCCAGGGTAAAGGTGGGCAATTTGCTACCTGCCATTTTTACCGCCATTGCGTTTACAATACTGTTTTCGAAATTTCCAAAGCTGTAAAAGAGCTGGAGGAATGTTATGATGACGCAAAATTTTTTTAATTTATTACATGGTTTTTTTGAAGCGAACTTGGACAAGGTTTTAATACTGCTGATTGCAATTTCTGCTGTGAGCCTTATTGTCTTTATAATCATAAATATCAAGTTGAACAAAATTGCAAAGAATTATTTAGCACTAATGAAAGGTGCCGGGGGTAAAAATTTGGAAGAATTGCTTATAGAATATTTTCAAAGCGTAAAACAGGCTATGTCGGAGGTAGCGGCAATAAAGGAACGGGTTAATATCTTAGAAAAGGACATGCTTTTTGCGGTCCAGAAGGTACATATAAAAAAATACAATGCCTTTGCAGATATGGGCGGAAACTTGAGCTTTTCGATGGCATTATTAAACGGTGAAAACAGCGGGGTCATTATAACGAGCATTTATGGCAGAGAAGAGAGCCGCGTGTACCTAAAACCTGTGGTAAAAGGGGACCCAGCCTGTGCCTTGAGTCCGGAAGAAAAAGAAGTTCTCGAAAAAGCGATGATAAAAGAAGGATTTTTGAATGTAAAAGGCGAATTTTAAAATTTCGTATAATATCGGCATAAACCTGAAAGGGGGGTGGGAAATCGGTGAGGAGGGGCAAGAAAAAGCTTGTCACATTTATGATCATACCTCATTCGGAGAAATCAATTTATTCCATCTCGCTTTCTGATTCAATTTTAAAGGCAATAAAATACATAGCCACCGCATCTTTGTTTTCACTGGTAGCGGCGGGCATATATTTTTTCGCATCTTACAGAGAACTTAAAGCAAAAAATGAGGAATTGTCGTCAAAGGTTCAATGGTATGCAAAAATAGAAGCGAAGTTAAATTATTACGAGGAAAAGACAAAAAGCATGGAACAAAAGGTAAGAGAGATGGAAAAGCTGGATTCAAGCTTGAGGCAACTTTTGAAGGACGACCCCATTTTAAAGGACAAACTCGACAAAATAAGTTCAAGAAGTTCGCCTTCAGAGCTTGTAAGCAGGAGTGGAGTTAATAGAGAAACGGCATTGGAAAGGCTGGAAGAACTAGAAATAAAGTTAGATGAACAAGAAAGTAGCATAAAGGAACTTATTTCTGCAATAGAACAAAGAAATTTGAGACTTGCTACGACGCCTTCTTTATGGCCTGTGCAAGGGAGGATAACTTCCCGCTTCGGATACAGGCGCTCTCCTTTTGGGAAAAGTACAGAATTTCACGATGGGGTAGACATTGCGGCTCCTTATGGAAGTAACGTGAAAGCTGCAGCAGCCGGACAGATTATATACTCTGGCTACAAGTCGGGTTACGGTTACACTGTGGAAATTAATCACGGGTACGGGCATGTAACATCTTACTGCCACCTTTCAAAAATACTTGTAAAAGAAGGCCAATACGTTGATAAAGGTCAGACTATAGGGAGAGTGGGAAGCAGCGGAAGAAGTACGGGGCCTCATGTTCATTACATGGTAAAAGTGAACGGCTCTCTCGTAGACCCAATTGAATTTTTGGAATAACTGAGGGGGTAAGCATGTTCAGAAGGAAAAATGAAGAGATAAGGGTTAATCCTGAAGCGGTGGATACCCTTATAGGGAAGGGGACTGAAATTAAGGGCACAGTAAAAGCTACGGGCGTTCTTCGAATCGAGGGCAGGGTAGAAGGAGAACTGGAAAGCACAGGGGATATAATAGTCACCGAAACAGGTGTGGTGAATGCTCAGCTTAAAGCGAGAAATGCGGTAATTGCAGGGGAAGTAAATGGAAATATTTTTCTTTCAGGAAAGCTGGAGATTAAGTCTTCCGGCAAGGTGTTGGGGGATTTGAGGGTAGAAGGTATGATAGTTGAAGACGGCGCGTTTTTCCAAGGCAGGTGCGAGATGGACAGGACCAAGGAGGATGAGAGTTGAAAGTTTTTTTTGTAGTTAATCCGAATGCCGGGAAGAAGAGGGCTTTATTACTTTGGAACGGCTTAAAAAGATTTATAGACATTCCCTATGAGTTTGCGATGACCAAAGGCCCCGGACACGCTACCGACATTGCAAGAGAAGCAGTAAAAACGGGCTACAAAAAAATTGTTGCTGTTGGAGGGGACGGCACAGTTAGGGAAGTGGTCCAGGCCCTTGCACACAGCGAGTCGATATTAGGTGTGATCCCTGCGGGAACAGGCAACGATTTTATACGGTCAGTGGGGATACCTCGAGAACCCGAGAAAGCGCTGGAAATAATAAAAAATGGCAGCGTAAGTTGTATAGATTTATTGAAGGCCGGAGGCAATTTTTTTGTAAATGTGGTCGGGGCGGGATTGGACGCCGAAGTAGCAGATGCAGTCAATAAAAGTATGAGGTTTTTTAACGGCACCATAACTTACGTGGCACAGCTTATAAAGGTTCTGACATTTTATACACCTAAAGATGTAACCATAGAAATAGACGGTAAGACAATAAAGCGAAGGGCATGGCTGGTCTCCGTAGGGAACGCCAGGTACTACGGCAGTGGCATGATGATATGTCCTGATGCCCGAGTTAACGATGGCTTCCTCGATGTATGCATAGTAAATGAGTTAAGTAAAGCAGAGCTTTTAAGGTTTTTACCCAGTGTGTTTTCAGGAAAGCACAAAAATCACCCGGCTTACGAAGTCATAAAAGGGAAAAAGGTTAAAATAGAATTTACTCCTTGTGCCAAGGTTCACGCCGACGGAGATGTCATAGGGATCACTCCGGTAGAATTTTCGGTTGAACCCGGAGCTTTAAAAGTGATAACATCAAAAGTATAATTCTGCCAGCTTCCGAGTAAAATAGAATTCGGAGGTGGCAGGATGAAAAGAATAATAGCGGTGGAAGACGGCCTTGAAGACCTCATAGAATATTTGAAAGCGCGTGGGTTTATAGCCATGCCGTGGAACGAGGCAGTTGGGGAAGTGGATGCTGTAATATATAGAGGAAGGAAACTTAAAGAAATAGCGGCACTGCCAATTGAGAATATGATCGAACAAATGGGTGGAAATTCTTTCGGAGTACTGCTCGTAAATGCTGAAGGCAGGACTCATGAAGAAATATATGAGATAATAAAAAACAGGATTTATGATCATTTTATCTAAAAAAGCTGCCCTTTGGCAGCTTTTTAAGCAAAGAATTGCTCCATTCCCAAAGCAATTCCCTCGGAAATTACCCTCGCCATCTTCATTACCAAAAATAATCTGGTATTTTGAAGGACAAAGAATTCCATAAATCCTCCGACGTTCACCACGCCGGTAACATGGAGCTGACCAACTTCAGGCAAATTTTTTCTGACTCCAGCCCCTGGCTTAATTGGTCCTCTGCCAATCTTTACCGTGCCAACGTTTTCAGAGCGGCCCAGAGATGCATCCACTGCTATGATGTAAGGCTCTTTCAAAGTGTCGAGCTCTTGGAGGACATTTTCGAGATTGCCGGCGTGGACCGGTTCTGCAAGGCAGCCTTTAACGTGGGCGTTGAGAAAATTTTTTTCCTTGAGCATGTTTCCTACTAAAGGACCTAGAGAGTCTCCGGTAGAGCGGTCAGTGCCTATGCACAGGAATACTATCGGCGATGGGGGACAATATGTCTCGGATAAAATTGAGGTAAATCCGTAAGCGATAGCTTCTACTGCATTTGGTGTATCTATATGAACTCTTATGCCATAAGGCCTTAGTGCCTGGGGGTCTAAAAGCATTATTTTTCCTCCTGAAAACCTTTTTTAACATTATATGTAATTTTTTTAGGTAGTATGCATAGGCTATTTGAAATATTGAAATAAAATTAAAAAGAAGGTTTTTTTCGGAAAGAAAGGGGGAATCGGTTATGAATTGGTTGGACATACTGCTTTTATTTGTTTTCTTAAAAAGTGCGATAGAAGGTTACACCAAAGGATTTGTCCTTTCGGCATTCAGAATACTAGGTGTTTTGACGGCTATATATGTGGGCCTTTTTTACAGGGATGCGGCGGCTAAATACATAGAAAAAAATACAAATGTCAGTGAAGCCCTCAAACCGGTGCTAAATATTACAAGTCCTAAATCGAATCCTGGAGCCCTCCCGGCAGGGGCGGCTATCGATTCGCTTATACAAATGGCCTTGTCAGCTATAAGCTTTCTAATAATTTTTCTGGCCGTTCAGCTTCTCTTTGCCTTGGTAGGATTTTTCGTAAATGGGATGTTCAGGTTTTCAGGGCTTTCCCTGCCAAATCGGGTATTAGGGGTTTTACTGGGGCTTTTATCTACTTCCTTATGGGTCGTGCTGATAAGTTCAGTTATCACTCCTTTCTTGATGACATGGCCTGGGAGTGTTCTTGAAAGAGGTATCTCCAGCTCGTATATCCTTCAAAAATTAAAGTTCTTGGATTTCATAACTCCAGTTGTGATAAAATTGATATAAGGGGAGGGATGAAAATGGCAGTAGAGGTGGACTGCAGAGGGAAGAAATGCCCCGAGCCGGTTATCATGACGAAAAAAGCTCTAGATTCCATAGAGACGGGACGGGTTGTCGCCATTGTGGACAATGAAGTGGCAAGGGACAATATAATTAAAATGGCAAAAAACAGTGGATGTAATTACTTTTACGAAGAAGAACAAGGGGAGTACCGTATCTACATCGAAAAGATCCCCGCAGAGAAAAAGACGCCCGAAATAGAGAAAAGAGGGGCTAATGAAATAACGGGCTCTTATGTGGTTCTAATTACGGGCGATGCGCTAGGCAAAGGTTCGGAAGAGCTAGGAAGGCTTCTGATGAGAAATTATATTTATACTTTGAAAGATATCGAGTATTTGCCTGAAAGCATAATATTTTTAAACAAAGGAGTTTATCTTACCACCAATGGCTCGGAAGTTTTGGATGTTTTAAAAGAATTGGAAACTAAGGGAGTGGAAGTGCTTTCCTGCGGAACTTGTTTGGATTACTATGGATTGAAGGAAAAGCTTGCTGTGGGGAGCGTAACCAATATGTACGCGATAGCAGAAAAACTATCTAAATTTAGGACTGTCGTAATGTGATTAGGGGGACGCTTCCGCTATGGACTTTCAAAGAATGTTGCGCGTAATTTCCGATCTTCCGGAAGTTTATAGGTACATTTTCAAAGCCCTATTTATTCTAATTTCGGCCACAGCAGCAATAAAAATAGGGGCTAGCGTCATAGATAGCCTTTTTGCAATGAAGTTCAAGAGGGTACCTGTAGACGAAAGCAGGATGAGGACCCTGGCAGGGCTCTTAAAAAGCGTCCTGAGATACACCGTTTACTTTATAGCAGCAGTAGTTATGCTGGATACTTTTGGCGTAAAGACATCATCCATAATAGCCGCAGCAGGCATAGGTGGCCTTGCAATTGGATTTGGTGCTCAAAGCCTTGTGAAAGACGTGATTTCCGGCTTTTTTATAATTTTTGAAGATTATTTTCAGATAGGCGATTACGTTGAGACTGCTGGAGTCTCGGGTGTCGTAGAGGAAATGGGTCTTAGGACCACAAAGCTTCGGGACTTTGGCGGTCAGTTGCATATAATACCCAATGGAGAAATCACCAGGGTTACCAACCATTCTAGAGGTAACCTCAGAGCTCTGGTGAACGTGAGGGTATCCTATGAAGAGGACTTGAATAGAGTAATAGAAATTCTCGAGGAAGTTGCCGAAGAGGTACGCCAAAAAAGGGACGACATTGTGGAAGGGCCTACTGTTCTTGGAGTCAGCGACTTTGGACCTAGCGAAGCTGTTATTACTATATGGGCCAGGACCTTGCCCATGCAGCAGTGGAGCGTTGAAAGGGAATTGAGAAAAGCGATAAAAGAGAGGTTTGACAGGGAGGGGATAGAGATTCCCTACCCCAGGATGATCGTTATCGATGAAAAGAACAAGGGGGCGAAAAATTGAAGTTCCATATCGGCGACGTAGTAGAAATGAAGAAAAAACATCCATGCGGCAGCTTTGAATGGGAGATCTGGAGGATGGGAGCCGATTTCGGGATAAAGTGTCTCGGCTGCGGGCGCAAAGTAATGATACCCAGGCCCAAGTTCGAAAAGAGCGTCAAAAAGATAGTAAAATGCGCACAGCCTGAAGACCTTGAAAATCCTCCGGATAAATGATATAATACGCAAGAAGCATCTCTGCTCTAGATAAAAATCTAGGGCCGTAAGTCCGAGGAGGTGAAAAGATGAGGGAATACGAAACGATGTACATTCTCGACCCCAGCCTTGACGAGGAAGCAATTAACGGCATGGTGGACAAGTTTAAAAATCTCGTCGAGGAAAGAGGGGGAGAGGTGAAGGAAATCGACCGGTGGGGGAAAAGAAAGCTGGCTTATCCCATCAAGCACCAGAAAGAGGGCTACTATGTGGTGATGAATTTTGCGACCGACGCCCAAACCGCAAGAGAGATGGAAAGGGTTTTCAGGATAACCCCCGCTGTGCTAAGGCATATCGTCATCCGCAAGGATAAATAAAGGGGTGAAAACCTTGAACAAGGTTATATTGATTGGGAGATTGACCAAGGACCCCGAATTGCGGTTCACCCCTGCTAATGGAGTCGCGGTGACTACTTTTACATTAGCCGTTGACAGGCCTTTCCTAAACCAAAAGGGAGAGAGGGAAACGGACTTCATCCCCGTTGTGGTGTGGAGGAAATTGGCGGAAACCTGTGCCAATAACCTCAAGAAAGGCCGTCTTGTGGGCGTGTCGGGCAGGCTTCAGGTGAGGTCCTACGACACTCCTGGAGGTCAGCGCAGGTACGTAACCGAAGTAGTTGCCGATGAAGTGCAGTTTCTAGACAGGCCGAAAGCTGTAGAACAAGATACCGTCTTGGGTGATAACAACGAGGGGATCGGAGATATAGATTTCGATTTCGATTTTGATGATGAAAACTTAAGTGAAGGGGACGATGTACCTTTTTAAGGAAAAGGAGGGAAAGCGTTGAAGTCCAAGAAGAACAAGAAGAAAAAGGTCTGCAGTTTTTGCGTGGATAAAATAGATTATGTCGACTACAAGGATGTGGCGAGGCTCAAGAAATTTATAACCGAGCGGGCTAAAATTCTGCCCCGGCGTATAACTGGCAATTGCGCAAGACACCAGAGACAGCTTACGGTTGCTATAAAAAGAGCTCGCAACATGGCACTTTTGCCATTTACGACTGAATAGGGAGGGGTAACCCCTCTCTTTTTTATAGAAGCGAGGAGGGAAAAATGCACCGCTATAGTACGAAGGCCATTGTTGAAGGGGCACTGCTTTCGGCTATAACAGTTATACTAAGCTTCTTTTCGATGTACGTTCCGGGGGTAGGGCTATTGGCCGATTTAGTGCTCCCGGTGCCGGTGATAATCCTTGGAATGAAGCACGGGCTCAGTGTAAGCTTACTTTCTGTGTTGGTTTCAGGTGCCGTCATTGCCGCGTTTTCAGGACCTATCAGGGCGATAACTGGAGTTTTGAGTTTCGGGCTGGTGGGGATGGGCATGGGCTGGGCCTTAAAAAGAAAATACTCTCCATTTAAAGTTTTCGCCGTGGGTGCTGGTGCTTCGTTAGTATCGAATATTGCCCTTTTCATGCTTTCGCTGGCAATAATGGGCATCAATCCATTTTTGCAGGAGATAGAAATATACAGGGAAAGCCTTAATTCCGCGGCGAAAGTTTACAGCCGCATGGGCATTAACCCCGAAGCCGTGAAGCCAACCTTGGAGCTGTACGGGAAGATATTAGACTTGATGCCGCTATTGATACCGGCGATGTTAGTTTTGGCTTCGGTGAGCAGTTCGTTTTTAAGCTTTCATATTTCAAAAATGATTTTGAGGCGCCTGGGCTACGGCATGGAGGATTTTCCTCCATTTTGGCAGTGGAGAATGCCTCCCTACACCCTGTTTTTGTTCCTACTGGCGCAGCTGTTCATCCTGATGGAATCTTACTGGCCGGTGGGAATTTTAAAACAAATCGGACTCAACCTTCAGATGATTTTTACCTTCGCGTTTTTTATCCAGGGGCTTGCCGTTCTAGCTTTCTTCCTTGGGAAGTACAACGTTTCAAAAGTTTTGAGGGTTTTTGTAATTCTATTTCTCTTCTCCAATCCCTTTATGGCCCAGTTGATTTTCCTTCTCGGAATGATAGATACGGCATTCAATTTTCGCAGATTGTGATGGCGGGGAAAGATATGCAAAGACATTTCGACTTCATTAAAAAAAACAGCCTCTTCCTGGCAATTATAATATTTCAGCTTTTTGCAGCGGCTTTGATAAACCCTAAGATTGCGTTAGGGTTGGGAGCCATTATTTTCTTGGTTTTAATCGGAGCCTACATTTTTTCTAAAAAGAAATTGGAAAAGGAAAGAGAAAAACTCGAAGAGGCAAAGGAAAAGCCCTTTGAATTCCCGGCAAAATCCGGTGTGGCTATTATGTACATTCAGATTGATAATTATGACGAAGTTTTGGCTGCCACACCAGAAGAAAACAGGCCGGAGCTTCTTGCAAGAATTGACAAGACCATAACTCAATGGGTTCAAAGCTATGAAGGATTTATAAAAAAGTTTGACGATGATAAGTTCTTATCTGCGGTAACTGCAGAAAAATTCCACCAAATTGAAGAAAATAAATTCAATATCCTCGAGAAAATAAAGGAGATAAAGACTCCCAATGCGCTTTCCGTCACTTTGAGCATAGGTGCATCTTACGGTAAAGACAGTCTCCTCGAACTGAACAGGATGGCGCAAAACGCACTGGAACTATGCCTGGGTAGGGGAGGAGACCAGGCAGTAGTAAAAGCTGAAGGCAAGACTTATTTTTACGGCGGCAGGACGAAGGAAGTGGAAAAATACACTAGAGTGAGGGCACGGGTCATAGCCCATGCCCTTCGCGATTTGATAGAAGAGGCAGATAAGGTGCTTGTGTTGGGACACATATTCCTCGACATGGATGCCCTGGGCGCCGGTATCGGTATGGTAAAAGCTGCAAGGTGCCTAAAAAAGGAAGGGTATTTTGTCTTATCTCCCAATCAGGGCCATTCGGTAGAGGCACTTTTAAAGCTTTTATATGAAGACGATGAAACGCAAAGGTATTTTATGCCAGAGAAAGAAGCCTTAAAAGTTCAAACCAGGGATACTTTGGTGGTTATAGTAGACACTCATAAGCCCTCCTTCTGTTATTCCCAGAAAATCTTACAGCGGGCTGAAAAGGTGGTTTTGATCGACCACCACCGGCGGGGGGAAGAGTTTATCGACAAGGCTATTCTTGTTTATCTTGAGCCGTACGCGTCATCTACCAGTGAAATGGTGACCGAAATGATCCAGTATATGGGTGAAGAGATAAAATTAAGTCCCCGGGAAGCAACAGCCCTTTTGGCCGGCATAAGTGTGGATACCAGAAATTTTTCGTTTAAAACAGGGGTCAGAACCTTTGACGCGGCTTCTTATTTAAAAAGGCACGGTGCAGATCCGACGCTGGTATTCAAACTGTTTCAGGAGGACGTAGGAGAATTTCATAAAAGGGCAGAAGTAGTAAAGCGAATGCAGATTCTTCCTGGTAACATTGCCCTGTCTTATTACGATAAAAAATGCGAAAACCCTCGCCTTACCGCAGCCCATGCCGCTAACGCGCTCCTTGAGATAAAAGGCGTTCACGCTGCTTTTGTACTTGTACCATTTGAGGATGGTGTGGCCATTAGTGGCAGGTCCTTAGGGGAAATTAATGTCCAGAGGATCTTGGAAAAACTGGGCGGGGGAGGGCATTTGACTGTGGCCGGTGCCCAGATTTCCAATGTGACGGTGGAAGATGCGATGAAACGATTAAAGGAGGCCATAGATGAATTCTTGAAAGAGGGGGATGTGAGTTGAAGGTAATACTCCTTCAGGACGTAAAAACCCTTGGTAAAAAAGGAGACCTTGTAAATGTCGCCGATGGATATGCCAGGAATTTTCTTTTCCCCAAAAACTTGGCCGTTGAAGCAACCCCTGGAAACCTGGCAAAATTAGAAGAAGAAAAAAAAGCAAAGGAGAAGAAGCTTGCAAGGCAAAAGATGGAAGCCGAAGAAATGGCCGATAAAATTAAAAAATGCAGTGTGATGTTAAAGGTAAAAGCGGGGGCCCAGGGGAAACTGTATGGTTCCATAAATTCGAAAAACATAGCTGATGCTTTAAAGGAGCAATACGGCATTGATATAGACAAAAGAAAGATTCAGCTAGACGAACCCATTAAGGCCTTTGGAAGTTATGAAGTCCCGGTTAAACTTCATCCCGAAGTCGAGGCAAAGCTTGTCGTAAGAGTAGTCGAAGGGTGATATATATGAGCCTTACAGCACCCAAAGTTCCTCCGCACAGCGTTGAAGCGGAACAGTCGGTTTTAGGCTCTATGCTCCTTTCAAAAGAGGCCATATACGTGGCGCTAGAGCGCTTGAAAAGCGAGGATTTTTACCTGGAAGCCCATCGGACGATTTTCGATATCATAGCGGAATTGCACGAAAGCAGGGAACCGGTGGACTTAATTACGGTCACCGAAACCTTGAGAAACAGAAAGATGTTAGAAAGTGTGGGCGGTGTCACCTATCTTACAACCCTCACCGAAGTAGTGCCCACACCGGCCAATATTGCCCAGTACTGCAAGATAGTCGAAGAAAAGGCTTTGCTCCGCCGGCTGTTGGAAGCCACGTCAAAAATACTTTCAATGGCCTATGAACCAAGGGAAGATGTGGAAGAGCTTCTGGATGAAGCAGAACGCAGGATTTTCGCCATCGTCCAGAAAAGAAGAGTGGACAACTTCCATCACATAAAAGACGTACTTCTTGCTACCTTCGAGCGCATCGAACAGCTTTATAATTCCAAAGGCGGGATAACCGGTGTGCCCACGGGGTTTCCCGACCTGGATGCTATGACTTCGGGCCTGCAGCCTTCCGACCTCATCCTGGTGGCGGCAAGGCCCAGCATGGGTAAAACCGCTTTTGCCTTGAACATAGCCCAGAACGCTGCAATAAGGCATAGAATACCTGTTGCGATTTTCAGCCTTGAAATGTCGAAGGAGCAGCTGGTACAGAGGATGCTTTGCGCTGAATCCAATGTGGACAGCCATAAGCTCCGCACCGGGAGGCTGGAAGAAGACGACTGGCCAAGACTTGCGAGAGCTATGGGACCTTTGTCGGAAGCCCCTATTTATATTGACGATACGCCGGGCATCACCTGCCTGGAGATAAGGGCAAAAGCGCGCAGGCTTAAAGCGGAAAAAGGTCTGGGGCTGGTGGTTATAGACTATCTTCAGCTGATAGCGGGCAGGGGCCAGTCTGAAAATCGGCAGCAGGAAATTTCGGAAATCTCAAGGTCATTAAAAGCTCTGGCAAGAGAATTGAATGTGCCGGTGCTGGCTCTATCCCAGCTTTCAAGGGCACCGGATGTAAGGTCCGACCATAGACCGGTGCTCAGCGACTTGAGGGAATCGGGTAGCCAGGAGCAGGATTCGGATTTGGTGGCGTTTCTCTACAGGGAAGATTATTACAATCCCAATACGGACAGAAAAAATATAGCCGAGGTCATAATAGCAAAACAGAGAAACGGCCCCACCGGGAAGGTGGAACTGCTATGGCTTTCCCAGTACACCAAGTTCGTGAGCATCGAAAAGTACCGCCAGAGCGAAGAGGCGAGGTACGCTTAATCACGGGGAGGAAGGCGCATTGCCTGAAAAGGAAGATTTGAATCCGGAGCTCGAGGAGATTTTAAAGAAAGTTTATATATTTTCCGAGCTTTCTGACGAAGAGCTTGCAAAGGTAAAGAGACTAGTTAATACCAAAAATTACAAAAAAGGTACCGTCATTTTTTTTGAAGGAGACCCTGGGGAAGCGGTGTACTTTGTAAAATCCGGCAAAGTCAAGGTGTATAAAGGCGACGACGAAGGAAGGGAATATATTTTGCATATTTTCGGGGAGGGGGATGTGTTCGCTGAAGTGGTGCTCTTGGGCGGAGGAACTTATCCCGCAACGGCCGAGGCTGTGGAAGACTCCGTTGTGGGCTTTATAAAAAACGATGATTTAGAAAGTTTTATTAAAAAAAGTCCCGACCTTGCCATAAAGATCATAAGGATAATGGCTGCAAGGCTGAGGGATTCCCAGGAGAAGATAAAAGACCTTGCTTTGAAGGATACTTACGATCGCACGGCCTGTATGCTTCACAAGATATCCTTGGATTACGGCCAGAGGACATCCCGGGGCATTGAGATTGACCTTCCAGTTACGAGGCAAGAACTGGCAGCTTTGGTTGGTACTTCTAGAGAAACGGTGACGAGAATTTTAAGTCAGATGAAAAAGGACGGCATTATAGATATAGACAGGCAAAAAATCATAGTGCTGGACGAAAGAAAATTGATGAGATGTAGAAAAGATTGAGCTTGCGCGGCTTTTCGCCGCGCTTTTTAAGTTGTTTTGCGTGCATTTTCAAGAATGATATAACCATCATACGGATGTATCCGAATAATAATAGATAATAATTATAAAAATATACGCATAAAAAATTGACATTCATACTGTTCTCTGCTATTATTATTTAGGTTAAAGTATATTAATATTTCATCGTTGTGAGAATAATATTTTTTAATGTGTTGCCTTTTTTAATTTATTATTGTCAGGTGGTGTGGTAAGATGCCAAGACATTACGATGTGATAATAATAGGGGCTGGGCCAGCCGGAATTTTCACCGCCTTGGAACTGGTGGACAAAGGTGGAGACCTTAACATTTTGATTCTCGAGAAAGGCAAGGACATTGAGGCAAGACTCTGTCCTTCTAAAGAGAAGAAAGTAAAATGCTTGAATTGCGATCCATGCTCTATAGTGAACGGTTGGGGAGGAGCGGGAGCTTTTAGCGACGGCAAGCTGACTTTAACTACCGAATTTGGCGGATGGCTCGACGAGTACATCCCAAAAGAGCAGGTGGCAGAGCTCATAGGTTATGTGGACAGGATATTTTTGAGCTTCGGTGCCACCGAAATAGTTCACGGAACCGATCAGGAGAAAGTAAAAAAATTGCAACAAAAGGCAGCGACGGCCGATTTGAGACTGATTCCTGCCAGAATAAAGCACCTGGGTACCGAAAAATGTTGGAACATTTTGAGAGAAATGAGAAAATATCTGGACGGCAAGGTGGATATAAAGACAACGACGGCTGTTAAGACGATCCTTGTCCGGGATGGAGCTGTTTACGGTGTAGTAACGGAAAAAGGTGATGAATACACAGCTGATTTCGTTGTGGCGGTGCCGGGGAGGGAAGGAGCCGAGTGGTTTGCTAAAGAAGCCCAGCGCCTTGGACTCGATATGGCGATGAACCCCGTCGATATAGGAGTCAGGGTGGAAGTTCCGGCTGTTGTGATGGAGCCTCTGACGGACGTGGTTTACGAGTCGAAATTGGTGTACTATTCCAAGTCCTTCGACGACAAGGTGAGGACTTTTTGCATGAATCCTTACGGCGAGGTGGTAATAGAAAACAACAGCGGACTTATCACCGTTAACGGCCACAGCTACGCCGACAGGAAAACCGAAAACACAAATTTTGCGCTGCTTGTCAGCAAGACTTTCACGCATCCCTTTAAAGAACCTATTTCCTACGGAAAGTATATTGCCACATTAGCAAACATGCTGGGGGGCGGGGTGCTGGTTCAGAGATTGGGGGACTTTCTTGCCGGCAGGCGCTCTACCCCTGAGAGAATAAAACGGGGGCTGGTTGAGCCCACGCTGAAGGAAGCAACTCCGGGAGACTTGAGCCTGGTATTTCCTTACAGGCACATGGTGAGCATACTTGAGATGCTGCAGGCTATGGATAAATTGGTGCCGGGAGTATATTCCCATCATACTCTGCTTTACGGAGTAGAGGTGAAATTTTACTCGGCAAGACCGGCCCTGAGCTCGAGCTTGGAAACCCAGATTAAAAACCTTTTTGCCGCTGGAGACGGGGCAGGTGTTACTAGGGGATTGGCACAGGCCTCGGTTTCCGGAATAATGGTGGCGAGGGAGATTCTAGACAGGAAATTGAATTGAAGCCCACGATAAAGGAGTGATAAAATGCCAGGAGTTGTGGTGGTAGGAGCCCAGTGGGGAGATGAAGGGAAGGGACGCATAGTTGACTACTTGGCAAAGAGGGCGGATGTCGTTGTACGCTATCAGGGCGGCAATAACGCAGGACATACGGTGGAAGTTGACAACGTTAAGTACAAACTCCACCTCATACCTTCCGGAATTCTCCACCCGGGCAAAGTATGCATCATAGGCAACGGTATGGTGATTGATCCCATAGCGCTGGTCGAAGAAATTAGATACTTGGAAAGTTATAGAATAGACGTCAGATCTCGACTGAAGATAAGCGACCGCGCCCATGTAGTGATGCCGTATCACAAGCTGCTGGACGAACTAGAGGAGGAAAGGAAAGGCCAGTATCAGCTTGGCACCACGCGGAGGGGCATAGGGCCGGCTTACGTGGACAAGGCCCAGAGGGTTGGCATCAGGATGAGCGACCTCCTGGATGAAAAAATTTTCGAAGAGCGGCTAATCATGAACCTGGAAGAAAAAAATTTCATTTTAGAAAAAATATACAAAGTTAAAGGATTCGAGAAAAGCTCTATCATGGAAAGTTATTTGAAAGCAGCCGAAGAATTGAAAGATATGGTGTGCGATACTTCATCGATTATATACGAAAGCTCCCAAGAGGGCAAAAAAATCCTGTATGAAGGGGCTCAGGGGACTTTCCTTGATCTGGACCTAGGCACCTATCCCTATGTAACGTCATCCCACCCGATAGCAGGAGGGGTTTGCATAGGCGCCGGCATAGGACCCACCATGATAGATAAGGTGATAGGGGTGGTAAAGGCGTATACCACCCGGGTGGGCAAAGGGCCTTTTCCTTCGGAACTTTTGGATCCTACGGGGGATTATATAAGGGAAAGAGGGTTTGAGTATGGCACAACGACAGGCAGGCCCCGGCGCTGCGGGTGGCTCGACGTGGTGATGCTGAAATACGCCATCCGGGTAAACGGTATCACCCATCTTGCTATTACTAAACTGGATACTCTGGGGGGCCTTGAAAAAGTAAAAATCTGTACAGCCTATGAATATAACGGAAAGCTCATCGAGGATTTCCCCGCCAGTTTGGAGGTTTTGGCCAAATGCAGGCCGGTCTATGAAGAACTCCCGGGATGGGAGAAAAACGTATCGGAAGCGGCCGAATACGATAGACTTCCGGGCAATTTGCGAAGGTATGTGGAGAAGGTAAAAGAACTTGTGGGTGTCGATATATGCTTTGTATCGGTGGGTCCAGGAAGAAATCAGGGTTTTGAGCTGATAGAGGTAATATGATGTGGAATTTTTAGGGGGTTGACATATTCGCCTTTTTATAGTAGTATATATCTTGCTGTTTGCGTTAAAGCGCAATGCGCTGGGAGCCATTAGCTCAGTCGGTAGAGCACCTGACTTTTAATCAGGGTGTCCCGCGTTCGATTCGCGGATGGCTCACCATCTTTGTGGCCCCGTGGTCAAGTGGTTAAGACACCGCTCTTTCAAGGCGGTAACAGGGGTTCGACTCCCCTCGGGGTCACCATTTTTATTTTTATCTTGACTTACCGTTTTAGCTTGGTTATAATTATAGTCAGGGCGGGCGGAAGTAGCTCAGGGGTAGAGCATCGGCTTCCCAAGCCGAGTGCCGCGGGTTCGAATCCCGTCTTCCGCTCCAAACTTTGAAAAATCTGGCTTTCACGGACTTGCCCTCCCAAAAAGAGTCCGAAGTCTTTTGGGAGGGTTTTATTTATGCGTAAATTGGTGAAGTTTAAAACATTTAAACGGATTAGCCCCGCCTCAGAAGTCCGATACCACTGAGGAGGGCTTTTATTATGCCTGCTGTAATAAACTAATTGAAAAAGCGCCAATTTCATAATAATATAAAATTAGCTAAAAGTCATAAAAGAGGGGAGAAGAAAAATGCAGGACAAATCCATTTTAGATACCTTAGTAGAAGTTACCCCGATTTTCATTAAGCTAATACCCTTTGACTGCAACATATCAATAACTGATACCGAGTCTTTCTTAGCAAACTTTTCTAATGGGGAATTTGACCTCAAACAGCAAGCCGGCAAAAAGATACCTGAGAATAGCGGAATAAAGAAAGTTTTAGCGACGGGGGAAATTCAAAGATATACGTTGCCGAAAGAAGTCTACGGTGTGCCTTTTAAATCCATATCTGTCCCAATAAAAGACGAGACGGGGAAGGTAATAGGGTGCATAGCCCTTGGGATGAGCCTAAAAAACCAGGAAAGGCTGGAGCAAGCCGTAAGGACATTGTCTGCTACCAGCGAAGAAGTGATGGCCTTTGCGGAAGAATTGGCCTCTTCGGCCGAGGAGCTTGCAAGACGCATGGAAGCTGTGGAAAAGATGAAAAGGGAAATGGAAGAACAGATAAATAGAACTGAAGAAATACTCACTTTTATCAAAAATATAGCAATGAATTCTAACATTCTTGGGATAAATGCTGCAATTGAGGCTGCCCGAGCAGGCAAAGAGGGAAAGGGTTTTAGCATTATAGCCAATGAAGTCCGAAAAATGGCGGAAAACAGTGCGGCTTCTGTGAAGAAAATAGAGATGATAGCCGAGGAGATGAAGCAAAAAATGTCAAGTATCAGCGAGGAAATCGGAAAAACTTTTGAACTTTCAAAGAATCAGGCGTCAACTTCTTCAGAAATTTCTAATGCAATTCAGGAATTGAATAAATTAGTAACAGACCTAGAAAATATTGCAAAGATCGTTTAATCTAATGTCAAATGTACACAACTGTGGATAATTTGTGGATTATGTGTACATACGACAGAATTGAGGAATATCTAGTAGATATTGTAGTATATATTTAGTGATAATATCTTACAAAACTGGGGCGATGTGTTTGAATAAGAAAAGGTTATTGGTCGTTCTCGTTCTTTTTTTTGTTATGGCCCTTTCGATTACTTATTGCCTGGTTAAAATTAATCTGGAAACTGAAAATTTTTACGGATCGAAGGCTGAAGAGGCATTAAAAACTGCTCCGAGCTATATTATCGATGTGATATTTTATCCCGAAAAGGAGATGGTGCATGCTGTTCAGACAGTTGTATTTCGTAATCGCACCGCTGGTGAACTTTCGGAGATTATTTTTCACGTTTATCCCGAAGCTTTCAAATCTTTAAAGACAGCACCATTTCCTATGGAGGAGCTAAAATACGCTTACCCGGAGGGATTTTCGGAAGGGTACATAAATATTTCCAACGTAACTTGCGGAGAGAGGAAATTGGATTTCAAAAAAGAAGGGACGCTCCTTAAGGTCAACATACCAGAATCGCTAAAACCCGGTGAAGAAATTGAAATAAAAATAGAGTTTCAAGAAAAGGTGCCCTTTTCCCCCGGACGGTTCGGGCACGGCAAAAACACGTACAATTTCGGCAACTGGTATCCTGTGCTATGCGTTTACGATGAAAACGGGTGGAACCTCGACCCTTATTATTCTATAGGAGACCCGTTTTACAGCGATATCGCGAACTTTAAAGTAAGCATAACAGCTCCAAACAGCTTTACAATTGCTGCTACCGGAAAACCGGCAAAAAGGATTACTGAAGGCAACACCACCACCTGGGTCTTTGAAGCCGAACTGGTTAGGGATTTTGCCTGGGTTGCAGGCACTGATCTAAGGGCGATTTCCGGAAAGGTGGGCAGGACGAAAATCAATGTCTTCTACTTTGGCGATAATGAGGATGCGGCAAAAAAAGCATTGGAATACGGAAAGCAGGCCCTCAGGTTTTTCAATCGATATTTCGGGCCCTATCCTTACGATGAATATTCCATAGTTATGTCCGACTTTTACATAGGAGGCATGGAATATCCAAACTTGGTGCTCATAGACCATAACTTGCTAGACGAAGAGGTCCTTCTGGAATACGTAATTGTCCACGAGACCGCCCACCAGTGGTGGTATGGCCTTGTGGGGAATAACCAGGTAAAAGAACCATGGTTGGACGAGGCGGTAACGGAGTACTCCACGGTCCTCTATTTTGAGGGGGTTTACGGCAGGGCGAAAGGAAGGGAAGTATACCAGGACTTTATACTTTACCCATACCGGTTTTTTGAATTGGGCAACAGCTCAGGACCGATACTAAGGTCGGTTTCCCAGTTTAGGAGCTGGGGGGAGTACGACGCTATTGTCTATAAAAAGGGAGCTATTATGCTTAAAGAATTGGAAAACAGAATTGGTAAAAGTAAAATGCGAAAAGCATTAAGAATATACCTTAGGCAGAATGTCTTTGGCAACGCCACCACCGACGATTTTGCAAATGCCGTAAGCGGCGTAATGGGAACGGACTTTAAAGAAGTGATTTACGAAATGCTCAAAAAACCCGGTAGCATGGGAAAAGAAAAAGCTGCTTAGTTTAAAAGAAAGAAGGGACATTTTTGAAAGAGGGGAAAAAAGGAATTGTTCTTTCTGCTTTGGGAACGTTGTTTTTCAGTACGAGCCCGATACTCACAAGGTTTGCAAGTGAATTGCCGGTGGCAGAAATAGCCTTTTTCAGGATGATCATTGGCAGCTTTTTTATACTTATTGCGGCAAAAGCCGCAAAAGTTGACCTTTCGGTCAATAAAAGGGAACTCGCAAGATTTATTTTGTACGGCCTTGTAACTTCGTTTCACTTTCTATTTTATATAGGCTCTGTTCTCTATACCACTATAGCTCATGCTCTAAGTTTGGTTTACACAGCTCCTATTATGATAACAGTGCTGGCATCATTTCTACTGAAAGAAAAAATCCCCAGGTACAAGTACATAGGTATATTTTTGGTGATTTTGGGAATTATTATCCTGACAGGATTTGAAGTAAAGCTCACACCCCAAATGGTCCTGGGTGATATAATGGCCTTATTATCCGCTCTAGCCCTTGCGATATATTCGGTGATAGGCCGAAGCGAGAGGAAAAACTTCCCGCTTTTGAAATACGTGTTCTGGGTTTATTTCACATGTGCTTTATTCTTACTGGTATGGGCTTTGCCGTCTTTTAAAATACCTTCATCCTGGACTAGCTGGCTTGTACTTGTGCTTCTCGGTTTGATGCCTACTACGTTAGGGCACACCCTGTACAATGCGGGCATCAGGTACATCCACCCGACTTATGCCAACTTGATATCTACCCAGGAAGTAACCGGTGGGGTAATTTTAGGAGCGTTAATTTTCGGTGAGGTTCCCAGCATATCCACGATTGCAGGCATTTTGGTCATGTTCCTGGGTTTGAGCATAGTTTTGCTAGAAAAAACCACAAAAAATCAATGGAATTGTAGAAGGAAAAACAAAAAATACGTAGAATAAAATTAGAGTATGTTACAGTTTTATTACAAAGAAGTTACAATTTAATAAAATTTTGTATATTAAAAAAATAACCGGGAAAGGAGTGGGGGGATGAATTTACCGGACCTGAAAGGCCTGAAGGGCAAAAGGCTGACGGCCGCTGCCGGTGCCCTTGCAACGGTGGTTTTGATAATCCTGTTTTTTGCGTTGAACGGAAGGGTCTACGCGGTAAGCGTCGAGGGCAGGTTTATTGGCAATGTAAAAAACAAAAAGGTTGTTGAAAAGGCAAAGCAAAGGCTCATCGAAAAATACACGGAAAAATTGGGCTCGGAAATCCGGTTGGCTCAGGAAATTAAGGTGAGTTCAGGGGAACCGGTAAGGGATGGCTTGCTAAATGAGGACGAGCTTCTGAGGAAGCTGGAAGAATCAATTGCTATAGAGGTCAAGGCGGTTTCGGTAATGATAAATGACAAAGAAGTGCTTGCGGTGAGGGACAAAGATACGGCCGAGTCGGTCCTGCAGGCTGTAAAGGAGCACTACATAAACGGGGCGCCGGGAGAACTGGTCCGGGTAGAGGTCCCCGATAGAATCAAGCTGGTAGAAAAATTCGTAAATGCCAGTGAAGTACTTTCAAAAGATGAAGCGAAGGATTTGATTTTGAAAGGTACACTTGAAACGAAGACCCACACTGTGCGTGAAGGGGAAACCTTGTGGGATATAGCAAAGAAGAACAATATTCCTTTTACAAAATTAGTAGAGGCCAATTCCCAGTTAAAGTCGGTGGATAAGCTTTCGCCGGGAGATGTAATTTATCTTCAGGAGATGAAACCGCTGCTTAACGTGACCGTTGTAAAGAGAATCACAAAGCAGGAAGCTATACCTTACGAAACAAAAATAGTAAAGGATAATTCGCTTTTAGAGGGGAAAAGGATTGTAAAGCAGGAAGGTAAAGAAGGGCTAAAGCAGGTTTTGGCGGAGGTAGTGTATAAAAACGGCTTAAGGATGTCCGAGAAGACTTTAGAGGAAAAGGTAACGAAGGAACCTATCGCCAGGATAGTAGCCCAGGGGACGAAGGCGGTCGTTACATACCGCGGGAGCGGAAGGTTTTACTGGCCGGTGAGCGGAAGGATCACATCCCACTTTGGGAACCGGGGAGGCGAATTCCATACGGGACTTGATATAGCCAATGCTCCCGGTACTCCTGTGAGGGCTGCAAATTCTGGGGTTGTGACCTTTGCCGGCAGAAATGGTGGATACGGAAGGCTTGTTATAATAAGCCATGGAGGCGGATTTGAAACTTATTACGCCCATTTGAGCAGCATAAATGTCTCGGCAGGAGAGAAAGTATCTAAGGGGCAGGTCATAGGCAGTGTGGGAACGTCGGGAAGGACTACAGGTCCGCATCTTCACTTTGAAGTAAGGGTCAACGGCACTCCCAAAAATCCGCTGCTTTACCTTGGAAATTAAAGTAGAAGGCTGCGAAAATGCGGCCTTTTTTTTTAAAATAACGGCTGTGTTTTTATTGTATAATTAATTTTGAAGGAAAACGGTGCGATATATCGAATATTAGATTTTAGAAAGAACAGAGGTGGGATTTATGGGCCAGAAAATTTTGGTAGTAGATGACGAAAAGCCCATAGTAGATATTTTGAAATATAACCTCGTAAAAGAAGGATATGAAGTGCTTGCAGCTTACGATGGGGATGAGGCCGTAGAAGTTGCCTTCTCTGAAAATCCGGACCTTGTGTTACTCGACATAATGCTGCCGAGACAGGACGGATTTTCCGTGTGCAGAAAGCTAAGGGAAAAGCTCGCATGTCCGATTATAATGCTGACTGCGAAGGGTGAAGAAGTAGACAAAGTGCTGGGATTGGAACTTGGAGCCGATGATTACGTTACGAAACCTTTCAGCATGAGAGAGCTGATGGCCAGGATAAAGGCGAACTTGCGCAGGCTTACGCTTTCAAATCCCGTTGAAGGGCAAAAGGTAATAAAAGTAAAGGACTTGGAGATAGACTTATCGAGCTTTCAGGTGAGGAAAAACGGTAAGTTGTTAGAACTCACACTAAGAGAATTTGAGCTTTTAAAATTTCTGGCAGCCCAGGCAGGTCAGGTCTTTTCGAGGGAAAAGCTACTTGAAGAAGTTTGGGGTTATGAATATTATGGCGATATCCGCACTGTGGACGTAACAGTGAGAAGGCTCAGAGAAAAAATAGAGGATGACCCGTCGAATCCAACTTACATATTGACCAAGCGGGGAGTAGGTTACTACTTTCCCAAAAACTAGGGTGATTTTAATTGTTTAAGAGCATACAGGCAAAGCTGGTAACTATTTACATACTCCTTATCCTTCTTGCCATGGAAGTGGTGGGCTTTTACTTGATGCAATCCCTTGAAAGGTATCACGACAGAAAGCTCACCGAAAGCCTAATAATAAATGCCCAGCTTATTTCGGACTTCTTGCTAGTAAGGTATTTGCCACCGGAAAGAAAATTATCAGTTAATGATTCCACAATCCAAGAGTACATAAAACAGGTGGCGCCTAGCAGTATAAAATATATAGCGGTGATGGATGAAAAAGGTACGGTAGTGGCTTCGACGGATGAAACAAGGTTTAGCAGGGGATCTAGGATATTGTCGCCGGAAGTTATGCAGGCCACTTTCGGCAAGCAGGCTGAGGACATAAGGCAAGACCCCAATACTAAAAAAAGATATAAGTACTTAGCATACCCGATAAAAAACGACGGTACTGTGGTAGGGATACTTTACCTGGTGGCTTCTTTGGAGGATATATACGAGACACTGAACAATATAAGGTTAATCCTGCTCACGGCGACATTACTTGCGCTTTTGATAACGGGATTTTTGGGTTATGCTTTGTCAAATACCATAACGGGGCCTATCCGTGAAGTTACGAAACGGGCGGCACTTCTGGCTGAAGGAAACTTTGACCAGAAGATAGAGGTGAAATCTGACGACGAAATAGGAAAGCTTACTGACATGTTTAATTTCCTAACTAGCCGACTTAAGGCAACTCTTGAAGAAATCTCAGAGGAAAAGGAAAAAATGGAAGCCATACTTACAAACATGGCAGATGGGGTTATAGCTTTAAACGGAAGGGGAGAGGTTATCCACATAAATCCGGCAGCGATGCGCATGCTGGGCCTTGAAGGAGAACGGCTAGAAGGAGCTTTCGAAGATAAATTAAAGGATATTTTAAAAATCGACCCGGAGGATTACCAAAAAGCAAAGAAAGCACCTCTCGAAGTTTTAGTAAAGGTAAAAGATGGTGCGCTGAAGGCCATCTTTGCCCCATTGACAGGAGAAACAAGAGAAGCAGGTTATATATTGCTATTGCAGGATGTCACAAAGCAACAGCGTTTGGAAGAAATGAGAAAGGAATTCGTCGCTAACGTTTCCCACGAACTTAGAACTCCTCTTACGACGATAAAAAGTTATGCGGAAACTCTGCTTGACGGGGCAATGGACGACTCTTCTGTAGCTCGCCAGTTCATAAGCGTCATAAACGACGAAGCGGACAGAATGACAAGGCTAGTCAATGACCTTTTGGAACTTTCCAGATTGGACAATAAGGAAATTAAGTGGAATAAAAGGCCTGTTAGAATTGACTTGCTCCTTCACGAGGTAATATCCAAAATGATGATGAATGCGATGAAAAAAAAGCTTTCTATGGAATATGAGATTGAGGAAGGTCTCGAGGCATTTGCTGACAGGGATAAAATAGAGCAGGTGTTTCAAAATATACTTTCTAATGCGATAAAGTATACTCCCGAGGGAGGCGAGATTTTTGTAAAAGCCGGAAATGCCGGCAATCAAATTTACATCTCTGTTAAAGACACGGGGATTGGAATTCCGAAGGAAGACCTGCCGAGGATTTTCGAGCGTTTTTACCGGGTTGATAAGACCAGAAGCCGCGAACTTGGCGGAACGGGGCTTGGACTTTCTATAGCCCGCGAAATAGTGCTCGCCCACGATGGCGAGATAAACATTATCAGCGAACAGGGGAAAGGCACGGAGGTTATAATAAGGCTCCCGGCGCTTGTGTAAATCAAACGTAACGTGGATGTAATACTTCTGTAATATTTTTGGGTTAAACTGTAAGGAGAGGTATTTTATTAAAAAGGAGCAAACTATTATGAAAAGGCTCATCGGGATAGCGACATTGTCCCTTTTTATAGTTTTCTTGCTTTTCTTCATAGCCGATGCTAAGGAAGCATTCGTGCTGAACCGTCCCAAGGAAGACTTTGTGACAACCCAAAGCTACGTGGTTGTTTCCGGAGAGACAGTTGCCGATACTTCTGTTGCGGTTTTTGTGAACGGGGAAAAGAAGGAGACCCTCAAGGTGGGTGCTTCGGGGCTCTTCGTGACCCAAGCCGACATTGAGCTTGGGAAAAACGTCATAAGTGTAAAAGCAGTATTTCCCTCAGGGGAAGAGGAGGTCGTTTCTCGAAACGTTTACAGGCTTGACAAGGATACGAATTTAAAAAGTTTAAGCTCCATACTCCAGGCGTTAAAACTTCTCATATTGCAATAAAAGGCGGTGCAGCCGTGAAAAATAGGGATTTCCTTCTCGGTTTGTTTCTCGCTTTGCTGGTCAGCACCAGCCTTTTTCTGTCAAGTATAACATGGTGGCGATTTTACGGTGAATACGGTGATATTCAGGCCGAAAGCTCAACTTTGAGCGTTGTAGACCTGGCCGATGTAATCACTCCTGATAGGGTTGTGCTGCATTTCGGACAGGATATGCACAGTATCCTTTATCCGGATGCACCTTTTTACGCAGAAAGCTGGGATTTTGTAAGGATGCTAGTCCAAGGGAAGGAGCTTATCGAGGTTAAAAACGCAAAGTTTGACGACGAAAACTTAAGGCAAAAAGTGGGGATGGAATTAAACTTCCCCGTGCCTTTGCCCGTTGATTTTTTGACAAAGATTTTCAATATGAACACAGCTCAGCAGGCCATCCCTCAGGGAAGATTGGTGAATTCCATAATGATAGTTGAGGATGATGGCCTTTCCGTGTTTTTTATGGGAGAAAGCGGCGAATTTTACAGCTTAAAATCCAGAGAAAGCAGTTTTGAATTTAAAAGGCTATTAGATAGGGCGAGAATGGAAGACCTGCCCGTTTATACGTACCTCCCGCCTGCCAAAATAAATGTCAAATTGGAGGAAGGCTTATACGTGCCCGTGTCGCCAGGACGAAATGAACTGCCGGTGCTTTCGATAAGGCACGAAAAAATCCCCTCCCAGAGCACTATAGCTCAGTTTTTCCCCGATTTTTCTGCAACCCGCAAAATTGAAGAAAAAGACGGCGCAGTGGTTTATACTGATGGAAACCGGGGGCTTCGCATATACCCTTCTGGTGCCCTTGAGTACAGCAGGCCGCTAACAGGAGGGCTCAAAGCGGGTTCCGATTTTTACGAAGCCTTAAAAATCGCTGCTAATTTCATCAATACCCACGGGGGTTGGCCCCAGGATGTATACCTTTCAGGCTACAAGGTTGCACAAAATCAAAGGACAACGTATACTTTTAATTTCAACATAAGAATAAGAGGTTTGCCACTCTTAAGCAATAGCGAATATCTTACCGTTACTGTTGAAGAAAATCAGGTTTCCAGGTTTTTTAGAAACATCGTAAAGGAAAACAAGGTGCTTTACGAAGTTCAGCCCATATCTCCTATACAGGCCCTGGACGCTGCAATAGCTGCTTTCAATTTAAAGGAAATAACATCGCTTAAACTCTCGTACCTCGTTTTTGATTATGAAATGATTCCGGTTTGGACCGTTGAAACCCGGTCCGGCAGAATTTTTATAAATGCTAAAAACGGTATGGCTGTCAATTTTTAGCCGAAGAGGGAGAAAGATGGATTGGAGAAAGGCCATTGGGATTCTTACCGTTTCTTTTTTTGTGCTAAACATCGTTTTAATAATAAATCTTTTTATGAAAACCCTTCCGGAGCAGGGCTTAAATTTAGGAGAAGGTAAAGAACAGGCTATAAGAAATTATCTAGAAAGCAGAGGGATAAAACTGGCGACCCAATTGCCAGCCAAATGGGCTCCTTTGCCTTTTCTAGAAGTGGGCAGAGAATCGTTAAAAACGGAAGAACTCATAAAAATCTTCTTACCAGGAAAAATAGAAAAGGTCGAGGATATAGAGGACGGGAAAAAATACATTTCAGGAGGTAGGCGGCTAATATTTACGGAAAGCGGCTCCGTCATCTTCGAAAACGATGAAAAAACGGAAAATATAGGCGATCTGGACGAAACTAAGGCGGTGGAGATAGCGGAAAGATTCATAAAAGTGCATGGAGGACTGCCCGAAGATGCTAGTTTAAATTACGTAAAGTACAACCCTGAAATTGGTGGATATGAAGTGGAATACATTGGCAATTATAAGGGATTCTTTATAGCCAATAGGTACATAAGACTTTCAATAACTCCTCACGGCGTCGTGAAATTTCAGAGAAGTTTTTTAAAACCCGTTGCATTTAAGGGGAAAAGGCGGCAGGTAATACCTCCTTTGACGGCTGTTTTGAAGGTGGACGCTGAAAGAAAAAACAATACTCCGATGATAGTAAAAAAAGTTGAACAAGGTTTTTACTCGCAATTTTACAATGCAGAACGCTGGTTGGCGGCACCAGTCTGGAAAGTAGAACTAAATAACGGGGAAGTTTATTACGTCAATGCCTATACAGGCGAATTAGAAAGATAATAGCAGCTGCATTGGCAAAATCCAGAAAATAAAGTAGAATATAATAAAACCATCTTAAAGGAGCAGATGTTTATGGAAGTTGCAACCATTGAATTAAAATACGGCCGCAGAACGATGAATCTTGAAATCCCCAAAGATAACTTAATATCCGTTTTAAAAGCGGGGAATATCCCGGCAGTACCAGATGAAAGACAGGCTGTAATAGAGGCCTTGAAATCCCCCATTGACTCTTCGCCTCTATGCGAAATCGTAAAAGAGGGCGAGAAAGTAACAATTATTGCCAGCGACATAACGAGAAACGTTCGAAATCAAGTAGTGATACCCGCGCTGATAGATGAGTTAAGGGAGGCGCACATACCGTACGAGGATATAACCATCGTGGTGGCGACGGGGACGCATCGCGGGCATACCTTTCAGGAGCTGGAATATCTTTTTGGTCCCGAAGTAACGAAGCGCGTCCGCATCGTAGATCACGACAGTAGGAATAAGGACGGCCTCGTGTATGTCGGCACCACTTCCAGGGGTACGCCGGTATGGATAAACCGCTTAGTGGCCGAGGCCGACAAGGTGATAATCACGGGCGGCATTGTTTACCATTCGATGGCCGGGTTTGGTGGGGGAAGGAAGGCTATTTGCCCGGGCGTTTCGGGGTTTGAAACAATTCAGCACAACCATAAGCTTATGTTAAATCCCCCGCAAGAAGGCGGAGGCTTGAAAGAAACGGTAGGATGCGGAAAGTTAAAGGACAATCCCATGGCAGAGGACATGGATGAAATAGCCGCCATGGTTAACCCATCCTTCATGGTGAATGTGATATTGAACGATGAAGGGAAGATTGCAAAGGTTGTGGCAGGGGATTATCGGAAGGCCTTCGAAGAGGGCTGCCGGATTGTTGAAAAGTTCTTCAGCTTAAAAGTTAGAGAAAAAGCCGACGCCCTTTTCCTTTCGTGCGGAGGATTTCCAAAAGATATCGACCTTTATCAGGCTACGAAGGCGGTAGAAAACAGCATTGGGGTGCTAAAAGAAGGCGGAGTGGTGGTGCTCTTTGCCGAATGTCCAGAGGGAGTAGGCCACGGTGATTTTTACAGGATAGTACATGAATTCAAGACCCGCAGGGAGAGGGAAGAGGAGCTCTGGAGAGAATTCACCATTGCAAAGGCCGTGGGCTACATGCTCACTCTGACATGCGAAAAACACCGGGTGATCCTGGTGTCGAATTTCGACCCTGAAGAGGTTTTGGAAATGGGGATGATAGCGGCAAAGGATGCCCGGCAGGCCTTGGAAAAAGCAAGGGAAATTCTAGGTCACGAGTTCAGGGCCTATGTAGTACCGCAGGCTTCTTCAAGCGTGCTTTTCCTGTCGGAAGACTGCGAATTATTTCCCGGGAAATAATATTTTGTAGATGATCTGCGAAGGGGGATTCAAGTGTTTTTCGATATTTACAGGACTATAGCGCGGGAAGCCTCGGGTGAAAGGTGTTTCGACATTTTAAACGGAATAGTTCGCTTCCACAGGCTGCAGCTCGGTCCGGGGATAGAAGAAGCAGCTCGGTACTGCGCCGGGATGCTGAAGGATAAAGGCCTGAAGGCCGAAGTAAATATATACACACCGGAAAACGGCGGGGGATTTTTCGGCTACCGGCCCTCGCCGGGTTGGGAGTGCCGCGAGGCAAAGCTCTGGATGTGGGACGAGAGCAAAAAGGAATATGTAAAACTTTCGGATTTCGAAGAAAGTGCCTTTTCTGTAATCCAGAGGAGCTGCCCCACTCCGGACACGGGAATAGAAACGGAGCTCATTGAAATTGACGACCCGGAGAGCGAGGAAAGTTTTGCGTCGAAAGATTTACGGGGAAAGATGGTGCTGGTTCGCGGAAAGGTCGGCATAGCATCCTATTTTGCGATAAAGTACGGCGCTATCGGTATCGTCACCGATGACCTCAACGAATACTGGCCTGTGAGGACCAGATGGGATCTGCTCGATGCCAGGCAGTATACGGCCTTCCCGGCTTACGCGTGTGAAAAATTATTCGGATTTGTGCTGACACCCCGGCAGGGAGAAATGATAAGGGAAATGATTGCCCGCGGCCCGGTGAAGGTGAAAGCCAAGGTGGAGTCCAGTTTTGAAAATCCGCGGGTCCCGGTTGTAACCGCCTTAATACCGGGTCGGGTTCGGGAAGAAGTACTCGCTGTCGCCCATATCTGCCATCCAAAACCTTCCGCCAACGACAACGCTTCGGGTGCCGCGGCGGCCATGGAGGCGGTGGCAGTTTTAAACGGATTAATAAAACGCGGTGAGCTCCCCACTCCCCGCCTGGGGATAAGACTCCTTCTCGTGCCGGAGATGGGTGGGACCTTCGCTTATCTTGCATCGGAACCCGAAAAGGCCAGAGCTTTGGCCGGGATAAACCTCGATATGGTGGGAGAAAATCAGATGTTGTGCGGAAGCACGATGAAGGTAGAATATCCGCCACTTGCAGCTTGCTCCTTTGTTGGTACACTTTTAAAAGAAATCACTGCATTTTGCGCAAACGACGCCGGCATGACGGGTGAACAAAAGGGCTTCCCTGGCTTGAGATGGGGTGTTTTTCCCTATTCGGGAGGCAGCGACCATTACATACTATCCGACCCTTCCGTGGGAATCCCCACACCAATGATAAATCAATGGCCCGACAAATTCTATCACACGGACCATGACACGCCCGACAAAGTGGATAAAACTATGTTAAAAAGGGCCGCCGTCATCGCTGCCACATACGTGTATTTTCTCGCGACCATGGGTGAAAAAGAAGCGCTTTGGATTTTAGATATGGCATTATGTGATGCTAAAAAAGAACTTGTAGACTGCTACCAAGGTGTACTCCGTTCGGCTGAAAGAAACTTGTGCTATGATGATACGAAGGCCAGGCTTAAGTTTTTGACGGAGATGAAAAAGGCCGCATTTAGCTCTGTAACGTGCTTTGTGGACACGCCCCGCCTGAGGGAGGCCATCGGCGAAGCGGAAAAAGCCTTGGACGAAATATCGAGGGTGCTGTACGGCCGCCTGTCAAAGGCCCGAGAAGTATACGGCTGGGCGGGTTGCGGAGATAATAAAAGAAAGGCGTTAGACGAATATACAAAATTGGTGAAGGAAGCCCAGGCCCTGGTGCCCCGGCGGGTCTTTCCGGGGCCAGTGGAACTTGTCCAGTACCTGGAGCAGATGGACGAGGAGACGCGGAAAGAATACTTCGAACTTTTTAAGAAAAACGAGAGGAAAAACAGCGAATACCTTTTCTACTATGCCGACGGAAAATCAACTTTATACGAAATAGCTCGGAAAATCTACTGGGAGACGGGCGAGGAATCACTGGAATTCCTGTTAAAATATGCCAAAATCCTGGAAAAACTCGAGCTTATCGAACTACTCCCTAAAACGGGCAATAATCGATAAGGAGGAGGAAAGCTCGTGAAAAGCAAAATATTTTTCGCTGATGCAAGGGTAAAAAGCTACGACTACAAATACAGCTTGGTTGCCAAATTTGAGCAGATTTTAAAGATAGTGGATTTCGGCTCTTTTATAGAAAAAGGCGATTATGTAGCGATAAAGACCCATTTCGGTTCTTACGGCGCCCACCGCATCGTAAGGCCCATTTTTTTGAGAAAAGTGGTGGAAAGGGTTAAAGAAGTTGGAGGCATGCCCTTTGTCACCGATACGGTGAGGATACCGGGGCTGGAATACCTGGAAGTTGCCAACATGGAAGGCATCAACCATCTCTCGGTGGGAGCGCCCGTGGTTTTGGCCGATGGGGTTTTTGGCCGGGACCAGATAAAGGTCAAAGCAGGTCCCATCCTGGGAGAGATAGGAGTAGCGTCGGCCATTTATTATGCCCCGGCTATGATAGTTGTGTCCCACTGCAAAGGCCACATAGGGTCGGGCTTCGGGGGAGCTATAAAAAACCTCGCCATGGGATGCATAAGCTGCAAGGACCACCACGGCAAGGCTGAAAGGGGCAGGATACACTTTTACGAAGGAAAGCACCTTGAATGGGTCGAAATCCGGTGCACCCGCTGTGGCCAGTGCGTCCACGTATGCCCGCACAAGGCTTTACAGCTCGTCGACGACAGCATAGTCATAGACAGGAGCATCTGCGTGAAGTGCGGAAGGTGCGCGCGGGTTTGTCCTTCCGAGGCTATGGTGGTACCTATAGATGAAGTTACCTTTCAAAAAGGCCTTGCCGAGTCGGCGTATGCGGTCGTTTCCACCTTCGAAAAGGGAAGGATCCTTTACATAAACTTCATAACCGAGGTGCAGCCCGAATGCGACTGCATGCCGATGGCGGATACTCCTCTGGTACAGGACCAGGGCGTATTGGTGTCCCACGACATAGTGGCAATAGATCAGGCGTCGCTAGACTTTATAAATAACGCCGAGCCCCTTCCTGGCTCGAAAGCGCAGGACAAGAATGTGAAGAAGGGAGAAAACATACTGAAAGCCGTGACCGGAAAGGACGCCCAGCTTCATATCGACGCCGCTTACGAGCTTGGAATGGGAAATAAGGAATACGAACTAATAGAGGTTTCTGAAAAGGATATTCCGGAAGAGGAGAAAAAACACTAAACTCATCAAAGATTTTAATCCCGGGCACCGGTCTTAAAAACAAGAACGGTGAACCTGGATGGAAGGGGAAAAATGCAAAATGTCAGAACTTAGAAAACTCCTTTTGGTGGCAGTACTTTGCGCGCTTATCGGGGCCCTTTAGGCCACTGCCTTGGCCACCTCTATCCTTTACGGTCAAAGGGGCGGAGCGCCCCAGCACCCTTCCGACAGCCCACCGGTGGAGGCGAGAAACCCTTCGCCGATTCCTGACATTGCAAGAGAGGTAACTCCAGGACCCAAAATAAATGCTGAAAATCTCTCGGCAGCCCGCTTAGGAGACTCAGACGGGGTGGAGGGGGACCTGGCCGTAGCTACAGGAAACCCCTTGAGGCTCACATGGCAGAGGAGTTTTTTTGCATTGTTTTTTGTGATATATTTATTGTGGCGAAAAATAGCAGAGGAAGGCAATAGGTTATGAACATCACCGTCCTGGCAGTAGGGAAAATTAAGGAAGGCTATTTAAGGGAAGGCATAAAGGAATACGAAAAAAGGCTAAAACCATACTGCACCCTGCGGATTATAGAGGTGGAAGAAGAAAGATCGCAGGATGAGCCGGGACCTGCCGAGAAGGAAAGGGTGCTGAAAAGAGAAGGAGAGCGAATTTTAGACAAAATTCCCCGGCAAGGTTTTAAAATCGCCCTTTGCATCGAGGGGGAGAGGTTTTCATCAGAAGGGATGGCCTCGAAAATTGAAGAACTTGCTCTTCGGGGCATTTCCGACGTTACCTTCATAATAGGTGGTTCTCTGGGTCTTTCCGATGAGGTAAAGAAGGCTTCCGACATAAAGCTTTCCTTTTCCGATTTTACGCTGCCCCATCAGCTAATGCGACTTTTGCTTTTGGAGCAAATTTACCGGTGGTTTAAAATAATTCGAGGCGAGCCTTATCACAAATAGCCGTGGAAGAATATTGCTCGTAGGGGGGGTGGTGCTGGTGGATCCCTTGCCTCGATTATGCTTTTCGCTCTTTAAAACGGTAAGCAGCAAAAACAAGACCGGGGGTAGCCCGTCGGCACCACTCCATGCCGGTGTTGCCCCTGAACTTCAGGGGGTGTTATTATGGAAATTGAAAAAATTAAGACTCTTTTCCAACATATGCTAAGAAAAAAAGATTTCATGGCACTAAAAGAAGAAATGTCAAAGCTTGCCGTACAGGATGTGGCTGAAATTTTAAACCAAATGGATGCAAAAGAAAGTCTTCTAGCCTTTAGGTTGCTGCCTAAGGATAAAGCGGCTGAAGTTTTTTCTTATCTATCGGAGAAGATAAGAACTGCCTTTTCCCAAATGATAGAGGAAGATGAATTGAAAAGCCTAGTAGAAGATCTATTTTTTGATGACAAAATAGATTTTTTGGAAGAAATGCCTGCTAATGTTGTCAAAAAAATACTTCAGCGAACCCCCGAAAGCGAACGAAAGCTCATAAACCAGTTTTTACAATATCCCGAGCATTCTGCCGGTAGCATAATGACCATAGAGTTTGTCGATTTAAAGACCAACATGACGGTGGAACAAGCTCTTTGCCATATACGCTATACGGCGCCGAAAAAGGAAACTATTTACACTTGCTATGTTATTGACCAACAAAGGCACCTTCTGGGAGCTATTTCTTTGAAGGATCTGGTGATGGCCGATCCAGATAAAAAAATCGAAGATCTGATGGATAAAAGTATTATTACTGTCAAAACCGATGACGATCAAGAATACGTGGCATCCCTTTTTAAAAAGTATGATCTTTTGAGCATGCCTGTCGTAGATCGGGAAAACCGACTGGTGGGCATAATCACAATAGATGACGTGGTAGATGTTTTAGAAGAAGAAAATACCGAAGATATTCAGAGGATGGGAGGAATAAGCCCAAGTGAAGAATCGTACTTAAGTCAAAGTCCCATCACCAAGGCTAAAAACCGTCTTTTCTGGCTAATAACTCTTATGTTGTCAGCCACCATCAGCGGTCGCATAATACAAAAGTACGAAGATCTTCTTCAAACAATGGTGATACTTGCAGCCTTTATTCCCATGCTAATGGATACGGGGGGAAATGCTGGTTCCCAATCTTCCACCATGGTAATTCGATGTTTGGCATTGGGGGAAATACGCACCAGTGATGCTTTAAAAGTGGTGGCAAAAGAGTTCGTGGTAAGCATTATTGTGGGGATTTGCCTTGGGGGGTTGAACTTCATCCGGCTTATAGCTATCGAAAAGATAAGTGGCACAATAGCTTTGGTAGTAAGTATTACATTGATAGCGATAGTTGTTATGGCTAAGGTTATCGGTGGATTACTACCCCTTTTAGCAAAAATGGTGAAAATTGATCCCGCAATAATGGCAAGCCCCCTAATTACAACCATAGTTGATGCGATGGCACTTGTAGCCTACTTTAGCATAGCCCAATTATTCCTTAAAATTTAAATTTAAAGAGAAATTCAATGAGAATTAAAATAAAAAGGGGAAGCCAAAAATGAAAATTTATAGAACGGCCTGCCCCCGGGACTGCCTCGACTGCTGCTCTATGTTAGCTTATGTTGACGAAGATGGAAAGCTCGTCAAAGTAGCAGGAGACCCGGACCACCACATTACCAGGGGTTACCTTTGCACCAAGGGGAATTCTTATGTGGAACTGGTATACCATCCCGACCGTCTCCGCTATCCGATGATGAAAAAAGACGGGCGATTTTTAAGAGTTACGTGGGATGAGGCCCTGGACTTTGTAGTAAAAAGAATGGTGGAGGTTCTCGAAAAATACGGCCCATTAGTCATTCTCCATTACCACTATAGCGGCTCGGAAGCCCTGACCAAACACATAGATACCAGGTTCTTTAACACTTTAGGCGGCATCACCGCTGTAAAGGGAGACCTTTGTTTCAGTGCAGGCCTGGCCGCACAAATTTACGACTTCGGCGGCCTTTTACAAAACAGCATCGAGGACCTGCCCAACGCCAGAGGCTGCGTGCTCTGGGGAAGAAACGTGAAATCCACCAACGTCCACGCCCTGCCCTTTATCGCCGAATGCAAGAGAAAGGGCGGTAGGCTAGCCATAGTAAATCCCCTCTCCACTGGCCTTGAGGATATGGCCTACTTGGTGGTAAGGCCAAAGCCCGGCACCGATGCTGCTCTTGCCTTAGGGGCGTGCAGATACCTTGTTGAAAGGGAATTGTTAGACCTGAATTTCATAGAAAATTACACTTTTGGCTTTGACCGGTTCAAAGAAGTGCTTAAAGATTATCCTCTAGAAAAAGTTTCAAGAATAACCGGAGTCAATGTTGACGATATAGCAAAGCTTGCGCGGTTTTATGCCGAAAATGCGCCGGTCACCACGCTCCTTGGCTTTGGACTCCAAAGATACAAAGGAGGAGGCAATACCGTAAGGGCGATAGATGCCCTTGCAGCCGTGACGGGAAATATTGGAAAACCAGGAGCCGGAGTGTCGTACTGCAGCGACATCTTCTGGGAAGTCGGAAGCCATGTAAAGGGCATCCCCTCGGCGGGCAGGACCTTTAACATTTGGAGCCTGAGTGAGTATATATTGAATGCAGACCCGCCGGTCAAGATGGCCTTTATTACCAACGCAAATCCGGTGGTCAATGCACCGGACAGCGCGAATGTCATAAATGCCTTGCGCAGCATAGAAACGGTAGTGGTAGTGGACCTATTTATGACGGACACGGCAAAAGAAGCCGATGTGGTCTTGCCATGCACTACTTTTTTTGAGGAAGAAAACATAAAGGTTAGTTCCTGGAGCCCGTGGATTTACTACTGCCCGAAAGTCATAGAACCTGTAGGTGAGTCGAGGTCCGACGAAGAAATATTCATAGAGCTTGCGAAAAGAATAAAGTTAGAAGGGTTTCCATGGGAAAGCCGGGAAGAATTTCTAAAATATGCAGCAGACGCTTTCAACAAATTTGGCGTAAATCTTGAGCGACTCAGAAGAGAAGGGCACATAAAAAATCCCCTTTCGCCGGAAGTTGCATGGAACGATAAGAAGTTCCGGACACCATCGGGCAAGTTCGAATTCTATTCGGAGAAAGCAAAAGCTGAAGGTCAATCACCGGTTGCATTTTACATACCGCCGGAAAGTCAAGGTGACCAATACAATTACCATCTTATAACCCCTCATTCCCTCTATCGCATCCATTCTCAATTCCAGGTGACAAACTATATAAAAAGATTAAATCCTGTTCCTAAAGTCTTTATCAATTCTGAAGAGGGAGCGAGGCTAGGATTGAAAGAAGGGCAGGAAGTGGAAATCTACAATGACGCAGGGAGCATAAAAGCCAGAGTTCATTTTGACCCGGTGATGAGGAAGGATACCGTGAGTTTAGAATCGGGGTGGGGAGTGGGAAGCGGCTCCTGCCCCAACTTCCTCGTACCTCCCAGGGCAAGTGAGATGGGAGAATGTGCAGCCCTTTATGACGTGAAGGTGAACATAAAAGCTTAAGGTAGTACATTGAAAAATTTACCATTATATGTTATAATTTTTCCACAATAATAAAAATGAGATAGCTGTAGGAATTGGGCCAGCCGGAGGTGCTTTTATTTCGTCAGCAAATAAAAGCAAATTCATCCCCCTTCGGCGGCCCGAGTTTCAAGACGGCCTCAAGATCTGCCGGCCTTTATGAGAGAGATAATAAGATATCTGAAACAGAATTAGCAAAAATCATTTAAAGATTTCCTATCAAAATAAAATTTGAGGAGAAGTGGATACAAAAAACAAGATAAAAAAGGGGGCCCATCAATGTATAAAAACATAAGTATCGAAGATGTGGCTGGCAAGTTGGTGGAACAGCTAAAAAATGGCGCTTTTTTGACGGTTAAAAGCCAAGACAAAGTGAATACAATGACGATTGCATGGGGAACTGTAGGCTATATCTGGCAAAAGTATATATTCATAGCTCTGGTTAGGCAATCCAGGTACACCTTTGAGCTCATAGAAAGAGCCACAAGTTTTACCGTTAGCCTTCCTTTAAAGGGGCAACTAAAGGAAGCATTGAGCTTTTGCGGCACCAAGTCGGGGAGGGAAGTGGACAAATTCGATAAATGCGGCCTTTCACTTTTGCCCGCTGAAAAGGTAGATACACCAGTTATAGACGGATGCGATCTTTATCTGGAATGCCAGATCATCTATAAGCTGCCTATGTAACCCGAGCTATTGCCTGAACAGCTCAAAAAGTCATTTTACAGCAACGATGACTATCACGTCCTTTATTTTGGGGAGATAGTAACAGCAAGGATGAAGGAATGATACTAGTATCTGATCAGGATAATTCCCAGTATGACGAGCATGGTACCTAAAATTTTCTTTAACGTTATGCTCTCATTCAGGAAAAGAAAGGCTAGGGCGAGCGTGATCAGAGGGAAAGAAGAACTTACTGGAACTACCTTCGAAGCTTCGCTGTTCTTTAGGGCGTAATAATAGGCAAGCTGCCCCAAAAGTGATGCCATAATGCCCTCTGCTGCAATAAATATAAAAGACCTTGCATCCACTTGGAGGTTTTTAAAACTGCCCGAAATAAGGCCTGCGGCGAGTAATATGATGCTTATTGTGAAAGAACGGAGCGACAATGCAAGAAAAGGCGGCAGCTTTGCAAGACCCATCTTGCCGAGTATGGGTGCCGCTCCCCAGCACAAAGCTGTAAGAAAGGCAAATATAAAGGATTTCATACCAATCTCCTCCTTTGTGATAAAAAATTATGATTATGATTTAGGGATTTTGCTTAAAAATAATTATACCAGCGAAATCCCCGCTTTCAAAATCATAAAATATTGTGGTAAAATAATAAGTGAAAGCTGTGAAAATAAGGAGGGTTGTTATGCTAACCCCGACCCTGGAGTCCGGGGCTTCCCTTAGAAATAAGATATACCAATATCTGAAGAACGCTATACTGAATGGTGTATACAAGCCGGGTGAAAGCCTCATAGAGATGAAGATAGCGAGGGAACTCGGCGTGAGCCGCACCCCGGTGAGGGAAGCCATAAGGCAGCTGGAGTTAGAAGGATTGGTTTCTAGCATCCCCAATAAGGGAGTAATAGTGGAGGGTGTAACGGAACAAGATGTGGAAGATATTTATACCATCAGAAAAATGATAGAAGGCCTAGCTGCCAGGTGGGCTGCGGAAAAAATAACTCCTGAGCAGCTCAAAGAACTTAAAGATGTGGTAGACCTTATGGAATTCTACACAAAAAGAGGAGAAATAGACAAAGTATCGGAACTAGACACGAGGTTCCATGATATCATATTTAAAGCGTGCAAGAGCAGGCCATTGGAGTCGGTGCTAACTAATTTCCATCATTTCATTCAGAGGGCCCGGTTGGTTTCAATAAAAAGCGGGGGGAGGGCTCCTGTCTCATTGGAAGAGCACAAAGAGATATACACTGCCCTGGAGGCTAGAGACCCTGAGGCCGCAGAAAAGGCAATGATAAAGCATGTAGAAAAGGCGAGGAGAAACCTCCATCCTTATCTAGAAGGGCATAAATTATACCACCGCAACTCAGAAAATCCTTGCTAGGATAGCAAGGATCTTATTTTTTTTCAAGCAGCTTCATAAGCACAGCTCTATTTGACACAGGAAACAAGGAAGAAAGTACGGCGCGTTCAGATGTGATACTGTCGACAGCCAACTCTTGCAGATTTTGTTCGAAAACTTGAATTTTTTCTTTTATGGATTTTAGGTCAAAACCGCTTTCCTTCATCTGCTTTATCCTCATAAGCCTTAGAACGTCGCTTTCCGTGTAACGCCTCTGCCCACCGCTCGTGCGAACAGGGCTTATGAGCCCTAGGCTTTCGTAATATCTAATTTGTCTAGCCGATAAGCCCGTTTTTTTTTCCACGTCGCCTATTGAATAAAGGTTCCTGACTTCAGGAGTCATTATCCCACCCCCAACATGTTAATACTATTCTAACAAAAAACAATAGTTTAGTCAACAAAACCTTACATAAATTTGACGCAATCTTACATTTATGGTATCATCCCGATAGAAGGTAATAACGGAGGAGGAACTTATGGAAAAATTAACTAAGGAAGATATAATTAAAAAGGCAGAAGAACTCGATGTCAAGTTTATACGCCTTCAGTTTACCGATATCCTTGGGATAATTAAAAATGTCACCATAACGGTGGACCAACTGGAAGAAGCTTTAGACGGGAAAATCATGTTTGACGGTTCGTCCATTGAAGGATTCACAAGGATCCAGGAGTCGGATATGTACTTAAAGCCCGATTACGACACCTTTACAATCCTGCCGTGGAGGCCTAGAAAAGGCGCCGAAGCAAGGCTAATGTGCGACGTTTACATGCCCGACGGCCAACCTTTTATAGGTTGTCCCAGGACTATATTGAAGAAAGTTTGCGAAAGGGCCAGGAATATGGGATACGAGTTTTACGTGGGTCCAGAACCGGAGTTTTTCCTGTTCCAGCTGGATGAAAACGGACGACCCACTACAGTTACCAACGATAAGGGTAGCTATTTCGACCTTTCGCCGGTAGACTTGGGGGAAAATGCCAGGCGAGATATAGTGCTAGCTTTGGAAGAGATGGGTTTTGAGGTAGAAGCTTCTCACCACGAAGTGGCGCCGGGACAGCATGAAATCGACTTTAAGTACGCTCCAGCCCTCAGAGCCGCTGACAATATTGTGACTTTTAAGTTCGTGACAAAAGCTATTGCCATGGAGCATGGGCTTTACGCCACCTTCATGCCAAAGCCCATCTTCGGTGAAAACGGTTCCGGAATGCACCTTCACATGTCCCTCTTCAAAGACGGAGTTAATGCATTTTACGATGAAAACGACGAAGAAACGGGGCTTTCCCAGGTAGCTAAATATTTCATCGGTGGCATATTGCACCATGTAAAAGGCTTCACGGCTATTACCAACCCTACGGTAAATTCGTACAAAAGGCTGGTTCCGGGATACGAGGCCCCTGTTTATATTTCTTGGTCCACGAAAAATAGGAGCGCTTTAATAAGAGTTCCATCATCCCGCGGAAACGGCAGCAGGATAGAATTGAGAAGTCCCGATCCATCGGCAAATCCTTATCTTGCATTGGCGGTAATTCTCGCTGCGGGGCTTGACGGCATAGAAAACAAAATAGAACCGGGCCCACAGACCTTCGACAATATTTACGAGATGACGCCGGCTGAAAGGTTGGCGGCAGGCATTGAAAGTCTTCCGGGCAGCTTGAAAGAAGCTTTGGAATATCTTTCCAAAGATGAAGTCATAAAACAGACGCTCGGTCCTCACGTCTACGAGCATTTTGTGAAAGCCAAGCTCATCGAATGGGATACTTACAGGATGCAGGTCCATCAATGGGAACTTGACCAATATCTTGGGATATTTTAATTTGAACTGAGCCCTTAAGAAGGGCTTTTCTTTTTGTTAAAAAAGTATCGATATAAAAGAATTGCATCAAAAATTAAACTTATTGACATTTTAAGAATGAAGAGTTAAAATAAAAAGTGGCGAATATGATATATCAGTAAAACATCATATATATTAATTCTATAAATGTATATACTGTAATGTCTTTAATATATTCGGGAGGAAAGTACACGTTGGCAAAAAGGAGAACTGAGGTTAAAGAAGAGATTATGGTCGAAACATTGAGTGACAAAGCATATCGCATTATAAAGGAAAAGCTTCTTCACATGAAAAAAGGAAGCTATCTCAGCATCCGGAAGGTTGCCGAAGAAATTAACATGAGCTATACTCCCGTGAGAGAAGCTTTTTTGAGACTTCATAAAGAAGGTTTTTTAGAACTAGTTCCCAAGGTAGGTTTTTTTACCAATACGATTGGATTAGATGAAATACTTCAAATTTATGAAGCGAGAGAATGCATAGAATTGTTTGTTTTTCAAAGGGTTTTTGATAAAATTGACGAAAGTCATATAAAACTCATGAAAGAATATTTAGAAAAGCAAAAGAAGAGCTTTGAGGAGAAGCAGGCGCACGAATTCGTGAAAGCGGATCAGAAATTTCATGAGGTATTTATAGATTTATACAATAATAAATATTTGTCAGGACTATATAGAAATTTAAGAGAACAATATTTTATTTGTTCTAAAAATATAGCTGAAGGTATTAGCGATGCGGCAATAGTTGAGCATATAGAACTACTGAAATATATTGAAAAAAGGGATTTAGAAAAAGCGCTAGAAGTTTTAAATAAACACATAGAAAATTCAAAAGAGCGCATAAAAGCTGGCTATATGCGGATTAACTAAATTTTTTGACTTCAGTGATATATCACTGATATACCTTAAATTGGAGGATAAAACCATGGCTAAGTTCATTGGGCACGGAATACTAGAAATCTATTCAAAAGAGCTTGATATTGCTGACGGAGAAAAGTTGAGCAATGTGATGAGTTTTCTCAACATACCAGAGAACCTCCAAGAACATATTGTCTTCGTGAAAAATGGCAGAACGTTGAAAGACGACGATTTAATTAAAGATGGGGATGAAGTCCATTTTTATATAGTCCCATTTGGTGGGTAATTTTATTGCAATCTTATTTTAGGGGGTTGTCAAATTGGTTCATGTGATAAAGAATGTGAAAAAGCCTGAACGTGAAATAATAGAGGCCTTTAAGGATATTTCTTCGGCAACTGCTCACGAAGCTTCGGGCAAAAAAGGGGCGGTTTCATATCTGATAAAGCCTATAAGCAAGGGAATGAAGGTATGCGGTCCTGCGTTAACGGTCCAGTGCATGCCCGGCGACAACCTTATGCTGCATAAAGCTTTAGAAATCGCAGAGGAAGGCGATGTCATCGTAGCCGTAACTAACGGTGCTTACGAATACGGCTATTGGGGAGGCCTCATGACCGTCTCAGCGATGGCGAGGAAAGTAGGAGGGCTTGTAATAGACGGATGCATTCGAGATTCTAGCGAAATTATCGAAATGGGATTTCCCGTATTCTGCCGGGGCTTTTCCATAAGAGGAACTTCTAAAAATTCGTTGGGGTTGATAAATTATCCGATAGTTTTAGGAGGAGTTATTGTAGAGCCGGGAGACCTTATTTTAGGGGACGATGATGGCATTGTGGTAATAAAAAGGGAAGAGTGCGAAGAAGTGCTGAAAAAATCTAAAAAGAGGGTAGAGGACGAGGAAGTCAAAAAACAAGCTCTGGCTTCAGGTATATCGAGCGTGGAATACAACAAGCTGACCGAAGTTTTTGAAAGATTGGGATTAGTAGAAGAGTAGTTGCCATCTTATTTCTTGAAGGGAGAAATGAAGCGTATGAAAATTCCAGTTGAAACTCTGAAGAATGCCGCACATGAGATACTGGTGGGTCTTGGGGAAAGTCCGGAAAACGCAAAGGTAGTATCCGAAATATTAGTAAGGGCAGATATGAGGGGCATATCGACGCATGGCACATATCTATTAAACGTGATTTCCATGCGCCGGGAAGGAGGACAGATAAATATACCGACCAATCCTGAAGTCGTTTTGGATAAAGAAGCTGTTGCGGTTGTTGACGGCAATGATGGAATAGGAATGGTAGCAGCTAATTTGGCCTTGGAAATTGCCATGGGGAAGGCTGAAAAGTATGGCGTTAGTATGGTTTTGATAAGAAATGCGAATAACGTGGGATGCCTTGGATGCTACACCCAGCGTGCGGCGGAAAATGGCAAGATCGCAATAATGTCATCTAATGCGGCACCTGCTATGGCTCCTTGGGGAGCGGCGGAAAAATTCCTTGGCACAAATCCTATAGCGATTTCCATTCCGGCTAAGACCTTAAATTTCACAGCGGATATGGCTACCAGTGTGGTAGCAAGGGGGAAAATTCGAGAGGCCTTAAGGAATGGCAAGACAATTCCGGATAATTGGGCGATGGACCCGGAAGGTAGGCCCACCACCGATCCGGCCAAAGCTCTAGAGGGTTCGCTTATGCCGATAGGCGGTCCGAAGGGTTCTTCGCTAGCCATGGCCGTCGACATAATCTCGGGGGTCCTTGCGGGATCGGGATATGGCAACAAATTAAAATCCTTTCACGTGTTAGAAGGACCGACCGGTGTGGGGGCGTCTTGTATTGTAATAGATGTGTCTCATTTTATGGATGCGGAATCGTTTAAGGAAATGATGGAAGGTTATTTCCAAACGGTGAAAAATTTGAAAAAAGCGCAAGGCGTTGAAGAAATATTCATACCTGGCGAAATTGAGCATAGAAAAGAAAAAAGGAGCCTCGAGGAAGGCGTAGAAGTAAGCGACAAGCTGGCTAATTCTTTGAATGAACTCCTTAAAAAAGTGGGATCAAACTTGAGAATAATCGATGAAAATTAAGCCAAAGGAGGTTTAAAGGTTGAAAAGGATAATAAGGGTAAACACCAGGACTGGTGAAATTACAGAAAAAGCTCCCACGGAACAAGAACTAAGATGGGGCGGCAGGCACTTTATCGCAAAGACGCTGCTCAACGAAGTGCCTCCCACCTGCGAGCCGCTGGGCAGATATAATAAGCTCATCATATCTCTTGGGTTATTTGCAGATACCAACTTGAGCACAGCGGGCAGACTTTCAATAGGAGGAAAGAGCCCCCTGACTGGAGGAGTAAAAGAGTGTAACGTCGGAGGAAATGCGGGAAAAAGATTGGCAAGGATAGGAGTAAAGGCAATAATCCTGGAAGATATTCCCCAAGAGCCCAAGACAAGAATACTATTTGTGAGTGCCGATGAGGCAAAGCTTATTGATGCTCCTCATCTGAAAGGTAAGCTTGTTGACGAGACTTTTGAGATTTTGAGAAAAGAGTTTGGGGAAAGAAGCGGATTAATTTGCATAGGGCCTGCTGGAGAAATGAAGTTGTATGCTGCAGGAATAGCCTTGAGCGATGACCGGGGAGAGCAGGTAAGGTACGCGGCTCGCGGCGGATTAGGGGCTGTGATGGGATCGAAGGGCATAAAGGCGATAGTAATAGATGATTCAAAACAGGTGGAGCCCGATTATTACGATCCGGAACTATTGAACACTGCGGTAAAAGAGGCATTTAGGATACTGCAGGAAGATCCGAAAAGCCAAAACCGCCGCAAGTATGGCACCCTAGATATATTGGAGATGGCCAATAATTTGGGTTTGTTACCTACAAGGAACTTCAGCTCCGGACAATTTGAATTTGCAGGAAATATGACGGGACCCTGCGTGGCGGAACTTATAAAGGAAAGAGGAGGATGCGGCAAATCGGGTACCCCGTGCGTTCCGGGATGTACAATTATGTGCAGCAACGTATTTCCGGACAAAGAAGGAAAGAAAATAGTCGCTTCATTGCAGTACGAGAGCGTTGTACTTCTCGGGCCTAACTGCGGCATCGGTGATATCGATGACATTGCTGAATTGAATCATTTGTGCAATCAGGTAGGAGTTGATACCATCGAGTGCGGTGCCGCCATAGGTGTGGCGATGGAAGCAGGAGTCTTGAAGTTCGGAGATGCAGAAGGGGCTAAAAACATAGTGCGGCAAATCGGAGAAGGAACCTATTTGGGAAGGATAATCGGAAACGGAGCCGCATTCACCGGGCAGGCATTCGGAGTAAGAAGAGTGCCGGTGGTCAAAGGGCAGGCAATGCCGGCTTATGACCCGAGAGGGTTGAAGGGCAATGGAGTGCTTTACGCCACTTCGACTATGGGTGCCGACCACACTGCCGGAAATGCTTTTGAGACAGTAAGGACTCATAACCCCCTTGCAAGAGACGGGCAAGTCCGAATATCCAGGCAGCTGCAGATTAGGGCCGCTCTAATAGATTCGCTTGGGGTATGCCTGTTCATAAGACCTGCATTCATAAAAAATAGAGAGTTGCTGAGCATGCTTTGCAAAGGAAGATACGGCTGGGATATGAACTTTGAAGAGATAAAGCGAATGGGCGTTGATGTCCTCGAGACTGAAAAGAAGTTTAATGAACTTGCTGGTGTTTCAGAAAAACTCAAAAGGATGCCGGAGTTTATGAGAGAAGAGCCGTTGCCACCTAACAATGAGGTGTTTGACATACCGCAGGAAGAGCTAGAAAGCATTTGGGAAATCGAGATGGATCCGGAAACCTTTTAATTAAAAATCGATATATTTGCAAAAAAAATTTAGAAAGGAGAATAAAGAATGGCTGAAGTAAAAGTGGTAAATATTAAGGATGTCGAGGGAGAGTACAGGGAACCTGCAAGAAAGTCGTGGATTTTAGTTTCGGAAAAGACGGTAGGGGCAAAGAATCTTGCAGTGGGAATAAACGAGACCTATGTAGGGAGTATGGTTCCTGAACACAAGCATGAGAAAGAAGAAGAGGTCATGTACTTCTTCCAGGGCAGGGGTAAGTTTATTACAAAGGACAGGGAAATTCCTATTGAACCCGGTGTTTGCATCTACAATCCTCCAGGAGAATATCACTCAATCGTCAATACCGGGGATGAACCCTTGAAGTTTATCTGGATTTATTCGCCGCAGTTGGAAAGCCACAGGAAGTAAACTGTGGGAAAATAAGATCAAAATAGCCGGTGGGTGGATATAATTAAATCACCCGCCGGCATAGAAAATAGCTGGAGGTTTCGGGGATATGAAAATAATAAAATGGCTGGATGATCATTTTGAGGAATATGTATTAAGTATATTGCTCGCCCTTATTGCCTGCGTAATGATGCTTCAAGTGATAATGAGGTATGTCTTTAATTCGTCATTATCCTGGGCAGAGGAACTTTCCCGCTACGCTTTCGTATGGTCGGCTTTTTTAAGCATAGGGTACACGATAAAGGAAAAGACGATTCTAAAAGTAGATACATTCATTGGAATACTGCCGAAAACATTGAAGAAAATTGCAAGAATATTGGTAGTTTGCGTTAATATAGCATTTTTTGTATTTCTCTTTATTAATTCGGTTCCTGTTGTAGAAAAAATAATGCTAAGCAAACAGATTAGTCCTGCGATGGGAATTCCTATGTATGCCATTTACAGTGCCACAGTAGTGGGATTTCTTTTGGCTGCTGCAAGGTCATTGCAGGATGCAATAAAATTAACAAAAGAGATTTCAGAAAAGTAGCCTCATTTTTGATATTGTTAATTTGGAGGTAAATCAAATGGCTATTCAGATGTTTGGCATATTGATAATCGGGCTTTTATTGAGTATCCCGATAGCGATATCGCTAGGTCTAGCAACCATTTACCCGGGACTTTTAAATCCACATTTTGCTGGGAACATACAATTTGTAATTCGCAATATGGTAAGTGCATTAGATAGCACCCCTATACTTGCGATTCCAATGTTTATACTCTCTGGAGACATAATGACGAAAGGAAAAATCTCCGAAAAATTATTCAATTTCTTCGCATATTTTGTGGGTAATAAAACTGCCGGAATGCCAATTGCTGCTATTATAACTGCACTGTTTTACGGAGCGATTTCAGGTTCCGGAGTGGCAACAACTGCTGCGGTAGGAGGAATGGCGATACCGTTTTTGGTGTCGTTGGGCTACGATAAGGTTTACAGCGCTGCGATGATTGCGACGGCAGGAGGCTTGGGAGTAATAATACCTCCGAGCATTCCGTTCGTAACTTACGGTGTGGTAACGGGAGTTTCCATAGGCAGTCTGTTTATTGCGGGCATATTCCCCGGGATTTTAATAGGACTTTCTCTAATGGTCTACGCCTACATTTATGCCAAAAGATATGGTGAAGACAAAGAAAAAATTCTAGATAGATATAAATCATTGAGGCAAAAAGGCTTTTTCAATCTTTTTAGAGAAAGTTTCTGGGCTTTGCTGACACCAGTGATCATACTCGGAGGTATATACAGTGGTGTGGTAACTCCTACAGAGGCAGCGGTAATATCTGTATTCTACTCAATTTTGGTATGCCTATTTGTATATAAGACATTAAAGCCTGGAGATATCTTAAATATTCTAAGAAATTCCGTTAAGTCCTACGCGCCAATTGTAGTTTTGCTCTCTCTTGCTATAGTATTCGGTCGAGTTTTAGCATTGCTTCAGGCCCCTGTTCTCTTAAGAGATTTTATCGTCGCGAATTTCGGAAACAATTGGATAATGTTCCTGCTGGTATTAAATATAATATTGCTCATCTTAGGTATGTTTATGGACGTGGGGCCAGCCATAGCAATACTTGCTCCTATGTTGTTGCCTTCAGCTGTAGCTATGGGTATTAATCCGATTCACTTAGGTGTAATAATGGTGTGCAACCTTGCAGTAGGGATGGTTACGCCGCCCTTTGGAGTAAATCTTTTTGTAGCTGCGCCCTTGATAAAAGATGAGGTAATGAAAATTGGAAAAAAGGCAATACCATTTATAATATCGTTCATTATTGCGCTTTTTATTATAACCTACGTTCCCTCTTTAAGCCTTGTGCTGCTTCAAAAATAACTTGGCAGAAATTTTGAATTGGAGGTGAGAAGGAGAAAAAAATTATTAATAAATTAATAAATTAATTCTTTAAGAACATAATGGCAAGGGGGTTTGGAAACTGTGAAGAAAATTAAAGCAATATCATTAATCCTTGTGGTATTGATGTTGGCGATGAGCCTGACCGCCTGCGGAGGGGCAAAGAATGAATCATCTTCACAATCCCAACAGAGCAGTTCTGAACCAGAGTACACTCTGCAACTTGCCGGTGCTTATCCGTCTACGGGGGAAACGCCGAGGGCTAAAGCAAGTGCAATGATAAAAGATTTAATCGAGAAAAAGTCCAATGGCAAAATTAAGGTTGAACTATATTTGGACAGTCAGCTTGGCGGAGATAGGGAAACATTAGAAAGCTGTCAGGCTGGAAATATAGCGATGGTATCTGCAACTACGGCCCCGGCCGTAAACTTCATTCCGAAGCTTGCAGTATTTGACATACCGATGCTCTTTGACAACCTCGACATTGCAAAGAAAGTTCTTTCAGGAGAGTTTAGGGAAAAGTTGGCTCAAGAGTACGAAAAAGCTGGATTTAAGCTGCTACTAATGGTTCCGATAAGCTACCGCGAAATGACTGCTAACAAAGCAATAAACAATATAAACGATTTTAAAGGAATAAAGATTAGGACTATGGAAAACAAGTACCACATGGAATTCTGGAAGAATTTAGGTGCTAATCCCACGCCGCTTAACTTCAGCGAGCTTTATATAGCGTTGCAACAGGGGACTGTAGATGCTCAGGAAAACCCGTATGACATTTTGCTGGCAAATAAATTCTATGAGGTCCAAAAATATATAAATCATACCCACCACATTGCTTTCGTTCACACTGTTGTAATGAATAAGAATCTGTACGATAGCATGCCTGATGAGTACAAGAAGATAATTGATGAAAGCATGAACGAAGTGAGTGAATTCTTGTTCAACGAATCAAAAGCTCAGAACGAAAAAATGCTTTCTGAACTCAAGAATAAAGGAATGCAGGTTGTTGAACTGTCTGAAGACGTGAAGGCCAAAATGAAAGAAGCAGCAGACAAAGTAGCTGATATGGTACGAAAAGATGTAGGTAGCGATTTTGTTGATGAGTTGTTCAAGGCGATAGAAGACGCAAAGAAGCAGTAAAAAAGTAGTTTTGATAGTTTTGCGTATGAATTCTGCGGGGCTTGAATCAATTGAAGGATCAAGCCCCGCGAAAATGACAGAAAGCGATAAAACAATACGGTGATTAACGGAGCAAGGAGGATAATTATGAAAGCCTTAGTTTATATGGGCCCTTATGATATCAGGTATATGGATGTAGAGACTCCGGAGCCAAAAGAAAACGAGGTTCTAATAAAGGTGAAGGCTGTATCGATCTGCGGTTCTGACCTTACAGGATACAAAGGCGAGTCGGCGATGCGAGTGCCACCGCTTATCATGGGCCATGAATTTTCCGGGGAAATTGCAAAATTGGGTGAGAAAGTAGAAGGCCTTAAGGTAGGAGACAGGGTTATAGTTGAAACCAATCTTTACTGCGGCTATTGTGCTGACTGCAAGGCGGGCTTCAGCAATGTTTGCGATAACAGGAAGATAATAGGGACCACCATGAAAGCCGGTTCTTACAACGGCGCTATGGCCGAATATGTGGTGGCTCCTGCCGAGAAAGTAATGCTCCTTCCGGACAACGTCTCGTTCAACGCAGCCGCTCTTACCGAACCCCTTGCAATTTCGCTTCGGGCAACGAAGCACGCAGGTGACTTAAAAGATAAGATAGTTGCGGTATACGGAGCAGGTCCGATAGGACTCCTCACAATTCAGTGTGCGAAGTTTTTCGGCGCAAAGAGGATTATCGTGATGGACATAATTAGAGACAGGCTGGAAATGGCTAAAAAATGCGGAGCTACGGACGTGATTGATTCAAAAGAAGAAATGATTAAGTTCGCTCGGGAAGTGACGGAAGGGGTAGGCGTGGATGTGGTATTCGATGCCGTCGGGGTTACAGATACTGTAAATGGCAGCGTAGAAATAGTGAGAAATGGCGGCAAGGTAGTGTGGATAGGATTAGGGGCCGCTAAGGTTGACTTTGACTACAAGCATGCCGTGTGCAAGGAGATTACTTTCCATTGCAGCTATATGTACACCACCGAAATGAGAGAGGGCCTGGAAATGATTAAAACGGGCAGGATGAACGTAGAACAGATAATTACCGGTATCTATCATATGAGCGAGGGACCAAGAATTTTTGAAGAACTTGCATCGAGGAAATCTAAGGATATAAAAGTCATCCTGTACAATGATTGAGTTTATTTTATAAAATGAAAGAGATATATCATTTAATTGATATATCAATAAAATATCATATGGGTAGAAAAAACATCGCAACAAAAAACATGAAAGGGAGGAATATTAAATGGGCGAATGGAAATTTCCAAACGAAGGCTGCCTTGAAAAACCAAACAAAATGTACTATCACACAATGACTAAAAAGGACGTTGAGGAGAGGCTCAAGGTCAACGACATTATCATAATACCTGTAGGCTCTACAGAAAATCATGGCAATGCAGGTCCGATGGGAGAAGATACTTTTATCGTTACGAGGATTGCAGAAATGGTTGCTGCTAAGGCAGGTTGTACCATCGCATCACCGCTTTGGTATGGTTCACATCCCTTCCATCACATTGGGCAACCAGGAACGGTACCTCTGCCTGATGATGTCTTTGCAGCAATGATAAGGGCCATTATTTCTGGGTATTGGAACACAGGATTTAGAAAACAAATATTCATAAGCATGCACGGTCAGGAATACATCATTCCTTCTGCTATACAAGAATGGGCTAAAAAATATCAAGTGCCTGCGTTGATATTATTCGTTGATCTGCCAAGGGTCATGGGACAAACTTTGATGGATAAAGAACATGGTGGGCCTTTTGAGACACCATTCCAGCATGCTGATGAGGCTGAGACATCGATTTCTCTGGCGCTTTTCCCAGAATTCTGCGACATGGAAAATGCTGAAGATACGGAAGTTAAGGGATATCTACCTCCGGGACACGTGGATAAGGGCGGGGACATTTACGGATACCCAATACCCGGCCACTGCCAGGTCGGCAATGTAGGAATAGAATGCATAACCGCTCCTGAAGGTGTTTTAGGTAAAGCCACTAAAGCTAGTGCAGAGAAGGCAAGGGCTTGTATCGAAAGGGCTTGCGATTATCTGTTGAAGCTTCACAATGACATATTAAGCATATTCCCGCCGGGCAAACTGCCCGATGCCAGCAGGATTACCCAAAGAGATCCGAAGGAAATAGAAGCCCTCTTGAAAGGGCCAACGAAGGGTGGAAAGCATATCTACACGATAGCTTGGCCGTCATAAGCTAAGCGCAAAAATAAAGGTGCATTAGTTAAAAAAGGACGTGGCAGAATAATTGCCACGTCCTTATACAAAAAACTGGAGGTAATTAAAATATGGATAAGATGAAGGCTGTGGTTTTCTATGGCCCCGGCGATATGAGGTATGAAGAGGTTCCGAAGCCCGTTCCAAAAGAAGGCGAGGTGTGCATAAAGGTTAAATACGCTTCTATTTGCGGCTCCGATGTAGAAGAATACAAAATAGGTTCTGATAGGGCAAGGCCTCCTCTAATCTTCGGTCACGAGTTTTCCGGCGAAGTCGTCGAAGTGGGGCCCGGAGTGTCTAAGGAAAGAATTGGCCAGAGGGTAAGCGTAAACCCAATACTGTACTGCGGGAAATGCTATTACTGCAAAAAGGGAATGATAAATTTATGCAATAACAGGAGAAGCGTTGGCAGGACTTTGGGAGTGGAAAGGAAAAGGTGTGATGGCGGATTTGCGGAGTACGTCTGCGTCCCGGAATTTTCGTTGGTCCCTCTAAAAGAAGGGGTAACGTATGAGGAAGGTGCGCTTCTAGAGCCGCTTGCCGTTTGCTACTGTGCGGCCAAGGAAGGGAACTTTGAAAAAGGAGAAAATGTCTTGGTAATAGGGGCGGGTCCGATAGGACTGATGATAATAAAGTATTTAAAAATACTGGGTTCTGGTAAAATTGTGGCTACCGATGTAGTTGATTTCAGGCTGGATGCTGCAAAAAAATGTGGGGCTGATTACACAATAAATGTGAAAAACGAATCTCTCGGAAAAGCCCTTGAGTTGACCGATAAAGTTGGTTTCGACAGGGTAATAGTTACGGCAGGTGCCCCGGGCGTCATAAATGACTCGATAAAGCTTGTGAGAAACGGCGGAGGAATAGTATTGGTCTCACTAATAAGGGAGAATGTAGAAATTAATCCCACCGATATAGTGGGACGGAAACTTTCAATATACGGCAGTTATATGTTTACTAACGAAATGCATGAAGTAATGGAGTATATTGTGGAGAAAAAGTTGGATGTCAGTAATATTATTTCATCGGTGCATCCTCTTTCAGAAACTCCTGAATTGTTTAAAATTCTCGCATCCGGAAACAATAGCGAAATAAAGGTATTGATACAGGTGGACTGATTTAAATTTGAAACAAGAGGTGGACTTTTTATGAAAATGAAGCTGTCTTGTTTTGGGAAAATAAAAGATATTGATGACATAGCCAGGGCAGGGTATGATTGTGCAGAATTGCAGATTAGAGAAATTATGGAATTGAGTGAAGATGAGTACAAAGAAGCACTGAAAAAGGTGAAAGATTCTGGGATTACGTGCGAAGTTTTCGATAATCCCATTCCATTGACCGAGTCTATAACTTCGCCCGACTTTGATATGAATTATTGGACGGAATACCTGAAAAAAGGTGCGTATCGGACGGCGGAAATGGGAGCTCGATATTATGTATTCGGCAATGGAAAATCCCGCAGCCTGCCAACGGAAGGTGACGTAAGCGGGGCCTATGAAAAGCTTATGACATTTTTGAATATCCTCTGCGATATAACTGCAGAGTACAATATAACTGTGCTTTTAGAACCCCTAGCAAAGAGCATCTCCAATTTTATCAATACTATTCCCGAGGCGGTGGAGTTCATAGAGAAATTTGGAAGGTACAATTTGAAAACCATGTGCGATTTTAGGTATCTTCCGGCAATGAACAGGGATGTGGAGGATATAGCAAACTACGAAAAATACATAAAGCACATTCATGTAGACAATCCCCTTTCGAACTTCCCGGAGAGATTCGTCCCCAGCCTGGATGATGGTTATGACTACACGCCACTTATAAATGTGCTCAAGAAAATATGCTATAAAGAAATCATCTCCATAGAAGCTAGTGTGTTTAAAGATTTCAAAGAAGATATAAAGAGAGGAATAGAATTTTTCAAGCATTTCGGCATAGAGCCTTACAGAAATTAGAGAAGTTGAGCAAATATTTTATCCTTGTAATTGCTTTACTTTAGAAAACCGAGGGGATAGAGCAATTACGCTAGGGCCGAGAATGTTATTAGTGAAAACAAATGTCACGTTCACTTTGTTCTCAATTTTGTTAGTCTATCCCCTCTTTGCTGTGCTTTAAGTATACAGTATGCTTATGATAATGCTGAGGCTTTATTATAATTGAATCCCTATTAAAGTAAGTTTTGCTCCTAATATAAGGAGAGCTGGGTATCTAAGAGGTCTTTCATTCTGCATAAAGGTTGCTCGCTTATATAATAAAGGCTGATACAAAAATTGGAAAGCAGAATTGCCTAAAAAACATCAATTCAGATCCTAATATTAGGATAAAAGGGTGAAAGGCATGGAAACGATGCAACAAAAACTTGAAGAGCTCAGGCAAAGAAGGGAACAAGTAAGGCTAGGCGGCGGAGAAAAGAGGATAAAAAAGCAGCACGAAAGCGGAAAACTCACAGCGAGAGAAAGGATAGAAAAGCTGCTCGACGAAGGGAGCTTCGTGGAAATCGACGCCTTTGTAGAACACCGATGCATAGACTTTGACATGGCGGACACCAAAGCCCCCGGTGAAGGCGTGGTCACAGGCTACGGCACCATAAACGGCAGATTGGTATTCATCTTTGCCCAGGACTTCACAGTAATAGGCGGCTCCCTTGGCGAAATGCACGCCGCAAAAATATGCAAGGTTATGGACATGGCCATGAAGATGGGAGCGCCCTTAATAGGCCTGAACGATTCCGGCGGAGCGAGGATCCAGGAAGGCGTAGATGCAT
>JAKIHM010000005.1 GCA_021608145.1 Thermovorax subterraneus
ATAAAAGCTTAGGTATTATTTATTTTCATGGTTTCTTCTAACTCCAACTTTTGCTCTTTTGATTTGCCAACTACTACCTGCTAATTCCATTTTTTAGGGAATCCTCATATTCTTATTTGACGCTACCCCATATTTCATTTTTCAAAATAATTACTGTCATAAGAAATAATAATGTATTAAGCAAAAAGGGGACGACCAGCGGCGAGTTTATATCGAGCACTGGTATTTTTTGGTTAACATTATACATAAAAATGTTTGCATAGGCCCCTGAAATAATCAAGAAAAGGAGAACAAATACGGCTATATTCATCAATTTAGAATCTTCCATAGCATATCTACCCTTTCTGGCCTTTCTCTAGCACTTTTTTTATTCCTTTTCTTCTATAGCTTCGAAGGGACATACTTCTTTGCAGGCGTAACATTCAACACAAACATTGACGTCTATCTGGCATTTGCCGTCAACTATTTGAGCTGCGCCAGTTCCACAAGCTGCTACACAAGCCTCGCATCCCTCGCATTTTTCCCTGTTTACATAAAGCATTTTATTTCCTCCTTTGTTTTGGTTTTTAATATTTTTTATTATTGTTTCGCCTCTATCCCGTTATGAGATAGAGGCGAAACGTTATTTATTGGTTGGGTCTTTTTATGCCGAATTTTTCTGGAGACTCCTTGGCAACTCCGGCATCGTACAAGATCCAGGCTGCCTTTGCAGTCCAGTCATCGATGAACTTCACTGCTTCATCGCCGCTGTAGTCTATAGGTATAAGGTACAGCTTCTTGCAGTAATCAAGCCACCTGCTGTCTTTTACAGCCTCATCCATGGCGTTTTTTAAGACGTTAACAACTTCATCCGGCGTTCCTTTAGGAACGAAGAGGCCAAAGTAAGGACCATAAGGCAAGTACTTCGCCAGTTCAGGGTATTTAGCACCGATTGCAGGGACATCAAGGCCTTCTACAGGTTCATTAGTCAATGACGCTAGTATTCTTATCTGACCAGACTTGTGCGCTTCTACCATCGACTGCACCATTTCTATCGTAGCGTCCACCTGTCCGCCCATCGCAGCGGTAATTGCAGGTCGGCCTCCTTCATAGGGGACGTAAGTGAACTTAACTCCCAATTCTTTCTCGAGCAACAGGCCTGACACGTGCGGAACTGTCGCAGGACCCGCAGTGCTTATTCTGAGTTTTCCAGGATTTTGTTTTGCATAATTTATAAACTCTTCAACAGTCTTGAATTGTGAATTTGGTGGAACCGCAAGCACAGGAATCGCCTGAGCTACAACCTTCACAGGCACAAAATCTCTCGTCGGACTCATGTCTGCTGTCCCCATGACCTGCCACGTGGACATAGCTTCTGATCCAAAAAAGAGCGTATATCCATCTTTAGGCTGGGAAAGAACCTGGTTTGCACCCGTCGCGCTTGCCGCACCAGGCACATTGGTAATACCTACACCAACCCCTAATTTCTCCTGAACAATCGGCATAATACCCCTTGCAATCAAATCGGTTGGTCCACCAGCCGAAAATCCTACGATGACGTTAATAGACCTTTCGGGATATTTCACCTTGTTTTCGCTGCTTTGCTGCTTTTGTCCGCAACCTGCCAAGCTCAAAACCACTAGACTGGCGATTATCAACAGGGCCAAAACCTTAAACCTTTTCATTCCTATGTCCCCCTTACTTAATATACATTTTCAAGGGATCAATCGAATTCCTGAGCAGGTCTACTTCTTTTTCAGTAGGCTCCTCGGTATATTTCACCATTTCAGGTATTTTGAACTCTACCCCCGTATTTTCAACAACCTCTTCCAGAGTAATTCCTGGATGAACCGAAAGGAGCTTCAGGGACCTTTCCTCTTCATCAAACCCAAAAACGCATAAATTCGTTATTATCTTTATATCCTGACACATCGGAAGACCGGCTTCGCTCCTGCTGTTTCGGCCATTTAGATATCCAACGCTGGTCAAAAAATCTACTTTTTCAATAATTTTCCTCTTTTCATGCTTCATTATAATCATCAATCTTTTCGAAAAAGTCGCGATATCCGCGGCTCCGCCGCTTCCATTTATATGCCGGTAGCCTTTCTCCGTCTTTATCGAAGTGCTGTTTATATTTCCGTATTTGTCGACCTGCAACCCGCCGAGAAAGCCCACATCTATTAGGCCTTTTTGCAGGATGCTCCCAAGAGTCCCAACAAAACTAGTAAAACATTCGCTTTCATTCCAGAGCCTTGGGTCTGCAATGCCGACTCCCATTTCCTCTGCTTCTGGATTTATGACTCCAATCTCGTAAATGATATTCAGCCTAGGCGCGTGGGTGCTTTTTGCAAGCAAAGCTGCAATTTGCGGCAAACCCAATCCTACCACTACATTCTCCCCATCTTTTAAAAGCCTTGACGCCGTAACTGCCATCAACTCGTTCGTGGTATATTTAGCTACCATCTTCGATCACCTCTTAATCAATATCCGTACGACGGATCGGCTTTGATTTTGTTAACCCTATCCACCCCCCCTACCTTTTCTATAAATTCTGTGAAATCTTTTGTGCCAAACACGTATTCATCCAAAAACTTGTTGAACTCTTCTTCGCTTTTATTGACCTTTGCATAATTTTCCAACATTTCTCTGTCGTAGTCGTAGAACTTATACACAGCAGTCGGATAAGCTCCGTAAGGCACTTCTACAACGGCGTAAGTGTAAACGCTCGGGACAATCACTTTTTCGGGGAACTTTTTTATAAATTTCGTCGATACAACCTGTTCTACTGTCACGATAAGTTTTTTGGCTGATTTTGCAGTTTCAGCATCCCAATAAGGACCTTCTATTATTACGTTACCCTTTTCGTCGGCATATTGAGCATGTATCACCGAATAATCAGGCCTTAATGCCTTTAAGTATACATACTTATCCCCATCAAATGGCGATTCGCAAACTTTAACTTCCGGATCGTTTTTCGCAATCAAATTCTTTAGCATTTCTGTACCCAATAAAGCCTTAGTCGGTATAAAAGGAACGCCCAGAGAGCCTGCTAAGAACCTCATCGACATGCTCATCCCGCTGTATTCCCGAATATCCAGCAGCCCTTTGTCTATCTTATCGTTTATCCTCTCTAGCCTGCCGAATCTATCCAACGACCCGCCGCTATACTCTAACTTTTTTACAAGGCCGGCGCCTACCAGCAAATCGGTCTCCATCCCCGCCACTATTTGCGATACAGTTAGGTCTTTCTTCTTTTGCCTTATCATTTCGAATACAAACGCTACAGGGCACCTTGTTATTGCAAATCCTCCTAGAGCTATATGGGCGCCGTCCGGTATTTCGGCAACAACTTCTTTCAGGGTTTTCAGTTTGCTCACATCAATCACCTCTTTACGGCTTTACGACATCCGATGAGGCCATCTTGGCAAGGGTTATTTTGCAACCTCCATCCTCTTCTTCAATGGGTAAAAGCTCCGGCGCAAGACCTGTCTCCAGTTCCAGGTTGTACATAAACATGTTTGCTATCGGACATGAAAGCGGAGCGATATTCTTCTTTATGAAGGATTCCTTCACCGGTTTAAGGCAGCAGCCTTTGACAAGCATGGTGAGGGAAATTTCTTTGTCTTCGATAAATGTTACCTCTTTGCAAAAGCCGTTTTCTACCAACCATTTTTTTATGTTTTCTTTGTCTTTTACTTTGTCTCCCAGCTGATCCTTAATAAAAGCCACACCCAGCCTTGTAAGTCTGTACCTGGCTCCTTTTCCTCTCTCATCCCAAAATTCCTTTTGGACTTCGAAAATCAGCTCGTCTTTAAATTTTTCTAGGATGCTCATCTTAAGCCCTCCTTATTTTAATTCTTACTCGTTGTAATACGGCTCGCCAAATTTTTCGTTGAAGACCAGGTCTTTAAGAGGTATCCTAGGCCGCGGATTTGGTATCCTCGAGGGTTTGCCTATAGAAATTATGCTTACAATTTTGTATTCGTCAGGTATTTCAAAGTATTCCCTTAGTTTTTCCTCATCCCGGACATCGATGCAAGGAGCTATAACCCAACACGCGCCAAGGTCTAAGCTCGTAACTGTAAGCAGCATATTTTCGATAGCAGCAGATGTATCATAAGGAAGGTCCCATACATCTTTGCGCCCTATTACAATTATTATCACGTCGCCTTCGCTAACAAATGCGGAAACGTCTCCAGAAGTGAGCTTCTTGAAGGCTGCCAACTTCTTTTCTTCGTCCTGGAGGCCCTTGAACCTCTCCTGCATCTGCTTGCTGAGGAATTCTCCTGTGAACCTCCTACCGCTGCCGTTTTTCGAGATTCTGGCTAAAAACTTCTTCCTCTCCTCATCTTTTACTACTATGAATCTCCACGGCTGGGCATTTTCGCCAGAGGGAGCAAGGCGTGCGCTCTCGAGGATTAGTTTCAAGTCTTCTTCAGAAATCTTGTCCTTTGTAAAGTTCCTGATACTTCTTCTATCGGCCACGACCTGGAAGAATACATCCTTTTTATCCATTTTTTCTCTCCTCCTCGTTTTTTATTTTGCAAAAACCTCATTATACAGGGTATCCCAGCGAATACAAGCTTCTTCCGCCTTTGAATGGGCCCTTTATGACAGCTTCGATAGTCTCCCTGTCCCTTTCTGTCACAAGCTCGATAGGCGGCAATACTCCCGGCGGGAATTTTTCCCTTATGTCGTTGTGAAGCTTTATCAAGTAATCTATTATCATTTCGATCCCTTTTTCAGCCTTTTTGGCATCGGCTAATGTGGGCTTTCCTATTACTCCCTGCGGGTAGAGAATTACTTCCAAACCACCCATTCCGATCTGAGCATGACCTGGTATGGGATATTGGTATATGTCTCCGCCTTTGTCCACATGGCCTTCGGGCATGAATCCAACCGGAGTAGAATCTTCCATGTCCTCTTTGTTATTCATCTCAGGGAAAAGCGCCAACGCGAAAGAAGCTTCCACTTCATCAGCATGCCTGAATGGCGTCTCCCAAGGTCCTCCGTGGGCTTTGTCTTTCAGCTCTTGAGCTATCACGGTCGGCCAGTTCACCATGCATATAACCGCAGGCACCTGGTACATCTTTCCAAATTCCTGAATAGCATTGGGGATAACGTATTCCTGGCCATGTCCGTTTATCAATATCTGCTTCCTGAACCCCGCGTTCCAGTAGCCAGCGATGATGGCCCTCAAATAGGCCACAAAAGTCTCTTCAGGCACTACTATGGTTCCCGGCATTCCCATCTGGTTCCACGGGTGAGAGCCAAACCAGACAGGCTGGGAAACGGTGCACCCCGTCTCTCTCGCCACTATCTCGGCAATCCTTGTCACAATGAAAGTATCTTCCCCGTAGCACTGGCCTTTTCCGTGGTATTCCGTACTGCCTACCGGAATTATTATTATGTCGTTTTGCTTCAGCCTCTCTTCTACTTGTTTACCTGTCATATTTTGAAAATATATGCCATCGGCTTTATCCATAGAACCTGTCGAGTACTTATATTTCATCTTACTACCTCCATCCACAAAAATTTTTTATTTAAAGTAGTCAAGCTAAAGCACTTACTTCTTCTCCCCGCTCGTCCCCCCTTTTGCACAATATTTAACGGCTTTTTCGAACTTTTTCTAGCATAATGCTATTGCAAAAATTGTGCCATTTAAAAACCTCTCTGTTTCTTTCGCAGGAGATTGCCATTAGTAAACTATATTTATTTCATTATGAAAATTTTATCATTTAAAAATGAAATACTCATTTCAAATTTTAAATATTCAAAGGTTGATGTTTAATTGCTTTATCTTCCTCCAAAGAGTCGTTGTACTTATCCCCAAAATCTTTGCTGCTTTCTTCTTGTTTCCATTAACTTCTCTCAGCACTTTTACAATGTACTCCTTTTGCATTTTATCCAAAACGCCTTCCTCGAGGTCGGGATTTCGCAGGAAATTGTTGCCAACATTGTCAATATAGTTAAATTGCTCAATTTTTTGATTATAGTGCTCAATCTTTAATATTTCAATCACGTGGTCTTCCTTTATCAACTCTCCGTCCACCGTCAACACAAGCCTCTCAATTACATTTTGTAGTTCTCTTATATTTCCAGGCCAAGTATACTCAGAAAACGTGGCCATAGCCCCTGGAGTCACTCTTTTATGGCTCAAACCATATTTTGCGCAAAATCTCGATATGAAATGGTTTACAAGCAAAGGTATATCTTCTTTCCTTTCTCTGAGCGGCGGCATCTTTATGTTTATTACGTTCAACCTATAATATAAATCTTCTCGGAATTTTCCTTCCTGCACGTATTTCATTAAGTCTTTGTTTGTCGCAGCTATGATCCTTATATTTACCGGAATTACCTTGTCATCTCCTATCCTCGAGATTTCTTTTTCCTGGATTACCCGCAAAAGATGTGCCTGAAGGTCCAGCGGTATATCCGCAATTTCATCCAAGAATATGGTCCCCGTATGGGCTAGCTCGAAAAGCCCGGGTTTTCCTCCCTTTTTCGCTCCGGTAAAGGCTCCGTCAGCATAGCCAAATATTTCGCTTTCCAGCAAACTCTGAGGGAGAGAGGCACAGTTTACCGCAATAAAAGGTCCATTCCTCCTTAAGCTCTCGTTGTGGATGCTCTGCGCCATCAGCTCTTTCCCCGTGCCAGATTCTCCAGTTATCAGAACAGTAGTATCCACCTTTGCTATTTTTTTTGCCATCTCGATAATTCCCATCATCTTTCGATTGTTAGTCAACATGTCCGAAAACGAATATTTTGCAACATACCCCTTGCTGTAGATCTCCTTCCTTATTTTCTTCTCAAGTTCTTCTATTTTCGAAACATCCTGGAACGAAAGTAAACTGCCTATCATCTTGTGACCCATAAATAAAGGAACGTAATTGAATATGACCTTTGTACTATTTATCTGGTCGTATTCTGCACGGATCTCCATCTTTTTCTTTATCGAGTCGTAGATATTAATTGTGTGTTTTACGTATTTGAAAATGCTTTCTCCAATTATTTCGTCATAAGATATCCCCAATAACCTCACCGCAGCAGGACTGATATATTTGACTTTGTCCTGTTCATCCATCAATATAATGCCTTCATTGCTGTACTCGGCAATAGTCTTAAGCTGCATCCTCTCTTTGTCGAGTTCATAAATTATCCTGGCAATTCTCATGCCCTCAAGGATTGCTTTTTTTATCGCCCCCTTCCCGCTCCCAAGCAATATACCTTTTAACCCTAAGGCCTCCGCCGCTCTCACCACTTTATTGCCGCCGAGGAACGTCTTTACTCCAAACCTCTTATAAAGTTCCAGTATTCTTTCTTCTATCTCTTCATGGCTCTGAATCTCCGAAAAATATATCCTGTAGCCCATCAAATTATCAACTTCTTCAATTTCCTGGATTAAATTTTTATATCCTATCACGCCTACATCGACGTCTTTTTCTTTTATCTTCGCCAATGCTGAGGCTAAGTCGCTAAAAGTTATTGGTATCGGGACAACGGTAACCTCCAGTTCCTTTTCTATAATCTGGGCTGTCCCTCCCCTGCTTATTATTACCCGACATCCTTCTGAGAGAACTCTTTTTGCAATCCTCAACCCTTCTTCCAAATTCCCTTCGTATATCCTGACTATATCTTCATAGCCCTTGCACACTTTTTCGGCAAGTTCGGCGATGAAAGAGTTTGGCGCTATCAGCGATATTTTTCCCCTCAGTTCCTCCATTTTCTCCGCCTCCAAACACTCTGATGTATTTCATTTTTAAATACTCATTTCATAATGAAATATTACATTTTCAAAATTATTCTCTCTATCTATTTATAAACACAAAACAATGCGGATTTCAAGTCTTGTCTTAAAAACTTAACAATTAACTCAATTGGTACGATTCTTGCTACTACTTCTCGGCAGAAGGTCGACAGGAAAAAGGAGGTGAGTTTTTGAAGGAAGAAAGACTGCCGCTTTATACTGTCAAGGAATTTGTAGCAGACATTTTTAAAAATGCAGGTCTAAACGCCGCTCATTCTGAAATAATAGCCGATTCTTTAATCTGCGCTGAAGCAAGGGGTATAAAGTCGCACGGCCTTGTGAGGGTCTCAACTTATGTAAGCAGAATGGAATGTGGAGCAACTAACAAGAATGCCAATTATAGGATCGAAAAAATAAAAGGCGCTGTTGCCCTACTTGACGCCGATAATGGTTTCGGGCAGGTCGCAGCCTACTATGGTTCTAAATTAGCAGTGACATTAGCTAAAAAATACGGCACCGGCGTAGTTGGCATAAAAAACTCTAACCATTTTGGAATAGCCTCTTATTATGCCATGCTCATATCTTATAACGACATGATAGGAATCGTTTCAACTAATTCTTCGCCTGCCATTGCACCTTTTGGAAGCTATATTCCACTACTCGGCACCAATCCCCTTGCAGTATCCATACCAGCTAAAACCAGAAAGCCCATCGTGCTGGACATGTCTGCATCTGTCGTCGCACGAGGTAAAATACGCCTCGCCAAACTCAAGAACGAAAAGATACCAATAGGATGGGCTTTAGACCCCTATGGCAAGGACACAGACGATCCAGACCTGGCGCTGAAGGGAAGCCTTCTGCCAATCGGCGGTCCGAAAGGCTCAGGGCTTTCACTAGTAATAGACCTGATATGTGGCGTATTAACCGGTTCTTCCTTTACGGGAGAAGTAAAAAATGTCACTGATATGAGCGGTCCTTCCAAGACGGGTCACATAATTATGGCATTGGACATCGGGTGTTTTAATGACGTAAACAAATTCAAAGGAGACATAGACGAAGTTATAGCAAAGATTAAATCCCTGCCGTCGGTAAATAATTCGGAAATATTTATGCCTGGCGAGATAGAAAACAACGCCGAAGAAAAGTCAAAAAGCGAAGGCATAATTCTTGACCCCAAAGTGAGAGAAGAATTGAATAAACTTGCTGATAAATACAATTTAAATAAAATTTTATAAAAAATCAGGTAAGGAGGATTTAAAAATGTTTGACAAGACAAGAGAATTTATGAAAAAGATTGGTTTGCCCGAAGGAGACCTCTACAACCTACCCACCTCAACCAAAAAGTTCCCCGATGGCGCGGACTACAGGTTGGAGGTCCCCACTGTAAACAGCGCTGCTGCATTTAAAGCGCTCATGGAAGAAGCCGAAAGGCTTGGCATCACCATCAACCGGGTAGACGAAACTTATGGATGCTTCCGCCACACCCTCGAAGAACTCAAAGAATACATCGCCATAGCCAAGTACTACAGGGTAGAGCTCAACATCTCTGTAGGCCCGAGGGCGACTTACGACACAAGCGCTACAAGGCTCAGCCAGCAGGGCGTGAGAATAGGATACAGGCTGCGCGGCATGGAACAGATAGTAAGGGCTGTTGAAGACGTAAAACGCATCGCTGAAGTTGGCGGCAGAGGAGTGCTCGTATACGACGAAGGGTTGCTCTGGGTCCTCAACGAAATGCGGAAGGCCGGAGAATTACCCAAAAACATGCACTTCAAGATGTCAGCCCATGCTGGCCATGGAAACCCGGCAAGCTTCAAGCTCCTTGCCAGCCTCGGCGCGGATTCCATCAACCCCGTGAGAGACATGACGCTACCCATGATCGCAGCCCTGAGAGCTGCCGTGGATGTACCCATCGATGTCCATACAGACAATCCTCCGGGATCCGGCGGATTTATAAGGGTCTATGAAGCTCCCGAAATGGTCCGCATAGGCGCTCCTATCCACCTCAAGACCGGAAACTCCGTTATTTCTGGCCACGGAGAGCTGACAACCGCAGAAAATGGCAGGGCTATGGCCCAACAAGCAGCTATAGTAAAAGAAATGGTGGAGAAGTACTATCCGCAGGCCGTTCAGAGCAAAGCAGGTACACCCGACATGGCAATCCCAGAATAATTTTAAAAAAGCTTTCAAATTGCCCCTACTATTTATTTAGTAGGGGCGTGAATTTATTTTTTATTTCACATTCCTTATATTTTCTGATATACTCGAAAGCAAAAATCAAATAAAAAGGGGGTAACAAAATGCGGGAAGTTCACGTTGATGAGATTATCGCTGCAGTCGAAAAACTGTGTATCGAAGCCAATATTAAGCTTCCTGAAGATGTTAAATTCGCTTTAAACAAAGCAGTAGAAAAAGAAACTTCTCCTCTGGGCAGGGAAATATTAAACGATATTATAAAGAACTACCAAATCGCTGAAGAAAAGGACCTAGCGATATGCCAAGATACGGGATTTGCAGTATTTTTCGTGAAGCTCGGGCAGGATGTAAGGATTACAGGCGGCAATTTCACCGAAGCTATCAACGAGGGAGTCCGCAGGGGCTATAAAAATGGGTATTTGAGAAAATCCATCGTAAATGACCCGCTTATCTACAGGAAGAATACGGGAGACAATACTCCGGCGATAATTCACCTCGAGATAGTTCCAGGCGATAAGATTCACATAACTTTTGCTCCAAAAGGCGGCGGAAGTGAAAATATGAGCGCCCTTAGAATGCTAAAGCCATCCGACGGAGTAGAAGGCCTAAAGAAATTTGTGTTAGAAACAGTAAGGCAGGCCGGCCCCAATCCGTGCCCACCTATAATCATTGGCGTAGGCATCGGCGGAACTATCGAAGTGGCTACATTAATAGCAAAAAAGGCTCTGCTAAGGCCAATCGGCGAGCATCATCCCATGCCTGAAATAGCTGAACTGGAAAAGGAATTGCTAGAGGAAGTAAACAAACTAGGAATAGGGCCTCAAGGTTTTGGAGGCAAAACCACTGCCCTTGCTGTCAACATAGAGACCTTCCCGGCCCACATTGCAAGCCTTCCCGTAGCCATAAATATACAGTGCCACGTGGCGAGACATAAAGAAGTTGAAATCTAGTATTCAGGAGGTGAAAGTTAATGATAAAGCACATAACTACCCCCCTAACTCCGGAAATTATAAGCTCCCTTCAGGCGGGAGACAAAGTGTTAATAAGCGGCATAATTTACTCAGCAAGAGACGCTGCCCATAAGCGGCTCTACGAAATGATAAAAAAAGGCGAAAAACTCCCCATAGAATTAGAAGGACAGATAATATATTACGTTGGCCCATGCCCTGCAAAGCCGGGAACCGTGATAGGCTCTGCTGGCCCCACAACTAGCGGCAGAATGGACGCTTACACACCCCTTCTCCTGGAAAAAGGCCTGAAAGGCATGATAGGCAAAGGCTTCAGGTCCAAAGAAGTGGTCGATGCCATAGTCAAATACGGTGCGGTTTATTTCGGTGCAATAGGCGGCGCGGGAGCGCTTCTTGCGGACTCCATAAAAGATTCTAAGATTGTTGCTTTTGAGGACCTGGGCCCTGAAGCTATATATGAATTTAAAGTTGAAAACTTCCCCGCTATTGTCATTATAGACAAAGAGGGGAATGACCTATATAAAATAGGCGTCGAAAAATACAGGGAAATTTAAATTTAAAGGAGGCCTCACGGATGTCGCTGAGAGAAGATGCATTAAAACTTCATTTTGAAAACAAAGGAAAAATTGAAGTAATAAGCAAAGTGCCGGTAAGCAGCAAGGAAGACCTCAGCCTAGCTTACACTCCTGGTGTTGCCGAACCGTGCAAGGAAATTTTTCAAGACCCTGAAAAGATATACGATTATACGGCAAAAGGAAACATGGTCGCCGTAGTAACCGACGGCACTGCAGTCCTGGGCCTGGGAAAAATAGGTGCAAAAGCCGCCCTTCCCGTAATGGAAGGAAAAGCTGTACTATTTAAATGCTTTGCCGGCGTGGATGCCTTCCCTATTTGCATAGATTCTACAGATATCGACACAATCGTCGAGACCGTAAGACTCATCGAACCAGTTTTCGGAGGAATCAACCTGGAAGACATTGCGGCTCCTTCGTGCTTCGAAATAGAAAGACGCCTAAAAGAATGCCTGTCCATCCCGGTATTTCACGACGACCAGCACGGCACGGCAATAATAACGTTAGCAGCCCTTTTAAACGCTTTAAAATTGGTAAAGAAAGACATCAGCGAAATAACAGTAGTCATAAACGGAGCCGGTGCTGCCGGCATCGCCATTGCAAAAATTCTATTGAAGGCAGGAGTAAAAGACATTCTGCTCTGTGACCGCGAAGGAATTATATATGAAGGTAGAAAAGAGGGCATGAACTGGGCAAAAGAAGAAATGGCAAAATTGACAAACAAAGAAAAGCGTTCCGGGAAACTGGCCGATGCATTGGTAGACGCCGACGTATTTATAGGAGTTTCGTCAGCCAACATCGTAAGCAAAGAAATGGTAAAGAACATGAAAAAAGACCCCATAATTTTCGCAATGGCAAACCCGGTCCCAGAAATAAACCCGAAAGATGCCTATGAAGCTGGTGCAAGAATTGTAGGAACAGGCAGGTCTGATTACCCCAACCAGATAAACAACGTCCTCGCATTCCCCGGCGTTTTCAGAGGCGCCCTTGACGTCATGGCAAGGGACATCAACGACGAGATGAAATTGGCAGCAGCTTATGCCCTAGCCGATATAATCCCTTACAACGAACTCAAGGAAGACTATATAATCCCCAAGCCTTTCGATCCGAGGGTGGCACCGACCGTCGCAAAAGCGGTGGCAACTGCTGCCATGGAGTGCAACGTAGCAAGAAAGAAAGTCGACCCGGATGAAATTGAAAAGAGAACAATAGAACTGGTTAAAAAAGCAAATTCTTATTTTGGTAAATAGAAAAATCGAGTTTTAAATCTTTTAAAATGGCGTCAACCTAAAAGCGGTTGGCGCCTTTTTTAAATGCAAAAATGCTCTTTTTTGGCAACATTTTTGATTTTCCCCTGCCAAAAAAGAGCATTAAACATTGTCGATTAAAAATCAATTTTTATTTCATCAGGCTTGGCAGGAAGGTCGCAAGCTGCGGGAAGATTATTATAATGATGCTGGAAATAATTAGAGTTATCCAGAATGGAGTAACTCCTCGGAAGACCTTCCCGACCGGCACTTTTGTAATATTTGCAGTTATCAAACTTATAACCCCTACCGGTGGTGTTAAAAGACCAATATTCAGCATCAATATTGTAAGCACCGCAAACCATATTCCATCGAATCCTAACGACTTTATAATGGGATATATTATCGGCGTCATTATCACGAGTATTGCCATACCATCCATTATAGTCCCCAGGAACAGGTATATCAAAAATATTATTGAAAGTATTACATATCTATTAAGATCTAAACCTGTTATAAATTGGGTCAGATTAAGGGGGAGTCTGCTTAATGTTATAAAACGCCCGAACATAAGACCCCCTATCAAAACGAAGAACGTCATGGCATTAACCCTGGCCGAATGGTTCATAGCCTTCATAAAAGTCTCCCAGTTCATTTTCTTGAGCAAGACCAGTATAACCAGTGCAAGAAATGCACCTACGGCTCCACCTTCCGTGGGGGTAAATGCCCCGATATATATGCCGCCGATACTTATCAGGAAAATAGAGGGTATGATCCACGCCTCTTTTATTAAATCCCAAGTAAGGGGAGTCTTTTCCCTTTCAATCGAAACAGGTGCAAGCTTTGGATTTCTTAAGGCCAGAACATACGCAGTTATCATAAGCAATATAGCAGTTAAAATACCCGGTATGATCCCCGCAATCAAACATCCTCCTATCGTTTCTTCGGTCAATGCCCCGTACATTACCATTGTTGAGCTCGGCGGGATCAAAATTCCGAGCGTCCCTCCAACCGCAGCGCATCCCGCTGCAAAGCCTTCGTCGTAATTATACCTCTTCATCTCCTCTACAGATACGCTGGCTATGGTAGTGGTTGTAGCAACTACCGACCCGCAAACCGCTGCAAAAAGGGCACTCGCGCCTATCGTTGCCATTGCAAGGCCAGCCCTTACCTTACCTAAAATCGCATCGAAGAGCTTATACAGGGTGCTTCCCATTCCGGCATAAGATAGGAAAAAGCCCATCATTACAAAAAGCGGTATTACGCTGAGGGAATATATCTTGGAATTTGCAAACGCATCAGCCCCTAGTTTTGCCAGAGCAGCCTGAGGTGAGACCAGGATACTCGTCCCGACAATGGACACAGCCATCATTGCTATTGCCAGAGGTACCTTCATGGCTATCAAAATAAGCATTACTACAACACCCAATACTCCAACCATTTCCGGACTCATAGCTGCTTATCATTCCCTTCTTTTTTAATGAATTCGCATAGATTCGAAATTATCGCCAATGCATAACAAGCCGCCCCCACAGAGGCAACATATATAACAGGATAATAACGGATTCCAAGCACACCCGTCTTGTAACCGCCTGCCACTACTTTACCTGCATAGAGGTAAAGATAATAAGATAAGAGCACCGCTGTAACTAGTGAAATAAAAGAACCCAAAACATACATGAATTTTTGGACGCTTTTTGGCATTAAGTTATAAATGGTATCTATTACTACATGTTCTTTGAAATGTTCTGCATAGCCAATGGTCAGGTATACAATTACTACCAATGAAAGTTCCGTCAATTCTATAGTCCCAGCCAATGGCCTATTGAAAAAATAGCGTCCCGTTATGTCAATAACGGTGATCGTCATAATAAAAAGCATGACAGCAATCCCAATATAGTTTAAAACAGCATTCAGTTTAAAAACAAATCGCTTTTCCACCTTTTATCCTCCCTACGTGTAAAGTCCACGTATATTGCACCTTTTAGTGAGATTAGCGCTGCAACCACTTTCGCAATCGCAGCGCTTTCCCACTAGGACTTTATAATTATTTTTAAAAATTTTTAAAAATTAAAATTAACTCTTCTGAGTAGAATTAAATTCCTCTTTTAACTGATTTACAAGATCAAGAATTTTCTGTCCCGGAATCCCCTTTTGATTTGCAGCATTTAGCCACTCATTAATCAAATCCTTGGTCTTCTCCATCCATTCTTTCCGCTGCTCAGGGGTTATTTCAGTTATCACCACGTTGGATTTTACCGCCATGTCCATTCCTTTTTCATATCCTGCATTGTAAATTTCAGTCGCTTTTTTGTAAATCACTTCTCCTGTCAGGCTTTCAAGAAGCTTTTGGTCTTCGGGCGATAAGCTGTTCCATTTATCTTTGTTCATAAATATTACTTGGGCCGAATGGAATGCCTTCAGTCCTCTTGTTGCATACTTAATTACTTCGTGTAACTTATAGGACTCAACTACCGAAGGACCATTACAGTCGCCATCTATTATTCCTCGCTGCAGAGCATCGTAGACATCAGGCATCGGCATTACGACAGGAGTTCCGCCCAATTTCTTTATCATGGCTTCCCTCGAGGGGCCGCCGACGCGAATCCTCATGCCCTTCAGGTCATCAGGCTTTTTCACCGGCTTTTTAGTCAAAAGTTCGCTCGGGTCGGTGACCCAAAGTCCGAGCACCACCACATCACCGTATTCCTGCTGGAATTCAGGAGACCTCTTGTAAAGGTTCCACAAAACGTAAGACGCCTGCAACGTTGAATCAAACATAAATGGCAGCTCTAACAGATCGGTTATGGGGTATTTACCCGGGGTGTAACCTTGCAAAGTCCATCCAATATCAATAGCACCGCTCACCACGTCATCCCTTATCGTAGCCGCGCTAGTAACTGAACCGCCGGGGTGAATTGTGAGCTTAATCCTTCCACCGCTCTTTTCCTCTAGTTCCTTTGCCAGCGGTATTAAGATTTGCTGGCTAACCGGGTGTTGTGCCGAAAACGGATGTCCCATTACTAATTCGATCGTCTTATTTTCTCCTCCACTTTGGTTGTTTTGGCTGCCGGAACTTGTCTCCTTCTTTGTACCGCAACCAGTGAAGACTGAAGAGACCATAAACAAAATTAATAAGAATGCAACTAAACGCAAATATTTTACTTTCATCATTTCCCCACCTTTCAAAGTTTTCGTTAGAATTTGATTATTTCTATTCTCAGCCATCTCCACCCCCTGTATTAACCTGTATTATAATTGCTATTTTTTATAAAATTATATTATATAATTGTTTTACATTCAATCTGCAATTTAATAAATTTTACAAAGATATTTAACGCATTTAGGACAAATCTCGAAATTATTCTACCATTCTCGCAATATAAAAAAAAACGGGCTTGTCAAGCCCGTATGCTTTACAGGTGTTTTACTCTTTTCCTATATCTTCCCACCAATTTTAAATTGTGTTCTCTGCACCATCAACAAGCATTATTTAGGCATTCGCCTTCTCTCATGTCATACCTGTCGAAAATTAAACTTTTTTTATATCTCCAGATTGCTTCCCAACCCCTGCTCCACAGCTTTCTCGTATATTTTTGCCGCCGTCACTATATCCTGCACGGCAAGTCCTACGGACTTAAATATCGTTATTTCATCTTCCGAGGTCCTTCCCCGGGTTTTCCCCAAAAAAACCTCTCCTATTTCCCCTATTATCTTCTCTTCGCCCATCAACCCCTTCATCATAGGCACAAGAAAGTCTCCCGCTTCGGCAAGACATGCCTCCTTTGAATCGACGAAAACCCTATCGGCTTTCAAGACTACTTCTTCCGGAAGTTCCTGCATTTCCGGAGTGAAGGAACCAATTGCATTTATATGAACTCCTTTTTTTACAAGCGAACCGTTGAACACGGGCGTTCTCGAAGTCGTCGCGGTCGTTATAATGTCCACCTCTGAAAGCACCTCATCCGCTTTTTCAACCGCCGTTACTTTAGCGCCATAGTCCTCAAACTCCCGGCTCATTCGCCTGGCAAACTCCTTAGCCTTTTCAAAGTCCCTGCCGCAGACGTATACTTCCTCAAGCCTTCTCACCGTGAGCAATGCCCAAAGCTGCTCCCTCGCCTGCCCTCCGGTGCCGAAAAGAATCGCCTTTTTTGCGTCCTTTTTCGCAAGGACTTCCGTCGCCGCTCCTGAAGCCGCCCCGGTCCTGAGCCTCGTCAGGTACGTGCCGTCCATTACCGCCTTTACAATGCCGGTCGTGCCATCTATCAAAACCATGGTAGCCGGCACCGACGGCAACCCATTTTTTGCATTTTCGGGATATACCGAAACTATCTTTACCCCCGCAAAACCGATTCCATCCACATAGCCCGGCATAAAGAGGATTTGTCCGCCGTGTTTTTCCACGCTTATGTTGGTCCTAAGCGGGACATAACACTTCCCTTCCGAAACCATTTTGTAGGCTTCCTTTACGGCTTCGATGGCCTCCTTCATGTGAAGGAGTTTTTTCATTTTTTCAGCACCAAGAATGAGCATGCTAGCCACTCCTTTTTTTCAATCATTCCGTCCTCGGCAACATAATATCAATTTTCTGACATTTTGTAAACATAGACTCGAATAATAAAACGCAAATACATAGTTTTTAAGACATCTTTTTTATGGTATAATATATGTCGAGAGGTGATGGTAAATGAAAACCACATTGTATGTCAATAGAAAACTGCTAGAAGAAGCTATGCGATTGTTGGGAACTAACAAAATGACTGAAGCTGTAAATAAAGCTCTCGAGGATTTTGTTCGGCGGTGTAAATTAGAAAGGCTAGCAAACCGCATCGGAAATACCGAACTTACTTTAGACAAATCTAATTTGGAGGAAATGCGCAAAGATGATAGATAAATATCTCGTCGATACTTCTATATGGATTGAAAGCTTGAAAAGCAACGGCGACTTAAAAATACAACAATGGATGAAAAGGGCACTGTTGGAGGAAAGGGTTGTCATCGCTCCAATTATCAAAGTCGAGATTTTATCCGGTGCTGTAAATGAAAAACAGTTTGTTGAACTTAAAGAGGATCTCGATACGCTAACCGTTTTGGGTAAGGAACACGAAGTATGGGAAAAAGCCGCCAACCTGAACTTTACGCTACGTCGAAAGGGTTTTAATATACCTCTGACCGATGTTTTAATTAGCTCATGGGCTTTAATATACGATTGTGTTTTGGTACATCAGGACAGGCATTATGAGATGATAAGGGAAGTTGAACATAATTTGAAAACGCTAAATTTCCTTTTATTAGAGACCTAATCCCATCCAAATCAGTGAAAACCTGCAATTATTCATTAAGTCCACTAATACAAGATCACCTACATAAACGCCAACAAGCTGAAAGCCATGACTGCCATACCGGCCACGAAGCCGTAAACCGAGAGGTGGTGCTCACCGTATTCGCGGGCCGAGGGGAGGAGCTCATCAATGGAAATAAAAACCATTATTCCCGCGATGCAGGCAAAAATTGCTCCTATAACTAGGTCGTTTACAAAAGGAAATAGTATCAGATAAAATATTGCAGCTCCTAACGGTTCCGAAAGGCCCGAAAGAAAGGAATACAGGAATGCCTTTTTCTTGTCGCCGGTGGCGTAGAAGATCGGCACCGATACGGCTATCCCCTCCGGGATATTGTGAATGGCTATAGCAAAGGCGATAGGGATGGCGATGGATACTTCCTGCAAGGCAGATGCGAAAGCCGCAAATCCTTCCGGAAAGTTGTGCACCGCCACCGCGACTGCTGTCAAAAATCCGGTCCTCAGAAGTTTCCCTTCTACTGCACCGCTTTCTCTTATTTTCTCCACCCGCTGCATTTCGTGGGGGTTTCCCTCGCTGGGGACAAGTTTATCGATGAGTGCTATGAGAAAAACTCCGGTAAAAAAGGAGATGATGCTGATAAAAGAGCCCAATTTTGCACCCAAAGCTTTACTTAAAATTTCCATCGATTTCGAGAGCAATTCAACGAATGAAACGTAGACCATAACACCGGCTGAAAGGCCGAGGCTCACCGACAGAAATTTCGTGTTGGTCTTTTTGGCATAGAATGCTATGGCACTTCCTATTCCGGTGCTCAACCCTGCAAAAAGAGTCAATAAAAAAGCTCTTGCAACAGCATTCATGTTTCCCACCTACATCCCAATTTTTGTCGTTAAAATCGCCATAGAATATAGCTATAGGAATATTATATGATAAAAAAATAGAATTTGTTTCGAAAAAAAACGGGGCAACATAAAGCTACCCCAATTTTTCTGGGATCAAATTGGATGCCTGAATTCTTAATAAGCTCCTCCATAGCCTCTACTTTCTTTACTTTCTCTCTATAAGGCCTTCTGCTGGTCATAGCGTCGTTCGCCATCAATAGACAACACAATTCTTCCCTCTAGCTTTCGCTTCATACATCAATTTATCTACCCTGCTGGTAATTGTTTCGGGAGTATCTCCGTCCACATACTCTACCACACCAAAGCTCGCACTAATTCTATCCATATTAGGAATTTTTATCGAAGCCATTATATCCCTCAAATCGTTAGCAAGCTTAACCGCATCATCTTTTCTGGTATTCGGAAGGAGAATGATAAATTCTTCCCCTCCCCAGCGGGCAAGGACGTCAATTTTCCTTATCCTCTTCTTTACCGCTCTCACCACTTCTATTAAGATCATATCTCCTACATTATGGCCATATCTATCATTAATATTTTTAAAGTCATCCATATCGTATATAATCAAAGAAAATTTTCTTCCTGTGCGCCTTGTTCTATCTATCTCTTCTTGCAACTTCCTGTGAAAATGCCTGTAATTGTAAGCCCCTGTGAGCGGATCAGTTATTGAAAGTTTATAAAGTTCCTCCTCTAACTTCTTCCTGTCAGTTATATCTATGAAAGCCTCTATCAGCTTTTCTCCATTGTCGGTAAGAACGCGCCGTATTGACTTTATTATCGGAATTTTCTCTCTATTTATTCTATATAAAACCGTTTCAAACCTTGTTGAAGTTATTCCGTCTCTTTTCAAAATACATCGCTTACAATCAAAGAATCTATTGCAGTTTTTGCCTATTACATCTCCTTTTTCCGCACCAATTAATAAAAGGGCTTCTTCATTCACCCCTTCTACCCTTCTTTTCTCAGCATCTATTATAAGCACCCCTGCAGGTATGCTCGAAAGCAGTATTTCTAAGTACTTTTCTTTTTCCATCAGCTCCTTTTCAAGTAGCTTATACTTTGTTATGTCTATTATGTAGTGCAAGTACATATCCTCCCCCACAGGGATCCACCATGTCTCCCAATACCTTCCCATATATTCCGTCTCTTCGCTTATCCCGATGCCTTCAGCCAACGCTTCTTCAGCCCTGCACCATCTGCACTTTATTCCTTTGGCACTCTCTCCATACTTTTCAAGCAGTGCTTTTGCATCCTCAGACAGCGAAGCGGTTCCATGGATGCTTCCCCAGCAAGTACAGCCAACTTTTGTGCCTATTATTTTTTCCGTAGCCTTATTCTGTGCCAAAATACGCCGGTCTTTAGAAATAAGGCAAGCAGGGTTAGGGATAGCTTCTAAAAGCTTCTTTAATAATTCCCCTTCATTGTCTTCCAACACTTTTCCTTTCTCCATAAGACCACCCCAGTTATTTTTTTATCTTCGTCCCTATTTTACCTTGAATGGTATCACTCTTCTGACTTCTTGTAAATATTTTTGTGTAAAATTTCTTTAACCTGAAGGTTGCCTAAGAGAACTTTTTTGCTGATTGGGTCACCCCACCTTAAGGGTAGTCTCTATTTTTTGGGGAATCCCCTTTAATACGCCTTTTCTGATCCTCCTCAGGACAAAAGACTTAATCACCTTTCTTAGTTCCTCAAGGTTTTTTTGTCAACTTCCATTATCGGCTTTTGGTAAATTGGACTAAGTATTTTATAGAAAATTTGTTTAATTTACCGGAGGGGTCTGGTATAATATATAAATAAAACGAAGCCTGTGGTGATTTTAGTGGAAAGGGTTCTCCGCCGAATAAAAGAGCAAATAGAAAAATTGGTAGATTACGCAGATGCAATAAAAATATAATAGCTTTATACATATTCGGGTCCTTCGGCACAAAAAGTGAACGTCCCGACAGTGACATTGACCTTGCAATACTTTTTAAAAATAATCCTCCTTTATTCGAAGAGCTTAAAATTGAATCCAACATCAGCCAAATTTTCGGGCGCGACGACATCGACCTTGTGAACTTAAACAAAGCGCCGATAGATATGTGTCATCAAGTACTATACACAGGTGAACTTTTATATTGCAGTGACGAAATAGCTCTAGCGGATTTTAAAGAAAAAGTTTTTAAAATCTACGGAGATTATGGATTGGTGTTAAAATATTTCGATTCAGCGAAATACAACCTTCAGACTGCTATAGAAGCTATGATTGACATAGGTAACCACATCATATCTCGAAAAGGTTTCGAAATTCCAAAAACTTACGCCGATACCTTTGAAATTTTACACAAAAACGGAATTATAGAAAAAAAAAGACGCCGACACTTATAAGCTCATGGCCAAATTCCGAAATCGAATTGTTCTTTTTTATGATGAAGTCGACGATAAAGAAGTCTACAGGATATTGCAGGACAACCTTGAAGACTTCAATTCGTTTATGCGGCAAATAAGGAAATTTCTGAATCCGTGATTGCGAATAAGAAAAAGAAGCTCTCGTACGCTTTCGACTAATGCTGAAAAGTAGCCAAATAAAATATCGCTCCTCCAGGAGCTCCGAAAGGCCCGACAGTTTTGATATATTCACTCAAATAGAGCAAGAAATGCTTCAACAACCTTCGGATCAAACTGTTTTCCGGCACAGTTTTTGATTTCAGCTAAAGCTTCTTTTTTACTTTTAGCCTTACTATACGGCCTTTCAGAGGTCATAGCATCGTAAGCATCCACTACCGAAAGTATCCTACATGCAAGCGGAATCTCTTCATCTTTTAACCCTAAGGGATATCCACTGCCATCCCATCTTTCATGGTGTTTTAATATCAAATCGGCAATATGTGCAAGATCCGGCGATGATAATGCAATTCTATAACCCTTTTCACAATGCTGCTTCATTATTTTCCACTCTTCTTCATCAAGGGGCCCTTTTTTGTTTAAAATACTATCGGGAATTGCTACTTTGCCAAGATCGTGTATCTCTGCAAGTAACGCAAGGTCCGAAAGTTCTTTTTCGGATAAACCTAACCTTTCTCCTATTTTCATACATAAATCCTTTACCCTCTTCGCATGACCCTCAGTTATATAATCCTTTTCTGCCAAAGCTGATAATAAAACGTTTATGGTTTGGCTTCTTATACTGGAACTATTTAGAAGCTTATATCGATACATCATCTCATCTGCTTGACTCAAAACTTTTTCCAAATCAGCTTTCTCATTGTCAGCAGTTGCAAAACCCAGGGAAACGCTCAAAATAATTCCATCCGCTGCTTCATTTTGATTATATTTGTTTATATTGTCCCTTATTCGCTTTAAAATTTTATCCGCTTCATTATAATTCGTATTTGGAAGGAGTATAGCAAATTCATCTCCGCCAATTCTCGCCAAAACACCCGACGGCCCAATCGATTTTGACAAAATCACCGCTAACCTAATCAATAACCTGTCGCCTTCAACGTACCCCATAGTATCATTGACGAGCTTCAAACCATTTAAATCCGCCATAATTATTGAAACAGGAAATTTATTCACACTTCTGAGCTTTTCTTCAAAATATCTCCTATTGTATACACCCGTTAGAATATCGTGATAACTCATATACTCGAGGCTTTTCTTATACTCGTAGCTCTCGGTAATATCTGTATAAATACCATAACCACCCACTACTTCCTCATTTACCTTCATCAATATTGCCCTTATCTTCACGTATTTTGGTTTCCCCTCTTTTGTATACCTTATCCCCTCTGTATTTATATTTCCATTAATGAAAAGCTCTCTCGTAAGCTTTTCCGCTATCTCCTTATCCTCACTTCCAGTAACAATATCATCCACATTTCTACCAATACACTCCTCAGGGCTATACCCAAAAAGTTTTTCAAAGGCGAGATTTATATCCATAATTATATGGTTTTTGTCAAATTGGACTATAGCATCCGGTGAATATACAAACAAACATTTCAATCTTTCGTTGAGTTCCTGAAGTTTCTTTTCGGATTGTCTCAATTCCTCCAACTGAGCCTGCAGTTCTTCCTCCTTATCATACAATTCTTCATAAAGACTGCTTATCTCTTCCCTGTTTTTTCTTATCTGTTCTGTTCTAATATCCACCAATTTTTTTAACCTTCTATTAATAATCGATATCGTGATTATAGCGGAAAGAAAGACCAAAACAATACCATCTATGATGTATATATATTTTTTAATCATCAAGGAAGTATCCTCGTATAGTTGTCCGAACCATTTGTAATAAATTTGGTCATACAACTTATCTTCCTTAAAATTTTATCCAAACTATCGTTTAACAATCTTAGAAGCTAAACGTTGCCTTTTCTAACGGCAATACAATACTCGGTCGAACTAACCGGTTCCCCAACAATTTTTACAATATCGTGATATTTATTTTTCTGTATGTTATATAAACCGCTGTATTTGTTGCCTATAAAAGCATCCACCTTTCCATCAACTAAATTCTGAAGAGCTTTTTCCTGAGTACTTTCTCTGATTACATCTGCCCCCTCTAATCCACTGACTATTTCCTCGACAATATCTCCTGCTGGTACTGATATCCTTTTCCCTTTCAGGTCATCGAGTGAATTAATCAGAAAATTATCTTTCCTTACGAATATTACTCTGGAATTTATGAGAATTGGTTTAGAAAAATCATACCTCTTTTCCCGTTCAGGAGTTTTTCCCATGCCGAGAACCACATCCACCGCGCCCGCTTCAAGGGCTTTCACAGCCTCATTCCAATCCATGGGAACGTACTCAACTTCAAAGCCGCAATAAAGAGAAATTGCATTCATAATATCTATATCGAAACCTCTATATTCTCCATTTTCATCCACGAACTCATAGGGAGGAAAATATTTGTCGCCTGCTACCCTTATCTTATTCTCACCTGCGAAAGAAGCAGGGCTCAATAAAAACAAATAAAAATAAAAAAACAAAAAATGCAAAGGCTTTTTTCATCAAAATCACTCCTAAAATAACAGATACCTTATGCAAAAAATATACTTGCAAGCTGCGCCAATTTCGAAATGCTATATTTGCCCTTTGAGCCATTATTTTCCACATTCAAGAATTAGCACGCACCGCTATTGTCTTTCCCTTTTCAGGCCAAGTAACTTTGCAGATGCTGTCGAAAGAAGAGAAAAATTCCCTTTCTTCGGTGTGTACGGGAATGAGAACCTTCGGCTTTATCGTCTCCACCATCTCCTCTATCCCGGGGCCGTGGATGTGGCCGCTGGCGTGAAAGCCGGACCTTTCCCTATCCCGGCCCAAAGTCCCGTAAAGCTCAAATCCGAAGTAGTCTATCCAGTTCCTCACCCGCTGGTGGTCTATGAGCATCTCTTCGTCAAAGGCCTCGCTGGAAGAGTATATGTACGTTCCGCCCTCCGGCTGTATGTCCAAAAATGCATGAAAGTCGTAGTATGAAAAGCAAAGTACGTAACTTCCCGGGTCTTTTTTAATGTCCTCCGCCGTAACTGTCTTATCGATGGGCATCCTTTCGAGGAGGGCCGCTTCCCATTTGTCTATGCAGGATTTTGGCTTTACATACATCCTTATCCTGCCGTCAGCATGCGGGTCGGGCACTCCATCCTCCTCCGCCGCTTTCAAAGCCTCTAGCAGGTATACGTCCTTGGCAGTGAGAACCAGCTGCCTCCCCGTCTTCCCGGCTATATCGAGGAACGAAAGCAGGCGCTCGACGTTCCTCGGACCGAAATCCGCCACAACAAGCCCTCCGGCTTTTGAAACCACGTCAAAGCAGTTTGCAGCAACTTCTTCTTCGGTGACGGGCTTTTCCGTCTCAGGGTGCGTTCCTTCGCATATAAGGGCAACGGGCTCAAGCTTTGCCGCTTCTTCGAAAAAACGCCTGGTTAAACCAGCATTCTTCCCGTGGAGCCTGAGGTCACCAGTATAGATTATCCACCCTTCGGAAGTCTTTATGCCAAAAGCGCTTGCGCCGGGGATGGAATGGTCCACCGGCCAAATCTTTACCGTAAAATCACCTATTTTTGCTTCGCTCCCTCCGGCTTCCAGTTTGCAGCACTCCAATTTCCGCGAATGGTCGTAATTTTCCCAAAAAATACAGGCACTCTCAGGAATAAAATCTTTCCCAAGGATTTTATACCGCCTCTGTTTGAAAGCTGTGGACTTGTAATGGCCTGTCTGCAAAAGGCCGTCCTTAAACTCCCGCGGATTTATGTAGCATATCTCCTGGAGGCGGTTTCCGCCTCCCGTATCCTGCAGTGCTTTACAAATCACGGCGGCGGTAAGGCTCGTTATCACCGGGACGTCCTCGCGGACGTATGAAAGGTGCCCGCAGTGGTCGTAATGGGCGTGGGAAAGTAGGATTCCCTGAACCTCGGTCTTTCGATACCGCGGATGGGAAGAATATCTTCCCCACACGCCGGGATATTCGAGATCGGTTCTGTATAGGCCTTCCAGCGGCGGCAGAATGTCCAGGGCGAGAAGGTCGTAAAATCCAAAGCCGCTCCTCGGGCCTAAAAATTCGTCGAAGAACATGCCTTCCGCCTTGAAGTTGGTGCCGAAGTCCAGAAAAAGGGCACTTTCTTTATCTTCCAGAAATATCTTATTGCCCCCGATGCAGCCCACACCATCGTAAAAGGTAATTCTGACGGACATTATATCACCCTGCTTTTTTATTTTTGCGGAAAAAGCTTGTCTTTGTAATACCCGTTAGCGAGATAGACGGCAGCTAGTGGATTGTGCCCTAAAACTCTATCCTTGACTGCCAGCACGGTCACCGGCGCCTTGGAATATTTTATGAAAAGCGAATCATGGCCGACGCAGAGCCCCAAAATTATGTTCAAATCCGTCCCGGCCTTGTTTAAGAAAAAGGCCTGCCCGATGGGGTTGCACATTGGCTCGTAAGTCCCGGGCCGCACTTTCTTGCTCTCTTTTATCTTTATATTCTCTTTGGGGATGCTGCAGTTTTTGCACACCACCGAATTTACTGCAAAGTCGTTGGAAGTCAAGATTTCGGCCACCATTTTCGCTTCCTGCCTCAGGCCTATGCAGAAAGCCAATCCCAGATTCTTAAACACGCATTTTCGAGAAAACTCCATTATCTCTTCTATTCTCGTCCACCTGCAGTAACCTTCGCTTTCGACCAATGCTGAAATGTGAGCCAACTTTTGGTTTTCATTCGAGAAATATTTCTCCAATATTTCATCCCTGTCTTCCTCAAGGCAGGGACAGTTTTTGGGAGCTTTCGAAAGGTCTCCGGACCTGCAGGCAAAAGCGGCACATTGAGCACAGGTGTACATTTTTATCGCCCCCTTTAGCTTGTAATGAAAATACAGCAAAAGCTTTTGCTAACCTAAAATCTAATAAAGAGCTTTGGAAGGAAGAAATAGAAGAAAGAAATTTATGGGATAATACTTTGGAAGACCTGGAGGAATAAAGATGAATCCTAAAAGAGGTGAAATCTGGCTGGTAGATTTAAATCCTACACTTGGCCACGAACAACATGGTATCAGACCGGCAATCGTTATTTCAGTCGATGAATTCAATTCCTGTCCGGCAGATTTAGTAATTGTCGTCCCTATTACGTATAAAAATAAAAATATACCACTTCATGTTGAAATACTTCCCAAAGAAGGTGGGCTTGACACATTATCGTATGCAAAACCGGAAGATACAAGGTCTATCTCAAAAGAAAGGTTAATTAAAAGAATTGGCATAATAACAAAAGAAAAATTAAATCAACTTGAAGAAAAAATAAGAATACTATTAGGATTGTAATTAAAAAATGGTCCAAAGGAGTATCCAAAAAATTAGTATAAAAGAAGGAAGCACACCATTTTACAGCAATCACGCCAATTTTCTTCAATCAGTTCCTTTAGTGATTCATCGTATCAATTTAACTGTTCTCTCGCCAAATTTACAACAAGATTGTACACAAACCATCCATCACCTGTCACAAAAATTTGTGGTTTAGCATTTGCTGCATCCCTTTGGATACCAATACCATCTGAATAAGGCGTAAATGAAACTATTTTAGAATAAGGCACTCTAAAACTTTTTATAGGACCATAAAAATATATATGCTTTGTAGTAACCGCCAATATTCCTGTATCTACGTAGACTTTCTCTTCTCTTTCAATCGGATAGCCCTTAAAATGTCCAACCCGATAATAAATCCCTTTCGCAATGCGAATACTTACTCCTTGGCTTCCACCCACGTATTCCCTTCGAATGCTTTCTTCAATAATACTTCACATTTGAGAACGCCCAGACCAAACTTTCGCTTTTTTGAAAATTAAACGGTAAAGGGTCTGCTGTTTTAAAACGCTGTGGGACTTTGCCTTCTAATACTTCACGCAAAACCGCACCTTGGACAAAACGTGTATATATTCCTCTTTTATCTAAATCGTTTTGCGTAAATCCGAAATACTCAGCATATGCAACTAATTTCTCTTCTTCCTGAGCATCAAGATTGCCATCCTCCAAAAAATGCAAAACCGCTTCCTCCCACCCCAGAATCAAAGCCTCTTTTATTTTATCCTGTGAAACATAGCCTTCTTTCGCTAAATTATGAAGTTCTCCTTCCAAATTCATTATCTGACCTACACCAAGTGCAACTTCTTTAGCTTTCAAAATCATTGCATTCCACGTATTTTTATACCTTTCTTCACACTCTCGATGGCGTTTTCTGAAAAAACCTGCAGGTTTGCCACAATAAATACAGTTACCCATAAACAATCACACTCCAGAAACTTAATTTAATTTCATTGCTACCTAACCGCGCAGATACAAAGCTCATATAAGGTTTTCACTTTGTGCTGTTTTCTATTTAAGCACTTCTATGTTCTTTAGGTTTTCCCTTCAGTGATTTTTATTTTTACGGACAAAAATTTACCTTAATACTATAGAAAGGATTTGTACTTGTTAATTTTTCGTATCACTCATATAATTTAATTAAGCAAAAATGAAAGCACGGAAAGGATGAAAAAATAAATAAATAATAAAGAGGGGCAAATCGCATGAAAGTACTTCAATTAAAAATAACACTAAAAGGCATAAGGCCACCTGTTTGGAGAAGGATTCTGGTAAAAGATGACATCACATTTTACAAACTCAACAATATTATACAATGTGTAATGGGATGGTCGGGATACCACCTTTATGAATTCAGACTGGGTAACCTGATTGTAGGTGAAAAGGATGAAGATTACTACAACTTGTACGGCGATTATGAGTTTAAAAGTGCAAGAAGATTAAAACTAAGCAGTATCAACTTTAAACCAAAGGATAAATTCTTCTACATCTATGATTTTGGCGATAATTGGGAACACAGCATTACAGTCGAAAAAGTGCTTGAACCACAAGAAGGTATGAAATACCCAATTTGTATAGCAGGAAAGAGAAATTGCCCGCCCGAAGACGTAGGAGGCCCATGGGGATACCAAAACTTCCTCAATGATTTTAAATTCCAGACCTAGAGCCGACGATATTTTCCATAATTGCTCAATAGATGGATTGTATTCTCCACTTTCCAGTTTCGAAACCATCGCCTGAGAGCAGCCCAATTTCTTTGCCAGATCCCACTTAATTCCATAAGTCAATGCGGAGTTCGCTTTTTTAATTCTATCATAAATCATGAAACATATGAAAATTTTAAAATTGGCCTTCTTCAGCTGAATCAACTTTAATCTTTATGCAATTTTCTCACCGTAATCTTTCATAATGCTTTCATATTCTCCACTTTCCACCCATTTAAAAAGCTCGGAAGCCCTCATTACTGTCCAGGGATGGTCCTGCCACATAATGCTCAAATACTTTGCAACCTTATCGAGGGTGTCATAATCGTAATCCTCAAACTCTTTCGCTTGATTTATAAATTCATTAACATTGATTTTATCAAAATACTTCTTAGGAGTTCCCGCAAGCTTCATCAAAGCTACTGCCGCTACTTCCGGATCCTGACAGGTGAGAAGCCCCGCCCGGTCTGCGGTAAACTCCGACATCCTTACCCAGTTTAAAAGGGCTATCTGAAGCCCAGCCGAAAGAAGTTTCCCTGCACCAAGGGTAATTGAGCCTACTATTTCTCCGAGTATCGGAAAAACCTGCGCCATCTGGTGGTATAAAACGTGCATGCTCTTTATATGCCCGAGCTCGTGCCCTAAAACAAATAAAAGCTCTTCCTTTGTAAGAAGGTCTACCGCCCCGGAATTTAAAACTATTATCGGATCCTCTACTCCTGCTGTCATTGCGTTTATACCATAGCTCCACTTTATGTAAAGCTTCGGCACAAAAGGCATGTCCAATATGCTGCAGGCCTCACAGAGTATATAATAAATCTCGGGAAAATTTCTATCGTTCACCTTCACATTGCTTCCTGTATACTGAATCCTAAGAAGCCTTTCTATACCTTGCGCATTAAAAGTCCTAACTAAAGTTTCGAGGAATTTGTAGGATTTTAATGTATCCAATGCCTTTTTGTCAAAGGGATGCTCGTATTGATAAGATTGCAAGCCTTTTAAGATTTTCCCTTGCATGATTTGCCTCCTAGAAATGGTATTTTCATCGAGTATAAGGGGGAGTAGCTAATCCCCGCTCTCTCATACCTCCGGACATATGGATCCGCATTCGGCAGCTGCTTGAGCTTTAATCGCTTCTGCAAATATTCTCGTAAGCTTCCCATTAAAATATATCTTGTAAATCGATCATGAGATCTTCGAAAATAGATACTCTCAGCTTGTCTCCTTGCGTATATATATCAGGACGTCCATATCTTCCATTCTCCTGTAAAACAAACACATTCAAGATTTTACTTTCAGGCTCCACTATCCAGTATTCGTTTACGCCATATTCTTCATATAAGTTAAACTTATGCAGTTTATCTTTCTGAGCTGTCGAAGGCGAAGTGATTTCTACAATCAAATCAGGCGCTCCCGTACACCCTTTTTCATCAAGCTTGGATTCATCGCACACAACTACTATGTCGGGCTGAACCACGGTCTTTATCTCTTTCTCGTTCTTTTCATCTCCATCCGGAAACCTCACATCAAAAGGTGACATATAAAGTTCGCAAGATTTATCCTTTAGATACTCGAAGAATTGATAAAAAAGCTGCCCTTTTCAAATGGTTTCCTGTAAGGCCTGTTGCTGGTCGAACTCACCCCACCCTGAAGAGCTCCATTATCTCCTCCTTCGAGAGGGCGTTTATGAATACCTCGCCTTCCGATACTATAGAGCTTATGAGGTCCCTTTTTCTTTTCTGGAGCTCATCTATTTTTTCCTCGATTGTTCCCCGGGTTATAAGCCTAAAGACCTGCACGTTGTTTTCCTGGCCCATCCTGTATGCCCTGTCGGCGGCCTGTTCCTCAACGGCGGGATTCCACCACGGGTCAAAGTGAATCACTGTATCCGCCGATGTAAGATTAAGGCCCACTCCACCGGCCTTCAGCGAAAGCAGGAAGACCTTACCCTTGCCACTGTTGAAATCATCCACAATCCTTTTTCTTTCAGAGACACCGGTGCTCCCGTCGAGATAGGCGTAATCTATTTTCAACCTGTCCAGGCTTTCTCTTATTATGGAAAGCATTGACGTGAACTGGGAAAATACAAGGACTCTATGGCCTGATTCGACAAGTTCCGAGAGCAGTTCCTCCAAAAGCTCAATCTTGCCGCTTTTGCCCCTGTAATTTTCTATAAAAAGCCCGGGGTGGCAGCATATCTGTCTCAGCCTCAAAAGGCCAGAGAATATGTGCATCCTGGTTTTCTCAAAGCCCTCGCGCTCTATCCTTTCTTCTATCTCTCCCTTTATCTTCATGAGGTAAGAAAGGTAGAGCTTTTTCTGCTGAGGGGTCATGTCCACTTTAAGGGTGGTCTCTATTTTTTCCGGCAGTTCCTTTAATACGTCTTTTTTAGTCCTCCTCAGGACAAAAGGCGAAATCAATTTCTTGAGTTCCTCAATGGCCTTTTTGTCGCCTTCCATTATCGGCTTTTGGTAAATTTCGTTGAACTTCTTATAGGAAAAAAGATACCCCGGCATTATAAAATCGAAGATGGACCAGAGCTCCGCCGGCGAGTTTTCCATTGGGGTGCCAGTCAGGGCAAACCTCACACGGGAGTTTATCCTCTTTGCCGACTTTGCGTTGAGGGATTCGAAGTTTTTAATGTGCTGGGCCTCGTCCAGCACCAGGGCGTGAAATTCGTGTTTTGCGTAAAGGTCCGCGTCATTTCGAAGTAGGGAATACGAAGTTATAACAACGTCGTACTCGCCAAGCCTTTTTATCTTCTTTTTTCTTTCCAGAGCTGTGCCCGCCACCACCATGACCCTGAGCTCCGGCGCAAATTTCGATATCTCGTTTTCCCAGTTGTATATGAGCGTAGAAGGGGCAACCACAAGGGATGTGCGGGGCGTCACCCCTTCTTCCTTTGCAGAGAGCAAAAACGCTATGGCCTGGAGAGTCTTGCCAAGGCCCATGTCGTCGGCCAGGATTCCCCCAAGGCCGCTTTGAGCTAGGACCTTCATCCACTTAAACCCGGTGACCTGGTACTCCCTCAAGACACCGGCAAGGCTTTTGGGCGGTTCTATCCTTTGATTTCTGGAATTCACTATTCTGTCAAGGACCTTCTCGAATTCGGCCAGTCCCTCGATGGGAAGGGAATCTTCGCTTTTTAGCTTTCCCACCAGGCCGAGAAATCTGTACTTCGAAAGGTTCACCGAATTTTGCTTTATATCCTCTTTCGGCACGTCCTCGAGGAGTTTTTCGACACCTTTTACCTCGTCACCTTCCAGTGAAAGGAAAGAGCCGTCTTTCAACCTGAAGTACTTTTTCTTCTCCTTTATCGCCCGCAATATTTCCTCCGCGGTCTTCTCATCGATGCCCTCCATATCCATCCTTATTTCAAGGAGATTTCCCGCAAGCGACCTGACAGAGGGCCTTATTTTCGGAGCTTTCGTCGAAAAAAGGTGTTTCACGTCGGAGGAGTAGTAAACCTCACCCATCCCGGCAAGGCGAGGTGCTATATCCTTGATGAAAGTATAGAGCTTTTCTTCATCGATGAGGACAAGCCTTCCCCTATCTAGCTCAAAACCGCTGTCCCTGAAAAGCTTTAAGATGTACTCTTCTTTACCATAGTCCCTTAAAATTAAATCATCTTCAGTTTTCGAAAAAGGATCTATTATTTTTTCTCCGTATACGAACTTAACATCCGCAGCAATTCCCTTTTTGTATCCTTCTATTTTGATGGTCAATTTCAGAGGTCTTTTCACTACAGCGTCCTTTAAATCCGGAGATATTTCCAAAAAAGTATCATTTTCGAACCGGTCAATCAGGGATATGAATTTCCTCTGATTTTCGCCCTCAAACCTGAGCTCCTCCCCGTATTTAAGAAATATGCCCTTTACAATAGTAAAGGCAGGGTCATCCGTATCGAGCACGTAGATTTTCTTATCTTTGTATAAAAGTCTGTAATCTCTATCAAGAGGAAGGCCAAAATCTCCGGTGGCTCTTACCGAAATCCCATCCCCTTCCTTTATTACCGCCACCGAAAAAGGCCTTTCTCGAGTTTCGAAACTTACTATCTCTATATGCGGCGATGTCATGTGAAATTTTCTTTGGCCTAGCGCCGCAGCTATCTTTTTCAGGTAGCCGTATGTCAGGTTCACATACCTTTCGTTAAAAAACACCTTGGGAGATTGCCAGTACAGTTTCTTTTCTATTTCATAGATCTCTTTCAAAATGGAAAATACATTTTCATCTTCCTCGGAAAAACCGTGAAGCATGGGATTGAACGTAAACTTCTTCCCGAATTCATAGGGGCGTCCGCTTTCCCACACTTCAAAAAACCTTTTAACATCCCTCAGTATGTACATGCGGTCCATCCCGAGCTTCATGTGCATCCTCGAAATAAAATCGTAACCGCCGTGCGGAAAAAATTCAAAGATATACTCCACCTTCACCGGCTGCTTTTTTTCCCTAGATTTAGAAAAAAGCTCGTTTAATACTTCCGCCTCCACATCCTTCCTTTTTATCGCCCAGGGCCTTTTCAGGTCGCCATTGCTTTTATGAATATACAATAACGCCGCAACCACATGTTTGCACATACTATCGTACTGTCTTACATACGGACAGGTGCAATTAAATGCTGTCAAAGTATTGCCTTTGAACTTCAACAAAACCTCATAGTAATGTGTGCCCTTCACAATAGCTTTAAATGTATCTCCGTGGAAGACTCCACTTTTCACAGCCCCGACTTCATAATACGCAAAGCCTCTACTTACTACATCGGGTGGTATGTTGCCTAAAATATAATCTAAATTTGCTATTTCCATAGAACTTCCTCCAGGTGGATTTACTTTTCAATTGCATGATAACAGTTTTTAAGAGGTTTTTGACTTCCTCCCCCCCTAAAGGAGGCGGGATTCCTTCAGGCGACTCAAGTCGCCCTCCGGCTACCGCTCGCCGCATGCAGCGTACCGGCGGTAGATTAGAAGCGGCTTACCCACCGGTGGCAGTTCCACCGGAGGGCAAGCGGCTTCAGGGGCGTGGCCTCCGCCCCGTGCCCCTTCGAGGAGCCCAAAAGCAGTATGTTTAAGGCCGCGTTGGCGTCGGCGTGCCAGACATAGCCGCATCTTTCGCACACCGCCTTGTGCCGGACGAAACGCCTGATGGGAGAGCCACAAACGGCGCACTTCGAAGACGTGCCGCGTGGTTCGACGGGAACGACTTTTATCCCGGCTCGGGCACAGGCAGCCTCGACAAGATTCCTCAACATCCTGAAGGCCCAGAAGTTGTGCACCAAAATGTTTTTCGGCCCGAAGTCCATGTCCTCCCGGATGCCGGTCAGGTCTTCGATGAACAGCGTGGTCACGTGGTGTTGCTTGAGGATACGTGCGATTTCCGCGGCCAGGGCGATGAAGGCGTGTTTGAGCCTGCAGGTGCGTGTCCGGTAGAGCTTCCGGAGTTGCCGGGAGGTTTTTCGCCCAGCCCGGGCAAGCCTTGCCTGCTCTTCAGCGATGCACTTCGTCCAGTACAGGAAGTCTTTCCAGACTTTGCGACCGGAGAAGAGAAGCTGGTGGCTTACACCCTCGACGGCCAGAGCAGCCAGCACCCTGGCGCCGAGGTCCAAAGCGGCGTATTTCTCGGGTCGGGTTTTTCTTGCTGCTTCCGGCACTTCCACGACCTGGTGGGCGTACCAGCGCTTCTTCACCCGGTCGTACCTGAGTTCCAGGGTCTTTGGGGTGCCATGGAAGCGCAAGACACCCTTCGTGTGCAGGATCAGGCGGTCCCCTTGCTTTTCCCGGAGATCCCGCGGTAGTGTGAGGGAGAGGGTGTGGGAGTCCAATGCGTAGGACGTGGGCGCTTTGACGGGGATGACGCGGAATGTGCGCTTTCTCGTCCTGCGGTCCTTCCAGTAGCGGGGTATGCGTGGCGGCTCCTCCAGTTTACCTTTCCAGTACAGCCGTAGGCAGGCAAAGAAGGAGTCCCACGCCTCCCTTGCCTTTTTGATGACCTCCTGCCCTATGTGGGCGGGCAGGGCACGATACGCCGGATGCTCCTTGAACTCGGCGCACAGGGTTTCGTAGGAAGGCACGGGTTCACCCTTGAAGAAGGCCTGCCTGCACCTGTACTGGCTGGCATTCCAGAGGGCAGCACAGCGATCCCCGATTGTTTCGAGCATTTGCTTTTGTTGCTTGCTGGGCAAAACCCGGACAATGTTTGTTCGCCTCATGCTTCTATTTTAGCACAACTGGCCGCCGCTTTCATCCCTCCCCTTGAAAGGGTAGGGCCTTCCCGCGGCGGTTCTGTAAACGACGTAATAATGAAGTAATTGTTGAAGTTTGTAAATTTCAGGAATACTAAAATTTATGTAAAAACCGTTGATACAGACCAGATAAAAGGCGCAGATTGATTATTTTCGGTTCTACTAGTAAAATAGAAGGGTAAAATATCAATTAAGCAAAGGATGTTGTTCAACTTATATAATTTATAATCTTGCGGTTCTAATTATGTTTGCACTTTGGAAATAACATAAAAAAGGAGGATGAAGTTGATGCCCTCGCCTGAGGAAAGCAAAAAATATACTTATGCCGACTATCTGACATGGCCAGACGATGAACGTTGGGAGATCATTGATGGCATAGCCTATATGCAGGCTGCTCCTACATGGCAGCATCAGGCTGTCGTCTTAGAATTGGCAAGACAGTTTGCCGATTATCTTAGAGGTAAGTCTTGCATGGTTTTTACAGCTCCTTTTGATTTAAGGCTTCCGGAAGAAAATGAGAAAGATGAGGATACAAAAAACGTCCTTCAACCTGATATAGTTGTTATATGTAACAAAGAGGGGCTTAAAGGTACCGGTTATTACGGCATTCCTGATCTTATAATTGAGGTAACGTCGCCATCCACATCACGGAAAGATAGGTTGCTTAAGTTTAATAAATACGAGACAGTCGGCGTGAAAGAATACTGGATAGTAGATCCCGATGGGAAATTCGTTAGTGTTTTTACTCTGCAGGAAAATAAAAGATATGGCCGGCCTGAATTGTATAGCGACAAAGATAAAATAAAAGTGTCTATTTTTCCGGATCTCGTAATTGATCTTGAGCCGGTATTCGCGGGAATATAATGGATAGTGGTGGGAAGCAGCCTTCAGATTTATCCTGTTGCCGATATGCCTAGGTACGCGGAAAGGCTAATAGTAATAAACAGAGCACCCACCCCCTGGGACAAAAAAAGCCACTAAGGAAAGTCCAGCTGCCTCCTCTATTTCTTTGTTAGAGACTCCAGGCCCATTAGGCCGACATTCATCTATTTTTCTCATTGTACTCAGAACGAGTTTATAAAATGCTGCTTTTAATACTTACTCACCTTTTTACAGCAATCACATCAATTTCTTCAACCATTTCCTTTTTAGATTTCGAAAAAGTATCAGCCTGCCTTCGGCCTTTTTTAGGAAAACCTGCCGATCTCACCTCTACAATTTCCCACGCTGTTTCTTTCAGCGATTCTTCTATCAATTTTTCAGGTTCAACCTTTCTCTCGTTGATCCCACCGAATCTAACAGCCAGAATAGCTCCTTCAACGCTAACTTCGGCTACATTGTTCCATACTTTTCTCAATTCGTTTACAAATAATTCTTTGCTGGAATGTCTGATCTGGCCGTCAGTTGAATAATCTACAGTTTCAGGGCCTCCTAAAAACCAGTTCCTTAACCACTGGTCAGCAATATATGTCTTCATTCCATAATAAGGCGGCGATGTAATGATAATCGATACTTTTGCGTTATTTTTATCTAAAAATTTTTTCACCCTAGCAAAAGTTTTATCAGACGTACTATCTCCTCTTACAACAAATCCATAGCCTCTTGGTAAATCTTGCCCGTAATACCTTTCCGCCCTTTTTTTAATTATACTCATAACATCCACTTTAGGAGGCTTCAATTTTCTTTCTTTCCAGAACCTAACTGCATAACCCGGCTTCGGTGCATAAGTGCGCGGACACTGATTAGAAAAATACGATGGACTGGTGTTATACATAGGCCCGTGCAAAGCTCCGAGCATTATAGCACGCAAAGCAATTCGCGCTGCAGAATCACAATTTTTTAGCAGTGCTTCGCGTATCTTGCAAATGTTTACCAGAACTTCCCGATCGAAAGCGTATTCCCAAAATTCACCTTGGGGAATATTTGAAACTTCTTGCCGAGATAATATTTTTTCTGTAACCTGGATTATTTGGTTTACTCTTACATTTATAATCTTTGCTTTCGTCAGAGCTACGGCAACCGGGCTGCTGTCAATTCCTATTGAAGGAAGACCGTAGATCCTTGCAGCAAAATTGGTGGTCCCTCTTCCGCAAAAGGGATCTAACACCCATTGATTATTATTACCGTAAGTTTCAAGAACGCCCATTGGAAAATCCAAAGGGAACATGGTAAAATAAGGGCATATTGCATTAAGATTAAAACTCATCAATCATATCACCTGAACTCTCTAAAGCTTCTACGTACATAGTTCCTTTTTCATTTCTGTACGTTCTCCACCCAGAATTCTCTTCACCAAATATCTCCTTAAGGCATCTACTAACCATGTTATATGCAAAGTTGTTTTTATTTTCAATTATATCGGGAAGCATTTTCTCTATTTTTGCCACTATTCCTCCCCAAGCTATACCTCTTTTAACGTTATTTATGAAACTAGGATCTGATTTGAGGTCATTAATAACTTTTCTTCTAATTACTTCCATATAATCAATTTCTTCTTCATCTTTGCTATCGGATTCTAAATTAGCAATAGACTGAATATTTTCTTGCAAAGCTTTCATAAATTTTCTCTTTAGCTGTTTGGCATAAGTTTCAATTTCTCCCATGCTGTAAGTACTGTCAATGGTTTTTACTTCGGACTCGAAAGACATCACCCTTAAGGATATCGGGTAAGGCTTTCCACTGACAGAACTCCAAAAAACACAGTGCCCTACAATTGGTTCATTTAAAAGAGTGCTCAATATATCATCACTGAAGTGAGCATTAGCCCTTTTAAGGTTTTGAAGGTCCACAGCGGAGAGCAAGTGGAAAATAAACCAGTTATCCCCTTGACTCAGTATTTCCGAAGGAATACTTCCCGGCTGCTGAGTTATGAGCAGAACTCCCAGATCATATTTTCGACCTTCCTTTACCCACGTAATGTAAGGTTCGCTGGCAGATACCCCAGGCACCAGAACCGATTGGGCTTCTTCGATTACCGCTATTGTAGGTATCGTTTGTGGTTCGGCGGCGGTAAACTCTTCCTGATTTCTGTCGAAAATCTTCCTGAGTACGATGCCGCTCAATATCAATGCCTGTTCACCCTTGAGCTGAGAAATGTCAACAATGCACAGCTTGCCATCTGCCAAAGCCATGAGCAGCATATCAATAAACTGGCTGTGCGGATCATGGAGGGTATTAACAATTGTTGTCATATTCGCTCTCGCAGCAAGCGCCTCTGCATCTTGACTATCTTCGAGATTTAAAATCGATTTTATATCATCCAAATCAGCTTCATTTTTTTGTCTATAAATAAGATCTACAAGTCTTTCCCACTTAGTCTGATTCAAACCTTTTATCTTCCTCACATTCTGTTGATCTTGTTTTTCTTGAGATAACGCAATTGATACGATATCAGCTGGCCTAAACCTTCTTATGTCAAGGCGGATTCCTCCTGCCACAAACGAACCGTAAAACTTGCTCGGAGCTTGTCTGGAAGTGAATACCACAATATTATCCTTCAACTCCGGCACATCGCAAAGCCCGGGCCGTCCCTTATCATCGGGCCAGAAATACTCCCCATCGCGATCAAATATGATAGTTCCTACCGGTACTTTCTTCCCTCCTCTTTTTTCAACAAATGGTGTTTTCTTATATAATTTACTGAATAAGAGTTTGTTGAGATTTGACTTTCCAAAACCGGCGCGAGCAAAAATAAACGACCTGCGGGATACCAAATTTTCCACCGGGAATTTGACCGTAATCTCAGGACTCTTAATCTGCATCCATTCTTCTTTTTTGCCTTTGAATTTTGTATCATCTCCTGCATATATGTATTCGCCCAGCGCAAAAAAGCCGAGTTCTGCTCCCTTTTCATTATGTCCGGCGATTTCCTGGAGCACTTCATCCGAAGGAAAAGCTACCGGACTTCCAACATGGGGAATTCTTCTGTGTGAAGGTATAAAAACAATTTTGCCCTCCGATAACTTTAAACTCCCGAGGACGCGTATATTTACTCGGTATTTCAAATACTGCTCCCGCAAGTCTTCGGGGATAACTCGATTTTCCCTCACCGCTCTGAGGTTGTAATCCTCTCCAACACTGGAAGTAAGTTTGCCTTCAGAGGAAACCGAAGTTATGCGCCCTAAAACCGCCTCCTCGGGAGATTCAAGCTGTACAAGCAAAAATTGTCCATGCATCGGTATATTGTGCAGGTCCCTTTTATAAGGCAAAACGAGATCCGCATGGAACTCCAAACCACCCTCGCTGAATCCTCTAAAAATACCTACAATTTTGTCCCTTGGAAAAAGACTGTCAATCGGCATTGCACTCGTCCCCTCAATATCTGTTAATCGACGGATCCAAATCTATAAGTCTAAAAGTATCAATTTTGTCTGCATCCCCTCTCAGAACTTCCCTCAAAGAGTTTAATATCTCATCTTGAATAATCTCCATATCAAAATCAACCAGCGCAGCGTTTTCATGGGCCTTTTGTAAACTCAAAGGATAAAAAGGAACCGGAAAGCCGTCTATCGCGTCAGACAACAAATAACCCATAATTTGAGGTGCATCTTCTACCTGACTTAATAAGATATCAACCGCCCATATCGGATCATATCTGCCGGACCCGAATTTTACAAAGAACATTTTTCCGGCTACAAATTTATTAATTTCTCTTCCTTCTTGAACAACCTCGTCCCCTCTGGCATATTCCGGCCAAACGTAAGCCTTTTCTTCTATGTTTCTGGGAATCTCAACATAGCAGGGATAATTTCCGGTCATAATATTTTCAATATACATTGCAAGGCGGTACCTATCAATTACTTTACTGTGTTTTGCAATTCCTACGATATAAATTCTCCTTCGATTGTTTTCATACTGCCTTCGTATGCCCTCTTCCAATCCTTCTCTATATTTAACAAACAAGTCACCTGCAAAAACTTTACTCCTGAGCAATCCATCAAAAACAATCAGCGTATCGGTACCGAAATCTTTATCCCTCACAATTGAAAAAAGAGTAGCCCATTCAACCAATTCTCTATAAACCTGCACCCAGCTAGGATTAACGGGTTTATCGGGGGGATTATACCTTATCATGGGAGTAAGTTTAGTAATATCGTCAACACCAAGGTATTTCATCATCTTTCTCAGTGAATCAAGCTTACTTTCCTTACCCTCAAATATCCTCCGGTTAATTTCCTCGATCCTTGTTGTCGGAGTAATGACATCCATATAATATTCGTTATTGCTGGAATCAACGACTCTAATTACATTTACAAGAAAAGGATCAAACCTTAATTTGTTATTTCCGCCATCCGTCCCGACGAGAGAAATAGACGTTGCATTTCTTGGAACAATTCTTCGGACATTTCCTTTCAAAACCCGAATTTCATTCCTTAATGTATCGAGCAAAATCACATCATTTTCCATACATCTTTTTATATACTCTTTTAACCTTTGCAAGTTATATGTATCAAACATTATTGTAAAATCCTCCCGAAATGAAGGCTTTTAATTCATAGCATCTCTTTTATTGTTTTATTTCTTCTTTCAATTTCTTTAATTGATAAATATTTATCATTGGCAATCTTACAGGTGGATTAATTCCCGCAAGGGCTGTAGCAGATAATACATACGATCTCGTGAACTGGGAAAGGGCCACAACACCATTCAATTCCAGCATTTTCTTAAAATCTTCTTGTTTTAAATTGCTTTTATTTCCCAGAAATTTCCCTTCGTAAACAACAAATATTTTAAACAAAGTGCTCTTACCAACTTTCGCAACAAAATTGGTTTTAAACTGAACTATACCATAATAAGCCTCATCATGTTCTTCTATTTTTATAACCTCATAATCGAAATTATTCTTTACATTTACCTTTTCTTTGCCATTATTATTAACTTCTTTTGTTTCAAGTTCGAATTTTACAACTCTACTTGCAATCATCTGAAAATTAGCAACTATTTTATTAGCCTCTATCATGCAGCTTCACCCACAAAATTAAGTGTAGAAATATTATCTTCCGGCATATCCCAAATCGTAATCTTCTGTTCTTTTTCCCTAAAAATGATTTTAAATTCCAGACCTAAAGCCGACGATATTTTCCACAATTGTTCAATAGATGGATTGTATTCTCCACTTTCCAGTTTCGAAACCATCGCCTGAGAGCAGCCTAATTTCATTGCAAGATCCTTCTGCGTTAAATTGTTTTTTGCTCTATAGTTTATCAAAGTAGTTGCTATATCAACCAAAATATCATCCAATTCGAAATATTCTTTTTCTCCTTCGTCAGCTATTTCATCAATCAAATCATAGGGATTTCCCAATATCTTTCTATAATCCACTTTCCAACCCTCCATTTTGCCATTTTAACCTTTTTGCCTTTTTATCTTTTAAATTATTCCCATTTATATGAGTTTTAGACCCAACTTGAGAAGATTATCTATCCTTTCTTTTGCAACTTCAATTGCTTTAGCATAACTTTTAATACTATTTTTCTTTTTGTTTTCTTTTTCCTGGAAACAATTTAATAAGATTACAATTTCTCTTCGTCCATCACTAAAAAAAGAGAACAATATCCTTATATTAAGTTCACCGACAAACCTCATAGAATATATTATTCCATTATCCTTTAGTCGTTCAAAAGATTTATGTAGAATACACTGTTTCCTGAGTTTTTCTAAAATCAATAGCTGTCTTCTATACTTTCTGGCAAAATCCCTCTTTTGCCCGCTCATTTCTAGCAGGTCCTTCAACTCTTCATTAAAAGAAAAATAAGTAAAAATATAATTTGAGTTAAATTCTTCGGGATAAATGATTTTACTCTTTTCCCGCCTCTTATCTGACATTTTTTCACCTTCATTATATAACTTATAAGTTATATTAGTCAAGGTGATTTTATATTAAAGTCATTCTGCTGCCCTTATAGCAATATCTGCTCAATCTATGATTCTACATTTTTCGGAACTTTCCTTCATCAAGGACTAGATTTTAAAACAAAAAAGCCGGAAGGATAATTCCGGCAATCTTACGAAAACTTGAGCTCATGATAAAAAACAACCTCTTGATAAACCTTTGATGATGCTACCTGCATAAAAAGCTTTCACTTTATGATTTCGAACCTTTCATCTTCCAGCCATGAAGCGTAATCGCTATAGATACTATATGCAGACAGTAACCTTCACGGTAAAACTCCTATCCCCAAACAAAGGCAATCGGGAGAAAATTACCTAAATGTTAGAAACATATCGCACAGCCCGCTCCTACTTTCAAGAACAGGCTGAAACTTTGAAAACTACCAGCAGTGCAAAGCTAAACAAGCCATATATCAGTGCCCATTGCCACCTCCGAACACCATGCCAAAAGGCTCCAAGACCTAGCAGGAGGGTACTGCCGACAAAGATCTATGGAGATATGACAAACAACATCTTTTTTGACGGCCGAAAGGTGAGGTAGCACAAGGAAAGGTGGGCAACATTTTTCAAGTCTCACCCAATTTTCTCATTTTCTAGGCTAATTTTTTAATCCTTTTTGAGGATTAAAAGAAACTCATTGGCCGCTTTCGAAAGAAGTTCTGCTCTTTTTAGCACGAAATCCCCGTATACCTGTTTGAGGTCTTCTTTTCCCCAGCTTTTTTCTACGATTTCCCTTCCTGCTGATGCGTCCGCAAAAGGCCCAGGTATAAAATGTTCGTCGAGTTCTCCTCTAGAAATATTGTACTCAAGCACATATTTCCAAGGAGGCTTTCCTGAAAGTCTACTTACATTCGTTCGCTCATTTAAAACGGTGATATTTGCCAACGCGTGAATATCATCTATTGGTAGACCATTTTTATTTAACAAATTCTGAGGATATATATGATGCCATTGAGGTTGAAAGCCGGACGTAATGGGGCTGCCCGTTTTGTCATATCCTATACGGGTTTTATCTACCCAATCCCTCGCGTTATTTTTGAATAAAATTAGGTAAAGCATAAGCCTTAAAAATTGATTGCCTTTTCTATCGTATCTGTTGAGAAATTCTGTCGGATCAATCTTTTGCTGCACATGCAAGCGCTGCAAGAGGTTCGAGAGAGCAGCATCAAAACTAGACGCCTCATTGATAGCTTTTACGTCCTCGTTTAAGCTCGTAATGGCAGAACCGCTGTACCTACCGTCCCTGCTGGCCATCAAAAACCACCATAGAGCTTTTCCAAAACTATATTCTTTCTCTTTACTCCACTTAGCATGTAGTACGAACAACGGAATTAATGCGTTCACCGAAGGCAAAAGTTCAGAAGACATAATTCCGTATTCGGCCAGCCGCTTTATGACCTCTGAAATTGCATCCCGCGTTTTTGCCCATACCCCAGGCAAGTTCGATTGGTCCCAAAAACCCTTAGGTACTTCAACTAACCTTGCCCGGCCATAGCCAATGCCCGTCATGGTGCGAATAAAAACGCCGGCATCCAGGTCCCAACCTCTTTCATCTAGGTCATTTCTAAAGGGGATATAATGTTCTCTAACCCAGCCGGGATTGTAGACAGCTGCCAAAGCTAACACCACATCTGCCTCTTTCACTCTAGTTCCCGCTTGATTGAGCCTTGCAAAGATTTCCGCCACATCCTCGACTTCGTGCGAAATTTTTATTATGGGAATTTCCATATCCCTGATTTGCCACAGGCGCTGCATGTTCGCATGGATTTTGGCGAACAATTCTATCGCTTGGGAAGGACTTGAAGCAAGCTGACCTACCCTCTCTTGAGCAAGTTTTGTGAATTCTTCCACTTTCTCTTTAGAAAGAATCTCCCGCAGGCTCATCCATCGGGGGTCTTTTTCTCGGATGGGATTAGATAAGGCAAATTCCAGCCTTTCATCACCATCCGGCAAAAGATTTACCATCACATCGTAGCGTGCCAAGGTTTTATTCCAATCCGCGGAACTCGGCCACCAATAGGGTTTTTCTCCGAATAAAATACATAAAGCGGTAGTACGCTGCTGACCGTCCACAATCCACGATGAACTTTTCGCGCCTTCAGCAATTTTCGCTTCTCGATATGCTGAGGAATCCCAAAGCAAAAACGACCCTACAGGATACTCGCGATATAAAGATTCTGCAAGCAATTTTACCTGCTCGGGATCCCAAACAAAATCCCTCTGAAACTCCGGGACATCGATTTCCTTATTGACGGCTCGCCGAACTATTTCCTTTACTTTCAACTGCTCAAGAGCCATAACACCCCTCCTTTTTAACAAAAACAACGTGATCACCAAGAATTACTTCCTCAACCTCATACCCTGCCCTTAACCATGCATAGGCCTGCACATCCCCTTCGTTAGCCCATCAAGGGCGATACTTACTTGCTGAAGGCGGGAAACTATTTCCCATGATTTTTTCGATATCCTCAAAGGAAAGTTTTACCCGGGAAGAATCCTGACTCATAAAAGATATTCTTCCAAAGGGTAATATTTGCCTTTGTTTAACTTTCTCCTATGCAAGGCTGGCTTACCTCCTATCGTATAAATAAAGTTACATTCAATTTTACTGCAAATTTATTGAGGAAAAATAAAAACTGGAGATATCCCGGATAGGTGCAACAAGCCAGACCAAATTTAACCTTATATCGCCGAATGGCTTCACCACAAAAAAATGGTTCTGAATACATTACGACTGCTATCGAAACCCAACACAAATACGCTTAGGAACTTTTCTTCCGACTCCACGGTCCAGTATCCCTTAACGCCGGCTTTCTCGTATTTATAAAACTTCTCCAACTTATCTTTTCTTGCCGAAGAAGGCGAGGTAATCTAGATTATAAAAGTTATCCCTTTCCCCAGGATGTTCACTTAGATAATCTCAGTTTTCAGACTTTTTGTAAACACACCATAAAGTCTTTACATCTCCTCCCACTCCTTACGAAGCTGTGCAGCCATCCTTATAACTTCTTCCACCAGTTCGCTTCGAGTATCATTCATATTATTTTCCGGCATATAGCCTTCAGGTTTTATGCCGTGAGCATCAAGCTGCTCAAATACCCATTTCATAGTTCCCTCAGGATCCCTGTAAAAGTCGCTGCCACGGATTCGGATGAATTTCCATCCCAGGCGTTCTAGGACAGCCTGGCGAGCCAGATCCTCCGGCAATTTTTCTATGGGATGCCACCTGTCGCCGTCGCACTCAATCGCTATCCTATTTTCTGAATCTTCTACGACCAGATCGATAACATAATAACCCGCTGGCCACTGAGCATAGGTGCGATAACCCGCAGCAATAAGCCGTTTTAAGACTTCCTGTTCAAAAGGTGATTGTGTGCGGGCACTTTCGCGTGCTAAAGCCCTAGTAACTGACTCCGGATCTAAAGCGTATTCGATTAAACGGCGGCGGAGATCGCCTTCTTTTAAATCATTATATGGATCAAGGGAATATATCACCCACATCTGGTCTTTAGCCCTGCTGGCAGCGACGTTAAACCGTTGTCTAAAACGGTCGGTTTCGCGCAAGGGGAGAGGAGTTCCCGTCGAAGCGTCTACGAGGGACAAAAATACCACATCCCTTTCGTCGCCCTGAAATTGAGCAGCGGTGCCGCACAAAATATTTCGGTTCTTGTATTCCTGTTCGGATAAATACCTTCTAAGCAGAGAATCTATGTATCGAGCCTGTTCCTCTCCCACCAAAGATATTACGCCAAAAGTCTTATTTTCGTAAGCCGGATGATTTGCCGCTGCTACCAACAGCGACGCCAACTCAATTGCCTCTTTTTTATTTACCTTTCTTTCCACGATTGCACCTTGCACCCGGTAGGGTACCACGTGAGGTTTGAGCGGTACCTTGCTGGATTCCCTTAAAGGTCTTATACTGCCGTTATAGCAAAGGTAATTGCTGAACTGTATAATTTCAGGCACACAGCGGAAATGTTCTATTAGCATGATGGTACCGCCGAATGACTCCCGCGCAATATCGTAAATCGAGCGCCTTCCGTCATAAAGTATAGCATTCGGTATATCCTTTAAGTATTCTGCTATAATATCCTTAATGCGTTCCAGCTCCTGTCCGACGCCTTCCGGACTTACCTGTTCGTGGTCACCCACAACCACTACTTTATCAGCCAAATACAGCGCCGTAAGGGCCAACGAATCGCACTGGCTTGCTTCATCGATGATTACCACATCAAAGCGCGTCGTCCTCGGGTCGAACTGCTCTACCACGCGGGAAAGCGGCATAATCCACACCGGAACTGCATCACGGGCAATGTTTAACTTCCTTGCCGCTTCTGCCCTCAAATAAGGTGCAAGTTTTGAGTATCCTTTTCCAAGTTTTTTCATGATATTAAGCCATCCCATCAAAGCCTGCTGCTGTTCCAGTGTCGTCCTTTTCAGCTGCGCTGCCCACGCCTTGCATTTTATAAGCTCTGCTGTGATCTGCCTCAAGGCTTCGGTGCGCCTGTTTATAAGCTCCTGCAATTCTGATACCGAAACCGATGTGCGCCTTTTGAGTTCCTCTTCGAGCTGTCTCCACCGCCATGCCTCCACGGGGTCCCCCGGCAATTCCGCCTTGCCATGGACGCCTTGCCGCGCGCGAATAGCCCCTGCCCAACCAGGTGCGAACTGCTCTAGTTTCGTTAAAAGCTCTTTTCTTCTCTTAAGGTGAACCTGACGCCTGTAAAGATCCGAAAGCATTTCATAAGCCCTTGAATAGCTTTCCGAGTCCAAACTTTTAACCGCACTGTACAGCCGGTCTACAATCGCACCTTTATGTATTTTTTGAATATCCCTCAATACCTTTTCCAGGTTTTCAATTTCGACGCGTGCCCAATAATGCTGGATACTCGATATCCTCGATTCAATAATATGGGGCAATTTTTCCATCAGCACTTTGCCTAAAGTTCTGAGCTCAGCGAAAGGAGAACTTTCAGATTCACGTTGCTTTATAAAAGCATCCCAATAAAATCCGTAATTTTTTAATTTCTCAATTAACGGCGAAAGTCTTTTATCGCTAAATTCAAGCAATTCCTGAATCCGACTCAAACGCTGAACGGCAACCCGTTCAGGTTCTTCACTCTGTTTATCAAGTTCTGGACCACCATGCCTTGTCACTAGGTAATCCCAGCGCAATATGAGTTCATTGCGCAATCTTAATAGTTTTGCCAGTGCCGCCAGAGCTTGAAAGTGCTGGACCTTGCTTGGATGTCCTGAAGCTACTTTGGCATTCTGAACGAATCTTCGCCATACAGGACGAAAAATTAGGGAAAGGCCACCTATACTACCACGGCGTGAGGCTTCTTCCGCCAGTTCAATAGCCAATCGCTCTTGTTCTTCAAAAGAGATATTTTCGGCCAGCCGCGGTCGATGTAGAATGAAAAGCTCCTGCGAGTTTGCTTTCAATTCCTCAATATCTCCCAGTAATTTTATAAGATTATTCCACGGTTCACAATAGGCTCTGCCCTTAGTTCCAGAATCCACAGCCGCAAGTTCCCAATCTTCGGCCTCCAAAAGTTCCTTTCCGATTTCTTTTGCTTCCTTTGCAAGTTCATCCAACGCCCCAACAATTTCCCGTCCTTTTTTCTCATCATCCCAAAACTCCGAACTTGGCAAATTAACTGGATGCGACAAAATTCCACTCAATTCGGAAAAACGCTCGGGAGACATGAGGTTTTCCGGGGAAGGGAGCCCAAAAAGCAACTCCCGCTCTTCTTCGGGCGTTACGGCGGCATTGGTTTGATAAAGCTCTACTAATTCTGGAATAGAAAGGGGTAGAGGTTGGCCAGGCTCGACGGGTCCCGGTATCCAGTCATGGACCCCTTTACCTTTCGCTACCAGCCTGGCTGCTTCGCACGGATCATACGACTCTCCTCCTAATACAATGGGCCTGTACTCGCTGCCAACGGTATCCAGAAGGCGCTGTTGCAATGCCTGAATTTCTTTTATTAACTGTCTCCTTTGGGAAGACAAATCCTTCGCCCTCTCTTCAAAAGTCTTTGCGTCTCCATGATTTAATTGCTCGACGATATGATTTACAGCCTCTTCGAGCTGCTTTCGGCTCTCCAAATCGTTGTCCAGCACGCTAACGCAAAGGGGCCTCAGCGGTTCGACTATTTTGTCTCGAAGCACCCTTAATGCTTTTGAGGTATGGGCGGTGACAAGGACTGATTTGCCCTGGGCGAGTAGATGTCCTATGAGATTTGCGATTGTGTGCGTTTTTCCTGTCCCAGGGGGGCCCTGGACCAGAACTGCACCGTAACTTTCCAATCTTTCCGCTATTTTCAACTGTTCCTTATTCCAAGGCTTGCTAAAAAGAATTTCTTCCGGTTCGCTACCCGGGAGACCGGTATATTCTGTTTCCGGCGCCTCAATTTTCCCGTCCGACAAATCTATTCCGACGATCCTCGATAAAAACGGAGGCAAGTCTTTACGTTCCTGCAAATCCTCCAAAATTTTATCCAGCGCAAGTGCAAAACCTAATGTCCGTTGTCTTAAGAAAATCAAAGGCGATCTTCCTATAACCGGCTGCATCGACCTTTCCGGCGGCAACTTTTCTCCGATAAATTCGCCGTGGGGCGAAAGGGCCACTACAAGTCGTCTGAGAAAGCCCGAAGTATCGTCCCTTCCCAGCGGATGAAAGCCACCCTTACTCCATTCATCCTGGATACTTGCCAAGTTATTTATATCAACCTCTGTCCCATGGCGAAATGCTGCCGTATAAAGCTGTGGGTTTGCTCCCGTATCGACTATGCGAAATTCCGGCACATCGGCATCAAATTCCAGTTGTACCGGCAGCAAAAGCAGAGGGTAATATATTTCTCCTTCTTCATTTTGCCAGCTTAAAATGCCATCCCCTAGCATCAATTCCACGCGTTCGCCCTCTCGCTGTATATGCCCATACAATTCGTAGAGGGTTTCGAAAACCTTCATGGCCTGCCTTGCCGGCCGCTCGTTTGCCGCCCATTCCTTCCACAATTTTCTCCAGCGTTCGAATTCCTCAACACGCTTTTTATCATCTTCAAAATGTTCCACGGTGGAAGTCCCGTCGGACAATCCTATGTTTTTGCTGGCTATTGGGAATACATCCTGCTTAAAAGGATCCTCCCAGCCAGACTGCAACCATCCCCTAATGGATTCGGGAGGTGCGGGCGGTTTTGTGAGCTTGGGCCGCCGGACTCTAAGGATAAATCCATTTCTTTCTGCTACTGATTCTGAATCTTCCCCTTCTTCTGAAGTGAAAAAGTATGTACGGCTTATCGAAGGATGATCGGGAAGTTCGGAAAACCAAATGCGCCAGCTATGTTCCTCTATATGGGTGGGAAAAGAATAGCGAATATGGGAAAATTCGCGAAGAAAGCTATATAATCTTATCAGGCGTTCTCTTGCCGTCTGGAGTTTTTCATTTACGCTCATGTATATACCCCCATTAGTGGCCATTATTTACTCAATAAAGGTAACTACACGCCTACCACAATATTAGTTCCGATTCTGTTAATGCTCAACATTTTCGATGATGTTATTTCGTTTAAATTTAAATCAAATTCAAATGGAAAAAACGAATAAAGTTTATCTATTTCGGCAAAATCCAGGTAACTTCTATTCGATGCCTTTAAATAGCACAAAATCAAAAAGCATTTTATGGAGCTGTCAGAAATATATACCTTCTTGCCAGAGGTATAGAGTCCTTTCCCCTCGCTTATTATCAGTCCCCACTCTTTCAAGCTGAATATAATGTTGTTAATCGAATACAAAATTGTTTGCCTTTCTCCCCATTTTTCGAAAATCTTTCTTCTTATGTTTTCCAGTTTAAATTTTTCATCCAAATACAGGTTTTTGCCAATTAGATAGATGATATCGTTAAAAATAGGGAAGCTTAGCATCATCAAACCATAGTGCAGCGCTATTTTCTCTTCATCATTTGTCCTTTCGTACAAATCAACTGCAAAATCCCTGACAAATTCTGACCTTTCATCCACATCTACCCAGGTTTTCAATAAAACGGAAACGGATTTTCTTATAGTAACCGGACTTTTGTAAAAATTAGAAACATGTCTTTTCAATAATTCTTTTATTTCTTTAGAACTTAAATTGCCCTTCTTTAATTCATCTGCCGTCATATTCAACCATTCTAGTTTGACGGGCTTTAGAAAACCCACGAATTTCATAGCTCCATTCCTTCCTTAATTTATTATTCTGGCAAAGGGAACAACCACTTCTTCCAGTGCAATTCCTCCGTGGCTTATGGCACTTTCGCCGTCTTTTATAAAAGAATAGTTGCCGTCACATATCAGATACTTAAACTCCTTAGGCAGTCCATCTCCCTTCCATTCTATAACCTGTTTTTCCCTCAATAAATCGCCAAAATCGCCGTATTTAGCCTGATAAACCGCAATCCTATTCGATAATGTATCCAACACTACTCCCTCTTTTACACTTCCCTGACCTACTGTCGATATGTTCCCATGGTCCGAAGTTATGAAAATCTCATAGCTGCTTTTCCCTGCTTCTTCCAAAAACTCCGCCAAAAAGCCGTTTTTCAAGAAGACTTCGATTCGTTGATAAAAGCCTTTATAATCGAAAAACTCCTGATGACCGTATATGTCTATGATATCTGCAACGACCCCTATAATTTTTGTACCACTTCTTAAACTTTCCAGCAAGGCCTCTTCCTTAAATGTCTTTATACCCCTTAAATAAGCGACTTCGCTTTCTTTATATCCGTGTTCTACGTAAAATTTCTTAAACCGCTTTTCATCGTAATCGGTCGAAAACAGCGTATCCTTAAAGTTAACCGGTATCTCTCCCGAAAAAAGAGCCTGCCTCGAAACAGAAGTTATAGTCGGAATCCAGGCAAAGCAAGCTTTATCCTCCAAAAGAAAACTACGCTCTTTTAAGAAATTCTTTATGATACACCAATTGAACTCCGACATACCGTCAAAGACTATCAAAACTACCCTATCCTTTTCTTCTCTTCTTAACAAGTTTACGATGTAATGTTGAACGTGATGGACCATAACCGGCGAACTCGTAAAAGACATGAAGGGAAGCTTGCCGTAGTTCTCGAGGAGCCAATTTTTAAACTTCTCATTTATCCTATCGCTTAAAAGGCGATATTCTTCCAAATCAAGCAAACAGGAAAGGTAAATAATTTCTCCGAATACCTTTGCAATCTCCAGCCAGTCTTTATAGCCCTTTATATTCTCAATTCTCTCTTCTATCTTCCTCACAGCCTCATCATGTTCTTTTCTTACGGCTTCCTTGTAATCGACGATTATCCCCGCCTTTACAAACTCCGGCATTCCGGTCTTGTACTCAAAGCGTATAGGATTCAAATATCCTTCCTTAAATAAATTGTCGATATATACCCTTATATCAGGGTCTTCAAAATCGACTATAGGTTTTCTCGAATCTTCGACAAAACTTTCAAGAAATACTTCCCACTGCTCCTGCAAAAAATCAAAAAACGCTTCCTTCCCCTTTAAAATTTTTTCTACGATATCTTTCTCGTTCACATTATCTAAACTCTTCTTGATATAGCGCCGCAATACAGGTGGAAGCTCCATTCCTTTGTAGTACAGTTTCAATAGGTTTTTTACCAAATCTCCCAGTGAACTTATCAAAGCCGCATCGACTTGAAAGATGCTCTTTAATATAAAAGCGCAGGTTTCATCAAAGTCTAGCTTTTGTTTGAGCTTTGAAGATTTCTCATATATTACATCATAATACTCCCTTTCTATCTCCTTCAAAACCTCGACATCCAAATTTTCAAAAACATCACCAAGACTTACTTCCAAAATAAAGTAATCCTGTTTTATGTCCCAAGGAATGTAACATTCTTCATTCACCAACAAAAGAAGCTTTTCCGATTTTCCCCTGTAACTAGTCTCATATTGATAACGGTAAATATCCACATCATGATAATAGATTATTTTATAACCTTCACTTAAAATCATGCCAACAGTATAATCATCAGAAAGAAGATTGCACAAATCCTTTACCAATATGCGATCGCATTCTTTCAGAGGCATCTTTTTTAAAAGAATTTCATCAATCATTTACATCACTTCCAGAGAGACGACATATAAAAGTTTTAGTCCGGGAATAATATTTTCCGTCCTTTTCACAGCTTCCAACAAAACCCTTTCTTCCGCCTCAAGCTGAGAAAGCCTGTGTTTGCGAACAGCCTCAAGACCGATTCTCATGGCAGCTTCTTTCCTCAGATTAATTGCCGCAATCTTTCTTTCCACCTCTTCTCGTATGCTCTCTGAAAATTTATCTTTCATTTTGCTAAAGTAATTATAAGCTATTTCCATCGCCTTTTCCCTTAAATTATCAATCACATCTTTTTCTATTTCACGGAGTCCCTCAAATTCAAACTCTTCTTTCAAAAAGAAATCGTACAAAGCCCTCGAGGAAGCAGGTTTGTAATCCCCTTGTTCATTTATAAATATGGGGAAAACCCTACAGTACCTCTCACTGTTATTCACGCTTACTTCCCATAACGACCAATATCCGTTTTCGCGAATTGTGGCTTTTACCACCGGAACTTTGTTTGAAAAGGCAAACTCAGGCAAGTTCAACAGATTCCTTATCCTCTCGTCATTCAAATCAAAGCTTGCAAGTTCTTTACCGCCTTCCTCATCTACTAAAGCAAAATTTTTACACATTCCAATTAAATAATCCTCAATATCCCCGGAAGGCAGATCTTCCAGCAACTCAATACCCCACTCTTTTTCTTTTTTCAGCAATTCCCTGACGCTATCAAAAACTTTCGCCTTTTCTTTTACGCTTTCACTTGCTTTGTCTATATAAAACTCCAGCAGTTCCGGATTTGCGATTGACTTTATGAAAGTTTCGGTAAAATCTATGCCCGCCTCAAAACTGTCGAGCACATCGCTCATCTTGTCGATTCCGAGTTCTCTGAAAATCACATCGAGCTTTTCTTCCAGCACCCTTCTTACTCTGTTTTCTATAGTCTCTTCAAGAATGAAGTTAAACACAAACACGTCCTTCGTCTGTCCTATCCTGTCCACCCTTCCTATCCTCTGCTCCACTTTCATCGGGTTCCAAGGCATGTCATAGTTTATCACTATATGGCAGAACTGTAAATTCAATCCTTCTCCGCCCGCATCGGTGGAAACCATAATATCCGCCGCCTCTTCAAACTCTTTCAGCGCAGCCTTTCTTTCTTCTATGTCCATAGAACCGTTTAAAACAACGACTTTATATCCCCGCTTTTGAAGCATCTCGCTCAAATAATCCTGGGTCGCTCTAAATTCGGTAAATATCAAAAATTTTGCATCACTTTCTTCCAGGCGAATCTTAAAAAGCAAATCGAAAAGGGTATCCAATTTGACGTCAAAAAACTGCTTTTCCGCCTGCCTTGCTATGGACAAAATCTCCTCCAGCTCAGCAATTTCCTTTTTTACATCCATGCTGTAAGTGGAAATTAATTTCTCTAAAATCTCCTCTCCGCAGCCGTCGTAAAATTCCTCAAAATCCAGGGTTTCACTTTCGAAGCACTGGCTTTTCAGCACTTCCAGCCTTTTTTCGATATATTCCCTTATCGCCCTGGTGCTGCTGGTAACTAATCTTTGCATCAACACCATCAAAAAGCCTATATAATTTTTTCTCTCTCTTACAGCCAGGTTATAACCCCTTGCCACGTAATCGGTGACTCTCTCGTACAAAATTCTCTGTAAGTCACCCTCCCCATTCCACTTTACGCTCACAATTTTCGTGTACCTATTCTTGAACAACTTTTCTCCTTTAAAGTCTATTGCCTCCCTCTTTTCCGTCCTAATTATAAAAGGAGAAACTAACTTTCTATCTATCGCTTTTTCATTGGGAAAAGCCTTTTCATCCAAAAACCTCATCAATCTTAAAAAAGCATCCGTTTTCCCTTGGTGGGGAGTGGCGGTCAAAAGGAGCAAATAAGGCGCCGATGAAGACAGAGCCTTTCCCAACCTGTACCTCGCAACATCGGTGCTAGAACCTGCTAATCTATGCGCTTCATCTATTATTATAAGATCCCATCCTGCTGAAACTAGATCTAAAAACCTCTCTTTGTTCAAAAGCTCTACCTTTGTCCTGTCCCAGCCTGGCCTATTTTCTATGGGTTTTACTGAATCGTGAGAAGTTATGACCTGATCGAACTTTGCCCAGATGTTGCCTTCACCGTGAATTCTCCTGATAGCCTCAAAGTCCTGGGGCAAAATTATCCTGAACTCTTCGTTGAACTTCTCCTTTAACTCTTCTTTCCACTGCAGCACAAGCCCTTTAGGCACCAATACCAAAATTCTCCTTACAAGGCCCCTCAGTTTCAATTCCTTCAATATAAGCCCTGCCTCGATGGTCTTTCCGAGGCCCACCTCGTCGGCTAAAAGATACCTTATGTTGTTACTGGAAAGCGCTTTTTTAAGAGCATATATCTGATGCGGTAAAGGAAGGATACTGCCACCGATATGGGACAGTATCCCACCGGAAATCATATTCTTCACTTTTGACGCGTTCAAGACGTACTTGAATTCAAAAACACTATGCCTTTCGTCTACATTGCGTTCTATATCATTTTCCGACAGTTCATAAACTTTGTTAGACGCCGGATCTAAGACCAAATAGCTCTTATATCCCCAAAGTTCCTTCTCCTGGATAATCTTGACATTCTTTTTTAAACTCTTCGCGTACACGAAACTTCTATTCATCACATCACTCATCCAATTTGCTCAAGGCATTGTCGTAGTACATGAGCAAAGTAGTATCTTCTTGAAGCACTGTTTCCGGAAGCCTTTCTGCCACTTTTACTATCGTCTTATAATCCTTTTTCTGCCAGAGGTCCTTGAATCCCGCCCTTACGGCTTCGGTTCTGAACACCTTCAGCTTCCCTTTGGTGTTTAAGTACCCTTCAAATTCCTTTAAAAGATTTTTCATTCTCATCTTTTCTATATCCGACTGCTTATTGGGATCAGGGACGTACCATCTTCCCTCTTCATCCTGCAAAAAGTTTTCTTTTAAGATATCCATAAGTTCCGGCAATTTCTCGTGTTTTAACTCATGCTTTATCTGCAAAAACTTCGGCTGGATTTCCTGATAAGTCTGGGGCTTTTTCTCAAGCTCCAGTCGCAGCCACTGTATCGCGCTTTTTTCGTCTATTATCAAAGATATCTGCTCTTCTTCCAATTCCAGTTCCATTCTCTTGGCATCGTATTTGCCCACCTGATTTGGCAGAAAATACATGCCATCCCTTTCTACAAACCTTTCTTCTAATCCTTTGTAAAACTCCGCAGCACCCATCGGTATGCTCAACCCTCTTTGTATATGAAAGGCGATCATGGCGTCGTACAAAAGATATTTCTGCCTTTCGGGAACAACTTCAATTTTCCCGTCTTTTACGACCACCACAGGAAGCATCTCCAGGTGCTGCCTTACAAAATCCCAAACTCCCTGTTCGGTCCCCGCCTCCAGCGAAAATCTCTTTTCAAAACTCTCTTTGGGTTTATACGCCGAAATTACCAAATCCTTTTTCACTGCAGAAGTTGTTGTTACCTGTTTAAAAGTACCCTGCTTTTTGTCGAGGACCCTTACATTGGCAATTACAAAACCAGCTCTTAAAATAGCTTCCTGAATGGCATTCCACACGGCGTTTTTTGAATTATGGAATTCCACCGTCATCCACCGGCCCGGCTTTAAAATCCTGTACATTTCTTTAAAGCATTTTTCCATAAGCTCCTGATACTCGTAAAGACCCTTTCTTTGAGTTTTATTTATTACGGCTTCGGTTTTATTGTTGGTAAAAACCCTGAGCCACGCCTCCCAAATAAAGTTGAGTTCAGAATACATAAGATTATCGCCGAAAGGTGGATCGGTGAATATGTAGTCGATGGATTCAGATGGAATATTCACTAAACTTATCGAAGATTGAGTAGTTACCAAACATATATTTGGAAATATAGAATTATTTATTATCTTTTTAACTTTTCGTAAAAATACATCTAGAACATTCTTTTCTTCTATCAATGAAGGTATATACAATGTCCCTGATACTCCTCCACCACCCCCTCCATACGATTGTTTCTTGTTAACATAATTTTGAATACTATTTAAACACCATATTAATTTCGATATATTTTTAGACTTTTCATACAAAGCGCTCAAAACCCACAAATTCCTCTTTGTATAAAAATGGTGAACATGAGTTATACCAAAATGATAACCAGCTCTCCATGTATCTCCCCATTTCTCTCCAACAAACATCATGCGCTCAGTTGGATACCAATAAGGGATATCCGCATCTTCTATCTTTCTTATAAGGTTCAAATCGAATTCATCTGGCTTTTTCTCGTACCTCTTCCCGTTTACTGAGTAGTTTATCAAAACGGGAACTTGTTTTGCTTGAGTTATGTATTCCTTTAACGCCTTATCGTAGACCGTGACTTTCGCTCTTTCGAGGTTTGCTTTTTTAACAAAAGCACCACAGCTTTGGCATTTGAATTCCTCCAGCACCTTGCCTTCTTCTTTGTCCACTGCCGCATCCCAGAAGACGATTTCCCTGCTGCAGTTCGGACAAATGAACACGTCCGACCAAACAGTGTAGTTTATCCTACCTTTTACGGGATTGCCTTCGACATCCAAAACCGGCCTTCCCTTTTCATCCACATGGATTGTCTCATACATCCAGCCACATTCTCTTTCTACTTCTTCTAAAATCCTCTTTGCCTCTTTCTCGAATTCCTCGGGGTCTACCGGAGTGTTATAGTTGTAGGCAATAAAGGTAGCGGCGGGGGAAAGGTCATTTAAAATAGCCCTCCTTGCCCCCCACTCTACCTTTTTGCCCTGTTTTTTAAATTCCATTTCGACTTTGAACTTGAATTCCGGATCCGGGTTTTCGCACATGGCCGCCGCAACTCCAGTCATGCCGGTGCCGCAAAACCCGTCAAATACAATATCCCCCGGTTTCGTATAGTGCAGTATGTACCTCATGATGGCTTTAGGAGGTACTTTCGTGTGGTAAGAATGGGCATTGTATATAGGGTCATTTTTCCCTTCGCTGACATCGGCGGCAAAAGGTTCCACCTCGTAGTCGTCAGTTTCTTCATCGTACTTTTTTCCGTATTTTTCGATAAAGTCTTTAATGAAGGGATTGGGACATGCGGTATAATGCGGGGGATCGGAAAGTTTTATAATATCCTCCTCGTCCCCCAAAGGAAATCCTTCTATATCCCTTACGGAGTCGAGCAATTCTTTTGTCAGCTCCATTTTCTTGCCCCCATTTTTATTTAATCAATATCCTTACCTTTTCTTTTACCTTGCCCTTTGTCAAAGACTTCAAATATTCATCAAAAGCGGCCCTTAATTCATCAACAGTCATCGGCCCTTTGCTGGATATCTCCTGTTTCATGGCATCAAAATTCAATTCAACCTTCTCAAAGCCTTCCATCAAGCTGTTTACGGCGTTTACAAAAGCCGTGGAAATTTTTGAAGGAAACTCTTTTTTGCTCAAAAATTCTTCTATTTCCCTTCTCTCCTCCGGCTTTAAGTACTTGATGTTTTCATATACGATGGCGTCATCCAGCGCCTTGATGAGCTGATTTTTCCATTCTTTAAGAGTATTTGCTATATCGTCTTCGATTTCATCCATAAGCCCGTATACTAAAAATTTATCGCTGTCGCTGGGTTTAAACCCGCATTCGCAGACGGGATTCCTTTTTAGCTTTTCTTCCGTCAAAACGTAACACGGCTTGGCGCTCTGGAGCCTGTTTTTGATATCATCGAATTTCTTTACATTAAATATATCTCTTATCTGACATAGTTTTTCCAAGTTCGCGTATTCATCGCTGAGCAAAATCTTTTCCTTTTTCTGCTCGGCATTTACATCCAGCCTGTACTTTTTGTGCTCTTCCATGTACTTTTTCACATATATCTCTTTTGCAAGCTTCAAATCTTGTAACACATTACGGATGTAATCATCATTTATGATGTCCACATTGTCCATAGCACTTTTGATTTTTTTCCTAACGCTTTCTATCGCATTCTTAAAATCCCCATCGTCCAGCGAATGTTCCGCGGCCTGGAGGTAGTTCACTTCCGATTCTATTTTGTTTTTGAATTCCTTCAGCAGCTTTATTTTGTTAAGTATATCAAGAGGCTTAAAGTTTCTATTAAGCTCTTCAATAGTATATTTAAAAGACTTCAATTTCTGGGGTGTGTTGTAGATTTTTAATCCATCCAGAAACTCCTTGAAATCGGTCAATTTATTCAAAAAGCTGTCCTTTTTCTTTTCTATGAATTCGGAGGTAATACCCCAAATCATAAAGCCTTTATTAATGGATTCCTTAGCTCCAATAGTATCCTTTATCAGCTCATCCAATTTGCTTATCATGGCAGAGACGCCTTCCGCCCTCGCGGAAGGATTTTTGACGTGCCCTGCGGGAATCCCCAGATAATCGAACAATCTTACTAACTCGTCAATGGGTATATCCTTCGGCCTTTTTACGTATTTGAAGTCCAATAGATTGTACATATTGGTCGAAGCAAGCTCCCCTAATTTCGTCGAATCGTATTCCTTACCCGTATTGTCCACGAAAATGATATCGCCGCTGTATACTAACGAAGCCAAAACTATAACTGTAAATTGCGGCTCCCACTTAAATCTCCTGTCTACCTCTTCGTCGCTTTTGTTCTTTTCAAACAAGTCCTTCTTATTGATAACCATCCCCGGCCCCAAGTTTGAAATAAGGTCTAAATAGTATTTAGCGTACGTAGAATTATATGGGTCTATCCTGTTTCCGTCTATCAGCCCAAGCGAATCCAGCACCTTTGCCCCCAGTTCCTTCCTGTCGTCGGCTATGTATTTAAGCGCAGCCCTTGTTATTTCTTCCAAATTCCCGTTTTTCCCGAGGGTTACGACCGTGCTAAATTTTGGATAGTCCGGGTAAATGCTGCTAAAATAAGGGGATAAATACATGGAAGCAATAGTATCGACTACCTCTTTAAAACTCTTTTCAGCTATCGATTTAATCTTTACCGCTTCAAAAATAGTTTTGGATTCCCCTTTGTAAGTTACGGTAAAACATTCTAAAATGTTTTCTTTTATGTATTTTATCAAGTTTTTTTCATAATCCTTTGCTTTATCGCCGTATACCTTCTTGTCGGCGCCGCTCGCCCGACCAGCAAGGAAGCTGGCCGCAGCGTATAATTTTAAATTATTAACAAAATCATCGTCCTTTATGTTGAACTTGAAAAACACTTCGTCTTCCCTTTTTTCATCCTTCCACGCCTCGTGTTCGTAAAGTCTGGAAAAATATATGTAAAAATCCCTCGGCGGATGGGCTGTGGGCCTTTCATTGGGATTCCCGAAAAATAGATACCCCAATCTTTCTATATTCTTTTCCTTCCACAAAAGCCTGTACTCCCAAATCTGATGTCCGGGAACATAGGGAACCGCCGACTCCTCGTCCCAATCAAGCAATCTTAGAAGTATTTTGTAATAGTAGGGGTTCAGGCTGTCTTCATCTAAAGCATCGGCTTTTTCTTCCACCTTTGCCTGGTAGTCTATGTCCTTTTTAAGGTCCAGATAATACTGGCCGTTTTCGGGGTTGTGAGAGATGAACTGGCCGCTCACCGTCTTTATAATTTCTTTTATTATAGTGGAAATCATGCCCAGCAAAAATTCTTCGCTGTTTTCAGGAGCTTCGGGGATATTAAAGCACAGGTCGTCCTTTATGTTTTCCAAAGTTATACCAACAGGAAGGTATATATCGCCGGTGGTTAACCTGTGGACGCTCAATGCTTTTATTATTTTTATCGCGTATTTTTTGTACTGGGGCCTTGTGTAGGACGACTCAATTATATTTTCCAATGTCCTGCTTTTTTCCACCACTTCCCTTATCTGCGGGTCAGTTTTTGCCGCTGTCATTCCTTTTATGTAATCCCAGTAAGAATCATAGGAAATTATGCCGGTGTCGTTTTCAGGGATATCTTCGTTCAATATGTTTTTCATCGTCAAACTTATCGTCTTCAATACCTGCCTGTGTTCAGCTATATAAATGTTCTGGAAAACTTCTATGTACATCGGGTGAATCGGATAAAGTTCTACAAAGTCTTCCAATTTATTTACCATATTCTTGTAAAGATGGGTGAACTTCTGAAGGTGATTTCTTATCAAGGCCTTTTGCTTTTCGTCCTTTTTCAAAAGCCGGTTTGCCACAACGTAGGCTATATCTTCTCTTTTTATCACGACGTTTTCAAATCTGTCCTTTATCTGAAAGATCTTCTCTTTCACATGGGTAAACCTGGGGCTGTCAAAAAGAGATTCTTGAATGCCCGCCATCACCCTTATCCTGGTGCTTTTGCATATTTCGCCTAGTTCCCTTAAAAATCCAAGATCAAGGATTAATTCATGCTCTTTCTTAGCCTTTAGAAAGTCTAAAAGCTCGTCTATTACAATCAAATATCCTTTATCGGGATACTTTTCTTCAAATTTTTCCATCATCTCCATCAAAGCTTGTTTGTTATTCGTTATCTGATTGATTTCAGGGAAAGTAAAATCTATGCCCCTTCTTTGAAGGTCCTTTTCAATCTCCCTCTTTAAGATTATATCCCGAAGGGGTGTGGTTACGGCTCCTAGTTCTATCCTAAGCACTTCAAACTTTCCGGCTATTTGCCTTGCGTGCTCTTTGAAACTTTCATTTTTTACGAAATCCAGTAAATCCTCGTGTTCTGCAATGGAAGAAATTACCGACATCAAATGCGACTTTCCCGTTCCGTAATTGCCCACAACAAAGATGCCTTTATTATCGTAAAACCTTTCAAACTGAAGCTGGGGTATCACTACTTCATTTAGAATCTCAGCCATGGAATCCGACATTACGTAGGTCTTTACCAAATTTTCAGCTTTTTCCTTTTCGTTAGCATCCGTAAGCTGGATTAGCTCTTCCAAAGGCTCAAAATTGATAATGTCTTTATACTTCACGCTATCCCTCCTCGTGATTTAAAACGGTAAACTCCAGCTCTTTTATACGCCAGGTCCTGTATTCGTCCTCGCCAGGCCTTGCGTAGACCAAACAATCATCTTTTAAAGCTCCTCTTACCGAAGCAATCATTTTCTTGTACCTGCTTATGTTTTTTAAGGTTCCGATGGGGTCCAATTTCAAATGCTTTTCAAACAAAATTTCCGTGTTGTCCACAACTAAAACCTCGTGTTCGTTCTTCCGCAGTATTTCATCCAGCATTTCATTCACAAAAAGCCATCTTTGCTCGAAGGGAATTTGAATCAGCTTTTCCGACAAAGAGAGGTTGAGATTCACGTAATGGAAACTTTTTTCTTCGGCCAATTTCTTTAAAAGTTCACTGGTCGAGGAAGGATTTCCGGTAACTATTAAAATGAGTTTGTAATAGTTATAATCCAAAGAAGGTAATAACTGGCAAATTCTTTCCTTTATCCCAACAAATGTTCCCCCCTTTTTATTATGCATTTCTATATTTTTTCGGTTTTTCCTTCAGTAATTTTATGTTCAGGGGTAAAAAAATTATCCCTGCAGTTTGGGACTTTACTGCAGGGGCAGTCAATATACTATAAATATTTGTTCACTTTTGCATATATATTAAAGTTAATTTTTTCACATTGCAGGAATTTTCAAGCTACGAACAGAAACAATAAATTGCGAACATATATAAACAGTTGTAAATTATTTTTTTATCAATAATAAACATGGAGGTTTGAAATGTTAACGCTAGAACGTCGCAAAAAAATTCTGCAATGGATAAAACAAAACGGCCGGGCCAAAGTGGGAGAACTTGCCGCAACTTTTGGGGTGTCTCCCATGACCATAAGACGAGATTTAAAGCACCTAGAGAAAGAAGGTCTTCTTCTTCGGGCAAGGGGCGGTGCATTGGCGAAAGATTCATTTATAGATGAAGTCCCCTATGGGTCAAAAGTAAGTTCAAATATTGAACTTAAGCGGCTCATAGCACAAGAGGCGTATTCCCTTATCAACGACGGCGACTCCGTGATACTTGACGCCGGTTCCACCACTCTGGAGATTGCAAAATGCCTAAAAAAGACCGGCAAAAACCTAACTGTGGTGACGAACGATTTGAATATAGCCCTCGAGTTGGCCGATAATGCAAATATCAATGTGTTCACCACGGGAGGCAAAGTCCAACCCGGGTTATACTGCCTATTGGGAGAAGAAGCCATCGATTTTATAAAATCTGTAAATGTGAATATCGCGTTCCTGGGTGCAGCAGCTATCGATTCGGATTTAGAATTATACACTCCTACACTGGAAAAAGCCCACCTCAAACGAACAATGATAACTTCCGCTGCAAAATCGGTGGTAGTGGCAGACCATACCAAATTCGGTCACAGAGCTTTCGCAAAAGTATGCAGCCTTGATGCCGTCGATGCTCTCATTACCGATGATGGAATAGGTGAGGAATTAAAAACCAAAATGGAAGACCTCAAAATTGAGGTAATTTTATGTCCGACCAAATCATACGTACAAAATGGAAGCGGAAGCCCAACTCTGAAATAAAAAAACTCTCAAAAGAAGGAGTGAAGTATCTTGCAAAAAAACCTTTAATTGCGATTACCGCAGGAGATCCTGCCAGCGTCGGTCCCGAAATTGTGGTAAAAGCCCTGTCCAATAAAGAATTGTACGAAAAAGTCAAGCCTGTTGTAATCTGTTCTAAAAATGTTATCGAGAAAGCTTTAGAAATAACAAAGGTAAAGATAAGCATTTGTCCCGTAGAAATCGACACTCTGAACCGCCTGGAAGAAAAGGACTTTTCTTTTGATAAAGTTTTCCTCATAGATTTGGAAAATGCAAGTGACAATATCCCCTTTGGGAAAATCTCCGCCGAAGCCGGTAAGGCCGCCTTTGAATACATCAAAAAAGCTATAGAACTCGGAAGGGGGACTATTCGGAGACGAGGAAGTGAAAGAGATAATTCCGGCCATTGAGAAGGCTAAAGCTGAAGGCATAAATGCAGTAGGCCCTGTTCCTGCGGATTCGGTCTTTCACTTGGCAAACCTGGGCCGTTTTGACGCCGTACTCTCGCTATATTACGACCAGGGACACATCGCCGCTAAAATGCTGGATTTTGAAAGAACCGTCAGCGTAAACATCGGCCTTCCGTTTATAAGGACTTCGGTGGACCACGGCACAGCCTTCGATATCGCCGGAAAGGGAATTGCAAGTTCAGTAAGCATGGAAGAAGCTATAAAGGTTGCCGGAGATTACGCTTTTTTGGCTAAAAAGAAAAATAAAAGACAAAAATCCACGCCTTCCCCGCCCTTATTATTGCAGCATCATTAACGTGATTGATAGGAGGTATGCCGCCATCGGTTGGTGACGTAAACGTGGCAAAATCTATAACCACCGGCTTTGGCAATACCTTAAGCAGCATAGATATAGTCATCGGCTTTGGCGTCATGATGGGAAGAGGGTTGGAAGTATCCGGCGCTGCAGTTGCTATGATTACTTCAGCATCGATCACAGCACCCATCCTGGCAAATCTCTCGGTAAATCCTTTAATAGCAGCCCAAGCTGCCACAATCGGCGCAATGATTATTTTCTTAATTTTAATGATAGCTTTTTCTGGGTAGTAAATCGGCTTTTAGGGATAGAAAACGTAAAGGAACAAACCCTAACATGGTCAATACTTACTACCATCGGACGGGGTGTATCGTTAATATTAATCCTGATAGCCGAAGCCCATTTTCTACCTAAAGATAATAAAGCCCTGGGATTGACCGTTAGGATTTCCCCAGGTCTTATTTTTTATTTTAATGCTAATATTCGATGACCAGAATTACCGGATTAGGCAAGGCAACTAAGTTAACATAAAAATTCCCCTTCAGTGCCTGGGGAAAAATCTTTTTAAAATGGTGAATTTCCTCTTGCAAAAAACATCGATATCGCATTTAAAAATTGTAACTCTTTAACAATTCGTTTAAATCATTGTTTATAATTCTTATTTTTTCAATTAATTTCTTTATTCTATTTTGAAAACCTCCTTCCCCATATTCTTTTGAATATCTTATCATTCTTTCTATATCGCTATGTTCTAAATATATAGAACGGTTTTCAACAGAATATTGTTTCTGTAATTTCCTTAAAAGATCTTGAAATCCTCCCTGTCCTGATACTTCCTTCACAATTGATTCTATATCTTCTGGAGAAAGATCTTTAATATAAATTCTATACAATTGACACCTCCCCTTTCACCCACATTTGATTGATTTATCTTGTCTTTATTATCAACCGCATAGATCTTGTTTTGTAACATATTATAAACATCTCTTTGCGATTATTCTATTACAATTTTACATAATTATCAATATTCTTAAATAAAAAAGCAAAATAAAAGCCTGGGGATTCACCCCCGACCATTCTCTATTCTTTATAAGCACCGCCATCCACGCCATGGTATCGTAACCATTTGCATGAAGGAGCTCCAGCACCTTGTTAAGATATACGCTGTGGTGCTCGATGGTCCTTGCAAAAGACTAGATGAGCTTCACGGTAAAACTCCGGTGTAAGCCTCTTATGATGGGCTCACATCCCTAATATGTTTTTTGTCTACTTCGACTTTCCAGCCTATGCAGCAGCTATCTTCGCAATCCGGTCATATGCACCTGAAGCCGCGCATGTAGTGCGGAGTTAGAATAACCTTAGTAAATTCCTTCAAAACAAATTCTCCTATCAATGCTCGTCATTATTATCCTCGTTATTATTATCAAAATATGGTTTTATGCCATATTCATATAAATCTTTTCCTAAATCATTTACCCTAAGTAGATTACCATGCCGCGATGCCAATCCTGCTGCTATAAGCATAGCTTCATTTTCATATAACGGTCCATTATAACTAAAATTTGTTTCTCCAAGTTTCTTTAATGAAGAATATGCTGAGGGATTGAACATCTTTAAAGCAAACATTAGACTGATAAATTGTTCAAATGTAATTTTTTCCTTTATATAGCTTACCGTTAGCGCAGCTATTACATCAACTTGGCTATTACTTATTTCCTTGTCAATCATGTCTATCACTATTCTGACCAACTCTTTCTTTTTTTCAAGATTAGTTAGATGTTTTTTATTAAATTGTTCAATATCCTTTTTAGTTATATCTGATTCGCGTACCCGCAAAATAAAGCGTTTAAGCTTATTAGCAAATATTTTATCCTTAAGCATCATTGTATTAGTTACTAAGTCACCAACTGTAAAAATATTGCCTACAAATTCAAGTGATGAACCTGATATCGCATGTGCAATTGCACTTTCAAATATTCGTACTAGACCATCCAAATTCTTTCTCCTCCTCAAGTTAATGCCAAAAGTCCATTCCATGTAATTTAATCCCAATTTAAATAACGAAAATTTTTCTAAGTATTAATGTCATACTAAAGCCCCGGTTGCCCCGGGGCTTTGAAAATTCTCTTCAAGTATTAACTTTCTATTAACCCAGAAGCTTCAGCACCGACTGCGGCATCATATTGGCCTGTGCAAGCATCGCGGTTGCCGCCTGCTGGAGGATGTTGAGCTTGGTAAATTCCATCATTTCCTTTGCCATATCTACATCGCGAATGCGGGATTCGGCTGCGGTGAGGTTTTCTGCTGCATTGTCTAAGTTGTTAATAGTATGTTCAAGGCGATTTTGATAAGCTCCCAATTTAGAGCGTACTTTTGATACATCATTTATTGCTGCATCTATTACATTTAGTTGAATATTTTTTATGGTCGTCGCTGCAAACGTAGTACTACCAATCGTAGTTCCATTAATAAAGTATCGTACATCTACCGTTGAAATCGAAAACGATATACCTTCCTTAGTTGTTATTCCTAATTGACTTGCAGCTACACTCTTAATTGTAAGCTGTAGATCTTGTGTTGCATTTGCCCCTATCTGGAAATTTAAAGCTGTGTTTGCAAGACTTCCGTCTAATAAATTCTTGCCGTTAAATTGGGTACGTTGAGAAATCCCATTTATTTCATTAATCAATTCATTTATTTCATCCTGTATTGCAGCCAAATCCTCTGATTGATTTGTTCCAGAGTTTGCAGCCTGGACAACTAATTCACGCATACGCTGAAGGATAGCATGAGTTTCGTTTAATGCCCCTTCTGCAGTTTGAATTAAAGAAATTGCATCCTGCGAATTGCGCGAAGCCTGTTGCAATCCTCTTATCTGCCCTCTCATTTTCTCAGAAATTGCAAGTCCTGCCGCATCGTCGCCCGCACGATTTATCCTCAAGCCTGAAGAAAGCTTCTCCAAGGATTTCTGCAGGCTAGAATTGTTTATACTCAGCTGCCTATAAGCATTTAAAGCACTAATATTATGGTTAATCCTCATTTTTTACCCTCCCTGATTATGTTTTTCGCATCCCTGCGAATTTCGATTAAATTTTAAATTGATTATCAAAGCCGGCCGGCTTTCTTCTTTCGCTTATTTTATCGAATGCATTTCATAGAACTTAATGCCGGATTTTAACCATAAATTACGAATTTACCCCTATTTTCTTGATTAATATAATTTTTCGCTTTAACATCTTTACTTTTTTCTTGTTATTGTCCTTTTTAAGTTAATCTTAAGCTGTTGACATATATTTGCATAGGTATTGCCATCTCATTATTGATTTCAACCGAATTCTTTAGACACCGCAAAGCATCTATACTTTTACCTTTGTTCAAATATTCAAAAGCATCTAAAATACAATTTAGGAAAAGAATCTCTTTTTCTTCCAAAAGTTCTTCCCTGTAAGAAGAAATTAAATACATACAGAGCTGTAAATAATAGTCAAGGAGTTTGACTATTTTTCCCTCAGATATGTTTTTTGAGATATACGGATTTGAGAGGATAAACTTTAAATATTTCTTGAATTCATTAATCTCAATATAATCTAAACCTGTAAAGAATTCATCAATAACAGCTTCTCTATTATTATTAAAAATAAAATCGTTAAAGTTTCGGATTTTTTTAAAGATATTATCATTTATCTTACATATTTCAAATAAATCAAGAAGTTCCTTGGTCATATTCTCCTTCATTTGCAGCATTATACTAAAAACGATATACTCAATATATTTGTAGTCTACATCGATCTTTTGCAATTCATCAGCAAATTGTTTAATTGAACCGAAATCATTACTTTTTACAACAGCCTCTAAAATCATAGGCAAAATCTCAGCTAGGCTATTAATATTGGCCTTGAAATTCACCTTTTTACAGAGAGTGCAAATTTTCTCATAATCCTTCATCTCATAATAACAATGTATCAAGATTTTTACTGCTTTATCCTTTTCATGCAAAGAATAAAAAACCATCGAATCATCGTTCGCAATTTCGCGGGTATAAAAATCTTCCAATATATCTAAATATCTCTCCAAATACTTTACAGCATTTTTATAGTCACCTTTCTTATAATAAGCAAAACCGTAATACAACAGCAAATCAATATAATCGTCTTGTACCTTTAAAACTTTTTCAGACAAATTTATAACATCATCATACAATTCATTTTTTAAGAATACCCTAACTGCATGTCCATACAAATTTAGTTCCCTTTTTTCAATTGATGATTTTTTTTCTAAATTTTTCAAATAAATTTTTACATGCCTTAAAGCTTCCTTGTCATCTCCATACATGCTGTAGCTAACACTCAGTTGGAACCTATAATAAATATCATTTGGATTTTTGGCAAGTTCCTTCTTTAGCAAAGTAGCTGTCCGTTTAAACTTTCTTTCCCTTACTTCGTCATTATTCATTATATATCCGTAATGCAGGATAAAAATATCTAAATGTTTTATCGGTTTCTTGTAAACTGGTTGATTGTGGACCTTACCAGTATAATAGAAAGTCCCATCATTTTTAAATATCAAAGCTTGTGTACAAATCCCAAATCTATCAAAAGATTCACTGGCAAAATTCTTTATCTTAAAGGTAAAAGCGTTATAATCTTTGTAATCCTGGCCGCTGAAAAATTCTATTAACTTTTCTGCTCCTCCTTCCTCCAATTCTTCGTCAGCATCAATTATGAAGATATATTCTCCCTGGGCTAACGATATGCTGTAATTTCTCGCTTCGGAAAAACTTCCCTGCCACGGGTGTAGATATACTTTATCAGTATATTCTTTTGCTATATTAATCGTATTATCTTTGGACCCTGTATCTACAATTATAAGCTCAGCTAAACCACTTTGAACAAGAGGCTTCAGGCTCTCCAAGCACCTTCTCAGATATTTTTCTTCATCTCTTACTATCATGCAGATACTCAACTTGTATTTTTTAACACTATTCTCAAGTCTTAACCTCTCAATGTAATACAAAACTGCCTGCTCCATCGGAGGGTATATTTTTGCTGCGTTTTGTAGATTCTCTATAGCTTGTTCGATTTTGTTGCTGTTTATATTGCCTATTACTTTGTCTATTTCAACGATAAATTTAGCTTCCTGGTTTAAGTATTTCGGCACAGATTTCAACAGCTTATTGGTTACGTAAATGCCATAGTTGCAGTAATCCACAAACATCTGAATCAGCATCTGCTTCTTTTCTATATCATGAGATTTATCCGACATAGAAACAATATAAGTTTTTGCAAGTTCCATTAAAATGTCTACTCGAGGGTTGTCCCTAATAGATATCTCTTTTATCGCATCCACTGCAATCATGAATTTATAAAACGTCCTGTAAAAATCCTCGAAATTACTCAATAAATATGCCAAGTAAACCTTCAAAACCTCAAGATTTACAATCCTCGCAATCTTTATAAATTCATCAATCAACTGGTTTTCCATGAGGTACTTTAAGATGTATGCCACGTAAAGATTTTCTATTTTAAAAATATCAGCGTAATGCTCTATTCCTTCTGTATCAACCCTCTCTAACAATCCCACTTTTAATGTTAGGTATTTTCGATAATCATCTTCTATATGAGCTAATTTCATAAGATTCCTATCCATCTCGACAACTTCTTCATACAGTGAAAATTGCTTAATTTTTTCCGCAGATTCATAGAACTTCTTCTCCAGTAGATAATTTTTTTTGTTCTTTACTATTGTTAGGAAATCGCCTATCATTGAAATATCTCCAATATCAAAGAGCCACCAAAGGATATCTTCTATTTTGCCCAAATCAACATTGACGAGACTTTTATCCAACACGAAAACACCTTCTAAAAATTTTTCTTCAGCACCTTCATCTTTGGTAAAAATCAAGGGAAGCTTTTTTACACATGAATCGCCGTCATTTAATACAAACTTGTAATTGCAGGAATAAATACAAGGCTTACCACTTTCGATTTTGCGAAGTATTTTTTCAATAAGAATATCCTGATCTTCCTCCCAGATTAGAAACAAATCATTCAACGTTAATTGCGAACAATATTCTTTCAATTGGTTGTATGCCCCAAAAAATTCATATTTTGGGACGCTAATATCTTCATTGATAGAAATGTAGGGATCTAAACTTTCATTATTAATAACGATAACTTCAACATTTTTATCCAGCAGACTTCTAATGACATCTTCTTTGTTTTTTATTTTATCTGCCGACCATTTTAGGAATACGGTGAGCACCTTTCCACCTCCGCTTGTTATATGGACTGATCTGCATATTTATAAAACTTGGTAAAAATTATTAGAAAATACTTTAACCAAGCTTTTGCTATAGACATTTGCCACACTTTCCAATATTGGTTCTATTGTAGAAAGGGGGATACCAATCTAGGTTTAGATAATGTTCTTGGAGATTTGTTCCGCTTCGAGACCCTTGTCTACGTTGCCGACTTTCTGGCATTCGGCCGAGAGATTTGCTCTTTGAACTCCTCACTATACCGTCTCATTGACCGAATTCTCTAAGATTGTTTTAGGTCCTATGTAGAGATTTTCCAAACTGCTTAGGGAGCTAAATAATAGAAGGCAACTAGTTTTTCTTTCCTTAATATTTTGGAATATATTATGGGGAGATTTGTCAATTCTATAAGTTCCCTATTAAAATTATATTATCTCTAAAAAGCGGGTACTTACTTAAGATATCGTCTAAAGATTTATTATCTGACAAATAGCTTTCTGCCATAATAATATCTTCAATTTTAATTCCTGCCTGTACTGCAACTTTCATTAATGTATAAGGCGTAAACCAATAGCGGTGATCGCTATTTATGACTTCTTTGTTTTCTTTTACTGATACAAAATTTAAGTATTTCAATGCATTCGGAGCAGTAATAACGATTTTATTAGCTATTCTTTTAAAATTATCTGAAATATGCTTCAAAAAATAAACAGGATTATCAACGTGTTCAATAACTTCTCCTAGTATAATATAATCCCATTTGTTATTTAAAATTGCCTCTGGTATTTCCTGGGTTATATCACAACAATAGACATCTTGGATACCAATTACACTTTTAACATATTCAACAGCATCACGGTCAATATCTATACCAACACATACATCAGCAGAATCAACTAATATTTTATGAAGCCACGTATTATTAGAAATTTTCTTTTCAATCAGTTTTTTATGGTCAGCAAAACCTATATGTATTACTTTTTTCCCTTTCACTAAAAGACGTAAATACTCCAACCTATAAATTAATGGCTCATCTTTATTGTAATTAAATGCAAATGCGTTTGAAAATCGATCCCCTTTTAGAAATGGGCTAATCTCTTCTATATAGTTTTTAAAATCTTGAATAAAGCTAATATTGTTGTTATTATCTAAAAATAAAGAATTAACTATCTTCTTTATCAAATTAATTTGACTTACCAAATCCCATTTTCTGTTAACAACATATTCTCTATATTCACTAGAATAATAATTCGAATCAGTTATTCTACTTACTGCCTCCTCTATTGTATTAAATAGCATCTCGTTTCTGTATAACTCCCTTGCCCCATAAAAATTATGAATTATCGGTTTTATTCCTCTCGCCATAGCCTCCATTATGTTATAGGGATGTCCCTCATGTATACTCGTCGACAACAAATAATTTTTATCCTCCCACCACTCGTCCATGTCATCTACCCAACCGTAGAAAATAACATTGTTTTCAAGCCCCATTTCTTTTACCATGTATTTTAAATAAAGTTCCAATACTGGATCCTGAAAATCTCCCGCAATGTGTAATTTAAATTTTTGATTAATTTTTACAAGCGCATCTATAATCTGTAATGCAAGCATAATATTTTTTCTTGTATGTAAATGCGCCACTAATGCAACATTAAATCCCGGTTTCCTTTCTTTAAATTCAAATTTATCAATTTTTACTCCGTTATATACTATTTCTATTTTATTTTTAAACTCGCTATATTTCTCTTTATGATATATCTCTAACACATCTTTCATTGAACCGGCTACTAAAATTAACTTATCAACCACACTCCACTTTATTCTCTCTATAAAATCACTAAATGCTTCATATCGATGCAACCTCACGATAACCTTTTTCCCAACAATTCCCGGATAATTTGTCCCAATAATCGCCACTTCATTCGCCCACTCGAACCAAACTATATCAGCCCAATCTATAGCTTCATATATTTCTTTATCGGTTTTTACTGCAAATTTGCGTACCCAATAGTCATCGGATAATCCTTCGATTATATCGTTTATAAAATTATCCAAGCCAGCGGCACAAATAAAGGCAAGTTTTGGTTTTTTAGCAGCCGTCTGGACCTTCTCTTTTAACATTTGAAACTTAATTTTCAATTCCCCAAACAGGTTTTCTGGTACATTTTTCAACGCCAATTCCATATGTCTTAGAGCTTTTTCAAAATTTCCCTCAAAAACATAAAGGTCAGAAAGAATGTCATTTATCTCCCACGAATTTGAATCTAAATTGAAATATCTTTCTCCAAATTCCTTTACCTTGTTCCAATTTTTTAATTGATAGTATATTATCGACAAATTAAAAAGAGCATCCGGATTATTGGGGTATTTTCTTAGCATTTCTCTCAAAATGCCGATGGCTTTATTTTTTTTGTTTAAATTGTAATAGGATAGTGCTAATAGCGAATAATCATTTTGTGTTACAGGCTTGTTATTTGAAAAGTAATTTATTATTTCGTCACACTTTCCTGAATCAAATAATTCCTGAAGCATATACACACTCCTTTTGTTGGGTAAATTATTATTTCTCCCTCGCCGGATTTCCCACTACCACCTTGCCACTTTCTACATCATTAGTTACAACAGCTCCTGCTCCTACAAAGGCATCTTCACCTATTATTTTTCCGGGCAATATTGTAGCATTCACTCCTACTCTCGCTTTCTTTTTTATCACAGGGCCTTTCATTTTTCTTACCCTATCAGGATCCCTTCCGGCTGAATCGTCGTTGGAAGTGGCAACACAAGGAGCTATGAAAACTTCATCTTCTATTTCGGATAAGGCAGTTATGTAGGCGTTAGTCTCTATCTTGCATTTTTTGCCTATTTTCGTTCTGTTTTCTACGGTTGCTCCCCTTCCTATTATTGTCATATCGCCTATGGTCACATCTTCCCTTACGGTTGCAAGGTCGGCAATGAGGCATTTTTCTCCTATAATGCACCCAGCATAAATCACGGCTGATGTCCCGATGATGGTATCGTTTCCTATCCTGCACGGAGGCTTTTCGCTTTTGTCTTTGAAAATGCTATTTGCAGCACGCATCGGCTGCTTTCCTATTACGGCGTTGTCATCTATTCGAACGTTTTCTCCTATGATACTACCTTTATATATGGTTACATTATTGCCGATCACAGTCCCTTTCCCTATGATTACATCGTCTTCTATAACCGTAAATCGCCCTATCTTTACATCTGCACCTATATTTGCTTTCTCCGAAATATAGTTCATACTCTTATTTTGTTCCCCCTAACATATCTTTTGTAGAAAAATCACCGAGAGGTATATCTATGGGCTTTCTTATAAGAGATGATTTATATATCGAAAGCACAAGTTCTACTGCTTTCTTCCCTTCCTTTGCATTAACCAGCGGCTCGCGCTCGTTCAAAACGGCATCTGCCATATCTTCATAAAGCACTGTATGAAGATTCGACGGAATTTCTACCGGCTCATAAGGCGGTTTCCCTTCAATATTCCAGACCTCTACTTTGTTCAGGGCCTTCCCGCCTATTAGTACCGTACCTTTTTCACCAAATATGCCAAGGGTTTCTTCTAAATTCTCCGGGTATACGCACACGCTGGCTTCTATTGTGCTTATAGCGCCATTTTTAAACCTTATAACGGCAGCTCCCGCATCCTCCGCTTCGATTTTTTTTAGGAAAGTACCGGTTTCTGCATATACCCTCTCTGCTGGCCCCATGAGCCATAGCAGGAGGTCTATCACATGGATGACCTGGTTCATAAATGCTCCGCCGTCGTATTCCCACGTCCCTCTCCACGGCGAGGAGGAATAGTAAGCATCGCTTCGGTTCCAGCGCATAGATGCTGAGGCATGAACCAGCTTACCGAAAGCGCCCGACTCTATCTCTTCTTTGAGCTTAATCATGTGTGGCAAGAATCTTAATTGATGGCATACCCCCACCTTCAATCCCTTTTCTTCCGATTTTTTTATTATCTCATCGGCCTCTTTTGTCGAAAGTGCCATGGGCTTTTCCAAAATTAGGTGTTTTCCGGCATCAATAGCATCGAGGGCTATTTTCGGCCTTATTCCGCTTATAGTGGCAACGGTGATAATGTCTATATCCGGATCCTCCAATAATTTTCTATAATCGATATATTTTTTGATGCGATCCTGATCTGTACCTCCCGCTTTTATATATTCGGATAATGCCGTATTCATCTTTTCAGGGACAGTGTCGCAAAGAGCCGCAAGTTCCATTTTATCGGAATTTTCTACAACAGCCCTGAGATGCTTGTGGATAATGCTGCCGCAGCCTATTATGCCTATTTGGAGTTTTTCCATGGTGTTCACCTACAACTTGAATATTTTGGGGTCCTTAATATTTCTCAACGCATTTCGCGTATCGAGGATTAGGGGAGAATATCTATATATAAGTTCGTAGTCAAATTTTTCATGGTCGGTAGTTATCATAACTAGATCAGAGCTTTGAAGGTTTTCGTTATTTATTTCTACAGATTTATAAAGTTTCCCATTATGTATGAATTCCGGGACGTATGGGTCGCTATAAGTAACCTTGGCGCCGCTTTTTTCCAGTAGGCCGATCATTTTGAGGACAGGGCTTTCCCTCATATCATCTATGTCCTTTTTGTATGTTACACCAAGGATGAACACTTTCGAACCATTAAGAGGCTTCCCGATTTCGTTCAGTATTTCTGCAGCTCTTTCTACGGTGTATTTTGGCATGTATTCGTTTATTTCCCCTGCAAGTTCGATGAATTTGGTGTGAAAGTCGTATTCCCTTGCCTTCCAGAGGAGGTAGTAGGGGTCAACGGGGATACAGTGGCCACCTATTCCGGGCCCAGGGTAAAAGGGCATGAAACCATAAGGTTTTGTCTTTGCAGCTTCTATTACTTCCCATACGTCAATACCCATCTTTCTGCATAGGAGCGCCATCTCGTTGGCAAGAGCTATGTTTACGTGCCTGAATATGTTTTCGTATATTTTTTCCATTTCGGCTACTTTCGGGCTTGATACTTCGAATACCTCCCCTTCTAACACGTTTTTGTAAAGTTCAGATGCAACTTTTGTGCAAGTTGGGGTTGCTCCCCCTACCACTTTTGGGGTATTTTTTGTTTTATATATTTTATTCCCCGGATCAACCCTTTCAGGGGAATAAGCGAGGAAAAAGTCTTCTCCGCATTTTAAGCCGGTGCTTTCAAGTATAGGTTTTAGCAGTTCTTCTGTAGTGCCGGGGTATGTGGTGCTTTCAAGGACTACGAGCATACCTTGTTTTAATCTTTTTGCTATTTCTCTCGTGGTGTTTTCTACGTAGGATAGGTCCGGCTGTTTGTATTTATCTATGGGTGTTGGAACGCATATTGTTACTATGTCGAGTTCTTTTATGAAGTCGTAATCTTTTGTGGCTTTAAGGAAGCCTTGCTCTACCATCTTTTTTAGGTCATCATCTACTACGTCACCTATGTAGTTTATACCGCGGTTTACCATTTCCACCTTTTTTTCCTGCACATCAAAGCCAGTTACTTTGAAACCGGCTTTTGCTTTTTCTACCGCAAGGGGAAGGCCGACATAACCGAGGCCTATCACTCCTATTTTTGCTTCTCTATTTTTTATTTTTTTTATAAGTTCTTCTGCTATTTTGTTTTGTATTTGTTCTTTCATCTTTCTACATCCTTTCGAAAAATTCTCTTACCGTTTTTGCCACGTATTCTACTTGTCCTTCTTTTAGTTCGGGATAGAGGGGTAAGGATAATGCCCTTTCGCAAGCTTCTTCGGCGTTAGGCAGGTCGCCTCTTTTGTACCCCAAATCTTTGTACACTTCCTGCAGGTGCAATGGCAGGGGATAGTATATTCCGGTGGGTATTCCTTTTTGTTCTAAGTATTTTTTTAGTTCGTCTCTTTTTTGTGTAAGAATGGTGTACAAGTGAAATACGTGTTTTTTGTAATCTTCCCGATATATTTTGGGCAATATTATGGGTAAATCCTTTAATTTTTCATTGTAGAGTCTTGCCCTTTCTATCCTTTTTTCGTTCCATTGGTCTATGTATTTTAGTTTTACCTTCAGTATCGCCGCCTGCATCTCGTCAAGCCTGCTGTTGTAGCCTATCTGGCTGTGGTAATATTTTTTTGTACTGCCGTGCACCCGTAACCTTTTTATTTTTTCAGCTAATTCGTCATTGTTTGTCACAACAAGTCCGCCGTCTCCGTATCCTCCAAGGTTTTTTGTGGGAAAAAAGGAAAAACAGCCTATGTCGCCGATAGCGCCTACCTTTTTGCCCTTGTATTCGGCTCCTATGGCCTGGCAGGCGTCTTCTACGATAAAAAGATCGTATCTTTTTGCAATCTCTATTATTTCATCCATATTGCAGGGACAGCCGAATATGTGGACGGGTATTATGGCTTTTGTTTTTTCGGTTATTTTTTCCTCTATCTTTTCTGTATCTATGTTCAGGTTGTCCTCAAAGGAAATATCTGCGAATACGGGTTTTGCCCCTACTCTCGATATGCACTCTGCCGATGCAAAGAAAGTAAAGGGCGTCGTTATTACCTCATCGCCGGGGCCAATGCCAAGAGCATCAAGAGAGATTATAAGGGCATCGGTTCCGTTTGCTACACCTATGGCGTGTTTTACGCCTAAGTATTCGGCTATTTCTCGCTCAAATTGTTTTTCTTTCGGACCGAGTATATATTGTCCGCTTTCGAGGACTTCTTCGATTTCTTTTTTTATTTCTTGTTTTATCTCTTGATACTGGGCTTTAAGGTCGAGAAATTGTATCATCTTCCCTTCATCTTCCTCTCTATCTCCTCAAAAGCTTTTATTGAAAAGTCAAGGGCCCTTACGTTCTCGCCCCTTATCTCATCCAACAATTCCGCCCGCAGGATTTTGACGCCCTTCGGAGCTTTTATGCCGAGCTTTACCCGGTCCCCGTCGATTTCCAAAACGGTTATCTCCACCTCATCGCCTATTAAAAGTTTTTCTCCCTTCTTTCTAGAAAGGACGAGCATCTTTCAGGTCTCCTTTTTTGAGAAAATCGCGACGGGATGCTTTATCATGTATTCTGAGTTTTCGGCGATGAGCTGGGCTCCTAATCGCTCGAGGGGATTGAGTACTATTGGGCCTTTGAGGTTTACCGTCGTCTTTTCCACCTCCTGCGGGACGGTAAGCACGGTGAGCACCACGGCATCTTCTACGGAGCCGAGCTTTAACTTTCTTAGGTCACTTTCACATAATACCGGTGCATAATCCGGGAAAAATCCTACAGGTTCCACAACTGGCAGGGCAAAGCCCTCTTCATCCACCGACTGAAGCCATTTTATCGCATCGCATCCCGGGTGGTCTATGAGAACGAATCTTTTTAAATCCTCGAAGCCTATTATGCCGTCGGGGAAGTTTATTATCTTTTCTTCCACCACTTCTATCTCGCCGAAAAATTTTGTTTTTATTTTCATTACTTTTTTCCTCCGGTTTTTTGTTTATTCAAACCCTTACGTCCATATACTCGCCTACTTTTACGGCGGTTATCTTTATGTAAGGGGGTTTTTCAAGATAAGGCCTTACCTTGCCATATTCGTATGATATGTCCACGGGAAAGGGGTTCACGCTCACATCTACGAAGCCCTCTTTCAGGCTTACGGCCACCCCACCCCCGCTGAAGTAGATCTTCGGTGGGGTCTTGGGTATAAAATCCACGTTGAAGTCCTTTTCGGGAAAGGCGTTTTGCTCCGCGATGTCTGCTATAGAAATCCTTTTCTCGATGGCCCCGAGGGCATCGCCTTCCCGCGCTATCTTTTCCACAGCCTGCCAGGTTAAATCCTTTGCCTCGTAAAACCACTGCGTCGCGAGGGTAGGCATGTCGGCAAGACCGATTTCCGAAAAGGGGGCTTTGAGATCTATCCTTTCGATCCCGGGAAGTTCGACATGGACGTCGAGCTCAGGAGCCCTCTTTTTTAGTTCGAAGCCTCCGGCAAAGTCATTTTTTATCTCCATATTCCCTCTTTTGTACTCTATTCCGAGACTCCCGAATGAAAATTGGATGTCCAGGGTGTAAACCTGCACTTATTTACACCTCCAGCAGGCTGCAGAAAATGAAAGAAAAAGGCAAAAGGGACAGGCCATACGGACAAAAATATTGAGCGAGATAAAAATAGGCCTTACATTCAGGCCGATTTAATTTATCCCAAAAAGTCCACAAGGGTTGGCTGGATTATCCTCGCGCCCACCGCAAGAGAAGCCCTGTAGACGTTTTCCTCCATCTTCAGGTCCATTATTACCTGAGCTATATCAATGTCTTCAGTCTTCGAAAGCAGGGCCGTGTAGTCTATCCGGTTGTTTTCTATCCTGGTCTTCGTGGCTTCCAGGCGGTTTATCTTTGCCCCCACCTGGGAGCGGAATTTTAACAAAATGTTTATGGCATCGTCCAAATCGGAAAGCCTCGACGAAAGTGAGGCCGAATCGTTGTTGCGAAGGTCTTGCTCTATACTCTCGACGGTCTTAAATATTTCCGAAAAAACCTCATCGCCGTACAGTGCAACGTCCATGGTGTTAAGCCTTCCCAGGTTGTACGAATTTTTCCTTTCGGCGTAAAGGCTTAAAACTACAGTGCCGTCGCCTTTCAACGGGAAGTTTTTGAAATTGAGGAAGAAATTCCGAGAAGCATCCGGATTCCCGAGGTCATCCACCCCGGATATTTCCTGTCCATCTTCGTCGACGTTGACTCCTGAAGCCCTTGCAATTGTATTCCCACCCTCATCTTTTATTTCAATATCTGCAGTCATATTTGTATCGTCGAAGTTCGAAATTATTATCGTATACTTACCAAAACCGATACTATCTCCCAGCTTTGCCACATCCACCGATGCAGCTTTAAAGCCGGTTTGCCCGCTTCCTCCTGCGCCAGTGTCGGACAGCACTTCCACCTTAGTGAGGTAGGCGAAAGCCGGATTTGCAACTATCTTTCCGCTTGCATCGTAGGAAAAAGGCCTGATGTCGGTCCGGTATCCGCCAAAGAGGTACTTGTTATTATAAGATGCGTTAGCTTCCTGCAAAATCTGCTCTTTGAGCTGGGCTATCTCGTCTAATATTGCCTTTCGATCTGCTTCAGTTAAGGTTCCGTTAGAAGCGTATACCACCAGCTCCCTTATCCTCTGCAGTATTTCTCCCGTGTTTTGAAGGGCAGTTTCGGTATTCTGAAGCCAGGTCACCGCATCATCTACGTTCTTGGCATACTGGTCTATGGAAAGGAGGGTATTCCTGAGGCGCATGGCAAACACCGCAGAAACCGGGTCGTCGGAAGGAAGCCTCACCCTCTTTCCGGAGGAAAGCTGGTCCTGTTTTTCTCCTAACCTCCTCAAATTGCTCGAAAGGTTCCTCATAAAAGCTTCAGCGAGCATATTCTGGGTTATCCTCATCTACTCATCCCTACCTTCCTACTATGCCCATGCGGTTTATGATGATTTCCAGCATCTCGTCCAGGGCCGTCATCATCCTCGCGGCGGCGTTATATGCGTGCTGGTACATTATCATCTTTGTCATCTCTTCGTCTATTGAGACGGAGGAAATTTCCTTCCTTCTCTCGTCGAGCTGGCTTACCATGTATTCCTGGGCTTCGGCCATCCTCGAAGCTTCCTGGGAATCTATGCCTATTTTCGAAATCAGGGCACCGTAGTAGTCGTCGATGGTGCCGTTTAGTCTTTCCAGATAAGCGTACCTAAGATCAGCAAGCTTCAGGGCATTCCGGTTGTCCCCCGGAACACCTGTTGAAGTTTCCGCCGCAGCTATCCTCTTGACATCGCTTAAGATGTCTGGACTTACGAACATGAGGGAGCCGTCATCGCTTTGGCTCAACATGAAAAAATCCCGTCCCGGCTCGCCGTAGAGGTCGTAGCCCTCTTTGTGGATTTCGTTGAAGTTCTGGACGAAAACTTCAGCAAAGGTCCTGAGGCTTTCGAAATACCCCGATACTTTCTCCCTCAAGTCTAAAAGTCCCTTTAGTTCTCCGGACTTCATCGAAAGCGGCAGGTTGTAGTCCTTCCAGATGGGCCTATCATCGGGATTTGCCGTGTCAAAAGTTACGGGAGATGTCTCGCTGCCCTTTACCAGGATGGTCCCTCCTACGTTAACAGTAAAAATACCGTTTTCGTCCTCGTAGGTCTTGATATCCACTATCTTTGAAAGCTGGTCGAGCAAAAGGTCCCTCTTATCCCTGAGGTCGGAAGCTGTCACGCCTCTTATCTCGAGCTGCTGGATTTCGGAATTCAAGGCGGCAATCTGCCTTGCAAGGGTGTTTATTTCATTTACCTTCACCGATATCTTAAAGTTCACATCATCGATAATTTCACTTAATTGTATTGCCGTATGGTTTACCGTATCCGCCAGGGTCACCGCCCGTTCCTTTACCGTCTCCCTTATTTCTATAGCCTCCGGGTTTTTAGAAAGCTCCTCCAGGGCCTGCCAGAATTGGGTGAGCACCGATGATACGCCTATATCGGAGGGTTCGTTGAAAACCGCCTCTACCTGCCGCAGGATGTCGGCCTGCACCGACCATTGGCCCAGTGAGGAGTTTTCGTCCCTGTACTGCATGTCGGCAAAGTCGTCCCTTATCCTCACGATGTCGGCCACTTTCACGCCGGTGCCGGGCTGGTAAACCCCGGCTCCCGTGGAAATCATGCCGTAGGGCTTCATGAAAGTGGCTTCCATCACCGGCCTCTGGCGGGAGTAACCAGGAGTGTTGGCGTTGGCTACGTTATGTGATACGTTCTCAAGGGCCCTCTGCTGGGCAAAGAGCGCCCTTTTCGCTATCTCTATCCCAAAAAAGCTGGAATACAAAGTATCACCGCCTGTCTTATGCTTTTTTGTCAATTATATTCAAGGTCTCATCTTCGGATGTTCTGCCCTCCGCATCGTAGCCCGAAGGTTTTTTAACCGCTGAAGTCATTAGCTCTATGGAAAAGTTAATGTATTCTAAAGCCCGCCTGATGAGCTTTTCGTTGATTTCATTCCGGCGTTGGAGCTTTAAAAGGGTATCCTTCATTTTTGCTACAATGCTTTCAAGCTCGCTCTTTTTCCCCTCCGGGAGGACGTCTTTCAGCTTTTCAGCCGTAGCATTTTCGCCGCAAAGCGACTCTGTAATTTTAATCCTCTCGCCTTCTATTTCCCCCAGCTTTAAAACCATTTCCTGCTCCACCCGGGTTATCTCTTCTAATGCCTTCACATCGCCTCTTATAAGCACGTCGGTCTTTTTCTCGGAAAGCAAAAGGAGCTCCCGGTAAAGTTCTGTTTGATTTTTCAAATTCCTGATGAGTTCGTCAACTAAGCCCTCAAAGTTCATAAAAAAGCCCCCGCTAAATCAATATTCCCTTAAGATAATCCTCCACCATCTTTTCAGCGATGAGCCTTCCTTCGACGTCGTACGTGCCTTTTTGTATCCTCTCTTTAAGTTCCACCACCCTGTCCTGCCTTACTTCGTCCACCTTTGACGCGTATTCCAAGGCTTTCTTTATCTCAATGGCATCGGCAGAAAGGATCACGCTGTCTTCTGGACGGCTTTCGCCCTTATCTTTTAGCTTTTTATCGGCATCCTTTGTAAAGTTTTCGTATACCTTCGCTATGCCCCCTAATCCAATCCTTTCGATGTTCATGGTTTTACCCCTTTCGCAAGCTTTCCTAATATTTTATCGAATCTATTGCCCAGGAAATGAAAGGGGAAAAGGGCAAAAATGCCCCTTTTTTCTCATAAAATTTTGCATAATCTTCGGTTTTCTTGGCATTTTATCTTGATTTTTCGTCCTGGTAGCGCGAAAGGTGGATTTTCCCCTTCATGTCTTCCCTTTGCTGCAAAGGTACTTTAGCCACGCCGAATTTTTTCTTCATTTCGTTTGCGCATTTGTCGCACAACCTGCCTGTGAGAATCGGGGCGCCGCACATCTCGCATCGAAGGATCATATTTACGTTTTCTTTCTTTAAAATAAGCCTGCCTTCCCTCAAAAACTCCAGGATCTTCTTGGGAGGGACTCCTGTTTTTTCTGAAATCTCTTCCATGGTAGCCCCGGGCACTTCGTATAGATACTCCTTTACCTTTCGGAATTCCTCTTCCTCTTTGGCGGCGCACTCGGGGCAAAGGTTCCTCGTGACATAAACGAAGACCTTGCCGCACACCGGACAGTTCCTGAGCTCCAAATTGCTCACCTCCCAAAAATTAACCTCTTGCGGCACAAAGGACGTAAACCCCGACCGCCCCGGCAGAAAGCAGCACCTTCGAGCATTCGTCCGCCGTGCTGCCGGTGGTATACACGTCGTCGATTAAAAGAAGCGTTTTCCCATTTATCGCAGGGCCGTGCTTTACCGCAAAGGCTCCTGCCACGTTGGCCTCTCTCAGGCCTTTCTCGAGGAGGCTCTGGTGTTCGGTCGGCCTTGTCCTGATAAGGCCTCTGAAAACGTGAACGCCAGTCCTTTGGCTTATTTCCTCGGCAAGCAAGAGGGACTGATTGAAGCCCCTTTCTCTTTCCCTTTCCGGGTGCAGGGGGACGGGGATCAAGTAATCAAAGGGAGGCCAGTTTTGATTTTTTAAAGTTTCGCACATTTTTTCGCCTATCAGTTCGCAAAGTCTGGACTCTCCCCGGTACTTGTAAAGGTGGATGATATCTTTTAAAACCCCTCTGTAGGCGCCAAAAGCCCTGGCCTCCACGAAGTGGCGGTTTTTCCCCCTGCAGTCTTCGCAAATCGAATTTTCCCGTTCTAAAGGCCTTCCGCATTTCAAACACAAAGGAGGGCTCAACGGTTCCATCTTTCCCAGGCAGCCAGAACATATCAATCTTTCGCCCCTTTTCAGCCTTGAGCCGCAAAGTATGCAGTAGGGCTTTTCCGGGAAGAGGGCGTCTATAAAAAAGCCGGCGATTTTATTTACTTTATCAAGCAGCATAACTTTTTAGCCTTCCTAGCAAAACTTTCTATTTTTTGGTATAGTTCGACATATTTTTATTTTTCTCCTGCTTTTTTGTAAAAAAATAAAGCCCGCCCGGGCAGGGCAGGCTACATCATTTCTGGGACGATGAGCCCGTAGTTTCCATCCTTCCTTCTGTACACCACGTTTATTTCATCGGTTTCAGCGTTGGTGAAAACGAAGAAATTGTGCCCGAGGAGGTTCATCTGAAGCACCGCCTCGTCTACATTCATGGGCTTTACAGCAAACCGCTTCACCTTCACTACCTTCAGTTCTTCATCTTCCGCCTGTTCCTCGAGGATAAGGCCGCTTTCCTTCTGAGATTCTCTGCGCAAGGCTTTGGTGAGCCTGGTCTTAAACTTTTCTATCTGTCTTTCTAACTTTTCCACCACCAGATCAATGGAAGAATACATGTCCTGGGTCTCTTCCTCGCCTCGCAGGATTATGTCGTTCACTGGTATAGTCACTTCCACTATGTGCCTTCCCTTTTCCACGTGAAATGTCACCTGGGCCTCCAGGCTATCGCTATTTAAGTAATTAAAATGCCTGCTGAGCTTTCCTATCTTTTTCTCCGCGTAATCCCTCAAGGCCGGGGTTACCTCAATGTTTTTGCCGCTAACCGAGACTTTCATAAGCAAGCTCCCCTTCTTTTTAATGTTCTGTGTCTACAATTATATCAACATTTGCCGACAAAATCCAGCCCGGATGTAATCATCCTACCTTGAAGCAGCTGCCTCCTATAAATTCGCGGATTATCGAAGTTGCGGGTATTTCCCGTTCGTCCTGGAGGGGTTCGAAGTGCTCGAGGAGTTTTAAGAGATACCTTGCCATCACGTGCTCGGGGAATTCGTCACCGATTTTTTTGAGAAGCGGCTCTGCATATTTCCTTAATACCGCAAACTCATAGACCAGGGCGGAGTTGAACATGACATCTGCCTCTTCCTGAAAGGGGAAGACGTATTTTTTCGACCCCTTTTGCACGGAAGGCCACATGGCAATGGTCTTTAAGGCATCCGCCCCCCGGGTGCGACTGTCCCGCACTATTCGCCTAAAAAGCCTTGTATGGGCAGTGGAAATATAGTTGTGGTTGTCTATGGAAAGCTGGGTCAGGGCGCTCACGTAAATTTTGAACTTATCCTTTTTGGGGATGGCGAAGGTGAGCTTTTCGTTTAACGCGTGGATGCCTTCTATGATGATGGGCTGGTCCTTTTCAATTTTTACGGGGTGCTTGCGAAACTCTCTTTTGCCTGTGATGAAATCGTACTTTGGCAGGTATACCTCTTTCCCCTGTATCAAAGCTGCAAGCTGCCGGTTGAAGAGCTCAATATCTATGGCCTCCAAAGCTTCAAAGTCGGGCTTTCCGTCCTCTCCCAAAGGGGTTTTTTCCCGGTCCACGAAATAGTCGTCCAGCGATATGGCAAGGGGCTTTGCCCCGTTTACCATGAGGTGCACCATAAGCCTCTGGGCGAAGGTGGTCTTTCCGGAAGAAGACGGACCTGCTATCAGTATCACCCTCAGCATATCCCTGTTTTCGCAAATCAAATCGGCGATTTGAGCTATCTTTTTTTCATGCAGGGCTTCCGCTATCCTAATTATTTCTCCTGCCCTTCCCGATGCTATATATTCATTCAATGCACCGGCATCAGCTATCCCCAGTATGTGAGCCCAGCGCTCGGACTCCCGGAATATTTTGAAAAGTTTGGGCTGTTCGTCGAAGGGCGGGATTTCAAGCGGAGCCTCCGGCTCCGGGTGTTGCAGGATTACGCCCGGGAGGTAGTACTTTAAGGCAAACCACCGCACGTATCCGGTAGAGGGGAGCAAAATCCCTGCAAAGTAGTCCATCATCCCGTCAAGCTCGTATAAGTCGACGTGGTCTTCCTTCAAGTATTTGAGCAGCCTTACCTTGTCGTCCCAACCCATTTTTTTGAAATACACCGCCGCCTCTTCGGTCGGGACCTTTTTTTTGATTATAGGAAGGTTCCTTTCGACGAGCTCCCGCATCCTCATTTCTACGGCCTTAACGTCGTCTGAGTCAATCGGCTCTTTCCACTGGATTTCAGAGTAGATTCCGTTTCCTATGGAGTGTTCCACCATCACTCTACAACCGGGCAGGACGTCGCTCGCCGCCTTTATGAAAATGAAAGCAAGGGTCCTCACGTATATCCTCATGCCGGTTTCGGTGGAAAGGTCGAGAAATTCCACGTCAGCATCATCTTCTATGACGTGGTTGAGGTCGTAGACCCGGTTGTTCAACACTGCGGCAGCCGTCGGAGAAGAAAAGGCATCCTTTACTCCTTCGGCGATTTCGCGCAAAGTTAGGGGGCTTTCGTAAGTCCTTTCACCGATGCCCTTTATATAGACCTTCAATGCGTTTTCACCTCCCGAAAGTGCAAAATCTTACCTGCTCGCGCCACCGCCGCCGCTGGAGCCTCCTCCGAATCCCCCTCCACCACCGAAGCCTCCGCCGAAACCACCGCCAAAGCCTCCGCCAAATCCTCCGCCGAAAAAGCCGCCGCCGAAGGGACCGCGGAAGGGGCCGAATCCGCCTCCCGGCGGCCTGCGCCAAAATCCCCTGCGCATGCCTGATATAACTATTATCCACCATACTACGAAAAATAATATGGCAACTGCCGCTTCTAGAGGAAACTCCTCTTCCCCGGAGTACGCCGAAAGCTCCTTAAATTCTCCTTCTTCCATGTTTAGGCCGTATTCTTCCGCTACGCTTGATGCAACAGCCATAAATGTATCCAAAATCCCTTTCGAATATTCCCCTTCTTCAAAGGCTGGGAGGGCGAAATTGTCCAGAATCCACCCGGCCTTTCCGTCGGTTATGGCTCCCTCAAGGCCGTAGCCCACCTCTATCCGAATCCTGCCGCTTTTGCCAGCGAGCAGGTTCTCCCTGTTTACCAGTATCAGCACGCCGTTGTTTTTTTGCCTGTCCCCTATGCCCCAGCTTCTAAAAAGCTCTAATGCGTAGTCCTCTATCGTCCTCCCCGCAAGGTCGTTTACCGTTACCACCACTATCTGGGCGCCGGTCTTGCTATCGATCGCCTTTGCAACGGCCCTCATCTTCGCCTCATCAGCCTCATCGATGAGGCCCGCATAATCGTAGACGTAGACGAGTTCCGAAGGCCTTGACGGTACCGGCTCTTGCGCCGCAGCTTCTTTTAAAAATGTTGAAAAGCAAAGAAGTAAAACCGCTGCGGCTGCGAGCCAAAAAATGGAAAGCTTTGCTTTTTTCATCTCGATTATTCTCCTTTACCGCTGAAGTCCACCTTAGGTACCTCGTAAGCCCCCTCTTCAGCTTTGAAGTATTCCTTTTTCTCAAACCCCATAATCCTGGCGATGATCACCGTCGGGAAGCTCCTAATCTTGCTGTTGTACCTTTGTACCGCGTTGTTGTAGTCCATCCTGGCCACGGCAATTCGGTTTTCGGTACCGGCAAGCTCGTCGGCCAGCTGCCTGAAGTTGGCATCGGCCTTAAGCGTTGGGTAGTTTTCCACTATGGCCAAAAGCCTGGAAAGGGCACTGGTAAGTTCGGCATCGGCCTGGGCCTTTTCCGCAACAGACCCTGCACTAATTAGCTTTTCACGGGCCCTCGTAACCTCGGTAAAGATTTCCTGTTCGTGGGCGGCATAGCCCTTTACCGTCTCCACCAAGTTGGGTATGAGGTCAGCTCTCCTTTGAAGCTGATTTTCCACCTGGCTCCATTTGCTGTTCACGTTCTCCTCGGCAGCCACGAGGCCGTTGTAGCTTCCGAAGGCAAATACTAAAAGAAAAGCAACCACTACTACTATAGCGAGAATCGCGCTAGCTTTATTATTCAAAAAAGACCCCCCTAAAAATTAGTTTTGTTACATTTATTATACCATAACAATCAGCAATGTCACTTTTTGTGAATTTTCAATTGACAAAAATATTCGAGGACAATATAATCATAATTGAGCATATTTAATCGTATTCGTGCACTTTTTAGGCTTAATTTCTCCATAAACGATCATTTTGGGGGTATGACCTTGTTTGCGGAAGAGCGCAGATTAAAAATAGCCGATATGATAAAAAATATTAAAAGCATAACCGTCTCGGAACTCGCGAGGACCTTTAACGTGTCCGAATCCACAATAAGGAGGGACCTGCAGTTTCTGGAAGACAAGGGCTACATCCAAAGAACTCACGGCGGTGCAATCCTGCAGCACTCCCATTACGAGCCCACGTATTCGGAAAAGGAATCAAAAGAAGCCGCTTCAAAGCAGGAAATCGGAAAGCTTGCAGCGGAATTGGTAAAGGATGGCGACACGGTCCTCCTTGATTCGGGAACCACTACTTTAAGCGTAGCCAAAAACCTCAAGGGAAAAAAAATAACCGTTGTTACTAACTCGCCTGTCATAGCAATGGAGCTTTTTGCCGATAAGGAAATAGAAGTAATCATGGTCGGGGGTATATTCAGGAAAGAAACCGCGGCCCTCGTGGGTCCAATTGCCGAGAAAAATTTAAAAGAATTTAATGTCGATAAGGCTTTCATCGGAGCAAACGGCATTGACCTCAACGGTGTTACCACCCCTAATATCATAGAGGCAGCAACAAAAAAAGTAATGCTCAAAATATCGTCGCAACCGTACATAGTGGCCGACCATTCGAAATTCGGTATTTCGACCTTCGTAAAATTTGCAGACCTTTCGGACATTGCCGCTATTATAACCGACCGGAACGTAGACCTAAAATGGGTAAGTTCCATCGAGGAAGCGGGAACAGAAATCATCTATCCGGAGAAAGGGTGACGGCATTGATCGTAACAGTTACGGCCAATCCGGCTTTGGACAGAACCGTGGTACTGAAAAATTTTAAAATCGGAAAGATAAACAGGGTTTTAAGGTCCCGGGTAGATGTTGGCGGCAAAGGCATAAACGTCGCCAAAAACATAAAAGCCCTCGGCGGTGATGCAGTGTGTCTTGGATTCCTGGGCCGCAATGATGATTTCGCAGTGAAGTATTTGGAAGATTTGGGAATATCCACCGACTTTACAATCATACAAAAACCGATAAGGGTAAACATAAAACTAATCGAAGAGGATTCGTCTACCTTTACGGATATAAACGAACCCGGGCCCGAAGTGGATTCTTCTGAAGCAAGATCCCTGATAGAAAAAATAAAATCCTGGGCTTTTAAGGCCAAAGTAGTGGTATTGGCAGGCAGCCTGCCTCCGGGATTAAAGAAGGATTTTTACAAAGAAATAATTTTGAGTACGAAAAGCTCCGGTGCAAAGGTGATTCTTGACGCTGAAGGCGAGGCACTCAAACTTGGCATTGAAGCCTCTCCTCACCTTATAAAGCCCAATATCCACGAGCTTTCCGGGCTGGTGGGAAAGGACCTGAAAACCGATGAAGAGATAATTTCAGCTGCACTGCCCATTATTGAAAAGGGCGTAAAAATTGTTGCAGTATCCATGGGGTCCCGGGGCAGCCTGACGGTCACGCGGGATAAGGCCTACTTCGTCCCACCTCTGGATGTTGAAGTGAGGAGCACCGCGGGAGCCGGCGATGCGATGGTTGCGGGTTTCTCCCTAGCCCTAGATAAGGGCCTTGACACGATTCAGGCGGTGAAAATGGCATCCGCTGCTGCATCCTGTGCGGTAACCAGAGAAGGTCCGCAACCCATTGACACCGAGGCCTTTCATAACCTCATCAACCAAGTAAGTATAATTGAAATTCCTGTTTGAAAGGAGATTTTTATGAAAATTAGCGACATCCTGAGCAAAGATAGAATCAATCTTAATCTAAAAAGTTCCGACAAAGAATCGGTAATAAAGGAGCTAATTTCCCTCCTTGCTAAAACCGGTTCGATTGCCGATAAAGAAGAGTTCTTTGAGGCTGTCTGGGAAAGAGAAAAAACGTATTCTACCGGTATCGGAATGGGCATTGCCATTCCCCACGGCAAAAGTAAAGCTGTAAAGGACGCTGCTATAGCTTTCGGCAAATCCGAAAGAGGTATAGATTTTGATTCCCTCGACGGCAAGCCCGCTCATTTGTTCTTCCTTATAGCCGTCCCGGAAGAATCTCACGACCTGCACCTCAAGCTCATCAGCACCCTTTCTAGAAAACTGATGCACGAGGAGGTGAGAAAGGCGCTTTACGAGGCCGATACTGAGGAAAAGGTGCTTGAAGCTCTGAGTTTTGATTAGCACAAAATCAATTTTCAGGAGGGTTTTATATGAAAAAATTAGTAGCGGTAACGGCATGTCCGACGGGCATAGCCCACACTTACATGGCCGCCGAGAACTTATCTATAGCCGCCAAGGAACTGGGAGTAGAAATTAAAGTGGAGACCCAGGGCTCTGTTGGCATCGAAAACGAATTATCCGAAGAGGATATAAAAAGCGCGGATGCGGTAATAATCGCCGCCGCCACAAAGGTAGACAAAAGCAGGTTTCATGGAAAACCGATTCTGGAAGTCCCGGTGGAACAGGCCATTAAGGATGCTAAATCGCTCATAGAAAAGGCTCTCAAAATGGAAAAACCCGCAGATTACGTGGAAAGGGTCGAAGAAATTCACAAAAAAAGGTCGGCAGCCCGTACAGGAGCTTATAAACACCTCATGACCGGCGTGTCGTACATGATTCCCTTCGTAGTCGCAGGAGGTATCCTTATCGCTATATCCTTTGCTTTCGGCATAAACGCCTTTAAGAACGAGGGGACCCTGCCGGCCGCTTTAATGCAGATAGGTGGCGGTTCGGCCTTTGCCCTCATGGTACCAGTGCTCTCAGGGTTTATCGCCTATTCCATAGCCGACAGACCTGGTCTCGTACCTGGTATGGTCGGCGGTATGCTGGCAGTCAGTACCGGTGCAGGTTTCCTGGGTGGCATAATTTCCGGTTTTCTTGCGGGTTATACCGTAGACTTCTTAAAAAGGAGTATTAAACTTCCCAAGACTTTAGAAGGCATAATGCCCGTGCTCGTGCTGCCGGTATTATCATGTCTCATAGTCGGCCTCCTTATGATTTACGTTATAGGCACTCCGATCAAATCAATAATGACAGCCCTCACCAACTGGCTTACGGGCATGAGCAAGGCCAACGCCGTGTTGCTGGGCCTCATATTGGGTCTCATGATGGCCTTCGATATGGGAGGTCCCGTGAACAAAGCCGCCTACACCTTTGCCACAGGCCTCTTGGCGTCGGGAATCTACACACCTATGGCCGCCGTAATGGCCGCAGGTATGACTCCCCCGTTGGGATTGGCCCTTGCCACACTAATCGCAAAAGACCGCTTCACCGATGATGAAATAGAAGCGGGCAAAGCCGCCTGGGTACTGGGTATCTCATTTATAACCGAAGGCGCGATACCTTTTGCAGCCGCCGACCCCCTAAAGGTCATTCCTTCGATCATGGTGGGTTCTGCGGTGACCGGCGCCCTGTCCATGCTCTTCGGAGCAACTTTGAGGGTGCCCCATGGTGGTATATTCGTCCTCCCCATTCCCAATGCTGTCGGAAACCTGCCGATGTACGTGATTTCGATAATCGCGGGCACCGTAGTAACGGCTTTTATGGTGTTGTTGCTGAAAAAGAAGGCATCCTAGCTCAAAAAAGGGGGTAGTTAACCCCCTTTTTTTTACCTGTATGCATGAACCGTTTCACGACCCCACCTCCTGAAAATACTGTATACATAAATCCATGCCATGAAGGATTTTGTAGTAAAACGTATAACTTGCGTTACTTGTACACTAAAATAAAAATAGAAAAAATAAAATGAAAACGGGAGGTTGGAAGATGAAGAAGGCACTTTCACTCGTAACTGCAGTCTTGCTCTTGGCCGTTCTTGTAGCAGGCTGCAGCGGAGGCGGCCAGAACACTGGCGGCGGCCAGAAGTTCATCAACATCGCTACCGGAGGAACTTCCGGCACTTACTTCCCATTGGGAGGAGCTCTTGCTGAAATTTGGAACAAGAATATCAAGGGAGTAAATGCCACAGCCCAGAGCACCGGCGCATCTGTGGCAAACGTAAACCTGTTGAAGGATGGCAAGGCCGAAGTGATTTTCGTCCAAAACGATATCGCCTACTACGCGTTAAACGGCACCGAAATGTTTAAAGACAACAAATACGAAGATATCCGGGGACTTGCCACACTTTACCCCGAGACCATCCAGATTGTCACCAGGGCCGACAAGAGAATAAAGAGCATTTCAGACTTGAAAGGTAAAAAGGTAGCAGTAGGCGCTGCAGGAAGCGGCACCGAAGCCAACGCAAGGCAAATACTCGAAGCTGCAGGAATTACCTACAATGACATTCAGGTTCAATACTTAAGCTTTGCTGAAGCAGCCAACAACCTTAAAGATGGAAACATAGATGCAGCCTTCGTAACAGCGGGCTTCCCGACAGCGGCAGTTCAAGATATTGCTGCCCAGCACAAGATAGTGATAATCCCCGTGGACGACAAGACAGCCGATGCATTGATTGCAAAGTACCCCTTCTACACAAAGACAGTTATTCCTGCTAACACTTACAACGGCCAGACCGAAGACGTAAAGACAGTATCAGTCAAATCCATGTTGGCAGTAAGTGCTAAAATGGACGAAGAAACTGCCTACAACCTGGTTAAAACCATGTATGAAAACCTCGAGAGGCTAAAGACTGCCCACGCTGTCGGCGAAAAGATAGTTCCGGAAGCCGGAAAGGAAGGAATGTCCATACCGCTTCACTCCGGAGCGGAAAAGTATTTTAAAGAAAAAGGCTTATAATTGTTAAGGGGGGATTTGCGAGCATTGGAAGTTATTCCAATGCTCGTTTTATGGATACTAAAAAAAGCTATTTTTTGTTGATTTTGTTAGTAGCAGCAGCGATCTTCTTCTCCCGGTTTCATATAGAGCACGAATGGTCGCTTGTGATTTTCAATATAAGCAAAAACGAAAAAATTGTTGTGCCGGTAAAGAGTAAAAACTTTACAATCACTTTCGTACATTCTATAGAGAGGACTCCCGTATCTGAAATATACAGTATAGACGAAGATGGAAAAATAATCCTGAACGAAGTCCGCTTTTATTCTCTGGGAACAGGACTTCCTTTTTCAAGTGATGGAATTTTTAAAAATGAAAATGGGCAGTTTGTTATAAAGGAAAAGAAAAGCTTTACTAGCCTGCTCCTTCGAGTGTCCCCAATTCCCGGCCATGCATTAATCGCCGAAGGAAGGAAGATAAACTTTCTCGAAATTGCAGAAAGTGAAGACCTTCTTGAGATACAGGCACAAAAAAGGTGGGTTGCTGTAAGGAGATGAAAACTATATAGAAAGGAGTGTATACAAAATGTCGGAAACACCAATGAATGAGACTCTATCCGCAGTTGACGCAGAGGATATCTTGAGGAAATACGACAAAGAGTCCGACTTCAGGAAGCTCGAAGGTTTTTGGGCAAAAATCGTAGCCGCCATTGCAATAACTTTCTCCGTCTTTCAGCTTTATACCGCTGTCTTCGGAGTCTTAGACGCAATGATTCAACGCTCAATACACCTGGCTTTCGGCCTTTGCTTGATATTTCTGCTCTACCCTGCAAGAAAAAGCTGGCCAAGGGACAGGATTCATCCGGTTGATTTTATAACCGCCATAGCAGGAGCAGCCGTTCCGCTTTATATAGTTGCAAATTACAAAACCCTGGTGCTCCGCGCAGGCACAGTAACTACAGCAGATTTCATAGCAGGCCTTCTAGGGGTAATCCTCGTACTTGAAGCTGCAAGGAGGGTAGTAGGCCTGCCTATTGTTACAATCGCAGTCCTCTTCATTTTATACGCCTTAGCCGGACCTTACATTCCGGGGCAGCTAGCACACCGGGGAGCTGACCTGCCTACCCTGGTTCAGCACCTATTTTTCACAACTGAAGGCATCTTCGGCATACCGATAGGAGTTTCTTCTACTTTTATATTTCTTTTCATACTCTTTGGGGCTTACCTAGAAAAGACCGGAATGGGTCAATTCTTCATCGACCTTGCCAATGCCATCGCAGGTTGGGCTTCCGGAGGCCCTGCAAAAGTGGCGGTCCTTTCAAGCGGTCTTATGGGCACAGTCTCCGGTAGCTCAGTGGCGAATGTAGTAGGGACCGGTAGTTTTACTATCCCGATGATGAAAAGCCTGGGTTACAAGCCGGAGTTCGCGGGTGCAGTAGAAGCTACCGCATCCACAGGTGGGCAGCTCATGCCCCCAATTATGGGCGCTGCCGCATTTCTCATGGCAGAATTTACCCAGATACCTTATAACAAAATAATAATTTCAGCTGCAATACCTGCCCTCTTATATTATTTCGGAGTCTGGACAGGAGTTCACCTCGAGGCAAAACGGCTAGGCCTGAGAGGCCTCAACAGGGATGAACTCCCGAAGATAAAAAACATCATGATGGAGCGCGGCCACCTCATGTTTCCCCTGATAGCGATAGTGTACCTTCTCGTCACGGGATATACGCCGATGAAGGCAGCGCTTTATGCTATTGTTTTCTCGATTGCGACGGCGATGCTCAGAAAAAATACCCGAATTAGCTTTTCAGACATAATAGCAGGACTTGAACAGGGTGCGAGAAACGCCCTCGGGGTCATAGCCGCAACAGCCTGCGCAGGAGTGATAATAGGCGTAGTGACCTTGACCGGACTAGGACTCAAGATGGGAAGTTCTCTCGTAGGCCTTGCCGGCGGAAACCTTTTCTTGACGCTCTTTTTCACGATGATCACTTCACTCATACTCGGAATGGGAGTTCCGACTACTGCAAACTACGTTATAACATCTACTATCGCAGCACCGGCCCTGTTGATGCTCAACGTCCCGGTCCTTGCAGCCCACATGTTCGCGTTTTACTTTGGCATTATTGCAGACGTCACGCCGCCCGTTGCCCTCGCTGCCTTCGCCGGAGCCGGGATAGCAAAGGCAAACCCCTTAAATACGGGCATAAACGCGGCAAAACTCGCAATAGCAGCATTTCTTGTGCCATACATCTTCGTCTACAATCCCTCGCTTCTTCTGCTAAACGTTCACAGCACTCTTGACATTTTATGGATAATTGCTACTTCTCTAGTAGGTATAGTAGCCGTGAGCTCTTCTGTATCCGGATTTTTAATTACAACCCAGACAATAATAGAGAGGGTAATATTCTTCGTAGGAGGCGTACTTCTTGTAACGCCTGGACTTTACACCGACTTAATCGGAGCAGGGTTACTAGCATTGGGGTATTTTATCCAGATCACAAGAGTCAAAAAATCGAAAAAATAATAAAACCCTCGGAATTTTTCTCCGGGGGTTTTTCATACTCTTGAAAGAAATGCAAGGCCTTCCAAGAATTTTCTCATGTTTATTTTCCCGCCTTCTTGAGTTTTCTTTCTCAGAAAGTCCATCTGCTTTTTTACCTCTTTAAAGTCAAAGAGAACTGGCGCATACCTCATGAACTGTTCTCCGTTGTAATCCTCGAGGCCCATGAGAGCCACATTGTCCATGGCCTTATTTATCGCCCTTCGTATCCTCATTTCTATAGCTTTTATATCAGACGACTTTTTTATTCCTGCCTTCTCATAATAATCTTTCAAAAAAGTATATAGTTCCTGGAGGTTCGCCGTGTTTTTCTTTACCACATCGTAATTTTCGATAAGTACCTTTATATCCTCGCTCCCTGCATCCCCCAAAATTCCAAGCTCAGCCATGATGTAGTCTAACTTCTCAGTCCTTCGCACTTCCTTTTTAGTCCCATTTTCGTTTAATGTCCCCGATACGGTTTCCTTTATCATTTCCAGGGCTCTCTTTAGTCTTATCATTTCACCAACCTTGCTCAAGACGCTCACCGTCTCAGTGGCATTTACCGGCTTGTGGATGAAAAACTCAATTCCGGCTTCATAAGCTTTGCTTATCATATTCTGCGCCTCTACCTGGGATATCATTATAAAGTAGGTGCCAAGCCCCCTTGCTCTAACTTCCTTTATCACCTCAATCCCGTCTTTTTTGGGCAATAAAAGGTCAATTAAGGCTATGTCGGGATTGAGCGAAATCAATTTTTTTTCGGCTTCGTCGCCGTCTTCTGCTTCTGCTATGACCTCTCCTAGGTCGTAGTTTTCAATAATCCCTGCAAGTATCCGCCTCACTGCCCTATCGTCTTCAATTATCATAATCCTGTAATCCACTTTATCACCCTTCCTCACCTCATGTTCTCAGCACTACACTGTCTACAGGCAGCTTTACGTAAAATCTGCTCCCAATGCCTTTCTCTGATTCAACCTCTATCTTTCCTCCCATCTTTTCGACCAAATTCTTTACGTGGGTAAGCCCAAGACCCGTCGAGAAAGACCCATCCGACATGACTTTAGTTGAGAATCCGGGTTCGAAAATGTACGGAAGGTCTCTTGAGTCAATCCCGCAGCCGTTGTCTTCCACCAAAATTATAATTTCTTCTCCTTCGCGTTTTACGACTACTCTTATCCTTCCTCCTTCCTCATTTACCGCTTCTAAGGCATTGTATACTAAATTCCCCAATATGGAAAAAATGTCGAAATAATTTTTCACGATAAAATCCTCATCGCCAATAGTTATTAATTCGACCTTCTTTCTTTCCTCTTTCATCCATCTTTCCGTATTTTTCCTCAATAACGACAAAATTGCGCTTATCCTCATCCCTCCCTCATTTTCCTCCGGTATAAGCTGGGAAAACCCTGCATTTATCCTTAAGTAGTCTTTTTTTATATCGTGGACCTTCCTCGCAAGGTCAAGGGCTTTTTCCTTGAGCATTAAAATTTCATCGCCGCTCATATTTTCAGAAATGCTGCTATAAATTTCGTAGCTCTCTTTCATGACATCTTCCATGTCGGCTGTAGACTTTTTTAAAAATAGGAGTTCTGCCTTGAGCTCAGACAAAATTTCCACAAGCTCCGCATAGCGTTTTTCATGTTCTTCTTTCAATATTATTAGTTTTTGCCTTTCCATCATCCAATAAAAAGCATAAGTTACGATGCTGCGGATGAGTCCTACGCCGACAAGAGGAGGAAAAATCCGTTGGAAGTATGCAAAATTCATTTCGCGCCGCACCGAGAGTTCCACCAGATTTGCAGCTACATCCGAAAGCGACATAACCGATACAAAATTCACAGGCATTTTTACTAAATTCCGTATTCTGCAAAGGCCGAGCAAAGTCCCGTAAACAAGGTAGTAAAAAAACGCCGGGTAATGCAAACCTACAGCTTGTTCAAAGCTCAAACCTTTGACCAAAAAAGACAAAACAACGCGAAACAAAAAAACGAAGGCCCCTGAAAACGTTGCGAGCACCATCCCTGGCACTTCTTTGAAGTACAGCAAAAGAAAGGAAACAGCTATAACTCCGGCTGTAAACCTGAAGGCGGTACCGAAGGGATAAAAATATACCTCCCCTATTACAGCTGTGAGCAACGCTGTTACCATTATTTCTTTCAGCTTCTTTTTTAGTTTCACGGACATGCCTCCAAAAAAATCTATATCATGACCATTATTATATCAAAAAAGTCCCCTTTTAATCTAATCTAGATGAGTCTAAAGATGCCGATAAGTATGAGGATTGTGCCAGGTAGGCATGAAAGGTTGGGGATTTTTTTCCTTATGTTTTTTCCACCAAGGTAAAGGCCTACCGACATCAATGCAAATTCAAAAACAGCGACTAATAAAACCGCATGAATAACTTTAAACCCCATTGCCCCTGCTCCAAGCCCTGCTCCGACAGCATCTAATGCAAGAGCCGCCCCTAGAAAAAAAGATTCTTTCGGCTCGATAATGCCCGATACGTCAAAATCTGCTGTCTCGGGTTCCTTCATTATATCTAGCATAATGGAAAGGAGCGTGTTTTTTCCCTCGTTCCTTTTTCTATTATTAGACTTTTCGGATCCCAATGCCTCTTTTAACGACAGTATACCGAGAAAAATCAAGATAGCACTTCCCGCATATTTAGATAAATCAAAAGGCACAACTCTTTCTATAACGCACCCTATAGTCATCGACAGCAAGAAAGCTGCCGATGTAGAAAGGGCAATAATGCACTGGGATAAGATCGGAATTCTGATACCTCTTAAGCCATAGGTAAGCCCAGCAAAAAAGCTATCAACGCTCACGGCTATAGAAAGAAAAAGGCATGAAAAAAAATCTGCCATAGAAGCATCCTCCAATTTTCTATTTTCGCGATTTCAGGACTTCTTCTTTCAGAACTTCCCAGACTTTTCTGTAAAGTTCAATAAACTGAGGGGTGGACTTTAAAGACAGCATTTCCCTTGGCCTTTCGAAGCCCACGTCAAAAGCAGCCTTAACCCTTCCAGGCTGGGCAGTCATAACCACTATCCGGTCCCCTAAAAAAATAGCCTCATCTATGCTGTGAGTAATGAATATCGCCGTCTTTCCGCTTCCTTCCCAAATTTTCAAAAGTTCCTGCTGAAGAATAAGTCGATTTTGTTCATCCAAAGCCCCGAACGGCTCATCCATAAGCAGGATTTCCGGGTCACTTGCAAAGGCCCTTGCTACGTTAACCCTCTGCTTCATCCCCCCGGAAAGCTGGTGGGGATAATAATCGGCAAAGTTTTCCAATCCCATCAATTTTAAATAAAATTGTGCAATTTTCTTCCTCTCTTCAGAAGGGACACCCCTCAACTTAAGGCTGTACTCTACATTCTCTATAACTTTCATCCACGGGAAAACCGCATCCCCTTGAAATACTACTGCCGTGATGGGCCTATTTTCAATCTTAGACTTTATATAAATTTCCCCATAAGTCTTTTTTTCAAGGCCGGCTAGGATCCTCAGCAAGGTGCTTTTGCCGCAGCCTGACGGCCCAACTATAACTAAAAACTCTCCTTCTTTTACCGAAAGGTTTAGGTCTTTCAATGCTACTACTTCTTTATTGCGTGACCTAAATATCTTCGTAAGGTTTTCTATGCGTATGATTTCTCTATCCAAAAAGACCACCCCTCTATTGGTAGTTCTTCCAGGGGATTACAATTTTCTCTATAATATCGAGTAGGTAGGAAAAGATGTATCCCAGAAACGCAAGGACTATGAGGGCGCAAAACATCCTTTCTATGTCAAACATGTCGTAGGCCCGCCATATCATCCAGCCCACTCCGGCACGGGCGGCCGAAAGCTCGGCAGCGACAATCAGCAAGAGGGCGGTCCCCATTCCTAGTTTTAACCCGGCGAAAATCATCGGGAGGGCCCCTGGAAAAGCAACAGTGGTGTAAAACTGTATTTTGCTCGCACTAAAGCTTTTTGCTACGTCGATGTAAATGGGGTCGATATTCAACACGCCAGCCATAGTGTTTATGAGCACTAGATAAAAGACTCCAATGGCAATGGTGAATATTTTAGAGCTCTCTCCTAAGCCGAAAACTATAAGTATCAGGGGCATTATCGCCAGCTTGGGTATGGGGAAAGTCACGGCCACCAGGGGCATTAGCAAGGCCCTTACCGGCGGGAAAAGCCCCATGGAAAGGCCCAGGATCACTCCGGGCACGGCACCAACGATGAACCCCGATATAATCCTCGAAGTACTTATCAAGGTGTGGTATAAGAGTTCTCCCGAAGCTACCAGTGGAACGAATGTTTCAAAAATTCTCGAGGGGCTCGAAAATAGCCTGACGTCTATCAGCTTTAAGGCGGCCAGTGCCTCCCATAGCAAGAGCAAAAATAAGGGGGAAAGGAAGGAGAAGGTTTTCAGGAAAAAAGCCTTTCTCTGCTTGGAATCATTTTCGACATCATCGGCTAGATCTTCCATCTTAATTGTCTGATTCAAATTTTCTTGCACCGCGTTCACGGTATTTCCCCCTTTCAGACAATGTAGAACAAAAACCTACCATATCATGTTTATTCATATTATTCATATTTACCGAGGACGCTAAGGGCGTAGTCCACGTAACTATTGTCCACCACGTCTTCGGCCTTGAGTTCACCTTTCAAAAGGCCTTTCTTGATGTACCAATCAAGGTCCATCTGAATTCCCTTCATCCTGACGTAACCGTTGGGATTAAGCCCTACCGGGAACATCTTTTCATAGAGCGCCTTATCCTTTACTGAAGAGTACTCTGCAAGGATGGATATTATCTCATCTCTGTTTTTGCCCTTGAAAAATGCCTCATTGTAGTCCCTAAGGGATTTTATATAAGCAAGCATGAACCTCTTTGCGACTTCGGGGCGTTCTATCATGCTCTTGCCGTATACCAAAAGGGCAGTCTGTGCATCCGGGTCGTATTCTGAAGGGTCTTTCCACGGGTCTCCAATGGCTTTTTCTACAGCCGCTGCTATGAATGGCTCTATGAGCATTCCTCCATCGATGCTCTTGTTGCTCATCGCAGCGACTATATCCGGAAACGACCTTATAACCTGCAGATCGACGTCTGCGGTGGTCATGCCGCCTTTGTTGAGCACCCGGTCTAAGGCAATTTCATCAAGCGACGCGGTCCCCACAATGGCAAGTTTCCTGCCTTTCAGGTCCTTGTAATCCTTTATTTGATCTACCAGGTCCTTCCTGATTACCAGTCTGTAATAGCCCTTGCCCGGGACGTTAACACCCTTGTCAGCCACGATTTTTATCGGAATTCCCCGCAGCATGGCGTTAAAAAGGCCTGATGCGGTAACCGTGCATCCGACGTCGAGCTGTCCTGCTCCGAGGGCATTTATCATGTCCTGACCCGTATTAAACTGCACAGGCTCGATTTCTATCCCCAGTTCCTTGTAGTACCCTTTTGCCATCCCTATGAGCACTCCCGCATCGGATACCACCTGCTTCATACCCACGGTCACTTTTACAGAGGGCGAAAGGGGCTCTACTCCAGGGAAGTTGCCGGCCTCTACCTTGCCTTCACCCGAAGGCTCCTGTTTTGCCGCTTGCTTCCCGCACCCCGCTGCAAAAACCGAAAAAAGCACCAAAATCACGAGAAGCAAAGAAATTTTTCTCATCTTTCCCACTCCCTCCAACCAAAAATTCATCTCTTGATATAATATTTTTTAAGACACGTCCTGGTTACATTAAAAACAAAAAAGCCCGGTCTTTCTTAGACTCGGGCTTTTCGTCATATTTTTCAAATGTCTACAAATATCCCGCGGCCTTCAATATGTCCACAGCGGATTTCAGTTCTTCATGGGCGACCATTATCACCGGGCCGGTGCACCCCATGCCGCTTTCTGCATAAATTCCTCTTCTCCATAAGGTTCTTACCGCTTCTTCCATCTGGAGAACGTCTATGCCTGCTATCTCTTCCGTCACGACCTTTTTGGGTGGTGGCTCAACAGCCGCTTCTTTTTCAGGTTTTACAGCCTTTTCCAGCTCGGACAAGAGTTCGTGAAATCCTGCCTTCCTCAACTTTTCGAATTCTTCTGATGCCTTCTCGAGGAGTCTTCCCCTCACCAATTCTACTGCGTACCGGATAGCCCCTTCCACCACCGGCGCTCCTGAGGCCCGAGAAAGGATGAGGATTATCCTCCTGTAGTCCTCGCCGATGCCGGGACCATAGCCCCAGCCTAATGCTTCGTAATCGCCGCCCGTGGTGTAAGCCGAAAGGATTTTCACGAGGATGTTACCGGTCAGGGTATCAGTCACCATTACGTCGCAGGAGCCTGCAAGGAGGTCGTTACCCCTCATTATGCACCCGCCGTCGGCCCTTATAGACCCTGCAAAATTTATTTCGTACCCTTGCTCTGAAAGCTGCTTCAGCAGCCTTTCCACCTGCCTAGAGCCGTCTACGTTGAGTATGCCAATGCTCGGGTTTTCAATCCCCAGGGTTTTTGCAACTATTATGCCGTACACAGCGTTCTTCACCATGGCTGCGACCCGGTTGACAGCAGAGGTGCCGGTAGTCGTCGCGATTAGCATCGGCTTTCCCCTTGCAGGAGTAACCACCCTTCCCACTGTAGAGACGCCTACCGGGAAGTTGTAATGCATGGTGACCGCGGCGTCCAGTTCCCCGCCGTCCAGCATCTTTTCCATAATCCGGTGGGCTTCCTCCAGCGTGCCGGCTTTTACACATTGAATCCCCCGGCCTTCTACTTCCTCACCGGCACCGATAAGCACTATTTCTACCCCATCGAGGCTCTTTGCCGCTACCTTTGCCGCACCTATCAGCATCCCGGGGGGATGCTCGCTGCCCGGGATGGTCAATCCCACCCTTACTTTTTTTGCGCCACGGCCTTCCAAAGCATCGGCAAGCATATTGAAAAGTTCGGACTTATCTAGGGGCACCGGCCTCCCCCCTTGCCTTCAAGTATTCAGCAAATTCGCGGAAGGCCTCCGCCAAGTATGACGAAATATCGGGCAATTTTTCTTCCTTTTTCACTCCAGTGTTCTTTTCCAAGATAAAGGATATGCCGTCGAAGAGGTTGGTCATGCGACCCAGGAAGAGGCTTCCCTTGCCTATTATCATGGCCCTTGTCATGTTTCCTGCCAAAATCCTGTCTCTCGCATAGCCTATAACGGGCACCCCTGATGGGATGTGGCCCTGGGTCGGGGCAAATCCCACCACGCCGTGCTTTTCTATGAAGGATTCCATATCTTCTTTTTTGAGCTCTCCGCGCTTTACGGCGATGGCAGCGATCATCTTGTAGTTGGCCTTCGGGACGTCGCCTGCCCCTGCGGGCTCTGTTATCTCGGGGTTTTGAAGTTCAGGGGCGTATTTGTCCACATCGGCGGCCTTAAGATTCAACCTATCGAGGGGGTCGTATACGATGCTCTGTATTACGGCCTGAGGTGCCGCACCCGCTGCTATCGGGTGCTTTCCGACAGAATCGAGCCTTATAACGGGGTTTACGCCGTCGTCACTGCTCACCAGCACTGCAAAACCGCCGAGCACGTCTTCCAAAAGCGGCATGCCCTTTGCCACGTGGTCCCTGCCATTCATCCCGAGCTTTGCAGCGGCGCCTCCTGCAACCACCGCCACCTTATTATACACTCCAGCCTTCACCAGAGCCGCGGCGCTAATAAGGGCGTGGGTGGGACCCGCGCAAAAGCCTCTCATGTCGGCTCCCGTCGCATTGCCGCAGCCGGCAATTTCCCCTATGGCCTTGGCGAAATTACCTCCGCCCCTTTGGTTCATATCGCCGCAGGCTTCTTCCGAACATTCGATTATATAGTCCACCTCGCCCGGTGAAATTCCGGTGACCTTAAAAAGGTGCCTTAATGCCAGAACTGCCGAAGCCTTTGTGGCAAGATTCTCCGCCATGACGTGGGCCGAGAGGGTTTTGTCGCGATCATGGGCCTTCCGTACACAACCGACTAGCTTTCCATCGTACATCAGTTCCACGGCGCCCTCTTCAATATGCTTTTTTATCGTATCCTCGTCTGCAACGTTTTTTATGCGGTTTACGTCATCCGCTGAAAAGAGCGGATGGTTGAGGAGCTTTTGCTTTACGCCTTCCGCAAACTCCCGTTCCAGGACGACAAGGCCGAAGACGTCGGACACGGCCATAAGGCCGTAAAATTCGTCTTCTGGCATTATCTCGCCGTAACACCCGAACCGCGAGGAATCTTTCAGCAGATTTTGGTACCAGGGCCTTTTTATGTTCCTCAAGTCTTCCGGCGATATATTTCCTATATACGTCTGATTCGGCGGGTAAGCGACGGCTTCTTCGTATGTCCTGATGTGGTCTTTAACCCTTTTTATATATTCTGAACCTGGATTTTCTTTTTCTAAAAGCTGGGTGGTGCCAGCTACCATCGTGAGGTTTGGCACATGCACCAGCACGTAGCTGGCACCGGAAATTACAGCATTGCTCACAGTAAGCCCTCCTTCGGCTGCCCGTGCTTTTTTATATGGTTTTAATCTTCGAAGACCGTCTGCCTATCTACGTCCTGTGTCAGAGCCTTCAACGCTTTAAGAACCAGCCGTTTTCTCAATGCTTTCTCCTGCTCTTTTGTCAGCGAAGGATTGCCAAGGGGGTGCGGTATTGCAACAGCCGGAACAATACGGTTTGCCCCTACCGTCAGCGAAATCGGCACTATCGTACATACGTGGGTAGTAGGAATGCCGGCTCTTTCGAGTTCCTTTACCATCGTTGCACCGCAACGAGTACATGTCCCTCAGGTGGAGGTTAAAATTACCGCCTGCACCCCGTCGGCGATAAGTTCTCTTGCAATTTCCTGGGCAAATTTTCTGGCACTTGCCACCGACGTTCCGTTGCCCACCGTGGCGTAATAGTACCTGTGGAGCTTTCCTATGACGCCTTCCTTTTCCAGTTCGCGCATCACGTCCACGGGCAAAACCCGGTTGGGGTCCTGGTTGGCGTAGGTGGGGTCGTAGCCTCCGTGGGCCGTCTGGAACTTTTCCGGGGTGAGATAGTCCACTTCTTCAAGGTCGTATTTACCGAACCTAGAAGCGCTGGAAGCTTCTATTTTGTCCGGATTGCCCTTAGGTACGATGCCTCCGGATGTCACTAAGGCCACGGTGGCCTTCGAGAGGTCCTTTACTGCCGGGGCGGGTGGGACCCTGTCGAAATTGGGCATTGGGTATTCGGTCGTATAAGGCTCGCCTTTTAGCTTTTTCACCAGCATGTCGACGGCCCTTTTCGCTCCGTATTCCTCGACGAAAACGTTCTTTCTTATTCCGCGCGGTATATAGCCCTCTTCTGAAGGAGTGCCCAAAGCTTCGCCTTTTGCAAGCTTCAGGGCAAGTTTTGCCATTTTCGGCACCGCTTCCCGCATGCCGGCGGCCGAGCCGGCGGTTTCCACGATATATACATCCTTTTTGTATACCTCTACTCCGGGGTTTTCCATAAACATGCCGGTGACAGCGGGAATATTTAACGTCTCCTTTACGGCCTTGCACACACTGCCACAGGCCATGCCGTAACGCCCGGCATTGAAGGCAGGGCCTGCGACTACTAAATCGGGATTATATTTTTTTATTCGCTCCAAAATATCGGCTTTCGCTTCTTCCTGATGTTCGTTGAAATACGAATCCCCACATATGACGGTGCCGACGATTTCCGCTTCCCCTGCAAAGGCAGCGTTAAAGGCCATGCCCGGCCCCACCGGGCCTTCCTTGTCCTGAGGCGGTAAATCGGCCTTTTCTTCACCGCCCAGCCCGGCGAAAAACTGGTTTATATAGTGGACAACCCTGAATTTACTCATCGTGCCGCCCTCCTTTCGGACTTTTCGGACGATACCTTAAATTTACGCCCTGTACTTGGAGTACTGCTCGCGGTACTTTTTGACCTCCCTTGCAATGCCTTCTACGTCCAGAACCATTTCCATTACCCCGACCTGTTCCTCGTACACGGCAGGGTCCACCGCCGCCTTAACCTCGGGCTCCACGATGTGATATACTGCAAGCCCTAAGGATACGCCTGCTAAAGGCCCTGCAAAGGTGGGATCGCCGTTGGTGACGGTTTCGGCCGCAATACCGGCTGCTTCAGGTTCGGCGCCGCCCAATATCACGACGACGTTTTCCGGGCCGTACTCATCGGCCAGTTCTTTGATTCTTTTTTGGATCTCCAGATCCATAGCACCGGCGGCCGTTCAGACGAAACACTCGGTGGTGGAAAACACCACTTCACCGGGGGTGGTCTTCATACATGCTTCTATGGCTGGACCGGGGACGCCGTCCCTGTCCCCTACTATCACTATCTTTTTTCCTTCAAACATGATACTCGCCTCCCTTTGAAATTTAAAGAGTTACCGCGCTCAAGCGCGTAAAACCGACTTCCGAAGTAGCTCCGGTTATAGCCTGAAGTTCTATTTCGATACTTCCATCTTCCCTCAATGCTTTTTGAGAACCACCAGCTATGACGGCGGCCGTATCTACCAGGCCTATCACTTTCTTCATGGGCGGGAGCACTATCACCTCGTTGGCGTTGCCCGCTGTTACCACTGCGTCAGCCTTCGGATCGGCGTCGGCCAGCGATTGGGATGCTCCATCCCTTCCGGCGTATTCATCGGTAATGAGCACGGTCTTTATCCCTTTGTCCTCTATTTTCCTGCAGTTCATTATGAGGTCGGTATCGGGATTTCCGAACCCTTCTTCGGTGATGATGACGCCGTCGAGGCCCAGGTATTCGGCGAGTTTTGCCGTGTAGTCAGAGGAACGCTCTTTGTCGGCAAGGGTGACGTTCTCGTTGGTTATTATTATGCCAACGAAGTTTATATCCTTGCCGTGGCGCCTGTAGAGTTCCTCGACGACGGGGTTGTTTTGATGTACGTAGGTGGGGTTCTTGTCGCAGGCAGAAACGCAGTTGCCGCTCACAATCGCCCCGTCCATCAGCTCGGTAGGGTATATTAAGGTAGGTATTATCTTTTTGGCATCGACGCCATATACATAAGTATCATGCAAAAGCCCCTGGCTCTGAAGCTGGTAAACGTAAGCCACTTTGGGAAGGTCCGGATATTCTTTTAAGGCCTGAGGTAACGGCTTTGTCTCGTAGACCTTAATCTCTTCGGGCTCCTTTTCTTTCACGCTTTCTGCAACGTACGCCGCCACTTTAAGTCCCGCAATTCGAAGGGCTTCTTCGTGTTCGTGCTGGGAAAGGCCTTCCACGGGATTTGCCACGACAACAAGGTTGACAAGTTTTGAAAACGGGGTGTATTCGGCTCCGGGCCCGCTCATGTCGATTATGCCTTCCTGGAAACCTACTATCCTACCGCAGGTCACTACCGCCATTCCTTTCAATACGTGGGTCCTTCCTTCTCCAACAGTTGTGGGTTTCCCCAGGAAACCTGGGAAGACAGTTCCGCCCGTCACTTTTACGCGAGGTTCGATGACGTCTTTTACCGGAATTATCCTTACCTCTTCACCCGGCCTTGCCACATCGAAGTCCACGTCTTTTATCCTCTGGTCTTCGAGGACGAGCTCGGAAAGTTCTTTCTTGCTTACGGTGAGGACGCCGTTCTCATACCGGGTGGTGTCGCCGAACACCACATCCTTTACTTTAAAAAACCCGAGCTCCAATTTCATTTTTCTATCCTCCCCTATATGTTCCTTTTAATCATCTCTTCCACCATCTCGATGGTCACATCCTTTGTGACCTGGTCTACTTTCTCGCCGTTCTTGTAAATCGCTATGGTAGGAAGCCCCATGACTTTCTGGCTAATGGCGAGCCGCATATTTTTTGAAGTATCAAGCTTGCAGAACTTTACCCTGTCGCCGTATATTTCCTCGAGCTTTTCCACCTGGGGCATCAGGGCCTTGCAGGGCTCGCACCTTGGTCCCCAGAAGTCCACAAGCACGGGTTTCTCCGACTTTAATACCTCCTGTTCGAAATTTTCGCTGTTCACTTCCAGCAAAACCTTCACCTCCCTCTAATTTATTATCCCCAAAAGCAAACAAAAAAGAGAAATAAAGGGTTAAGCCCTTTATTTCTCTCTGTCGTCTACCTGAGAGATTCTCTCCCGAATTTTGTAAATTCGGGAAATTGCCCCGTCGGTGCCTTTCGGCTCTCCAGAGGCATGTCCGGATGCGGTCCTTTTGCCTGAGAGTTTCGCGGGCATCGCCGCTTACCCCTTCGGCGCCCCTTAAAGGGGTCTCTCCCACACCCATCATCCACTGGGTTATTTAGTTATTGTATTCACTTTATATTTTATTATAAATTTTTTCAATAGGCAATAGAAATTTTATTTCTATTTTCAAAACCCCGTTTCCTTCCTGCCCCAAAGTTCCATGAGAAAAGCCACCACTTCTTCAAATACCGACGTGTTGAGGGAGTAATAGATATTCTGTCCTTTCCGCTCGTCTACAACCATGCCCGCCTGTTTTAGCACGTTGAGGTGGTGGGAGATGGTGGGCCAGGAGATATCGAACTTCTCCGCTATCTCTCCAGCCGTCATGTCCCTTTCCCTCAGCATGTAAAGGATTTTCCTTCGCACGGGATCGGAAAGGGCCTTGAAGGCCGAACTCAGACCCATATCAATTCCCCCTATATTCCTTATCCCCGGCTCTTAATTTTCCTAAAGAGCAAATACGAATAGACGAAGCCGAAGATGGTAACGGCAAGGATCGATCCCATACTCAGTAAAAACCCAAGTTTTTCCTCCAAGAATAGGCCTAAAATCCAAATAAAACCCGCAATCACCCATAGAGGCCCCGAAATGCGGTGGGTCTTGTTCCAAACCTCTTCGCTCGCCAGGGTCCATGGGGTCTTTATCCCGAAAGTGTAGTTGTGCCTTATCTTTCCCAAGTAATTTCCCAGGAATACAAACATCAAGCCGATCGCCAGCATGGTAAACTTTCCTATGGAAACGGGGACCCCTAGCGCAAAAAGCGTCACCGCCAGGTAAAGTGCCGAGAAAATCAAGACTATTATCGCTCTGAAAACCGAATACACATGCCTGAACTTCTCGTAGCTTTCCGGTTTCGGGTCGATGACCGGAGCAAAGGAAAGAAGCATATAAAGTCCTAGAACAACCGTAGGCATGAAAAATACATGGGCAGTTTTGGACATGTACCCGTCCACCTGTCCGGAAGCGTTCCAGTGGGAAGGCACCATGTCAGGAAGCCGGGGGTATACGGCAAAGCCAATAACGTACAAGGAGGCTATAAGGCCCAATAAAAGCCAATTTACCGGAAGGGCGGACTTTTTCTTTTCAGCCACACAAATCCCTCCAAGATATTTTGATGATTATCTAAATATAGTATAACAAAAAAATAAAAAGATTGCTACATGCTTTTAATAGCAAAAATTATATCTCACTTTGTTTTTATCTCATTAAGGTACATATTAAAAAGCTCAGCTGCTTCTTCTAATATTGAAGTGTCACGAATTAAAAGTTTTTTAACCTCTTCATTATAAAAACTTTTTATTTTCTCCCACCTGAAGTCCAATATTTCGACTTTAGAAGTTAAAATTATACTCTTCTCCAGCATCTTGCACCATTCATTTCTAAGGACTACAGCGGTGTCTACGACATCTCTAACCTTCAAGCTTTCTGGCCTATAGAAAAGCTTTTTTATAACTATCTCCCAAGGGGTTTCTACCTGAACCTTTCTGCCCAAGATTTCTTTTTCTACGTACCAATCTTCGGTCAAATGGGGAGCCAGTATAAAGTCTATCTCACCTTCATCCATTTTCAATTTTACGAAATTCGACATTTCGGTATAATCTTTAATTCCTTCTATATAAGAATTCAGCCGCGGGGTCACCAATAGCAAGTGCTGCGCATCTGTCAAAAAGATATCTACATCAAAACTTTCCCTATGGTTATAATATAATGACAGCGCGCTTCCCCCTCCGAATGACCACTCGTTTTCAGCTATACCGGCATTTTCTAAAATACCAATTGCCTTCTTAAATAGGTTAATCCAGTTCTCAGGCATTTTCAAGCATCTCCTCCAGTTGTTTGTTGGGATAATACGGCTTTACGTATTTTTCGTAGAAACCCTTTAAATTTTTTTCACCAATGCCGTAGGCGATGATAAACCTCTGGATATCCTGGGGGTGGACATCCGTGAAAAAATTGAATATTTGTACCATGTATTCTCTGTCGAATTCCATTTTCTTGATTAACTCCGCTAGTTCGCTTTCTTTTAAGTAATTTTCGGTTTGTGCGTTTATGGTCGTTTCTACAATCATGGAAGATTCCCACCTGTCTTTTGTTTGTTAAGATTATTCTATCAATTATAAGGAAAACAAACAAGGGCCACATAAATGGAAAGCCAAGCCTATATCTTTTTAAAACTGACTTGAATATCAGCCCAGCAGGACCTTGTGTAATGGTAAAGGTACTGCTGGGCAAATCCGGCAAGATTTCCAAATCTTTTTTCCGCAAAATCTAAAATCTCTTTCACCGGCACTTCCCTGCCGCTAAAGTAAAGGTGCTCGACAACCCTTTTTATCCACACGTCTACTGGGAAGGCGTCGAATCTTCTTAGGGAAAAAAGAAGCACACAGTCGGCAACTTTGCGTCCCACGCCGGGGATTCGCATGAGAAGTTGCCTTGCTTCTTCCGTGGGAAGATCTTTAAGCTTTTCCAGGTCTATGTCACCAGCTGCTACCATCCGGGCCGCCGCAATTACGTACCTGCCTCTGAAGCCGCAGCGGGTATCCCTGATCTGGGATTCCGATAGAGACGCTAGCACCTCCGGAGTGGGAAAGGTATAGTATGTTTCTCCCTCTAATTCCACAGGAGTTCCAAAGCATCTCGCCATCCGCTCTATCGTCCGCTTTATATTCGGTATGCTGTTGTTGGCTGAAAGAATAAAGGAGATCAGGGTCTCCCAGGGCTGCTGATGAAGTATGCGGTTACCGCTGCATAACTTCACAGCCGGCGTCAACTCCGGAAAGGCGCATAATTTTTCTTCAATATCCCTGTAATCCCTTTCGAGGTCGAAATAATCCCGGATGAATTCGATCGACTCATCGCCACCGTTTGTTAACACCCTTAAAGTATCTTCCTCTTGGTAGGCCTTTATCACCAGGTTTCCCACCACGCCCAGGTAACCCCCGTCCTCCATCCTGTTCCAGCGAAAGGCCTGGCCGCATTCAGCCATCGCCTCCAGGTTGAAAGGATAAATACCTGTAAATGTTATCTCCAATGTTGTTTCCCCTTTCTCAAAAACTAGTATAACTTTCCTTCGTCAAGAGAATAATTCCTGAAAACCATTAAGCCCAACAGTATACATATAGCCGCTAGCAGGCATGACGCGTAAATACCCGAGGGTTTTTCGAAACTATAGCCCAGGTATTTGAAAAGCACTCCGGTGGTAAAAAACGATGAAAGACCTGTAACCGTTTTTACCAGCAACCCCTGAACTCCGAAGAACATGGCCTCCCTTCTGCGCCCGGTCATGGCCTCATCTATATCCGTTATGTCGGCTATAATGGCATTGGGTATTATGAACACCGCAGCCAGCGGGAACCCGGCGAGGCCTACCACCAGAAAGCCGAACCATCTGGCTGCGAGGAAAAGATACGGTCTACCCACGAAAAACATGACAAATAGCAGTACCATAAACACGGTCATCGATGCATTGTATACCTTTTTCTTTCCGTATTTTTTTATCCACGCCAGCATAAATGGTGAAATGAGTATGGCATTTATAAAAAGCAAGCCCTGCAGGAGAGCGGTTTCCGTTCCGCTAAGGCGCATGTTCACCGTGGCTATATAAGGCAGCGCTATTGTGACCATGTTAATGGCAAACCAGTAGAAAAGAAACGATATCTCATAATACATGAATTCCCTGTTTTTCAAAGTCGAAATAAGACTTTCCTTCAGACTGACGCTGGCCCCATCCGTTTTCGGCATCTCCCGCTCTTTTACTCCAAACGGCATTATCAGGGTTATAAGCGACAGCGCGCCCAGTATTATCCCCATAGCTCTTACTCCGTACCGGGCTAGAAGTACAGGGCAGGCCACTCCCTGGAGCAAAAGCCCTATTGTATTGAACACCGACTGGTAAGTCGAAACGGCAGCCCGTTCACCAGAGTCTGTTGCGATCTCCGGCAGAAGTGCAAGGTAGGGCGCCACGTATATAGTGAAAAATATAAAGTAAAGGGAAAGCATAACGGCCAAATATATAAAGTTTGCAAAACTTTCGTAGGGTTTTGGGGGAAACCAAATAAGTATATAGCTCAGCACCAACGGAAAGGCCCCAAAAATCAGGAAGGGTTTCCTCCTGCCCAGCCTGCTCTTGAAGTTGTCGCTCCAGTAAGCCACCAGGGGATCCGATATCGCATCTACAACCCTGCCTATGATCATGGCTGCACCTACAAGGCTCACAGAGGCCAACGGCACGAGGTTATAGGGGTTGCGTTCCGGAGGAGCATAAAAGTACGCATACCAGGACACGAGGGATTGCATGAGGACACTTATGCCTAAGTAAGCCACGGGATACATGAAGTATTCTTTTATCTTCACGGCTATTCACCCCTCAATAGAGTCTTGACAGGTACTTCCTGTAAAGCTCTTCGTTTCTGTCCTTCAGCAGCTCATCTTCCTCCCGGTATTTTCTCAATGCCCCGATATCAATGGATGCCGTAACCACATCGTCCCCCTGATAATGTTTTGCTTCTTTCACCACACCGTCCCTGTTTTCGGTTAAATCCAGCGGGGCATATATTCCAGCTTTGCCGGTAAAATAAAACTTCGCCACCCTTCCCACCAGTGCGCTCTTTATGCCGTAAACCCGGCTCTCCTGGACTCTGGGCCATATGCCCCTGAGAGCCCTGTAAAAATCGTACTCCTCCATATTGGCAATGGGGATTATAACTATATCGGCCCCTTTCATCCTTGCTATTTCGAAAGTTTCAAAATAAGTGGCATCCATGCAAACTGGAAAGGCTACCTTTGCAAATGGTAGTTTAAAGACATCCAATTCCTCTCCCGTTTTCAGCCCGAAAGATTCCTCCTCAGGGGTCGCGTGAAGCTTTTTCTGGCTGCCGATGAGCTTCCCATCAGGACCAAATAAATACGCCGTGTTGTAAAGCTCCCCGTTTTCAGGGGCGGTGATGCTTCCCCCCATCACGTACATCTCGTAGAGGCGGGCGAGGGAGCTGAAGGTCAAGAAATAAATGCCTTTTACGTACGGGCCGAGCAGCATCAATGCGGCCCTCATTTTTTCACCATCGTCATCTTTCCGGCCATCCCCGGAGAATTTTTTCTCTATCCCGGGCAGTAGGCCGTAAAGAGGAAGGTGAATATTTTCCGGGAAAGCTATGAGCCTAGCCCCCTCCTCCGCTGCCCTCTCCATGAGATGCCTCATATGCTCAAAATACTCTATGGTCGATTTATGGAGCCTGAATTCCACCTGGACTGCTGCAACCTTCAAACCAGGCTCCCTATTATACTTTTTAACCTTCAATCCGGATATGTGCCGTTTAAGGGGCTTCGGGTTAAACTTATATGAGAGAAACATCTTTGCCGCAAAATCCAGCAATCCCATCAGTATCCCCACTCTTTTTTGTAAAGTTTTCTGTTCAAATACTTATACAGCGGGTAAACGGATTTAATTTCATTTCTCCTGTCAAAATCAAGCACTGCCGCAAGAACCCCTTCTTCATCCTCCCCCATTTCACACAAAATACCGTTGGAACCTTCCCATATAGGATTGTGAATTATGCTCCGCCCAGCGTATATTTTATCGCGGATCCTGCCGTTTACGGCGCACTCCACGGCAAAAAACTGGTTCTGCTGGACCTGCTGCCATATGCCGGACAACTGAAGCCAGCGGTTGTAACCCCCTTCAACCGCGTAGAGCCCTACCAAGATGTCTGCCCCCTGTAGGCCAAGAATCCTGCCGCACTGCGGATGAAAGCAGTCGTTGCCTACGAGTATGCCTACGTTGCCCACGGCCGTCGGGCAAATCTCAAGTTCATCTCCCCTTTTTAGGCCGTCCCTTTCATCCTGCCCCGAAAGGTGGGTCTGGCACTGGGTATGAAGTATTCTGCCCCTTTGCATGATAACCGCCTTGTGGTATCCGTCCTCGATGAAACTCCCGGGCACCAGAACGAAATCTTTTTGTTTTGAAAGCTCCAGGTGAAACGTAAGATACTCGGCAGTGGATGAAAATAACAGCCCCGATAGGGGAGGAAGGACCAGGATATCCGCTTTTATATCCCGGAGGTATTTATTAATATCTTCAATGTACTTCTCCTTATTTTCAAACCTCAGCTGGAGGGCACACGCCTTTACCATTTTGCCTTTCTCCTTCCACCACGGCTTTGTAAAGCGCAAAGGCAAGATACCCCGCGCCGGTGGCAAACCCGGCCCCCGTTCTCACTTCTCCCGTATTTTTATCAAAGCTCTCGCAGAGGATTCCGTTGTCAAAGGGCGCATTTTTTACTATAAAAAGCGCTTCTTCCCTTCTCAGTGGATTCAGCAGGCTCCCGCAAAGCCCCAGGCCTGAAGGCGTATTGGGGTGGTGATCGCAGGCGAGTTCTTTAAACCGGGCGGTTTCATCGTAATATTCGTACCGGGGAGAGTAATAATACGACACCGTATTTTTAAAAACGTCATCCAAAGGCAGGCCATAAAAGGCCAGGGTGCCAAGATTTCCCGGCGGGTCGTTGTACAGCCTGAAATTCCCCTCCCGGTCTATCGACCAGGCATAAAGCCTTTTTCCGTCCACTTCTACGATAAATTTTTTTATGCTCTCTTTAAGCCTCTCTGCTCTTTTCTCCAGTACATCGGTAGGCCTTCCGAGTTTTCTGTAGACACCTATCAGGTTCTCAAAAGCCTTCAAAACCAGGACGTTGTCGATGAGCACAAAATCGTGGTCGGCCGGGTCGTCCGACGGAAGAAGGAAAGTCTTGTATAGCCCCATTTCATGGTCGTATTCCTTCTCTATCCTTTCTACAATGTAATCGAACGCTTCCAGCACTTCTTTATCGTAAAAAGCAAGGTCGAAGTCCAGGTCTATAAAATAGCTGCAGGCCTCATCCAGTTCAAAGCCCGGGTATAGAACTGTACCGTCGATGTAATGGGCGTGATCCCCGGCGTTCCTGTAATGGGTCAAAAGGAGCTCACGGTAGAGCCTTTCGTAAAACTTCCTGTCGCAAAGTTTGATAGCCCGGAGGGACCATAAAAAACAGTCCCTTTCCCAGAAAGCCCCTGATACATAATACCTGTTGCTCCTGGAGGTCATGGCCACCAGCCTGTCGGAGTAAAAGTCCACCGCTGTGCTGAAAAAATAATTGAAAAAGAGATTTTCATTTAGGATTCTCTCTATATCTTTATCCGTTGAAGTTATTATTCTTTCCCTCAGAAATTCAGCAAATTCCTTATATATCCTCTCCAGGCCCTTTCTCCTCAGGTGAATCAGCGTGGTGCTTGCCCCGTCGGGGTCAGCATTGAGGACAAAGTACAGGGCATTTTTTGTACCTGCTTCCATTTTTAACGACGCGATCAGTTCCAGGCCCTCATTAATATCCGCCTTTTTTTCCTCAAAAACGCAGGTGAAATCCTTGTCACCGCCCATTGCCGTTGCCAGGGAAAAATTATTTCCTTCAAAAGAGATACACGGGTTCTTCAGCCATTTGTCAGTGAAAAGCCTTTTTACACCATGGCACTTGTGGGTATTAAAGCGCAGGAAATTGACCCTGTCGGGCCTGAAATCAAACTTCACTTCAAGGTCTATGTCGCTTTCAAGTTCATACACGAAACCCTTTTCCCGCAGGTCGGCGTATATCCTGGTCCTGACGACAAAGTCTTTAAAAATGAATTCAAAGGCCGGAATGTAGTACAGTTCTTTTCTCCATATTACTCTTTCCGGTTTTAATCGCCCGCCGTTTTTATCGTAAAAATGGGGTTTTAACAGGTATCTGCTTCCCCTTATCTCTATAAGCCCCTTGTTCTGCATCGAAGTAACATTAACGCTTTTTATCGCTCCTTCCCTGTCGATTTCCGGAAGGGCAATATATCCGTTGGCCATGTACAACGCCACTTCGTTTTCCTTTATTTCCTCAGGCCTTGTGATGAGTTTCAAATATATCACTCCCCGCCAAAAACCAATATTCCATCTTGATATTTTTTCTACGGCTTTTGTCCTTTTCCTGCTGCCGTTTAAAGGTTTGTTAAAAAAGCAAAGCCCGAGGCATATCCCCGGGCTTTACAACTTATTCATATTTTTCCCATTTCAGCACTTCGGAAAGCGTTTTTTTAGGAGGATTAGGGGTTTGGCTCGTGTACCCGAGCGCGACAAGGGAGATAAGTTCGTATTTCTCGGGCACATTAAGAAGTTTTCTCACATCTTCGGCGTAAGGTTTTCCGTGACCTGCCACCCAGCACGAACCTATTCCGTAAGCTTTTGCAGCAAGGAGGATGTTCTCGGTAGCCGCAGACCCATCTTCTACTTTGTAATTACTTTCCCTTTCGCAAAAAACTGCTACGCAAGCTGCAGCATCGGCGATGAATTTGCCATGGGTTGCGAGCTTGGCCAGTTCTTTTTTGCCTTCTTCGTTTGTCACGACTACGAATACCCATGGTTGGTCATTTCTCGCGGTAGCAGCGAGTCTTGCGCAATCTATAATATCTTCCAATATTTCCTTCGGAATAGGTTTTGCCTCGTACTGGCGCACGCTTCTCCTTTCCTTTAAAACCTTAATAGCCTCATTCACAAGCTCTCACCTCACACCTTTTTTACAGCTAAAGTTACTTTATGCCCATTTATGTCCCATTCCCTGGCAAAGCTGCCTTCAGGCGGGGTGGCTTTTTCTATGGAAACAGCAAGGGTATCGCCCTTTATCTCTTCGCCGTGAACTTTTAACGCCTCCTCGATTACGCCATCCCCAGTGTAATAGACGTAAATCTTGTCTTCCACTTCGAATCCGGCTTCTTTCCTCATGTTCTGAATCTTGCTGATGAGCTCCCGGGCTATTCCTTCCAGCATCAGCTCGCGGGTAATTGTGGTGTCGAGCACGACGTAGTAGCCGCCTTCTCCTTCTGTGCAGAATCCCTCTTTGTCCTGGGCCCTTATGTCGAGCTCTTCCTGGGTGAGCCTTACTTCCTGACCTTCTACGTTGAGGACGACCTCGCCCTTTTCCCTGGCCTCCCTTATAAGCTCGGCTGCATTGGCTTTGGAAATTTCCCGGGCAATAGCTGGCATGAGCTTGCCGTATTTGGGACCCAAAAGGTCAAATCGAGGCTTTAACATGTAGGTAAAGTACTTTTCCGCCATGACGATGTATTCTATTTCTTTTATGTTTAGCTCTTCTTTTATGATGTCGGTCAGGTCCTTTATGAGCTCCTCATCTTTGGGATTTCTAAGCTGCACCATCATTTTCGAAAGGGGCTGGCGGTTTTTGATTTTTGCTTTGTTTCTTGCAGCACGGCCTAATTCTACGATTTTTCTCGCCATTTCCATCTTGTATTCAAGTTTTTCGTCGATGAGTTCCTCCCGTACCTCTGGATAATCACAAAGGTGGACGCTCTCGGGTGCCTCGGGGTAGGGAACCCTTACCAGGTTTTGATATAGTTCTTCGGTTATGAACGGAACGAAGGGAGCCGCCATCTTAATGAACGTTACCAGTGCGTCGTATAATGTAAGGAAAGCCGCCACTTTATCGCCATCCATTTCGGACTTCCAGAACCTTTCCCTCGAGCGGCGGACGTACCAGTTACTCATGTCGTCCACCAGCTGCTCCAATGCCCTTGCTGCCGCCGTTATATCGAAATGGTCAAGGCTTTCCCTGACCTTTTTATTGGTGCTGTTTATCCTGGAAAGCAGCCAGCGGTCCATCTCGGACCTTTCTTTCGGGTGAATGGAATATTTCCTTGGGTCGAAATCGTCAATGCTGGCGTATAACGTGAAGAATGAATATATGTTCCAAAGGGTCCCCAAAAATCTCCTCTGGGCCTCGCTCACGGCCTCCTTGTAAAAGCGGCTCGGCATCCACGGAGGGCTTGCCACGTACAGGTACCACCGCATCGCATCGGCTCCCTGCTCGTTGAGCACCTCCCAGGGGTCGAGCACGTTGCCCTTGTGTTTGCTCATCTTCTGCCCGTACTGGTCGAGGACGTGTCCCATAACGAGGACGTTCTTGTAGGGCGAAGTATCAAACAGCAACGTTGAAATCACAAAGAGGCTGTAGAACCATCCCCTGGTCTGGTCTATGGCTTCCGAAATGAAGTCGGCAGGGAAGCGTTCCCTGAACACTTCTTCGTTTTCGAAAGGATAGTGGAACTGGGCAAAAGGCATGGAGCCTGAATCAAACCAGCAATCTATAACTTCGGGAACGCGTTTCATGTCGCCGCCGCAGTCAGGGCACCTCAATATAACTTCGTCCACATAGGGCTTGTGCAGCTCTATATCTCCAATTGGCAGCTTGCTCATCGCCTTCATTTCTTCGATGCTTCCCACGGCGTGCTCCTTTCCGCACTTTTCGCATACCCAGATATTTAAGGGCGTGCCCCAGTAGCGCTCGCGGCTTAAGCACCAGTCTATGACGTTCTCTAGGAAATTGCCGAAACGCCCGTCCCTTATATGCTCCGGGTGCCATCCAATTTTTTGGTTTAACTCCAAAAGCCTTTCTTTAACCGCCGTCGTCTTGATGAACCAGCTGCTCCTAGCATAATAAAGAAGCGGCGTGTCGCATCTCCAGCAGAACGGATAGGTATGAAGGTATCTTTCGGATTTGTAAAGAAGCCCCCTCTGTTTCAAGTCCTTTATTATGCCTTTGTCGGCATCTTTCACGAACATTCCCGCCCACGGCGTGACTTTTTCGGTAAACCTCCCTTGAGTATCCACGGGCTGTAGTACCGGCAGTCCGTATTTCTGCCCCATCCGGTAGTCGTCCTCACCGAAGGCCGGAGCCATGTGAACTATCCCCGTTCCTTCGTCCATGGTCACGAAATCTCCCGTTACTACGTAAAAAGCTTTATCCTTGTATTCTTCAAAGAACGGAAATACTGGCTTGTACTTTAGTCCATCGAGTTTTCTCCCCGGGAATTTCTCTAAAACCTTGTATTCCCCTTCTACGACGCCCAGCCTTTCTTCCGCAAGTATCATCCTTTCCCCGTTTTGCTCGATTTTTACGTATGTCGCATCTTCCTTTACCGCAAGCGCCACGTTCGACGGCAGCGTCCACGGCGTCGTGGTCCAAACGAGGAAATAAGTACTGTCCTCGCCTTCCAGCGGGAATTTCACAAATACCGACGGGTCTTCCACTTCCTCGTAACCCTGGGCCACTTCATGGCTGGAAAGCGATGTTCCGCACCTGGGACAGTAGGGTACTACTTTGTGGCCTTTGTAAAGCAGGCCTTTCTCCCAGATTTTTTTCAACGCCCACCAAACCGATTCGATGTAGGTGTTGTAGTAGGTGACGTAGGGGTTCTCCATATCTATCCAGAAGCCTACCCGCTCGGTCATCTTCTTCCATTCCTGCTCGTAGGTGAATACGCTTTCCTTGCACTTTTTAATGAACTCTTCGACGCCGTATTCCTCGATTTGGGGCTTTCCGCTTATCCCCAGCTGCTTTTCCACTTCCAGCTCTACGGGAAGGCCGTGCGTGTCCCAGCCCCCCTTGCGCTCCACTCTGTAGCCCAACATGGTTTTGTACCTCGGAATAAGGTCCTTTATAACCCTGGTAAGGACGTGGCCTGCATGAGGTTTGCCGTTGGCGGTAGGGGGCCCTTCATAGAAAACGTAGTGCGGGGCGTCTTTTCGATTTTCCAAAGTCTTTTCGAAAATCCGTTCTTTTTTCCAAAAATCAAGCACCTTTTCTTCGATGGGAACAAAGTTCATAGTAGGTTCTACTTTTTTGAACATATAACTTATATCCCTCCATCAAAAATCCTTGCAGCTTTATATTTTCCATAAAACGAAAAATCTCGCCCCAAAAAAGGGGCGAGACTGTTCCCGCGGTACCACCCTGATGGTGCCGGACGAAATTCTGCCGGCCCACTCATTGAGATAACGGCAGAGCCGTAGGCTCCTACTCCTTGCGTTTCGGGCCTCGCTCCGGGGGGATTTTCGGCCACCGGTAATCCGCCGGTCTCCCACCGCCACCGGCTCGCTTGAGGTTTCCCGGTGCTTACTTTCCCCGTCATCGCTTTAACACTCTCAGTTTTTTTCTAATATATCCTACTTTTTGGCCTTTGTCAACGTCCTTTGTTCGGCTTGTAAATCAAGGCCTCTTCGTCCACGTAAAGTTCGCAGGGCATGGGTTTGTTTTCGATTTTCTCAAAGCCGCTCACCGTTTCTATTCGGTACATAGAAGACCTGTACCAATTGAGCTTAGGTTTTACTTGAACGAAGGAGTAGTCATCCCTGATGCTTCCCAATAGATAGTCCCAGTTGACGTAATGGTTAAAATTGTCTATTATATCCGTAATTGCTACTTTAAACTTGGAAAGCAGCATCTGCTGGAACTGACTCCACTTTTTAAGCGACGCCTCGGTTCGTGTGAGCCCAAAATATCCAGCACATCCTTCTCCCGAAAGGCTCGAAAGTCCTCGAGTCATGCAAACCTCCAACGCCTCTATCGTCTCAGGCGGGTCGGTGTTGAACGTATCGAAATACCCCACGTACTGTTCCGGAAGTTTGTCCCTGAAGTCGTACTTCAGCGCCTTTACAGGCACGCTGAGCATTGATGCCTTTTCGTTGATATAATTTACAAGCCTATCGTCTATCTCCAGGACGACTATTTCTTTAGGCATTCCTGTAAGGCCCGCTGCTAAACTCAGAAGGTCATCATCGCCAAGCACTAAAAGTTTCTTGCCTTCAAGGTCTCCGCGCTCGGTCATAAGAGCCACTCTTGCCATGACACTGGCAGTAGTGATGTATCCCTGGTCATAGTCTATGATGGCTTTGGGTCGGTCTACCGTAAGCTCATCGAATTTTTGCATCCATTCATTTATTTTTTCCAATCCGATTCCGCGACCTTCGCAGGCTGGGCACGTATAATCCCTTCTCGGGGATATGGAATTTTCCTTTAAAAATTCCTGCCCCTGCGGGGTAAGAGTAATCTCTCCTTCCTGGTCTACGCTGACAAGCCCTTTTTCCTTTAGAGCGCCAATTATTTCCGCTACAACGCTGAACGGTTTTTGAGTGGCACACACTATTTCCCAAAAATGAGAAGAACTTGCAAGACCAGAAATTATTTTTTCCACATCTCTTGCAGTAGTATCGACCTTCGTCTTTTCGGTCACTACCTCTGAAAGTTGCCTGACGTCCATTACCTCACCCCCATTATGCGATTTAAAAAGGACCCTGCTTTTTACAAGGCCCTGAACCGAAAGAGAAATATCTTATTGCCGTGAACGGCAATAATTATATAATTTAAAGCCACTAAAGTCAAGAGCAGTCAAAATGGTGGATCGGCTTAAATCAAAATAAAATTTACAAAAATCCCTCCATTCATCCCCCGATTAAAATCGAGGGATGAATGGCGGCTTGCTATTTTTCTCCGGTTATGCTAAAATTTAAGCGAACCGGAGGAGATACTATATGCAGGCAGTAACTCTAAAGCTAAAACTCCTATCCCCAAACAAAGGCAAACTTGAGAAGATGGCTCTCATGCTCGAGACATATCGAAAAGCTTGCACCTGGTTCCTGGAACAGGCCGAAACTTTGAAAATTACCAGCAGGGCAAAGTTAAACCGAGAGACCTACCATAAAGCCTGTGAACTATTCGACCTCAACCGCGGTACACTCCAGTGCGCCATGCTCAAAGCACTCTCAGCTTATCGCTCATACCTTTCCCGTACAAAAAATGGCAAGAAATCCAACCTGCCCAAATTTGACCGGATAGTTCCGGTAATGGTGCGGCAGGACTGCTATTCAATACATCAGCTGCCGTCAGGCACATGGGTCATCAAGTTCCCCGTCTCCTCCGGCAGGAGCCAGATAGCAGTGCCAATTGCCACTTCTAGATACCATGCCAAAAGGCTCCGGGACCTGGCAGGAGGTTCCTGCCGACAAGGGTCCATAGAGATATGGCGTGGTAAAGACGGAGAGTGGTATGCTGCCATATCATTAGTATACGAGACTCACTTAAACGAGCCGTGCGGCGTAATCGGGGTCGACTTCGGCATAGTAAAGCTTGCCGTGCTGTCCAACAACATCTTTTTTGACGGCAGGAAGGTCAGGTGGCGCAAGGAGCAGTGGGCAGAGCGGCGAAGAGCACTTCAGCAGGCGGGCAGGCTTTCCCGCGTCAAGAAAGAAGCCGGCCGCGAAACAAGGTGGATGCGGTATATCAACCACTGCATCTCAAAGCGCATAGTTGAAATAGCGAAGAAAGAAGGTAAGGCGATTGCGCTGGAAAACCTCCTTGGTATCCGCGAGCGGACTAAAGGATCAAAAAAGTTCAACCGGATGATGTCCGGGTGGAACTTCAAAGAGCTGGCGTCGTTTATCGAATACAAGGCAGCCCTTGCCGGGGTTCCTGTAATCTACGTCGACCCCAAGGAAACCTCCAAGACCTGTCCGAAGTGCGGGAATGCTTCCCGGTATAATCGTAAGGCCCAAGGCTGGTTTAAATGCATAAAATGTGGCTACCAATCTGATGCGGACAGGGTGGGGGCAATGAACATAGCCGCGAGAGCGCTCGATGCTCTTGGGGCATGACCCTGGGAGAAAGGGGAGCGTGACACCCCTTAAGGCCAAGGTGATGAACCGGGTAGACCGGGGAATGCTGGCTAACCTGCGGCGTGTGCCGCCATCCCACGTTGGGATGCCCCCTAATTCATTAGGGGGAGGATGTCACATTCTGGGGATTTAAATCACATTTCCCTCCATGCAGGAAATTTTTAAACGGGGAAAAGGCATTTTGAATAGCAGTATAAAAAAGAAGAACCTCTCTAATTGAGGTCCTTTCTTTTCAGGCAGGACAATATTGGAATACAAGGTTTTATATCTATCTTCAAATAACGATCGGGACCAAAATCCATGATAGCAAGAAGGCCGAAATGATGCGGATAATCATTCCTACGACGGCCGCCTGCATGGCCTCTCCTGCGGTCAGATCCGAATTCTGAGACCATACGGCCGGAATCTGGGCCAGCGGAATCTGAAGCGGAAAGCCCGATGCAGCTAGAATGAACGAGCCTATCGCAAGGCGCGGAGGAACGTTGTTTATGGTTTCTACTAGAGTGTTCATAGCTAGAGTCGGCGATACCAGTATCGACTGCATTCCCGTTTGGGGATCTATAGAAAGCGCGCTAAGGAATGCGGTTAGAGCACTTTCTATCGGTTTCCAAACCCCTATGAAATCAAGGGCCCCCATCAAGGCGAACACCACAGCGGCCGCTGGTATTAAGAGCAAGAACAACAGCTCTGCTCCCTCTCTTGCGCCGTTGAAGATGGTGGGTATCGGTGGAGTATTGGGGGTAAACCTCGGCATTTCGGCTACGTCCTTAAATTTTACATTTCTGTACAAAGTCTTGCTCAGCAGGAGAGGGACGAGCACCACAGGAAGGAAGAGCCCAACCACTATTATCGGAAACGCCCAAAGTCCCCCTTTGGTGAAAGCCAAGAGCCCCAGCATGAATGTGGAAAACGATTGATTGCCCTGGCACATGGTGGCAATGGCTATCTTTTGCTCGTCTTTAGTAGCACCCGCTTTTTTCAAGGACGGTGCGGTTATTCGGCCTGCGGCATTTATATCCCCCAAGATGTTGTATATTGCAGGCACAATGATGAGGGGAGTAATTTTCATCATCCTAGCAACCGGGGTAAAAAGGCGTACCAGCGCATCGGTAAAACCAAGCCTCTCCAGGATCCTCCCGGTCATGACACTTAGTATAATGGCACTCCCCAGGGTCCCGGTTAGATATACTTTTACCACAATCGGTACTACCCTATTGACCATCGCGTCGAAAATACCGCCGATTACACTGGGCCTTACAAAAAGAACGGCAAGAGAACTCAAAAGAAGTACAAGGCCCACCCATTCTATCGTCTCTACTTTACGACCTACTTCAGGTAATTCCTTTTCCCGCAATGCCATTATGCTTCCTCCTTCCTTTTGTAAAATAATTCACTTTTCAAGCTTTATTTTTGTTTTGCTTTAGCCTGCATCCCCCCTTTTTTTGACAAGATAATTCTCCGCTATATAAGCTGCGTACCCTTTTATAGAAGATGAACCAACGCACTCCATAGGTATCGAGGTAATCCTCTCTCTAAAGATGACAATTCTTACATCTTCGGGCAGGTAACTTCTTAAGGCATAAGCTAAAGGGAGCCCGTTTTCAAATACTTCCATGGAATGGCAGTTCCCGCATATAAAACTGAGCCCCAGTTCCTTTGCTTTAGCTACCAGCCTGCTGTCCCTTCTCGTCCTGCTTATGGTAGCCAATACCGTATCCGCCTCCGGATGTTCACTTTTTGCCATCTCCAGGTGCTCCGGCGTAAATCCCGTATGGGGGAAGATATGCAGCACAGTATTTACTTGTGTCTCAGGAGTGCCCACCAATATCTCGCCTCTTACGGCCGTAACCGAATCTATCACATCACCGCAGCCGTATAACGATTTTTCGCACTCGCTCAATTTTAACTCTCTTTCGATGTCCATCATTTTGTCGAGCCTGTCCAAGATGTCGCCGAGCGTTTTAATACCGTCCAGTACCTTTCCTACGTAGAGGATGTTTCCGGGTACGCCGCCGTACTTTATGTCAACCCGGAATGCCCTGTGGCCATGAAGGTATGATATACCAGGATGCAGGCCGTGAAAAGCCTCATGGAGTTCTATGACGTTGATGCCGTAAAGCCCCAGGTAATTTTTTAAAGTTACCCCGCCGGAGTTTGCCGCATCGGCTACAGGATGGTGAGCCACGATGAGGTCGACTCCCGTAGCCGCAGCCAATTCTATACAGCTTTCTGTCAGGGTCATTACGACTGCTATTTTGTTCACTTTCGCCTCAGGGTCTCCGTACACCAGGCCCGGTATCTCCATAACCGATTTACCGGGTATATTGGAAGATTTCATGACGACGAAAGGATTCCTGCCGGAAAAAAGGTCCTCAGTACCTCTTACAACTCTGCCGCCGGTGATGTCATCGAGCACATTTATAACATCCTTTACTTTTATCTGCATCTGCAGAAAATCCCCCTTCTTGAGCAAAAATAAATAGGCCGCCAAATAAATACTTCCTGGAGGGAAAACCACACCACGTTCCTCGTCGGGAAATGGTGCAATCGTTCCCTTTAGAAGCATTTATTTGACGGCCTCGAGCTATCCTCGCGGATCTCTCTTATCCAGTCCACTTATTTACTTGGTCAGCTCTTGTTTACAAAATAAATATCATATAATCATTTTTTTGTCAATATAGATTATTATTTTTGTCTTACAAATTTTCTCTAGATAAAAACTCTTCTACGGGTTCGACAGTTATTATTATAGTACCTGCCAGTTGATTCACAGGGTCGTAATCTTTCAAAATACTCCTTATTTCCAAGCCGGTGGCTTCTTCAAAATTTTTCTTAAATCTCACCTTAAACTCGTTCAATAAAGCCAGGTCCATCAACCTTGCGGTGAAACTATCTTTATTGTCCAAGTGCCTTAAAACCGATATCCGTCGGTTTAAAGCTATTATTATTATCTTATCTCCTATTACCTCAACTTTTTGCCAATCGAGCCCCCTGCCGTACATCTCCTCGTTGACGCGGTTATTTATCTTCATCACTTCTTGTTTGAAGTCCCCGAGTTTTTTCAAAAAAATCCCTCCTCGCTAGGGTTTTATTAACAAATTACCGCCAAAATGAATAGATTAAAATAAAATATTGTTTTTCAAAGGAGGAATTAAGCCGTGGAATTCAGCATCGAACTTTTCGCAAGCAGGGCAATTTACATTGCCGACTACCATGAAATTTCCCTTGCAATCACCATAAACGACAAAATAATAGAAGAAAGCCTTTCAAAGGACGTCTTTAATTTTTACGGCGTAATTCTCGGAGGAAAAAGGGTTGCCGCTACAGGGCGAAAAATTCTATACACATACAAGGACCTTGTAGAAATATTTGAAGCTAAACCTGCACAGCCCTTCAATCTGCTTTATTTGGACCAGGGAGACGAAATCGAACTAGCTATAGATACCAATTTGTACCTCGACCCGGGTATTATGGCCCAAGATTTGATAATGCACATATTCTTAGGAAACAGATCCTTGGAAATCCCCCTAAACAGGCCTGATGTAAAAATAGACTGGCCAAGGCGTGGATTTTTTGTAGTCGACCTGAGCGAATATGTGAAGACGATTTACTCCGAAAGGACTTTTGCGCTTTAGCGTATCATCCCACCACCCCGGCATACACTAGAAAAAGCATAAGTGCACCTACGACTATCCTGTAATACGCAAAGGATTTCAGGGAATGGCGGGTAAGGTATGCCAAAAACCTATCCACCGCAAGGAGCGCCACGATGAAGGAAACCACAAATCCGACTGCCAGCGCCTTCCATTCAACAGCGGTCACCGAAGAGAACCCTTTCATCAGCGAATACGTGGTAGCCCCCAGCATTGTCGGGATCGCGAGGAAAAAGGAAAATTCGGCAGCAGCTTTTACCGATAATCCCGCAGCCATGCCTCCCATTATTGTGGAAGCAGAGCGCGACATACCCGGAAAAAGCGAAAGACACTGGGCTATGCCAATTATCAAAGACTTTCCCGGGGTCATTTTTTCAAGGTCTTCTATGCCGGAGCGCCCGAACACGTTCTCTGCCAAAATCATAAGAAATCCACCCAATATCAGGGCAATCGCCACGGTAAAAGACGAAAAAAGATAACGTTCGATGTAATCATTTATGAGCACTCCAAGTATTGCCGAAGGCAAAAAGGCTATAAAAATATTAAGCCAGAAGTGGAATCCCCTCTGCCCGGGCAGTAACTCTTTAAAGGAACTTATGATTTTATGCCTATAATAGAATATAACAGCAAATATCGCCCCAAGCTGTATAACTATCTCGAACATTACGTGAAACGGCCTTCCTTTAAAATTTATCAGGTCTCCTGCTATTATTAGATGGCCCGTCGAAGAAACGGGCAGGAATTCAGTCAAGCCTTCGACTATTCCCATAATAATTGCTTTCATAAATAGGTGCATTTTTATTCTCCTTTACCCTTTATTTTTTTTATAATCGAAATCACTTCCTCGTCAGAAACTTGCGGGAAAAACTTGTAAAACTGGCCGACGGCGTAAAAGGGCTCACCGGAATAAATGTAAACCACTTCGTCCACGAGGTTTTCAAGTTCCACGAGAGTGTCGGGAGCTATAACAGGAGATGCCACGACAACGCGGCCGGCATTCAGCCCCCGTATGAAGTCGACAGCAGCCTTTACCGTATACCCTGTAGCTATTCCATCGTCGACTATAATAGCGGTTCTGCCTTCCAGACTCTCGTAAACATCGCTTCCCCTGTACTTCTTTAATCTTTCTTTTATCTCATTGATTTTGATCTGTTTTTGTGCCATTAAATAGCTTTCACTCACCTTCAATACTCTTATCGCTTCCTCATTTATTATAACGTTGCCATCAGGAGCGACGGCGCCGATAGCCAGCTCTTCGTTAAAAGGCGCACCTATTTTTCTGGCAACAACAATGTCAAAAAGTACATTTAAATACTCGCAGATGGCACCACCCACCACCACTCCTCCGCGGGGCACGGCAAAAATCACCGCGCTTTTGTCGCCTTTGTACTTTAAAAGAGCTTGTGCCAATTTTTCCCCTGCATCTTCCCTATCTTTAAACAACACTTCCCTCACCCTTTTTTAGAACTTGCGGCACAGGATAATATTATGTAAAATATATTAAAAAAATTCAAAGGAGGTATTTTTTTGGAGAAAACTTTCGTTATGATAAAGCCCGACGGCGTAAAGCGCGGCCTCGTAGGCGCAATATTGCAGCGCTACGAACAAAAAGGCTTGAAGTTGGTCGCAGCAAAGCTCACGAACGTATCAAAGGAACTTGCCGAAGAACACTACCGCGAGCACTCCTCAAAACCTTTTTTCAACGAACTTGTGGAGTACATAACGTCCGGGCCCGTCTTTGCGATGGTTCTCGAAGGGGAAAATGCCATTAAACTCGTGCGCTTGCTCAACGGAGCCACCAAAGTTGAAGAAGCACTTCCCGGCACTATCAGAGGCGATTTTGCTACGTCCACTACCCATAACCTCGTCCATGCTTCTGATAGTCCGGAAAGTGCCTGCCGTGAAATAAAACTCTGGTTCCCCGAGCTTTAATTTGGTTTATTGGTTTATTTAATTTTTTTCAATCTAGGATTTTCTATGATTCCGGGAATCCGGCCTCTCTTTGCCACAGGTTTTCCTTCCACCATCTTTATGTCCATCGTCATGTCTATCGGCGATGCCCCGGAAATGTAACTTCCGACTCCGAAAGCATCCGCACCGGCCTCCGAAAGCTCCTTTATCCTTTCCGGGGTAAGGCCGCCTGATACAAATATTTTTACATAATCGTAGCCTTTTTGGTCAAGCCTTTTTCTCACTTCGTAAACCAGCTCTTTGGTTACCCCACCTCTTTCGCTTGGGGTATCAAGTCTTATTCCTTCGAGGGCTTTTCCCAATGCTTCAGCTACTGCCAGCGCTTCTTCGGCCTCATCTTTGAAGGTATCTACCAGGATAATCCTCGGCGAATCCGGGGGCATAATCTCATCGTACGCCCTTGCCACCGATACGGTGTCCCCCGCGATGAGCATTGCCGCATGGGGCACCGTTCCCGACGGCTGCCGGTTAAGAAGTTTTGCAGCCAGTATGCAGCTGGCATTGCTGGCACCGCCTATTACTGCAGCCCTCTCCATAACCGGCGCCACCGCGGGGTGCACATGACGGGCGCCAAAGCAAATCATCACCTTGTCTCCCGCCGCTTCCCTGCACTCCCTGGCTGCAGTCGCCCAGCCGCTGGATTGGGCGAGAATCCCCAGGAGGGCAGTTTCAAAAATGCCGAATTCCCCGTAAGGGCCTTTTATCCGCATCACGGTTTCTTTGGGCGAAAATCTCTCGCCTTCAGGAAGCGCATAGATTTCAACGTTTTTATCCTTCAAAAGGTTTAATACTTCCTCCACTCCGCACATTATTCCAGCTTTCCTCGGAAAAACCTCGGCCACCACATCCGTATTTTCAAGGCCCATGTATTTCAATATTTCCATGGTCTTAATGAAATATATGTCTGTGGTGGCTCCTTGCTTTATCTCCTCATGGGTAGCCGAAAAAAAGAGCCTGTCTTCTTCTACTTTGAAGTTTTTTACATCTTCTAGACTCTTCATTTCCTTCATAAAACAACCTCCGCCATAATGATATTATAGACTAGGGTCTGGTTTTAAAGTCGTACAATCTTTTATACCAAAAATAGGCCTTCTTTACCTTTTGCACAAAACGCCTGGTTTCCTCGAAAGGTATGGAATTTAGATTCTTTTTCCTATCGAAAATTCCACTTTTTATCCACTCCCTGACATTGCCCCTCCCTCCGTTGTATGCAGCCAAAGCCAAATCGGTGTCCTTAAATTCATCGATTAGGCCGGCAAGGTACCAAGTTCCTATGCGTATGTTTACTCCGGGATTGAAAATTTCTTCAGCCTTTATATTTCCAATCCCTATTTGCTCAGCAGCCCACTGGGCCGTATCGGGCATGATTTGCATTAAACCTATAGCACCTTTAGGTGACACCGCCTCCGGCGAAAAGTTACTCTCCACTTTTATGACGGCAGCCACAAGATATGGGTCCACACCGTATTCATCCGCATATTTTATTATATATTCCTCGTACTTTAACGGATAAAGGTACCTTAAAAACCAGAGCACATTGCTGTAAAGCGAAACCAATCCAACCAAAAATAAAATAAAAATTGCTATGTTCCTCGTTGTGAATCTTCCCACGTCTTTTCTATTTCCCTCCATATATCGTCCACTTGTTTTTGCGTATTTTCTATGTCCCCGCTGTTATCAATTATTCTGGTAGCAAATTTAAGCTTTTCCTCAAGAGGCATCTGGGCCCTTATTCTCTCCACAGCCTCGGCGTAACTAATGGAGTTTTCCCTTTTTATTAGCCTTTCGATTTGAGTTTTTTCGTCTACCGCCACGACCCATACCTCATCCACTAACACATCAAGCCCTATTTCAAGGAGTAGGGCAGCGTCTATTACGACAACCCTTTCATTTCTACTCCTGCATTCCTCCAGTTCCCGTTTAATCTCTTCCACTATCCTCGGATGAGTTATCCGGTTTAGGACACTTAATTTTTTCTCATCGGGAAAAACTATTTTGGCCAATTTTTTCCGGCGGATATTTCCTGATTCGTCCAAGATCTCCTTCCCAAAATGTCTCACTATGTCTTCCCATGCGGGTTTGCCCGGTTTTACTATCTCTTTGGCTATCTCGTCAGCATCGATGATATATGCACCTTTCTCTCGCAGCATCTTAGAAACTGTGCTTTTTCCACTTGCGATTCCGCCGGTAAGACCTATTACTCTCAAAGCTTCCTCCTCCCTAGCTTATTTCTTCCCAGCTCTTCCCCACCTTGAAATCTACCTCCAGCGGAACCCTGAGCGGTACTGCGGTTTCCATATCCGATTTTACGATATTTTTTACCACTTCTAGTTCTTCTTTCGGCACGTCGAAAATCAGCTCGTCGTGAACCTGAATCAGCATCTTCGTCTTGAGTTTAAATTCTTTGAAGTGATTGTATATCTTTACCATAGCTACTTTTATAATGTCCGCGGCACTCCCTTGTATCGGGGTATTTACCGCGACCCTCTCAGCAAACGACCTCAGGTTGTAGTTTTTGCTGTTTATGTCCGGTATATAGCGCCTGCGGTTCAAAATTGTGGTCACATATCCTTTTATCTTTGCATCTTTTATGGTCTCTCTTATGTAATCCCTTACTTTGGGGTATCTATTAAAATAGCTTTCTATATACTCTCTTGCCTCGCCGGTAGTAATCCCCAGGTTCTGGGCCAAACCGTAATCGCTTATACCATAAATTATACCAAAGTTTACAGCTTTTGCTCTATCTCTTAATTGAGAAGTGACCCGGTCCTTGGGTATACCAAAAACCTCGCTGGCAGTCCTGGCATGAATATCCTCGCCCTTTACAAACGCTTCTATCAGTCCTTCATCTCCCGAAATGTGGGCAAGCACCCTCAGTTCTATCTGGGAATAATCGCCGGATAGCAACACGTGGTCCGGGTTTTCCGCAACAAAAACACCTCTTATTTTTCTTCCTATTTCGGTCTTCACCGGGATGTTCTGTAGGTTGGGTTCAGTGCTGCTTATACGCCCCGTAGCTGTTATCGTCTGGTTGAAAGTGCTGTATATCTTGAAGGTTTCCCGGTCTACCAGGGACAATAGCCCATCGGCGTAAGTCGATTTCATTTTCATAAGAAATCTGTATTCTAAAATTTTCTCTATAATCGGATGCGTACCTTTTAGCTTTTCCAGAACTTCGGCGTCCGTGGAATACCCGCTCTTTTTCTTTTTGATCACAGGCAGACTTAGCTTCTCAAAGAGAACCTCTCCTAGCTGTTTAGGAGAATTGATGTTAAACTCCAAACCCGCAAGTCTATATATCTCATCGGTGAGGCTTTCTAGTCTTTCCCCGAATTCAAGGGAAAGCCTTTGAAGTTTTTCTGGGTCAACCCGGATGCCCGCCATTTCCATATCTGCAAGCACTATGCTCAAAGGCATCTCCACATCTTTGAAGAGACTTTCCATGTCCTGATTTTTGAGCTTCTCGCTCAGCACTTCTTTTAAAGGCAAAAGGAATGATGCCCGCTTGCCTGCATCTTCAAAACCCTTGAGCTCAGCACCTAAATTTTCATAAATCAAGCTTTCCAAATCGTACCGGGCCTTTGACGGGTCGATAAGGTATGCCGCAAGCATAGTGTCAAAATCGTATATAAAATCGATCCCCTCTTTTGCAAGTGCAACCCTCGCCCTTTTGCCATCATGAACGACTTTCGCGATTTCACGGTCGGCAAGAAGCGATAGAATCTTATCTTTCAAATTTTGATTTTCCCTTAAGACTTCTTCCGGCACAAAATAACTACAATCGGAGGAGGCAGAAAGTCCTATACCCTTTAGCCGAACTGCTGGGCTTTTGCCTTCTGTTTGAAATTCAATAGCTACAGCTTTCCTCGCCTTTATTTCCTCTATGACCTTATCCAGCTGCCCAACATCAGCTATGCAAACGGATACAGTTTTCTGTTGATTACCTTCCTTTTGCCGCGGCAGCCTGTCGAGGAGGCTGTAAAATTCAAGCTCTCTGAAAATCCGGGCTAGCTTTTCGTAATCCGGTTCGCTGAAAGCCAGCTCTTCCAAATCCAATTCGAGGTCTACATCCCTTACTATTGTTGCCAGTTTTTTGCTGCTCTTTGCCTGTTCTCCGTAAAGGAGCAGATTCTCCCTCAACTTACCCTTCAAGGCATCAGCATTTTCCAGGATGTTTTCCAGGGTCCCGTATTCCTGGAGTAATTTTAAAGCCGTCTTTTCACCAACCCCGGGAATCCCTGGCAGGTTGTCGGACGCATCGCCCATCAGCCCTTTTAAATCCGGAACTGCCTCTGGTTTTATGCCGAAGCGCTTTTTTATCTTTTGGATGTCGTAAAGTTCCATTTCCGAGATGCCCTTTCGGGTGAGCATCACGTGCACTTTAGGCGAAACCAACTGAAGCGTATCCTTATCCCCTGTAACAATTAACGTCAAAAACCCCTCTTCTTCGGCTTTCTTCGACAAGCTCCCCAGAAGGTCGTCGGCTTCATAGCCCTCCTTTTCCACATAGCGGATGTTCATAGCTTTCAGGATTTGTTTTAAAATATCGAACTGCCCGGCCAGCTCCTCCGGCATCTTAACCCTATTGGCCTTATATGCCGTATATTCCTGATGCCTGAAAGTCGGTGCTTTTCGGTCAAAAGCGACCGCTATGTAGTCAGGGGCCTCTTCTTTTATAATTCTCATGAGCATGTTGACAAAACCGTAGACGGCGTTGGTGTGAACACCTTTTGACGTCATAAGTGGAGGAAGTGCGTAAAACGCCCTGTGCATCAGGCTATTCCCATCGATAAGCATAATTTTCTTCATCGACGTCACTCCTTTTACTTATTATTCACCAAAAGCACTTAAAAACCTTCTATTTGTGGAAAAATATTTATAATATCAATCGACAATATTTGACTTATTTTTTAGTACCTTTATTCTCTTTACTTTATTTGCTAAAAATTGCACCATATAGTAAGAAGATTTATCAGGAGTTGGTTTGATGGAGCACAGGGAAATATTTTACGGCATAGGAAATAGAATCAGGCGCTTGAGAAAGCAGCGCAACCTGACCCAGGAGGAACTCGGAGAAAGGGCTGGTCTGCATTACAGCTACATCGGACAGGTGGAAAGGGGAGATAAAATACCCTCCCTCAAAACCCTCTCGAAAATAGCCAAGGCCTTAAACGTGAGCCTGGACTACATTTTGGAGGACGCGGAAATTTACAAAGCACAAGCAGACTCAGATAGCGCAATCAACGAACTTTTGGCTATGGTCAAAACCAGGCCTCCCCATGAGATAAAATTGCTTGCCTCTGTGTGCAGGACGATTATCGAGGAACTGGACTCCTGGAAAAAGAACCAAGAACAAGACTTCTGAGGCTTTAAAGGCCAGATTTACAAAATGAAAATTTTATCCTCCGGGATATGCTTTTTTAATAAAGACCAGACTTTTTCCGTTAATTCTCTTTTAATTTTTTCATCATAAGTATATACTTCTTCCCTCTCTGTATAAGGGTAGTGGATTATCTCCGAAGGCGGGGAGTTTCTCCTCATCCTCTTTAAGTAATCGCGGGGTATCCTGAAGACGCCAATGCTCGCGTCTTTTACCTTATCTGCCGGAATCACCGAAAAAGTCCGGCTTATCAAATTTTCGTAAGCCGCTTCCCATTTTTCAAAGTACAAAACCGGGTCAAAGCAAAGCCTTACATTCCAGCCATCGCCGATGGCCCTTTTTATATTTTTGAGTCGGAGATCGAGGGGAGGCGCATTTTTTTCGTACTTTTTAATTACCTCGTCCGGCGAAAGGGTCCAGGCCAAAATCACATTGCAAGCAGGCGCAAGGGAGCTTATGGCTGAATAATTCGCGCTCTTTGTGCGTATTTCCAGCTTTAAATCCTCTTTCCACCTCGCAAACTCAATCCAAGTAGTGCAAAGGGGTGCAATTCTCTCGAGGGCCAATAAATCCGTGTCATAAGAAATGCTTAGGTAAATCGGCTTTTGCCTTATCAAGTCTTCGATTTCCTTAAAGAAATCCTCTACGTTTACGAAAATTACCAGGTTCGCCGAAGGATACATTCCTTTAAGGTAACAGTAATCGCACGAATAAACGCAGTTCAAAGCCGGCGAAGTATAGTAAAAATTTTCATTTCCAAAGCTGTGACAGACATCAGGCCCCCGGTATAGCAACTCCCAGTTTTTGGCTGCGATTATCAGTTTCCTGCTCGACTCTTGGACGAAGAAGTTTTGCCTTGGCCTGCAAAATACATCCTTGTAGTGCTTTATCCGGACTTTAACAGCCTTCGGAAACTTTTTTAAAATTTCTTTCGTTAAAGGTGCTTCCTCCACCCCTTCTTCCACGTATATGTGAGAAAAACTTCTAGCAAAGCAATTTTTTAATTCTTTCAAAATAAACCTTCCCCTCGCTTTTTGAATTGGCTTTTATGTTTAAAAAGTCATAAAGCTCCCCTGGCAGACTTTCGTTTTTAGAAAGATAAAACAGCATTAAATTTTTCAGCTGGTGAGTCATCGTAAAAGTAAGCCTGAGGTTTTCTGCAAGTTTGTCAATTATTTCCTCCTCGTTTTCAGATAACCCCTTCGGTATAAAGCGGTGAATTGTCTCTAATGATGACATGAAACCCTCGATCAAAGGCAGGTTTTTCCCTATAATATCCGATACAAAAGACGGCTCTACCGCTCTTTCCAAATAGTCGCTAACAACCTTGATGCAGTGGACGCCGTGAGGAGGCAGGAAAAACGATGCAGCCTCAAAAAATCCAGCACCTTCCATGTCAGCTATATCGCCTTCCATAAGTTCCAAAGGAAAATCCTCCTTAACCACCGGGAAATTGAAAGTTTCCAAAACCCCTTCCTTCATATCGTGTTTTACGATTATATCAGGATAAAATGCTCTCTTTGTGTCGTTATAAATTATTTTGTGACAAAGAATGGCTTCGCCCTTTCTAAGATTACTATTTTTCGCCCCGGCGATGCCTATATTAAGCGCGATGTCTTTATCCCTAGCTTTATACTCGGTTAATAAAAAAGAAGTGGCACAAGCGGAGGCAATAACCCCCGGGCCGCTTTCCACCAGAGCTATTTCCCTTCCGGCAAAAACCTCGAAACGGCTATTTTTCAAAACCTTTTTCAGCCCAAAATATTCGATAATGGGCTTTGCCTCTGCATGATAGGCCGTTACTACGAAAATCACGATATTTCACCTTTTTTCACTATTAGTTATGGTATAATCAATATATAATTTACCATATCTCAGCCTTTAGGAAAACTCAAGAGTTTTCGAAAGGAGTTTTTTATGGTAAAACAACCAAAAATCCAACTCTTTGACTTCATCATGTCCCTTTCGGAGGCCATAGACCTCATAAGCCCCCTGGTAGCCAATCATCACTTTAAGGTAGCCTATATCGCATACATGATAGGCTCTGAATTAAAATTTCCACCTGAAATCTTAAACGATCTGGTAATTGCCGGAGCTTTGCATGATATAGGGGCCCTTTCCTTTAAGGAACGAATAGACGCCCTTCAGTTTGAACTGGAAAACCCCTATAAGCACGCGGAGATGAGCTACCGGCTTTTGAAAACCTATTTGCCGTTTTCCAAGATTGCCGAGCTGGTAAGATTTCACCACGTCCCATGGAACGAGGGAGAAGGCGCAGAATTTAGCGGCAAAGAAGTACCTCTAGGCAGCCACATACTCCACATTGCTGACCGCATAGCGGTATTGACGGGAAGCAGCCAAATGGACATTTTGAGAAGGTCAAAGGAAATAGTAAGGAGGGTGGAAAGCCAGTCCAACCGATTGTTTTTGCCCGAGCTTGTAGAAGCCTTTAAAACCCTAGCGGTCAAGGAAAGCTTTTGGCTGGAAGTAACCTCGCCCTTTTTAACCCCTCTCTTGAAGAATAGGATCACATTGCCTGTAATCGAACTCCAACTTGAAACCCTGACAGAAGTGGCAAAGCTGTTTTCCCACATCATAGACTTTAGAAGCCGTTTTACCGCTACCCACTCCAGCGGTGTTGCGGCAACCGCTGAATACCTAGCAAAACTTTGCGGTTTTTCCGGAAGAGAATGCCTAATGATGAGGATCGCCGGGTATCTGCACGACCTGGGAAAGCTGGCCGTGCCGGTGGAGATTCTTGAAAAAAACGGACAACTGACGAAAGAGGAATTCGAAATTGTAAGGACTCACCCTTTTTTTACATACCGCATTCTGGAGCCGCTGAAGGACTTGGAGGAAATCGCCGCCTGGGCTTCCTTTCATCACGAAAAGCTGGACGGCAGCGGCTATCCCTTCCACCACAAGGCTTACGACCTGCCCCTAGGCTCCCGCATAATGTCAGTGGCCGACGTATTTTGCGCTATCACTGAGGACAGGCCTTACAGAAAGGGAATGACCAGGGAACAGGCCGTAAAAGTGCTCCACGAAATGGTAAAAAATTCCGCACTGGATTTTTACGTCGTGGATGTTTTGAAATCCAGCTTTGAAGAAGTACACGAGGTTAGAAAAAGAGCGGAAGAGGCCGCCGCTGAAGAATACAGAGCTTTTAACGAAACTTTGATTTATTAGGTTATAAAATTATTTTTCCTCTTTTGAAACACCGGCTTCCTCAAAAGTCGCCATTTCCTTTATTATCTTTGCTGCCGCCTCTACAAGATTCATGGCAAGTACTGCGCCAGTACCTTCACCCAATCTCATTCTCATGAAGATCATGGGTTTGAGCCCTAAGAGTTCTAGCATTACTTTATGACCCGGTTCCTCAGATACGTGAGACGCTATCATAAAGTTTACTGCGTGGGGATTTATCTTAGAAGCAATAAGGGCACCAGCAGTCGATATAAAACCGTCTATGATAACAGGTACTCTGCGCGAGGCCGCTCCCAAGATTACCCCCGCAATGCCTGCGATTTCAAGCCCTCCGACTTTAGCCAGGACCCCTATTGGGTCTTCAGGGTCGGGTTTATTTACCTCTAGAGCTTTTCTTATTGCGTTTAATTTTTTCTCCAGGCGAAGGTCATCTATCCCGGTCCCGCGGCCTACTATTTCTTCAAGGGGCTTACCTGAAAATGCAGCAAGTATCGCGCTGCTAGGCGTGGTGTTTCCTATTCCCATATCTCCTGTGGCAATAAGGTCGGAGCCTTTATCTATGCTTTCCCAAGCGGTGGCAATTCCTACTTCGATGGCGTTTATCGCTTCTTCTCTGCTCATGGCAGGACCTTTTGTCATGTTATCTGTGCCTTTTTTTACCTTTCTTACAAGCAGGCCCGGATGGTCTACATCTGAAGCTACACCTATGTCGACGCATACTATCTCGGCTCCTTCGTGTCGCGCGAGCACGTTTATGGCAGCCCCTCCCGAAAGGAAGTTCAACACCATTTGGGGGGTTACTTCCTTTGGATATGCACTGACCCCTTCATCCACGACGCCGTGGTCACCCGCCATTATTATCACGGTCTTCTTTTTGAAGTCATTAAACACCTTCCCGCTTATCCCAGCTAATTTTACCGCCAGGTCCTCCAGGACTCCCAGGCTCCCTTTAGGCTTTGTCAGGTTGTCCAGCCTTTCCCTCGCCTTTTGCATGGCCGTACTATCCAGATCCCCTATACTTTTTAGTGCTCTTTCCAGGATTTCCATAAACATCCTCCTTTTTCCTTAATTTTTTTGTAAAATAAAAAGCCCCTAACTGTAATAAATTACAGCTAGGGACTTTGCCATCATCCCATAGCAAAACCTCCCGGGCAGGTCTTCTGGCTCCGGTTCACCTCCCCTTGCGCCTTCCCGGTTTCCCAGTGGCATGTTGCAAGGGGAATCCCCGTTACAGCGGCGGGTCCGCTCAGGATTCTCACCTGATTCCCTATTCTCCCCATCGCGGGGCACCCGAAAGGTTATGGTATTCATAATTTTTACCGTATTATAATAATTCTCCATTCTTTCCAAAATTCCTTCATGGATATATTAGATTTTTTTAAAATCATCGAGTAAAAGAAGGAGTGCAATTAACCAGCGTCGAATAACTGAAATGGAGCTTCCTGCTCGTCTTGTTGCTCTAAAGCAAGTCTTTAAGCAAATCTCGCTTCTCAGTCGCTATAATCATAAAAAAAAGGAGTTGAAGGTATGGCTTCAGAAATAAACTCAATTGTAAGCTCCACAATTTTATCATTGAAAAGTCTCTCAGTATACAGGAAACTCCTGGAAGACCCGTTGATAAAAAAATTCGAAAACCTATTAAAAGCCGCAAAGTCCGGCGATCCTTTACTTTCCGCTGAAGTTTACTGTGACCTTTTATACGGGCTTTTGGCCAAAAACGAAAGGGCCCTTGGTGTTGGAAATTCTTTTCAGAATCTAATACTCGACCTCATGCTGGAAGATGAAAATCCTTTCAGTTTGAGCTCCGAAAGGGCAGGGAAAGATATCGCGGATTACCTTAAAAAACTCGTCAAGACTGATTTAAAGCTCCTTAAGTCCGTCTTTGAATTTGACTTTGAAGTCATTTTGAACTTCATCAAAGCAAAGCTAGGGCTTGACTTACCTTCTATCCCTACCAACCGCGAACCAAAGGGAAATAAGTTCCCATATCCAGAATTTTACTACAGGGAAAAATATAACTTGAAGCAAAAGCTGGAAGCTTCATCGGAGTGGGAAAACTTTGCAGAAGATTTGGCAGAATTTTACAAAAAAGTGGGGTGTGGGATTTTTGGCAAATACTGGGCCTTCCGGGTCAAGGAGAAAGACGGAAAATTGGACCTGGTAGGGATAGCAGAACCCGACCCCATAAGGATTCATGATATAATAGGCTATGAAGAGCAAAAAATGGAAGTCTTGAGGAACACCGAACAATTCGTTAAGGGCTTCAAGGCCAACAACGTGCTCCTTTACGGCGACCGGGGAACCGGTAAGTCCTCGACGGTAAAGGCGATGCTCCACGAATTCGGCGAAAGGGGCCTTCGAATAGTTGAGGTTTTAAAAAATGAGCTGGAATGCCTTCCCCAAATAATATCTCTACTGAGAACCAGGCCCCAGCGTTTTATAGTTTTTATAGACGACCTATCCTTCGAAGAGCATGAAACGGAATACAAATACTTAAAGGCTATCTTAGAGGGCAGTCTGGAAAAGACTCCGGAAAACGTGTTGATCTATGCCACCTCTAACAGGAGGCACATCGTCAGAGAATTTGCAAAAGACCGCACTGATGAGCTTAAGCCCAAGGATACCGTTCAAGAGAAACTCTCCCTCTCCGATCGTTTCGGAATAACCGTGGTGTTCCCGTCTCCCGATCAGGAAGCTTACCTTGAAATAGTTGAGGGAATAGCGAAGAAAAGAGGAATAAATTTGGCTGGAGAAACCCTGAGAAAATTGGCGTTAAGATGGGAACTGTGGAACAATCAACGTTCCGGGAGGACTGCAAGGCAGTTTATAGACGATTTAGAAGGAAGGCTAGGCATTGGGGAATTATTAGACCCGGTGGATTATTAACCGAAGGGGTCGATGCAAATTGGATCAAGGGACACTTGCGATTTTAATTATTCTGTGCCTCGGTATTTTAAGCAAAAATAACACTTTAGCATTGGCGGCTACTATTGTACTGGGATTAAAACTTACGAACTTGAAACAAATCATACTTTATTTAGACGAACATGCCATAAGGATTGGCGTAACCATTTTAACCATCGGCATTTTGACTCCGTTTGTCAGCGGAAGAATAACGTTAAAGGACATGGAAAATTTATTCAAAAGTCCGGTCGCCGTGCTGGCCATGCTCGCAGGGACCCTAACGGTAGCCTTGTCTGGAAGAGGCTTAGGATTTATTAATGAAAACCCTGCCGTAGTATCGGGTATAGTCCTGGGTTCCGTGATAGGAGTTGCATTTTTCAAAGGTGTCCCCATAGGCCCCATGACGGCGGCGGGAATAGTGGCGGTTATCTTAAGCCTGATGAAGCGGTAGGAAACAAGAGATGCGAACAAGAAAACTAAAATAATGTATAAAATAATAATGATAATTAAAAAGGGAGTGACAAAATTTGAACTGCAACCTCGAAGCCCTTAACCTAGTAGTTATTTTCAATGAGCCAGGCAAACATGGAATAAAAATACAGGAACTTATAAATCTCTTCCCTGACACAACTCCAGGTGTATTTTGGCCTCCTGAACCAATTACTCCAGCTACAGTTGAATACCCAGATAAAGCAGTGGGTATATCGTTAGTTGAAAACCGTTTTCAGATACAATCTAGGGCCATTAATGGCAATATTCCCGATTATTTCCATAATGCACTTGAGAAAGCTTTAAAAGCAGCCAGGGATAGAGATATAAGAGCATACGGGTTTAATTTCGATTTCACCTGCCCAGGGCTAAAAGGCGTCAAAGAATTGTTCAAGATACATATACAAACAACTAGTTTTCAGTATAAACCCGGCGCCCTTTTAAAATTAGCCTTTGAAAAAGACGGAGTATTATACATTTTTGAGTTAGCGGACGGGCAACCGGCATCATATCTTCATATTAATGTTCATCACGAAGAGGCTATCCAGACGCATTTATTAGTAAATGAAATTTCCAAGAAACTAGAAGCAGACTTTAAAGCCGCCTCTGATTTGATCAAAGAGGTGTTGAATAATGTTTAAACCACAAACCGATACTTCTTCAGAATTAAAAGTTATTCCTTTTGATCAAAAAGGGCAGGGGGTAGGCACTAAAACGGACATAGATTATAATGAAATTAAAGCACAACTATTTTGGTATTCCTACGAAAATCTTAAGCTTCAATATGAAGAAATATCCAAAACCCTGAAAGCAATATGCAACCAACTAGAATCTATATGCGAGCAAATTACCGCTACTGAAGAGAGGGGAAGCTTAATGGACTGGCATGAAAAATATCTTGATAAGCTCGACAAAGATATAGCAGAAATGAAATCATCCTTGAGAGATACAGAAAATAGAATTGCACAGATGATAAATCAGACATTATCTGAAATGAGAGATAGAGACAATCAAAGGCATCAAGAATTTTTGGCGATAAATACAAAATTAGACCAAAAAGTGGATTCTATTGAGCAAAAGATAGATAAAGTGAGAAATGAAATTAAAGAAGATAGAAAATGGATAATTGGCATTGCTATAACTACCATCATCGGGATCGCCGCAATGGTCATCACTGTGTTTACGGCTTTACATTAAAAAATACCCTCGAGACTTATTTATTGGGAGAGACTGAAGCGGAAAAGATACTTGATGAATTAGCAGAAGCGAAGAAGCGGGAGGAAATGTTCAACGCTTTCCCTACTGCCGATTGGAAGAAGAAAAGCGTCCTAGAGGAACTCGAAGAACTGACAAAGAGGTTGGAAAGGTTAGGCTAGAACCGGAACATAGCAGAACAATTGGCTAGATAACGCAAAATAACGTAAAAACCACCTAAAAACGGACATTTTCGGACATTCAGGAAGGCAGTAAAAGCCTTTTGCAGGACAGGGGGATATAGAACTATCCGGAGCAAGAAAAAACCGCCTTAAAAGGCAAATATGAAGACGGTTGCAAGTCAAAAAAAGTCAATCTTTCAATCGAACCTGAACGAACCGAACCATAGGACAAAAAAAGTGCCGGGATGAATCATACCACCCCGGCACTTGACTTACACCAGCTTTCTCGGTGCTCTCTTATTTCTGGGCGTAATGAGTTTATTAACCACCGAAGCCTGCTTATGCTCCTGAGCAATGTCGGCCTCCACAAAGTGGACGTACTTCTTTGCCATGTGCAAATCCGTATGGCCCAAAAGAACCCTTAAACCGTGAATATTCCCACCGTTGCGTAGATACCATGTAGCGGAAACATGTCGCAAGTCGTAGGCCCTGAGTTTTATCCCCAATTTTTTGCCGTATTTTTGAACTCTATTGGCCCATGACCTTTCACGCATAGGCAGGCCGTCCTGAGAACAAAAGAGAGGTGCGTCTTTCCATTCCTCCGGCCTTGCTTTTATAAGCTCTTTTATCGCCTCTACAACGGCGGGAGAAATGGGGAGTGTCCTCTGCATGCGGGTTTTAGCTATTTCCGGCCTTATATTCACAATGCCTGCTTTAAGGTTGACGTCCTCCACCTTGAGGCTCAAAGCCTCGCTTGGACGAATGCCGGTGTCCAATGTAAGCAGGATTAATGCATAGTCTCTCAATCCACAATAGGTTTTTCTGTCGGGTAACTCAAGAAGTGCTTTAATGCTGTTCAAGTCGAGGTTGATAAATCTGTCGCCTGCTTTCTTCCGCTTAAAGCCCGATAAAGGGTTGGAGGCAATGTATCCTTCCTCAAGGCAGTATTGGAAGAATGCACGCAAATATACAAGGCATAGATTGTAATAAGCCGGGGATTTTGGTTTTGCCATGTATTCATACACCGCTGGTTTAAGTTTATTGGGCCAGCTATTGGGATATTGAGTAAAAAACCGTGCCACATGCTCTTGATAGTCCTCAATCGTCCTTTTAGAGATACCCTCAGCTTGCTTTTTAAACAGGAATTCCTCGAGGGCCTCCTTCCACGTAGCAGGTGCAGGATTGAGCCTTAATACCTGCATAAAAATTAAAACCTCCTTCCGTTTTATGCGATCGGCAGGAGGTTTTCAATATGAACGGATTTACTTTTTCAATTGGTCTTGGAAAATTTATGTAAATCCCTCAAAACCTTGATTTCAATGAATGGTGCCGAAGGCGGGAGTCGAACCCGCACGGCCTCATCGGCCACCGGATTTTGAGTCCGGCGCGTCTGCCAGTTCCACCACTTCGGCACAATTGTATTTTTATCTTACCATATCCTCGGCCATAATTCAAGAGCATATTTATCCAAAAAATAGTCCAGTTTTAGGCCTGAATGTGATTGGCAGTGTAAAATTTAAGTAGGTGCCAAGGAGGAAGAAGGCTTGCAAATGTAGAAAAAAAGACCTCACCACCCAAAACACAACACAAACCACCAAAAGGAGTGTGAGGTCTTATGTTAAATATTCGACACCTGGTAGGCGCAGTCCTTCTTTTCCACAATGGATTAATAAAAATTTTAACCGAGAGCGAAGACTTTTATGAACTTGAAAAAAGGGTAAGTGAGTTATGTCAAAAAGTAAGTAGTCAAATGCTAGAATGGGTATTGGAACA
>JAKIHM010000006.1 GCA_021608145.1 Thermovorax subterraneus
ATGCATCTACGCCTTCCTGGATCCTCGCTCCGCCGGAATCGTTCAGGCCTATTAAGGGCGCTCCCATCTTCATGGCCATGTCCATAACCTTGCATATTTTTGCGGCGTGCATTTCGCCAAGGGAGCCACCTATTACGGTGAAGTCCTGGGCAAAGACGAAGACTAATCTGCCGTTTATGGTGCCATAGCCTGTGACCACGCCTTCACCTGGGGCTTTTGTGTCCGCCATGTCAAAGTCTATGCATCGGTGTTCTACAAAGGCGTCGATTTCCACGAAGCTCCCTTCGTCGAGCAGCTTTTCTATCCTTTCTCTTGCTGTGAGTTTTCCGCTTTCGTGCTGCTTTTTTATCCTCTTTTCTCCGCCGCCTTGCCTTACTTGTTCCCTTCTTTGCCTGAGCTCTTCAAGTTTTTGTTCCATCGTTTCCATGCTTTTCACCCCTTTTAAACTTCACAATATTCAATCAAAGCATGAGGGCCCCAATAGATTCATTTCCATCTATATTAGGGCCCTCACAAAAACACTCATACACTACGCCCGCTATTAATTATTTATTTTTAACCAAATATAGCTCTTATTATAAGAAAACCTACGGATGGAACAAGAAGAGTTCCTAAACCCGTGTAAAAAGTAGCCGTCATTGCACCATAAGGTACCAGTTTTGGATCTGTAGCAGCAAGCCCTCCTGCAACGCCGCTAGTCGTTCCAAGAAGTCCTCCGTATACCATGGCTGCCGTTGGATTGTTTAGACCTATAACCGACGCTATTATAGGCGTAATGATCATTGTTAACACTGATTTTACGACTCCGGCTGCTATTGAAAGCGCAATTACTTCAGAACTTGCCCCAAGAGCACTCCCCGTTACCGGACCAACTATGAACGTCACTGCCCCCGCTCCTATAGTAGTTATATCCACAGGATTTTTAAATCCTAAAGCAACTGCAACAATAGCCCCAATCACGAACGAGAAGGCAACACCAACCAATAAAGAGATAACGCCTACAAGTCCCGCTTTTTTTAAGTTTTCAAGCTTTACACCATAAGCAGTAGAGATTATGGCATAGTCTCTAAGCATCCCGCCACCTAAGAGTCCAAGGCCTGCAAAAAGCTTTATATCGGATAGACCTTTTTCCCCTCCAGTATACTTGCCAGCAATATAAGCCAAAATAAGACCGATTATTATAGCAAATGCTGAACCCATCCTCTTTTGCCCAATGGCATCTGCTATGGAATATGCGATGAACATTATAAGCGCTACTATACCTATAGCTCCTACCAAACCATAAGACGTGAAAAGTTTGGTGATTATGTTAGCAACCATATTCTTTCAGCTCCTTTATTTATTTTTTGCTCTCCTGAGACGTACCGATCTTTGAAATAAGGGGGATCAAGAGCATCGAACCAATTGTCGCAAGTCCCCCTGCAAGGAATGCTACTGCACCTCCAGAAAAAGCCGCTACAACATTTTGGATTGAGGACATAGCTACCACTATTGGAATATAAAGGGAACTCACAAACTCTATGCCTTTTGCAGTTTTTTCTGGAAAGGGCTTTCCTTTCGCTTCAAGGTAGTTGCTTATAAGCACCAGAAATAACATTGCAATTCCTACGCCACCCACATCTCCTTTGACTCCCAACAATTCCCCTAGCAGGTTTCCTATAAAAGTACCTGCAAACATGCAAAAGGCAATAATCCCAAGTCCATATATTTCCATACAATCTACTCCTTTCTCAAATCACTTCATTTGCCCTCAGAGTTTCTATCTGCTCTTCAGTAAAGCCTAACATTTCTTTTAAAACCTCCTCGGTATGCTGCCCCAACAGAGGTGCAGGACTTTCAACTTTACCCGGTGTTTCGGAGAATTTAATGGGAATTCCTGGGACCTTCATCCTTCCTGCCACGGGATGCTCAAGCTCTACGAGCATTTCTCTAGCCTTTACCTGCGGATCGTTTACAACCCTTTCTATGTTATTTATAGGTCCACACGGTATACCCGCTTTTTCTAAAATTTCCAGCCATTCATCAGTAGTCTTTTCGCTGAAGATTTCGTTTAAAATCGACTCTAACTCTTCCCAATTTTTTGTCCTATCAGGATTGGTCTTAAACCTCTCGTCGTCAATTAATTCTGGCCTTCCTACGACATTACAAAACTTAGCCCACAAATTGTCATTTCCCACTGCTATTATAACAAAACCATCTTTCGTCTTAAACGAAGAAAACGGAGTGATTGAAGGATGTCTATTGCCTATAGGTTGTGGAGATTTTCCAGTTACAAAATACCTAGCAATAGCATTTTCAAGAATAGCAACCTGACAGTCTAGCATAGCCACATCTACTTTCTGACCCAAACCTGTTTTTTCTCTAACGTTCAGTGCAGCCAGAATACCTATCGCAAGGAAAAGTGCCGCAGTTATATCTCCAATCGATGCTCCAACTCTCGTGGGTGGCCCACCGGGTTGACCGGTTATGCTCATAATTCCCCCCATTCCCTGAACTATAACATCATAAGCAGGTCTTTGGCTATATGGTCCGGTATGTCCGAATCCCGAACAAGCTGCATATATAATCCTAGGGTTTATCTTCTTTAATTCATCATAACCTATTCCTAACTTTTCCATAGTCCCAGGCCTGAAATTCTCAACTAATACATCGCATTTTTCAACCAATTTTTTTAGAATTTCTATTCCTTCTTTTTTCTTCAAGTTCAAAGTAATACTTTTTTTATTTCTATTGATGCTCATAAAATATGCGCTTTCGTTTTTTATAAAGGGACCAAAACTCCTAGAATCATCTCCCACTCCAGGAATCTCAATCTTAATAATTTCTGCTCCTAAGTCTCCCAATATCATCGTCGCGAAAGGTCCCGCTAAAACTCTTGATAAGTCCAAAACTTTAAATCCTTCTAGTGGCTTCATCTTTCTACCTCCCAGAATTAAGTTGTTAAAAAACGTATAAAACAAAGCTTTAAGATTTTCTATCACCTCCCTATAAACTTCTAGTCTCATGAAAAGAAAAATGAGCCTTTAATTGAAACGGCTCACTCTCTCACTCATTCACTCAATTCTATCAATATTAATTTTGCTTATTAGAGTAATTATGCAATTTATGTACCAAGCTCGATCATGGAATAAATCTGAGAATTTTAATTCTTATAAGTGTTAATCTCTTTTACATATTACATAGATCGATTTTATCATTTCACTATGAATAAAGTCTATTTCATTAATGTATATAATTTTTACATTGTCCATTTTTATAACACTTCTATGCCATATTTTCTTAGCTTTTGGTATAAGCCAGCCCTGCTTATACCCAGCATTCTTGCCGCTCTACTTTTATTGCCGTTACATACCTTCAAAGCATTTATCAAGCTCTGTTTCTCAATCTCACTTAAAGTTGTGTGGTTATAGTCCTTGCTTTTCATTTTTATACAATTCAAAAACATTCCTCTCAAAATATTTTCCGGCAAGTGCTCTAATTTTATTGTGCCTTCTTCTATAAAATTAAAAGCCCTTTCTATCACATTCTCCAATTCCCTAACATTTCCCGGCCAACTGTAATTTTTAAGATATTCCATAGCCTTTTCTTCTATCCCATCTACCTTCTTGTTGAACTTTTCACTATACTTCTTTAATAGTTGATTACAAATCAACGGTATATCCTCAACCCTTTCCCGCAACGGTGGGAGGTGAATTCTTACTACATTCAACCTGTAATAAAGGTCTTCTCTAAATTCTCCCTTGCTGACCTTCCGTTCTAAATCCTGATTTGTTGCTGCAATTATTCGGACATCCACCTTTTTAGGCGTACTCCCCCCAATCCTCTCTATCTCCCTTTCCTGTAAAACCCTAAGTAATTTGGCTTGCATCTCGACGCTCATTTCGCCAATCTCGTCTAAAAAGATTGTCCCTTTATCTGCCAACTCAAATTTACCTACTTTGCCTCCTTTTCTGGCTCCTGTAAAAGCGCCATCTTCATATCCGAATAATTCAGATTCTAAAATATTAGCTGGTATTGCCGCACAATTTATTTTTACCAAATTATTTCCCTTTCTTGGACTCAATTCATGGATTACATTTGCCACCACTTCTTTCCCTGTACCACTTTCCCCAGTAATTAGGACCGTAGAATCAGTGTTTGCTATTTTTGCAATTTTACTTTTTAATTCTTTTATAACCTTACTACACCCTATTATTTTTTCTAAAGGATCAATTAATCCCTTTTCAAAATTTAGACCTTCTGATAAAACCGGACCTGTATTTTCATTAAGAGGATTGCCTTTAAAATCACAAATCCTTTTTTTATCTATGAGCCTTTCTATTGCCCCAACTATTCTTCCTTCCTTCAAAATTGGTTCAATTACTCTTATCAAGTTACAATCTTCGACAATTTCCCCTTTCCCAGTTTTTATAACACTTATCAATCGCGAATCTTTAAAAACTTCATCTATTTTCTTCCCAACTATAGCGTCTTTTATTTTAGTACATGACAACAGGAAATAAGCTCTATTGATAAACATAACATAGCCTTCGGCATCAATTACAATTATACCTTCAGGACTATCCATAAGGATGCTTTCTAAAATATAAGTTTTTGTCCTTTCAATTTCCAAGTATTTTTCTAAAAGCTTTAATTCATCCCTTATATGTAAAAAACCTCTCCCTTCCAAGTACATCGCCACTCCTTTTGTTGCCCGTCAATTAATATAATTTTGTCATACTATTCATACGTGCATAATTCCTAATCCGACTCTTTCGTGATTTGTCATCGCATGCATAGCCGAGTGCCCGTATATCGCAACAGCTAACCAGTCACCGTATCTCACTACGGCTATCTTACCTGCAAAGTTTCCTCCACTCGGAGCGCTGAGCAATAATCCTTCTTTAGCTTCAAGCGAAGCATGTATTACAGCATGAATCTCTTTTGGAGTTTTGTTAATTATATTGTTATTTAAACACGCCCCGATGACTGCAATATTAATTTTCCTTTTTAGTTCATCGCAATCGCCGCCTATACCAGTTACCCCACAAAGATATCCACTTTCTTTATATTCTCTTTTCAGTTTTTCCTCTTCTTCAGCAGTAGAAGTAAGCGCAAGAGAAAGAGCCATCTTTCCTATATTCGCTGGAGGTAACATTTCCATTTTATTGTTCCCCTTTCGATTAATGATGTTAAATTAATGCTATTATAGTTTTTATTTTATCATTTAATTTGAAATCATTCATTATTAATAAAAAGTCTTTTATTTTCATATCAAAGCGATTAAAAAAGAGAGGCACCTTGTTTCTCATTTTGGCACCCCTCTTTACTAACTAAAATGCTGTCCATCCTCCATCGACCATAATGTTGGCTCCCGTGATATAGCTCGCCCTTTCTGAGGCTAAGAATAATATAACTTCAGCTATTTCTTCTGGCTTTCCTACCCTACCCATGGGAGTATGTGAAAGGATTATATTTCTCCAATTTTCGTCCTCCAATACCTTTTCTACCATTGGAGTTTCCACAAAAGCCGGCGAAATTGCATTTACTCTCACTCCGAATTTTGACCACTCTACAGCTAGAGCTTTTGTAAGCTGCTTCACGCCGCCTTTTGTAATAGCATAAATTGACCTTTCAGGGAGCACTACCTCCCCTTGAATAGAAGATATATTTACAATAGCACCTTCTCCTCTTTCAATCATAGTCTTTCCTACTTCCAAACAGGTGAAAAATACTCCTTTAAGGTTTATATCAACCATAAAATCCCAATCTTCTTCATTGTATTCTATAGCTTTTTTTCTTCTATTTACACCTGCACAGTTTACCAGAACATCAATTTTCCCGTATTTTTGCAAAACAATCTCTACCATATTTTTTATATCTTCTACTTTAGAAACGTCAGCAGCAATGGCTTCTGCCTTATATCCTGATTCCACCAGTTCTTTTTCGTATTCCTTGCCTTCTTTTTCACTTCTATTTACAATTATCGCTGTTGCCCCCGCCTCGCAAAATTTTTTAACCGCGGCGCGGCCTATACCTTTCGTGCCGCCCGTTACTATTACTACTTTTCCATCAAATTCTCCCATAATTGGTACCTCCCATTCATGCTATTCTATTATTTCCCCAAAATTTGAGGCAACAGAAGCACCGTTTTCGGGAACAGAACGCAAACAAATAGCGCCAGGACCATCGTCCCCACAACGTAAATTACATCCGGGAAGGTGTCTTCTATTTTTATACCGACTATCCTGGATGAAGTAAATAGGCAAACAGAAAGCGGCGGTGTCACTCCACCGATCGCTAAATTCAATATCATGGTTACGCCAAAATAAATCGGGTCGATACCCAGTTTTGTTATAACTGGCAGGAGTATCGGGGTCAACAGGACTATTGTTGAGTTGGTTTCCATGAAAGTCCCCAGAAACAAGAACAGTATCGTTATTAAAATCATCATCAATAGCGGGTTTTGTGTTATCGAAAGCAACTGTGATGCTATTAGTTGCGGAATGTTTTGCGTAGCCAAAATCCAACTGAATGGCGATGCATTTGCAACTATAAATAATATTACGGCACTTGTTATAAGGCTCCTGGAACAGATATCATACACATCTTTCATCTTCAATTCTTTATAAACAAATTTTGCTAAAAAGAATGCATAAACACATGCAATAGCAGCAGATTCAGTTGGGGTGACTGCTCCTGACATGACACTTCCTAAAATAAATATAGGCATTGCTAGAGGGAAAAGGGCATCTTTTATTATTTTCACCTTTTCTGCCGCAGTAAGATTCCCTATATCTCCTACATAACCTCTCTTTTTACCGACTATGATACAGAGGATAACTAAAAAAAGCGCCGTAATTATCCCCGGTATGAACCCTCCTAAAAACATCTTTCCAACCGAAACACCGCTGCACATGCCGTATACTACCATTGATATGCTAGGCGGAATAACTATACCTAAAGTACCGCAGGCCAGCAAAGATGCTGTAAAACCTTTACTGTAACCCTTTTTTACCATCTCCGGAGCCATTATGCCACCTATAGCAGCAGTTGTAGCAACGCCGGAACCAGATACGGCACTGAAAAAGGCGGTTGCTACAACAGCCGAAGCGCCAAGGCCTCCGGGTATTTTGCCGACTAGCATATTTGCAAGCCTCATAAGCCTAGGTGTGCTTCCATAAGCCATTATCTCTCCCGCTATTACAAAAAGAGGTAATGCAAGCCATGGAAAAGAGTTTATACCCTCAACCATCCTCTGGGGGATAATAGTTAAAATTAAGTTTCCGCTCATATAAGAATAGACCAAACAACTTATACCTATTGCAAAACCTACCGGTATGCCGATAATAAGGGCTACAACAAGAGTAATAAACAAAGCGGCTACCATTAAAATTCACCTCTACTTCTCTTTTGTTGCCGTTGTCAAAGAGTTATATATTTTTATTAGGAAATAAAGGACCATCAAGAAACCACATAAAGTCAGCGAGCCATATACATAGCCCATAGGAATTGGCACACCTGTACTTATATTCATCATAGTAAGTTTTGTAATGTTTATGCTGTAATACGTTATTACACACGTAAAAGCAAGGCAAACTACGTCATCAAAAATATACACATACCTTCTTAAGGGATTTGGCAAAAGGTCCACAAAAAATGTTATACGAGTATGGGAATCTGTGCTAACAGCAAGAGCAGCACCTAAAAAACATAGCCATATCATACTGTATCTTGCAAGTTCTTCTGCCCAAACAAGTGAGACTCCTACTAGATAGCGAAGCATTGCTTGGACGAATGTTACTGTTGTCATCAGTATACACAACACTGTAGCAATTAACCTGATCGCTGTAGCCAATTTTTCTGTGATATTTTTCATTAGTAAAACCTCCCGAGAGCTCTCTTTAAAGGCCCCGGTAGTTTTTGATACCGGGGCCTTTTAAATTTTTAATTCGCATATTTCAAAGCAGCATCGACTAGTTCAGAACCAAATTCCTTTTTGAAGTCTTCCCAAATCGGCTGTACTGCTTTCACAAAGCTTTCTCTGTCGATCTCATTTACCTGCATTCCAGCAGCTTTAAGCCTTTCTATTATTTTATCGTTTTCCTCAGAATTCAATTTCCTTTCGTAGTCCCTAGCTTCTATTGCAGCTTCTTGAATCGCTTTCTTTACATCTTCAGGGTAACTTTCCCATACCTTCGGGTTTATAATGAACACTCCGGCATTGTAAAGGTGGCCGGAAAGCGAGAGGTATTTCTGCACTTCATAAAACCTCGATGATTCTATGACAGGGAGTGGATTTTCCTGTCCGTCAACTGTCCCCTGTTGTAATGCAGTATAAAGTTCTGGGAAAGCTATTGGTATAGCGCTTGACCCTAATACATTGAACATCTTTATTCTTATAGGAGACTGTGAGCTCCTGAACTTTATGCCTTTCATATCTTCGGGCGTCCTTATTGGTCTTTTGTTGTTTGTAAAATGTCTAAATCCGTTTTCCCAGAAAGCAAGCACTTTCACTCCTGTAGGTTCCAAGACCTCTTTTTTCAATAGTTCACCGAACTCTCCATCCAGCGCCGCATGAGCATGTTTTTCATCTTTGAATAGGAAAGGTAATCCTTCCACAGCTGCCCTCTTGTCCATCCCTTGCCATATATCGATTCCCATTATTATAGCGGCATCGAGCGAACCTGCTATTACCTGCTGAAGCTCTTCTGTGTCTCCGCCGAGAACGCCACTGTGATATATGTCCACTTTAACTTTCCCGTTAGTCTTCTGAGCAACTAATTCAGCAAATTTCTCAAGTCCTTTATTTGCTGGATGCGTAGGAGCAAATATGTGAGCTACTTTCAATGTTATTTGACCGCCATCTTGTTTTTGTTCGTTTGTATTTGTGTTATCAGCGCTGTTTTTTGCACCTCCGCAACCGCTCAAAATCAAAGAAAGCGTTAAAATCAACACTAACATAAGAGAAAGCAGTCTAATTTTTTTCATAAAAATATTCCTCCATTTCTCCATTTTAATTTAGTTAATCAGATTTTCCTTGACTTAATCTACCAATTTTTAATTTTGTTTTATTATATCACCCCCCTTTAGGCGATATATACATCACAGAAAGTTTTAAACAATAACCTACCACAACGTCAATAAATTGCCTTTTTCATCAAATTCAAATGACAATGGCCCTTCAACTATATCGACAAGTTTATTATCATTTATCTCGTATAAAAGAGATTCGGAAAGATATAAATATTCAAGCTGTAAAGTGTTTTTAATCCTCACAATACGTGTCTTCTCGCCACTATAGTCCAGGTTGTTTGCCGTCTTTATCGCTGCTTTTATCGCGTAATAATCATTAGGCATCACCATAGGTATCCTAACAGTTGGAGGTATTGCCGCGGTTATTGAATTTATATAACCTTTTGTCAAATCCGACTCTTCCAGGACTTTTAGAGTCGTGACATCAGCAACGCCAATTCCGTTGGCATTACCTTCTGTCTTCTCTGTCAAACGCAGGACGACTATCCTGTTGACATCTTTGTCCCCTTTTACGAATTCTGAGGCAAATCTGCCAGTTATATTGGGGTCCATTCCGTCTCCGCTGATGTCTTTACCGATTTCATCTACTATCAAGACATCTATGTTATCTACAGGAAGCCTCGGCATCCACGACTTTGCTTTTTCTAAAAGTTTGGGCTCTTCCTCAAAAAACTCTTGCGGCAAGAGTACCTTTATATCCGCCGTTTCATCGTAAGCGTTTTCCAAGAGGGCTACTCCGAATACCACAGGAACTTTTGAAAGCACTATCCTAGCCATCGATTTCAACCGCTCTGCAAATCGGTAAAAACCCATCTTGTGGCAAAGGTCTGCGCCTTTTTGTTTTCCAAGCCCGATGACAGCCATTTTTATTAATCCGCTTTCAATATCGCCCCTGAAAGAGGTATGGGGTTTGACCCTGTTTATGAGAATTACAGCATCAGAATTGAGCGCATCACAACTCGTATAAACTGGAATTCCCTCTTCAGTATCACCCAAGTATTCCACATCTAGATTAGATACAACGGGTGCCCCTACCTTGTCATCTGTTATTCCCAATTCTTCCAATACTTTCCTTTGCCCCTCTGGAGTAGCCCCGCCGTGGCTCCCCATAGCAGGTATAATAAACGGCTTTCCACCATGTTCTAATACAACCTTCACAAGCTCCCACACATATAATGAAATATTGTTTATCCCCCTGCTGCCTACTGCAATACAAACTCTTTTTCCCTTCAAGCTTTTTAACAATTCGCTTTTTTTTAAAAGTTCCTCATGCAATTTCCCTACCGGGTCTAAAAGTCTTGGAGTCTCAAAATGTTGTCTTATTTTGTACATAGGGGGTATAATTACATCATCTACCAATTTTACAATAGGTTCAAAATTTATCTTAAGACTGCAACTATCCATCATTTTCCTCCTATTTTAAAATCATGATTTATAAGACAACTCCACGCCTTTTTCTATTAATCCTTTGATATTGAAAATATATCTCGGCTGTCTTCCCTCAAAGTAATCGACCACCGCCTGAGCCGCCTCTGTGGACATTCGGGTTGTTGCCTCTTTTGTCATCGCTGCAGAATGCGGTGATAGCACCACGTTGTCCAACCTCAGCAATTCATTGTCTTTGTCTGGAGGCTCTTCAGTGAATACATCAAGCCCCGCTCCGGCAATCCTTCTTTCCTTAAGGGCATCAATCAATGCCTTTTCGTCTATCAAAGTTCCTCTTGCAGTGTTAACGAGATAAGCTGTAGGCTTCATGGAATATATCAAATCTTTTGTCACCATGCCCCGCGTTTGCGGAGTGTCGGGACAGTGGAGCGTCACAAAGTCCGCTCTCCTGAACAATTCTTTTAAATCATCTACAAATTCATAGTCGCAGTCTTTGAACCTCTCTTTAGTATAGGGATCATAGGCTAAAATCTTCATCCCCAATCCATCATGGCACTTTTTTGCTACGAGGGCTCCGATGCTGCCCATCCCAACTACCCCGAGTACCTTCCCTTCCAATTCTACTGCTATATTTGAATTCCTCATATTCCATTTACCTTCTCTTACAGCCCTGTCCATAGTGCTGAGCTGCTTTGCAAGGTGCATTATAAGTGCTACAGCATGTTCTGCTACCGACACATTATTTACGGCAGGCAAATTGCAGACAAGGATACCTTTTTCAGTTGCAGCATCTACATCTACGTTATCGACTCCTGCACCTGTTCTTGATATAATCTTTAGTTTTGGGGCGCTTTCTATTATTTTCCTCGTTATTTTTGCGTTAGTTCTCAATATTATCGCTTCCACATCTTTTGCGGCTTCTATCAAATCGGCTTCAGCGGCACTTGGAGCGATCCTAACATCAAACTTACCTTCTAAAAGCTTTCTCCCTTCCGGATGGATCTCCTGTGAAAGCAGCACCTTAATCATTTAGCAGTCCCTCTTCCTTCAAAATTTTCCTTATTTCCTCTACTTCATTTTCTTTCAACGGAAGCAAAGGTATCCTCGGTTCCCGGCCAAAGTACCCCAGTATATCCATCGCCGACTTTACTGCTGCAACCCCACCATGGCCGGACACCTTTTCATTTATGTTACAAAGCCTTTTACTGAGCTCTTCTGCTTCGTCAATCTTGCCAGCATCAAATAGTTCCTGAATCTCGCAACAAAGGTCCGGCAAGTAGTTGGCCATCGAAAGAACGCCGCCTATCGCTCCTTTTTCCAGTCCATCTAAAAATTTGTTTATAGATCCAGACAATACGTAGAATTCTGCACCTTCAGGCACTGCGTTTACAAATATTCCTATATCTTCTTTAGAAGAGTCCTTAATGCCGACAATATTAGGATGGCAAGAGAGAGCAGAAATCGCTTTTGGTGATATCAGCACGCCATTTGCCGACCTTGGTATGCAGTATATCATCACAGGAATCGGCGACTTATCGGCTACTTCTGTGTAAAACCGTATCAGGGCTTCGTCATTCATTTTAGATGCAAAATAGTGGGGAGTTATAACGCTTGCAAAATCAATTCCAAATTCCGCTATTTTTTTTATAAACTCGATTGTCGCCCATGCCGATTCCCGTCCTGCACCTACTATCAATGTCTTGTCCTTCGCCCTTTTTTTGGCAATAATTTCTACCAACTTTAAAGCTTCTTCATCTGTCAAACTTCTAAATTCTCCGTTACTTCCCAACGGCATATATCCCCTTACTTTACTTTCGTTCCACTTCTCTATATTCTCTTCATAAGCCCTATAATCAACTCTTTGATCTACAAAGGGCGTAACTACGGGAATGAAAACACCCGCCAATTTGTTTTTTATTTCAGACATTTGAGCAACATCCTTTCTATTTATAGATTTTCGACTTTTAGCATAATAGCTTTAATGCTACTTTACCGTTTCCCATTATCGAGCAATCTTTTTTCATGTCGAAGTTAAATCCCTTAAATATCCTTTTTTTGAACTCTAGATAAGCATCGCTTATCATACCGCCAGTCCAATATATCGTAGGATTGAGTTTCATCTGTTTTTTGCATATATTTAATGCATTAAATACGGGCTCGTATGTCCCTATGAGTAGGCCTATCAGAAAATCTTCTCTCGTAGTCTCAAACGTAAGGCCAGTAAATGCACCCTTTTTCTTTACTAAACTGTGCCTGTCGCCCGCAAGATAAGGCTTAAATTTTACATCAGTATTGATATTTTTCTTTAAAACTTCCGGCAAATATACTTCGTAGAAATATTTTTTATCCATGTCTTTATAAAACTCTTTCCTGAACCACTCTAGAGCGAATCCTCCAACAGTAATAGCAAGATAAAGCCATTTCCCGCTTTCCATAGAAACCCTTACGTAATACTTCTCGTGAGGCTTTGGGTCATCCGTCGTAATAGTCACGATTTCACTGCTACCCGAAATATTCAATATATCCCCTTTTTCTACCGCACCTGCACCGTAGGCAGCACTTGTAGTGTCGTTCGCGCCAACCGCAACTGGTATACCTTCCCGCAAACCAGTAAGCGAGGCCGCTTTTTTTGACAACCTCCCTGCTATGCTCAACGAAGGGACGATATCCGGCAATTTATCTGCAGCTATTCCCAGCGCCTTTAAAATATCGCCGGACCACCCTCCGTCCAATTTAAACGTCTCGTACATTCCAGTAAATGAGGCGTTCGATGGATCGATTATCCATTCTCCTACTAAACGGCGGTGTAAAAAAGTATTAAAATGTCCAAATTTATATGTTTTTTTGTATATTTCAGGAAGGTTGTCCTTTATCCATAATATGCTTGTACAAGAAATCCCTCCAGGAAATGGCAAGTTTCCGTTAATACGCAAAAAATTATCTTTTCCGACAGCTTTCAGCGCAAATTTTGATTGAGGATAACTTCTTCTATCTAGATGAATTATCGCCGGATATAAGGCATTCCCCTCTTTATCCATGGCTACTAACACAGGTGAGAAAACACAGGGGACTATTATATCTATTTTTCTAAGGAAATCCTGCAAATCCTTTAATCCCTTTAAAAATGCTTTAAAGACAATTTCTGGATCTATTTGTATCTTATGCTTTTCTATAACTTCGTAGCTGTATTCAACTTTAGTGCTAGAGAGCACATTTAAACTTTCATCTAAAACTGCCATTTTCAATGAGGATGTTCCAAAATCTACCGATAATATGTTCATTGTCAAAGAATCTCCTTTCGCAGGACCATTCTGTAAGTGTTTTATATAGCAAGACGTGTACCAAAGAAAATTACTCTAACAAATATGGTTCGAGTCTTAAGTAGTTATAGGATACTTAAATATTCTAATGCATAATTGCATAAATAATTTATAAGTGTATTGCAAAAATGCATTAGTCAATCGATAAAAGCGATTTTGCTGCATTTACTATATCCTCAGCAGTTATGCCGTAAGCTTTCATCAATTCCTCCGGCTTACCTGACATCCCAAACACATCCCTAATGCCTATCCTTTTTATTAGTACAGGCTTCTTTTCGATAAGAACCTCCGCAACAGCGCTCCCAAGTCCACCTATGATTGAGTGCTCTTCTGCAGTAATCACAGCTCCGCATTCTGCAGCTTTTAATATCGCTTCCTCATCTATAGGTTTTATGGTGTGAATGTTGACTACCATAGCATCTATGCCTTCTTTGGCCAAAACCTCCGCCGCCCTAAGCGACTCCCCTACCATTGTTCCCGTTGCTATCAGCGCAACATCCTTGCCATCCCTCAATACGACTCCCTTTCCCACTTCAAATTCATAATTATCATCGAATATTGTTTCTACAGGGTGCCTCCCCAGCCTCAGATAAACCGGCCCTTTGAGCATTGCTGCAGCACGCACCGCTTTTTTGGTCTCTACTGCATCCACAGGACTAATCACGGTCATGTTGGGCAACGACCTCATAAGGGCCATATCTTCTATGGACTGGTGGGTGGCTCCGTCTTCTCCCACGGTGATCCCGGCGTGAGTCGCTGCTATTTTGACGTTCAGATTCGGGTAGCAGATGGAGTTTCTTATTTGTTCGAAGGCCCTCCCGCAAGCAAATACAGCAAAGGTGCTGGCAAAAGGTATCTTCCCGCATGTAGCAAGACCCGCTGCGGTGCCCATCAAGTTCTGCTCTGCTATTCCTAAATTGAAAAAGCGTTCCGGAAATTTTTTTGCAAAAACACTCGTCTTTGTAGATTTCGACAGGTCCGCGTCCAAAACTACTATGTCTTTCATCTCTTCGCCCAGCTCGGCAAGAGCTTCCCCGTAAGCTTCTCTCGTTGCAATCTTTGCCATTTTATTACCTCCACTCTTTCATGGCATTATTGTTTCATTTAGCCTCTAAGGGCTTTTAGAGCTTCCTGTGCCTGCTCTTGCGTAGGTGCTTTGCCGTGCCAGTCAACCTCGTTTTCCATATAAGGGACGCCTTTCCCCTTTACCGTATTTGCTACTATTACCGTCGGTTTACCTTTCATTTTTTTTGCCTGTTCTATTGCATTGATTATCTCTTCGAAGTCGTGTCCATTTATGTCAATAACGTGCCATCCGAAAGCTTTGAATTTCTCCTCTATTATTTCCGGCGACATTACATCAGTTATGGGGCCATCTATCTGCAGGCCGTTGTGATCCACAAAAGCTGTTAGGTTATCCAGTTTGTAGTGGGCTGCAGCCATAGCCGCCTCCCATACCTGCCCTTCTTCCAGTTCTCCATCCCCCAAAAGCACGTATACGCGATAATCCTTGCCGTCTAGCTTCCCGGCTATAGCCATTCCATTGGCTGCCGAAAGCCCCTGCCCTAACGAGCCGGTAGTCATATCCACTCCCGGCGTCTTTTTCATATCGGGATGTCCTTGTAGCATTGAGCCTGTTTTTCTTAAAGTTTTCAATTCTTCTATTGGGAAGTATCCCTTTTCGGCTAAAACTGCATACAAGGCAGGGGCTGCATGTCCTTTTGAAAGCACGAATCTGTCCCTATCCTCCCACACCGGATTATGCGGATCGATTCTCATTTCGCGAAAATAAAGGGCGACCAATATGTCTGTGCAAGAAAGCGATCCTCCCGGGTGGCCCGAGCCTGCCACGGCGGTCATCTCAATTATATGGCACCTTATTTTTTTCGCCATTTCCTGTAAATATACAAGTTCTTCTTTTTTCAGCATTTCTTATCCCCCGATATTTGCTTAATTACTCTACTATTTTCGATTTATCGATCTTTTTTTCGAAATACCTGTTCTTTTTTATGAAATCCATTACTTCTTCAGCTTTCCCAGAGGAATTCAACAGCTTTATTTTTTCTTTCACCACTTTTTTCACCCGTTCCCTTGCATAAGTACCGTATTTTCTTACGTCCACGAGTTCCGGCTCTGCTTCCAATTTCTCCTTTATTGCATTCGTAAAAGCCTTATTTAGCTCCGTTGCAAAGTTTATCTTGCTAATACCCGCTTTAATCGCTTCTACTACCGATTCGTCCATTACCCCTGATGCTCCGTGCAGTACCAGCGGTACCCCAACTCGCTCTCTTATCTTCGCAATCCTTTCAATGTCGAGTCTTACCGATTGGACCTTCATCCTGTGGGCGCTCCCCACTGCTACTGCCAGCGAATCGACACCCGTCTTTTCGCAAAACTCCTGTGCTTCTTCTGGAGTTGTCAGATATTTTTTGACCTCTTCCGGAGAAAGAGGGCCTTTTGCCGCATCCGGTACTTTGCCTATCTCCGCTTCAAGTGGGACCCCCGAAGCGTGAGCTATCTCCACCAACATTTTCGTAATCTTCACATTCTCCTCAAAAGGCAGTGAAGAGCCGTCGAACATAAGAGAAGTAAAGCCGGCCCTCAATGCCCTAATCACCGTGCTAAAGTCCACACCATGGTCCAGGTGGCACACCACGGGAACCCTAGATTTTTGCGCAAGGGTTTTAACTATGGCAAAGAAACAATCTTCACCCGCATAATCTATGGCACCCTGGCTTATTTGTACTATTACAGGTGCATTTTCTTCCTCTGCAGCTTCAATTATTGCCTGTGCTGTCTCTAGGTTGTTGGCATTAAAAGCACCAACAGCAAACTTGTTTTCCATCGCGTATATCAACATGCCCTTGCTATCTACTAGAGGCATAATATCACTCTCCAACAAGGTAATCTCTTATTTCTTCAAATTCTCTTAAGGAAATCCCTCGCTCTCCCAAATACCTGGGGTTTGCCACTCCTTTTTTGTGGTCGGCGTGGTAATCTGAACCTCCGGTAAAGAATTTTACCTTTCCTTTATACTCTTCTTTTATTATTCTTTCGATCTCGTCATCACTTAAAGAACCTTTATAGCTGGTCTTGCTGTAAGTATAGCAGGCCTCTATTCCGTCCAATCCGTGTTTTACCAGCTTTTCTATATACTCCTTCCTGGTCAAATTCCTGCCATCGGGGTAGGTTATGACTTCATCTATGAGGAACGGGTGGGCAAGTACTGCCGTGCCTCCGCACGCCTTGATTAAATCTATCGCATCAAAAGGACTTATCTTTTTCCTCCTCACGTTCAGCTCCGGGTCATCCCTGACCAGTATTTTCGCCTCCTGCCAGGTAGGAGCGTATCCTTTTTTAGCCATTACTTCAAATATATGTTTTCTCTGAACTTCATCAGGGTCTCTATATCGTATATTTCCTTCTTCGTCCGTATATTTCAGTATTTCATTTTCGTAATCTATCGGCATGCCCTTTGAGGTAAGAATCTCGCAAAGTTCCCTGTAAGCATCGGACTTGCTCCTTTTTGCCCTCTCCACTTCTTCTTGTAAGAGGGGGCTTTCGAAATCCATTTTGTATCCCAGGATGTGAACATCATCTACGTAAGTGTCGCAGGAAAATTCATAGCCCAAAACCAACTCTATCCCGTGCTTCTTGGCATACAGCCTTATATCGAGCTTTTCCCCGTTAGTTTCTACATAAAGAGGCGGCTGTATGTCGTGGTCGGTTATCGCTACAACTTTCAGCCCCGCTTCTTTTGCATTAATTATCAGTTCCTCGGGGGTATCGTATCCGTCGGAGCGCACGGTATGGCAGTGCAAATCGCAATCGTACCTCATCCCAACACCACCTTTCCCTTCCTGGTTTTGCCAATTTAAGCAGTCTTGCACCTGTATTTTTCGTCTATCTTATTAATCTTTTCCACTTTGGGCAGCGACCTTCCTCCCTGAAACTCCGACTCAAGCCATATATCTACCAGTTTTTTTGCAAGTTCCGAGCCCACTATTTGCGCGCCCATCGCCATGACCTGGGCATCGTTGCTCTTTCTCGCCCTTTCCGCAGAATATACATCATGGCAAACGGCAGCCCTCACCCCCGGCACTTTATTGGCAACTATGGCCATACCTATCCCCGTCCCGCATATCAGTATTCCTCTTTCGAATTCCCCGGAAGCAATCCTTTCCGCCAGCGCCACTCCAATGTCTGGATAATCCACAGGGTTTTCGTCGTAAACCCCTATATCGACAACCTCTATCCCCTTAGCTTCTATATGCTCTTTTATGACTTCCTTCAACTTAAATCCGAAATGGTCGCTCCCAATTATTACCTTCACAGTTAATTCACCTCGCTTTTATAATCATTTTTTAAAAAGCTTTTTATCCTTTCAGCTATCGCGTTTCCGTCAAGGCCAAAATAGGCTTTTAACATTTCCTCCGAGCCTGCAGTTCCGAATGTATCTTTCACACCCATTCTCAGTAACTTTACATCCGGCCTTTTTTCTGCAAGAAGCTCTGCTACAGCGCTCCCCAATCCCCCGGTTACGTTGTGGTGTTCAACAGTAACCACACTCTGTACTGAAGAAGTAATTTCCAAAAGCAGGGCCTCGTCCAAAGGCCTTATCGTCGCCATATTTACAACTGCTGCCGATATCCCTTTTTGTCTTAAGATCTCCCAGGCAATCAAACTCTCGTATACGGCACTTCCCGAAGAGATGATCAATACATCCTTCCCTTCTCTTAAAACGTTCCCTTTACCTATCTCGAAAACATAATCCTTGCCAAACAATACCGGCTCATCTTTCCTACCACGTAAGCGCATGTAAACGGGACCTTTGTATTCGAACATCGCTTTTGTTGCCAAATACGCTTCCGTAGCATCTGCAGGGTCTATTATTACTATGTTGGGTATCGACCTTACAGCTGCTACATCTTCCAGGGCAAGATGGGTAAACCCTAACCATGCCGAAGAAAAACCCGTATCAGTTCCCACCATTTTTACATCTAATCCTGCCGTTGCTATGTCTACCCGCACTTGTTCTATGGCGCGAAATGCAAGGAAATTTGCATAAGAAGTTACTACAGGAATCTTTCCGCAAAGCGCAAGACCCGCAGCCACACCGATCATCGTCTGCTCTGCTATCCCCACATTAAAACACCTTTCCGGAAATTTCTTTACAAAATCTCCGTACCTAGACGCCGAATCCGCCGCAACGGTCACCACATCTTTATATTCATTCCCCACCTCTACAATAGCTTCCGCAAAAGATGTCCTTGTAGACTTTTTAATTTCACTCATCTTGAAGTTCCTCCAGTGCTAGTTCCTCTTTCAAATCTTCGTATTGCTCTTTCGTCAAAACCTTATAGTGCCATTCTACCTTGTTTTCAGCAATTTTAAGCCCTTTTCCTTTTACAGTATGGGCTATAATCGCAGAAGGCTTCCCTATCGAAAAAGGAACATCATTCAAAGTCGAAAGCAGTTCTTTTATGTCATGGCCGTTGATGCTCTTTACTCTCCATCCGAAAGACTTCCATTTTTCTTCAAGAGGCTCGAGTTTGCTTATATTCTCTGTAAGGTCCCCTAGCTGCAGTCTATTTCTATCCACAATTACCACTAAATTGTCCAGTTTATGATGGGCCGCTGCCATCGCCGCCTCCCAGTTGCTACCTTCCTGCAATTCTCCGTCACCGGTTACCACGAAAACTCTGTATTGCTTTCCATCCATTTTTGCAGCCAAAGCCATTCCCATTCCAATTGCAATCCCATGTCCTAAAGACCCCGTATTTGCTTCCACTCCCGGGAGCTTTAATTCAGGATGCCCGGGAAGCAAAGTGTCGCATTTGGTGCAGAAATCCCCTAAATATTTTCTGTCAAAAAATCCAACCTGCGAAAGAATAGAGTAAAGCGCAAGGCATCCATGGCCCTTGCTAAGTATCAATCTATCCCTGTCGGGCCATTTGGGGTTTTTGGGATCTATTTTCATTACCCCTACATACAAAGTTGCAAGTATATCCGCTATCGATAAGGCGGGCCCGAGATGGCCGGTCCCGGCCCTTGTGCTCATCCACAAGCTGTCTTTTCTAATTCTTTCAGCTACTAGTCTAATGGCCTTTATCTTTTCTTCGTTTTGATTCAAACCGTTCACTCCTTTTTATCCTAAAAAAGTGATTTCACGTATTCCTCAAGTTCCATTACCGCTTTTGAGAATTGATTGTAGGTCGTAACTGTGGGCTCTAACGTTTCAAAGTCTTCGGGCCTTATCGTATCCTCACCGTACCCTTCCGCAAAATAAGGTATCTGGAGGAGTTTTTCCATAACATCATCGGGCACCGTTTCGCCACATTTATTTTCCACAGGCCTATCTAAATAAAGTGTCATGAAGGATTTTATCAGTTCCGGATTCATCGTATAAACAAGGTCGCATCCTGCCAGCTTTTCAATATGCCAGATATATTGGGTCCCATTTATCCTGGGGCTCACCCTACTCGACGCCACCAGCATCTTGCTCGGATAATTCCTTTCTTTTAAAATCTTACACGCTTTTTTGGTGACCGCTATTCCAGCCCACCTTTTCATCTCTTCGGTAAGTTCTATTCCTCTTTCTTTTGCCTGTTGTTCGAATACCTTGGCATCTTCAAACCTACCTATCATAATGGTAATGACCGATCTCCACCTGCTATAGTCAACGCCGTATTTCTCTCCTGCTGCTTTTCCGTTCCTTACCGCCTCTGCAACCGCAATTATTTGTGGGAGCGTAAAGCAAAGCGTGGCATTTGTAGGGATTCCGAGCGATGTAAGTATAAAGATAGCCAAAACCCCTGCCCTCGTAGCCGGAATTTTCACCATTATGTTGGGCTGTAGCGCTTTTAATTCCAGAGCCTGTCTTAACATTTCCTTTTCGTCGGTAAAAAGCCTGGGGTCTACCTGTGCAGATACATAACCGTATTTGTAATTTGATTTTTCAAACAATGGAAGGTACCTCTCGGCCCCTCTTTTACAAGCTTCTTTGTAAGCTTCCCATGTCACCCCTTTATAGTCCATGCCGGGATTGGCTTTGATTATATCTTTTATAACTTTTTCCCATTCCGGCTTTAAAATGTCGAATACCGCTTTTGTAAGCGGCGGATTCGTGGTAACGCCTTTCAAGACCCATTCATCGGGGTCGGCCTTCTCGTCCCATAATTTCTTAAGCTGCATATCGAAGATCTCTTTTAAATCGCCTTCGGAAGAAGCAACAAAATCATCGCGCCAATTTTCGAAGATTAGCGGATTTGAATCCCACCAAAGTTCCATTTTTTCTGACAAAGCGGCAAGTCTTTCCATGGCGCTTTCTTTATAAATATTGCGATTCATTTTTCAGAAAACCCCCTAACTATTAATCCTCTTCTTTTGGAGAAAAATTCAGAGCAACTTTCGTGCCAAAAAAATAAGCCTTTGCGATTTTTATCGCAAAGGCTAATTATTCCTTGATTTTTGCGGGTTTCCAGGCTTTTTACATTAAATGGCAAATCGAGTTTCCGTATGCAATTTTAAGAAAATCCGATGCAAAACTGCATTACCTCATATCCCCTGCATCCATCAGCGCCTCATACTTTTTGAGCTTCCTTATTATCGTGGACTGATCCACGCCTAGCATTTCTGCAGCTTTGTAAGTGCTTCCTCCAATTTCCATTGCGCGCTTTATCAATTTATATTCCACCAGGGCGCTTGCCTTCTTCAGAGGCATGATTTCTGCTACATACACGCCTTCAGCATCATAAGTGCCCTCACCGTTTAACAATTCGGAAGGGAGGTCTTTTTTTGTAATCAAATTTTCTTCCGAAATAACGACCAGCCTTTCAATAACGTGCTCTAGCTCGCGCACGTTACCCGGCCAAGAATATTTCAAGAATGCTTCTATTACTTCGTTGGTCAATTGCTTTGAGCGGCCGTATTTTTCATTGTATTTATTCAGAAAGTGATGAGCAAGAATGGGTATATCCTCTGTCCTTTCTCTCAGCGGCGGTATTGTAATCGGGACCACGTTGAGCCTGTAATAGAGGTCTTGCCGGAATTTCCCTTCTCTTACCAATTCCTTTAAGTCTTTGTTTGAAGCCGCTATTATCCTCACATCGACTTTTATCGTCTTTATGCCACCAACCCTAATAAATTCTTTTTCCTGCAAGACCCTCAATAACTTAACCTGCAGCGGCAGGGGAAGCTCGCTGACCTCGTCAAGCAGCAGCGTCCCTCCATCCGCCACTTCGAAAAGTCCGGGTTTGCCTTCGCTTCTTGCCCCAGTAAACGCCCCTTTTTCATATCCGAAAAGCTCTGCTTCAAGAAGATTTTCAGGAATTGCACCGCAATTTATTTTAACAAATGGTCTTTCACTCCTGCCGCTTATATTGTGGATGTATTTTGCTAAAACTTCCTTTCCTACACCCGTTTCCCCATATATTAAGACCGTAGATTCTACCATGGCTATTTTGTTTACCGTCTCCATTAATTTCTCCATTGCCCTGCTCCTGTAAATTATGTGGGAGTTAGCGGTATTGGCCGTTCTCAGGGCAATCAATTCCCTCTCGTATTTTTGCAGAAGTTCTTTGGTATGATAAAGTTCTGCTTTGAGTTTTTCCTCGTCGGTAATATCTTTTGATATACTCACTACCCTTTTTATCCTGCCGTTTTCGTCGAAAACCGGCGTTGCCATGACAAGCAGCTTCCGACCTGTTTTGGTCTTTTGCGTTATCGTGACAGGTTTTTTTTCTTCAATAACCATCCTAGTTGCCGATGGAAAATACATCCCATTTTTCTCGAGGTCTTTGACGTTTTTGCCTATCAAGCTTTCGGGCTTTACTCCATATATCTTCTCGCACGATGAACTTATCCTCACCTTTGACCCTGAACCATCGGTAATGCAGGCAAGGTCATCGGAACACGCCATAAATGCTTCTAGATCAGTTTTTACAAGGTCAAGCTCATTTTTTAGGTTTTTTATATAATTGTTCATGAAAGAAAGTACTTCCCTGACCGATACAATTCCTACAATTTCTCCCCTTCCATCTACAGCGAGAAACATTTCACCACTATAATTTTCCAGATCCACGAATTCCTCTTCCCTGGCAACCACAAAATCCTCTATAACACGGAATTTTCTTGAATTTTGGCTCCGGGGTACCTCATAGATTTTACTTACTCTGCCATTTTTTGTTACAATCAAGTAATCACAATCTATAGAGCAACCGCCTTCGAACCTTGAAACTTCGTATTCCGTGATTTTGGTTATTTTTTTGTTCAATAAAGACCTGAGCATTTCTTTCATAATAACCACACCCAAAAAAATTTTTTTATTATTTTAATTATAACACATATTGGACCCATGCTGATCAAATGAAGGAATTCAATGGATTATATGAATCCTATGATGCTTCTCAGGATTCCTCTCCCTCACCTTTCAATACCCCCATGGGCTTTAATTTGACTACTGGTTTTGTAAGCCCGGCATCAACAAGAGTAAATACAACCTCATCAATGTCTTTATATGCCATAGGTGCTTCATCGAGCAGGGCTTTAAGATTGGTTGTGGCTATCACTACGTTTTTAGTCTGCTCGAGGAGTTCTTCTTTTGTGAATTCGCTCCTTGCCTTCCTTCTAGACATGACCCTTCCCGCTCCGTGGTTTACCGAGCAAAACGTGCGGCGTATCCCGGGAAGGCCCACGAGGACATAAGAGGCCGTACCCATACTACCAGGGATGATTGCCGGATGTCCGGTGTCGCGGTAGCAGAGGGGATTATCAGCGTGCCCAGGGGGAAGCGCCCTGGTGGCTCCTTTACGGTGGACCAGGAGCCACTTTTTGTCGTGCTTTTCTTTTTTTGCTATATTGTGGGCCACATCGTACAAAAGGTCCAGCCCCAGGTCCAACTCCGGTTTTTTTAGCACTTCAACAAATGCCTCCCGTACAAAATGGGTTATGAGCTGCCGGTTACAAAAAGCGTAGTTGGCCGCACAGGCCATTGCCTTCAAGTAGTTCTGACCATCTTCTGAAAAAACCGGGGCGCAGGCAAGGCCCTTCACCGGTGCCCTCGTGCCGTTTCTGTCCGAATGCTCCCACATAATCCTCGAGTAATCGGTGCAAATCTGGTGTCCTAGTCCTCGGCTGCCGGTATGAATTAGCACATATACCATATTTTTAAAAAGTCCGAAACGCGATGATAGTTCCTCGTCGAAAACCTTTGAAACCCTTCCGATTTCTATGAAGTGATTTCCCCCGCCTATTGTCGCAAGCTGGTCAGCCCTTTCGCGGGCCGACTTAGGCACCGCTGAAGCGTCCCCACCTGGAATGCATCCCCTGTCTTCTATCCTTTCGAGGTCCTCCTTCCTTCCGTATCCCGCCCTTACATAATATTCAACTCCCAGTGTTGCTATCGCTTCTAAATCCGGTTTTCGTAGTGACTTTACTGCACTGGATTTTCCCACCCCGGCAGGCACCCTCGATGATATATATTCAAGGATTTTAGATATTTTTTCCTTATTTATTTCGCCAGCATCAATTTTTGTAGTAATAAGCCTTACGCCGCAATTTATGTCCATCCCGACAGCCCCTGCCGATACCACTCCTTTTTCGTAATCCGTCGCCATTACTCCGCCTATCGGAAGGCCAAAACCGGTGTGGATGTCCGGCATCCCTATAACCGGACTTATTACTCCGGGAAGCATTGAAGCGTGATAGAGTTGGTTTATTGCTTCATCTTCAATAAAATCTTGAAACAGCCTGGGGCTAAGGTATACGTTGATTTCAACGTTCGTTTCGCTATTAGTAAAAGAATAGCAATTTGTCGATACAAGTTTTAACTTTTCCTTCATCGAACTTCACGCTCCAATCTATAAGCTCTATTAATCATCCTAATTGTACTTTTAGGCTCGAGTTTTCATATCATAAGTTTATCATTTCAAGACCTTCCTATTCAACGGGCATACATTAACTAAAGCCCTTTCTAGGGAAAAATAAATAAAGAGGTGATAAAATGGAACTCTTTATCCCGAAACGGGCTTACTTTGAACGCGATGCTTTAAATTATCCATTAGGCAGGAATATCTACTATAAACTCCAGGAGATGGGCGTGGACGTAAACTTCACTACTTCCCACAACAGAGTTTTAGGTATTCCAGGGAAGACTCCTCAGGAAGCTTACCTGGAAGCCAAAAAAACTCTAGTAGTAGGCGTGCGTAAGACTTTGGACTTTGAAACCTGTAAGCCTTCCGCCCATTACCAGTTGCCGCTCGTAACAAGCTGCATAGGTGAATGTGAATATTGTTACCTAAGCACTACTTTGGGCAAAAAGCCTTATATTAGGGTATACGTAAATCTAGACGAAATCCTTGAACGGGCGAAAAAATATATAGAAGAAAGGTCGCCTCAGGTCACCATCTTCGAAGGATCTGCCACCTCGGACCCCGTGCCCGTAGAACCTTACACCGGCGCCCTTAAAAAAACCATCGAGTTTTTCGCTAAACAGGAAAAGGGCCTTTTTCGGTTCGTGACAAAGTTTACCAACATCGATTCGCTGCTTGATGCGAAACACGGCGGCAGAACCACCTTCCGCTTCAGCATCAATTCCGAGCGCGTAATAAAAAAATTCGAACACAAAACCCCGCCTTTGGAAGAAAGAATAGGAGCGGCTAAAAAGGTAGCCCTTGCCGGCTACCCCCTTGGCTTCATCATCGGCCCAATATTTTACTACCCCGGTTGGAAATACGATTATGGCGAAATGCTTGAAAAATTAAGTCTGGGACTTTCGGAAAGCGCAAAAAAAGCTATAGAATTCGAACTTATAACCCACCGGTTCACGGCGAGGGCAAAAAAGAACATACTTGCCGTTTTTCCAAAAACCAAGGTTCCCCTCGATGAAGAAGAAAGGGTTTTCAAATTCGGCCAGTTCGGCTACGGAAAATACGTATACCCTCCTGACAAGATGAGGGAACTCAAGGAATTCTTTGAATTAAAAATCCGGGAATACTTCCCGGACGCTAAACTTCTATATTTCGTATAAACTGTTCGACTTCATCGCTGAATGAAAGGATAATTTTTTTCGCCTTTACACCTTCTAAGGAATTCAGCTCCCTTTCTAGTCTCCCTGTTTCTTCATCGGAGCCGCAGAGCTGGAGGATAATGAGGCCTTCATCGGAAGAATGGTTTTCATCGGTGTCGTGAATCCCGAGCCTCACTTTTATGTTGTCACCGTATTTCGTCAGCACCTCCTGGACTTTAGGCGCAGAAGCTTTTCTATCCCGCTGTAAAATGGCCATTATGGTTTTGGAATTCACCAAAAATCCTCCCTTCATCCCCCAGCCCTTCCCCGGCATTTATATATTTTGCTCATTTTCCATTAATATACATCGGGCCTTCGGTCCTCGAAAACAGGTATTCGCTTTCTCACCTGTTCCACCACCGACAGGTCAATTACAGCCTCGAAAACGCCCTCCCTTTCGTCGGCTTCCAGCAGCACTTCACCCCAGGGGTCAACGACGATGGAGCACCCGGGAAATTCTGCTTTGCCTTCCCTCCCTACCCGGTTTGCTCCCACCACGAAAAACTGATTTTCTATGGCCCTCACAATGTTCAAAAGTCTCCAGTGCATCTCCCGAGGCTTAGGCCACTGGGCTGGAACGAAAAGGATTTTTGCCCCAAGCAGGGCAATTTTCCTTATAAATTCGGGAAACCTCAAATCGTAACATATAGCAATTCCGCATCTTATTCCGTCTAATTCGAAGGTTACCACCTTTTCTCCTGGTGAAAAGTATTTTTCTTCATTCATTAACCTGAACCTATGTACCTTATCATAGCGCGCCACTACCTCTCCGCTCCTATTTATTGCATAAGCCGTATTGTAGACCTTTTTCACCCCATCAGATCCATCGCTTCTTATGTCTGCTATCGAGCCAGCTACTATATTAATGTGGTTTTCCTTTGCAACTTTCTTCATCCAATCTATAGTGGGATTTCCGTCCCTGTCGGCTATATCCGCAAGCCTTTCCAGAGCATAACCGGTATTCCACATTTCTGGAAGCAAAATAATATCAGGTTTCACCTTTACCTTCAAAGCTTCTTTAAGCAATTTCTCAACTTTCTTTCGGTTTTCCTCAGGCTCCCCACAAACTACATCCATCTGAAGTATACTAATCTTTAACATATCTCATATCTCCTTCCGGGGCTTCATTTTTCCAACTCTAAAAGTCCTTTTATTTTTTCTATAGCCTCTTTAATAGCAAGAAAAAGCGGCTTTTTTTCTATTCCTAGAACAGTTATATCTTCATTGTCTACAATGGGTATTAGGATTTTTTTAGCCCTGCAGGATGCTATGGCTTCTGCGATTTTAGGCGTTATCTCTCCCATCATACAATTCGGGATTACTATTCCCAAGGAGCCTACAATCACATCAACTTTATTTATATTGTAGAGGATTGCGTTTTCCCCTGTTGCACCCTTGTTAGCTTTTTCTTTCATCATACTCAAAGTTGCGACTGAATTGGTCCCTAAGGCGTATATTTTTACTTCAGGAGGCAAATCCTGCCTTAACAACGATACAATTTGGCTACCTATACCCCCTCCCATCCCATCCACAACTGCTATTATCATTTTTCATCTTTCCTGCTTTCCAGTATAATCTTATGTTCCAGGAGCTTTATTTCTTTTATTTGGGCATCTAGAATTTTTTGTTCTCCTAAGAGATTATACATAAAGATTTTGTCACCCTGTGGCTCTATAAAAATCACATTGTCCATTATCTCCTTTTCTTCGCCCTTTTCGTAAAGGTACACCCTCGATTCACACACAGTGTTCACTCCCTATATTAACTTTTTAGCTTCAAATAGAAATTCACCAGCCGTTTTTAAGGCATCAGCAGCTTTTTCAATCATCTCAGAAGCTTCCATTTTGCCGAGCCTTCTTGACTTTTCTGCCCAGCTGCGGAAGTTTTCTTCATGAGACTGATTGTGCTCAATCCAGTGTGCGAGTAAAACCCGCAAGGTTTCTATTTCTTTTTTGTTTTCACAATCCATCTTCTTAAGCCCCTCCTCAAAATCCTTCAGTACTATTTTAAAATACAAATTACTTTTTTCAAGGGTTTTCTGATAATTCCCTGTACATTTCTCACCCTTTAGCAATCAACTTTATACATCCCCATGCAAAAGCCAGGGTGATTAAAGTCCCCGTAATACCTGCTATCGCCGTAGATATCTTTTCGTTATTTATTGTTGTAATTGTATAATCAGGCATCGGCGAAAATTTAAGCACCGGAGATTCGCCTTTTTCCAAAAAACCCAAATCTTCCGCTACCCTTTCCAGGCCATCCGGGAGGGGAGAAGCATATTGCGATAGCAAAGCAGCAATAATTATTGCTAAGAACAGTATAACTGCCCACCTGTTCATCTTGCTTCACCTCTCTCATTGTAATTTGCAAAGGCCTGCGGTTTAATATCCAAAATTCTTCTAATATAGGCTACAGCTACGCATGTTATAATCCCTTCACCTATTCCTATCACTGCATGAACGAGAATCATAGGAGCGATGACTGCATTAAACGAGACAGTACCTGATATTGCCAATTCAAAGCTGGTTAAGAATGCCCCTGTAAGAACTGACAACCACGCAGAAAGAAATATTGCTGTCATTTCGCTCCCCGTAAATCTCAATTTTTTTACGGTGTTATAAACTATACTAGCAACAAAAGTGCCTGCAACCGCCATATTTAGAATATTAGCACCAAGTGCAGTAATACCCCCATCCTGGAAAAAAAGGCATTGCACTATAAGCACGGTACTTAGGACCAAGCTGGCACTATAAGGTCCGAATAAAATGGCAGCCAACGCCGCCCCTAGCAGGTGGCCAGAAGTCCCGGCCATTACTGGAAAGTTGACCATTTGGGCTGCAAAAATGAAAGCCGCCATTACGCCTAGAGAAGGAATGTCTCTTTCGCCCAGTTCCTTTTTTGCTTTTGTCATGCCGTACTTAAGGGCAGCCAAACTTGCAGCAGATGTTACTATTACAGTTTTTGCATCGAGAAAACCATCGGGAATGTGCATAATTTATCTCCTCCTTTGGTTATTGAAATAAAAAAGCCATGAAGAAGCCCTGTGGATTCATCCACTCGAGCCTTCATGGCTTACTTTGCACCTTCATGGCACTTTATCAAAATCTTTTCTTCTGGATTCAATTATAAATCTTTGTTAAATATCTGTCAATCCCTGTGGCACCCATTATTTATTAAACTATTAAACAGCTCTCCTGCTTCCTCTATAGTTTTGGGAATCTTTTCTACTTTTAATCCCCGAATCTTGCGAATTAGCCTTACCACCTTCGGAAATTCCAGTCCGGCTTCCTTTATTATTTCCTCTCTGCAAAGGACTTCAGTCCCACCCTGAGATAAAACTTCTCCTTCTCTCATCACTATAATTTCGTCAGCCCATTCATGGGCAAAATCCACATCGTGGGTAGCAACGATAACCGTTTTCCCCTCTTTATTTTCTTTTTCCAGTATATTATAAAGATTTTCTTTGCTCTTTGGGTCTAGAAAAGCGTGAGGCTCATCCAGCACCAAAATCTCTGGTTTCATTGCAAGCACACCGGCAATTGCCACTCTTTTCCTCTGCCCATAGCTCAAATGAAAAGGCATTTTGTCAGCATATTCTTCAATTTCCACTGCTTTGAGTGCTTCCTCTACCCTCAACTCAATTTCCTCTTTTGCAAGGCCTAAGTTCGCCGGCCCAAAAGCCACGTCGTCCCACACCGTCGGTGAAAAAACCTGATCATCCGGGTCCTGGAACACAAGGCCTACCATTTTCCTCAAAAATTTTTCGTTTTCCTTGTTGGCCTCTACTCCCAAAACTTTTACACTACCTCGCTGAGGTAAGTATATTCCATTTAAATGCAGGAGCAAAGTGGACTTTCCCGCGCCATTGTGCCCTAAGATTGCAGTTTTTGAGCCCTTTTTTATATTAATCGTTATGTTTTTTAGCGCTACTGTTCCATCTTTATACCGGAAAGCAAGGTCATCAATTTCTACCGCATAATCCATGAAAACTCCCCCATTTCAGCTACTTTAAAAAAAAGCGGCACCATTGTCATCAGGGCTCCATAAGCAAAATCTCTTATCCCCAGCTTTTCCGGAGTATAAAGTAATCTCATATCCCCACTGTAACCTCTAGAAAGCATCGCATGATATACCCTTTGGCTCCTTTCAGCGGCTCTCAAGAATAACACGGCAACCAGACGCCCTATTACTCTCATGGAGGTAGTATGCCAAAAATTCCTGCCTCCCGAATATCCCCTCGCTTTCCTGGCAACCACCATTCGCCAAAGTTCATCGTTTAGTATATTTGCATATCTAATGGTGAAACTGATGAGATTAACCAGTGTATCAGGAACATGCAGTGCCCATAAAGAGTAAACGAATTCCCTAAAAGTCATGCTGTAAATAGCAGAACTTAAGGCAAGTATAGCATAGAACGCCCTTAAAAACAGTGCAGCACCACTTACACTCGAATTTTGCTGCACTGAAAAGAAATTGGCAAAAGTAACTGCAGCACTCATAAAGCCGACAAACAAAACGGGTAACAAAATGCGACGCATAGTATTTAAAACGGGAAATCCAGTAAGGCAAAGAAGGAGAATATAAAATGCTAAACAGGCGGCAAGATATTCTTCTTTACTTATAGTAGTCAAAATGGCAATGGACATAATTGCCGAAATCAATTTGATGCGACCATCAATTTTAAAAAATATATTTTGTTTTTTTATCTCCTGCCCAAAGATTGCATTCAAAATATCCACCTCGAATATAGATTATATTTTTAAAAACTATTTTTAGCAAGTTAATATTAAAAAAAGCGCCGACTCTTCGTCAGCGCTTTTTTAATATCAACCGTATAGTTCTACAGCTTCTATCACCGCTTTCAAATTTTCAACCGGCGTATCTGCAGGTACTGAACCCACTCCTGCTGCTAGTATAAAACCTCCTCCCGGTTTTACCTGTTCTAACAAGTTTTTAATGTATTCTTTTATCTTTTCAGGCGTTCCCCCTACTAGCAGTCCTACGGGAATTCCGCCCATCACACAGGTGTGCCCTTTGAGAAGTTGTTTTGCTTTCACTACATCTGTTTTTTCAAAATACGCTATTCCCCAACCCTTAGGCAGCTCCAAAATCGTCTCAAGGTGAGCATCATGGCGGCCCTCAAAGAATACCCATGATTTTATGCCTTCATCCAATAGCCTGAGAATGATAGCCTTAAGGTATGGCCAGTAAAATTCCTTGTAAAGTTCAGGAGAAAGGTACTCGTTAAGGTGAAGCGGGAACATGGCATATTTTGCTCCCATAGCCTTAAAAGACAATGAGTAGTTTATCAAAGGTTCAACCAGCGCTTCAGCAGCTTTTTTAACTTTATCCGGATACCTTCGTATATCCAATATTAAGTTTTCGACCCCTCTCAAGAAGTCTCCAATCATGTCAAGAGGCGCATAGCCCCAGCCCATCGGTATAGCCGGATAACCAAGTTCCGCAGCAATTTTACCGAACTGAAAAGCATATCCAGCACCTTTCGCAAGCTCCATCCCCAACCGCACCCAAGTAGCCATCGCTTTACGAGGAGTCTCAAGATTCCTGCATGCCCTCGGAAGGACAGTCTCAGCCACAAATTTTACAGGGTCTTCTATGAGCTTATCGTATTCGTCGGCTTCCATGAAAGTTCCTCCTATAAACTGCGGCGAAGCGTTTTCGCTAATTTCTCTTCCCGGATATCTGTAGTATTTGTCACCCAAAATATCATGCAGTGGACCAGTTATTAAGGTCAAAGCAGGAGATATATCTGGGAACTCAACAAAAGCAAGGCAAAATACCCTACCATCCAGCCCAGGGGTACCCGCCATGGCCATGTCGAACGGAAAATCCCTCATAAATTTTTCTGATGCTTTTAATGCTTTCTCGTAGTCATAACACATTTCGTATTGGGTAATTCCTGCATATTTGGGTATGATGTCTCCGCCTATTCCTGAACACGGGACCCTGTCTGGTTCTTGAAGGTTAATGGCCGCCTCAAAACGAGCAAGTCTTTCTTCAGCAAGTTTTTTTGGGTCTTTCGTCATCCTAAATTACCTCCTGTCATAAAATTTTATATTTTAAATTCATAGGATGAACAAATACGGTATGACCATGCCGGTATACTTTTCGTAAGCAGCTTTCATGTATGGAACAACTCTTTCATCTACAATGGGGTAGTCCTTTATAAATTCTTCAAAGGGGACAATATATTTGGACTTAAAGGGAGGATACTCATGGGAAAACTTTTTAACCTCATCTTCTCTCTTTTCGGTAGTAACCGGCTGGCCTGGATTTTCATACTTGGCATTTTCCAAGACGTATTCCATAACGGCTACATAATTCTCAGGGTTAATGTCGTTTATACTCATTGCGTGTTTGTCAAATCCAAAGATGTAGTTGCCGCCCGGCGCCAATATATCTATGAGCTCCTTCGCCTTATCTATACATTGCTGCTTAGTCCCGGTTTTTAACAATGTTATCGGATAAAAGCCGCTCAATACCATTTTTTTGCCTAACTTTTCTTTAAAGAGTTTCGGATCGCCGTATTCCATATGCAGGCGCGTGCCAGGTGGTAATTCCTGGAGATAATCAATATAGCGCGTCCAATCGTCTTCGCAGAATATCCAAACTGCTTGCCCTCTTTCAGCACAGATGTGACATAGTTTATAGAAGGTCGGCCAGTAAAATTTTTCAAAGTCCTTTTGGTTTAAAAATGTAGCCATGTGCGTCATTATCATATTTGCACCTAATATAGAGACTTCAGGCGTCTTTCCTATCCAAATTGCCAAAGGCATTAATGCTTCCACTGCTTCAAGGACTTTTTCAGGGCAGCGCTTGATATCTAGCACAATTTTCGTAAAACCCCTGCAGAAATCCGCCAGGAAGTCAAAGGGTATTAATTGGAGCCCCATCGTTCCCGGAGGCGGTGAAAAGAATCCGTATTTTTCAACAAGGTAATTGTTAGCTATGTCAAAAGCCCTTTGCTGGTCCATCTGCGCAAAGACTATCCTCGTAAAATTTATGGATCTCGTTACCGGGTCCGCATCCAGAGCAGCGTTATAGCGGGGCATGATTTTTTCCACCACAAAGTCGAAAGGATTTTTAATGAACTCATCGTACTCTTCCGGTTCTAAACCTGATATTTCGGGGTGCTGAATCATCCCTGTCTTGCTCATCACAAATGACTTTGATTTTTGAAACATAAGCGAGATGGGATTCCTCGCCCAAGCCATCGCAAAGTTGTCGCCTCGAACGAGCTCCATCGCCTTTTCTCCAATTTCTATCAAAAGTTCTGGAGTGTATTGGTACTGGGTAGTCAAAAAATCCTTACCTGCGTATTCAATCAAAAACTCGGGGCTCAGACCGTCGCTGACCGGAAACCTATCGGGAATAACTCCGGAGTATACGTCTCTAAAGAGCTTTTCCCGGTATTCCCTCAATTTCTTGGCATCCATAAATGGCCCCCCTCTGTCTTCTTAATAATTTATCTCGCCTGGTTTGCACTCATAATTTCCATTACCTTCTCATCGGTTAGCTTATAAAAGAGTATGAAAATTATAGCAGCAATTAAACCACAGGATATAGGTATTAAAGTCACAAGGTTTATAATCCCTCGTATTAAAGCTTCTGTAGGTTCAGCAAGGGGATTATATCCTATCATAGCAAGGCCATAACCCACTACAGCGCCACTTAAAGCAACCCCAATTTTTATAGGCATTGCCGACATAGACATTATGAAAGCAGTAAGGTCTTTCCCTGTTTTCCACTTGCCGTATTCAGCAGTATCTACATAAAGCGCAGGGCCTATCGACATGCTGCTTGCTCCTAAAAACGCGCCAATGCTGCTCAAAGCAATAAACAAGTACGGATTTCTTCCTCCCGAGAGAAAAAGTATTGTGTAAAGGACTGGGTTCAACAAGGAAGCAAATATAAATGTAGACCTTTTTCCAAGTTTTGCCACAATAAACGGGGCTATTAGGCTTCCTAAAAAGCTAAATACAGACTGACTTGTAAGGTGGATCGTTATCATGCCCAGATTTCCAGCCACATATTTGTAATAGTATGTGAGCAGCGAAGAGATGACAAATAGGCTGGTATTTCCAATAATCCCGCTCACAAAGAGCGCCATTAGCGGACCATTGGAAAGCATGTTCGCAAACATCTCTCCTGCCGAAGCCTTAGTGCTACCCTTAATTGCCGTTTTATCTTTTTCATAGACGTCGTAGCCTTCACTCTGGCGGAATAAGTTCCAATATCCAAGCACCTGTATCACGGCAAATAAAGCGACAGTCAGGAAAAATCCCCTTCCTTCATTGCCCCTTCCTAATAAATTTATTAAGGGCATACAGGTTAAGGAAAAAACGAGGCTGGATGCTGTCATGAATTGCATTTTTCGCTGGGAGAGTCTGAGCCTGTCTTGCGGAGTTCTTCCAAGAATGCTCATCATGCTTATGTGGCCGTTATAGGCAAAATTCACGCAGACATGAGCAACTACGTAACAGGCACCGAGGAAAATAGCTTTTGTGACTTGATTTAATGGAGGGTTTGTAAACATGAGGATGAAAAAAGTGGCGGTAAAAGGAGGTGCTATTAAAATCCACGACCTATATTTGCCCCATTTTAGATGGGAGTTTTGTATGATTCCTCCAGTTATTGGAACAGAAATCATGTCGCAAATCCTAGCGATGAGAAGGATAGTCCCCATAAAGGCTGCTTCAATCATAGCAACATCAGTTAAAAAATAAGCATAATAGGTGACTGCGACCATCATCATTAGGTTGAAAGTAAAATCTACTAACGCATAACTGTTTATCACCTTATTAGGTACCGCCCCTTGGCCACTGAGCATAAAGTACCCCCCTTAGTTTTTAAAAAGTACATCTTAGAAAATAATCCCCTTAGACGACCCACTCCCTGCAAAACTTTACACCTTCGGCGGCGTTAACAGTCCATGCATCCGCTCCTATATAGGCGCAGGCCTCGCTGTTTACTGCATTTCCACCAATTATCACTTTTAAGCCGTCTCTTAGCCCCGCTTCCGAGAGGGCATCTACCGTTTTTTTCATCGACTCGATAGCCAGCGTAAGGAGTCCACTTAGCCCTACTATTTGAGGCTTTACTTCTTTTACTTTACTTACAAAGTTCTCAGGAGGTTGGTCAATTCCGAGGTCGTACACTTCAAATCCTGCAGCTTCCGCCATGCTTCTGAATATGTTTTTACCTATGTCGTGAAGGTCCCCCTGCACCGTCCCTAAAACAATTTTACCCGCACCTTCTTTGCTTTTTGTGCCTATGTACGGCTTTAACATCTCTATAGCCCTTGCAAGCAAATCTCCCGCGAAAATTAGGTCTCCCACAAAGTACTCTTTCGACTCAAATTTTTCTCCCACTATGTCCATTCCTTTCTGGCACGCCTCTACGACTCTTTGAGCCTCTTCCTGTGTGGGATTGCCGGAAATGAAATCTTCCAGAATCTTTATCGCAGTGTTTTCATCCAGTTCCCCTATAGCGCTAATCAATTCATTTAAATCTATCACAGTAAACCCCCCTCTTTTTATATATGTATATACAAGTCTCGGTACTTTTAGTATATATATACTATTGTAAAATGTCAAGATATTCTTATATGTCTTTTTTTTAACTTTTATAGTGCAATTCACGCATTATTATCTATTAAAAAAATGCAGGAATGCCCTCGCATATTCATAGGAGATTTTTTATTCTCTTAAATCTAATCTCCGCTACATTCCAATCTACATTGTTCATAAATGCCCTTATATAATCGGCTTTTCTAGTTCCATAATCAATAAAATACGCATGTTCGTAGACATCCAGAACCAAAACGACCTCCGCACCATGGACAACACCGTAATTATGGGCATCTAAAAGATAATTGACAAGTTTGTCGCACCTTATGTCATAGACCAAAATAGCCCATCCCCGAGCTGCCATGCCCGTAGCTTTGAAATCCTCGAGCCACGCATCATAAGAACCAAAGTCCCACTCTATCTGTCTCATTAGCTCTCCACGGGGCATCCCACCGGTACCGCCAAGGTTTTCAAAATAAAGCTCGTGAAGTATGACCCCGTCTATAGCATAAGTTTCTCCTTTTTTTAATCCGCGAAAATAGCTATAAGTCGCATTCGCATCTTTTCGGTCGGCAGAAAGAAGAAGATTTCTGATCTCGTTTACCTTGTTTACGTATCCCTTGTACAGCACCTCGTAATGTTCGAGGATTTGTCGCTCCGTAAAGCCCGGCATAATGAGCAGCCGTGGGTTTAACGGAATCGGATGCAAAATATTATAGCCTTTAATCATACCCGCACCACCTCTTTGGTTTATTAAGATTACGTGGTGTTCCTCTTTTTATGATATTTCTTGTAGACTATTTCCGTTCATGAACAGTGCGCAAAAGATCGAAAATAAATATAAAAAGGTGGTCAATAGGCTTTAGCCTATCAACCACCTTTAGCATATTCTCTATGATTTTATTTTGCCACCTTAGCAGCTTCGACTATAGCTTTCACATAGCCGTAAGTATCTTCAAGCGTAGCTCCGGTCACTGCATCTACTTTCTCCTTCATTTCCTCTTTTGTGGTGCTCGCAAGCATTGCCTCGAGTTCCGCTATGGTCTTGCCCTTTACAAACTTCACTATTCCGCCGAAGTTCTCGTTTACAGTCTTGGTCGCACCGCCCCTCGTCTTCATATTGTTGCTGTAATAATCAGCATTCGTGAGCTTCGATGCAAGTACATAACCTTCCTTAACGTAAGTCCCAAATTCTTGGTCCATATTGGGTACTCCTTTTGCTACGTCCTTGCTCATAAACTGATAGTCGTCTATGTAGGCAGCTACTATCTTGTCGCCTAAAACAACTGCGGTCGCAAAGGTGAAGCACTTGGTTCCATGAGCAGCATAATCTACCTTACCGATCTTCAAATTGGCCAGATCTTTTTCTTCCACCAGCATCGCATCCGCATCGGGCGCTGCTTTTGCTACTTTCGCCGCTTCGACTATAGCTTTCACGTAGCCGTAAGTATCTTCAAGCGTAGCTCCGGTTACCGCGTCTACTTTCTCCTTCATTTCCTCTTTTGTAGTGCTCGCAAGCATTGCCTCGAGTTCCGCTATGGTCTTGCCCTTTACAAACTTCACTATTCCGCCAAAGTTCTCGTTTACGGTCTTAGTCGCGCCGCCCCTCGTCTTCATATTGTTGCTGTAATAATCAGCATTCGTGAGCTTCGATGCAAGTACATAACCTTCCTTAACGTAAGTCCCAAATTCTTGGTCCATATTGGGTACTCCTTTTGCTACGTCCTTGCTCATAAACTGATAGTCATCTATGTAGGCAGCTACTATCTTGTCGCCGGCCACAGCTGCTACTGCAACTGTGTAGCACTTGGTTCCATGGGCTGCATAATCAACCTTCCCTATTTTTACTGCAACTTTCTGAGTCTGCACAGGAACTTGCGGGGCAGCTGGAGTTGCCGGTTTCTCAGTTGATGCAGCTACTTTGGGGGCCAATTTTGCCAAAGTCTTGGGACCTACTATTCCGTCCACCTTAAGTCCGTTCTTTTTCTGGAAGTCTTTTACAGCAGCTAATGTCTTAGGTCCAAATATCCCATCTACCTTTAACTTATAGCCATGCTGGTTGAGCAATGTCTGCAGCAACTTAACATCCTGTCCTACAGAACCGTAAGCTAACAGCCTTTTGATTCCAGTTACACTAGTCACCGCAGTGGAGGTCGTTTTAGTCGTGGTAGTCTTAGCCGCCGCAGGTTGACTGGTTTTGGCAGGCGTCGTTTGCGTTTTATTTTCTGCAGGCTTATCGTTCGACGAGTCAGTAGCAGCCGAAACTGCGTCAACTTTGAAAAGTTTTGCTACCTGCACCGGTGCAACAATAGATACGATAAATGCGGTGAGTACCAAAAGGGCTACAGCAAATAATTTTTTATTCATACAAGACCCCCTTTTTAATGTTTTTTTTAGATACAGCCCGCTAGAAAAAGGGCTGTATCTGGAAATAAATTGTTCAAGTAATCACTTTTACCAATATTATAATATATACAAGTATAAATTTCAATAAATTTTTTAAACTTAAGTTACAATATTTATACGTATCATCTAAAAACATCTCTCGGAAAAGGAGTTTTTGTCGGAGAAAGGGTCTGCAAAACATGCGGCTCTATGTGAGGTAAATCACATCTTTACACTTCAAAACCTGTTATGATTGAATTAGATTCAAGCAAGACAGGGAGGTTTCGAACATGGCAATAAGGAAAATAGTTCATATAGATGAAGAAAAGTGCAACGGCTGCGGGCTTTGCGTTCCGGCCTGCGCCGAAGGTGCCATACAGATTATAGACGGAAAGGCAAGGCTCGTCTCGGATAAGTACTGCGACGGGCTAGGTGCCTGCCTCGGCGAGTGCCCGAGGGGTGCGATTACTATCATCGAAAGAGAAGCCGAAGAATTTGACGAAGAGGCGGTAAAGGAACACATGGCCCGCAGCAAATCTGAACCCCCGGTGCATACCCATATCCATCACGGATTTTCATGCCCTGGAAGCCGGGTGATAGACTTAAAACACAGTTCCGATGCAAAAGAAAACGTAAAAGTCCCGGAAAAATCCTTTTCCGAAGGCGATATCTCCATTAGAATCAGGTCCCAGCTTTCGAACTGGCCGGTCCAGCTCATGCTGGTGCCCGTGGAAGCTCCTTACTTCGACGGGTCCGACCTTTTGGTGACTGCAGACTGCGTGCCCTTCGCATACCCCAACTATCACTTGGAACTTTTAAAGGGCAAAAGTGTGGTCATAGGCTGCCCCAAACTCGATGACGGCAACTACTACGTAAAAAAGCTTGCAGAAATTTTCAAGCGCAACGACATAAAGAGCGTAACCGTAGCCCACATGGAAGTGCCTTGCTGCTACGGTTTGGTGAAGATTGTTGAAGAAGCGTTAAATCTTTCAGGGAAGGATATACCGCTGAACCTGGTGGAGATAGGAATTAAGGGAGATAGAAAGAATTAAAGAGCCATCCATAAGCTAGATGGCTCTTTTTAATCACACTCTCCCTTTTTCGATCAGTTCCTCGAACTCGTCCTCGTTCAGGATTTTTATTCCTAAATTTAAAGCCTTTTCGTATTTGGACCCCGGGTCCTTACCCACTATCACGTAGTCGGTCTTTTTGCTCACGCTGCCGGTGACTTTGCCGCCGAGCTTTTCAATAAGTTCTGTAGCCTGCTGCCGCGTGTATTTCTCCAACGTCCCAGTAAGCACGAAGGTAAGTCCTTCTAAAGGCTTTGGCCCCTCTTCCTTCTTTTTTGCTTCCATGCTGACCCCGGCGGCTTTCAAGCGGGAAATGAGAGCTTTTGTCTGCTCCTGTCTGAAAAACGCCAGGATACTTTCTGCTATCTTGTCGCCTATTTCGGGAACTTTTATCAGGTCCTCGTAGGTAGCCTTTTCGAGCTCCTCCATCGAACCGAAGGCATCAGCCAGAAGCGACGCAGTCCTGGAACCCACGAAGGGGATCCCAAGAGCGTATATCACCCGGTCAAGAGGCCTCCTTTTACTCTCCTCTATAGCAGAAAGCAGGTTGGCGGCAGATTTTTCTCCCATGCGCTCTAAGGGGATGAGGTCCTCCCGCTTCAGGTAGTAAAGGTCGGCAGCATCCTTAATGAGCCCATGCGATATCAGGAGTGAAACAATGGCAGGGCCGAGGCCCCTTATGTCCATGGCATCCCGCGAGGCGAAGTGCTCGATGCTCCTTTTTATCTGGGCCGGACAGCCGGTGCTGTTGGTGCAGCGGTACGCAGCTTCTCCCGGAAGCCTGACCGCCTCGGCGCCGCACTCGGGACAGCGGCTGGGCATTTCGAAATCCCGTTCTTTTCCCGTGCGCTTTTCTTTTACAACTCCCACCACTTCGGGAATTACATCGCCGGCCTTGTGGACTATCACCGTATCGCCTATCTTTATGTCCTTTTCCCTAATGTAGTCCTCATTGTGCAAAGTGGCTTTGCTTACCGTAGAGCCGGCTATCCTTACCGGCTCCAAAACCGCGGTGGGGGTCAGCACTCCCGTCCTGCCAACCCTTACGATTATGTCCTTAATCACCGTTGTCTTCTGTTCAGCAGGAAACTTATATGCTATAGCCCAGCGGGGGCTTTTGGCGGTCGAACCTAAGAGCCGTTGCTGCTCGAGGGAATTAACTTTAATGACCATCCCGTCAATCTCGTAGGGCAGTTCGTGGCGCTTTTCGTTCCAGCTGAGGCAGTAGTCCACGACGTCATCGAATTTATCGAAAAGCACTATGTGAGGATTTACTCGCAGGCCTATTCTTTTGAAGAACTGGAGCGCTTCATAGTGGGTCTCGAATTCTACCCCTTCCGCATAACCCAAGCCATATATGAAAACGGCAAGGGGCCTTTTGGCCGTAACTTTGGGGTCAAGCTGTCTCAAAGAGCCCGCCGCCGCGTTCCTGGGGTTTGCGAAGAGCGCAAGCCCCTGTTCTTCCCTCTCTTCGTTCAATTTCCTGAAGTCCTCTTTCGGCAGGTACACCTCGCCTCTTACTTCAAGGATAGCCGGGCTTTTATCGGGTGGAAAATCAAGCTTAAGCGGCACGCTCTTTATAGTCTTTACGTTCTGGGTTACATCCTCCCCTACTTCGCCGTCACCCCTGGTGGCGGCGGTTTTGTAAATGCCGTTTTCGTAAGTTATCGAAACCGCAAGTCCGTCTATCTTAAGTTCCACCACGTACTCCACGTCATTTCCTACAACTTCCGTAACCCTCCTGTGGAAGTCCTTCAGTTCCCCTTCATCGAAAGCGTTGGAAAGGCTCATCATAGGGACGCGGTGAACCACCTGAGTAAAATAGGGAAGAGGCTCTCCCCCAACCCGCTGGGTGGGAGAGTCGGGCGTTACCAGTTCGGGAAACTTTTTTTCGAGCTCTTCTAGTTCCCTCATCAATTTGTCATACTCCGCGTCGGAAATTACCGGGTTGTCGTATACGTAATACTGCTTGTTGTGATAGTTTATGAGCTCCCTCAATTCCTTTATCCTTTTTTCGGCTTCGGACTTTTTCATACACTCCATCCTCTCAAATGGAATTTCATTTTCTCATTTTATATCTTTACAAGAGGAGCGTACTTTAATATGAGGCGTTTTGTCCCTTCCGATGCAAAATTTACCGCTATTTCCGCATCTTCTCCCTTACCGTAGACGGCGGTTACCACACCTTCACCCCATTTGGAGTGCTTCACCCTGTCGCCGGGGTTTAATTTTAACTCCTTTCGCTTCTCCGTTTCTGATGATTGTTTTATCGCTGACTTGAAGTGCACCACCGGTTTTGCTTTTTTTATATCATCTTCAGGACCGATTTCCTTTAAAAGCCTTGCCGGTATCTCGTCGATAAATCTTGACGCCGAATAAAATGAGGTGTTGCCGTAGAGATTTCGCCTCCACGCTCTTGTCAGGTAAAGCCTTTTTTTGGCCCTGGTTATCCCCACATAGCAAAGTCTTCGCTCTTCCTCCAGCTCATCTTCATCGAACATCGACCTGGAATGCGGGAATATACCCTCATCCATGCCGCTTAAAAAAACCACCGGAAACTCGAGGCCTTTCGCACTATGGAGCGTCATCAAAACCACCGCATCTTTGTTATCGTCAAGCTCGTCCACATCGGAGACCAGGGCGATTTCGGCGAGGAAGTCCTGGAGGCTTGCTCCTTTATATTTCCTTTCGAATTCTTCGGCCACACCTACCATTTCTTTCAGGTTTTCTATCCTGCTCTGGGCCTCAGGTGAATTCTCGGCTTCAAGTTCTTCAATGTATCCCGTTTTTTCAAGAATATAAGCTATCAATTCCGGAATCGAAAGCGAATTTTGTTTTTCTATAAAATCATTAATTAGTCTCGCAAAATTCTTAAGTTTTGCAGATACTCTCGATGAAAAATTGTAAGCCTCCTCTTTTATTATGTCATATACGGACCTTTCATTTTCCTCCGCCACCCTTTTCAGTTCGTAGACTGTAGCCTCGCCTATGCCCCTTCGAGGCACGTTTATAATCCTCAAAAGGCTTACATCATCCGAAGGATTTGCCACAACCCTCAGGTATGCCATTATGTCCTTTATTTCTTTCCGCTGGTAAAATTTCAGGCCTCCCACTATCCTGTAGGGGAGTCCCATCTTCACCATCATTTCTTCCAGCACGCGGGATTGGGCATTGGTTCGGTAGAGCACCGCAAAATCTTTAAAGTTAAATTTCCGCGCGTTGACCAGCTTTTCTATTTCCCGGGCAATGAAGAACGCCTCTTCATGCTCGTTTTCCAGCGTGACAAGATAAATTTTTTCACCTTTGCCGTTTTCGGTCCAGAGATTCTTCTTTTTCCTGCCCAGGTTGTGGCTTATCACGCTGTTTGCCGCATCGAGGATGTTTTGGGTCGAGCGGTAATTTTGCTCGAGCCTTATGACGGTAGCATCCGGAAAATCCTCTTCGAAGTCCAGGATATTCCGGATATCCGCACCTCTGAAGCTGTATATGCTCTGGTCGTCGTCCCCCACAACGCACAGGTTCCTGTGCTTTTCGGCCAGCATCTTTACGAGAACGTATTGCGCTCTATTTGTGTCCTGATATTCATCTACCAATATGTGCTTGAACTTCGTCTGGTAATGGTGAAGAACTTCGGGACATTCTCTGAAAAGCTCGACCGTCTTCATTATGAGGTCGTCGAAATCCAGGGCGTTCAGCTCCTTCAGTTTTTTCTGATAAAGTTCGTATATCCTCGCCAAAGTCTTTTCCCTTATGTCCTTTGCCCTGTCGTAGCACTCTTGTGGCGTAAGCAGCTTGTCCTTAGCCCTTCCTATAAAACTCAATACTGCTTGGGGTGAGTATTTTTTGTCGTCAAGCCCCATAGCTTTGACGGAATCCCTTGCCACTACCTGCTGGTCCTGGGTGTCGAATATTACAAAGTTCCTACTGTAGCCCAATCTCTCAATGTCTGACCTCAGGATGCGGACGCAAGCCGAATGGAAGGTGCTGACCAGCATCCCCTTCGCCCAGGGGATAAGTCTTTCGATTCTTTCTTTCATTTCCTCGGCAGCTTTATTTGTAAATGTTATGGCCATTATACTGCTCGGGTCTACGCCCATGTGTTCAATCAGGTAAGCGATTCTGTACGTCAGCACCCGGGTCTTGCCGCTTCCCGCACCTGCCAGGACAAGAAGAGGCCCACCCGGATGTGTTACGGCTTTCCTTTGCTCTTCGTTTAGTTCGGATAAAAAATCCATTTGTAACCTCCTACAGAAAAGTAGCGTGGGTTCCACGCTACTTTTTTTTCTCATCAAGCTCCTTTAATCTTTCTAAAATCATTTTGTAGCCATCGGCGCCGTAGTTCAAAAAACGCTTGACCCTGCTTATGGTGGCAGTGCTGGCCCCGGTTTTTTCGGCAATATCGCTGTATGTAAATCCGGCTTCCAGCATCTCGGCCACCTGAAGCCGCTGCGCCATGGCCTTTACTTCTGCAATGGTGCAAATATCCTCGAAAAAGCGATAGCATTCTTCCTTCGTCTTCAAAAGCGTTATTGCCTCAAAGAGCCTATCAATGGCCGGGTCGGCCAACCTCTGGAGTTGCATTTTATCACTCCATAATTAAAAAATTTAACTTACGAGTTCTAAAAGAACATTGGTATAAATCCTCAAGTTTTTCAAAAGGTCTTCAATCTCGATGTACTCGTCCTTTTCGTGGGCAACTTCTGGTTTCCCCGGAAAACCAGGTCCGAAAGCCACCGCGTTTTTGAACATCCTCGCGTACGTTCCGCCGCCTATTGAAAAACAGTAGGCCTTTTCTCCGGTAACCTTTTCGTAAGCCGCTTTCAAGCTCCTAACTATAGCGCTATCCTCAGGGACGTAATGGGGCGGATTGTCGGATATCTTTTCAACTCGAACTCCCTCGATGAGACTTTCCCTTATTTTCGAAATCACCTCTTCCCCTTTATACTTTATGGGATACCTGATGTTTACGACGACCTCGCCTGATTTTTCATCCATCCGGATTACTCCCACATTAAAGGTAAGCGGCCCCGATATATCATCGGAAAAATCGACTCCCAATCCCCTGCCCGTAGTATCAAGGCCTATTTTCTCGTTCAGGAAAAGAATGAATCGCCGCTGTCCTTCATCATCGATGTCGAGTTCCGAAAGAAAAGTTATGAGCTGCATTACCGCGTTTTTCCCCTTATGGGGTATGCTTCCGTGGGCGGAAACGCCGTTAGATTTAATAGCAAATGTACCATCGACCTTTGAAAGCTCCATATCGTACCCGGTTCTTTCTTTGAATTCTCTGAATCTTTCTTCTATGTATACGGCATCACCTTTTAAAACCGCTTCGGCGTAGTCCGGCACCATGTTGGGTCTGTGGCCGCCTTTCAAGGAGACGAGCGTTACTCCTCCTTCTTTCGCTTTCTTGTCATTTTCAAAATCGCTCGTCAAAGAAAACGTAAGGATGCCTTTTTCGCCGTTTATAATCGGATATTCCGCATCGGGCGAAAAAGCCATGGTGGGCTCTTCGTCGTGTTCTAGGTAATATTTTACACATCTCATTCCGCTTTCTTCGTCGGTGCCGAATATCACTCTAACCCGCCGATTGAATTTTACTCCCGCATCTTTCAAAGTTTTTAAAGCGTACAGGGCCGTCATGGCAGGCCCTTTGTTGTCAGCCGCACCCCTGCCGTAGATTTTTCCATCGTGGATTTCCCCGCCGTAGGGAGGATAGGTCCAGCCTGAGCCTTCCGGCACCACATCCAGGTGAACCAGTATCCCCACCATTTCGTCTCCTTCGCCCCACTCGGCCCATCCCACGTAGTTGTCCAGGTTTTTGGTCCTGAAGCCGAAACTGCTTGCAAGGTTTAAAGCATAATCAAGGGCCTGTGCCACTCCTTCTCCGAAAGGCTTCCCTTCAAGCGGCGGTTCTTCAACGCTCCGTATCCTGATTATTTCGCAAACCGACTTTATCAGGGGTTCCACATTAAGTTCTATGGCCTTTTCAATCTCCATAAATAAAACCCCTCCCTTTTTAACGAGCGATAAAAAATTACCTTCAGCTTACGATAAGTTTTTTTATGGCATGCGTCAATAACGCAAAAGTAGTACCCAGAAAAGCACCGCTGAGCACATCGGAGGGGTAGTGCATTCCGGTGTATATCCTGGAAAATCCCACCAATGTGGCCAGCGAATAAATGGCATACCTATATGCAGGAAAATAAAGGGAAAACACCACGGCCAGGCAAAAGCCCGCAACGGTGTGCCCGGAGGGAAAGGAGTGGTCTTTTAGAAGCTTTCTCCAGAATGTGTTCACGTTGGGCAAAACCATATACGGTCTCTTCCTGTATATGCTCTTTTTAAAAATTTGCACTATTCCCTGGCTCCCCGTGAGGGCGAAAAAGGCTTCGCTTGCGGCAATCCTGGCTTCCTCTTTGCCAAAGATATAGAGAAAGGCACACAAAAGCACTGAAAATGTGGCACCGCCGAGATGGGTTATGCGCGGCATTATCGCATCCAAAGGCCTGCACTTTATCCTTTGATTCAGGTACATAAAAAGATTTTTATCCTTTTGATGCAATCCCTCAATAATTTTACCCAGGAAACTTCTCAAAAAAGGCGACCCCCTACTCAACTATTTCCACAACTATGCCGTTCTTCTCAACGGCTTTTATCAAGGGATTGATTACTTCGCCGTTTTTTTGCACATCAAAAGCCGATTGCATGGATTTGCCGACGATTATGTGGGTTATATGATTATTCCTCGCATAATCGGCCAAGGTCTGATATACCTTTTTCCCTGCCAAGATCGAAACCGTTCCTCCCAGATTTTTTGCCATTTCGAAAAGCTCCAGCAATATTTTGTGCTGCTTTAAATCCTTGTTCAGATCCTCCGATTTATTTACGTATACTACGCAAAATTCCCCTCCTAGCTCTCTTGCCCTTGCCGCCCCCCTCTTTATCAGCCTTTCGCAGCTCTTCTGTGGAGTCACGCATACCATTATCCTGTGCTCCACCGAGGGGTCAAAAATAATACCCATGGGCAAACCCCTTTCGTTCTGTGTAGTTCTCTTCTATTTCTATTATACTATGATTATAAAACTTTCAGCAATAAACACATAAAGTCTACTGAGAAATAAAAAAGCCGTCTGCTTTTTCCGCACTTTCTCGCATCGGGGGGATGCCATCGCCCATGGGTTTTATCGCTCTTTTTATCACCTCGTCCATAGTCTTCACAAAGACAAAGCAAAGGTCTTCTTTCACGTTTTTAGGCACTTCTTCCAGGTCTTTTATATTTTCCTCGGGAAGTATCACGGTCTTTATACCCGCGCGGTGGGCTGCCAGCACCTTTTCTTTTATTCCCCCGACAGGCAAGACCCTTCCCCTTAAGGTTATTTCCCCAGTCATAGCCACAGTCCTGTCCACAGGACGTCCGGAAAGGGCGGAAATTAAGGCACAAGCCATGGTTATTCCTGCAGAAGGGCCATCTTTCGGTATGGCTCCTTCGGGCACATGAATGTGAACGTCGTACTTTTCGTGGAAATCCTCATCTATCCCCAACTCAGCCGCCTTGGACCTGACGTAGGTGTATCCCGCGTGGGCCGATTCCTGCATGATATCTCCGAGCTTGCCAGTAAGTATCAGCTTTCCCTTTCCCTTCATGACTGTGGCTTCGACGCTCAGTATGTCGCCCCCCATTTCCGTCCAGGCAAGGCCGGTCGCCACCCCTACCTGGTCGGTTTCCTCGATGACTCCATAGCGAAACCTGGGAGTCCCCAGAAACTTTTCGACCATCTCGACGTCTACATCTACAGACTTTTTTTCCCCTTCTACCACTGACCTGGCGACTTTACGGCATATACTTGCTATTTCCCGCTCTAAGTTCCTCACGCCGGCTTCTCGCGTATAGTTGCGGATGATGTGTACCAGGGCTTCATCGGAAAACACCAGATTCTCGGCATTTAGACCATGTTCTTCTATCTGCCGGGGGATTAAATGGAGCTTGGCTATTTGAAGTTTCTCGTGCTCGGTGTACCCCGGAATTGATATGACTTCCATGCGGTCAAGGAGGGGTCTTGGAATGTTAAACAGAGTATTGGCAGTAGCTATAAACAATACTTTCGAAAGGTCAAAAGGAATTTCTATGTAGTGGTCGGAAAAGCTGTGATTTTGCTCGGGGTCAAGCACTTCCAGCAAAGCGGCGGTCGGGTCTCCTCGAAAGTCAGAGCTCATCTTATCGACTTCATCGAGCAGGAACACGGGGTTTTTGGTGCCCGCTTGCCTTATCCCTTGAATTATCCTGCCGGGAAGCGCTCCAACATACGTTCTCCTGTGCCCGCGGATCTCAGCTTCATCCCTAACCCCCCCCCAAGTGACACCCTTACGAACTTCCTTCCCATGGCCTTCGCTATGGACCTGGCCAAGGATGTCTTGCCCACTCCCGGAGGACCCACAAGGCAAAGTATAGGCGATTTCATGGCTCCCGCGAGCTTTCTTACCGCAAGAAATTCCAGAATTCGCTCCTTCACCTTTTCAAGTCCATAGTGCCCCTCGTCCAAAACTTTTTGCGCCGATTTGACATCCAAGACATCCTCTGTAAAGTTGTTCCAGGGAAGGGCGACAATCCAGTCCAGATAATTTCTTATGACCGCCACCTCAGCCGACACCGGGGGAGTCCTCTCAAGTCTTTCCACTTCCTTCAATACCTTTTGCTCAAGCTCATCCGGAAGATTTAAGGCCTTTATCTTTTTTCGATACTCGTTGGCTTCCTGCGTCTTTTCGTCCTGTTCCCCTAGTTCCTGCTGTATGGCTTTTATCTGTTCTCTGAGGTAAAATTCTTTCTGAGATTTTTCCAGCTGTTTTTTCACCCGGTTATTAATCTTTTTTTCCAGCTCAAGAATTTCTATTTCTCTTGTGAGAATCTCGAAGAGGATTCTGAGCCTTTCTTTTACATCTACTGTCTCTAATATCTTTTGCTTGTCTTCGATTTTCAGATTGAGGTGAGATGCCACGGCATCGGCAAAACGGCCGGGATTTTTTATATTACCTATCGAAATCAAGGCCTCCGGACTCACCTTATGGTTTAATTCGACATAATTTTCAAAAAGGTTCATCGTGCTTCGCATGAGGGCTTCTTCTTCGGGGCCAATTTCCATATCGTGTTCGAATATTTCGGTAACCCTTACTTTGAAAAAGGGTTCTGTCTTTATATATTCTTCTATCAGGGCCCGGTTGAGTCCCTCCACCATCACCCTTATAGTATCGCCTGGCATTTTTAAAAGCTGCTTTATCTTGGCCACCGTCCCTGTCGCATATATGTCTTCCGGCACGGGGAAGTCTACCCTTGCATCTTTCTGGGCAACAAGAAGAATTTTTTCGTCGGCCACCATAGCTTCTTCCAGGGCTTCGATGGACTTGTCCCTGCCAACGTCGAAATGAAGTATCATTTTCGGGAAAACTAGAAGGCCTCTAAGGGGCAGAAGCGGCAAGATTCTTATGTTCTTTTCCCTTTTCACAAAATTTCCCCCTGCATATTTTCACATAATTGGATTATATTCCTCCTAACTTTTTATTCGATAAAATCTTTTTAATTCCTTCCGAACGCAAAGGCCATTTTTTTGTCATTCTTCGGCTCTTCTTCTGAATTCACCAGGGCATATTCTATCACTTCTTCTATCCTGTCCACGGCTAAAATCCTCATATCCCAAGTTTTAAAAAGGTCCTGCCAATTTTCCCTGGGTATTATTACAGTCGTCGCACCAGCCCTCTTTGCAGCTTCTATTTTCGCCACGATTCCACCTACCGGCTTTACATAACCCCGGATGGACAGCTCTCCTGTCATAGCCACTAAATTATTCACTGGAATATTGGTTATGGCTGAGTATATAGCCGTGGCTACCGTAATTCCAGCCGACGGCCCGTCTATGGGAGTACCTCCCGGAAAGTTGATGTGTATGTCGAAATCTTCCGGCCTCAATCCGAGATACTTTTTAAGTACAGTCAGACAGTTATCCACGGCTCCTCTTGCGGTAGCCTTTCGCCTCAGCTTGTGCGTTTCTCCTCCCATTTCCTCTTCTTCCATAATTCCCGTTACAGTGAGCTTGCCCTTCCCTTTCTCCACGGGTATTGCTATGGCTTCTATTTCCATCAGAGTACCCATGTTGGGACCGTAAACGGCAAGGCCGTTAGCACATCCTACCTGTGGACAGGAGTGCACCCGCTTTTCCGGACGCGGCGAATACTGGCCGCTGTTTACCACCCACTCCACATCCTTGGCCTCTATCTTTTTTCTTTTTTCTATCTGTGCGAGCCCCGCTGCCATTTGCAGTATATTGACGGCTTCCCGCCCGTTAGTGGCGTATTTTTTAATCGTCTCTACAGCCCTTTCTTCGATATCGAAGGAAATTTTGTAAGCCGCATTTCTTGCAATCTTCCCGATATCTTCCGGGCTGAGGGGCTTAAAAAAAATCTCCACGCAGCGGGAACGAATTGCCGGTGGGATCTCCTGAGGCGTTCTGGTGGTAGCACCTATCAGCCTGAAGTCAGCTGGAAGACCCTTTTGGAAAATTTCATGAATGTAAAGAGGTATGTTGGGGTCTTCGCTGTTGTAGTAGGCACTCTCCAAAAAGACCTTTCTATCTTCCAACACCTTTAAAAGTTTATTCATCTGCACCGGATGTAATTCCCCTATTTCATCTATAAAAAGCACCCCGCCGTGAGCTTTGGTCACCGCTCCGGGCTTGGGTTGCGGTATTCCCGCTATACCCAAAGGACCAGCTCCCTGGTATATCGGGTCGTGCACCGAACCGATGAGCGGGTCTGCTATGCCTCTTTCATCAAACCTTGCTATGGTAGCGTCAACTTCTACGAATTTCGCATCTGGCCCGAAAGGGGAACCTGGCGTCCTTTTAGCTTCTTCCAGAACCAAACGAGCCGCCGCGGTCTTCCCTATGCCCGGAGGGCCGTAAATTATAACGTGCTGGGGATTAGGTCCACATAGTGCCGCCCGCAAAGCTTTAATTCCTTCTTCCTGACCAATTATATCCTCGAACTTAGTGGGGCGCGTCTTCTCCGTCAGCGGCTCGGTAAGGGATATCTCTCTCATTTTCCTCAATTTTTCCAATTCCTTTTTCGACTCCCGGTCTACCACAATCCTGCTTCCCTGCTGGTTTTTCATCATATTTATGAAGTAAAGCCCTACTAATATGGCCAAGGCTATCTGAATAAAACTCAAAATATTTACCGTCACGTTCTAAATGTCCCCCCTTTCCAGATTCGGCTTTTTATATTATTACCCCAAGCCCTCAATTTATCCTGGAAAGGGTAGTAAAAAAGTGCAGCGTTTTGCTGCACTTTTTTACTTAAGCCGTCACTTCTTTTTTCTTCGTCTTTTTCCTGTCGGAAGTTACGATAATCGGCTCTTCCCGCTTCAACACCACATCTTTGGTTATTACGCACTTCACGATGTCGTTTCTCGAAGGTATCTCGTACATTACGTCCATCATCACTTCTTCCAGTATCGCCCTTAAGCCCCTAGCTCCGGTCTTTCGCCGCAAAGCTTCTTGCGCGATAACCTGCAAAGCCTCATCGGTAAATTCAAGTTGAACATTGTCCATTTCAAACAATTTCTGATATTGTTTTACAAGTGCGTTTTTCGGCTCTTTCAAAATCCTTATGAGCGCCTGTTCATCAAGAGCATCCAATGTCACAATGATAGGTACCCTTCCCACAAATTCCGGTATCATTCCAAATTTCAAAAGGTCTTCCGGCATTATTTGCCTCAAAAGTTCACCCACGTTTTTTTCCTCTTTGCTTCGGATTTCCGCGCCAAAGCCTATGGATTTTTTTCCGATGCGGTTGGCTATAATTTTTTCTATTCCTTCGAAGGCGCCTCCGCAGATGAACAGGATGTTGGTTGTATCTATCTGGATAAATTCCTGGTGCGGGTGCTTGCGTCCCCCCTGAGGCGGCACGCTGGCTATGGTCCCTTCTAGGATTTTCAAAAGCGCCTGCTGCACTCCTTCTCCGGATACGTCTCTGGTTATCGATGGATTTTCGGATTTTCTTGCAATCTTGTCTATTTCGTCGATGTACACTATGCCTTTTTCAGCCTTTTCCACATCGTAATCGGCAGCCTGAATCAATTTCAACAGTATATTTTCCACGTCTTCACCTACGTAACCGGCCTCCGTCAAGGAGGTAGCATCAGCAATAGCAAAAGGCACATTTAAAATTTTTGCAAGAGTCTGGGCCAGCAGGGTCTTGCCGCTACCCGTCGGCCCCAGCATTATTATGTTGCTCTTTTGGAGTTCCACATCATCGGATTTTACATTGGAATTTATGCGTTTATAGTGGTTGTACACCGCAACCGAAAGTATCTTTTTAGCCTGCTCTTGACCTATGACGTATTGATCCAAAATTTCCTTTATTTCTCTAGGCTTTGGTATATCGCTAAAATCCATTTCTGCCTCTTCGCTGAATTCTTCCTCTATTATCTCGTTGCAAAGCTCTATGCACTCGTCGCAGATATAAACACCGGGGCCTGCAACCAGCTTTCTCACCTGGTCCTGGGTTTTGCCGCAGAAGGAGCATTTCAGCTGGCCTTTTTCGTCGTTGAATTTAAACATGATATCACCTCTTTTCTTCGGCTTTCACCCGTTTGTATATCACCTCATCGATGAGCCCGTATTCTTTCGCTTCTGATGCCGACATGAAAAAGTCCCTTTCTGTGTCCCGCTCGATTTTCTCAAGCGGCTGTTTGGTGTGCTTTACCAAGATATCGTTTAGGACCTCCCGCAACCTCAATATTTCCTTAGCCTGGGTCTCGATATCCAGAGCCTTGCCCTGAACACCTCCCCACGGCTGGTGTATCATTATCCTGGAGTTCGGGAGAGCATAGCGCTTGCCTTCAGCCCCTCCCGCAAGGAGCACCGCCCCCATGCTGGCTGCCATGCCGATACAAATGGTGGCCACATCCGGTTTGATGTACTGCATAGTGTCGTATATGGCAAGGCCTGCCGTTACGGAACCACCTGGCGAGTTGATGTAAAGGTAGATGTCCTTGTCCGGGTCTTCCGATTCTAGAAACAATAGCTGAGCTATCACAAGGCTTGCCACCGTATCGTCGATGGGAGTTCCTATGAATACTATCCTGTCTTTGAGCAGCCTTGAATATATATCGTAAGCCCTCTCTCCACGATTCGTCTGCTCTATCACTATAGGAACGAGATTCATCAATTTGCCCCTCCTTATCAAGCTTGTTCTTCTTCACCCTCGCTTTCGCCTTGGGAAATGTTCTCCACCACCTTTTCGTTGACCTTCGCCTGGGATATCAAAAAGTCGAATATCTTCCTCGTGAGTATGTGGTCTTTTATGTGCTCCAAGTCTTCTTCCTTCAGATTCTTTTTATATTCGGCCAAAGACTTCTGAGCTGCTTCGGCGTACTTGGTCAGCTCTTCGTCCACTTCTTCTTTGGTGACTTCTATATTTTCTGCTTTTGCCAAAGCCTCCAGGACCAACGACGTCTTTACATTGTTGTAGGCCCTTTCCTGGAACTTCCCTTTGAACTCTTCAGGCGAAAGATTGGAAATCTCCAGATACTGTTTTAAATCCAATCCTCTTAACCTGAGCTGGAAGGCAAAATCCATAATTAACCTTTCTATCTCTCTATCTACCATTACCTGCGGAATGTCGACCTCTGCCTGTTCCACCACTTTTTTGAGGATGGCTCCTCTCAGAGAGCTTTCGGAAAGCGATTTTGCCCTTTCTTCCAATCTATTCTTAATATCCTGCTTTAATTCCTCCAAGGTTTCAAATTCACTTACGTCCTTTGCAAACTCATCATCCAACTGCGGAAGTTCTTTTTCCTTCACTTCTTTTAGCGAAACTTTAAAGAGCACTTCCTTTCCCGCCAGGTCTTTGTTCGGATGTTCAGCAGGATATGTAACCGCAACCTCTTTGGTCTCACCAGGCTTCATTCCGATTATCTTCTCTTCCAAATCCTCCACCAGGATCTTCGAACCTAGCTCTAGGGGGTAATTTTGGACCTTCGCATCCTTTAAAGGTTCCCCATTTGCGAAACCCTCGAGGTCAACCAACACCACATCGCCCTTTTGTGCAGGCCGTTCTACGGACACGAGTCTCGCATTTTTCTCCTGTAAATCTTTGAGCTCTTTTTCCACATCCTCCTCGGTAACAGTGTACACCATTTTTTCCACTTCTAAACCCTTGTACTGTCCCAACTTTACTTCGGGTTTTACCGTCACTTTGGCGGTAGCGACGATGCCGATATCTTTTCCTATTTTGTCTATGTCAAAATGCGGGTGTTCCACCGGCTCTAAACTGTTTTCCTCTACTCCTTTTTTGTAGGCCTCGGAAAGCACTATCTCCGCTGCATCTTCATAGAAAACTTCGGGGCCGTAATACCTTTCTATTAGACTCCTCGGAGCCTTACCCCGCCTGAAACCTGGAATGTTGAACCTCCTTACATTTTTCCTGTAAGACTGCTCTACGGCCTTTTCAAATTCTCCAGCTTCAACTTCGATTTTCAAAGTCGCCACATTATTTTCTATTTTTTCCACATTAACTTTCATTATGCTCCTCCTCACAAACACGCTAAACCTTTTTTGCCATTTTATTATAGCATAAAAAAATAAATAATAAAACAATACCCCGGCATGAATACCGAGGCTTTTTTTCGAAAGATTTTGGTGCGGGCGAGAGGATTTGAACCTCCACGGGAAACCCAACGGATCCTAAGTCCGTCGCGTCTGCCAGTTCCGCCACGCCCGCATGGTGAGCCATGGAGGACTCGAACCTCCGACACCCTGATTAAAAGTCAGGTGCTCTACCGCCTGAGCTAATGGCCCTTCTCTGGCTGGGGCGGTAGGATTCGAACCTACGATGCAGGATCCAAAGTCCCGTGCCTTACCTCTTGGCTACGCCCCAACAAAAAATAATTGGGGTGGATAGTGGGATTCGAACCCACGACCTCCAGAGCCACAATCTGGCGTTCTAACCATCTGAACTATATCCACCACGCGTATGGTGCGCCCGAGAGGATTCGAACCTCTGGCCCACGGATTAGAAGTCCGTTGCTCTGTCCTGCTGAGCTACGGGCGCAAGTGGAGCGGGAAACGGGACTCGAACCCGCGGCACCCAGCTTGGAAGGCTGGTGCTCTACCACCTGAGCTATTCCCGCCCGCATGGTCGAGGCAGAGGGACTCGAACCCCCGACCCCATGGTCCCAAACCATGTGCGCTACCAAACTGCGCCATGCCTCGCCACGGTTTCAGGACATTGTATAGTATACATTAATTTAATCTTCGAGTCAAGATTATTTTAGCATAATCCTCGGCTGTTTTTCAAACCCTTTATATTATGATCGTTCCATCATTGCAAGATTCCAAAATTATATATCGCGATTTTATCCCTTTCTCTTTGAAAACACCTACCATAAATTCGCCTGTTTCCTTCGATTTTTCTTCCTGCACAAGTCCCACCACCGAAGGACCAGCACCGCTTAAGAAGCAGCCAAGTATGCCCATTTTCGGCGCTTTTTCCAATATTTCCTCTAATCCAGGCACGAGCGACATTCGGTACGGTTGATGCAGAACATCCTGGGTTGCTACTTGAAGCACGGAAAGGTCTCCTTCGCTTATACCCGCCACAAGCAGCGCAATCCTACCTATGTTGAATACCGCATCCTCCAGGCTCACATTTTTGGGAATCACCTGCCTTGCTCTTTCAGTTTTAAGTTCGAATTCTGGAATTGCGACTACGAACTTCAAATCAGGCGGCATGGATAATTTTTTATATAAAACCCTGTCATTCACTTTTACCGATATGGTAAACCCCCCTGCAATTGCCGCGACCACATTATCCGGGTGCCCTTCCATTTCGGTGGCAAAATTTATTATTTCTTTCCTGCTGAACGGACTTCCCAAAAGCAGGTTTGCAGCAATCATGCCACCGGCAATACACGCAGCGCTGCTTCCCAATCCCCTCGCAAGCGGTATTTCATTTTTCAATCTTATATAAAGTTTTTTTTCGATGTTCGCTTTTTTTAAAATGGTGCTGGCCGCTCTGTACACCAGGTTATCTTCTCCCAAGGATATTTTCCCCTGGCCCTCACCCGACACTTCTATTTTAGGGAAGTCAGAAAATTCCATCTCGATGAAGTTATACAAATTCACCGCCGTCCCAATACAGTCAAAACCAGGGCCGAAATTGGCTATGCTCGCTGGAACTCTGACTCTTACCAAATTCTTCACTCCCTGCCGTATATTGCTCTTTCTAAAGCATGAATTTCCGGCGGAATGACCTCAGGAGAAACGCCCGTTCTTATCGCAGTATCCGGATCTTTCAAACCGTGCCCTGTCAAAACGCATACAACTTTTGAATTTTCTTTAAAGTACCCCATCATGGAATGCTTTATGACTCCAGCCAACGACGCCGCCGAAGCCGGCTCTGCGAAAATACCTTCTTTTTCTGCCAAAAGGTGATACGCATTTAGTATTTCTTCGTCGGTTACCTTATCTATGAGCCCACCGGATTCGGTTACAGCAGCTTCCGCGGTCTTCCAACTCGCCGGATTCCCTATTCTAATGGCAGTTGCTATTGTTTTAGGATTTTCTATCACCCTTTTTTCCACTATCGGCGCCGCTCCAGCCGCCTGAAACCCCAGCATTTTCGGTAACTTCGATATCTTCCCGAGAGAATGGTATTCTCTAAAACCCTTCCAGTACGCCGTGATGTTCCCTGCATTCCCCACGGGGATTGCTAGGTACTCGGGGGCCTCTGAAAATTCATCGCAAATTTCGAAAGCCGCCGTCTTTTGACCTTCAATTCGGTTGGGATTTATGGAATTAACAATTGTTACCGGATGTTTTTCTGAAAATTGTCTCACCATTTTCAAAGCATCATCAAAATTCCCTTCTACGGCCACAACTTTAGCTCCGTATGCTATGGCTTGCGCAAGCTTTCCCAGGGCAATGGCGTTTTGCGGTATCAGGACTACGCATTTTAAACCGGCTCGTGCCGCATAAGCTGCTGCAGAAGCGGAGGTATTTCCGGTAGAAGCGCAAATTACCGCAGTAGACCCTTTTTCCAGAGCTGCTGAAATCGCCACTGTCATACCCCTGTCTTTGAAAGAGCCTGTCGGGTTGACGCCTTCGTATTTCAAGTACAATTCAAAGTTTAATCCTAGGTGATTCTCTAAATTGTATGCCCTTATAAGGGGGGTATTTCCTTCCTTCAAAGTAACGATGCACTCTTTCCTTTTAACCGGCAATAAATCGAAATATCTACTAATTATCCCCATGTACGCCATTAGAAGATACCTCCTCCACTCTTATGACATTGATTACCCTCTCAACATCCTTCAAATCCCTTATCTCATTTATGGCTTTTTTAAGGTTGTTGAAATGAACCTGATGGGTTACCGTTACTATTTCTGCCACATCACCTTTTACATCTTTTTGTATTACCATGTGGAGGCTTATATCATTCCTCCCAAAAGCTCCGCTAATTTTAGAAAGCACTCCAGGCTTGTCCTTTGCCTTCAAGCGGATGTAAAACCGGCTTGTCGACGAACCCACATCTATAACTTTCAATTCATCGTAGCAAGTGCAATAGATTCTCCTTTTTCCTTCGCGCGCTGCATCCATTATATCTGCCACTACCGCACTGGCTGTCGGCATCTTCCCTGCCCCTTGACCAAAAAACATGACTTCTCCCACTGCATCTCCTTCGACAAGAATGGCATTATAGACGTCCCTTACGGCACTCAAGGGGTGATTTTTGCTGAGCATCGTCGGCGCCACCAAGACCTCTACTTCGCTTTTTCCTACTTTACGAGCCGATGCCACTAATTTTATCGTGTACCCCAATTCACCAGCATATTTTATATCTTCGAGCTCTATATTCTCTATGCCCTCAACGTAGACTTTATCTGGAGTTATACGCGTATTGAATGCTATCGAAGAAAGTATTGCAAGCTTCCTTGCTGCATCGAAACCCTTAATATCATCTGAAGGGTCGCTTTCCGCATATCCAAGCCTCTGCGCTTCACGCAAAGCCTCTTCAAAATTCCTTTTCTTTTCCTGCATTTGGGTCAAAATGTAATTTGTGGTGCCATTTAGTATCCCCGAAATCCTCAGGATGCGGTTGGCAGCCAAACAATGTTTCATCGGCCTTATTATCGGAATTCCCCCACCCACACTTGCCTCGAAGTGAAGGCCTACCCCTGACTTTTCAGCAAGCTCGAAAAGTTCTTTCCCGTGCTTAGAGATTACCTCTTTGTTCGCCGTAACCACATGTTTTTTATTTTGCAAAGCCTTTTTTATGTAGCTCAGTGCTGGTTCTTCTCCTCCCAAAACCTCGACGACTATGTTTATTTGTTCATCATCCAATATATCATCGGCCTTCACGGTCAATTTACCATCTGCGTAAGGAGTCCTTTTCTTTGAAAGGTCCCTTACCAGTATTTTTTTTACGTTTACTTCTTCACCCAATCTCTGCCTTATCACTTGACGGTTATTCTCAAGAAGCTCCACCACACCTGTTCCGACTGTACCAAGTCCCAAAATCCCAATATTAATCACGATTTTCCCTCCCCTTTGCCTAGCTTTTGTCACTCTTGAGCTAATACTTCTATCTTTGCCACTCCCTGCTTTTTTTCGACGATTTCAAGCACTTCTTCAACATTTCTCGTCATCTGGCTAGTGTCAAAAGAAATTGTTACGTTTGCAAGACCCTGCAGGGGAATATTTTGATTTATCGTAAGTATGTTTCCTCTAGCCTTTGCTATTTCATCCAAAATTGATGACAAAACCCCCGGTTTATGCTCCAAAATCAAAGCTATTGTAATTATCTTGCCCATGCTGGCCTCATAAAAAGGGAATACATAATCCTTGTATTTGTAAAAGGCACTTCGGCTCATACCGACCATTTTTGTAGCTTCGTTTACCGTCTTTGCCTTACCGTTTTTCAGAAGCTCTTTAGCCTTTACCGTCTTTTTTAATATTTCAGGCAAAATCTCTTCCTTGACTATGTAAAATCCCTTGCCTCCCGTCAAATTATTAACCCCTTTCTTATTCTAGGCGTCTTTGTAAAAAATACATTTTTACGTCGATGGGAGACATTATACCGCAAAATCGTTAAAAAAACAACCCCTTATGGCTGGATATTTTAAAATTTTAAGTGTTGACATCTGCGTTAAATTGTTTTAAAATGTGAAGAAAATTATTTGTTGCGCAAACAAGCCGTGAAGGGGAAAATTAAAGGGAATTCCTTTTAGAGAGCCGGTGGTCGGTGCAAACCGGCAGGAACCCTTTATTTCCGCCCCAGAGCTGCCGGCGATGAGCCAGGCCGGGCGATGCCCGTTACCAAAATGAGCCTTTAGATTTAAATTTGCTACTTAGGGTGGCACCGCGGATAAAACCGCCCCTTTACGGGGCGGTTTTTTGTATATAAAAAAATTCAAAAGGAGGCGGTTTCAAATGAAAAAGCATCATTTAAGGATTCCAGGTCCAACCGAGGTCCCTGAACAGGTTCTAAGGGCTATGCAGGCCCCCATGGTCAACCATAGGGGCGAGGAGTTTACCTCGTTGTTCAAAAAAGTCTCGGAAGAGATAAAAGAGGTTTTTCAAACAAAAAATGACGTGTTGATATTCCCTTCTGCAGGGACGGGAGCAATGGAGGCGGCTATTGCAAACCTCTTTTCTCCCGGAGATCTAATAGTTTCTTTTAGCTGCGGGGTCTTCGGCGACAGATTCGCAGACATAGCGGAAGCTTTTGGGGCAAGAGTAGAAAGAATCAAGGTCGAATGGGGAAGGCCAGTGACCTATGAAATAGTGAGGGAAAGGATTTCAAAAGATGCCAAAAAAGAAATAAAAGGGGTGCTATTTACCCATAACGAAACATCTACAGGCGTCCTCAACGACATAAAAAGCCTAAGAGAAGCTGTTGGAGACCACCCTGCACTCGTGATAGTTGATGCCATAAGTTCTCTAGGAGCGGTGGAGCTTAACACCGATGAATGGCAAATAGATGTGGTAGTCGCAGGTTCGCAGAAAGCTTTGATGATTCCACCCGGCCTCGGGCTTGTTTCAGTGAGTGAAAGAGCGTGGAAAGCTGTAGAGGATTCCAAGATGCCCAAATATTACTGGAACTTCAAAAATGCAAAAAAGAGCTTGGAAAAAGGCGAAACGCCATACACCCCCGCGGTATCGCTGGTATATGCCCTTGAGGAGTCCTTAAAACTGATTTTTGATGAGGGGCTTGAAAATATAATAAAGAGGCACAAATTACTGGCAAAGGCTTTAAGAGAAGGCCTCAAAAATCTGGGATTCAGGCTTTTTGCAGAAGATTCCTGGGCATCACCGACGGTTACCGCAGTGGATGTATCGGACTTTCAAGGAAAAATCAATTTCTCTAAGGCTTTGAAAAATAGATTTAACATCACGGTGGCAGGCGGACAGGAAAAGCTAAAAGGCAAAATCATAAGAATCGGTCACGTCGGGTACGTGGATGAACTGGATATTATAAATGTGCTCTCCGCCATCGAAATGATATTGGCAGATGAGGAACTTTTTGGAAAGGGTGTAAAAGCTGCCGAAAAAGTTTTTAATGAAGGAGTGGAGGTATAACATTATGAGGGTGCTGGTGTCGGATAAAATAGCAAAGGAAGGACTCGACATCCTGAAGTCCGAATTTGAAGTAGACGTAAGGACTGATTTGACTCCGGATCAACTGAAGGAAATTATCAAAGATTACGATGCCCTAGTCGTGAGGAGCCAGACAAAGGTAACGAAGGAAATAATCGATTGTAGCAACTTAAAGGTCATAGGAAGAGCAGGTGTCGGCGTCGATAACATAGATGTGGAAGCCGCGACGCTGAAGGGGATACTCGTTGTAAATGCCCCTGAGGGAAATACCATCGCCGCCTGCGAGCATACCTTTGCCCTGATGTTCGCTATGGCTCGCAAAATTCCCCAGGCCGTAATAAGCCTTAAGTCGGGAAAATGGGAAAGAAACAAATTCACCGGAGTTCAACTTTCTGGTAAGACCCTGGGGATCGTGGGCCTCGGGCGAATAGGAAAAGAAGTAGCAAAAAGGGCTTTAGCCCTCGGCATGAACGTGGTCGGGTATGACCCATATATTGCTAGAGAAAATGTGGAAAACCTCAATATTATGCTCACAGATCTAAATGAAGTTTTGCGCACTTCAGACTTCATAACGTTCCACGTTCCTCTCACCAAAACTACCCGCCAGATGATCGGGGAAGAACAATTCAAGATTATGAAAGACGGGGTGTATATAATAAACTGTGCAAGGGGTGGAATCATAGATGAAAAGGCCCTTTATGACGCCCTCGTTTCAGGAAAGGTTGCAGGCTGCGCCCTGGATGTCTTCGAAAAGGAACCTCCTGAAGACAGCCCGCTTCTAAAACTCGAAAACGTAATCGCAACTCCTCATCTGGGTGCTTCCACCGCGGAAGCTCAAATAGTGGTCGCAGAAGAAGTGGCTAAAGATGTCATAAGGGCTCTGAAGGGCGAAATAGTAAAAAATCCTGTAAACATGGTCACCGTAAGGCCTGAAGAATACAGCTTAATTTTGCCCTATATAAAGCTTGCAGAAAAAATTGGGTGTCTATACACCCAACTTAAAAACGGCAGGATACAGGAAGTGGAGATGATTTACGGGGGCAGACTCGCAAATATGGACGTCAAATTGGTCACAACAGCCGGTATAAAAGGGCTTTTGTCCAACATTTTGCAGATACCAGCCAACCTTATAAACGCGCCAATAATAGCAAGAGACAGAGGAATAAAGATAACTGAAAAGAAAATAAAAGAAGATGAGGACGCACCCGGCACAGTAACCATGAGGGTTACGACAGATAAAGAGGTAGGGACTATTTCCGGATGCGTTTTGGAAAAGGATAGCCCCAGAATAACAGGGATAGACGATTATAAAATAGACCTAATTCCCGAAGGGTACGTCCTCATCACAAACCACAAGGACAAACCGGGAATAGTTGGAAAAGTTGGTACCATCCTCGGAAAGAACGATATAAATATAGCAGCAATGCAGCTAGGGAGGAAATCATACCGTGGCGACGCTTTAATGGCCCTCAGCGTGGACGAAGAAATCCCGGAAAGCGTATTGAAGGAGATCAAGGCCATCGAGGATCTCAAAGATGCAGTATTCGTGAAATTATGACAAATTTTCAGTATCCCCGCTCCGGGTCGACGATATTTATCAATGGCTCACCATGCAGGTACCTTCGCAGGTTTTCGTTCACCACCTTCATGGCCCTTTCCATGTAACGGTCGGAACTGCCTGCTATGTGCGGGGTTAATATAACATTTGGCATTTTCCGCAGGGGACTTTCCGGAGGCAGGGGCTCCTTTTCAAATACATCTAGGGCTGCCCCTGCTATCCAGCCTTCTTTCAGCGCCTTTATGAGGGCCTTTTCGTCAACTACGGCGCCTCGGGCTATGTTTATGACCTCAAAACACCCCTGGTTTCAAAGCTCATTTATCGAGCTTTTTATTTCCCCTTCACTTATTTCGAGAATGCCGAAAGTAGGCCTTTCCCCGCGTCGGGGAAGGGCTAGGCTACCCGGATTGATTATAAGGACGCCTTTAGCCTTGATGATTTCCGGACAGTGAGTGTGGCCGAAAACTACTACATCGGCAGAAAGTTCCTTTGCCCTATTCAAGAGCTTATCATACCCGTACTTCACTCGGTAAGCGTGGCCGTGGGTTATGAGTATCTTTTTACCTTCTAACTTTACAAGGCGCTCGCCCGGGTAGTCCGAAAAGGTATCGCAATTCCCCGAAACTCCGTAAACTCTGTATCTATATGCTTCTCTTATGTAATCTGCATCAGATGATATATCCCCTGCATGAAACACCAGATCTACAGGACCTGCAATTTCTAAAGCGGTATCTATAGACTGCAAAAAGCCATGGGTATCGCTAAAGACCGCTATTCTCAATCCTTAACCCTCCGCTTCAAATAACACCTTTTGCAAATTGGAATATGTGTATTTTCATTTTTTCCATAGCCCTGGCCCGGTGGCTCACGGCATTTTTCTCCTCTAGCGTGGCCTCAGCTAAGGTTTTCCCAAGCTCCGGTACAAAAAAAACAGGATCATATCCGAATCCCATGGTACCTCTTGGCTCAAAGGTGATAAACCCTTCTAAATAACCGTGTTCGATAAAAATCCGCCCATCGGGCAGTACAAAGCACAAGCAGCAGACGAATCGCGCTTTCCTTTTTTCAGCCGGAACGCCTTTGAGTTCATTCAGTAGTTTTTCGATATTTTCACGGTCGCTGGCAAATGGCCCTGCAAACCTCGCGGTGTGCACACCTGGCCTCCCTTCTAAGGCCCCGACTTCCAGCCCTGAATCGTCGCTGAGAGCTGCGGTTCCAGTCAGCTGCACAACCTTCTTTGCTTTAATTAGGGCGTTTTCGTCAAAGGTCTTTCCGTTTTCTTCCACTTCTATATCCGGAAAATCGCACAGCGAAAGGATGTTAACAGGAATATCGGAAAGCATTTCTTTAAATTCCTTCAACTTCCCTCGGTTCTTTGTAGCAATAACAATATTTCGCATTATTTTTCTACCTCACCCAGAATATCCTTTAAAGCATCTTTTTGGACGGCAATTAATTCGAATACGCCTTTTTGCGCCAAGTCAATAAGTTCGTCGAGGTCCTGGCGGGTAAAGGGAAAGGCCTCGCCCGTCCCTTGAATTTCCACTATCTGCCCCTTGTCTGTCATCACGACATTCATATCCACCTGGGCTCTGCTGTCTTCATCGAAATTCAAGTCCAGCAACTTTTGCCCTTCTACTATCCCAACGCTCACTGCCGCAACAAAACTGTTGACAGGAATTACCTCTAAAATCCCTTTATCTTTCATAAACTTAAAAGCATCTACTAGGGCTACAAAAGCCCCCGTTATAGCCGCTGTGCGCGTCCCTCCGTCGGCCTGTATCACGTCGCAGTCCAACCAAACCGTCCTTTCTCCCATGGCCGCAAGGTCCACGACCGACCTTAAGGCCCTTCCTATCAATCTTTGGATTTCCATGGTCCTGCCGCTCGGGCGCAACGTTTCCCTTACATTGCGCATTTCCGTAGCCCTAGGCAGCATCGAATATTCAGCAGTAATCCACCCTTGCCCTTTACCTCTCAGAAAAGGAGGGACTTTTTCATCGATAGTGGCTGTACATATTACTTTGGTGTCTCCCGCTTCAATTAGGACTGAGCCCTCGGCATACTTGTTGAAATGTCTTGTTATCTTAACACGTCTTATCTCGTTGTATTCTCTACCATCAACCCTTGCCAAAAAAACCATCCTCTCCGATTTAAATATTGACGGGGTTAATGTAAGCAGGCTTTAATATTGGAACATCCAGCATTGTGCCCTCAGGTAAGACCCCGCTTTCACCCTCCACCTGCAGGGTAACTTTCTCCACCCCCGGAAACTCGGAAAGAGTCAAAACTATCGTATTTACCAAAGCCTGTTCTATTTCGACACCCCCGCCGTAACCTTCTATTTCCTTGGAAAAATTTGCTATCACTTCATTGCCGTTTTGACTTACATTCAGCACTTTTGTATCAGGCGGTATAACAGCGCTTAAGCCCATTCCTTCCTTCGGACCCTTGATCAATTCTTCCAAAGCAGTCTTCATTATATTGTCGCTTTTTTCAACCATTCGGGTAACCGGGACAAAATATGAAAATGCCCCGCTCCTGCTTGATGCTATGAAATACAATGTCACGGGGATCTTATTTTTTGCAGTTGTCCTCTCTTCAAGGTTTATCATTTCGCGCTTTAATTCATCGCTTAAAACAGTTCCGTTAGGACACCTTTTCAAAGGTTTGCCTTCCACCATCAGATGTACCTTTTGAATGGAGGGAAATTCGGTTAGGGTATAAACCACGGCTTTTACGGCAATTTCCTCCTGCGACCTGTCTTTCAGATTCAAAAACTCCCTGCTGAAATCTACCTTTGCAAGCCCATCCCTTATAGTCATACCTAAAACCCTAGTTCCTGGAGGCAAAGGAGGTTTTAGACCCTTATCTTCCAGCTCCCTTTCCTTTTCTGGTGTATATACTAAATTTTCCAAAGCGGCCTTGCCTATTCCTTCCACCCACGGTATGTCTTTTGCCACCGGAACCAGGAGATTTTGTTCATTTACAAAATAAAATACGGTCTTTCGCATATTAGCTTGTGTTTCTCTTGCGGAATCAGATGCCTCAGATAAAGGTTTGCCTTTCTCGCCCAAAAATCCACAAGCCGATAAAAAAACAAGAACAAAAAGGGCCCCTATACATAATGCCATGATTCTCTTAAGCATAAAACAACCCCCTTTTTAGAATCTCATTAATAAATATTTTAAAAAAGGGGCGTTTTATGCCTTCAGGGGTTACTTGGCTTGTTTAAAGTATCCCCCTTTGACCGATTTAGTATCCATTACGGTGATAAATGCTGACTCGTCTTCGCTTTCTATATAACTTATCAAATCCGGCACGTTTTTTCTCGCCAGGGAAATTACGAGCACGTGGCGAGTGCCCTCTTTGCCAGAACCGTTGAGCACCGTCACTCCATATCCAAGATTTCTTACTCTTCCCGAAAGTTCCGGATTTCTTGTTATCACCTGCACCGTAGTAAGCCCCAACGCCAATTTTTCCTCGAGAAAGCTTCCTACGTAGTTCCCCGTAGCGAATCCAAACGCGTATACGATTAAATTTAGCGGATTATCCAATTTGTTTACCACCTGGTTCAAGGCCGTTATATATATTATAACTTCAAAAAAGCCTATGGCAGCAGCCTGTAGTCGGTTACCTCTGACGACCATTAAAGTTCGTATCGTAGCCAAAGAGACATCGCAAACTCGAGCAATAAAAATGAAAAAGTAACCGAAAATTACGTCCAAGCCAAAACCTCCCAGACAGGATTCAAGTGTATCATATCAAACCCGGATTTCTATGTCAATAAGGCTCAGTTAGCGGAAAAATACCTCAATATTCCCTTATATATCCCTTCTGCAGCTTTTTGCTTGAATTCGTCGGTCTTGAGCAGCTCAAGGTCGCGGGCGTTGCTCATAAAGGCTACCTCCACCAAGGCCGACGGCATTTTTGTCTCCCGCGTAACCACCAAATTTGGCCTTTCCGACAAGCCTAAATCGGGGAGTCCTAGAGTTTCGACAACCGCCTTATGGAGTATTTGAGCAAACGCTTTTTTTTCAGGAGACGGATAATATAAGGTCATGGTTCCTGAAGTCGAGGTATTGGTGCTGGAATTGTTGTGTATGCTCACGAAAAGGTGGGCTCCTATCTGATTAGCTATGTCAGCCCTGGTGTAGAGGCTTACGTAGATATCGCTCTCCCTCGTCATCAAAACCGTCGCTCCGCTTTCTTCGAGGAGTTTCCTTAGTCTCATAGCTATATTAAGGTTCAGATCCTTTTCATAAACACCAGCGTATACGGCTCCCGGATCGCTGCCTCCGTGCCCCGGGTCTATTACTATTATTTTATTCTTCAATAAGCTTCCTTCCTCACCTCGGGATGGGATTTCACGGTAGGAAAACACTATCGTAATTTCGCCACCGTTTTGAAATACCCTGTATTTCACATCGCCTTTTAGGTCGAAAACCACCCTCGCCACGTAAGGGTCTACGGCAAACTGGCTCGCACGCACATTCTTAATATATTCGTTATCGGAAACAACTGGCGCCGGCGCGGAAAGCCTGGCATTGGAGATATCCACTACCAGCCTGTAGTCTCCTTTTTCCGGAGAGCCCAAAGTAAAGTAATTGTATGTGGCAGGAATAACCGTCTTTAAACGGGCTACCAAAGCCCCATCTTCTTCTAATTCTATCGAAGACAATACATTAGTAATAGCTACGGCTATCGAATTTTGGTCAGGCTTAATTATGTAGAATGATGCACCCTTTTCCATTTCCAGTACAAATCGAGTAAGTCCCGAGCCGTCGTTGAGCTCGCTTACTACCACCCTTTTCAACACGCTATCTTCGACGTCAATCACGTTTTTCGATGCTTTGAGCTGGGCCTTTATATCCACCGCAACCCTTTCACCATCATAACCAGCAACCTGATATTCAAAAGTAGCATTTCCCTTTATCAGGACAGCGGGTATATTATTCACCGTTGTGTATGAAAAATCTACTATCTGGGGAATCTGTCTTATCACGTCCACCCTTCGCTGTTTATCGTTCCACAAAACTTCCGCCTTCAGGGCTTCGCTTACGAATCTGAGCGGGACCATAGTCCTGCTATCTATTATCATAGCCGGAACGTCCAACACTACAGTCTGTTGATCCAAAAGAGCTTTCGTATCGTTTATTTTAAGAATTACCTGCCTTCCATCTAAATATACTTTCACCGTTTTATCTTTATCGTTCCACAAGACCGTCGCTCCGAGATACTCGGATATGACTCTTATGGGCACCAGCGTTCTATCTTTGTAAATGACCGGAGGTACATCGGAAATCACTTTTTGGTTGTTGATGTAAATTTCTATAGTCGATGCAGGTTGTGCAACACATATTGCACTTTCAAGAATAAGCACCAATAAAACTGCGAAGGTTACTTTTTTAATCATGCCAAAAATTCCCTCCATGTAGTGTAACATATTTGAGCAACTTTTTCCTGATATAACATTCTTCGACTTTTTCGCTTTGAATCCTCCCGAAAAACTAAACCGTAACAGAAATGTAAAAATCCCTGCCTTCATTTGGCAGGGATTTTTACAAAACCAGACTTTTTTTCATTTTTTCTGGCAAGGCGGTCCATCAATTTGCTTTCATTCATTCTGTAACTTAAAGTCAAGAGGCTATCTAGCAAGTGCACGTTTTCAACTATTATGTTTGGGCCCGCATCGACTTCAACGGGCGCGAAGTTCCATATTCCTTTCACCAAAGTTTTACTCAGGATGTCCGCAACTTCCTGGGCCCTTTCGCGAGGCACTGCAATTACCGCTATATCAACCTCGTTTTCGTTTACGTAGTACATGAGATCCTTCATGTCGTATACCGGAACATCGCGCACCTTTGAACCCACAAGATTTGGGTCCACATCGAACATGGCCATTATTTTAAACCCATGCCTCTCAAAATCGCGGTAACCTGCCAGTGCCTGTCCTAACTTTCCGGCTCCAACTATTACCATCCTGTGTTCCGTATTAAGCCCCAGTATTTTGGCAATCTCGTTGTAAAGCTGTTCCACGTTGTACCCATATCCTTGCTGTCCAAATTCCCCAAAATTATTTAAATCCTGCCTCACCTGCGAAGCGGTAAAACCCAAAATCCGACCCAATTCCTGCGAAGAAATCCTTTCCACGTTTTTTTGCAAAAGCTCTCCCAGGCATTTGTGATATTTGGGGAGCCTTCTTATTACAGCCAGGGAGACCCTTTTGACTTCGTCGGAACCCATAATATCCTCCCGATTTATCTTTAGTGACATCCTCCGGTTCGCTTAGATTTTAGCATAACCGAAGAAAAATATCAAGCCGCCATTCATCCCCGATCACACTTCTTGCTTTTGCTCCTCGGCAAAAGAGGGACCTCCCCAGACCCTATGGAGTACAAAAACCGCTGCAAAAAACACCGCGATGGTTAAAAGCCAAACTGCTATGGCATTATCGAAAAATCCGGTAATCAAAAATCCGACGGCTGACGCGACTGCCGCGGTTAAAGCATAAGGCAGCTGGGTATTTACATGCTCTATATGCGGACATGCGCCCCCGGTAGAAGACATAATGGTGGTATCCGAAATCGGAGAACAATGGTCTCCGAATACACCTCCGGAAAGCACCGCCGCAATGCTCGGCAGCAGGTCCAGTTTCATGGTAACCGCGAGCGGCACGGCTATAGGAATCATTATAGCCCAAGTTCCCCATGAAGTACCTGTTGAAAAAGCTATAAAAGCCGTCAATATAAAGAGCGTAAACGGTACCGCCCAAGCAGGGAATGTATCCGACATGATACTTGAAACATACAATCCCGTACCCAATTCTTTGCAGATGCTACCTATCGTCCAGGCCAGGGATAACACAAAAAGCGCCACCATCATCGATTTTGCTCCTTGTATGACGGCTTCCATCGAATCCTTGATTCTTACTATTCCTCTCAGCGAATAAAAACACGCTGTCAAAATAAGGGTGATCGTAGCTCCCCAGACCAGAGCCGTCGCCGAATCGGAATTCATTACTGCTTCAAAAAATCCGGCTTTGCCTTCGAAAAATCCACCGCTGTAAGCCATACAAACCAGCATTATTACTATTAACCCTAAAAGCGGAGCAACCATGTCTATGGCAGAACCTTTTTCCGATTTTTCCATGTTCTCGAACTCATCTCCCGGCGGAGTCTTTGTAATACTTTCATCCCAGAGACCCTTACCGGCTAGCGCCCTATATTCTGCACGCGCCATCGGCCCATATTCCAGGTTTGTAAAGGAGGTAATGAGAACCATTAGGACTATGAGCCAGGGATAAAAATCGTAGGGGATCATCTGAACGTAAACGGTATACGGATTTAAGTTTAAATTGTATTGCTCGAAAAGCGGTATCATCAAAGAGGCTACATAGGCCACCCACGTAGAAATGGGCACTAAAGTGCAAACCGGCGCCGCCGTCGAATCGATTATAAACGAAAGTTTTGCCCTGGAAACCCGGAACCTGTCGGTTACCGGCCTCAAGGCGGTGCCTACGGTCATGCAGTTAAAATAATCATCCATAAATATTAAGACTCCCAAAAGCCAGGTAATAAAAAGCGACAGGCTCCTCGACTTTATATTTTTTTCCGCCCAACGTCCAAAAGCCTGCGGGCCATTAGCCCTCGAAATCATACCTATAATAGAGCCAAGTAGAGCGGTAAACATCAACACCCTGAAATTCCACGAGGGATCCCCTGCTGTGGTTATCAATGTCTCCATAGCCTTCTCGAAAGCTTTAATCAAATTGCCTCCGGTTAAAATCATAGCACCTACCATTATTCCAACAATAAGCGAACTCAAAACTTCTTTGGTAATTATCGAAAGGCTTATGGCCAAAAGAGGGGGTAAAATAGACCAAAAACCATAATGTTCAGGTTGCTCTTTTTGTTCCCCATTTCCCATAGCAGGGATCGCAACTGAAAGCACGAGCAAGACCACAAAGAAAAAAAGTAGTATCTTACTAATCCTCATCCCATTCCTCATCATGTACCTCCTTGCTTTTATACTTCTTACCGCAAAAAACGCTCAATTTTCAGCATTCGCTTATTATTGAGCAGTTTATTTTATTGTATCAATAAGGCAGAATAATTTCAAGATGTAAGATAAAATCACAAAAAATAAAAAAGCCGGATAACCGGCGTTGAGTACAAAATATGGTGGAGCTAAGGGGATTCGAACCCCTGACCTCTTGAATGCCATTCAAGCGCTCTCCCAACTGAGCTATAGCCCCACACATATAAGGTATATCAATTTTTTGGTGGGCACGGCAGGGATCGAACCTGCGACCTCTTGAATGTGAGTCAAGCGCTCATACCACTGAGCTACGCGCCCACGTTTATTGGTGGAGACGATGGGACTTGAACCCACGGCCTCTACAATGCGAATGTAGCGCTCTCCCAGCTGAGCTACGTCCCCACTATTCTCAGCTGAGCTTTGTGCGTCGGCTTTCTGCCGAACGCAAGATTTATTATAACCCAAAGCTCGAAAAAATGCAAGCCCTTAAAATGACCACTTTTTTGTTTTTGTTTTACCAGAGGTCCTAATTTGCAAAAAATTATATTTCTTTTGAGGGGAATTTCAACTTAAAAATTTACTTAAAATAATAACTTGAATTTTTTGGGGAGCCTTTGTCTATCTTAATTATTGTAACCGATAAATATCAGGAGGTGTAATGATGCCCGTAAAAAATGCAATGACCGCCGATTTTCTGCGCTCAGCTTACGGCGGCGAAAGCATGGCACACATGAGATACCTTATTTGGGCAGAATTGGCCGAAAAAGAAGGATTTAAAAACATAGCAAGGCTTTTTAATGCCATCGCGTACGCCGAAAGGATTCACGCGCGCAATCATTTCAGCGAATTAGGAGGAAGCACGAATGATGCTACGGTAGCCGCCGGTGGAGTCTTTGGCCTGGGGAAAACCGTCGAAAACCTGCAGGGTGCGATAAAAGGCGAACTCCACGAAGTCGAGCAGATGTACCCGGTTTATCTCAACACGGCACGGTTTCAAAGCGAATTGGGAGCTGAAAGGTCCTTTCATTACGCTTTAGAAGCCGAAAAGATCCATGCAAGGCTTTTCAAAGATGCCCAGGATGCCGCAAAACAGGGTAAAGATTTCGAACTAAAAGTCGTTTACATCTGTCCGATATGCGGCCATACGGTCCTTGACGAAGCACCGGATAAATGTCCTATATGCGGCGCAAGTAAAGACATGTTCAAAGCGTTTTAAAATTTTAACAGGGCACCATCCAACCCAACGGTGCCCTTCAATTTATTCCAATCTTCCAATCCTTCCAGGCGGCCATATCCGATAGACTGCTTTGCCCATGATGAGCTTTTTCGGAACATACATGTTTTCCCAAAAGCGGCTGTCTTTAGAATTGTTCCTGTTGTCTCCCATCATGAAATAGTGCCCCTCTGGAACTTTATAGGGGCCAAAATCACCTATCATCGGTTCTTTCAAATACGGCTCCACCAAAAGATCTCCATTGACGTAAAGTTGGCCATCCTTAATTTCTATCTCATCGCCACCAAGCCCTATCACTCTCTTTACGAATGTTTGCTTAGGATCATCTGGGTACTTAAAAACTACTATGTCGCCTCTTCTGATCGGCTCAAATCTATAAATATATTTATTTACGAGAATTCTGTCGCCAACCTGGATAGTGGGTATCATGGAACCGGTAGGTACTATCATCGGCTCAAATATATAAGTCCTTATGGCAAACGCTATTATCAAAGCAAAGGCTATTGACTTTATCCAATCGAGTATTTCTCTTTTTAAATCATGTCTCATGCAATCACCCATTTTAACGTTTTTAACAGCACTTACTTATTATAACACAAAAAAACAAAGCCATCAAAAATATTCTCTCAAAGCCATCACTATTGCATTAGCTAATTTGTTTTGAAAATCATGATTCTTTAAAAGGCGGCGGTCATCTGCATTTGTCATAAATCCCAGTTCTATTATGACTCCCGGAGGCCTGGCATTGCAAAGAAGGAAAAGGGTGGAATTGGCATGGGGATTTCTCTTTCTTATGCTCTGGCCTGCCGAGTTATAAGCCTCTTCAAGGCTGGCCTGTATTAGCTCTGCAAGGCGCCGGCTTTCCGGACTCGAGGTATGATAAAAAACCATGGGACCTCGGGTGGCTGGAGAATTTTTCTCGGCATTTACGTGAAGGCTGAGGTAAATGTCGGGATTCAATTCATTTATGATCTCAGCCCGCGCAATTAAATCCCTCTTGTGCCGGGATTTGCTTTTGTTGTTTCTGTAGTCCAAAGATTCATCCTTAGCTCGAGTCAATACCACTTTCGCGCCGTTTTTTTCCAATACGCTTTTTAGTTTAAATGCCACCGAAAGGTTTATGTTTTTTTCTAAAGTACCGTCGCTATGGTATGCTCCGCCATCTATTCCACCGTGCCCTGGGTCGACAACTACAGTCCTCCCTGATAAGGGCGCAAAAAACCAAAAAACAGGGAAAATCTTACTCGACCTTAAAATTAACAAATTGCCGCCCGCGAGCAGGGAAAAAAGAAGGATTAAAACCTTAAAATCGGGAAACTTCCCCCGATTTTTCCCCATACGTATCCCCCTTCTTTTGTGTTCTTTATTTAATAAAAATATTTTTTAAAAGGGGGATATATGAGCGTTATGGATAAAGCAACATACTCTTATAGGCGCTTCAGCCAACGTAGCGGAAGCGGGTATAGCGAAAAAATCAAAAACACCGCCCTAAGAACTCGAGAGCGGTATTTTTCTCAATGAACTTCCATCTTTTCTTTGAAGGACTCTTCTTTTTTCCCTCTTACTAATGAAGCCAGCATACAGAGAATATCAATAACCGCTGCTAAAAAATAAGCATCTTTCAGAGCCCTTATAAATGCTTCATCTGCGAGCCTACCGTCTGTATAAGGAAGCATCGCTAAATAATAACTGTTGCGAAGAGTAAAAAAGCCACTGCCAACTGCAACTCCTACTACCATGCCCACATTGCGCATGGTGGCCAAGACTCCAGATGCCACGCCCTGCATATTCCTGGGGGCGCTGCTCATCACGGAACTGTTGTTGGGGGTTTGAAAAAGTCCGTTGCCCAAGCCAAAAAGCATAAGCCTCCATACCACATTAAAAATGCTGGAATCGTATCCTAGTTTTCCCATCAAGAAAAGGGCTATGGAACATATAAAGGCACCCGCACTGCTTAGCAAAAGTGAATCCAGTCTATCTGAGAGCGTTCCGCTCAGCGGGGCAACTAAGAGAACCGTAAGCGGAAAAGCAGTCATGATCGCGCCCACCTGCCCGGGCGAAAAACCCGCCTTTTCAAGATAAAAGGGCGTCAGAAACACCATTATATACTGAGCCGTGAAATTTAAAAGACAGCTTAAATTCCCCAAAGCAAAGGTCCGATTGGAAAATAGCTTCAGTTCTAACATCGGCTCGCTTGTCTTTTTTTCATTTATTATAAATAATATAAAGGCAATTATAGAAACGGCAACCAGCATACGTGCAGTCAAAGAGTTCCATCCTAGCTCCTGACCCTTGCTTATGTAAAATAGAATCGTCATCAAAAACACAAAGCCCAGCAATGCTCCCAAGACATCAAATTTCGTTTTTTTCAGCGCTTGACTTTCAGGTAGCACTTTTTTCGCCCAAAAATATCCCGCAATGCCGATCGGGATATTTATAAAAAATATAGCCCGCCATCCACAAGCATAAAGAAGAAAACCTCCAATCGAAGGGCCAATAGACAAACCGGCAGCTACAGCAACCGCGTTAAACCCCAATGCCCTCCCTATCTCATTCCTTGGAAAGGTTGTGGTAATTATAGCGGGCGCTACGGCCATCATCATCCCAGCGCCGGCTGCCTGAAGGGCTCTCGATGCTATCAAAAAACCTATAAAGGGCGAAATGCCGCAAACAATTGATGCAACAGTAAAAAGCAGCATCCCCCTCAAAAAAAGCTTCTTGTAACCTACCACGTCACCTAATTTGCCGTAAGTTAAAAGTAGTCCGCTTAGAACTAGAAGGTAGGCCATCGAAACCCAGCTTACAGTCGTCATCCCCGCCCTGAAAAACTCGGATAAGGTGGGCATGGCGACGTTAACTGCACTGCCGTCCAACGGTCCCATAAGACTTCCTACTAAAACGGCGAGTAGAATTTTATACTTGTCCTGGAATCTCATTCATTTCACCTCTATTATGTGAAAAAATGAACTATTGAAATTTATTGCAATTTATCAAATTATGTAATAATATTATACTAGATAAACAATGTAAGGAGGCGTTTTAAATGTTGCAAAAACGGGAAACTTTGCCTGAAAATGCCAACTATACAGAGATATCCGCTTGTTCGTTTTTAAAATGTGAAGAAACCTGTTACGGCACAATATGTTACTGTGATTTTAGCGCTTGGGGTAAAAAGCCTCCATGCAAAGAGGAAATAAAAAAGGTGTGCGAATCGGAACATTACCTAATGGTGTAACCCTAGGGTCTTTTATCTAATTCTACTACGTATCTCATCTTTCCCTTTTCTTTGTACCTGGAAACCCGTATGGGTATTTCTTCAACGTCAACTATAGAAATTGAATCGCCATCAATGCCTTTTTCGAGGGTAACCTTAAGTATAACGCCCCTGTCTGTGTTAGGGAAAGTTTGGGCCGAAATAAAATTGCCGAGAGAAAAGGCGATATATTTTTTGATCGACTTTCCGGAAGGGGTTTCTACCTCCACCCACTCCCCGGGCTGTACCACGTGAGGATGGCTTGCTACAATAAGATCGGCTCCAGCTAAAGTGAGTTTTTGAGCTAAAACCCTCTGATCATTCGACGGTTCCGTAGAGTATTCCTGGCCAAAATGCAGATACACCACCACTGCGTCGGCACTTTCCCTAGCCGCCTTTATGTCTTTAAGAATGGCGTCTTCATCCATGAGGTTGACCAGAAAAGGTTTGTCCTTGGGAAGCGGTATCCCGTTGGTGCCGTAAGTGTATGCCAAAAAAGCTAACTTTATGCCATTAACTTCCTTGATAGTCAAATTTTGACGGTCTTCTTTTGTTTCGTTCGTGCCTACCGGAACTAGCCCTCTATCTTTTAGCACTTTGAGGGTTCTCAGAACACCCTTCTCTCCCCTATCCATTGAATGGTTGTTGGACGTGAATATAATGTCAAAGCCTGCGTATTTCAGCGCATCTGCTATTTCATCAGGGCTGTTGAACCGGGGATAGCCGGTAAAAACTTCTTCCGGTCCAGCCATAGTTGTTTCCAGGTTAGCCATGGCTATGTCTGCCCCGGCTATTATATCCCTTACTTTCTCAAAAAATCCCGAATAGTCAAAGGATTTTCTCTTCTCGTCATAACCGGACCAGATTTGACCTCCGTGCATCATCACATCGCCGACGGCAACCAACGTGACTCTTTTACTTTCCTCCACCACCGTGCTGTCAGGCTCCTTCAAACTTGGACTTTCAACTTCCACCATCTTTATCACATAAGGACTATTCAGCCCAAAATACATCCCACATACCCCGGCAACCAACAAAACCGCGGCCATCGCCAGCAATATCGCTTTTACAAATTTTTTCATCCATTCACTTCCCTATACATTATACAAGGCCCCTTGGGGCCTATTAAATAAGGTCCTTCCTTCCCATTTTTTTGAGATGCTCCACTACCTTTTTAACTTCCTGAGCTTTTTTCTTGGGACACACCAGTATGGCATCGGCGGTTTCTACGACGATCATCTCTTCGAGTCCTACAGCCGCTATTAGTCGACCGCTCGAATATATTATGCTGTTTTTCGTTTCAATATCCACGTAATCCCCTCTTGTGATATTCCCGTTCTCGTCCGGCGGAATCACACTGCCCAAAGAATCCCAGCTGCCCACATCGCTCCAGCCGAAATCGCCGGGAATTACCGCCACATCAACAGCCCTTTCCATTATGCCATAGTCAATTGAAATGTCCGGAAGTGAAGGATAAACCCTTTCTATAATTTCTTTTTCTGCAGGGGTACCTATATGTTCTTCCACTTCGATTAACTTGCTGTAAAGTCTGGGTAGAAACCTTTCGAAGTTGGACAATATGACGGATGCCTTCCAAACGAACATGCCGCTATTCCAGAGGTAGTTCCCGCTTTCTATATAAGCCTTAGCCTTGGGAACGTCCGGCTTTTCGACAAACTCTACAACCTCATAAGCTATCTTATCCCCTACCTGTATGGACTTTTCCCGGTCAAAGTTTATGTAACCGTAACCGGTGGATGGAAAGGTGGGCGTAATACCCATCGTCACCAGTTTGTTCGAGCTTTCTGCAAGGCTAAACGCCGCGTTTAAAACTTTCTGAAATTCCTGGGTGTTTTTTATATAATGGTCCGATGGAAAAACGCCCATCACTGCATCGCCGCTTCTCTTTCTTACCACCAGGGTAGCGTAAGCGATGCAGGCTGCGGTATTCCTGCCCACGGGCTCCAGCAGGATGTTTTCGCGGGGGATATCCTCGGATATTACCTTTTTCAACATCTTTTCCTGAGCCTTATTTGTAACTATCAAAATTCTTTCCGGCGGGATGATGTCCCTTATTCTCTTTATCGTGTCATTTATCATGGTATCGTCGCCTGTTATGTTCAGAAACTGCTTCGGGGTAGATGTCCGGCTTAAAGGCCAAAAGCGAGTTCCTCCCCCTCCGGCCATGATAACCCCATACCTATCCATACCATTCCCCCCATAGTACATTACAGATTTATTTTCCCCTAAATGAGATGGTAATATCGTCCTTTATATTAATATAACATATATAAATCTGAAAAAAAAAGACCTTCTACAGGTCTTTTGCTACTTTTACCGATTTTTCGCTTTCCTAATATTTTCTTCAAAAGGCGGATATATTATTCCCCTTTCGGTAATGAAGGCCGTTATGTTCTCGGCAGGAGTTACGTCAAAAGCCGGATTGTAAACCTTGACTCCCTCTGGGGCGGTTTTTCTTCCGAAGCTGCAAGTCACTTCATCCGGGTTTCTCTCTTCAATCGGAATATCTTTCCCTGTCTTTGTTCCAAGGTCGATCGTCGGTGTCGGAGCGGCCACGTAAAAAGGTATGCCGTAATATTTCGCCAGGATGGAAAGGCCAAGAGTACCTATCTTGTTGGCGGTATCGCCGTTTGCCGCAACCCTGTCGCACCCCACTATCACCGCGTCGACCCAGCCCTTTGACATAACCATCGCAGCCATGTTATCGCATATAAGTGTTACGTCTATGCCGGCCTGCATAAGTTCCAACACCGTAAGGCGGGAACCCTGATTCACAGGTCTTGTTTCATCGGCGAATACCCTTACCTTCCAACCCTTTTCGTGGGCAAGATAAATCGGCGCCGTCGCCGTCCCGTAGCGCGCGGTAGCAAGCTGTCCCGCATTGCAGTGGGTAAGAATTCCTACTCCATCGCGTAAAAGCGTCAAACCGTGCTCACCTATTTTGCGGCAAATTTCCTCATCTTCCCGGTGAATCGCCTCGGCCTCTTCTTTCACCAATCTTTTTATTTCCGAAATTGGAAGGTGTTTCGATTCCAGTACCTTTTTCTCCATCCGCTCCAATGCCCAAAAGAGGTTTACTGCAGTGGGCCTAGAGGAGGCCAGGTAATCCGACTTTTCCTTTAAATATTTCCAGAAAGACTCAAAGTCGGTATCCGGAGCTTCCCGGGCTGCAAAGTAAAATCCGTAAGCAGCCGCGATCCCTATAGCCGGAGCTCCCCTCACCTCCAGCGTCCTTATGCTCTCCCATATTTCTTGAACCGTAGTTTTTTTGCTGTATTTAATTTCGGAAGGCAAAAGCCTTTGATCCAGCATTTCAAGATTTTCTCCATCCCAAATCAACGACAATAGTCCCGTTTTTGACATAGTAAAACCCCCCGGTAATTATTTTAACATTCCGGGGGGAAGGCAACAAGGGCACTTAGACTTTTTATGCGGTCTTTAGCTTCATTCGCTGAGAAATTTTATCGACTATTAAGGCAATCGCGTTGTCCCCTGATACGTTGCAAGCGGTGCCGAAACTGTCCTGAGTAAGATAGAGAGCTATCATCAAGGCAAGCTGCGATTCGTTGAATCCCAGCATGCTTTGAAGTATGCCCAAAGCCGCCATTACGGCGCCGCCGGGAACGCCAGGAGCTGCGACCATGGTGACGCCTAGCATGAATATGAATCCGGCCATCTTAGCCAGTGTGACCGGCATGCCATTGAGCATCATCACCGCAATCGAGCAAGTAGTCAGCGTAATGGTGCTGCCGGAAAGGTGTATGGTGGCGCACAAGGGGATAACAAATTCTCGTACTCCTTCCGATACGCCATTATTCTTTGCGCATTCGAGGTTAACCGGAATGGTGGCTGCCGAGGACTGAGTTCCTATCGCTGTAAGGTAGCCCGGTATCTGATTTTTCAGGGCCTTAATCAAACTCTTTCCGCTGTAGAGGCAGGCTACCGTAAACTGGAATAATATTATTATTAAATGCGACGCAATTACTATAACGAAAACCTTTCCAAAGACAGACAATATCCTCGCAACTTCTCCCGCATGGGTCATATTGGCGAATATACCCGCGATGTGAACCGGCAAGAGCGGAATTATAACTTTTGTGATAACCATCTGGACTATCTGCTGGAATTCAGACATAAAGTTGAACATGGTTTTTTCCTTCAGCGCTGCCATTCCGATTCCCAGTATAAACGCAATAACGAGAGCTGACATTACTCCAAAGAGAGGCGGCATATCGATAGTAAAAAAGGGCTTCAAAAGTGCCTCTTCAGGATTGGTTGCAGAAAACTCACCGCTTACATTAATTATCTTTGGAAGTATGTTTGTAGCAACCCCGTAAGCAAAAACCCACTGATAAGCGTGGAAATATAAGCTATGGCGGTTGTTATGAAAAGAAGTCTACCCGCACCGCTTCCAAGTTCTGCTATACCTGGTGCCACGAAACCTACGATTATTAATGGTATCACAAAGCCCAGGAAGTTCCCAAAAATCGAATTGAAAGTAGCAAGTATTCTAACAATTGGTGCCGGGGTGTACGCACCTATAAGTATACCCAAAATAATCGCTATGATGAGCCTAGGAAGCAGCCCCAGATTAAAGCTTTTCATAAGAAAATACCTCCTTTAAAAATTGCGTATTTTTTCGCTCAATTTTTTCCCGGTCGGTGTTGCAGCAACGCCGCCCATAGCGGTTTCCTTTAATTTATCCGACATCATCCTTCCTACTTCCTTCATAGCCGAAATCACTTCATCTGCGGGAATGACGCTTTCAATCCCTGCCAAAGCCAAATCGGCAGCCAAAATAGCCTCTGCAGCCCCCATTGCGTTGCGCTTAACGCAAGGCACTTCTACCAATCCCGCAACCGGGTCGCATACAAGCCCCATCACTGCTTTAAGCGCTATAGCAACGGCATGTGATGTTTGTCTTGGGCTTCCTCCTGCTAGTTCCACTATGGCAGCGGCAGCCATAGCGGACGCAGCGCCGCACTCTGCCTGGCAACCACCTTCGGCTCCTGCAAGCGTGGCGTTGAGTGCTATTATTCTCCCAACTGCGGCAGCGGTAAAAAGACTGTCCACGACTTCATCATCAGTTTTTAAAAGTATTTCTCCTACAGTCAAAACAGCCCCGGGCACAATTCCGCACGAGCCGGCCGTAGGTGCAGCAACTATCCTGCCCATAGAGGCATTTACATTCGACACAGCCATAGCCCTTGCAGCAGCCTTTGCAATTATTTCTCCTGAAAGGGCCTTACTTCTCGCACCCCACAACTTTTTCCCCTCGCCTCCTGTAATGCCGCTTATGGAGCGGATCTCACTCTGCACCCCTTTATTTGCCGCCTGCTTCATCACTTCCAAATAGGACTTCATCTTAAGGAAGAGTTCTTCTTCGGTGCATCCCTTAGATTTCGCCTCCTGCTCCTTGACTAAAGTCGATATTCTGCAGCCTAGTTTTTCAGCCGTTACAACCAGTTCTTCAATCGTGTTTGTCATTTTTTTCACCTTTATTCGGAAAATGTTATTACGCGGTGGATGTCTTTAATGTTTTCTAAAACCTCTTTTATCGTCTCCGGCAATTTATCGTCCGTTTCAATTACCATCAGCGCCTCTTGTCCCCTTTTCTTTCTAGAAACCCGCATCTGGGCAATATTTATGCCCTCATGCGCCAAATGAGCGGTAACGCTGGCTACTATGCCTGGTCTATCCTTATGCACAGTAATAATCGTGGGATATCCTCCGGAAAATTCGACATCAAAGCCGTCGATCGCGGTGACCTTTACCCTGCCTCCCCCGATTGAACAGCCGGTGACTTGGGTTTTTTTCGAGGTTCCTTCCAGTTCGAAAGTTACCGTGTTGGGATGGAGGCTTTCATCGATTTCCCCGGTGAATAATTGATATGCGAGTCCTCTCCTGCGGGCCTCTTCGAAGGCCGTCTTTATGCGCTCCTCATCGGGCGTAAATCCCAGAAGGCCTGCAATTACGGCCTTGTCCGTCCCATGGCCGCGGCCCGTCCTGGCAAAGGAATTAAAAAGAATTATCTTTGCTTTTTTCGGTTCCTCACCCAGGATTTTCCTTGCGAGATTTCCCAACCTTACAGCACCTGCAGTATGAGAGCTGGAAGGTCCTATCATGACAGGTCCTATGATATCGAAGATGTCCAAATTATCACCTCCTGCCCTTTTCACCTCCCCGTGCTTGGAATTTTATTGAATATTTATACTGTAATTGTGCCTTATAAGCACATCCTTTAACCTTTGTACATGCTCTTCGTCGGCTGTCTCCAGTTCCAACTCCACTTTTGCAAAGCCGATAGGCACTTCTTTGGTGGAGCGGGCGTGCGTCACGGACAGGACATTTGCCCCCGTATCGGCAATCAGATTCAATAGCCTCCACAGGGTTCCGGGCCTGTCCGGAATGAAGGTATCCAAAAATATCTTGCGTCCGCTTTTTACAAGCCCCTTATCAATCACTCTCGATAGGATATTTACATCGATATTGCCCCCGCTCACCACCGCCACTACTTTTTTGTTTTTCACGTGAGTCAATCTGTTTAGAATTGCAGCAACGGATACAGCACCCGCACCCTCCGTGACTACTTTCGCTCTTTCCAACAGTATCAGAATGGCATTCGCAATTTCATCTTCATCAACCGTCACTATGTCATCTACGTACTTTTGAACCATATCAAAAGTCAGGTCACCCGGAGTTTTCACCGCTATACCGTCCGCTATCGTCGGCATTCCTTCCACGGTAGTTACTTCATTTTTTGAAATAGAAACCGCCATTGAGGGCATATTTTTGGTCTGTACCCCAATAATCTTGACTTCCGGCTTTACGCTTTTGGCCGCCAATGCAACTCCTGATATTAAGCCACCACCGCCTATTGGCACAACTATTACATCGGTATCCGGCAGGTCTTCAAGAATCTCCAAGCCAATAGTACCCTGCCCGGCAATTACGTACGGGTCGTTAAAGGGATGTATGAATGTCGCCCCCGTTTCTTCTTGAATTTTTTTAGCCATGGCATAAGCTTCATCGTATACATTGCCATGCAGCACCACTTGAGCACCGTATTTTTTGGTTGCGGAAACCTTTGAAAGGGGTGCGTGTTTCGGCATCACGATCGTCGATTTTATGCCGTAAGATGTAGCTCCGAGGGCAACCCCTTGAGCATGGTTGCCAGCGGAAGAAGCAATTACTCCTCTTTTCTTTTCTTCTTCTGTTAGATGGGCTATTTTGTTGTAGGCACCTCGAATCTTGAAAGAACCTGTCTTTTGGAGATTTTCCATTTTTAAGTACACACTATTACCGCTCATCTCGCTTAAAGTGGTATTGTGCACCAATCCCGTTTTATATACTACGTTCTTTAGAACCTCTCTTGCTTCCTTTACGTGCTCTAAAGTCAGCATTGTATTCGCCTCCCCATTTTTAAGCGCACAGGCAATATTACCTGTGCGCAATTACTTCAACTTCAATTAAAGCTCCTTTCGGCAACCTGCTCACTTCAACGCAAGACCGGGCAGGAGGATTTTCGCCAAAGTAAGTGGCATAAATTTCGTTTACCTTCCCGAAGTCATCCATATTGGTGATGAATACGGTAGTCTTTATCACATTGCTGAAATCCATCCCGGCAGCCTGGAGTATATTTTTAACGTTTTCCATAACCTGTCTCGTCTGGGCTTCGATGCCGCCTTCCACAATTTCACCAGTCGCCGGATTTATCGCTATCTGACCGGAGGCAAATAGAAAATCACCTACCATGATAGCCTGAGAATATGGCCCTATCGCTTTAGGAGCCATGTCGGTTTTGATTACTTCCTTCATTCTTACCTTCTCCTTTCTTTTTTTGTAAATTTTTATTTATACATCGTCAATTCTTTTGTTTAAATAGCGGTATATGGTATTTTCCGAGGTCTTGAGGCACTTTGCCACTTCGGCTACTGCTCCCTTCAGCATAAATACGCCCTTCTCGCTCAATCTATGGACAACCCACATTTTTTCCTTAGGCGACATCCGCTCTGGTGGCACGTCGATCTCTGCCATCGTTTGTTCGATCAAAGAATGCATCAGGTCCTCAAGCGATATAGTCAAGTGTTCCGGCAATTCTTTATCGTCTTTATCAGTATTTTGTTCCTCAGACCCCCCGTCTATTCCCATTATGAAATCTTCTAGGAATTTCTTCGCCGCATAAGCTCCACTCAGATCGATATTGACGCACAGCATCCCTACTATATCCCCGTTCTCATCCTTTATAAAAAAGGTAGAAGAGCGAAGAACCTTGCCGTCCTTAGTCTTAGCAGGATAGTTCAAGAGGTAATCCTTTTCCTTATAAGCCTTCTCTTTTAGGAGCTTAAGTCCTAGGTCGGTCAGGGGTCCTCCCACTTGCCGGCCGCTTATATGGTTGTTTTTTATGGCCACTATAGATGACTCCACATTGCTCACATCGTGCAGCACTACTTCACAAAATGGACCCGCAATGCCTGCTATAAAATCAACGATAGGTATGAAATTTTTTAATATTTCTCCCTTCCCTTTTTCCATTATGATTAACATCCTCTCGCAAAATATATTCTACACGAAATGATAAAATCCTTCTTTTATAAAAAAATTTTTTTATTATGGTGTCGTTTTATCTATCTTAAGAAAAATTTTTTATCCTTATATCATCAAAATTAACGATGCAGCACCTATTATCCCAACATCCGGTCCCAACGTTGCCTTTACTACTTCAAGGCGTTCCACGTTAACTGGAAGGGCCCTTTTCCTCATAACTTCTATCATCCTTTGATAAAACATATCCCATGCTTTGGTAAGCCCTCCGCCAACGGCAATGCGCCTGGGATTGTACGCATTTACAACGTTCGCAAGTCCCACTCCCAGGTAAAAGCCCTCTCTTTCAACCAGTTCCATTGCAAACTCATCCCCTTCTTTTGCTGCTGCAAAGATATGCTCTGCCTTTACCTCTTCCTTTCCATAAAAGCTGCTCAATATCGTCTTTCTGCCCGAAAGTACCCCTTCCTTTGCAAATCTTGCCATTGCTGTCCCTGAAGCGTACGCTTCAAAGCACCCTTTGTTGCCGCAACCGCACACCGGACCTTCAAAATTTATGGTGATGTGCCCTATTTCCGCAGCATTCCCGCCATCGCCCTTCAAAAGCCTTCCTCCTGCAATGACACCTCCACCGATGCCGGTGCTTATAGTTATGTAAACGAAATTTTCTATATCTTTTCCAGCACCGAAAAGATACTCTCCCAAAGCAGCTGCATTGGCATCGTTTTCGAGACATATCTTTACTTTAAATTCTTCATGCATTATCGAAAGGAGCGGTACGTCGTCCCATCCCGGAAGGTTGGGCGGGTTTTTGATTACGCCTCTTTGTGCATCCATTGGCCCCGGAACTCCTATGCCTATGCCTGCTATATCATCCAACGTCAAGCCCAACTTTTGAAGCACGTCGTACACGCTCTCTTTCATCCTCTGTATAACCCTTCCGGGACCCTCCCTGGCAAGGGTGGGCAATTCGGTCCTCGCAAGAAGAGTACCATTATCGTCTACGGCGCCAGTGGCTATTTTTGTGCCTCCCAAGTCTACGCCCACAGCTATCCTTGCCATAAGATTTCACCCCTCAGGTTGCACTTTAAATTTATCATATCTTCCCGCTACAACCGAGGACATTTCTGATTTTGTGCTGCACTACCTTCTTTACGGCATTCCTCGCTTCTCCCAAGTACTTCCTCGGATCGAACTCCGCCGGGTTTTCAGCCAGATATTTGCGCAAGGCCGCGGTTACCGCAAGGCGCAAGTCCGTATCGATGTTTATCTTGCAAATTCCCATGGTAGCCGCTTTTCTGAGCATTTCTTCAGGCACTCCCTTAGCACCAGGTATATCCCCTCCATATTTATTACACATTTCAACATACTCAGGCAGGACCGACGATGCACCATGAAGCACCAGTGGGAATCCCGGCAATTTTTCCGTTATTTTTTTCAGCCTTTCAAAGTCAAGATACGGTTCGCCTTTGAATTTGTAAGCTCCATGGCTGGTACCTATCGCTATGGCAAGGGAATCCACTCCTGTTCTTTCGACAAACTCCACAGCCTGATCCGGATCCGTAAAGGTTGCTTCCCTTTCGTTCACTTTCACGTTATCTTCTACCCCTGCCAGCCTACCCAGTTCGCCCTCCACCACAACTCCTCTTTCGTGGGCATACTCTACCACCCTTTTGGTAAGAGCTACGTTTTCTTCAAAGGGAAGCCGCGACCCATCGATCATCACCGAAGTAAAGCCATCGTCGATGCAGGCCTTGCATATTTCAAAATCCTCGCCGTGGTCAAGGTGAAGTACTATGGGAAGCCCGGAGTCTTCCGCCGCCGCTTCCACCAGCTTCTTTAGATATACGGGCTTTGCGTATTTTCTCGCCCCTGCTGACACCTGCAATATTAGCGGCGCTCTTTCTTCCTTTGCGGCTTCCACTATTCCCTGGATAATCTCCATGTTGTTGACGTTAAATGCTCCAATGGCATACCCACCTTCGTAGGCTTTTTTGAACATTTCTTTAGACGTAACAAGCGGCATTTTATGTCCCCCCCCACCTTAGTTTATTAGATTCGATAAGATTATATAATAAATTTGGAGAAATGTATATCAACGCAGCCCTAAAATGATATAATCTAAATGAGAATAAAGTCCGGGGAGGCTGTCTAACACATGCCTCTAGAAACAAGAAAACCCGCAACGAGAGCCATCTTAGCTGGTTTGATATCGGGAGTTTCCGAGCAGCAAACATTGGAGGAACTTGCCCTTCTTGCTGAAACTGCCGGAGCCGAAGTACTTGCAAAAGTCACCCAAAAGCGTCCCAGCAAGGACCCGGCGTACTACCTTGGTCTGGGAAAGGTCCGCGAAATCGCACAAATGGCGGAATTTTTGGGTGCAAATGCGGTTATTTTCGACGACGACCTTACCCCCGTGCAGATCAGAAATCTCGAAGATATTATAGGTACGCAAATAATAGACAGAACGACCCTGATTCTGGACATTTTCGCCCAAAGAGCAAGGTCTTTGGAAGGCAAAATCCAGGTAGAACTCGCCCAGCTTCAACACCTGCTGCCGAGGCTCACCGGAAAGGGCGTCGAACTTTCCCGGGAAGGCGGCGGTATAGGTACCCGGGGCCCCGGCGAAACTAAGCTGGAGACAGACCGGCGACATATTCGGCGCAGAATTTCCTATTTAAAAAGGGAGCTTGAAAGGATAAGAAAAAACCGGGAGCTTTTAAGGAGCTCGAGAAAATACCCGGTTGTAAGCCTTGTCGGTTACACCAATGCCGGAAAATCCACATTGATGAACGCTCTCACGGGAGCTGGAGTATCTGCCAACGACCGGCTGTTTGACACCCTTGACACTACAACTAGAGCACTGGTACTTCCCGATGGTCGGAAGGTGCTGCTATCGGATACCGTTGGATTTATAAGGAAGCTTTCGCACGAAATAGTGGAAGCGTTTAAAGCTACTCTTGAGGAGGTAAAGGAATCAGACCTTCTTATAATCGTTGCAGATGCATCTAGCTCCTCTGTTGAAGAGGAGATTGCAACCGTAAGAAAGGTACTTAACGAGATCCAAGCTGGGGACATCCCATCCATCCTGGCCCTGAATAAAATGGATAAAATAGACAATTTAGACTTATTAAAGCCTCTAATTAACGATAAAAACGCAGTGGAGATTTCTGCCCTTAAAGGAACTAACTTAGACTTGCTGCTTAAAAAAATGTGTGTCCTTTTGCCTCAAACCCGCGAACACGCTTCGCTTTTGATTCCATACGAATACGGGTTTTTACTCGACGACATATATGAAAACGGCAAGGTCGAGCGGGAAGAATACAGACCCGAAGGAATCGAAATCGAAGGAATGATCGATTCCATCTTGCTGAGGAAATTACGGAAATACCTTTTCGACAGAAGCTGTTTCTGAAACGCGATAGATTGCCGAAGTTTTATAGAATTAAGATACATTTAGGAGGACCTCGACAGACATGGCAAACTACAACACAACGAAAAACTTCATATATGACCTTGCGGCAACCGTATTTTTCCTGTCGACGTATTATCTGATGATGCCCGTATTCCCCATTTACATGATGGAACTGGGCATTGGTAAACTTACCATAGGTATAATAATGGGACTTTTTTCTATAAGCTCAATGGTATCGAGGCCCCTTGGAGGAATCTGGGTGGACGCCATGGGGCGCAGAAAACTGATGTTTTTTTCGATAGCCTTGTTTTTCATAACTCCTTTATTTTTGAACTTTCCGGCAACCTCGATAGGCTTCAGCTTGGCCCAACTGGTGTACGGTTTCAGCATAGGAGCTTTCACCGTAGCAGCCACCACATTCGCCGCAGATATATCGTCTTCTGCCACCGTGGCTCAATTTATGGGATTTCATAGTATAGCATGCATTGCGGCCAAAGGACTCGCCCCCGCAATTGGTGTAAAATTAATGGAAATTTACGGTTTTTCAGGCCCCGTTATAACCACCGTTATACTGGCATTAGTCGCAGGACTTTTTGTATTTTTGCTCCGCGATTTTGAAACAACAACTGAAAAAAGTCAGTCTTACAGATTCATTGAAGTTTTATTAAAGAAAAACATATATCTCCCTACATTAGTGCTTTTCTGCGGACTTGTTACTTTCGGTGCGATATCCGCAATGCTTCCCGTTTTTGCCAAAGAACGGGGTATCTCGGGGATTGAGTACTTTTTCGTAATAAATACCGCATCGGTCATAATAGCCAGACTGGCGTTGGGTTCCTGGAGCAAAAGTTATTTGGAAAGTCTGGTATCCACTTCCTTAATTCTTCTGACCGTTTCGTTTGTCTTGATGAGCCTTGTTGTTAACTTTCATCAGCTCATCGCCGTTTCCGTAATATACGGATTGGGTTACGCCCTGTTGTTTCCCATGTTAAGCGCTATTTTGGTGCTCAACGTATCTCCCGAATACAAGGGAATGGCTCTCGGAATATATACCGCCGCCTTCGACCTAGGAGTGGCAGCAGGGACAGTGCTGGGCGGCCTCAGCCAGTACTTGGATTTCAAATACCTGTACCTTATTTTATCGCTTGTCCCGTTAGCAGGATTTTTTCTGTTCAAATACGCGTACCTTCCTCTCATCAACAGGACAAAAAAATATAACGGAGGGCAGTGTAAAATTTAAGTAGGTGACAAGAAGGAAGAAGGCTTGCAAATGTAGAAAAAAAGACCTCACCACCCAAAACACAACACAAAACACCAAAAGGAGTGTGAGGTCTTATGTTAAATATTCGACACCTAGTAGGCGCAATCCTTCTTT
>JAKIHM010000007.1 GCA_021608145.1 Thermovorax subterraneus
TGAAGCAGAAAAAGATAAAAGAGATAGTAACGGAGATAGCTCAAACGGAGGAGAAAAAGAAAGCAAAAGTAGAAGACATAGAAAAGTGGCTGAAGGTTTCGCTGCCGATTTTAAATGGGCCCCACGCGAGCAAGCCATGGATAAAATATGTGCTTAAGGAATTATGTCGTCCCAACTTTTCGGCAATGATTTAGAAGAAAGTATTTGGAAAATGTGGGGAATAGGTTTGAATTAAGTAGTGAGAGGGATAGTGGATAATTGTCAACTTATGCAGTAATTATTTTACATAAATGGCAATATAATACATCAAATTTATGTCACCTGAACTTAAATAGTGGTGAAGGTCAGCTTAAAAAATTTTTTACCTACAACCTCTTGACACAGACATCGAAGACTCTAACATTGATGAATACTAAATGTCAAAATTGCTGTAAGAAAGGCTTTTATTTACATGGAATTGCTAATATGTTAATATATAAACAACTTCCAACTGTTTCCGTAATTTGGGGGCGAAGGTCATGGACATAAAAGCAGAGGAAAAAGATTATAAAACCTTGCTGGAGAAGGAATTGGAAAGAATCACAGCAGAACTAAAAAAGCTCGGAGCGGAAAAAATATTGCTCTTCGGGTCTTATGCCCGGGGGCGTGAGGACCTTTTTACCGATCTTGATATTATAGCTATTTTAAAGAGCGATTTGCCCTTTATCGACCGGATAGGTTTTATCTATAGGAAAATAGCTCCTAGAGTAGCTGCGGATATACTGGTTTATACGCCCGAAGAATGGGAAACTGTGAAGGAAAAGCCCTTTTTCAAGAAGGCTGTAGCTGAAGGGAGGGTGCTGTATGAGAAGGTCGGGGATGGAAGAGGGTAAGAGATGGCTGGAACAAGCAAAAGAAGACTTAAAGTGGGCAAGGATGCTCGCCGAACAAGGCGGCTACCATATCGCGTGCTTTTTAGCCCAGCAGGTGGCCGAAAAAGCAATTAAGGCTTTTTTGTACGCTATGGGGGAAACAATCGTCCCGGGCCATTCGGTGAACGTATTAGCCCGGAAAGCCGCTCAATATAATGAAAAAATAGAGGAAAAGTGCGAAAAATGGTCTGTGCGACGGAAGTTGTGGATTTGGCGGAGGATGCGGTTAATACGGTCGAAGGAATAATGAATGATTTAGAAAATGGAAAGCCGCAATAAATGGATGGGTTAGTCGTAGTCTTGACAAAGAAATAGCCTGAAGGTAAAATATACATAAAAAAATCGAGAATGTAAAGGCGTTGACGGGGAGGAGTAGAAAGTCCGCCCTTATAAAGAGAGGGAGGCCGCCGGCTGAAAGCCTCCTTAAGGGTAGCTTTCGAAGGTCGCCCCTGAGCCGCTTCGGCGAAAAGTAGCCGGAGCCGGTTTTACCGTTAGATTTTCGAGAGCCCGGAAATGTCCGGGAATTAAGGTGGTACCGCGAAAGAGGCCTTTCGTCCTTAAATCAGGGCGAAGGGCCTTAAAGTTTTTCTCGAGTATTGAAAGGAGGATTGCAGCAGCTTCAAGAAACTGCACTGTAGTTGACTTTACTTAACTATTTTGCTACCATGAAAGCATGGTACTCTTATCCATTGGAGAAGCAGCGAAAAGATTAGGCGAACACCCGAACAGGCTTCGTGCATGGGAAAAACAGGGACTGATCAACCCCGTGCGGCTGCCCGGCGGCAAGCTAGAATCCCCGATTTTCGGGAGCTGATAAGAAATGCCGAAGAAGCAGAAAAAGGACAAATTTAGCATGACGATATGCGGGGAGTTCTTCCCGGAAGTTTACCCGGCCTTTCGTTCGCAAAAATGGAGCCGTGGTGAGGAAGACCCCCTTGAGACGGAAATGCGCCTTTTTTCTTCATGTATGCGCTGGGCCTTCAACCGGCTGCTGGAGGGTATATCCCGGGATGAAATAAAGAAATTGGGGCAAGAACTCTTCGGAATCAACTCCCGATATGCGGACGACGCCAGGCTTAAAGCACAGGCCCTCCTGGACTCCCAAAAAGAGCTGCTGGAGCTGGAGATTGAGGAGACGAAAAACAAGCTGAGCCGGGCGAGGAAGAAACTCGGCACAGCTATGAGAAAGCTGGCGAAGGCAGAAGAAAGAGGCAATGCCCCGGATATTGTAGAAAAACTCCGCCTGGCAGTCAAGGGGCAGAACAACCGGGTAGCATCTCTGTAGAAAAAGCTGGCCGAACTTGAAGTACATCTGAAGAATGGCACGATACCGAAGGTAGTCTTTGGCGGCAGAAAGCTCTGGGAAAAGGTCTGCAAGGGGCTGGCTGCGCGGGATGAGTGGCAATCATCCCGCAAAAACCGCCTCTACTCCCGGGGAGACGAGACAAAAGGCGGCAACCCTAACATCAAGGTATCCTTTGACGGGCAGGACTTCCGCCTGGCTGTATCCATATCCCACCTTTCCCAACAGCGAGGCACGGATAAACTTGGCCGCCCGAAGATGAGCAAAGCCCCGAGAGTAGAAGGAAAGTTGTGGCTGCCGGAGAAGCACCGGGACCTGGTGCGGATATGGCTTGCCATGAAACTGCCCTATACAGTAGAGCTGGTCCATACTCGGGAAGGCCGCTATATAGCGCATCTCACGCTGGATTTGGGCGTAATGAAAGAACCCGATTTTACTAAAGGCTGTCTAGCCCTGGACATCAACCCTGACGGCGTAGCCTTATGCAATACAAACGCCTCAGGCCAGCCCGAGCCGTGGCCGGAAGATTTTAAAATCCCTTGCCCCGGCAACCTGGGCAAGTATGAAGGAGAATTCCAGGTTATCGCTTACCCGAACGGCTTTCTCTACATCAGGATACCCGACCTGGCCTATACTTGTGGCTTCCGGAGGGACTACCTGATAGGCGTTTTAGCCAAAGTAGTAATAGACATAGCCTTCTTCCTGGGCAAATCCATTGCCATGGAGGAACTCAATTTTAACAAAGACAGGCTGGATACCAATAAGAAGTTTAACCGAATGGCTTCAAACTTCCCATTTGCCAGGATGGTGGAAGCGGTGTGCAGAAGGGCAGTCAAGGAAGGAGTGCCATTTAAGCTCGTATCTGCGCGGCACACATCTACTATAGGTTACTGGAAGTATACGAAGCGCTATGCCGTTCCGGTGCACTGTGCTGCGGCTCTGAGCATAGGCCGCCGGGCGATGGGTTTTGAGGAACGGGTAACTAAAGAACTTAAACAACTAATAGTTCAGATCAAGCAAGAGCTGACCTGTAAGGTCGATCCTCATACACCGAGGGAAGGAAGAGGGATGACCCGCAGGGTCAGGGCCTGCTTGAGGCGGCTGGAGGAAAAGCTCCTTTTGCACAACGGGCTTACCCGGTGGCAGCAGGAGGCGTTTTACTCCGTCTGGCACGACCTCAAGGAACTTGCCCTGTCCTTACGGTGACCCCGTTTAGCCGGTGTCGGACAAACCGGTAGGCGCCCTAACAGGGCGGTCCGGGCGGCGGTGAGCACACCGCCTCTACTCCAGTTTACTCCGACCTGCGGGTGTTTTGCGCCCCGCCAGTCCGAGCAGGCGAGCCTGGGGTATGGGGGTAGGATTGACTGCTCCGTCCGGACTCCGGGTGGGACTCCCGGGCCTAGGCCCCCTGTCGCCCTGCCCCTCGGGGGGCAAATCAAATATTACGGAAAGGAGGCGAAAGCCTGGTCTGGGGGCCGGCTTGGCTGGAGATAAAAACAGTCAAGTTTTTTGAACCAGGAGATGTGTCATAATGGCTTTTTCAGATATTCCTTCTGTTTACGATCCCAAGAGCGTAGAGAATAAATGGTACAAGTTCTGGGAAGAAAACGAGTTTTTCAGGGCGAAGATCGAGCCGGAGAAGGAACCTTTCACCATAGTTATCCCTCCGCCCAATGTGACAGGAAACCTGCACCTCGGACATGCTCTGAACAATACCATCCAGGACATCCTGATAAGGTATAAAAGAATGAGAGGATATCCGACGCTGTGGCTACCCGGCACCGACCACGCGGGAATTGCTACGGAAGCTAAGGTGAAGGAGCAGCTGGCGGAGGAGGGGCTTTCCAAATACGACCTTGGAAGGGAAAAGTTTCTCGAGAGGGTTTGGGCCTGGAAGGAAAAGTACGGCAACACCATAGTAAACCAGTTGAAAAAACTCGGAGCTTCTTGCGACTGGTCCCGGTTCAGATTCACCCTGGACGAAGGGCTCAGCCGTGCCGTGAGGGAAGTGTTCGTGAGGCTTTACGAAAAGGGCCTCATATACCGCGGCGACTACATCGTAAACTGGTGTCCGACCTGCAAGACGACCCTTTCGGACATAGAGGTCGAGCACGAGGAGAGGACGGATAAGCTCTATTACGTGAGGTATCCCTTCAGCGACGGCTCGGGATATATAACCGTGGCGACCACCCGCCCCGAGACGATACTGGGCGATACGGCGGTAGCAGTAAATCCCGCCGATGAAAGGTACAGGGCGTATATCGGAAAGACAGTGATACTGCCGTTGGTGGGAAGGGAAATTCCTGTAATCGCCGACGAGTACGTGGATATGCAGTTCGGCACCGGTGCCGTGAAGATAACCCCTGGCCATGACCCCAACGACTTTGAAATAGGCCTCAGGCACGGATTGCCCATAATCAAGGTGATGGATGAAGAAGGGCGGATGAACGAAAGCGCAGGAAAGTTTAAAGGACAAGACAGGTACGAATGCCGGAAGGCAATAGTAGAAGAATTGAAAGAAAAAGGCTTCATGGCAAAGATAGAAGACCTAACCCACAGCGTCGGCAAGTGTTACAGGTGCGATACCGTTGTAGAGCCAATGGTTTCAAAGCAATGGTTCGTCAGGATGAAGCCTCTGGCGGAGCCCGCCATCGAAGTGGTAAAGCAGGGCAGGGTGCAGTTCGTTCCAGAGAGGTTCACTAAAATTTACATTAACTGGCTTGAGAATATCCACGACTGGTGTATCTCAAGGCAGCTCTGGTGGGGTCACAGGATTCCCGCCTGGTATTGCCAGGATTGCGGAGAAACCATAGTTTCTCGGGAAACCCCTGCAAAATGCACAAAATGCGGCGGAACTTCTCTGGAACAGGACCCCGATGTTTTGGATACCTGGTTCAGTTCAGCCCTATGGCCTTTCTCCACCCTGGGTTGGCCCGATGAAACGGAGGACCTTAAGTATTTTTATCCGACCACGGTGCTGGTCACCGGTTACGATATCATATTCTTCTGGGTGGCCCGCATGATATTTATGGCGATGGAGTTCATGAAAAGAGAACCGTTTAAATACGTGGCGATAACCGGCCTTGTGAGAGACGCTCAGGGTCGCAAGATGAGCAAATCTCTGGGCAACGGCATAGACCCGCTGGAGGTCATAGAAAAATACGGCGCCGATACCCTAAGATTTGCACTTTGCACTGGCAACACTCCGGGAAACGATATAAGGTTTTCGTGGGAGAAAGCGGAGCACAGCAGGAATTTTGCCAACAAAATATGGAATGCTTCCCGCTTCGTCATGATGAACCTGGAAGATTTCACACCGGGAGAGGTAGAAATTGATAAGCTGTCACTGAAGGATCGCTGGATTTTGTCAAGGCTCAACGATGTAACGAGAGAAGTTACGGAATTTCTGGAAAGATTTGAGGTCGGGATGGCGGCCCAGAAGGTCTACGACTTTTTCTGGAGCGAGTTTTGCGACTGGTACATCGAAATGGCAAAAATAGACCTTTACGGCGAGGACGAATCGGCGAAAATGAGAACCAAGCAGGTGCTGTATACGGTGCTGGAGAGGGTTTTGAGGCTGCTGCATCCTTTCATGCCCTTTATCACGGAAGAGATATGGCAGCACCTGCCACATGAGGGAAGGAGCATAATGGTGTCAGCTTGGCCGGAATACAGGGCCGATTGGAGGTTTGAAGACGCGGGGGATATGCAAATCCTCATGGATGCGGTAAGAGGCATCAGAAACATCAGGGCGGAGATGAACGTGCCTCCATCCAAAAAGGCAAAAGCGGTGGTTAGAACTGGTGATGCAAAAACCCACGAGCTGCTTAGGCAAAACATTGAGATAATAAAGGCTCTGGCGAAAGTTTCCGAAGCAGATTTCATCCCTGAAGGAAATCCTGCCCCCGGAAAAGCCATGAGCTGCGTCATAAGGGGTGCGGAAATATTCATCCCCATGGAGGGGCTGGTGGACCTGGAAGCGGAAGTCGCAAGGTTACAAAAGGAAAAGTCGGATTTGGAAAAAGAAATTACGGCAGTCAGGAAAAAACTTTCAAACCACAATTTCCTCGCTAAAGCTCCGAAGGACGTGGTGGAAAAGGAAAAGCAAAAGGAAAAGGACTACATCGATATGCTAAAGCGCATAGAGGCTAGATTACAACTCCTGACCGCCAAGAGTTAATACGTATCAAAATTATGGGAAGGGGCTATTCTTATGCTGAGCTACCGCGAGGCTCTGGAGTACATCCACGGGATGACCAAGTTCGGGATAAGACTTGGCCTGGAGAAAATAAAAAAGCTGCTTGAAATACTGGGAAATCCCCAGGAAGGAATCAACATAGTACACGTGGCCGGCACCAACGGCAAAGGTTCTACCTGCTCTATGATAGATTCCATTTTGAGGGCGGCAGGGTACCGGGTAGGGCTTTATACCTCGCCCTACCTGGAAGTGTTCAATGAGAGGATAAAGGTTGACGGCCGAAATATCCCCGACGATGACATCGCAAGGCTCACTGAAAAGGTGAAAAGCGCGGTCGAAGAGATGGAAAAAAATGGCTGGGGTGCACCCACAGAATTCGAAGCAGTGACGGCTCTCGGTTTTCTTTACTTCAAGGAACAAAAGGTAGATTTCCTGGTGCTGGAAGTGGGCATGGGTGGAAGGTTCGATGCGACAAACGTGATAACTCCTCTTGTCAGCGCCATCACACCCATAAGCTACGACCACCAGCAGTATCTGGGCAGCACGCTGACAGAGATAGCAAGGGAAAAGTGCGGAATAATCAAACCCGGCAGAGTTACGGTAACTGCACCGCAGAATGAGGAGGCCATGAAGGTTATCGAAGAAACGTGCAGTAAGCTGAACTCACCGCTGGTGAAGGTTGAAAAAGAGGCGCACTACCGCCTCATAAATTGGGGGGTGGAAGGCCAGACTTTTGACCTCAAGACTTCAAAGCGCGAATACGACCGGCTGAAGATAAGGCTTTTGGGTGACCATCAGTTGGACAACGCAGCCACGGCGGTGGTTGCGGTGGAAGCCCTGCAGCGCTACGGCATCGAAATACCTCTAGAAGCGGTGAGAAAAGGCCTTGAAGAAGCCCGCTGGCCGGGGAGATTAGAAATATTGAAAGAAAATCCTTACGTGTTGATTGACGGTGCCCACAACATTGCAGGGATTCAGGTGCTGAAAGAAGCTCTATTGAAATATTTCCCCGCAAAGAGGATTATACTCGTGATAGGCATTTTAAGTGATAAGGACTACGTGGATATGTTGAGTGAGATAATTCCAATAGCAGACTCGATAATTACGACGAGACCCGACAGTCCAAGAGCATTGTCGGCGGCGGAGCTTGCGGAATCTATAAAGCGACTGCCTTTTGAAAAAATTCCGGAAATATATATCAGCGACGATATAGCAGAAGCCGTCGATGTGGCGTTGAATATGGCGGCTCCCGATGACGTAGTGGTTTTCGCAGGTTCGCTTTACCTGATAGGCAAAGTTAGAAGTCTTTTGAAGAATTAGTCGAAGTTGGTTGAAGTTTTGCCCCCTTCGGTGAATATATATGGATTATAGAAGGGGGCTTTTTTATGGCAAAAAAGTGTAACGGTGATCGTCCTAAAAAGGACGATAAATCCATCCTGAAGGAAATTGAGGAAGCGAAAGAGGAACTCCAAATAGCTGAAAAAGCCTTTCAGTGGGCAAAAAATGAGCCGGAAGAAATAGATGCCGCCATTGCACGCCTGGAAGCGGCTATGATCCGGTATAATGTTCTCATCAGAAAAGCAAAAGATATGGGTATAAAAAAAGAGATTTGGCCTCAATGATATTGGTACAAAAAAATATTTGATTGAATATTTGAAGGATATCAATTTATTGATATAATAGTGTAAGAAGTTGTGAAAAAGGGGGTGGATGCGACAAGAATTGTCGCCTTGTGCAGATGAGAAGGAGAATTGTAACATGCATCATCATTTTTGCGCTGATTTTCCTTGTAACTTCTTGTAGCCGGCCCGAGGACAAGCCGGTGGTGAAAACAAATTTTCAGCTTGATACACTTATCAAAATTTCGGCCTACGGCGATGGGGCATCGGAAGCGATTGACGCTGCTTTTGAGAGGATCGAACAGATAGACAAAAAGATGAACGCGAGGGCGAGCGACAGCGAGGTTACGGCGGTAAATGAAGCGGCGGGTAAAAATCCCGTAAAAGTCAGCTCTGATACTTTTTTCGTGATAAAAAGGGGACTTTACTTTTCGGAACTATCCGGTGGAAAGTTTGATATAACCGTCGGACCTTTAGTGAATCTGTGGGGTATCGGCACCGATAAGGCGCGCGTACCCGAGAAAAGCGAAATAATAGAAGCCCTTAAGCTTATAAATTATAGGGATGTTTTGCTCGATGAGAACGAAAAAACTGTGATGCTAAAAAAGCCCGGAATGGCGATAGACCTAGGGGGCATAGCAAAAGGGTATGCAGCGGATGAAGTTATAAGGGTGTTAAAGGAAAGGGGAATAAAAAGTGCAGTAGCAGACCTCGGCGGCAACGTATACGTGCTCGGGAAAAAGCCGAACGGTCAGCCGTGGAAGATAGGGATACAGGATCCCTTTAAACAAAGGGGCGAAATCTTTGCCACTATCGAAGCCGAAGACAAGACCCTGGTCACCTCCGGAGTGTACGAAAGGTTTTTCGAGCAGGGAGGCAAAAGATACCATCATATACTCGACACTTCGACGGGATATCCAGTCGAAAACGGCCTGGTTAGCGTAACAATAATAGGAGATAGTTCTATAGATGCCGATGCACTTTCTACTACCGTTTTTTCGTTGGGTTTACAGCGCGGCATGGAACTAGTTGAAAACTTGCCAGATATAGAGGCGATTTTTGTGACGAAGGATAAAGAAGTGTACGTGTCATCCGGCGTAAATGCGTATAACTTCAAAATAATCGACGATTCTTTTACTCTTAAACAATAATAGGCAAGGCATTTTGTTAAAAAATTAACAAACTTGTGATTTTTTTCTCTTTTAATATTGTAAAAATGAGTGCATTGTGCTAAAATAATTGCAAGGAGTGGTTGAGTTTGTTCAAAAAATTTAAAATACCTGAAGCTACTGTAGGAAGGCTTACGGCGTATTCGCGTTTTTTAAAAGAAGCTGACGAAAAAGGAATCTCAACCGTTTCTTCCCAGCAGATAGCAAAAGCGACCGGAGTTACTCCCGCCCAGGTGAGGAAAGACCTGGCTTACTTCGGGGAATTTGGCACGAGAGGTGTAGGTTATAATCCCAGGGAGCTTTACAACTACATCATGAAAATTCTCGGGCTTGACAGGCGTTGGCCCGTGATAATAATAGGTGCAGGGCGCCTGGGAGCAGCCCTCGCCATGTATGGGGGGTTTGCTGAAAGAGGTTTTGACATAGTCGGCATCTTCGACGTTGACCCTGCAAAGATAGGAAATAAAATCGGCGATATAGAAATAAGACCGCTTGAAGAGCTGAAAGAGAAGGTAGAGGAGCTTTCGATAAAATTGGGGATAGTGGCGGTACCGGCGGCTTCAGCACAGGAAGTGGTGGATTTCATGGTGGAGTCTGGAATTAGGGGAATTATAAATTTTGCGCCGGTAAACGTTTCGGTCCCTGAAGGTGTGGTGTTGAGGAGGGTAGATTTGGCTTCGCAGCTTGAATACCTGACATTCCATTTGGGTGAATCCCGATGAAACTGAAGAAAATAAAGGAGATTCTGCGGGCCGAGGTTCTAACAGGGGATGATGGAGCTTTAGAAGTTGAAGTGACGAACGCTTGTGGTGCTGACCTCATCAGCGACATACTGGCGGATATGAAAAAGAACGCAGTTTTGCTGACGGGTCTTACGCACCGGCAGATAATACAGACTGCCAGCATGTCCGAGTTTGCTGCCATAGTTTTCGTGAGGGGGAAGTGCCCGACTAGCGATGTAATAGAGCTGGCGAGGGAAAGCGGCCTTCCCCTTCTTCGAACCGACTTTCCCCTTTACGAAAGTTGTGGCCTCTTGTATGAGGCAGGGTTGAAAGGAGACATTATAGCAAGGAAAGTCCAGGAAAGACAAAACGTTGAAGAAAAGATACCGGGCACTATGCGCCTAGTATATGAGGTGCACGGCGGAGATTTTGATACGGCTGGGAAGGCTACGGAACAGGCGAAAAAGGTTTTGAAGCAATTGGGCGTCAACCCTTCCGTGATGAGAAGGGCTTCCATAGTGGCCTATGAAGCGGAAATGAACATCGTTATTCATGCGTACAATGGGAAGCTGATTTTCGATATAACTCCTTCTCACATAGAAATTACCGCTGAGGATGAGGGGCCCGGCATAGAGGATATAGAGCTGGCCATGCAGGAGGGATATTCTACAGCTCCGGAACGCATCAGGGAGATGGGGTTCGGTGCGGGTATGGGGCTGCCGAACATGAAGAAATTTTCGGATGAGTTCGAAATCAATTCCGTTGTTGGAAAAGGCACAAAAGTAAAAATGAAAATCTTTTTATAGTGAGGCTTTATTTTTAGAAAGCTGGTGGCACCATTGAATTTTTACCACTCGGTGACGCTGGACATAAAAAAATGTAAAGGGTGCACCAACTGCATAAAAGGATGTCCAACAGAGGCCATTAGGGTGAGAAACGGCAAGGCCTTTATAATGCAGGAAAAATGCATCGACTGCGGCGAGTGCATAAGAATCTGTCCTAACCAGGCGAAGTTTGCTGTAACGGATGACATTGAAAAGTTAAAGTCGTACAAGTTCACGGTTGCCTTGCCAGCTCCAAGTTTTTACGCCCAATTCAAAGAAGGGACGTCCAAAGAGGCCATCAACGCCGCTTTAAGGGCTTCTGGTTTTGATGAAGTCTATGAAGTTCCTTTGGCGGCGGAGGAGGTTACCGCCGCTATAAGGGAATATATAAAGAAAAACAGGGACATAAGGCCCTTTATTTCTTCATCATGTCCGGCGGTTTTGCGTCTGATCAGAGTTCGATTTCCAGGACTCATAAGGAATATAGTGCCGGTAAAGGCTCCGGTGGAAATAGCCGCCAAAAGAGCCAAGGAAACCGTAAAAAGACTGTACGGACTGCAGGAGCGGGAAATAGGAGCCTTCTTCATAAGTCCATGCCCAGCAAAAGTGACCGCGGTAAAGCAGCCCATCGGCACTTCTAAGTCTTATGTTGACGGGGTACTTTCAATGAGCAAGGTTTATGCAAATGTGCTGAAAAACATCGGCAAAGGGAGACACCATTCTATTTTTGGAACTTCCGGCAAAATGGGGGTTGGATGGGGACGTGCGGGAGGAGAAAACGAGGCGTTGGATTTCGGCAACCGCCTGTCTGTCGATGGTATACACGATTGCATTGAAGTTCTGGAAGAAGTGGAACTGGGAAGGCTCACCGATATAGATTATCTGGAACTGCAGGCATGCAGCGGCGGATGCGTGGGCGGGGTGCTCGCACCCGAAAACAGGTTTATTGCCGGCGTGAGATTGAAAAAGTTGGCAGAAAAGCTCGCAAGTAAAACGGGGATAAATGAAGCGGCAGTAATAGAGGACTTTAAAAGAGGTTACCACTTTTTGGAAGAAGAGATAAAACCCGTTCCTGCGATGAAGCTGGACGAAGATATGGCCAAGGCCATTAAGAAGATGGAACTTTTGGAAAGGATCTTGGAAGAATTGCCCGGACTTGATTGCGGAAGCTGCGGTTCGCCCAACTGCAGGGCGCTGGCGGAAGACATAGTGCAGGGTAGGGCCAGCGAAACCGACTGCGTTTTCAAACTCAGAGAAAAGGTGAGGCAGCTCGTGGAGGAAGTGATGGAACTATCCCAGAAATTGCCCCCTACGATGGAAGGGTAAGTCGAAAAGGAGGTGAGGGTGTTGACTCTAGAGGAGATAAGGAGGGAGCTTTCACTAAACCTTGTGACAAAGGGAACGAATCTCGAAAGAGTCGTTGCGGGCGCGTATGCATCGGACCTCCTCAGCTGGGTTATGGGGCACGCGGCTGAAAATCAGGTTTGGATTACGGTGCAGAGCCACCCCAACATAGTGGCTGTGGCCGCCCTCCTCGGTCTCGCTGGGATAATAGTTGCGGAGGGCGTGGAGATAGAAGAAAATACAGTAAAAAAAGCTGAAGAGGAAAATATACCTATATTTTCCACGAAAAGGCCTGTTTTCGAAATTTGCGGAATACTGTATAATGTATTGTCCAGGAGCATGGGAAAATGCTGAAAGAATTTCCCGCAGACCTTCACGTGCACACGTGCCTTTCTCCATGCGCCGAAGATGAGATGGTTCCTCCCAATATTTTAAATATGGCAAGGCTTATGGGTATTAAAATTTTAGGGGTAGCCGACCATAATTCTGCAAAAAACTTACCTGCTATGGTGGAAGCATCCTGCGGCTTTGACGGATTGATACTCCCGGGAATTGAGGTGCAGACCAGGGAAGAAGTACACGTCCTTTGCTATTTTGAAAGCTTGAAAGTGGCAATGGAATTCCAGGATTTCATATACGAACACCTTCCGCCTAAGAAAAACGACCCCAGGCGGCTGGGACGTCAGTATCTGGTGGATAAAATGGGGAACGTGACCGGTGAGGAAGAGAGGTTGCTCATTGCATCCGCTGACCTTTCTGTGGATGAGGTGGCGGAAAAAGTCTTTGATTTCGGCGGGATTTTTATACCTGCCCACGTGGAGAGGATGAGTTTTGGCATAATCGGGCAGCTGGGTTTCATACCGGAGGACATGAAAGTACACGCCGTGGAATTTTCTAAAAACGTATCGGTTGATGAAGCAAGGTATAGATTTCCGGATATATTTGCAAAATACCCGGTTGTATTTTCTTCAGACGCCCACTGCCTTAAAGATATGGTATTTAGAAAAACTTACTTTCTCTTAGAAAAACCAACCTTTGAAGAAGTAAAGAGAGCCTTCAAAGGCTGGGGTGGAAGGAGGGTTGTCCTTAAGGACAAATTTTAACAACGAGGATATGTGAAAGTATAAACAATAACATTAATTTAATGCGGGAGGGTTGATGGCCATGGAACTTGCGACCAAAAAGGATACGGATTTGGCAGAAAAACTAAGAGAAGTCGAAAAGATGCTGGAAAAATACAAAGGGCAAAAGGGTGCGCTTTTGCAGGTCCTGCAGGAAGCTCAAAAAATTGTAGGGTATCTTCCTATAGAAGTGCAAAAGCTGGTGGCTGAGGCGTTAAACGTAACGCTCAGCGAAGTTTACAGCACAGTTACATTTTATTCGTTTTTCAACTTAAAACCCCGAGGAAAATATCAGATAAGAAGCTGTTTGGGCACTGCCTGTTACGTAAAAGGTGCGGACAAAGTTTTGGCAAGGCTGGAACAGGAACTGGGCATAAAGGTAGGGGATACCACCGATGACCTGAAATTTTCATTGGATGCATGCAGGTGCGTCGGTGCCTGTGGGCTTGCGCCGGTAGTCATTATAAACGACGATGTTTACGGCCGGATGACGCCGGACAAGGTGCCAGAAATTCTGAAAAACTACGAGTGAGCAAGATGAAAGAATTGTCCTTACATGTGCTTGACATCGCAGAAAATTCCCTGAGGGCGGGTGCCACGGAGGTTGAAATAAAAATAGTGGAGGATTCGAAAGAAGATATTTTGTCAATTGAGGTAAAAGACAACGGCAGCGGAATGGACGATGAAACGGCAAAAAAAGCAATCGACCCCTTTTTCACGACGAGAACCGAAAGAAAGGTGGGACTCGGTCTTCCATTGCTGGCACAAGCCGCGAAAGCCACCGGAGGTGGCATTGCCATACAATCAACTCCCAGCAAGGGAACCACTGTAAGGGCGTGGTTTAAAAAGAGCCACATCGACCTGCAGCCTTTAGGGGACATGGCGAAGACGATATCGGCCCTGGTGGCACTTCACCCTGAAGTGGATTTTATATACACCCACGTAAAAGAAGATAGGGTGTTTTGCTTCAGCACAAAAGAGTTGAAAGAAAGACTTCAGGAAGTGCCGATAAACAATCCTTTAGTAATTGACTGGATTCTAAGATTTTTAAAGGAAAGCTTGAACAAGTTGAGCGGAGGTGCGTAAGGGATGGGAGTTATAAAATCCATAGAAGAACTTGAAAAAATTAGAGACCAGGCCCGCGAGCTGATAAATCTGAGGAAGGACAACGAGAATAAAACTCGGATAGTGGTAGGGATGGGTACCTGCGGCATATCGGCGGGAGCAAGAGAAGTCCTAATGGCGATTTTGGATGAGATAAAAAAGAGAAATCTTACGGATGTCGTGGTCACCGAGACCGGATGTATAGGCATGTGCAGGTTTGAACCTTTGGTGGATGTCATAAAGCCCAACCAGCCCAAAGTCACTTACGTCAACGTAAATCCCGAAAAGGCAAGGCAAATAGTGGCAAGGCACGTGGTAAACAACCAGGTCATCGACGAATGGGTAATTCCGAATATATAAAAAAATATTTTACACTCGGAGGGGATTAAAATGGAGTTTTATAGGGCGCATGTGCTCGTTTGCAGGGGAACCGGATGCACGGCTTCCGGAAGCGAGTCCGTTATGGAAGCCTTTGAAAAGGAGATAGAAAAAAGGGGTCTTTCAAAAGAGGTAAAGGTGTTGTTAACTGGTTGTCTGGGCCTTTGCGAACTCGGGCCTAATATCATAATTTATCCGGAAGGCACTTACTATTGTAAGGTAAAGGCAGAGGATGTACCGGAAATAGTCGAGGAACATCTGGTAAAGGGCAGGATAGTGGAGAGGCTCCTCTATAAAGAGCGCACGGCAGAGGAGAGGATGAGGGCCCTAACCGACATAAACTTTTACAAGAGGCAAAAAAGAATCGCTCTTAGAAACTGCGGCCTTATAAACCCCGAAGTCATAGAAGAATATATAGCAAACGACGGCTACATGGCTCTTGCCAAGGTTTTAACAGAGATGACGCCTCAGCAGGTTATCGACGAGGTTACAAAATCGGGTCTCAGGGGCAGAGGAGGCGGAGGCTTCCCGACGGGTAAAAAATGGCAGTTTGCGAAAGACGCGCCAGGAGACGTAAAATACGTGGTATGCAACGGAGACGAAGGAGACCCCGGTGCTTTCATGGACAGGAGCATCCTCGAGGGAGACCCCCATACGGTCCTGGAAGCAATGGCTATTGCTGGGTACGCCATAGGGGCAAGAGAAGGTTATATATACGTCCGCGCTGAATACCCACTGGCAGTAAAGAGGCTTGAAATTGCCATTGAACAGGCGAGAGAGAGGGGACTTTTGGGCAAAAACATCCTCGGAACGGGATTCGACTTTGATATTTTCCTGCGGCTTGGGTCTGGAGCATTTGTGTGCGGTGAAGAGACTGCACTACTGGCGTCGATTGAAGGTAGGAGGGGCGAGCCTAGGCCAAGGCCCCCGTTCCCGGCGATAGAAGGGCTGTGGGGCAAACCGACCTTGATAAACAACGTGGAAACTTTCGCCAACATCCCGCCGATAATACTAAACGGTGCCGAATGGTTTGCCAGCATTGGAACCGAAAGAAGCAAGGGTACAAAGGTGTTTGCAATAGGCGGAAAGATAAACAACACGGGACTGGTGGAAATCCCAATGGGGATGACTCTTAGAGAAGTAATATACGATATCGGCGGTGGCATCCCGAACGGCAAGAAATTCAAGGCAGTTCAGACCGGTGGACCTTCGGGAGGTTGTATACCGGCAGAACTCCTTGATATGCCGATAGAATACGATACTTTGACGCAGGCCGGGTCGATGATGGGTTCAGGCGGTATGATAGTGATGGACGAAGATACCTGTATGGTGGATATAGCCAAGTTCTTCCTAACGTTCACCCAGGACGAGTCCTGCGGCAAGTGTCCGCCCTGCAGGATCGGCACGAAGAGGATGCTCGAAATTCTAGAGAGGATAACCAATGGCGAAGGTCGAGAAGGAGATATCGAGCTTTTGGAGACATTGGCCAAGAATATAAAGGCTTCGGCACTATGCGGTTTGGGTCAGACGGCACCGAACCCAGTGCTTTCGACGCTCAGGTATTTCAGGCACGAGTATGAAGCCCACATAAAGGAAAAGAAATGTCCAGCAGGTGCCTGCCGCGCACTTATAACCTACGAAATAATAGCGGAAAAATGTAAAGGATGCGGGCTTTGCGCCAAAGTCTGTCCGGTTGGGGCGATTTCCGGTGAGCGCAGGCAACCGCACGTGATAGATAAAGAAAAATGCATAAAGTGCAACAGCTGTATAGAAAGATGTCCGTTCGGAGCTATTGTGAAAAAATAAGGGCAAGGGGGAGGATTAATATGGAAATGGTCAATTTGACGATAGATGGCGAAAAGGTTCAGGTTCCGAAAGGTACAACCGTCCTTGAGGCTGCCCGAAAAATAGGCAAAAAAATTCCCACGCTCTGTTTTCTCAAAGGTATAAACGAAATCGGCGCGTGCCGAATGTGCGTGGTGGAAGTCAAAGGCGCGAGAGCCCTCCAGGCGGCCTGCGTTTACCCCGTATCGGAAGGCATGGAGGTGTATACCAACACCCCGGCGGTAAGGGAAGCAAGGAAGGTTACGCTGGAACTGCTTTTGTCCGACCACAATCTCGAGTGCCCGACCTGCGTGCGCAACCTGAACTGCGAACTCCAAAAACTGGCGGAGGAACTGGGAATAAAGTCGATTCGGTTTACCGGCGAAAAACACAAAGCGAAATACGATGATTTCTCACCGTCTATTGTAAGGGATACTTCAAAATGCATCCTGTGCCGCCGCTGCGTTAGCACTTGCCACAACGTGCAGGGCGTCGGGGTAATCTCGCCCAACCACCGTGGATTTGAGACTATGGTGGCTCCGGTTTACGACATGAGTCTGGCGGAAGTGGCTTGCGTAAACTGCGGCCAGTGCATACTGGCGTGTCCGGTGGGAGCTTTGAAGGAAAAGGACGATACCGACAAAGTCTGGCAGGCCTTGCAGGACCCCGAAAAGCACGTCATAGTGCAGATAGCACCGGCTGTAAGGGTATCCTTGGGTGAGGAATTCGGGCTAGGAAGGGGAGCCATAGTCACCAAAAAAATCCCGGCAGCCCTCAGGAGACTCGGTTTCGACAGAGTTTTCGATACTGATTTTGGTGCCGACCTTACAATAATGGAGGAAGGGCACGAGTTTTTGGAGAGGTTAGAGCATGGAGGGAAACTCCCCCTTATTACGTCCTGCAGCCCAGGGTGGATAAAATTCTGCGAGCATTACTACCCCGAGTTTTTGGAAAACCTGTCCACCTGTAAGTCGCCGCAGCAGATGTTTGGTGCCGTTGCAAAAACTTACTACGCTCAGAAGATGGGAATAGACCCATCCAAGATTTTCGTGGTGTCCATCATGCCCTGCACTGCCAAAAAGTACGAGTGCCAGCGGCCCGAGATGAGGTCCAGCGGATACCAGGATGTGGATGCGGTGCTCACCACCCGCGAGATAGCCAGGATGCTCAAAGAGGCCGGCATAAACCTTGCGGCGATGCCGGACGAGGAATTCGACGAGCCCCTCGGCATTTCCACGGGAGCGGGAGCAATATTCGGCGCCACCGGCGGGGTGATGGAAGCAGCTCTGAGGACGGTCTACGAAGTCGTGACAGGAAAGGAACTAGAAAATATCGAATTTACCGGCGTTCGGGGAGTGGAGGGGATAAAGGAGGCCGTCGTTGAAATAAACGGCATGAAAATAAAAGTGGCGGTTGCTCACGGCCTCGCGAATGCAAGAAAACTTTTGGACAGGGTAAAAAATAAAGAAGCTGAATACCACTTCATCGAAATTATGGCCTGTCCCGGAGGATGCGTAGGCGGAGGTGGCCAGCCGATATTGAGTGCCGACGAGCGATTTGATGTGGACTACCGTGCCATTCGCGGCAACGCCATCTATGAAGTAGATCGGAAGATGCCGTTGAGGAAGTCTCACGAAAATCCAGCGGTTCAGCAGCTTTATAAGGAATTTTTGGGTAAGCCGCTGAGCGAAAAATCCCACGAACTCTTGCACACTCATTATACGCCAAGGCCGAGATATCCGGAAGCCGAGTAAAAATAGCCCGGTGAGTTTCACCGGGCTTTTATCTTTGAATAATTAAATTGTCAGTATAAACTTAACAGGCGATAATTATATAATTATTATAGAAAAAAGCGTAATTTTGTTGTATAATTTTGATGAGCAGTTTAGCCTATTTTGTATACTTTGTACACTTTGTGAAAAAATTATTTTTTTTGCTTTAAAAGGGTTTGAGGAAAAAATGTAGAATTATTATTAGGTTTTTCTCATACCGGAGGGAGAGGTGAAGCATGTTAAAAACTTTTAAAGGAGGCATTCATCCTCCTTACAACAAGGAATTGACAAAGCACAAACCGGTGGAAAAGGCAAAACTACCGCAAAAAGTCGTCATTCCCATGAGCCAGCATGTGGGGGCGCCTTGCGAACCCGTAGTTAAAGTGGGTGACCATGTTAAAGTCGGCCAGAAAATCGGCGAGGCAAAAGCCTTTGTGTCGGCTCCAGTCCACGCTAGCGTCTCCGGGAAAGTGGTGGCTGTCGAACCGAGGCCCCACGCTAGCGGTGCGCATGTTTTGTCTGTCGTAATAGAGTCCGACGGCATGGATGAAGTATACGAAGGTGTAAAGCCGCCGAAACCTTTAGAAGAACTCACGCCCGATGAGATAAAAAATCTCATTCGGGAAGCAGGGATTGTCGGAATGGGCGGAGCGGGTTTCCCAACCCAGGTAAAACTTTCGCCGCCTGCGGATAAGAAAATCGACACGATAATCGTAAACGGCGCCGAATGCGAGCCCTATCTTACCGCAGATCACCGGCTCATGGTGGAAAGGCCCGAGGACGTGGTGCTAGGACTTCGGGCCATAATGAAGGCGACCGGGGTAAGCAAAGCTTTCATCGGAATAGAGGACAACAAACCCGATGCCATCGAAGCTATGAAAGAGGCTGTAAAAGGCTTTAGCGATATCGAGGTGGTTCCGCTTGCTACAAAGTATCCTCAGGGGGGAGAAAAGCAGCTGATAAACGCCATAACCGGTAGGGAGGTTCCGTCTGGAGGGCTTCCCATGGATGTCGGCGTAATAGTGGATAATGCCGGTACCTGTGCCGCCATAGCCAACGTTTTAAAGACCGGTATGCCGCTTATCGAGAGGATAACGACGGTTACGGGGGCCGGAGTAAAAGAACCCAAGAATCTGCTGGCGAGGATAGGGACTCCTGTGGGAGAATTAATAGAGCAATGCGGCGGATTTGCGGGCGAGCCCGGCAAGGTCATCATGGGCGGGCCGATGATGGGGATTTCCCAATCTTCGCTGGAAGTGCCCGTGATGAAGGGAACGTCAGGGGTGCTGGTGCTTCAAAAATCCGAGGTGAAGGCTGTAGAGCCGATGCCTTGCATAAAGTGCGCAAGGTGCGTGGATGCATGTCCAATACATCTTTTGCCTACTTATCTTGCCAAATTCGCAGAAAGAGGCATGTGGGACGAAGCCGAGCGGTACCACGCACTGGATTGCATCGAATGCGGTTGTTGTGCCTATGTTTGCCCGGCGAATATTCCGCTTACCCAGCTCATCAGGCTTGCCAAGAACCGCATATTGGCTTCTAAAAAGAAGTAAAAGGTAATATAGTTTTATTGCGAAAACTTAAAACAAAAAGCACCGAACTGGTAAAAAAGCTTAAGTCAGGAGGTCTTTTCCGATGGGAGAATATAAGTTTTTGACCACGTCTTCTCCGCACATTCATTCTGGAGAAAGCGTGCAGAGAATAATGTTCAGCGTAGCCGGAGCGTTACTCCTGCCGACTATAGCCGGAGTTTACTTTTTTGGGATTCGAGCCCTCATCCTGGTGTTAACTACAACTTTGGCGGCTGTGGCCACTGAGGCTATCTTTCAGGTACTAAGGGGAAAGCCGGTAACCATTTGGGATGGAAGTGCTATCGTAACCGGAATACTTTTGGCACTTAACCTGCCGCCGGGATTGCCGCTTTGGATGGCAGTGGTAGGATCAGTCGTTGCCATAGGCCTTGGGAAGATGATTTACGGCGGATTGGGGATGAATCCATTTAATCCGGCACTGGTAGGGCGTGTCTTTCTTACCGTAACATTTCCCGTGCAGATGACCACCTGGATAAATCCCGTAGATGGTACGACGGGAGCTACACCTCTTGCACTTATGAAGATGCAGGGAATATCCACCGATTATGTTCGGCTTTTTATCGGAAATGTGGGAGGGTCCATAGGCGAGACCTCTGCTCTTGCGATCATACTTGGAGGGCTTTACCTCATCTACAGGGGTTATGTGGATTGGAGAATTCCGGCAAGTTATCTTGGCACCGTGGCGGTTTTATCATTTATCCTTGGGAAAGACCCGATATTTCACCTTTTGGCCGGAGGCTTGATGTTGGGAGCCTTCTTCATGGCTACCGATATGGTGACAACACCAGTGACAAAACTTGGAAGAATAATCTTCGGTATAGGAGCCGGAATTTTTGTTGTGCTAATTAGACTTTACGGAGGATATCCGGAGGGAGTTTCCTTCTCGATACTTTTGATGAACGCCTTTACTCCCATAATTAATAGGCTCACGATTCCCAGGATTTACGGAGAGGTGAAGACCAGGTGAACCAGTACGCAAGAATGATAGTTGTTCTTTTGATATTTTCGGTATTATCGGGTGCGGTCCTTGGTTTTTCCTATGAGATAGCAAATCCCAAGATTCAGGAACAGGCAAAGAAAGACCTGGAAGCTTCCATAAAAAACGTGCTTCCAGGAATAACGAAGTACGAGCAGGTGGAAAAAGAGGGCATTACCTTTTACATTGGCCTTGACGATCAGGGGAACAAAAAAGGGATAGCTTTTAAAGCTACGGGGCAAGGGTTCGGAGGACCCATCGAGATGATGGTGGGATATGATCCCAAAGAAGGAAAACTTACCGGACTCCAAATCCTTTCAATGTCAGAAACGCCAGGCCTCGGCGCCAGGATAAAGGAGCCGGCCTTTACGGAACAGTTCAAGGGCAAGTCCGTAAATGACCCGTTCATACCGAAAAAGGACGTTCAGGTTATTACGGGTGCAACCATATCACCGGCGGGAGTTGCCAGCGGAATAAAATCCGCACTGGAAAAGGTCACTAAAATATACCCGGTGGGAGGCGACTATTGATGTACCAGCTGGTTAAGGATTTCTTTAATGGTTTGTGGAACGAGAACCCCACATTCAGGATGATAATAGGTATGTGCCCCACGCTGGCGGTTACCACCGCTGCCATGAATGGCATAGCCATGGGTCTTGCTACGACCTTTGTCCTCATGTTTTCAAGTCTCTTGATCTCGCTGCTCAGGAACTTTATCCCGGCAAAGGTCAGGATACCGTGCTATATAATTGTCATAGCCACTTTCGTTACTGTGGTGGACCTTTTTATGGCGGGATATTTCCCGGCAATGTATAAAATCCTTGGCCTTTACATCCCGTTAATCGTGGTAAACTGTATAATAATGGCAAGGGCTGAGGCGTTTGCGTCAAAGGTGACACCGCTGAGGGCAATAGCCGATGCTCTGGGTATGGGTATCGGTTTCACCTGGGCTATTACCCTGATAGGAGCCGTAAGGGAGCTTATGGGTTCTGGCACCCTGTTCGGCTATCATGTGCTGAGCGAAAATGCAACCCACTGGGTCATAATGCTTCTGCCACCCGGTGCCTTTTTAACAATGGGTATTCTCCTCGGCATCATGAATGTGATCACGCGCAAAAACGTCAGGGATACCCAATGCCACTGATAGGGGGTGAATCGTGTGAAGGAACTGTTTTTTATAATAGCCGGGTCTGTGCTTGTTAACAATTTTGTGCTATCGAGATTCCTTGGAGAGTGCCCTTTTCTTGGTGTTTCCAGGAAGCTGGAAACCGCCGTCAGCATGGGTATTGCCACGACCTTCGTGCTGACAATGACATCGGTTGCAACCTATTTCATACAATTTTATATTCTGGAACCCTTTGGACTGTCCCGCTTTTTGCAGATCGTATCTTTCATACTGGTAATAGCCTCATTGGTACAGCTGGTGGAAATGGTCATATTGAAGACAAGTCCCGCTCTATACAAGGCACTGGGCATTTACCTGCCCCTTATAACCACCAACTGCGCGGTGTTAGGTCTTGCGCTGTTGATCGCTATAAAGCGTTACAACCTAATACAGAGCGTTGCTTTTGGGCTCGGGGCCGGTATCGGCTTTACGCTAGCAATGGCGTTAATGGCAGGGATTAGGGAGGAAATGGAGTTCGCCGATATTCCTGAAGCTCTGCAGGGAGCCGCTATCGTTTTAATAACGGCGGGACTATTGTCCATGGCATTTTTAGGGTTTTCAGGATTAATTCCGATGTAATAGTCGCGATGAGGAGGTGAAAGTCATGGCCAATGTGATCCTCGTTTCGGTTCTTAGCATGGGAGGGCTGAGCCTCCTTTTGGGAGCGGGGCTTGCCTATGCGTCGAAAAAGTTTGCCGTCGAAACGGATCCGAGAGTTGATGAAATAAATGAAGTGCTGCCGGGAGCAAACTGCGGTGCCTGTGGGTATCCCGGATGTTCGGGCCTTGCAGGAGCTATAGTTGAAGGAAAGGCACCAGTCAACGCGTGTCTCGTGGGCGGGCCCGCCGTTGCGCAAAAGATAGCCGAGATTATGGGAGTTTCTGCCGTAGAAGATACAAAGGAAAAGAAGGTTGCAAGGGTATTATGCCAGGGTGGAATCAATGAAGCTAAATTCAAGGCGGATTATCACGGAGTAAAAACTTGCAGGGCCGCGGCCATGGTAAACGGTGGGCCTAAGGCGTGTCCTTTTGCCTGCATAGGATTCGGAGATTGCGCGAAGGTTTGTCCCGTAGGGGCCATTACGATGAGCGAAAACGGCCTTCCCGTAATAGATGAAGAAAAGTGCACGGGCTGCGGACTTTGCGTAAAAGAATGCCCGAAGATGGTGATATCCCTTTCGCCGGAGAGAAATGAAGTTCACGTGCGCTGCAGAGCCACCCTGAAGGGCAAGGATACCAGGGATGTCTGTAAAGTGGGGTGCATTGCCTGCAAGCAATGCGAAAAGGTATGTCCCTTCGATGCCATTCACGTGGTCAATAACGTGGCAGTAATAGATTATGATAAATGCCGTAATTGCATGTTGTGCGTCGAAAAATGTCCGACCAAGACCATTACTTCTCTTTTCCCAGCAAGGAAAAAAGCGGTTATAAACGATAACTGCATAGGATGTACCATCTGCGCAAAGAACTGTCCGGTAAACGCCATATCGGGCGAGGTAAAGAAAAAGCACGAGGTAAATCAGGAGCTTTGCATAGGCTGCAGCATCTGCGCTGAAAAATGTCCCAAGGATGCGATAGTGATGGTTCGCGAAAAATATAACAAAAACGGCGGCAGCTGTGGCGATTGCGCTGAGGCGAAATAGGTTTTAAAAAGCGGGAGGTTTCTCCTCCCGCTTTTACTTTTCTTTATTTTTGCTCTTCCGGGATGGCTACTCTTTGTTCGGAGATGCTATGATCATTTTAAGGTAAAATTCCATATTGCTTCCGGTTCCAACACCCACTTCCAAAATCTTGCCTGAGGTTCCATCCCAGAGCCTTTTCCTCCACTTTCTCAATGTATGCCCGAAAAGGCCTTCTACTACTAAATCATACAAGGGGGCTATCCTTTCAAATCTGTGTTTTATCAATTCTGTCAGCAACCTGTCCATCAAAAAACTCCCTTATAGTTTCTTGTTTTTTTATCGATTATAAAACTGCTTTTTTTATAGGTCAATATATCTAAACTTGACAAATGATTTGCGGTTTTATATTATTATAGTAAACCCTATTATTCATATCAAAATACTAGGAATTGGAGGGTCAAATTTGGAAACCGCAAAGTTATTAAAAACCATTGCGGATAGCGTTTTAAACATGGATGAAGAAGCTGCAGCAAAGTACGTAAAACAAGCACTGGAAGCCGGCATAGATCCAATGGTAATAATCAACGAAGGCCTAATAGCTGGGATGAACCAAGCCGGGAAGCTGTTTGAAGAAAATGAGTATTTCGTGCCCGAACTGCTGCTTTGCTCTGACGCTATGTATGCAGGATTAAACGTGGTAACCCCACATATAAAAAGGGAAGAGAATCTATATTATGGTTCAGTCGTGATCGGCGTTGTGGAAGGAGATACCCATGATATTGGTAAGAATTTGGTAAAGGTGATGCTGGAAGCCTCGGGTTTTCGCGTATACGACCTGGGCAGGAATGTACCGGCGAAGACCTTTGTTGAGAAGGTAAAGGAAACCAGAGCAGACCTTCTGTGCCTTTCTACTCTAATGACGACAACCATGGGAGAAATGAAAAAAGTTATTGACTTATTGGAAGAGGAAAAGATCAGAGGTAATGTAAAAGTACTGGTTGGAGGTGGACCCGTTTCTTCTAGCTTTGCGCGGTCCATCGGTGCGGACGGATACGGTGAAAATGCTGCAGGGGCTGTAAGGGTTGCAAAAGAAGTGCTTGGCATACCTCAGACAAGGGCGTCGTAAGGGGGATAACTATGGCTCTCAGCGAAAAGACCAGGCTCATAAACGTGCTGGAAGGCAAACCGGTAGACCGGGTGCCAGTCATATGCCCCGGAGGTATGATGAATATGGCAGTCCTCGAGGTAATGATGGCGACAGGGTACGCATGGCCGAAAGCCCATCTTTACCCCAAGGATATGGCGATGCTTTCCCTGGGGGTGAGGGATCTCGCGGAGATTGAAAATGTGGGAGTACCCTTTTGTATGACTGTCGAAGCGGAAGCGATGGGTGCGCAAATTGATATCGGCACCGAAACAACAGAACCGCGGGTAGCAAGTTATCCGATTCAACAAATTGAAGAATGGGAAAAGTTACCTTCACTGACTGAAAACCATTACAGAGTTTCGGTGGTTCTGGAGGCAATAAGCATACTGAAGGAGAGATGCCCGGAAACCCCAGTGATAGGAAACATAACCGGGCCCATAAGCCTTGCCACATCCTTGATTGAACCAATGGTGTTTTTCAGAGCCCTCAGGAGAAAACCAAAAGTCGCTCTTGATTTTCTCGATTTTGTCACCGAAAACTTGATAGTCTTTGCCAGAGCAATGCTCAAAGCTGGGGCGGATATAATAAACATCGCTGACCCCAGCGGTACCGGTGAAATCCTGGGCCCCGAGACTTTTTCAGAAGCTGTGGTGCCTTACCTCAACAAAATTACCGAGGCTATCCATGCTTCCTCAGGATACGCTATGGTTCACATCTGTGGTCGCTTATCGCCGGTGCTTCCTGAGCTTAAAAAATTAAAAGCGCCAGTTTTGAGCATCGACGCAGTTACCGCACTTCGAAAGGTGAAGGAAAACCTTCCCGAAAAGGTGATCATGGGAAACGTAAGCACGTACCTTCTGGGAAAAGCGGATCCTCAGAAGGTAGCTAAAGCTGCAAAAATGTCAATCAAACAGGGAGCTGGCATTTTAGCCCCTGCTTGCGGCATAAGTCCTCTAACGCCCTTGGAAAACATACGGGCAATGGCAAGGGTGGTGAAAGGAGATTACGGTGATTGCTAAAAAAGACAGGGTAAAGGCCGCTTTAGAAGGCCGGCTCCTTGACATGCCTCCCTGCGGTGAAATAGCTCTGATGGACCTATCTTTCGAGAAAAGGATGGAATTGCTCGGCGCTTTAAGAGCCGATTTGGTAGTGGTGCACCTTTACCCCGATTTCCCGGGAAATGAGAGATTCTACGCCGGTCTTGACGAGCTGAAATATTATATAGAGCATACGGATTATTTTGTAATTGCTGGCCTGCCGGGGCTTTTCTGGCAGAGCATCGAAGAAATATCTCTTGAAGTGGCGGTCCGGCTGATTAAAAAAGTCCCGGAAAAATACTGCCGGCTCCTGAAAAATATGAGAAAGAGGCGAGAAATGGTTTTGGAACGATTGAAAACCCTTGGTGTGGACGGCGTCTTCATTTTAGATGATTTGGCGGGGAAAAATGGGCCATTTATTTCGCCCGGTGATTTCAGGAAATTCATATTGCCTGAACTTGAGGAGCTTGTCCGAATGGTAAAACAGATAGGCAAACCAATTTTTTTCCACTCAGACGGCAATATAAAACCGATACTGAAGGATTTGACTGAGCTGGGGTTTGACGTGATTCACGGTTTTGATGGAATGGATATTGTAGGACTGGAAGAAATAAGGGAAATAATCGACGGCAAAGCGGCCTTTATGGGCAATTTTAGCCTGCACTTTAAAAATGATGACATAAAATCTTTGCTGGCAAACTTGAAAAGTGTGGCAGAACTTTTTGAAAAAACCGGCTACATCTTTTCTAGTGACGGCGGTTTTACACCCGGTGCCATTGAAAATCTGGTTTTACTTTACCAATATTTTCACCAGTGCTGGGAGGGGAAAAATGCTTGACGCACTTGTAACCGTAAGGCCTCATGGCATGAAAATAAAGGCAAGGGCTGGAGAAAACCTTAATTGCGTAAACGACCTCCTCGAAAAAGCTTCTCAAAAGGCAAGTATTGATAAAAAACACATCTACGAAATAGCAGTGGCTGCAAATACTACTATGACTCATCTTTTCCTAAGTGTAAATCCCGAATCCATAGGTTATGCCCCCTATAGCCCGGTATTGGCCGGAGGAATCGATGTAAAAGCCAAAAGTCTGGGGCTTGATATTTCACCCTTCGGCGGAGTTTACTGCGTGCCTGCAATTTCCGGCTATGTAGGCGGGGATATAGTCGCTGGTATTATTGCTAGCGGGTTTTACAAAAAAGGCGAAGTTGCCTTATTTATAGATATAGGTACCAACGGAGAGATAGTTCTTTTCGACGGCTGCGAAATGGTGGCATGTTCATGTGCTGCAGGACCTGCTCTAGAAGGGGTCAACATAAGCTGCGGCATGAGAGCAGCAAGCGGTGCCATCGATGAAGTGACGTGGCAGGAGCTTTTGGAGCTCACCTTCGCCCTCAAAGTCTTTCCCGAATCGGGATGATAGCTGCTGAATGGGAAGAGCGCCTGGTTTTTGTCGGAAACACCTCTAAAGCTGGAGCTTTAATGTGCCTTATTTCGAGAACGATGAGAGAGGAAGCCGAGAGATAGCCCGAAAGGTAAAGTGCCTCGAACTTTCCACATTGGAGGGGTTTGACCGCCTTTTTGCAGATAGCTTGAAGTTTCCGGAAGGAGATAGGTCATGAACGGGAAACAAAGAGTTTTTAAAATGTTAAAGGGCGAGCGCATTCGGGCTTGCTCCGTTTTTGCTACCGAGTTCTGGGTTTTAAACCGGCGGGGCTACAGTTTAAAAAAGTTTTTGGAAGACCCCGATGGGATGTTGCCCTTGATTGCCCAAGAAGCCCAAAGTATCGATTCCGACATATTTTTCTTCTTGGCAGGGTTGACCTGCCTTCCTATGTTGGCGCTGGGAGCGAGGTATGAATTTCCCGAAAAGGGGGCGCCCTTTTCTGAAACACCTATTGTAAGAGACCGGCGTGACCTTGAAAACCTCGACCTTGGGAAAATAGCCGAGGATGAGAGGGTGAAAAAAATCTGGGAAGTGGCGAGGAAATTAAGCCGGATTTTAAAAGACAAAGTGGTAGCAGTGAATGTAAGGGCGCCCTTTACCCAGGCGGCTCAGATGGTGGGGCCAGAAAATTTCATGAGGCTTTTGCACAAAGATGAAAAATACGTATTTGAACTCATTGAAAAATCAACTGAAATATTTATGGCATACGGGCTTCCATTTATCGAAAACGGAGTGGAAATGATCTATATTTCGGATCCCACTGCTTCGGGAGACCTTATATCCCGCAAGCACTTTGAAAAATACGTTTTACCTACCCTCAAAAAGGTAGTGTCGATTATAAGAGAAAAAGGGGTTCCCGTGCTGCTTCACATCTGCGGGGATATCGGCGACCGCTTGGACCTTATCAGGGAAATCGGCCCGGACATAATGTCGGTCGACCACAAGGTGGACTTGCAAAAGGCCGGTGAGGTCTTGGGCGAGGAGATTTGCCTTGCCGGCAATGTGGACCCGTCAGAGGTAATGGAATACGGAAGCATGGAGGAAGTTGAAAGGAAGGCGCAAGAATGCATTGAGAAGGCCGGGAATCGAAAGTTTTTGCTCTTGCCAGGATGCGAGATTTCTCCTAATACACCGATAGAAAATATAAAGACATTCCTGACAGTCGGTCATGGTGCATAAAAAATTCCATTATATGGGAGGTAATGGAAATGGTAGGACCGGTAGTCGACGATATAAAACAGCTCATAGGCAATACTCCTCTCTTAAGGATAACCCGTTTTCCAATTCCAGAAGGGATCAACATATACGCCAAGCTGGAGTACTTTAACCCGGGGGGAAGTGTGAAGGATCGGATAGGCATTTTTATGTTGGACGAAGCTGAAAAGGCGGGGGTTTTAAAGCCGGGTGGAACCATAATAGAGCCTACCGCGGGAAACACCGGTATTGGTCTTGCAATAGCCGCGCTGGGCAGGGGTTACAGGATTATATTTGTAGTGCCGGAAAAATTCTCCGTAGAAAAGCAGGAGCTTATGAAAGCCCTAGGTGCGGAAATTGTTCACACACCTACTGAGGCGGGCATGGAAGGCGCTATTGAGAAAGCCCTGGAACTAAGCCGACAAATAGACGGAGCCTTTATACCAAACCAATTCGAAAATATGGCAAACCCCATGGCTCACTACAAAACAACGGGTCCTGAGATTTACGAGCAGCTTGGGGGGAAGATAGACTATTTTGTGGCCGGGGTAGGGAGCGGCGGCACCTTTTCCGGTGTGGCCCGGTACCTCAAAGAGAAAAAACCGGCGATAAAAGCCGTAGCTGTAGAGCCCGAAGGTTCGATTTTGGGTGGAGGTCCGAAAGGACCGCATAAGACCGAGGGAATCGGTGTTGAATTTATACCGAAAACGCTGGATGTGAGCTTAATCGATGAAGTGGTCACTGTAATGGACGAAGATGCCTTTGAAATGGTGAAGGAACTCGCCCGCAGGGAGGGAGTGCTGGTGGGCAGTTCCTCGGGGGCGGCCTTTTTTGCGGCATATCAGATCGCGAAAAAAATAAAAGGTCCGGCCAATATCGTTACTATATTTCCCGATGGCAGCGAGAGGTACCTGAGCAAGAAGATTTACCAGGGGGGAATTTAACCGTGAAGCCCGATACAAAAGTTCTCCATACGGGTTTCGAAATGGATGTAAGGACCGGGGCTGTAAGCTATCCGATTTATCAGACCTCAACTTACAGGCAGGAAGCTCCAGGGGTACACCTGGGGTACGAATATTCGCGTACCGGGAATCCGACTCGAGAGGCTCTGGAAAACATAGTAGCGAGTTTGGAGGAAGGTATAAGGGGATTTGCATTTTCTTCAGGAATGGCCGCCATATCGGCGGTACTATCGCTTTTTTCTGCAGGAGATCACCTGGTGGTCTCGGAGGACGTCTATGGAGGGACCTACCGGGTGTTGAGCAAAGTCTTTTCCAGGGCGGGCATTGAGGTTTCATACGTGGATACCTCGGAGGTAGCAAATATAGAAAAAGCAATCAAGAAAAATACACGGGCTGTATTTATTGAAACGCCTACCAATCCCCTGCTCAGGATAACCGACATAAAAGCCGTGGCCCAATTGTGCAAAGACAGGGAGCTTTTGTTCGTCGTAGACAACACTTTCATGACGCCTTATTGGCAAAAACCACTCGCGATGGGGGCCGATATTGTGATCCACAGCGCCACAAAATATCTTGGCGGGCACAGCGACGTAGTGGCAGGTCTTGTGGCAGTGAAAGACCCTGACCTGGGTGAAAAGCTTCACTTCATCCAAAATTCCACCGGCGGTGTTCTAGGCCCCTTTGATTCGTGGCTTTTGATGAGAGGGATAAAGACGCTGGGAATCCGGATGGAGCGTCATGAAAAGAATGCAAACGAACTTGCCCGCTGGCTTGGTACCCTCCCGCAAGTAAAAAAAGTGTATTACCCGGGCCTTCCTGAGCACCCGGGCCATGAAATTCACAAAAATCAGGCCGGCGGGTTCGGCGGCATGATTTCCTTCGAGCTGGAATCGGGAGAAGTGGCCGAACGGATGGTGCGAAAATTAAAACTCATAACCCTGGCAGAAAGTCTTGGAGCTGTCGAGAGCCTTATAAGCATACCGTCTCTTATGACCCATGCCTCGATACCCGAAGAGGAGCGCGTGAAGCGGGGTATAAAAAACAGCCTGGTGCGGCTTTCTGTCGGCATAGAAAACGTGGACGATTTGAAAGAAGATATCCTGACGGCGATCCAACAAGCGGGAAATTTGTGAGGATTTTATGAGAATGCTCTATGCATAATTGACACTGAGAGGTAAATGTTATAAAATAAATGTAGCAGATAACCATTACCCCGTATAGGTATACAGAGGAGGGAACTTATGAACAAAAACAATAGGGGGCTCCTTCACGGTTTTTTAATGGCACTCGGCTGCGTTTTTATGATCGTGGCGGTTGCACTTTTGGCGAGGAGGTTCGGAACAGCCGGAAATATTCTAAGTTACGCGCTTGTATTGCTGTGCCCGCTGATGCACGTATTCATGATGCTGGGCATGCACGGCGGCCATGGCAAACACGCGGGCCACGAGGACGAAAGACCAAATAGAGATAAAGTAGAAGGGCTGAAGGAAAATGCATAAATACGGCACGTGGTTAGTTGCCTTCGCTGTGATTCTTGCGGCATTGACTTTTTTGTAAAAAATGATTTTGCCGTATAAATTGCCCTTCGGCATGTGAAAAGAGGGGTATAAATGAAAGTACTTTTCAGAATAGGCCCTCTTAACATCTATAAATTAAATTAGGATTTTTTACAGCTATAGGGCTTCTTGCGGGGTTATATATAGCTATGAAAGAGGCCAGCAGAAAGGGAATAAAAGAAGACGAAATACTAACATTTGCTCAGGTTATAGTCATTGCAGGATTTTTGGGCGCTAGGCTCCTTTTCGTGCTGCTAAATTTGCCTTATTATATAAAAAATCCGAGCATGATTTGGCGTGTATCCGAAGGAGGGCTTTCTTTTCACGGAGCAGTGCTCGGTGGATTGCTGGCTGGGATAATATACGCCCGGTACAAAAAGGTGTCCTTCTTTAAGCTGTCGGACGTAGTTTCTCCTGGCCTTGCTCTCGGATATTCCATAGGACGTATAGGATGCGATATCTATGGAAAAGCTACAAAAGTGCCATGGGCCGTGACGGTGGATGGGATACCCAGGCATCCGGTTCAGTTTTATTCCGCTTTATCCGGCTTAATCATCTTTTGTATTCTCTGGATGCGCCGGAAAACAATTCAATACGATGGGGAATTGTTTTTGAATTTCGTGCTGCTGTATTCCGTTTACCGGTTCTTTGTAGAATTCTTTAGAGAGAGCATGATGATTGGTCCCTTGTCTATTGCACAATGGGTCAGCCTTTTTCTTATATTCGGCAGCTTTTGGTACAGCCATGTTATTAACGTAAAGAAGTTGACAAAGAATGTTTCTTAAAAGGCAAAGGAGGAATTGATGTGGTTTCTAATATATTACTGCTATTGATCGGAGCAGTTCTGCTTTTTTTAATGATGAGAGGAGGCGGGTGCTGTGGAGGCCATGGCGGACATGGAGGTCATTCTGCCGGTGGTCATGACCATCACAGGTCAGACGGCAGTGACGAATATGCCGTGGACCCTGTCTGCGGCATGAGAGTGTCAAAGAGGAACGCCATCACCAAGCAGATAAACGGAAAAACTTATTATTTTTGCAGTGAGGAGTGTGCAAATTCTTTTAGAGGATAAATGAAGCTAAATTGTCCCGGATGGTCTACGGGCCCACACCTGGATTTTGTGGTGATAAAAGATGGAAATCACGTAAATCCCTGGAATTGTCTTAGATAAGACCACAACATATTTATCATGTATATTAGGGAATAATAATCCTGAGTCAAGACGTTACTTCATTTATATCTTAAAACTTTTTGCCCCATTTCCAAATGAAAGTGAGGTGGCAATAAATGATGCACTGGTTCTACCCCGGGTGGGGTTACGATGGAGGCATGATAATGTATCTGGGGATGTTCCTGTGGGTCTTGTTCTGGGCGGCTGTGATATATTTTATATTCAGATTGATAAAGTTAATTCCAATAAATGCAGCCTCGGAAAGGCGAAATTTCACCGAAACGCCGCTGGACATCCTTAAAAAGCGCTATGCCGCGGGAGAAATAACAAAAGAGGAGTTTGAGAAGATAAAGGAGGATCTGAACAGGAACTGATTTTATGGAGAATGATTAAAGAGGCGCCTTAACAAAGGCGCCTCTTTGTTATCACATATTCGCTAAATTTTTGCATTCCTGAGCACACTGGCGGCAGATATCAGCACACTGCTGACAATGTGCATCTTTAAACATTTCGCATTCTCTGGCGCAGGCTTCGCAGATGTTTGCACATAGAGAGCAGATTAGTTTTGCGAAAGCACTATCCCTTGCCATGAACTGGGAAGCCTATTTTTTAAATCATTAGATATTATTTGAAAACATCTTTAGAGTTATACTACTCTTGTTGCTTTTTTTTGGCGACAAAAAAATAAGCACCTTAGAATCGGTGCTTATTTTATTTAGGAACAAAGTTTATCAATAGCAATTATTTTGCCGTTCTGTGAATAATCCTGTGCTTTTTCGCATTCCGACTGTTCCTATCGATTTTCACTAAAACTAACAACAGCAGTGATGATGACCTTTATCCTCTTTATTTTTCAGATATTTTTCAGGATTTTTGTCGAAAGCTATTTGGCAGTGTTTGGAGCAGAAATAGTAGGTTTGGCCATTGTAAGTAGATGTGGCGAAAGCGTCATTTTCATTTACCTTCATGCCGCATACCGGATCGATAGCCATATTTTCACCTCCTGCACTTGTAATGCTTTCTGGCTTTCTATTTTCCCTGGAATTTCTTTTTACGCGGATTTTTTCGTTTCTCGTATGGTATCATTTTGCATTTATCATAATTTCAACAGCTATCCTCGGCCTGGGGCTGGCCAGTCTGTGGGTTCAGAAAAGGCTAGCCGATAATCAAGAAAAATCGAACTCCATATCCTTAATTCGGCTCCAGTGGGTTTTATTACTGGCTTATGGAGCTATCATACTGCTCCTTTACATTAACTTATTTAACTTCTTTCCCATGTTATATATGTTATTGAGCATTCTACCTTTTGCCGTCGGAGGAGCTATAATGTCGACTATTTATGTTCGCATGTCGCATTATGCTCACACGCTTTATTTTACCGATTTAATAGGTGCGATTACCTTTGGATTGCTGACTTTTTTAATTCTCGATAAGAATGGCATGATAGTCACCTTACTATTCCTATTGATGACACTTTTTATTATCCAAATGCTGTTTTCGTATGTATGCAAAAATATAAAAATATTCCTTTTGTCGGCATTGCTGATAGCAGCGGCTATTTCTGCATCGACATTAAACCTGACTAGCTTTGAGCGGCGCTTTGGCGAGCTCTTAGCCATGAACAAGGTAAAGCTTTACAGCATAGAAAAAGATGGAAAAACCAGAATAGAGTATACGAAGTGGGATTCCTTTTCAAGAACCGATGTAGTCGATACTGGAGATGAAAAGAGCAAAATTATTTTTATAGACGGCGGTGCTGCTTCAGAAATGTACAGATTTGACGGTAATCTGGAGTCAATATCGTGGCTAAAAAGTACCCCTGGCTTCCTGCCCTTTACACTGCAAAAGAAGCCCAAAACTTTGGTCATAGGCCCAGGTGGCGGTAAGGATATCCTTCTTGCCCTCCTGGCCGGGAGTGAGGATATAACAGCCGTAGAGATCAATAAAAGCAGTATTCGGGCTGTTAAAGCATTTGCTCCTTTCACAGGCGATATTTATAATCTTCCGCAGGTAAAGACATATGCAGGGGATGGGAGAAACTTCATCGAGCAGACGAAGGAAAAATACGATACTATTTTCCTGTCGCTAGTGATGACAGAAGCTGCCGGGTCAGGCGGCCTTGCCCTTACGGAAAATTATAGCTTGGGGAGTTTGGCTAGCAAAAAGTTTAAAAGTTTAAGAAAAGATTTGCCCCTTGTTTTGGCCGGTGGAATAGTCATGATGGCGATCTTGTACCGAGCGGTGTTTCCGGGTTTTCTCGGGAAATCCTTTTATTTTAAGCTATCTATTGTGACTTTGATCTTGATTCCCATAGGCTTTCTCATGGGCGTCTTCTTCCCTGCTGGAATTGAAAAGGTCCGGCAGTTAGGGAAACCTTCACTAATACCGTTGATGTGGGGAATAAACGGCGTTGCTTCATTGTTGGGCTCTACTCTAGCTATTGTAATTGCGGGGCTTTTCGGTTTTACTTATTCTATGTTATTAAGCGCTGCCGCTTATTCTCTATTAATTTTTTCTATCCGGGATATGTGGATGTGACAAGAAGCATCACTTTCTAGAATCGGCAGATACTATAAATAAAATGTTGACATTTTACTCGCTGAAGAATATAATGGAATTGAGATACCCCCATAGGGTATATATTTGGGGGAAATTAGGAGGGGATAAGATATGCCGGAAGCTGTAAAGAAAGCAACATTGAATATAAAAGGAATGACCTGCGCTTCTTGCGCAGCCCGCATTGAAAAAGGCCTTTCGAAGATGGCCGGAGTTCATGAGGTAAATATAAACTTTGCAGCTGAAAAGGCCAGCATCACTTACGATCCCAAAGAGGTTTCAGTACTGGATTTTGTCCAAAAAATAAGGGATCTCGGCTATGACATCTTGGCGGACAAGGTGGAGCTGGGGCTAAAAAATATGAGCTGCGCCTCCTGCGCCGCCCGCATAGAAAAGGCCCTATCTCGGGCTCCGGGAGTTTTAAAAGCTTCGGTGAATTTCGCCGCTGAGACCGCCACGGTCGAATATTTAAGCAGCTTGACCGATGTGAAGAACCTCATCAAAGTTATTCGGGACATAGGCTACGATGCTTACGAAAAGACCGAAATGGATGTTGATAGGGAAAAACAGGAAAGAGACAGGGAAATCCGGTCTCTGGGCAGGTTGGTGGTAATTTCAGCTATCCTCACTGCGCCACTGGTACTGTCGATGATTTACAGGGTTATGGGCTGGTATGGAGGTATCCTTGACAATCCGTGGTTTCAGATAGGACTTGCTACACCGGTGCAGTTTGTAATCGGCTACAGGTATTACCGTGGGGCTTATCATACTCTGAAGAACGGATCGGCCAATATGGATGTGCTGATCGCCATGGGTACCACCGCAGCGTACTTTTACAGTTTGTATAATGTCCTCACTCTTCCCATGGAAATGATTCACAACTACCTTTACTTTGAAGCATCGGCGGTTATCATTACTCTCATTACCCTGGGCAAGTATCTGGAAGCAGTAGCTAAAGGCAAGACGTCTGAAGCTATAAGAAAATTACTTGGCCTGCAGGCCAAGACAGCTCGGGTGATAAGAAACGGCGAAGAAATAGAGGTACCTGTCGAACAGGTAGAAGTGGGAGATATCGTGGTGGTAAGGCCCGGCGAGAAGATACCGGTAGACGGTGTCATCATTGAAGGTTATTCTTCAGTGGATGAATCCATGCTCACGGGGGAAAGCATCCCCGTGGAGAAGAGAGTAGGAGACGAAGTAATAGGTGCCACCATCAATAAAACTGGTACCTTCAAGTTTAAAGCTACTAAAATCGGCAAGGATACCGTGCTTGCCCAGATCGTGAAACTGGTGGAAGAAGCCCAGGGGTCCAAGGCGCCGATTCAAAAGCTGGCCGACCAGATATCGGGGGTTTTCGTACCTGTGGTCATTGCCATTGCACTCATAACTTTTGCGGTTTGGTATTTCGTATATGGTAACTTTACCGCAGGCCTCATAAACGCCGTAGCGGTGCTGGTAATAGCGTGTCCATGTGCCCTGGGTCTTGCGACGCCTACCTCGGTAATGGTAGGAACTGGTAAGGGCGCCGAGTACGGCGTGCTTATCAAGGGCGGTGAACACCTGGAGAGAGCGCACCGGATCAAAGCTATCGTGCTCGACAAGACTGGAACCATTACTAAAGGAAAACCGGAGGTTACCGATATTATTCCAACCGGCAATTTAATGGAAGAGGAAATCTTAAGTTTTGCGGCTATAGCAGAAAAAAATTCCGAACATCCTTTGGGTGAAGCCATTGTAAATAAAGCTAAAGAGAAAGGGGTTGAACTTCCCGATCCTGAAAATTTCGAGGCTATACCCGGCCACGGCATATATGCAAAAATCAAAGGTAGGGAAGTGTACCTGGGTAACCGCAGACTCATGAAGGCAAAAAATATTTCCACGGAAAGTGTAGAAGATCTGCTGACGAAGCTTGAAAATGAAGGTAAAACTGCGATGATTATGGCTATTGACGGGACTCTTGAAGGTATTGTGGCTGTAGCCGATACTGTAAAGGAAAATTCCAAAGAAGCCATCGACGAGCTGAAGAAAATGGGTATCGAAGTCTGGATGATAACCGGAGACAACGAGCGCACTGCCAAGGCCATAGCCCGGCAGGTTGGAATAGATAAAGTCATGGCCGAAGTACTTCCGGAGCATAAGGCCGAAGAAGTGGAAAAGCTGAAGAAACAGGGCAAAATTACCGCAATGGTTGGAGACGGCATCAATGATGCACCGGCGCTGGCGGCAGCCGACGTCGGAATAGCCATCGGCACCGGCACCGACGTGGCTATCGAGACGGCAGATATAACGCTCATGAGCGGAGACCTGAAGGGGATTGTAACCGCTATAAAACTCAGCCGCGCCACCATGAGGAACATAAAGCAAAACTTATTCTGGGCGTTCATCTATAACACCCTTGGTATTCCGTTTGCTGCCCTCGGATATTTAAGCCCCGCAATAGCAGGAGCCGCCATGGCATTCAGTTCGGTTTCCGTGGTGACTAACGCTCTGAGGCTGAAAAAATTTAAACCCTAAGGAGGTGTGTTACAATGGTGGGATGGATAAGCAGGTTTCTGGAGAATTTAGCTAAAGCCAGTGAAAGAGAATTCGCCGGTAAGAAGATGGATTGCTGTGAGTTACATCGAACTCAGGAAAAACGCCCGGTGCATAATAACACGGCGCATAATAATAAGAATAAAAAATGATTCATTATATCGGAGCTGTAAGTTATAAATTTATTTTCGGCGTGTCAAAGAGCCTCTTTAAAAAAAGGGGCTCTTTTTCGCTAAAAAAACGACCTCTTTTTTGCAAAAGAGGCCTTTTTTTTGCGCCGTGGCTAGCAAAATATGTGTTTGTGCTGGTAGTGCTCCTGGACCTGCATCAGCGCCTCGCCGAATCTCTGGAAGTGGACTACTTCCCTTTCCCTGAGGAAGGAGAGCGTTGCAATAACCCCGTCGTCGTCGGTGAGGGAGATAAGGTGTTCGTATGTTGTGCGGGCTTTCTGTTCGGCAGCCATGTTTTCGTGGAGGTCGGTTATTGGATCTCCCGTAGCCTGGATATAGGCGGCGGTCCAGGGTACTCCGGCAGCGTCATGGGGATAAAGGGCTTTGTCGTGCTGTGCGAAATGGTCCCCAAGGCCGGCCTCTCTCAACTGCTCGGGTGTGGCGTCTTCGGTAAGTTTATATATGAGCGTACCTATAATTTCCCAGTGAGCCATCTCCTCGGTTCCGATGTCGGTAAGGAGGGCCTTAGCCTGGGGTATCGGCATCGTATATCGCTGGGTGAGGTATCTCACCGCGGCGGAAAGTTCGCTGTCAGGGCCGCCGTACTGGGCGAAGAGGAATTTTGCCATGGCTAAATCGCAGCGCCTCACGTTGGCAGGGTACTGCAGTTTTTTCTCGTAAAACCACATTTTTGCCACCTCCTGCTCAATATTGGATTTCCCAGGGCCACGGGTCGTTGATGTAGCGATAGGGATAGGGAGATTCGGAGTCGAGTCTAAGCGGCCCGTATCTATCTTCAAAAGCTTTTCTGAGCTGATTTAATCTACTTACGAGTCGGTTGTGGTCTTCTAATGCTCTCCTGTCGCCCGGGTGGGTATCCAAAAACAGGGCAAGTTCATAAACACCAAATTCCAGTGCCTGGATTTCCTTGAGCAACTCCACCATTGACCTGTAATCATGCATCCCACTTCACCTCGCAATAACGCTGATTATTGTGGGTTCCTGTGAACGGGCCGGTACGGCCTGTATAATTCGGGGAAAATGGTTCCGTACATCAGAGCGTTTTTCAGGTCGAAAGTTTCGCCGTAAGTTTGAATCGGAATATAAACCTCTGCAAGCCTCATTCCACCTTGGTATCCTTTTGGCGAGTTTTCTGTTCTGTTCATTTATCACTACCCCCTAGAGGAGTTATTTCAATTTGATTTCTTTTCGGTACCATACTATGCACCCTTTGCACTTTCCGTTACAGAAAAGGGTTAAGGGCCGCGCCTGAGCGCGACCCTTAACGCAGAGATTTACAACCACCAGTCTCCCATAAGAAGGAGTATCAGTATCAGAAAAACTATAAAAGCCTGGCGGTTGCGGCGATCACGGCCATCGAAGAAACCGCCACCGGCTATTTCTCCCATGCATATCCACCTCCTCCTATATTTCAATACCATAGTATGTGAAGGAGGTTGAGCAGGTTACAGAAAACCATTATTGGTAGAACATTTTACAAAATAATATTTGTTGTGGAAAATCAAAGGGAAAATTTTTATCCCTAAAATGCTTTTCGGTTAATAGGTAAATAAAAAGAAAAAGAGGGATTAATCCCTCTTGGATTTTGTTAATCACTCAGAAGGAAAGAGCCCTTCTACGCTTAAGTAGCGTTCGCCTGTATCAGGAAGGACCGTAACTACCAGGTTACCTGGTCTAAAATTGCGGGCCACTTTTTGTGCTGCGAAAACCGCAGCACCTGCGGAAATTCCGGCAAGAATTCCCTCTTTTGTTGAAAGCTCTCGGGCAGTTTCAAAAGCTTCTTCATTGGTTACTGTTATAATTTCGTCAATTAGGTCAAGGTCCAATACTTTCGGTATGAAACCGGCACCTATTCCCTGAATTTTGTGGATTCCTGGCTTTCCTCCTGACAGCACTGGTGACGATGCCGGTTCTACTGCCACTATCTTCAGATTGGGAAATTCTTTTTTTAACACCCGCGCGACACCGGTTATCGTGCCTCCAGTGCCTACCCCGGCTACAAAAGCGTCAAGTTTCCCTCCGGTCTGCTCTAATATTTCTAAAGCTGTTGTTTTTTCATGGATATCAGGATTAGCTGGGTTCTCGAATTGCTGAGGCATGAAAGAATCCTTGATTTCCTTTGTTAGTTCCAAAGCCTTTTCTACAGCTCCCCTCATTCCCAATTCTGGAGGAGTAAGGACGAATTCGGCGCCATAGGCCTTCAAAAGCTTGCGCCTCTCTACGCTCATTGAAGCAGGCATCACCAATATCAACCGGTATCCTTTAACGGCACATACCATTGCAAGGCCTATGCCTGTATTACCGCTGGTTGGTTCTATAATCGTTGAGCCCGGTTTTAAAATCCCCTTTTTTTCGGCGTCTAATATCATGCTGTAAGCTATTCGATCTTTTACACTCCCGCCGGGGTTAAAGGATTCGAGTTTTGCTGCAATGATTGCTCCCTCCTTTGGCGATAACTTCGAGAGCCGGACCATAGGAGTGCTGCCGATAAGATCCAAAATGGAATTAAAAATGCGGTTTGTCCTTTCCATAAGTATTCACCTCCTCAATTATTTTTGCAAACAAAATCGTAGTTTCCACCTAAATCTTTTATTGAAGGATTTTCGCCACATATTGGGCATTTGTCATTTTTCGATAGAACAGGTGTAATAAAGTTAAGTTCTAGTGAATCGAAAATTAAAAATCTCCCAGATAAAAGCTTCCCACAGCCTCCAAAAATTTTTACGGCTTCTATAGCCTCAATAGTTCCCATTACTCCAGGTACTGGTCCTAACACGCCAGTTTCGGCGCAGGATAGAACGGCTCCTGCTTGGGGCATTTTAGGGAAAACGCACCGGTAGCACGGGCCTTTTCCTGGCAAAATTGTCATCGCTATTCCTTCGAATCTCAGTACTGCGGCTTCGGCAAGAGGCTTTCCTGCAAGGACACAGGCGTCGTTTAAGAGATAGCGGCTTGGCAGGTTATCGACGCCGTCAACTATGATGTCATAATCCTTTATTATTTCAAGGGCATTTTTGTTGTTGAAACGAACATTGTACTTCTCAATATTTATTCCGGAATTTATTTTTTTCAAAAACATTTCAGCGGATTCAGCTTTAGGGATTCCTATGCGTGAAGTCGAATGAAGAATTTGCCTATTTAAGTTGCTCATCTCTACAATATCGCTGTCTAAAAGGCCGATATTTTTAACCCCTGCCAATGCGAGGGAAAAGGCAGCCGGAGAGCCGAGCCCGCCACTTCCGACTATGAGGACTTTCAAAGTGGAAAGGTTTTTTCCCCTGAGTGGGTCTTCCGTTGATATTTCTTCAAGGGGTTTAAAGTCTTTTATGGATTTAAATTCCATATCCAGCAAGTTGTAATAAAGAGGTTCTTCCAATGTCCTTCCCAGGTTTAAACAGATTTTTATAGCCTCTATCGCCGAAATTGTCCCTGCAAAAAAACGAGAAAATACGAGGCCCGGAGAGTTTTCGCAAGAACCTTTCATTTTTTGTGGAAAAGTAAGCTTATTACTTCCGCAGTCTTTTGCCGTCATTAAGCATCCGTTCCAGGGACGGATGAAGCTTAGGATTTTAGGTACTCCTTTTAGTCGCTCAGATTCCTCGAAGTCGTCTGTAAAAAGGGCAAAGCTGATTTTTTCCATATTTTTAAAATTCGGAATATCACTGTAAAACTCGACTTCCAGGTCAGGATTTAGGTCTAGTAGACCTGCTTTGAGTTCGGAAAACTCCTCTTTTTTCTTCAAAATTACATAAAGATGCCCTATGCCTGATGCGGCCAGATAATAAAGCAGCGAAAGGATGTCTTCGACGGAATCGGCCACCACTATACCTTCCGACTCCAACAGTTTTTTTTGCCCAGGGCCGCTGATTTCAGGCATGATAATATGTCTCATATACCTTGTTATTTGTTCCTTTGAGAGGATCACAGCACCACCCCTCAAAATAATTCCGTGTAAACTGATAAAAATATTATACTTTAATTATAAAGTTAACTATATAGATTGTCAAACAAAAAAAGAGAACCTTCGTGTGAGGTTCTCTATCATTAGCTGTTTGAAACCCTTTGGAAAATATTATTTTTTCTCAGCGGAAAAGCTATAAGAGATACGAGCAGTGCTTTTGCAATATCCCCAGGGATAAAAGGCAGCACCCCGGCTGTTATTGCGGAAATCATATCCATCCCGGTTACAAATGCAAGGTGCGAAGTTCCTATAATATAAACGATTACAATGCCGCCTAATACATTTGAAAATAGCAGTTTAGCAAAAGTGGTATTTCCTCTTTTAAGTAACGAAGCTATTATGTATGCTGCAAGGGGCCAGCTCATTATATAACCGCCTGTAGGACCTAAAAGTACTCCGATTCCCGCTGTTCCAAGGGCAAAAAATGGTATTCCGGCAATTCTCATAAGGATGTAAACTATAAGACTTAAAAGAGCAGTTTTAGGTGGTAAAAGGCTCCCTGCCAACATGACCGCTAGGGTTTGCAATGTTATGGGAACAGGGCTGAAAGGGAGGGGAATTCGTATGTAGCTAAATACCGCCGTGAGCGAGGCAAAAAGTGAGCAGAAAGCAATCTCTTTTGCCGTGAGTTTTTTGTTCATAGAGGTTTAAACTCCTTTCACAGTTATTTTTTTAAGGATATTTTAATATTTACCAAAGAAATTGTCAACTAAATACAAAGATAAAGTTAACAAATAATTTTCCAATCGTAATTAAATCCCTGTTATAACCTGTTATAAATAAAAAAAATAAGGTAAAATAAAAAGAGGATTTTTAGAGAAACCGCAAAGGGGGAATTAATGATGCCGGACATTACTTTGAAAGTTTTAGGCATGTCCTGTATGCACTGCAAACACGCTGTAGAGTCAGCGGTAAAGGCCCTGCCCGGCATAGAAAAAGTTGAGGCGAAGGTGGAGGAAGGAAAGGTTGAGGTCTCCTTTGACCCTTCAAAAGTTTCCATTGAACAAATTACATCCGCGATAGAGGATGCAGGGTACGATGTGGAAAAATAATTGACAGATTCAGATTTTATGCTCCTTATGGGGCATAAAATCTTTTTTTATTGCTTAAAAACTAGGGGTATTTTCCACTTGTCTTGCTCCGAACAAATATGGTACACTATAAATAATGTGGAGGAAGGCGGTTTTTATGCTGACTAAGGGCGATAAGATTTTAATTGCAACGGTAATTTTGGTGGCGTTTGTAATTTTTACAGGATTTCAAATTTATGGCTTTACTGGCGGGAAAACCTATGCCGTTATAGAAATAAATGGGAAAGAATATCAAAAGATTTCTCTTGGTAAAGATGGACCCAAGATGCAGTTAAAGGTAGCAGGATTTATAGGCGATGTTGTACTTGAAATTGATAGAGACAAGGTCAGGGTAGTTGCTTCTGATTGCCCTGATAAGGATTGTGTACGTCAAGGGTGGGTGTCCAAGCCTGGACAGACGCTGGTATGTCTTCCTAATAGAGTTGTCGTTAAGATTCAAAACACGGAATCCACGAATGAGGTGGATGGCGTAAGCTTTTAAGCAATTATTTACAGGGATGATTTTTATGGCAAAAACAAAAAAATTAGTATATCTGTCGTTGCTGGTAGCCGGAGGAGTTGCCCTCCACGTAATAGAGAGCATGATACCGGTGCCTTTCCCGGTGCCCGGCGCAAAGCTAGGCCTTGCCAATATCATTTCTCTGCTAGCGATAGTACTTTACGGAACTAGAGAAGGGTTAGAAGTAAACATCTTGCGTTGCTTAATAGGCTCATTTTTGGGAGGTTCAATGTCAAGTCTGATTTACAGCCTTTCAGGAGCAATATCAAGTACTCTGGTGATGGGATTTGCCGTTAAGTACTTTGAAAAAGTTTTTAGCCTAGTTGGCGTGAGCATACTAGGGAGCATAACCCATAATTTTGCCCAGGTGACTGTGGCCAGCGTCGTCCTTTCCACCTTTGGGATATATTCCTACCTGCCTTTTTTAATGGTTGTGGGACTTCTAACTGGGGGCTTCACCGGGCTTGCGGCAAATTTTGCAAAGGAAAAACTCTCCGGAAGCGTCGGCCTTATGGAGACGGTTGACAGAAGGAGATGAACCATAGTGTCCAACAACAACCTCGGTCCCAGGCTGATTTTAGCTTCGGCTTCTCCTAGAAGAAAGGAGCTTTTAAAGCAGATCGGGCTCGATTTTGAAATAATGCCGAGTGCCATCGATGAAACGGTGCCGCCCGGGATTGCGCCGGCTGTAGCAGCGGTGAAACTGGCCGAAAATAAAGCTTTAAATGTGGCAAGTCGCATAGAAGATGGAATAGTCATAGCCGCTGATACCATTGTCGCTTTAGGCGATAGAATTTTGGGAAAACCCAAGGACGAAGAGGAAGCGAGGAAGATGCTCGAAAGTTTAAGCGGAAGGTGGCATAAGGTTTTTACGGGTATCGCCGTAATCGACAGTTCCTTATCAAGAAAAATTACGGACTGCGAAGAGAGCCGGGTAAAATTCAAAAACCTTTCTTCTAGCGAAATAGAAAATTATATAAAAACTGGCGAGCCCATGGACAAAGCAGGAGCTTACGGAATCCAGGGGAAAGGGGCATTGCTTGTAGAGAAGATAGAAGGATGTTATTATAATATCGTGGGACTGCCGGTTTTCAAATTAAGCCTTTTACTTTCGAATTTTGGAATAAGAATTCTTTGATCAGGAGGAAATTTCGTGTCATCTTTAAAGATTAAAGACCTGCCTCGAGAGGCAAGACCGCGGGAGCGCATGCAAAAATATGGGGCTGCTGCTTTAAGCGATGCGGAACTTCTTGCACTTTTGATAAGAACCGGTACCAAGGCCGAATCAGCTTTGGTGTTGGCCCAAAGGGTTTTAAAGGGAGACGGAGGAAAAACCGGCCTGGAATTTGTGGCAGAGGCAAGCTTAGAGGAGCTTTCAAAAGTTAAAGGAATCGGCCTTGCAAAGGCAGTCCAGATAAAGGCAGCCGTCGAACTAGGGCGCAGGATTTCATCCTGCTTCAAGGATTATGATGTAGTAATATCCTCACCAGTTGACGTGAAAAAATTATTAATGGAAGAAATGCGTTATTTAGACAAGGAATATTTCAAAATAGTCATGCTCAATGTTAAAAACCGCGTCATATCGGTGGAAAATATTTCAATAGGCAGTCTTAATTCGTCTATAGTTCACCCGAGAGAAGTGTTCAAGCCTGCAATTAAAAGGAGTAGTGCAGCCGTTATACTGGTTCACAACCATCCTAGCGGAGACACGACGCCAAGCAGGGAAGATATAGAAATAACTCGCCGGCTGGTAGAAGCAGGCAAAATCCTCGGGATAGAAGTATTAGATCACATTATTTTCGGCAACTCGGATTACCTGAGCTTCAAAGAAAAAGGGCTTCTTTAAAAAGAAAAATTCAACCAATAATGGAAAGGAGTAGCAGTACATGTTTGGACTTTTCAAGGCTCTTTCGAAAGATATAGGAATAGACCTTGGCACGGCTAACACGCTCGTGCACGTAAAAGGGAAAGGGATAGTGCTTAGAGAGCCGTCGGTAGTCGCAATTCAAAGGGATACGGGGACCATTTTAGCGGTGGGTGAAGAAGCAAAGCACATGATAGGGAGAACGCCCGGCAATATTGTGGCCATACGGCCGTTGAAAGACGGCGTAATTGCCGATTTTGATGTGACCCAAGCAATGCTGAAGCATTTCATAACGAAGGCATTGAAGACGAGGAGCTTTGTAAAACCCCGAGTGGTGGTTGGAATACCTTCCGGTGTTACCGAAGTGGAAAAGAGGGCCGTCATAGATGCGACGCTACAGGCAGGGGCCAGGGAAGCATATCTCATCGAAGAACCTATGGCTGCGGCCATAGGAGCAGGGCTCGAGGTGCAGGAGCCCACAGGAAATATGGTTGTGGACATCGGCGGTGGCACTACGGAAGTTGCCATCATATCCCTTGGAGGAATTGTGACTAGCAAGTCTATCCGTGTAGGCGGAGATGAAATGGATGAAGCGATAGTAAACTACATCAAGAAAGAATACAACCTCATGATAGGAGAAAGGACTGCGGAAGAAATCAAAATAACGATTGGGTCTGCTTTCCCTAAACCCAAAGAAGAGACCATGGAGGTAAGGGGAAGAGACTTGGTGACTGGCCTTCCAAAGACGATAAAGGTGAACTCTGAAGAGATAAGGGAGGCCCTTGCTGAACCGGTAAACAGCATTTTGGACGCGATAAAGGTCACGCTTGAAAAAAGTCCTCCTGAACTTGCAGCAGATATAATGGACCGGGGGATAGTCATGACAGGAGGCGGTGCGCTGCTTTACGGCCTTGACAAGCTGGTAAACCACGAAACGGGAATGCCAGTTCATATTGCCGAAAATCCCATGGACTGTGTGGCGCTCGGAACGGGAAAAGCCCTTGAGGAACTGGACCTTTTAAAGCGCGTGCAGGTCTTATCGAAAAAAGTTGTTTAAAGGGTGTGGTGCTTTTTGCTGCACCTTAGGAGATATAAAAAAGCTTTTTTCCTTATATTGATAGTGGTTGCCCTGAGCTTTGCAGTAAATTCTACGGTGCACAACAGGTCTTTATTCGGTGTACTGGAGCGTCCTGTGATTTTCGTGGTAAAACCCTTACATGAAGCCTTCTCATGGATTTCCCACGGGGTGAGGGAAGCCGTTACTTCGGTTTCCCAGGTGTTTTACCTAAAGAGGGAGAATGAGGCTTTAAAGAAAGAGGTACAAGAACTTTTAGAATACAAACATAAATTTTTAGAATACAGCGCAGAAAACGCAAGGCTTCGAAGAATGCTGGAGTTCAAGGAAAAAAATTTACAATACAATATGGTGGCTGCTGAAGTAATAGGTAGAGACCCTGGCAACTGGTTTAACGTAATAATCATCGATAAAGGTAAGAAAAACGGTATAACGGAAAATATGGCGGTAGTTACCGAGAAGGGCTTAGTCGGATACACGATGGACGTAGGGGATGACTGGGCTAAGGTGCTGATGCTTTTGGACAATAGAATGTCTGTAAGTGCGATGATACAAAGAACGAGGGACAACGGTATTCTCAAGGGTAATATCGCTCCAGCTCCTCCGGGGTATATAAAAATGGTTTTTTTGCCTGCTGACTCTCGCATCGTGAAAGGGGATGTAGTTATATCCTCCGGTTTAGGTGGTATAGTGCCAAAAGGTATATTGATTGGAGAAGTGGTTGAAGTGAGGAAGGAATCAGACAATTTGACCCAGTACGCAATTGTAAGGCCGGCTGTGGATTTTCAAAAGTTGGAAGAAGTTTTCGTCATCAAAGGGCAAAGGGCCGTGCCGGGGGGTGAATAGCGGCTTGAGAGTACTTGCCTATTTCGCGATAGCTGTTTTGCTGATGGCAGCCCAGTCCACCCTGGGGGTGCTTTTTCAAATCGGCACCATTAAACCCGATTTCGTACTGGTATTGGTGCTTTGCGTGGCGTTAATTAAGGGAGAGAATGCGGGAGCCGTATACGGCCTTACAATAGGACTTCTCGAGGATATAGTTTACGGAAGTTTTCTCGGATTTAACGCACTGATAAAGTTCCTGACCGGTTATGTGGTAGGTTACGGAACGAGAGATTTATTTAAAGGTCCCGTGGCGTTGACCATGGGCTTTGTTTTCGTTGGGACGCTGCTTTACAATCTGATATTTTTGGTAGCGTGCTGGGTTTTCGTCCCCGGGTACACCACCGGCCTTTTGGTGCCGAAAGCAGTATCTTCGGCCTTTTATAACGCGCTGATAAGCCCTTTTGTGTACGGGGCCGTTATGAGGTTGGAAAAATTTCTGAATTTTTATTTTGAGACGAAATATTAAATCCAGGGGAGAATTGCCGTGGATGTTAAGAAAATGGAGAAAAGGTTGCACATATTCACGTGGGTTGCGGTGGGAGTTTTCCTTTTTCTAAGCATAGGCCTGTTCATGCTCCAGATAGTCCACGGTGTTGAGTACGAAAAACTCGCTCAGGAAAATAGAATCAGGATAGTGCCTGTCACGGCGCCGAGAGGAGTTTTTAAAGATAGAAACGGCAAGGAATTGGTTAACAGTAAGCCAAGCTATACTGTTTCTTACATGAACGTAAATTCAACTCCTAGTGAACAGGAAAGGGTATTCAAAGAATTGAGCGAGATTTTAAACATCCCGGAAATCACCCGTGTGGTGAAAGAAAGGTACACTGTGGGTGAAAATGGAGAAATAGTTCTGGAAAAGCTCCCTTTGCAGGACATAAGTGGCGATGGAAAGGTGGATGCAGGCGACATCGAAGTAATTAACGAAAGAACGCAGAAAAGCGTCAACATAAAGAGCATTGAAGTCTCCACGGGCAAGGTAATTCTCGATGCCCCTAAAGGTGAAGCAGTGTTCGTTTCGTACTCTTATAACACCTTTAAGAATAAAATACGGGACCTGGGATATAAAAGGTATATGCCGGTCAGGCTGAAGACCAACGTCGATATGGAGACGGTGGCGAAAATCGAAGAAAGGCGACTCCCTGGCGTTTATATCGAAGTGGAACCCATAAGAAATTATATCTATGGAAGCCTTGCCGCTCATGTCTTTGGTTACGTAGGAGAAATTAATCAGGAAGAGCTGAAAGCCCTCAGAGATAAGGGTTACCGGCCAGGGGATCTTGTGGGGAAAATGGGGCTGGAAAAGGTATTAGAGACTTATTTAAAAGGCGAGAACGGGGGCCGGCAGGTAGAGGTGACGGCGACGGGAAAACCCATACGCACTCTTGGTGAAAAGCCGGCGATTCCGGGAGCTACGGTCAATCTCACGTTAGACCTGAAACTGCAGCAAGTGGCGGAAAAGGCCTTAGAAGAACAGCTTAAAAAGCTTCAGACGGACAAGAGAAATCCGTTGCCCAATGCAAAAAGAGGTGCAGTAGTAGTATTGAATGTAAAAACGGGCGAAGTACTGGCAATGGCAAGCTATCCGAGCTTCGATCCCAACATGTTTGCGAGGGGTATAACCCAGAAGGAGTGGGAAAGCCTGGCCAGCAATCCCTTAAGGCCGATGGTGAATATAGCTATATCTGAAGTATATCCACCCGGTTCGGTTTTTAAAATGGTCACGGCTACAGCAGCGTTGGAGGAAAAGGTGACCGATGAAAATGAGAAGATTCGCGACCGGGGAGTATACTGGACGATAGCGCCGAAAAAAGACTGGAAACCCGGAGGGCACGGCATCGTCGATATGGTAAAGGCCATTGCCGAATCCTGCAACATTTATTTTTATGAAATGGGCAGGAGGCTGGGAATAGATACCATAGAAAAATATGCGAGGATGTATGGCCTGGGGAAACCGACGGGCATCGAACTTCCCGGTGAAAAATCGGGAAATGTGGCAAGCAGAGAATACAAGCAAAAAGTCTTCAGTAGGCCGGAGGACAAGATATGGTATCCTGCTGAAACCTTGGATGCGGCGATAGGACAGGGCTACCACCAGTATACGCCCCTTCAAATAGCGACTTACATTTCTGCAATCGCCAATGAGGGTTACTGGATGAAGCCGTACCTTGTGAAGAGCATCGTAGATTCAAAAGGAAATGTGGTTTATGAGAGGAAACCAGAGGTTGCGGGTAAAGTTCAGGTGTCGAAGAAGACTTTTGAAATCATAAAAAGGGGTATGAGAGGGGTCGTGCTGCCGGGAGGAACGGCCTACTCCGTATTTTCTGATTTCCCTATTGCCGTCGGAGCAAAGACTGGAACGGCACAATGGGATGTAAAAAAGACGCCCCACGGCTGGTTTGTGGCTTTCGCACCTTTTGATGATCCAGAGGTGGCTGTTGTGGTATTCATAGAGCAGGCTGGAACGGGAGGAACTACTGGAGGCCCCGTGGCTAAGGCCGTGTTGAGTGCTTATTTTAATCTAGATTTGGGACAAGAAGAAAAGGATGGCAGTGAAGAACATCCCGGAGTTCAGGTTGTCGAATAACCAGCCAGAATCTGTAAGATTCTGGTTTTTTTGTTTTAACAAGAAGGAATTGGCTTTTTTTTGAAGAATATTGATAAAAGACGAAGCTGCGGAGGGAATATCGATGAGTCAAAAGATGGTAGTAATAAAAGGTACAAGGGATGGGATTTCAATAATATTGCGCCGCCGTTCGGATTTTGAAACCGTAAAAAATACAATCCTTGAAAAACTCCAAAAAGGAGGCGACTTTTTCAAAGGTGGCGAAGCGCGCCTATTAGTCAAAGAAGGACATATAAGCCAAGAAGAGATAAATCAGCTTGAGACGATGTTGAAAGAATACGGTTTAAAACTTAAGAAAGACCATCCGCTTTATACCATTCAATTCCCAACACCTCCGTTGCCTGAAACCCTAATTTTGAAAAAAACCTTGCGCTCGGGACAGAGAATTTCGTATGGCGGCAATGTGGTTATAATAGGCGACGTAAATCCAGGAAGCGAAGTGATAGCAAAAGGGGATATCTTGGTTTTCGGTACGCTGCGAGGCATGGCACATGCAGGAGCGGAGGGGGATGAAAACTCTATAGTAGCGGCGTACAGGTTGCAGCCTACTCAGCTCAGGATAGCCGGAGTAATTTCAAGGCCACCGGAGGGGAAAAGTACAGTTCCCCAGGTGCCAGAAGTGGCCCGTTTGAAAGACGGTGTCATAGTTATTGAACCCTATTATTTTCATTAAAGAGGTTTATATTAGGAGGGGAAGCGATGGGTCAGGTAATTGTAGTTACTTCCGGGAAAGGGGGCGTGGGAAAAACCACCACGACTGCCAACATTGGGACTGGTCTTGCTCTTTTAAAGCACAGGAAGGTAGTGATGATCGACGCTGACATTGGACTTAGGAATCTGGATGTGGTTATGGGATTGGAAAACCGCATCGTGTACGATCTGGTCGATGTGGTACAAGGTGTGTGCAGGCTGAAACAGGCTCTCATAAGGGACAAGCGCTTCGAAAACCTTTACCTTTTGCCTGCTGCTCAGACGAAGGACAAGACTGCGGTATCGCCTGAACAGATGAAAAATTTGTGTGACCAACTGAAGGAAGAATTCGATTATGTTTTGGTGGATTGTCCTGCAGGTATCGAGCAAGGTTTTAAAAATGCAATAGCCGGGGCGGAGAAAGCTATTATTGTTACGACGCCGGAAGTCTCTGCAGTTCGCGATGCCGACAGAGTTATAGGACTTCTTGAAGCCGCAGGTTTTGAAGAACCTCAGTTGATAATTAACCGCATAAGGCCAGATATGGTAAAACGCGGCGACATGATGGATATTGACGACATAATAGATATACTCGCCATCGACCTTTTGGGAGTAATTCCCGAAGACGAGAGGATAGTAATTTCTACCAACAGGGGTGAGCCAGCAGTGGCTGACGAAAGTTCGAAAGCTGGGCAAGCCTATAGGAATGTAACCCGCAGGTTAGAGGGGGAAAATGTACCCCTGATGTCGTTAGATGTAGAGCCCACTTTGATGGAAAAAATTAAAATGCTTTTTGGCCTTAGGGCAAGAAGATAAAGGGGGGCATGAGCGATGGATTTTCTTAGACTTTTTAGTAGGGATGATGTATCAAGCAAAGATATAGCAAAAGAAAGATTAAGACTCATCCTGGTGCACGATAGGGCCAACGTTTCACCGCAATTCCTAGAAATGATAAAGAGCCAGATCATCAACATTATTTCAGACTACGTCGATATAGAAGAAGAAGGGCTGGAGGTTAAGCTTACGAGAATGAAAAAGGATGAGGATGCGACCGTGCCCGCTTTGGTTGCCAACATACCCATAAAGAGGATAAAACACGTTGCCCGTGCTTGAAAAAGGAGGAAATCTTTTTGTAAATGAGTGGAGAAGTTTTTGCCCTCGATATAGGGACGAGGACCATAGTGGGGGTTGTTTTGTGCAAAAGCGGGAGAGAATTTTCAATAAAGGACTACGAAGTTTTGGAGCACGAAACGAGAGCGATGTACGACGGACAGGTGCATGACGTGGAACTTGTGGCCGATGGCGTTCGGCGGTTAAAAGAATCGCTAGAGAGCAGGTTGGGTTACGAATTGAAAAAGGCGGCGGTGGCTGCAGCCGGGAGGAGTTTAGTTACGATAGAGACCAGGGTTGAAAAACGGCTCTCACCTTATAGAGAAATAGAACGAGACGATATACGAAATCTTACGGTTGAGGCTTTGGAAAAGGCCATTGAAGCAATCTCAGGGAAAAGCGCAAAAGAAGGATTTATTGAGTATCATTGCGTTGGGTACAGCGTGGTCAGATGGTACCTGGAAGGTAATCCGATAGAAAATCTGCTGGGCCAGAAAGGGAGGAGTGCCACTGTAGATATTGTTGCGACTTTTCTCCCGCGTTCGGTGGTTGAAGGCCTAATTTCTGTTTTAAAAAGATGTGACTTAGAATTGGAAAGCATTACTTTGGAACCCATTGCTGCAAGTTGTATCGCAGTTCCTCCCAGCATGAGGAAACTCAATATCGCCCTGGTTGACATAGGTGCGGGCACCTCAGACATAGCAATTTCGAAGGATGGGAGCATCTTTGCTTATGGGATGGTTCCAACAGCTGGAGATGAAATAACGGAAAAAATATGCGAGGCATTTCTTTTGGACTTTCAGGAAGGTGAAAGGATAAAAAGGCAGCTATTAAACAGCACCTTCTTAGAATTTACGGATGTTTTGGGGATTGAAAGACAAGTAGAGACAAGGGAAGTAATGGAAGCTATAAAAGAGGCGGTTTGGGACCTATCGGCCAAAATAGCCGGGAAGATTTTAGAGCTAAACGGGAAACCCCCGGCGGCGGTAATCTGCATAGGAGGAGGGAGTTTGCTGCCGGGGCTTCCTGAAGCTATTGCGGCAAATCTGGAGATTCCAAAGGAAAGAGTAGGGGTCAAAAACTTAGAGTCCATAAACTTTATCAAAGGTGGCAAGGCAGGCTTATCTGGGCCCTTTGCCATAACGCCTGTGGGTATAGGTGTCAATGCGATAGAAGGGACAACCCTTTCCTTTATCAGGGTTTGGGTAAACGGCGAAATGGTGCATGTGCTGGGGAAAGACGAACCCACTATTTTTCAAGTTTTAGTGCAGGCAGGATATCCTTCTTCAAGAATTTTAGGCCTCCCAGGTCCTGCTCTAACTTTTGAACTCAACGGAAAATTGAAGGTAGTGCCGGGAAAACTTGGGGTACCTGCGGTGATTACAGTGGATGGGCGTCCAGTGAGCCTCGATGATCGTGTAAAAGACGGTGCGAGAATACAAATCGAAGAAGCAAAGCCCGGGGCACCAGGCAGGGCTTGGATTAGGGATTTTATAAAAGATGAGGACAAGGTCTTTATATTCGTCAATGGCAGAAAAATTTCAGTGGAACCGCATGCGTTCATCAATGGCAAGAGTGCCAGTTACGATGATGAGATACCCCCCGATTCGTCGGTGGAGATAAAAAAGCCCGACCTCATCGTGAACGATATTTTTAATATAATAGACTTTGATTTAGACGGATTCAGGGGATACCTGGACATAAAGGTAAACGGCATGCCGGCAACTTTGACTACTGCTCTTGAAAACGGGGATTCGGTGGAGCTTTCTTGGAAAAATATACATGGCTAACCGGATGGCAGATGGCTTTCAAGGGTGGTTTAAGATATGGTATAATGGATAATGGATTCTCTGGGGGAGGCTCGCTATGGATCCGAGGCTTTTAAAAAATCTGGACTACAGGATTATAGTAGTAATAACGATGCTGGCAGCACTCAGCATATTGACAATCAGCAGCGCCACCCATGTAACTGCCCCCGGGGGAAGTTTCCATTATACCAAAATGCAATTTTTATGGTTTCTCCTGGGACTTGGGGCGATGGCGTTTTGCATAGTGGTGGATTACCATACTGTCGCAATGCTTTCAAATGTTATATATGTGGTAAATTTATTATTGCTCGTTATAGTGCTGTTTCTGGGAAGAACGACGATGGGCGCTCAGCGGTGGATAGACATAGGTCCTTTTGGCTTTCAACCTTCCGAATTTAGCAAGCTTGCGGTTATAATTACTTTGGCAAATTTTTTGGATAAAAAGAAAGTCGTCGGTTTGAAGGATTTACTTCAAATATTCATTCACGTAGGGATACCGATGTTGCTCATAGTAAAACAGCCAGACCTGGGGACATCTCTAGTATTGATAGCAATAATGTTCGGCATGATATTTGTTGCAGGGGTCAGCACCAAGCTCATTTTGGGAACTGTAGCGGCAGGAGTGGCTGCATTTCCGGTATTGTGGCATTTTCTGCACGATTACCAGAGGATGAGGCTTTTGATTTTTATAAATCCAAATCTGGACCCTTTGGGTTTTGGATACCACGTGATTCAGTCAAAAATAGCCATTGGTTCCGGGAGGTTTTTGGGAAAAGGTCTTTTCAAAGGGACTCAGAACCAGCTGGATTTTATACCTGAGCAGCAGACTGACTTTATTTTTGCCGTGCTGGCAGAAGAACTAGGATTTGTCGGTGGGATGTTTCTTTTATCTTTATTTTTCACCTTGGTATATCTCACAATAAGAATAGCTTTCAAATCCCGCGACAAACTTGGAACTTATATGGCTGCTGGTGTAGCAACAATGTGGATATTTCAGATATTGGTAAACGTAGGCATGACGATGGGGCTTATGCCCGTCACAGGGATACCTCTTCCGTTCATGAGTTATGGCGGGAGTTCGTTTTTGATGAACATGATGGCTGTGGGCCTTGTACTGGGAATAGGGATGCGAAGACAGAAGATCCTTTTTTAAAGGCCGGGGAAATTTTTCCTTGGCCTTTTGTCTTTGTTGTAATAAACGGGCTTAGCTCGCCATAGATATATATATCGAGATTTAAGCTGGAGGGGGAACCATGTGGTGGCACAGAGAACGTGATCCGTATGCCCAATATTATGAGAATTCAGAAGAAATGAGCATAAAGCGTTTTGTGAACCTCCAAAAGGTTCTAATTGCCTTTGCTATATTATGTGTTATGCTTTTTTTAAAAAAAATTAATTTGCCACCAGCCTCCGCAATAATTACAAGGGTCCGTAGTGCTGTAACTTATGAAGTGAACCCGGCAGAAATTTTAGAAAAGATAAAATACCAGAAATTTATAAGGGATATACCCGCCTTGAAAAGTATTTTTGGGGAGGAGACTTCTTCTTTGCCTTCGAGAGGATTTATTGCCCCTCTGAATGGGAAGGTTACTTCGGGCTTTGGGCAAAGATTTCATCCCCTCCTGAAAGTAGAACGAATGCACAATGGAATTGACATAGAGCAGCTCGAGGGAACACCTGTCAAAGCTGCGTCAAGCGGAATGGTGATACAGGCGGCGCAAGACCCGGAGCTAGGTCGGCTGATAAAGATAAAGCACGAAGGGGACGTGGTGACGGTATATGCCCATCTTAAAGATGTCTACGTAAAGACTGGAGACAGAGTGACTCAGGGGGAAGTAATAGGAACGGTCGGTAAAACTGGACTTGCCGAAAATCCTCACCTTCACTTTGAAATCTGGGAAAAAGGAGAGGCACAGGACCCGGAAAAGTGGCTGGAAATTTCCGCAAAGCCTTAGGGGGATACACAATGTTTTTTTTAATCGGCAAAGTGAAGGTAAGACTTCATTTTTTGTTTATCGCGATAGTGGCTGCTGGCCTTTTTGGAGGGGCATACAAAGAGATAATAGCTGCTGTGTTGGCAATACTGGTTCACGAGATTTCGCACGTTTTGGCAGCGCGGATGCTTGATATAAAAGTGGACGAACTGGAACTATTGCCTTTTGGTGGCAGGATAAATATTAAAAGGTTTTACCAATATTCCCGCGAAGGCGAGGTACTCGTTTTGCTCGCAGGGCCTGTTGGAAACTTGCTCCTGGCCGCTGTTTTCATGTCCCTAGCTTATAATAGACTTATACCTTATGGCATTATGTATTTTTTTCTAAGATACCAGCTTATTTTAGGACTTTTCAATATGTTGCCGGCCCTACCTCTAGATGGAGGAAAGATATTCATGTTATGGCTAAGCCAAACCGTGAGTTTTATAAAAGCGGTGCGCATAGCGGCCAGGGTGGGGAAGGTTTTGGCGTTTTTTTTATTTGCTTTATTTTTGGTTATGGCTGCAAACTCTAATTTAAGTCCGGCGCTTGTGGTGACGGGAATTTTTCTTTTCTGGGCAGCCAGCGATGAGGAAAGACATGCTCCCCTTATGTTTATGAGTTATATGGCGCATAAAAAAGAAAACCTAATTGAAAAAGGGGTATTACCTGTTCAGTCTATCGTAGCCTTTGTCAAAGTGCCAGTAAAACAGGTTATCTTTCGTCTAAACCCCCAGAATTTTTACCTCATCTACATTGTAGACAATAACAACAGATTAAAAAAATGCTTGACCGAAACGGAAATTTTTGACACTATTATAGAAAAAGGATTGGATATAAAGGTGGAAGACCTGTTATAATATAAAAGGCACAAAGCGACGAGGAGGAATAAGACTTTGGAGATAGAAAATATAAATATTCTCGATGAAATTCTGCCAAAAGTTTCAAAACCGATGAGGTACGTAGGTAATGAGTTAAACAGCGTCAAAAAGGATAAAAACGATATCAAGGTCCATATCGCACTGGCATTTCCAGACGTATACGAGGTAGGTATGTCCCATCTGGGACTCAGGATTTTGTACCACCTACTGAATGAACGAGAGGATGTCTATGCAGAGAGGGTATTTGCGCCGTGGATTGACATGGAGGATATACTGAGACAAAAGAAAATTCCTCTATTTAGCCTCGAAAGCAAGACCCCCCTTTCTGAATTTGACATGATCGGTTTTTCGTTGCAATACGAGATGAGTTACAGCAACGTATTGAATATGTTGGAGCTTTCGGGAGTCCCTATTTTTTCATCAGAGCGCAAGGAAAACGACCCTATAGTGATTGCCGGAGGTCCCTGTGCTTACAATCCGGAGCCCCTTGCTGAAATTATCGACCTTTTTGTAATAGGAGAAGCCGAAGAGTCAATTTTGGAATTGGTGGACCTTTATATAGATTGGAAAGAATGCTCGGCTAAAAGGAGTGAGTTTTTGGAGGGGGCTACCCAAATTCCCGGAATTTACGTTCCGTCCCTTTACCGGGTGACGTACCACGAAGACGGAACAGTGAGGGAAATCTTACCCAGAAAAGAGGGTGTTCCAGAAAGGGTGAAAAAACGCTTTATTGAGGACCTCGATAAGGTATATTATCCCACGAAACTGATTGTCCCTTATACGGACATCGTCCACGACAGGGCGGTGCTGGAGATTTTCAGAGGATGCACCAGGGGTTGCCGCTTTTGCCAGGCGGGGATGATATACAGGCCCGTTAGGGAAAAATCGGCGGAAAAATTGGCGGACATTGCCCGGAAAATGATAGATGCTACTGGTTATGAAGAAATTTCGTTAGCTTCGCTTAGCACCAGCGATTACTCGGATTTGAAAAGGCTGGTAGAAATATTAACAGCCGAGTTCAAAGACCAGAGGGTAGGCATTTCGCTGCCGTCGCTTCGCATCGATTCGTTTACGCTGGAGTTGGCCCGCAGGATAATGGAGATTAAAAAAAGCGGGCTTACCTTTGCTCCCGAAGCCGGTACCCAGAGACTTAGAGACGTCATTAACAAGGGCGTTACGGAAGAGGACTTGCTGAACTCAGTGAGGGGAGCTTTTGAGGCCGGCTGGAACTCGGTTAAACTTTATTTCATGATAGGACTTCCGACGGAAACTTACGAGGATTTAGAAGGGATTGTAGACCTTGCTCATAAAGTGGTGGATGTTTACCGCGAGGTAAAAGGGAAGAGCAAAGGACTCAGGGTTACCGTGAGCACCTCTACTTTTGTGCCTAAGCCCTTTACTCCATTTCAGTGGGAGGCACAAATTACTTTAGAAGAGATAAACGAACGCCAGAAATTTTTAAAGAAAAAGCTCAAGAACCCCCATATAATTTACAACTGGCACGACGGCCGATTGAGTTTCCTAGAGGCGGTTTTTTCAAGGGGAGACCGGCGGCTGAATTTAGTGCTCAAAAAAGCCCGTGAAAAGGGGTGCAGGTTTGACGGGTGGAGCGACATTTTTGATTTTTCAAAGTGGATGGAGGCTTTCAGCGAAGCGGGGTTAGACCCCGGATTTTACGCCAATAGGCCGCGCCTTGAAGGGGAATTTTTCCCCTGGGAGGTCATAGATCCGGGAATAGATAGACACTTCCTTTTGAGGGAGCTGAAGAAAGCGAAAATGGCACAGCCGACCCCCGACTGTCGCGTCAGTAGGTGCCAAGGGTGCGGGATAATCAAAATAAAAGGCGGGATTCGATGTGAAGTTAAGAATGAGGATTAGAAAAGGCCGGGAGGTAAAATTTATATCCCAGCTCGATATGATGAGGGCCTTGGAGCGGGCCATGAGAAGAGCCAGGCTCCCCGTAAAATTTACGGAGGGCTTTAACCCCCGGCCTAAAATGAGTTTTACCCCGGCCATACCGGTCGGGATTACCAGCGATGCGGAATACGTGGACGTGGAATTCACGAGAGAACTTGCTTTGGAAGAAATTTATGACAGCTTGAACTCAACACTGCCACCCGGCATTGCCCTGTTAAAAGTGGGAGATGCCGAAGGCAAACTGCCCCTTTCATCGGTTAACAGGGCGCTTTATACGGTCGTTGTAGGCCTGGGAGGTGCTTCGAGAGAAGCACTGGAAGAGGCAATCGGAAAAATCCTTTCTTCAACCGAAATAAAAATGGTCAAAAAATCTAAAGGAAAAGAGAAAGAGGTGAATATCGCCTCAGGAATTTACGGGATAAAAATAAACACCGCTGAAAACGACAGGTTTACGCTCAAGATGGAACTTGCCGCCGGGCAGGATGCAAGCGTAACTCCGTTTATGGTGGTTGATGCGTTGAGGGAGTACCTCCCTTCTCTTAATGTGCTGGGCGTTAATAAGGATGAGCTGTTTGTTTTCGACAGAGGCAGGAAAATTCTTCCTCTTTAGGTTCCGCAAGGGAGATGAATGTCCATGAAAAAAGAGATAGTTGCTGATGTGGGCAAAGATGAGGTGATGGTGGGGATTTTAGAGGATGGAAAACTGGTGGAGTTTTTTGTAGAACGGAAAATAAGCGGTAGCATAGCCGGAAATATATACAAGGGAAAAGTGGCTAACGTCCTTCCGGGTATGCAGGCTGCTTTTGTGGACATAGGCCTGGAAAAGAATGCCTTTTTATATGTGGACGATGTTAATCTGGAATCGCTGGGAAATCTTGATGAACGGTCGGAATGGAATGTAGAAAAACCTTCTATACAGGATATATTAAAGCCGGGGCAGGAAATACTAGTGCAGGTAGTGAAAGAGCCCATTGGTTCGAAAGGGGCCAGGGTCTCAACAAATATAACTCTGGCAGGTCGGTACCTTGTACTTATGCCCAGGCTAGATCATGTAGGAATATCGAGGAGGATAGAAAAAGAGGAGGAAAGAGCACGCTTAAAAGCTTTGGCAGAGGAATTGCGCCCTTGTCGAATGGGTATTATTGTGAGAACGGCTGCTGAGAACAGGGGAGAAGACGAAATAAAGGCTGAGATGGATTATTTGAAAAATTTATGGGAAGAGATTCAGGAGAAAGGGCAAACTTCCTGGGCTCCTAGACTGATTTACAAGGACATGGACCTAATAGAGAGGATAGTGAGGGATGTATTCACGCCTGAGGTGACGTGTTTTTACATCAATACAAAAGAAGCTTTTGAAAGGGTAGTCGATGTTGTATCGGCAATTGCTCCAGGTTTGGAAGACAGAGTAAGCTTGTATACCGGCGAAAAAAATATCTTTCAATGTTTCGATATAGCACCGGAAATCGAAAAGGCCCTGCAGCGCAAGGTGTGGCTTAAATCGGGTGGTTATATCGTTATAGATAAGACCGAAGCACTGACAGCAATAGATGTTAATACGGGCAAATTCACAGGCAATAAGGACCTGGAGGATACCGTTTTGAAGACCAACTTAGAAGCTGCAAAGGAAATAGCAAGGCAGATAAGGTTGCGGGATATAGGGGGGATTATAATTATAGATTTCATAGATATGAGTTCGCAGGAACATAGAAAAATGGTCCTCGATGCCCTTGAGATGGAACTCAAAAAAGACAGGACAAGGACCCATATTCTTGGGATAACTTCTCTAGGCCTAGTGGAGATGACGAGGAAAAAAGTAAGGCAAAGTCTTGACGAAATTTTAGAAAAGGTATGTCCTTATTGTGAGGGCAAGGGTAAGTTACGAATTTTGAATAACTTATGGACGTAGAGCCGTGCGAGAGCACGGCTTTAAGTATTTTTTCCCTTTTCTTCTGTACCTTTTATTTCCTTGCTCTCTGCAGTTTGGGCCTCACTGGCGGAAAGGGCTTTTGCAAGATTTAAGAGTGCTGCAGGATTTATCTTTTTGTCGGAACTGGTCCCTAACATTGTAAGTAAGGTCGATGCCAGGTCTTTTACGTCTGAAGGAGCAGGTTTGGAAAGAACTGAATTTTTTATGCCGATTTTGAGTTCCTGAGAATTTAGGAAGGTCAATATACCCAGGATGTTGCTCAATGCCAGGAGGCTTACCACTTCATTGATGTTACCCCCGCGCTTTCCCTGAATTACTTCCGCCACCATTTCCAACAGGCTGAAGTCGGACCTTGTGGTTTCTTCGGACATTGTTTCACCCCCCCTGTTAACTTAGTATATGATTTCGGCAAATAAAAAAGAATAAAAAAGGGCCATTAAAGCCCTGGATAAAAATCAAATTTTATTCCTTTTTTTCTCTTTCGGCCAACGTATTTAATAAATTTTCCAGTTGTTTTGTCTTTTTGGAATCCTCCGCAGGTGCAATTTCAACATCTTCTTCTATTTTTTCTTCCGGTGGGGTAACTACGATGGAGAGCAATGAGTTTAAAGCTTCTAAGTTAATCTTCTCTTCAGGTTTTGATGGCCTGAAGACGTTGAGAACTGTGGAAAAAATTTCTATGACTTCCTGGCCTTTTGGGCTCAGAAAAGGTTTCAGGGCCCCCAAGAGCTTCAAATCGTCATCGGATACCGAAAGAAGCTTCATTTGTTTAATGCACCCCCTTTGATATTTTTTGATGAAACCGGTGCTTCGAAAGACTTAACGAGGAGAATCAGTATTAAAAAAAGCAAATAAGGGTTGTATGAGGTTTTTTTCCCGTTTTTTTCGAGCTTTTTCTCATCGTGGCTGTGCTCATTGCCCTTTTTATTTTCATCCATCGTTTCGCACCTACTTTTCATAGATTTTTCTAAAATATTATATGTTTATTTTGTTGAAGAAGTGAGGGAATAAAGGATGCGGGGATCACCAAAACTAAAAATGACAAGTTTGAGGAGGTGATAAAGTGGACGGATTTGTAAAAAAGGTGAGGCTCGTTACCGCTCTTGCGTTAATGTTAATCCTCGGAGGCAGCATCTTTTTAGAAAGTAGAGAGCGCTCAGCCAAAGAAGTAGCTGCCGGCTATTTAGTTGCAGCAAGGGCAAGCGACATAGAATTATTAGCTCGCCTAGTATCAGGGGAAGCGGCTGGAGAGCCGTATATAGGTCAGGTTGCCGTTGCAGCCGTTGTCTTAAACAGGGTGAAGAGCTCTAAATTTCCAGATTCAATCCCCGAAGTAATTTATCAGCCGAGGGCTTTTGAGTCGGTGAGCAACGGACAAATATGGGCTAGGAATCCAAGTAGGGAAAATTACAATGCTGCTCGCGATGCCTTAAATGGCTGGGACCCTACTTACGGAAGCCTCTTTTTCTGGAACCCATACAAAAGAGTTAGCCCCTGGATATGGACCCGCCGGATAATCACCCAGATAGGAAGACACGTATTTGCAAGGTGAAGGGAGATGATGAATTGAAAAGAAACTATGTTTTGTGGACATTATTAGTGCTGCTCGTAGCTTTGGCGGTGTTTAGCCTTTGGAGCATGCGAAGCCGGGCGTATTCTGCGGAAAACCTTCTGGAGGCGGGTTATCAAAAGGCTTTTTATAACCTTCTTGAAAACGTCAATAACATTAACATACTATTATCCAAAGGGCTTGTGACGTCGTCGGAAGGCCAGAGGATTATGCTTTTAACCAGCGTCTGGCACGAGGCGGAAAAGGCCCGTTCCAATCTTTCTTCCCTGCCTTTGGGAAGCAGGGATATGACCAATATGCAGAAATTCTTTGCCCAATTGGGGGACTTTTCCCACACCATTGCCGAAAAAGTAGCGCAGGCTCAGACGGTTACCCAAAGGGAGTGGAATATTCTCCGGCAGTTCAAGAAAAATACTCAGAACCTGAACCGGTACCTACGGGAGCTTTCAGATGATGTGGCAAGAGGACGGGTAAACTGGGAGAAAGGTTCTTTTGCCATGGGTATGAGCAGGAGGGTCGGGCAGGTGATGGCCGATAAATTCGTGGCAATAGACCAGCGGCTCAAGGAAGAAGCCCCGACCATCACCTATGACGGCCCGTTTTCCGACCACGTGGAAGAGATAAAACCGAAGGCCATAACAGGTTCGCTCATAACCGAACGGGAAGCCGTTGAAATAGGAAGGAAATTCATAGATAACCCGCGGAACGTGCGGTACGATGTTTCGGTGACCGCACGAACAAAGGGGACTATAGATGCCTACACCCTCAGCTTCAAGAAAGCCGGAACGAACGATATTGATATTGTAATGGATGTAAGCCGGCAGGGAGGGCATGTCATCTGGTTTTTAAATTCGAGAGACGTCGAGCAGCAGAAAATCGACATAAAAACCGCCGTCGAAAAGGCGAAAAAATTTATCGCGGCCAGAGGTTACGAGAATATGGAACCCACAGGGTCACTGCGGGAGAACAATACAATTAATGTGACCTTTGCTTACAAACAGGATGATGTTCTCGTATACCCGGATTTTGTGAAGGTAAAGGTAGCCATGGATAACGGAGACGTAGTGGGCTTTGATGCCCTCGGGTATCTCACAAATCACACGGAAAGAAAAATCCCAGAATTTAAAATTAGCGAAGAGGAGGTAAGGGATAATTTTGAAAAGAGACTTACGGTAAATAGAATCCGCAAAGTGATAATACCCGATGAGGCTTTGAGGGAAATCTTCTGCTACGAGGTCGACGGGAGATTGGAAGACGAGCGCTATCTCATTTACATCAACGCTCAGAACGGTCGTGAAGAGAGAATATTGAAAGTTGTGGAAACCGACAGAGGCACCATGACCATGTAAGGATGAGAACAAATTTAGTTAGGAATGAATAGCCTATTACTAGCAATAGTGGGGCAAAGGGGGGTCTTCGTTGCTTCTTTCCGTGGAAACCAGGAGGGATGTCTTCGTAGTATTTTTAGTTCTGATATTGCTTTTACTTGCAGATTAGGCGGGGGAATACCCCGCTTATTAATTTTTTCTTGCAACACATAAGTGGGAAGGGAGTGAATATTATAATTTAAAGATTAACTTTTTGGAGGGATCTTTTGTGTCTTTAACCCGTGACCTCATCGAAAATATATACCGGCAGGATGAATATTCGCTCGTATATCTGTTACTTATAGCGAACGCACTGAGCCTTGCGGTTTTCCTGTCCAAAGAAGTAGGAGCAAAATCCGTGCCAGGGAAGTTTAACGCCGGGGAAAAGGGAACACCTGATGATTCGAACAAAACTCCAGAAACTCCAAGGACACCGACACAACAGTCTTCAAAAAAAACCATATCGGTTGCCGCAAGCGGTGGAATTGAATTGCCTACCCCGGGAAAACAGGTAGGGCAGTCCCAAAAAGAAAAAGTGATAGACCTTGAGAAAGTCCGATCAAAACCCCTGGTGTGGCGCTTCCCCAACAACTGAATTACTTTACAGGGTATTTCCATAAGTCCGCCGGGTATGAAAGACAGAGGAGACATTATCAAATACATATGATAAAATGGAAGTTAAAGTGAAGGATTATTGGTACCACCAAGGAGGAAGTTTTATGAAATATGAAATCCGGGGAGATACATTACCCGTGGTTATCCTGACCTTGGAAGAAGGGGAGAGTATCTTTACGGAATCCGGCGGTATGGCCTGGATGAGCGACGGATTCGAAATGAAGACCAATATGGAGGGGGGACTTTTTGGAGGTATCGCTAGGAAGCTGGCGGGAGAAACCATTTTTATGACCACTTATACCTGCAAAAAGCATAATGGTATTATTGCTTTCGCATCGTCCTTTCCGGGGAAGATAATCCCGCTGCAACTTTCCGCAGGACAGTCCATTATATGCCAAAAGAAGGCTTTTTTATGTGCGGAAAGAACCGTAAAACTGGAGATTTTCTTTAGGAAGAAACTGGGGGCGGGCCTTTTCGGCGGAGAAGGCTTTATTCTGGAAAAAGTGACGGGGCCGGGAATGTGTTTTATTGAAATGGACGGAGAAGTGGTGGAATACAACCTGGCACCGGGAGAAATTATGAAGGTTGACACCGGCCATGTAGCCATGTTTGAACCCACCGTTAATTTTGACATAGAGATGATAAGAGGATTCACAAACATACTGTTTGGCGGTGAAGGCCTATTTTTATCTACTCTAAGAGGGCCTGGCAGAATCTGGCTTCAATCCATGCCTGTACAAAACCTTGCCGGAAGGTTGATACCCTATCTGCCTTCGTCGTCTTCTTCTTAATGTGCTGACATCATTTGCTCTCATGGGCCCTGCCTCATAAATGAAAGCTCCCTTTGATGAAAAAATAGTAGAGGCGATTTCAAAAGGCATTTTGCCAGTGGATTTTTCTGACGGGAAGGGAGCGAAAGTCCTGGCGAAGTTGACAGAAGGCGTTTTTGTGTGCTAAAATTAACTACGTGGTTTCGCCGGCCACCGCACGGGGCGGGTTTAAAAATTTTACCTTGTCCCGGCGAGAGGAAGGAGGATGAGAGAATGTACGCGATAATTGAGACCGGCGGAAAGCAGTATAGGGTTTCGGAAGGCGATGTAATCAGGGTAGAAAAATTGTGCGCGCAAGAAGGCGAGATGATCGAGCTCGATCAGGTACTGGCCGTCTCCGACGGAGAGAAGCTTATGGTCGGACAGCCGGTACTGGAAAATGCAAAAGTAAAGGCGACGGTACTGAAACATGGCAAGGGCAAAAAAGTAATCGTCTTTAAGTACAAGCCAAAGAAGAACTACCGCAGGAAGAAGGGACACCGCCAGCCCTATACCGAGATTAGAATTGAAAAAATCGAAGTCTCATGATAAAGATAACCGTTACTCTTGATGAGAACGAAAGAGTGCGGGAGCTTTCGCTCAAAGGACATGCGGGGTATGCTGAGTACGGAAGAGATATAGTCTGCGCCGCGGTTTCGGCCCTGATCGAGACGGCGGTGCTGGGGCTTGAAAACGTGGCAAAAATTAGAATTTTCCCGGTGAAAAAGGAAGGGTATTTTCATCTTGTCCTTCCCGAAAACGAACAGGAAGAAAAATTATCTAAGGCTTCCGTTATACTGGAAACAACGGTACTGGGTTTGAAGGATATAGCGCGGAGTTATCCAGCCCATGTAAAATTTGAAATAAGAAGAAAAGGAGGTGTTTTAAGATGAAACTTCAGCTTTTCGCTCATAAAAAGGGAGTAGGCAGCACGAGGAACGGAAGGGACAGCGAATCCAAGCGCCTTGGAGTGAAAAGATTCGACGGACAGTTTGTGAAGGCCGGAAGCATCCTGGTGCGCCAGAGGGGCACGAGGATCTATCCGGGGAAGAACGTGGGGATGGGGGTTGACTATACCCTCTTTGCGAAAATCGACGGTTACGTGAAATTCGAGCAAAAAGGCAAAGATAAAAAGGTGGTAAACGTTTACCCCGAAATGCAGCTCCTCGGATAATCGAGGAGCTTTTTTGATGGCAAAGAAGGAAAATTAAAAATAATGAAGAATATAAACGATGTTAAAATTTAAAAAGGTTTGGTGGATCAAATGGCGGAGTGGCTGGTGCGCTTTACGACTGAAAGCCAGCACTATGTAAGCCTTGTTTCTTCGAAACTTTTAAAGGCAAAAGGATATGGTACTTTTACCTTATTTTGGTGTATATTGATTTTTTTCGTAGCGGTACTTGCGGCAAGATTTTACGACAGATTTGTGCCCAAAAAATGTTGGGAGAGGCTTTTTTTCTGCTGGAGGCTTCAGCGGCACGATTTTAACAACCACCTGCAGGTTATATACGCCATGCTCCAACTGGGCAAGGTAGATAAAGTTTTGGATTATATAGAAAAAATAAAAAGGCAAAATGAATTTTTTTCTGCAGTTTGCAGCTTGGAAAACCCGCGGCTAATAGGCGAAGTCCTAGACATCATAATCCTTTTGAAGAAAAAAGGATATGATATATATATAAAGGAGCCAGTGGACTTCGACCTCAAAAAAGTCAACTTACAAGATGTCAAGTATCTGAAAAAGAAGATTTGGAAGGTATTGAAGGACGGGAAGGATTTGCAAGAAAAGAGTAATCTACAGAATGTGTTTCCCGAAGCGCTGGTCGTATACGATTCTAAACCTGACATCATATAGCTTTTCTTTTTATGTTAATGATTAAAAGGTGATGGATATGTTTGTGGATAAGGCAAAAATATACGTTAAAGCTGGAGATGGCGGAAACGGAGCTGTTGCCTTTAGGAGAGAAAAATACGTGCCCCGGGGCGGACCGAGCGGGGGCGATGGTGGAAAGGGTGGAGACGTGGTGCTCCTGGTCGACAAAAATCTTTCCACCCTGCAGGATTTCAAATATAAGGTGCATTATAAGGCAGAGCGCGGACAAAACGGGCAGGGTTCAAACAAAGCAGGCAAAAGCGGCGAAGACCTTATCATCAGAGTCCCGCCCGGAACGGTGGTAAAGGATGCAGCCACCGGTGAAGTGCTTGCAGATCTTGTAGAACACGGACAGAGTTTTGTTGTAGCCCGCGGAGGCAGGGGAGGGCGCGGGAATGCCCGTTTTGCTTCATCCGTAAATCAGGCTCCGGATTTTGCAGAAAAAGGTGAACCCGGTGAGGAACGCTGGATAATACTTGAACTAAAACTGCTGGCCGATGTAGGCCTTGTGGGTTTTCCAAATGTAGGTAAATCCACCCTGCTTTCCCGGATGACGGCGGCAAGGCCCAAGATTGCCGATTATCCCTTCACCACTCTTACCCCTAATCTCGGAGTAGTGGATACCGGTCCGACCGGTCGCAGTTTTGTCATTGCCGATATTCCCGGGCTCATTGAGGGAGCACATCAGGGCCTGGGGTTGGGCCATGAATTCCTGAAGCATGTGGAAAGGACCAGGCTCCTTGTCCACGTCATAGATGCTGCAGGACTTGACAACGACCCCATAGAGGGGTTTTATGTTATAAACAAAGAACTGAAAAACTTCAATGAAAAACTGGCCCGGAAACCCCAGATAGTCGCAGCCAACAAAATGGACCTTCCGCAGGCTAGAGAAAACCTAACTAGAATAAAATCTAATCTGGAACCGCAGGGTTACGAAGTAATTCCGGTATCGGGAGCGACGGGCGAAGGCTTAAGAGAGCTGATATACAAAATAATACAGTACTTGGATAAAATAGGTGATGAAAAGGCCGAAATGGTTGAGGTAAAAAAATACACCGTAAAAGAAGAGGATGAGATAAAAGTAAGGCGGGAAGGAGAAATTTTCGTTGTCGAAGGAAAGACCGTGGAGCGGCTAGTGGCCATGACAGACCTAGACAACGAGACCGCTTTAAAGAGGTTGCAGAGAGCTTTTAAGAATCTAAGAATTGACGAACTTTTGAAAGAGAAGGGAATAAAAGAAGGAGATACGGTGAGGATAGGCAATAGCGAATTTTACTATACCGAGTTGGAGTAAAGACCAAAAGTGGAGGGAGACATTTTGGGGATTGGAAAGAGGATTGGGATAATGGGGGGAACGTTTGATCCAATTCATTTTGGACACCTGGTAACGGCAGAAGAGGCTAGGATTAATTTTGAATTGGACAAGGTAATTTTTGTCCCCACCGGAAATCCCCCCCACAAAAAAGATTATGAAGTAACCGATTCCGAACACAGGTATCTGATGACCGCATTAGCTACGAATAACAATCCTTTTTTCGAGGTTTCCAGGATCGAGATAGATAGAAAAGGGTATTCCTATACGGTAGATACGTTAAATCAAATGGTAGAAATATACGGAAGCGATACATCGTTATTTTTTATTTCTGGAGCCGATGCGGTGCTCGATATACTTACATGGAAAAACATAAAAGAAGTGCTGGACATTTGTACTTTTATAGCTGCTACGAGGCCCGGCTATCCTATTAACAAATTAAAAGATAAACTTGAAGAGATAAAAAAATTATACGGGAAAGACGTTTACCTACTCGAGGTTACCGCAATAGCGATATCCTCTACCGAGATAAGAAAAAGGGTCAAAGAAGGGCGTTCCATTAAATATCTGGTTCCAGAGGGTGTGGAAAAATACATTTTGAAAAACGGCCTTTACAGGTGATTTGGATGGTCTCAAAGGAATTGATTATGGAGGATTTGAAAAGAAACATGACTCAAAAACGCTTCGCCCACACTCTCGGAGTCATGGAAATTGCGGTAGCCCTTGCAAAAAGATACGGTGTCGATGAAGAAAAGGCACAGCTTGCCGCAATGGTACACGACTGCGCAAAAGACATGCCGCAAGACGAGCAGTTGAATTTAGCACGGCAGTTTGGTATACTGTTAGATGAAATTTCAATGGTGGAGAAAGCTTTAATACATGCCCCGCTTGGAGCTGCCTTAGCGAAAATAAAATACGGCATAGAAGATCCGGGAATATTGAGGGCGGTAAAAATACACACTACAGGAGACGCTAAGATGACCCTTCTTGATAAAGTGATTTTTCTTGCCGACTATATAGAGCCCGGGAGAAATTTTCCAGGAGTCGACAGGTTGCGCAAAGTTGCTTTTGAAGATTTGGATGAGGCTGTAATCATGGCGTGCGATTCGACCATAAAGTACGTAATAGAGGGGGGTAGGCTGCTGCATCCGCGGATGGTCGAGGCAAGGAATTGCCTTCTCCTGGAGAAACTCAAAAGGGGAGAGAAAAATGGGGAGGACAATTAAGTATATAGTTATCGTTCTTGCTTTTGCAGCTTTAGCTTTCGGGAGCGGTTTTTATTTTGCTCTGTCCCGCTTGAATGGAGGTCAAGGCCTGTTTACAGGGGACAATCCTTCCGGCGATGAGTACTCTGGTGGGAGATTGAACGTCCTAGTTTTGGGACTTGATGCCGGAACCATCGGTGCCGATGAGGAGCACAACCATTACAGGTCTGACACGATGATGGTGGTGAGCATTGACCCTGTCGAGAAAAAGATCAACGTGCTTTCGATTCCCAGAGATACCAGGGTAAGGATTCCCGGAGTGGGTTATCAGAAGATAAATGCTGCGATGGCTTACGGAGGGCCGGAGCTTGCCGTTAGAACCGTAAAGGACCTTCTGGGCGTGCCTATACACAATTATGTGGCTATAAATTACAGCGGCTTTCGCAAGATAGTAGACGCGATGGGTGGTGTAGAGATAAATATCGAAAAAAGGATGAAGTACGTGGACAAAGCCGGAGGACTTAATATAGATTTGGAACCGGGCCTTCAGGTGCTCGACGGGGAAAAGGCCGAGCAATTCGTAAGGTTTCGGCAGTACCCGGAGGGCGACCTGGGGAGGATAAAAGCCCAGCAGAAATTTCTCGAAGCTGCTGTAAAATCATTTTTTAAACCTTCCACAATTTTGAAGCTGCCCCAGATAATTAAAGCAGTTCAAGAAACGGTGAAGACTGATATCGAACCATCGAATATGATAAAGCTTGCGAATCTCGCAAGGCAGATAGGACAGGACAACGTAAAAATGTATATACTTCCGGGAGAGGGAAAATATATAGGCGGCGTGAGCTACTTTTTACCTTATGAGACCGAAATGCGAAAAGTAGTGAAAGAAGTGTTCTTCGGCGAAAATGCCGAAGTAAAAGTTGCAGTATTAAACGGCAGCGGCTATGCGGGCCTGGCAAGTAAGGTGGCGGAGAAATTGGAAGCAATGGGTTTCACAGTGGTCAGGGTCGCTAATGCCGATAGCTTCGATTACGATACCACAACTATAATATATCCCAGCGATATGAAGGAATACGCAGAAAAGTTGGCGAAAGTTTTCGGGAGTGCTAGGATGCAGGAAGGCACTGGGGATGACGAAAATTTGACGACAATAATCGTGGGTAAGGATGCCCAGAGAAATTGATATGGAGGGGGAACGAATGATAAGAAGCCCCAGAGAAGCGGCAATGCTTGCAGCTAAAGTTCTTATTGAAAAAAAGGCTGAAAATGTAGTGGTGCTGGACATAAGTTCCATTTCGATTCTGGCCGATTATTTCGTAATTGCCACCGGCAAATCATCGATTCACGTCAAAGCCCTATGCGATGAAGTTGAAGAGAAACTCCTGGAAAATGGGTGTAGGATTAGGGGGAAAGAGGGCTATGATGAGGCCCGTTGGGTCTTAATAGACTTTTTTGATGTCATTGTTCACGTATTCGACGAGGATTCGAGGGAGTATTACGACCTGGAGAGGCTTTGGTCCGATGCAGTAAGGATAGACGTTGACAGTAATTTTGATTTTGCATATAATAGACAATAAAAGTGAAAATTGCCATTCAAGGAGTAGTAAAGGCTAAAGCCCTTACAGAGACCGGGTGGATGGTGTGAATCCGGAGGGTGAAGCCTTGAACTCGCCTTGGAAATTGGCCGGCAGGCGTTAAAGTGCAAAGAGCGGGCAACAGCCAATTAGGGTGGTACCGCGAGAGAAAGGCTTCTCGTCCCTAAACTGACGAGAGGCCTTTAATTTTAAAAATTGCTAGAACTTGAGAGGAGGTTGCTTTGTGAGCAGCTACGATTTTAAAACGATTGAGGCAAAATGGCAAAAACAATGGGAAGAGCAAAAGCTCTATAAAACTGTGGAAGACCCAAATAAACCAAAATACTATTGCCTTGAAATGTTTCCGTACCCTTCTGGAAAGCTACATATGGGCCATGTGAGAAATTATTCCATAGGAGATGTTGTAGCCCGGTTCAAACGGATGAAAGGATATAATGTGCTTCATCCGATGGGGTGGGATGCTTTCGGCCTTCCCGCTGAAAACGCTGCTATAAAACACGGCATTCATCCGGCCAAATGGACGTGGGATAACATTGCCAATATGAGAAGACAGCTAAAGCAATTGGGAATAAGCTACGATTGGGACAGGGAAATCGCAACGTGCCACCCTGGCTATTATAAATGGACCCAATGGTTTTTCTTAAAACTTTACGAGTGGGGACTGGCTTACAGGAAAAAGTCTTATGTGAACTGGTGTCCTTCGTGCGCTACGGTGCTCGCCAATGAACAGGTGGTGAACGGACACTGCGAACGCTGTGGAGCCGAAGTCGGGAAGAAGAATCTGGAACAATGGTTTTTCAAAATAACCGAGTACGCCGACGAACTTCTGGAAGACCTGAAAAAACTCCCCGGCTGGCCCGAAAAGGTAAAGATAATGCAGGAGAACTGGATAGGGCGAAGCGAGGGCGTGGAGGTTTACTTTACCGCCGAAAAGACTGGAAAGAGGATACCTGTTTTCACGACAAGGCCCGATACGATTTTCGGTGTAAGTTATCTCGTAATGGCACCTGAGCACCCGATGGTGGACGAACTGGTGGAGGGAACGCCTTACGAAGAAAGGGTAAGGGAATTTCAAAAGAAGATGGAAAAATTAAGCGAGATAGTCAGGACCTCTACGGAGACCGAAAAAGAGGGAATTTTTATAGGGGCTTATGCCGTGAACCCGATTAACGGCGAAAGGGTGCCTATATGGATCGCAAATTACGTGCTCCTAGACTACGGCACCGGTGCTGTGATGGGGGTGCCGGCCCACGACCAGAGGGATTTCGAATTTGCAAAAAAATACGACCTTCCGGTGAAAGTCGTGATAAATCCGCCCGGAAACGAGCTTTCTGCTGGCGAAATGACGGAAGCCTATACAAAGGAGGGAATCCTCGTAAATTCTGGTACCTTCAGCGGAATGGATAATAGCGAAGCGATAAAGGCCATAGGGGACTTCCTTGAAGAAAAGGGATTGGGGAAAAAGACCGTAAATTACAAACTGAGGGACTGGTTGATATCGAGGCAGCGCTACTGGGGGGCTCCGATCCCCATAATTTACTGCGAAAAATGCGGGATCGTGCCGGTGCCTGAAGAAGAGCTTCCCGTCTTGCTCCCCGACGATGTGGAGTTCAACCCGAAAGGTACTTCTCCGCTATTAGAATGCGAGGAATTTTTGAACACCACCTGTCCCAAATGTAAAGGTCCGGCGAGGCGCGAGACCGATACAATGGATACTTTTATGTGCTCGTCCTGGTATTATTACAGGTTTACCGACCCAAGGAATGAAGAAAAACCCTTCGACAGGGAAAAGCTCGAGTACTGGATGCCGGTGGACCAGTATATAGGCGGGGTGGAGCACGCGATATTGCACCTGATGTATTCTAGGTTCTTCAACAAAGTCATGAGGGATGCGGGTCTTGTACATGTAGACGAGCCTTTTACCAATCTGCTGACCCAGGGCATGGTTTTAAAAGACGGCGCCAAGATGTCCAAATCCCTGGGCAACATCGTGAGCCCGGAGGACATCATAGAAAAATATGGAGCTGATACGGCGAGGCTTTTTATACTTTTTGCATCGCCCCCGGAAAAGGACCTGGAGTGGAGCGACCAGGGCGTGGAAGGTTGCTACCGTTTCCTCCAAAGGGTTTGGAGGTTGGTGGAAGAGCTCTTGCCGAAGGTCGACGCTCCATCCGGCGACGAACAGGTGGACAGAGAAGTGAGGCGTCTCGTTCACAGGACGATAAAGAAAGTCACCGAGGACATCGAGGAAAGGTTCAACTTCAATACAGCCATAAGCGCCATTATGGAGATGGTAAACGGACTTAATTCTTGCAAGGAAAAGCCGGTTTCCGGCAAGGTGATCAGGGAAGCGGTAGAAAGCCTTCTTTTACTCCTTGCACCCTTTGCACCCCATATAACAGAAGAACTCTGGGAGCGCATGGGGAATAAAACGAGCATCCACCTTATGTCCTGGCCCGAGGCAGATGAAACGGCAATGGTAGAGGAAGAAGTTGAAGTAGTCGTCCAGGTAAACGGAAAGGTCAGGGCGAAAATGCTGATGCCTGCCCAGATAAGCGAGGAGGAGATGAAAGAGGCAGCATTAAAGCACGAAAAGATTGCGTCCATTATCAAAGATAAGACTGTGGTAAAAGTTATAACTGTGCCGCAAAAATTAGTTAACATAGTTGTAAAGTAATACGGCCTTTATGGGCCGTTTATTTTTCGCAGAATTTAATGTAAAATAAAGTTAAAAGCTTATCAAAAAACCGGCAGGTGAGACAATGCTCCAATTTACGAAAAGGGAAAAAATACTCCTTTTTGCGTTAGCAAGCGTAAGTTTAATGGCCGCAGTTTTTGCTTATAGGGCTTTTTTTGTTAAGGTTCCTGATGTGGCCTTTAAGTTGGAAGGCGGTAAGGCAATTCCAGTTTTCGAAAGCGAAAATAATTCCGGCGAGGTTTCGGATGAGGTCAAAATTGTGGTGCACGTTGCAGGGGCCGTGAAAAATCCAGGAGTTTACGAGCTTAAAGAAGGAAGCAGGGTAATTGACGCTGTTAAAGCTGCAGGAGGGTACATTTCCGAAGCTGACGTTACTGGAATAAATTTGGCAAAAAAGCTGCAGGATGAGGATAAAATCTACATTCCGCGGTTAGGAGAATCCGCCGCTTTTGACGGAGTAAGTGGAGGAGTTTCGCCGCCGGACGGAAAAATAAATATTAACTCGGCGGGGATTGATGAACTGGATAAGCTCCCGGGTATAGGCCTTGCTCTGGCCCAGAGGATTATAGATTACAGAAACCAGCATGGGCCTTTCAAATCCATTGAAGAGCTGAAAAATGTCTCGGGGATAGGGGAAAAACGGTTTGAGGAAATAAAGAATTTGGTTAAGGTAAATTAGCATTAAGGAGGTTTCTTTGGTTGGAAAAAAGAGAGGTCTTGAGTAAATTGCCTAAGGTAAGCGAGCTTATGGAAGAAGATTCTATAAAATTGCTCGAGCAGCAATATGGAAGGCAACCAGTGTTGAGGGCTGTGAGGGAGGGAATAGAAGAAGTTAGGCATTTGATCGAAAGGTCCCTGGAAATGGGATTTGAAATCCAAGCAGATGAGGAGTACTTAAAAAGAGAAGCTCTGGAAAGGACGGTAAAGCTCGCATCTAGATACGGTTCTTACAGCCTTAAAAAGGTAATAAACGCCACCGGTGTGGTGCTGCACACCAACCTGGGCAGGGCGCCGCTGCCGGAGGAAGCCTTGAGGAATATTGTCGATGTGGCTCGCGGATATTCGAACCTTGAGTTTGATCTGGAAGAAGGGAAAAGAGGGGAGAGATACGATCATGTGCGGGGGCTTTTGTGTGACATAACCGGCGCCGAAGATGCAGTTGTAGTAAACAATAACGCCGGTGCGGTGCTTCTTTCACTTTCTGCCCTCGCTTCCGGGAAGGAAGTTGTAATATCGAGGGGGCAGCTGGTGGAAATAGGTGGCAGCTTCAGGGTACCCGATGTCATGACCCAAAGTGGTGCCACTTTAGTAGAAGTGGGGACGACCAATAAAACGCGAATTGCCGATTACGAGAGGGCTATTAACGACAACACTGCATTGCTCTTGAAAGTCCACACCAGCAATTTCAAATTTGTAGGTTTTTGGTCCGAAGTGAAAATTGAGGAGCTGAAATCTTTGGGGCTGAAGTACGGCATACCGGTAATGGAGGATTTGGGTAGCGGAGTTTTGGTAGACCTTGCAAAATTCGGATTGCCTCATGAGCCCACTGTTCAGAGCTCGGTAAAAGCGGGAGCCGACATAGTTACTTTCAGCGGCGACAAACTTCTAGGTGGTCCTCAGGCGGGTATTATCTTAGGGAAAAAGGAATACATAGAAAAAATAAAGCGTCATCCCCTGACGCGAGCTCTTAGGATAGACAAGCTCACTTTGAGTGCCCTTGAAGCAGTTTTGAAAATTTATAGGAATGAAGACTATGATAAGATTCCCGTTTTAAAAATGCTTTTAAAGTCCCCTGAAGATATGGAAAAGAACGCCAAAAAACTTGCAGAATACCTTAAAAAAGTTGTTCGCGACAAGGGGACCGTAGAAATTTTTGACGACACTTCAGCGGTTGGAGGAGGTTCTCTCCCTGGCGTTGAACTTCCAACTAAAGTCGTTGCCGTAACAATTCGAACATTGAGCCCCGATGACCTGGCAAAAAGGCTGAGGTCGGGCAGGATTCCGATAATTGGCAGGATAAAAAAGGACAAATTCCTTTTGGATATAAGGACCCTGTCTGAGGAAGACTTGAGAGTTATACCGGAGATGGTGGGGAGTGTGCTATGAGCGGTGTGATAATCGGTACAGCAGGCCACATAGATCACGGAAAAACCACGCTGATAAAGGCAATGACGGGTATAGATACAGACAGGTTGAAGGGAGAAAAAGAAAGAGGCATTACAATTGACTTGGGCTTTGCCCATCTTTTGTTGCCAAGTGGTCGAAAAGTGGGAATAGTAGATGTGCCCGGTCACGAGAAATTCGTGAAGAATATGCTGGCGGGAGCAGGCGGGATAGATTTGGTTCTGCTTGTAGTTGCGGCTGACGAAGGCGTGATGCCACAGACAAGGGAGCACCTCAATATTCTTCAGCTTCTCAACATAAAAAAGGGCATAGTTGTGGTGACCAAAAAGGACCTGGTGGACGAAGAGTGGCTAGAATTGGTAAAAGAAGATATTAAAAAGGAACTGAAGGGAACATTTTTAGAAAATTCACCCCTGGTCTTTGTATCAGCAGTAAAGGGGGAAGGAATTAAGGAACTTATCGAATTAATCGACAGCATGACTGCCGAAAGTTACAAAAAAGACATAGACTCACCCTTTCGCCTCCCAATAGACAGGGCTTTTTCAATACCGGGGATAGGTACCGTGGTGACAGGAAGCCTTATATGCGGCCGCATTAGGGTGGGGGAAACGGTAGAAATCTTCCCAAAAGGGCTGATTTCAAAAGTAAGGTCCATAGAAGTCCACGGCGAGAGCAAAGAGTTGGCTTATGCCGGCCAGAGAACGGCGGTGAATTTAAGCGACGTGAAGCCGGAAGACATATCAAGAGGCGACGTGGTTTCAAAAGTAAAGGCTATGATGCCGGTAAACAGGGCCGCCGTCTGGTTTAAGCTCCTTAAAGACTCGCCGAAGGCCTTGAAAAACCGGGAAAGGGTCAGATTTCATGCGGGGACCGGCGAGGTTATGGCTAGGATAAGTCTCGTAGAGGGCGATGAGCTCCTCCCGGGGATGGAAACCTTTGCAATCGTTGATTTTGAAGAACCCGTTGCGGTCGTTTATGGAGATTACTATGTGGTCAGGAGTTATTCTCCCGTCTACACCATAGGAGGCGGACAGGTTCTCTTCGTCAACCCTCCAAGATTAAAGAGAGCGTTGAAGGATAAGGCCTTGGAGGCTTTGAGAAAGGCAAAAGAAGGGAGCCTTGAAGATTTTATCTTAGGGTTTGTATCGGTTTTCGGAAATCCCCACCTCCCGGTTAAAGATTTGGTGCCATATACGGGGAAAAGCTTTGAGAGTTTGATGGAAGCAGCAAAAAGTCTTTCAGAAAAAGGGAAAGTGTTGGTATTGCGTGCGGGTGCTGAAGATGAAGTGTTTGATATAAGATTTTACGAGGAAAAGAGGGAACAGGCCAAGCAAATCTTGGAAAATTACCATAAAAAATTTCCTTTGAGCGAAGGTATGGCGAAAGAAGAATTAAGGAGCCGCCTTGACCTTGCCGGAAAAGTTTTTGAAGCCCTGCTGGATATGTGGGCAAAGGAAGGAATAGTGGAAAGCAAGGGCAAGACGGTTCGACTGAAGGGATTTGCTATTAGGATGGATGAAAAACAAAAAAAGGTAGCCGATATGCTGCTTCGCGAGTTTAAGGAAAAGGGATGGACTCCTCCGAACGTCGAAGAACTTCAGGAGTTATTAGGTACAGGGGAAGCCACCGTGAAGGAAGTATTGAACTGGCTCGTGTCTAAGGGGGATATAGTTAAGATAGGAGAAGAACTTTATATGGATAAGGAATGGGTTGAAAGAGCTTTAGAACTCCTGAGGGAATTTTTTAGGGAAAATAGCGAACTTACGGTGGCGCAGTTCAGGGACATGCTGGGTACTACAAGGAAGTATGCCTTGCCGCTTTTAGAATATATGGATGGAATAAAAGCCACCAGGCGCTTGAAGGACATTCGGGTGGCAGGCGTCAAATTGTACGAACAAAGCGACAAAGAAGAACCGTCCTATGGAAGTTGAAAAAAGTGCGATTTTCTGCTATTATAATTCTGTGTGCGGGGGCAGATAGGTCCTGGTGGGTCTCCTGGTCTTCAAAACCAGCGTCGGGGGAAAAACCTCCGAGGTGGGTTCGATTCCCACATGCTCCCGCCAAATTCGGAATTTTGGCTTTCAGATGAATCTGAAAGCCTTTTTTTAATAGCAATCATTTCCAGGGAGGGGGTAGATTTGCATAAAGTAGCTTGGAGCAGCTCCCATGGCGAATTCCTTATTAGCGATTCTTACTATTTTTCAATTTTGAAAAGGGAAGCCCAAAAACGAGGTATAGAAATAATAGAAGTAGCGGATTTTGATGAATTGTTTTCCTATCCGGTGATTGTATTCAACTATAGCGAACGCCCCTTTGATGAACAGGAGATCGAAATCATAGAGAGGGCGGTAAAGCAGGGGAAGCGCATTCTATTTACCGGCCATTTCAACAACAAGGACAACGTGGCAAGGATAGCGAATGAAGTCAGCGCAAGATTCGGCCTCAGGTTAAAAGAAGATGAAGTGGTGGATGATGAAAATTTTGCTTCGGACGACTGCAGAATGGTTATAACTTCGCGAGTCGAGGCTTTCGGCGATGGTGTAAAAAGAGTAGTTTTCCCTTACAGCGCACCTGTAGAAATTTTAAATTCGGAGGCGAAAGTTATTCTCAGGGGAGAGGACACTTCCCGAGACAGCTCTGGGAAAAGGGCTCCGATACTTGCTGCTCAACGTCCGCATCCTTCCGGAGGAAGTTTGGTGCTTTGCGGGAGCTGCCTTTTCTGGGACAACTATTCTATTTTGCGGGAGGACAACTTGAGCTTTTCGTTGAACCTGCTCACTTTTCGTTAATCTTCGCTAGGTTCTATATCAGCGAGGTCATACGTAAATTCAACGAGCCTCGGCTTCATGAAAATCGGAGCACCGAATCGAAGGGCTAAGGCTATGGCGTCGCTGGGCCTCGAATCGATTACTAAATTTTTCCCATCGAGTGTAATGTGGATTTCTGCATAGTAAGTGTTATCCCTTATATCGGTTATAATTATCTTGTCAAGATTGCCTCCCATACTTTCGATTACGGATTTTAAAAGGTCATGGGTCAAGGGCCGCGGAGGCTTTATTCCCTGGAGAGGTAGGGCTATGTTGTGCGCCTCTAAGGGGCCGATGGCGATGGGCAGCACCTTCTTTTCCTCTTGATCCACGAGTAGTATCAGATATTCTCCCGCCGGGCTTGCGACAACCGATTTAACCTTCATTTCAAGCATTTTTACCACCTCTTACATTATTCAAGATTAATTATAGCATTATTTATTAAAAAATAGTAAATTTGGGATGCAAGAAATTTTGCACAAGGTGCAATACTATTTGGCATTTCTTTAAAAAAAGCTGTGTTCAGGAGTGTTTTTGTGTTGGTATGAAAATTGCTGGATATCATGGTTGAAAAATTTTTTTAAAGTGTTTAATATATTGTTTAATATATTAAATTATGCATGATGAGAGGTGGTAAAAATGCTTAAACATGAAGACGTCATTCCGACATTAGAAAAATACATGCTGGTTGACGGTTTTCCAGTTGTTGTGGATATGGAAAAGTCCCATGGCTGTCGTATAGTCGATGCAAGAGACGGCCGCGAATATCTGGACTTTTACACTTTTTTTGCATCATTGCCCTTGGGGTTTAATCATCCAAAACTAGCAAATGAAGAATTCAAGGAGAGGGTATTCAGAGCGGCTGTAAATAAGGTCGCGAATTCGGACATTTATACAATTGAAATGGCTCAGTTTGTAAAGACCTTCATGGAATTTGCTGCACCAGATGGCTTCGATCATCTATTTCTAATAGATACCGGCACCCTTGCGGTGGAAAATGCGCTGAAAGTCGCAATGGACTGGAAGGTAAGAAAAAATATAGAAAAGGGATACAAGGAGAGCGAACAAAAAGGTACGAAGGTAATTCATTTCAAAGAGGCTTTCCACGGGCGAAGCGGTTACACTTTATCCCTTACGAATACAGCAGACCCGAGAAAACATAAGTATTTTACCAAATTCAACGACTGGCCGCGCATACTTAACCCCAAGATCGTATGGCCGCTCGAAAAACACCTGGAAGAAGTCAAAAAGGCCGAACAAGAAGCGTTAAAGCAGATAAAGGAAGCCATTGCGGAAAGTCCCGACGACATCTGTGCCATTATAATAGAGCCCATTCAGGGAGAAGGCGGAGACAACCATTTTAGGCCGGAATTTTTGAAAAGCTTAAGGGAAATCTGCGACGAACACGAGATTATGCTGATATTTGATGAAGTGCAGTGCGGTATGGGTATAACGGGGAAAATGTGGGCTTTTCAGAACTTCGGAGTTGAACCGGATATATTTGCTTTTGGCAAAAAATCCCAGGTTTGCGGCATCTTGTCCAATCGCCGGGTGGATGAGGTCGAGAAAAATTGTTTTGTGGAAAGCAGCCGGATAAACTCCACATGGGGCGGAAATATAGTCGATATGGTGAGGGCTACAAGGATTATTGAAGTGATGATTGAAGATAAGGTGCTCGAACACGTAAACAGAGTATCGCCGGTGCTCCACAAATACCTCCATGCTCTAGAGGATGAGTTCCCAAACCTGGTGAGCAACGTGAGATATAGAGGGTTAATGGCGGCTTTTGACCTGCCCGATGCGGAATTGAGGAACAAATTCCACAGGCTTTGCTTTGAAGAAAAGATGCTGGTTTTAACTACTGGGATAAAAGGAATACGATTGAGGCCTATCCTAACTGTTAGTGAGGAAGACTTAGAAGATGGGTACAACCGCCTGAGGAACGCATTAAGAAAACTTAGCTTGCAAAAAGGTTAATGTCCATATAAAGCCCGCTGAGAAAGCGGGCTTTTTGCTTTATTGGCAAACCACTGATCGACAAGGTATAATATAATTCGGTCGTCAAAAATCGCATCAGCGGAGGATTCCCATGAAAGGAGTACAACAAGCCGTAAAAACAATTTCCCTACGAAAAAAGATAATGAAGTTGGCGCTTCCTGCAATTCTTGAAATGATATCAGGCACCGTCGTTTGGGTAGCTGATACAGCGATGATTGGACGTTTGAGCGCCGAAGCGTTGAGTGCTGTCGGGTTAGGAGGACAGCTTGCATTTAACGTAACTTATATTTTCGGTACTTTAGGCGATGGGGCTTTGGCGATGGTATCGAGGTCCATAGGTGGGGGAGATAAAAAGAGGGCCAATTATGTTTCTGAGCAGGCTTTGATTATGTCCGCATGTCTGGGTATAATTCTCACTATAATTTATTTTTTTGGTGCTGAATGGATTTTTGGGCTGTTAACTGATGACCCTGAAGTTATAGTACTTGGAACGAAATATATGAAGATCCTTGCTTTTGCTGTAACCTTCATGGTGCCCACCTATGTGGTCAATTGTGCATTGAGAGGGGCGGGAAACGCAGTCGTTCCTATGCTATCGGCTGCGATAGGAAATTTTCTTAACATAGTAGGGGATTACGCTTTTATCTTCGGAAACTTCGGTTTTCCGAGGATGGAAGTTGAGGGGGCGGCTCTAGCTACGGCGCTTTCACAAATTGTCGCGGCAATGATTACTTTGGGCTATGCCGGTTCGGGGCGGGCTAATGTTACAATAAACTTCAATAAACTCGCTCTTCCCGATTTAAAATTGATGCGGGGGCTCTTTTCGCTAAGTCTCCCTTCTTCCCTAGAGGAGCTCTCCTTTGGTGCGAGCAGGATGCTTTCCTCTATATGGATAAACAGGCTGGGTACGATGGCTTTTGCTGCCCATCAGGTCGCGGTAACCGGGGAATCCCTCTCTTTTATGCCAGGGTATGGTTTTTCTGTGGCTGCTTCGGCGATAGTTGGGCAAAGCTTGGGGGCAAAAGAAGAAAAAGTAGCCGAAAAAGCTGCATGGGAAGCTGCCAGGCTCTCGGCCATCCTCATGGGGATGACGGCTGTTTTGTTTTTCCTGGTACCGGAAAAGATAACAGGTGTTTTTACGAACATTCCGGAAGTGAGGTGCCTTGCAGCAAGATGCTTAAGGATCGGCGCGTTGGAGCAGGTTAGCATCGCGTATTCTATGACACTTGCAGGGGCGCTCAGGGGAGCCGGAGATACTAGAGGGCCTTTTCAGGTTACTCTGATAAGTTTGTGGCTCGTGAGGATACCCTTGATTTTTCTTGTCGTATTTGTGTTTAAGGCAAGCCTAGAATTCGTATGGGTGATTACTGTTTTGCAGTATTTTATAGAAGCCGTTTTGATGGGCAGAAGGTTTAAAAAAGGTGAATGGAAAAAAATAACAATATAGGATGGGTATATATTGGAGTACTTGACATATAATATATAAAAAATTAATATATAGTAGAGGATTTTTTGAATCCCGATGAGGAAGTATAAAAGAGGAGGAGTTTTTTTGCAGACAAAAACTCGGCTATGGGTCATCACCCTGGTCGCCGCAGCGGGAATTGCATTAGCCCTGTGGGGACACCATAGCAGGGAGAAAAATGTGACTATTTTAGACGCCGGGAAAAAAATCGAAGTTAAGACGTATAAATCGACCGTCGAGGATTTGCTGAAAGAAAAGAATATTTCGATTTCGGAAAATGACGTGGTCATACCCGATGCATCTTCGAAACTCACGGATGGTTGCATAATTCAAATAAAGCGGGCTTTTGATGTGAAAATTACCGCGGATGGGGAAGAATTTGAAGTAAAAACACAGCCAGATACGGTGGAAAACATTGTGAAAAAAGCAGGAATAAAGCTCGGTGAAAAAGACAAGGTTGAACCTGCAAAGGCTGCTTATGTAGAAAGTCCCGCAACCATAAAGGTCATCAGAGTGGAGGAAAAAGTCATAGAGGAATTGAGAAAAATACCCTATGATAAGGTGTCGCGGGTGGATTATGACCTTCCCATAGGGCAAACAAAACTGGTGCAAAAAGGTCAGGATGGCCAGGAGAAGGTTGTGACGAAGATTAGGTTGGAAGATGGGAAGGTGGTAGAGAAAAGTACAGAAAAAATCGTGATAAAGCCAGCCGTGCCGGAAATCGTTGTAAAGGGAGGCCTAATGGTCGCATCCCGTGGAGGTGTGGAATTTGAATATACTAAAAAGCTTCGGATGCTGGCTACGGCTTATACACATACCGGAAGTCGAACTGCGACCGGCACGGTGCCCCGGGTAGGAGTCGTTGCGGTGGACCCCGATGTGATACCGCTGGGGACCACACTATATGTAGAAGGTTACGGCTTTGCGAGAGCCGAAGATACGGGTTCTGCCATACAGGGCAACAGGATAGACATTTTCGTTGAAACCGAGGCTCTAGCGCGCCGGTTCGGACGCAGATGGGTGGATGTATATATTTTGAAAAAATAGAAAATGGGCTTGTCCGCGTTTTTTCGGGCAAGCCCATTTTTTGCATTTACTTTTTCTTCTTTTGGAAGTACCTATAGGAATTAAGGTAATTGTGGTTTCGACGGCGCCTGTACCTTTTTATGCCCACCGATATTCGAAAAGGCACATAAATTAGTCCGATCAGAAGGGACGGCCAGAACCACCAGCGGGTGTAAATTTTGCGGGGTACATCGGCAGCCGCTACGAGGGGTATGCTCCCGATTTTCGCTCCGTCCTGGTAAAATTCGAGGGTTCCCAGCACCTGGCCTTTGGCAACGGGTGCTTTAATGTCGGCAGGTATGTTTTTTTTGATTTCTATGGGGGCACTTCCTCTTTCGACTACGGCGGAAAAATCTGCCGAAGTAACTAAATCCACGGGAGTTCCGAACCTGACCGGTAGTTTTTCAACTACTTCGCCTTTCTTAATCAATTCTCTTTTTTCAAAGTTATTAAATCCGTACTCGAGCAAAGCTTTTGCGTCCGCGTATATATTTCGGCCTTGAGATTTTAAGACTACTGCCAAAAGCTGCCAACCGTTTCTCGTCGCCGAGGCCACTATGGTCTGTCCGGCCGAACGGGTGTAACCGGTTTTCACCCCGTCGGCACCTTCAAAATTCCATAAAAGCTTGTTGTGATTTATCAGAGTTCTGTCCCATTCCTTGCCCTGCCATGGGATGTAAAAAGTTTTGGTGGCTACTATTTTCCTGAATTCGGGATGGTTTAACAGGGCATACCTGGCAATTAAAGCCAGGTCGTAAGCTGTTGTGTAATGGTTTTTGTCAGGTAGGCCGCTAGGATTTACGAAATTTGTGTTTTCAGCCCCGAGGCTTTTCGCCTTTTCGTTCATCAATTTAGCAAAATCCGATACACTTCCTGCTATGTGCTGGGCTATGGCTACTGCGGCGTCATTTCCCGAATTGAGCATCATGCCGTAGAGCAGCTGTTCGAGAGTAAGCCTTTCCCCTTCTTCCAGGTATATGCGGCTTCCATCGACTAAAGTAGGTTCCTTCCTAATAGTGACGGTGTCCGATAGATTCCCTCTTTCAAGAGCGAGCACTGCAGTCATAATTTTAGTAGTGCTAGCTGGCTCCAGTTTCTGATTAGCGTTTTTTTCGTAAAGAACCTGTCCGGTCTTTACATCCATTAAAACTCCTGCGACCCCTACTATGGAAGGAGGTGAAGGTAATGATGCGGCCTGCGACTTTTCTGTCGTTATGAGCACAAAGAAAATCAAAATTGCAAATAATTTATGACATACTGACCTTGTCATCTGGCACCTCTCAGCGGGTACTATTTGACCTTTTTTAGTATAACAAAAAACTGAAGAAAAGCAAAGTCGGAATAAAAAATGCGTAAAATCTCAAAATATATTAAGTAAAAAATAAAACAGGAGGGGCATAAGGTGGCAAGAACCGAGATAAAGACGGCCGGGTTTATGGTAAATTTTCAAGACCTACTGGACAATGTGATGAACGGTTTAAAAGCCATTGAGGAAGATTTTGACGAGGCTTTGCAGAAGTTTCTTATAAAATCTTCAGGGCAAATACAATTGAGTAAAAAATTGGAAGAAATCTCATTGATCGTAGAATTTATAAAAACCCAAAATTCAAGCGAAGATGAGGAGGAAATAAAAAATCTTGTAAAAGCTATAAAAAGGAAGTTTTATGAATGCATCGAGCTATTGATGTGTCAAATCCACAAAAGCATGATGAGAGCAGTGGAGTCCCTGAACGAAGCCCAAGAGGGCATCGTGATGGCGGACAAACTACATAAGTTGATGAAAAGTTTGGTGAGGCTAGAAAGGGTGATCGAAGAGTGAGCGGGCAATTAAAGGAATTTGCTATGCTTTCTTTGCGCTCGGTCATTCTTTTTACTGTCAGCCTGATTCTCGTTCGAATTATGGGCAAGAGAACCATAGCCCAGCTTTCACCCTTCGATCTTATCCTGATTATCATAATGGGGTCTGCCATTGCCATACCGTTGGAGGATTTGAAAATAGCCTTGAGGTTCGGAATAGTACCGGTAGTAGTGATGTCAATTTTAAATTACCTTATAGCAATAATGATAACTAAAAATAGGAAATTAGAAAACATTCTGCAGGGGACTTCGACTGTCCTCATAAAGGACGGGGAAGTAATCCCAAAGAATCTAAAAAAAGAGCGAATTACCGTAGCGGACCTCTTAATTCTCCTAAGGGAAAAAAATATAACGGACATAAATGATGTCCAGGAAGCTACGATCGAGCCCAACGGAAAGCTCAGCATATTGAAAAAAAAAGGAAAGGGAAGCCGTTACGCCTAAAGACTTGGGATTGACCGCTTCGCAGGGTATCTTTCCCATATTGGTTGTCCACCAGGGGAGGGTAGTAAAGGATAATCTCGAAATTCTGGGAGTAGGAGTCGAGGCTTTGCTTTCCGAATTGAGGAAAAAGGGAATAAGCCGCCTCTCGGAAGTCAAAGCCGCCTGGTTCGACGAGGAAGGACGGCTTGAGACAGATGTTATGGCAGAAGACAACTTTAAAAAGAGAACAGGAAGGCACGACGGCTTTTTCAGCAAACTGGGAGTAAGCGCCGAAAGTATAAAAAAAGAATTCGGCGTCGACCCTTACTTATTTCTAGATGCCGTATCCTTGGGATTAAAGGATGAGGAGATATCCAATTTACTGGGTTATGAAGTTAAAAAGGTCAAAGAACTCAGGGCAAGGCTCGGAGATGTCGGGAGCGAAATCGGGCTATATTACAAAAAAGACCTTCCACAATGACAATCTAAAAATTCGCGGCTTTTTTTTCGTCACCGTTCACAATGTGAGAAAGCTCAATCTTTTCTCCTTTTTTTATTATGACGAAATCGTTCTTATCGTAAGGTCCGGTAAGAATCTTCTTAAGAAACTGCAAATCTCCTTCCTGGCTATCTACCTTCAGGCTGACCTTTTCTGCAAACTCCTGAATTTCCTTTAAATACTTTTCGGTATCGTAAGTGCCGGTTTCAAGGAGCGTGAATTTTGTGTAGTTTTTAAGCATTAGGCGGAACAATTTCTTTGTCCTCTCCTCACCGTAACGTTCCAAAGCGATTTTGTATTCTTGTAGAATACTTGCCGGGCTTTCGATCCAGCGTCTTGTCAGGTAATACGCATCATTTAGCCGTTCCGATTTTAACAGCATGGAAATGCAATCGTTTACCCTCGGGAAAATTAAATTGGCGGTGGTAGCCTTCAAGCCGAGGAGGGCGTTGCCGCAGTATCCGTAAGCCAGGATTATGTTGTCGGTGCCTTCCAGGCTGTCGATAATTTCTTGAAGCTTAGACTTTAGGCGTTCAGGTTCCGAGTGATATCCTGAGTCCACCCAGATTACATGGTCTTGGGAATTAATTTCGTTCATTACTTGCTGCAATTCGTCTTGAATCATTCGGCATGCTATAATCGTGTTTTTCATATCTATCCCCGCTTTCGTGTTTTTCTTTACAATATTATGAAATAAAAGATATTGAAAATCAAGTTTGATTTTTTAGGAATATGATGTTTTCTAAAAGGTCAAAAACCTGTATAATAAAAATGAATTTTTAAAATATACCGAGGCGGGTGGGCATCTGATGGAAAACGCAAAGGTGCTGCAGCAGGAGCGGATAAGCATATATAGAGATTTATATGACGACAAGGTGCCGAAGAGAGTACGTCTGTGTCAAGAGGTTGTAGGTAAAAAATTTTTTAAGCTGACCTTCACCACTATTTAAGTTCAGGTGACATAAATTTGATGTATTATATTGCCATTTATGTAAAATAATTACTGCATAAGTTGACAATTATCCACTATCCCTCTCACTACTTAATTCAAACCTATTCCCCACATTTTCCAAATACTTTCTTCTAAATCATTGCCGAAAAGTTGGGACGACATAATTCCTTAAGCACATATTTTATCCATGGCTTGCTCGCGTGGGGCCCATTTAAAATCGGCAGCGAAACCTTCAGCCACTTTTCTATGTCTTCTACTTTTGCTTTCTTTTTCTCCTCCGTTTGAGCTATCTCCGTTACTATCTCTTTTATCTTTTTCTGCTTCA
>JAKIHM010000008.1 GCA_021608145.1 Thermovorax subterraneus
AAAATATGGAAATAAAAAACATGCTGCTTTTTAGCTTCAAAAAATTCTTTTTGGTACTTCAATAGAGGGAAAATATTGCAATAAATAGGTGACCAAAATTAAAAAAATGGCACAAAGCAAAAAGCTCAAATATGTAAATATCTTTTCACTGTAATTGGATTGTGGTATAATGTAACGAGGTGACAATGTAAATTGCGAAGGAGGGAATTGATGAATGAAGCACATCAAGATGATACATAAAGGAAATTTATGCGATAACGAAGCTATTTTTTTGAGCGGATGCGGGGAATGTCAAGCATCATGCCAGTCTGCCTGCAAAACATCATGTACTGTGGCAAATCAGGTTTGCCAGAAAGAAAAAGAATAAAGGCCTTTTTTCAAAGGCCTTTTTTAAATTTCGGTTTGTTGACAAGCATTAAAGGCGAGGAATATAATAAAACTTGCAGTATCTGAGAGATTGGAGGAACCTTAAAATGAACTTAAGGGCCAAGAGTTTGCTTAAAATAGCAGTCATATTATTTATTGCCTTTTTTTTAGCTTATACTTTGGCTTTTGGGGTGAAGATAGGCCCTTATCAAGTTTTGCCGCTAAAAAAGGCAATTAAGTTGGGCCTGGACCTTCAGGGAGGAATTTATGTCCTTCTTGAAGCAAAACCTAAGCCGGGGCAGACGATTTCGGAAGAAAAGATGAATGCGGCAAGAGAGGTAATTTGGAAGAGGGTAGACCAGTTGGGTGTGGCAGAACCGGTGGTTGTAAGACAAGGTGAAAATAGAATCCGCGTAGAACTCCCTGGCGTGAAAGATTCGCAAAAAGCACTAGAAATAATTGGGAAAACCGCTTCGCTGGAATTCATCGGCCCTGACCAAAAGGTCATACTGACAGGGGACGATGTAAGTGATGCCAGGGCTTTATACGACAATTTAAACAATCCTGTAGTAAGTTTGAAACTCAATTCGCAAGGGGCTAAAAAATTCGCTGAGGCCACCGAGAAATTTCTTGGCAAGCCCATTGCAATTGTGCTTGACGGTGAGGTCATTTCTGCACCTGTTGTAAAATCGGTTATTTCAAATGGTGAAGCTGTCATAGAGGGGCTTTCAAGCATAGACGAAGCCGCACAGCTTGCCGCCCTTATCAGGGGAGGAGCCCTTCCGATAGATTTAGAACAGCGTGAAGTGAGGTCGGTAGGCCCTACGCTAGGGACCGATTCGCTCAACAAAAGTCTTAAGGCAGGGATTATAGGCATTATTTTGGTAATGACCTTTATGTTAGTATATTACAGGATTCCTGGATTAGTGGCTGATATAGCTCTAGCTTTTTACATCATGCTTGTTTTAATAACTTTCATAGCACTTGGCGCTACTTTGACTCTTCCTGGAATTGCAGGCTTCATACTTTCGGTGGGCATGGCTGTGGATGCCAACGTGCTCATTTTCGAAAGGTTCAAAGAAGAACTCAGAAGCGGAAAGACATTAAAGGCAGCTTTGGATTCAGGATTTCACAGGGCATTTACAACGATTATTGACTCTAATTTGACGACTATTATAGCTGGAATTGTACTCTTTTATTTCGGAACAGGTCCAATTAAGGGGTTTGCGGTCACTCTGATTTTAGGTAATGTTATTAGTCTGTTCACTGCTATTGTAGTTACCAGGATATTGCTCGGTAACTTGATAAATACAAGGCTTATAACCAACAAGAAGTTTTTCAGCGCATAAGGGGGTGAAAACGGTGAAAAAATACGCTTTCATGGAACGAAAGTGGCTTTGGATTAGTATTTCCCTTATCGTCATTGCGTCCGGGCTGTTTTCTTTGGCTACTCGAGGATTGAATTGGGGCGTGGATTTTACAGGAGGCGATATACTGCATTTTGATATAGGAGAACCCTATAGTCTCGCAGAAGCAAGGCAGAAGATTGAAAGTCTGGGTCTTAAAAATGTCGAAATTAAAGAAGCCGGAGATAGCCGCGAAGAATTGATAGTAAGAACTCCTGTTCTTTCTCAAGATCAAAAAAACAAGCTAACTCAAACTATAAAGGAACGGTGGCCAAAAGCTCAGCTTATACGTGCAGAAAAGGTGGATGCGATAATCGGAAAGGAATTGCAGCGTCAGGCTTTGATAGCTTTGTTAATTGCAAATTTCGGCGTGCTCCTATATGTGGCCTTTCGTTTCGAATTTAAATCGGGAATCGCAGCCATACTTGCGCTCGTCCACGATGTCCTTGTAATGATTAGTTTTTATTCCCTATTTTACATTCCCGTCGATGTTACTTTCGTTGCAGCCATTCTTACAGTAGTTGGATATTCTATAAACGATACGATAGTCATATTCGACCGCATACGCGAGAACCAAAGAATTATGGGAAAAGCCAAGTTTGACGATATAGCCAATACGAGTATAACTCAGTGTCTTACGAGGTCTATAAATACATCTTTGACAACGCTTCTTGCTATAATTTCGCTTTACTTCTTGGGCGGTGAGACAATCAAAGATTTTACCCTCGCGCTTATAGTAGGAATAGTGAGCGGTGTTTACTCTACGATATTTATAGCAACGCCAATATGGAGCATGTTGAGGGGACAACAGAAAGTTGCTCGTGCATAAGGATTAATTTTTAAAAATAAGGGCTTAAAAGGCCCTTATTTTTTTATAATTAAAAGCCTTTTTCCGTGGGAAAATATTGTTGAAGGAGGGAAAAAGAATGAAAAGGTATTCGCAGTTGGTGCGACATGACGGCAACAGCTGCCTTTTTGACATTATAGACGTTGCAATTCTTTCAACTTATGCGGATGTTCCGGTGCACATTCATGTGGAAGGATTGAGAGGTACGGGAAAAACTACTATTTTAAGAGCCTCCCGCAATATTTTCCCTAAAATCGAGCGAATAAAAGGGTGCGAATACAATTGCGATCCGAAAGAACCTCACTGTCCCAACCATAAAGACCTTCCCCCCGAAGAAATCGAAAAAATTGGCGTAGAACTGATAGATATGCCTTTTCTTGAAATATCCCATTCAGCCAAAAAAGGGACAGTAGTGGGAAGTATTGACGTGGGGAAACTCTTGTCCAAAAATAATCCTCAGGCGGCATTGCTGCTAGGGACCATCCCACGAGCTCACCGGGGTGTGATTTTTATAGACGAAATAAATCGCCTTGCTGATACATCTCCTGAAATCGTAGATATTTTGCTGGATGTTATGGGAACGAAGCCAGGCAGGATTCAGATAGAAGAGACCGGTTTGCCCACCGTAGAAATACCGGTAAAGGTGAGCGTCTGGGCTGCGTCAAACCCCGATGAAGACCCGGGACCGCTGGAAAACATTCGGCGCCAACTTTCGGATAGATTTGATTTTGTAGTAGATGTGGAAAAGCCCAAAAGCATCGGGACTGTCCTAGACATACTAGAATGCCGTCAACAAAAGGAAAATTTGGAATTGGAAAGAGAAAAAGTAAAAAAGTTTATTGAAGCAAGGAAGAAACTATCAGAATTTCAAGTTCCAGAAGAATTGAAAACGACACTGGCATCAATGTACATTAAGTATGGGCTAGAAAGCATAAGGGGATTGGAATCTATACTGCATGGAATCTGGATTTTAAGTGCACTACAAGGTAAGAAGCCAGAAGTAAAGGATTTAGCTTATCTTGTGAGAGTAGCTTTAAAACATAGAACAGACAGTAAAAATTTGGCTGAAATATTAAAGAACCTGGAAAATTTAAACTCAAAGAATGCTGAAGTTTTTCAAAGACAACAAATTGAACTGTCGGGCAAAGAAAATATAGCAAGCTCCAAGCAAAGGGAAAAAAATAAAAACAATAATAATAATATAGATATTTTTAGGAAAATGTTTTCAATTTTTTCAAGAGCCCTGAAGGGAAAGACTTTGCGTAAAATAGAGTCTAAGAATGTAGAGATATGTGCACCGAGCAAAAAAGCCGTACCATTGAGACAGCTGGATTTTAATGATTGTGTTAAAACGGAGGATGAGCTTTAATGATTAAACTATTAGAAAAAATAAAGAATGAATTTGCAAAAGGAAAAGGAGTTCGAATAGGTGAAGCAGCAGTAGTAAGCAGAAAAATACACGTAATTTCTCCGGAACGCCCTCATTTGGTTCGAATTATCACTAATTCTGATGCAGGAAAAGTTTTTTATAACAGGTTCAATGAAGGCGAAATTGTGCATGTAGATTTATTTCATGAAGTAAAAAAGGTAGACGTAAAAAAAGTTGCAGAAAACCTTTTAAAAGCACTCGCAGAGGTTTCTAAGGAGTCTCTGGGGGATTTTATAGATATTCAAACGGGCAGCGGAGGAGGAAGATTGACTGGCACCCTAAATTACGGTAAAACTGAGAGCCTTTTAAAAAACCATTTGAATCACGTGCACCTTGCTGTTTTGCTCGACAATGACAATTTAGATTTTTTACTTTTTTTAATAATTAAATTGGAAGAAGCTCTGTTAGAGCAAGGTGTAGAGATAAGAAAAGTAGAAAAAATTAGAAATGAAATCGGCAATACTCCGTACGACCTTTCACCTTATGCGACAAATTCAGACTCATTTTTAAAACAAACCAATCTCAGCAAAGAGCCCTTTACAGAAAATGAATATCAGAGAGCTATTGATTTGAGCGAATATTTTGGTAGCATAAACGAATTACAGGAACTTCTAGAATACTTTAAGTCTGAAAAAAGAAAGGACCTTTTTGAGTTAAAGAAAAAGTACGGAGATTTGGACGAAATTTTAGCTCGCCTGGAAAGGAATGATATTGTTTGTAAAAAATCTGGTGTCTACAATTTGACAAAGGAAGGAGAAAGTCTCATTGAATATATAAAACAAAATAATAAAGAACTAGAGTTGATATTGAAGAAAATGATAAGAGAACTTCCTAAAAAAGGGGAAAAAATAATAACACCAGCCTTCGGAAACGTTAAAAATACGCCAAAAAACAGGGGAATTGTATCAAAAAAAATTTATAATAAAAATGAATGGCTCGAAGAAATCGAAATAACAGAGACGATAAAAAGAGCTTTAATTAGGTGTTATACAGAAAGAAAAAGATTGTCAATTTCAACTGAAGACATCGTAATTGTCAAAAGGTCTTTTGAAAAGGGACAAGATATTTGCCTGCTTATAGATGCAAGTGCTAGCATGGCAGGGGAAAGATTAAGGAGTGCAAAATATTTGGCGAAACATATTGTTTTAAATTCCTATAGAAGAGTCAGCGTCCTTACTTTTCAAGAAAAAGAGGTTAAAATTTGCGTTCCCTTTACCAAAAATTTCAGCCAGGTAGATTATGGTGTAAGCAGCATAGCATCTTCAGGCCTTACTCCTCTAGCCCTTGCCTTGGAGAGGGCACTATCCTATATGTGCTCTAAAAATTTAAAAAACCCGTTGATTATGCTGGTGACAGATGGAATTCCTACTGTGCCGGTTTGGAGTACAGATCCCGTAAAGGATGCAATTATTGCTGCTCAAAATATTAGAAAGAAAAAAATAGATTTCTGCTGTATTGGCTTACAACCAAACAAGGACTGCCTCACTAAGATAGTTGAGGCTGCACATGGAAAACTTTACATCGTAGATGAGTTAAATAGAGATGTACTAGTGAACGTATTAAATAATAGCAGACAATTGATTTAATAAAAAATTCATTGATATAACGTTTCGGTTGTTTTATAATTTATATGTGTTTTAAGGGACGGGGGTGTATAGTTTTGTGATCGATGGAAACTACCTGTGGGAATTTTGTCCGCCGGTAATTCCGTCTTATAGGGCGAAAAATCTCCACCCTGTAATTTTAAAGCTGTTAAAAACCAGGGGTATAGAGAAAAGAGAAGATATACTGCGCTTTTTAAGGGTTTCTATTGATGACATGTACGATCCTTTTTTACTTAAGGACATGGAAAAAGCCGTAATTAGTGTGAAAAAAGCTATTTTAAACGGAGAAAAGATAACAGTTTACGGAGACTACGATGTTGATGGGGTTACTGGCTGTGCACTGTTAGTGAGAGCTTTGCGTGAACTGGGAGGGGATGTCGAATTTTACATTCCCTCAAGGTTAGAAGAAGGATACGGGTTAAATAAGGAGGCACTCGAAAAGATTGCAAAAAGCGGTACTAAGTTGATAATTACAGTAGATAATGGCATAGCTTCAAAAGAAGAAGTAATTTACGCAAAAGAGCTAGGAATGGATATGGTGATTACGGATCATCACGAGCCTCACGACGATGTACCTAAAGCTATTGCGGTAATAAATCCAAAACAGAAAGACTGCTCTTATCCTTTTAAAGAACTGGCTGGGGTAGGAGTTGCTCTAAAATTAGTTCAGGCTCTTTCAAATTGTAACAAAGAAGTTACCTTAAAATTATTGGACCTGGTCGCATTAGGTACGATAGCCGATATGGTTCCGTTGGTAGATGAAAATCGGATAATTGCAAAATGGGGAATAAATGTATTAAAAAATACTGATAAAAAAGGACTGCTTACTCTGTTGGAGGAATGTAGACTTTCGGTTAAGGACATAGATGAGGAAAAAATCAGTTATATTTTAGCACCGAGGCTCAACGCTGCAGGGCGGCTTTCGGATGCCACTTTGGCCGTACAACTTTTGCTTGCTGACGATGAAAATGAAGCAAAAAAGCTGGCTAAGGATTTAGAATTACTTAATCGGGAAAGGCAGGCTATTGAAACAAAGATATATAATGAAGCAAAGGAGTACATACAAAAAAACGTAAGATTTGATAAAGACAGAGTTATAGTAGTGTCTGGTTCCAGATGGCATCCCGGTGTTATTGGGATCGTAGCTTCGAAGCTTGTGCAAAACTATTGTATACCTTGTATCCTTATATCAGAAGAAGGAGAAGAAGGGAGGGGATCTGCGAGGAGCATACCGGGTTTTGATATTTTCGAAGCTTTGAGTAAGTTGTCTGATATGCTTGATAAATTTGGCGGTCATGAACAGGCTGCTGGTTTCACTATAAAAGTAAAAGAAATAGAAAATTTTCGTTTAAAAATAAATGAATTAGCTAAGTCCATTGAAAAAGAAAAATGGGAAATGAAGCTGAGGATAGATATGGAATTGACACCGGAGGAATTGACGACCGAACTGGCTGAGCAGCTTCAGCTCCTTAAGCCTTTCGGATTTGGCAACCCTAAACCCGTTTTTGTCTGCAAGAGCATGGCGATAGAACAAATCAAAGCTATAGGAGAAAAAGAAAATCATTTAAAGATTCGATTGAAAAAAAGGGAAAAAGAATTCAGTGCAATTGGTTTTAATTTTGGAAATTACAAAAACCAATTAGAAATGGCTCCTTTGATAGATGTAGCTTTTTGGCTTGAGCTCGATGAGTGGGAAGGGAATAAGAGGTTACAGCTAAATCTAAAAGATATAAAAATCCCCTTTCTTCGAGACGATATTATGATAAAATTGGAAGAAGAGTATTTTAAACGGTTTTTAAATGTTTTACAAGAAATGGATTTTAATAATATTGAAGAGAATTCATACTGTATCGGCAATGAGATAAAGTTTTTTAAAGTTAAAAACAAAAGAAAATACATAAAAAGCCTTTTTGAATCGCCTAAAAGAATTCTTGTTAAAGTAAATACTCCATATCAAGCATGGAGACTTCTAGTTTATCTTAAAAAATTTGATATTGCAAAATCGGAGATGGGGGTTTTTTTTAATTTAGAAAGCAAAGATGTATTAAATAAAAAAAATGTGATTTTAATAAATCCAAAGGCCGATTCCCACAAAGTTCTGTCAGATGATATGGATGAGATAGTTTTTTATGATCCGCCATTTAGTATTGAACTTATGAGAGATCATGTTTTAGACTTACCTTTACCTAAACTTCACTTAATTTTCAACAGGGAAGATTTGAGGTATAATTACTTAGTATGTGAAAAATTATTGCCTTGCAAGCAAATTTTAGGATCGACTTTAAGTCATATATATAATTTAGCAAAAAACAGGAAAAATGTTTTTTCTTTAAGCGAATTGGTGAATTTTTTTAAGCAGCAAGATATGAAAAAAGTAGATCGAATAAGTATTATTGTTGCGCTGAGTATTTTAGAAGAGTTGGGAATATTAAAGTATATTATAGATAAAGACAGAGTTAAAGTTCTGCATTTTAGTTTCAACTTAAAGAAATTGGATTTCAATTTTTCGCCTACTTATCAAAAGATTGTGTTATTAAAGAAAAAGGTAATAGAATTTTATAACAATTTTCATAATATCCAAGAATTATTAAAACAGGAGGAGATCGAATGGATCTGAAAGAGAAAATTCGGATAATAATGGATTTTCCTAAAAAGGGAATAAGCTTTAAAGATATAACTACCCTTTTGAAAGATGGAGAAGCTTTCAAAATAGCCATCAAAAGTTTAGCAGATTTAGTAAGAGATAAAGAATTTGATCTTGTGGCTGGACCTGAGGCCAGAGGATTTATTATCGGTGCGCCGCTTGCTTATGAACTTGGCAAAGGATTTGTTCCTGCAAGGAAAAAAGGAAAGCTTCCTGGGGAGACCATAAAAGCTGAGTACAAACTCGAGTACGGAACCGATGTGCTCGAAATGCACAAAGATGCTATTGAGGCTGGCCAAAAGGTGTTAGTAGTGGATGACCTTTTAGCTACAGGAGGAACTATTTTTTCCACTATCGAATTGGTCGAAAGACTTGGCGGGATAGTTACTGCTGTTGCTTTTTTGATTGAACTGACGGATTTAAAAGGAAGAGAATATTTATCTAAGTACGAGGTAATTTCTCTAATAAAGTATTAAGTTTTAAAAGGGGTGGATATTTTGGCAACTCTTCATACCCTGAAAGAACGCATAAAATCGTATAATCCTACGGCTAACTTAGAGCTGGTCGATAGGGCTTATGAGTTTGCCCAAAAAGCCCATGACGGCCAGCACCGAATTTCAGGAGAGATGTATATTTTCCACCCCTTAGAAGTTGCTATAATTCTTGCTGACCTTGAACTTGATACAATCACAATCGCTGCAGGTTTGTTACACGATGTAGTGGAAGATACAGAATATACTCTTGAAGATATCAACAGAGAATTTGGAGACGAAATAGCTTTATTGGTAGATGGAGTAACAAAATTGGGAAAACTTGAGTTTAAGACTAAGGAAGAACAACAGGCAGAAAACCTCAGAAAAATGTTCTTGGCGATGGCTAAAGATATAAGGGTTATCCTTATAAAACTAGCAGACAGGCTTCACAATATGAGGACTCTAAAGTATCTGCCTGTAGAGAAGCAAAAGGAAATAGCTATAGAAACGTTGGAAATTTTTGCTCCCCTTGCTCATCGACTTGGAATATCTAAAATTAAGTGGGAATTGGAGGATTTAGCTTTTAGGTATTTGGAACCAGAGAGATACTATGAATTGGTAGAAAAAGTAGCCAAAAAAAGAAGGGAAAGAGAAGAACACATAAACAAGATGATAGCCATTTTAGAAAAAAAATTAGAGGCCGCTGGTATTAAGGCAGAGATTCAGGGACGTCCAAAGCATTTTTACAGCATCTATAAAAAAATGAAGGAACAGAATAAATCCTTCGAACAGATTTACGACTTGACTGCTGTAAGAATAATTGTTTCAAGTGTAAGGGATTGTTATGCGGCATTGGGGGTTGTCCATACCTTATGGAAACCTATACCAGGTAGATTTAAAGATTATATTGCGATGCCAAAGCCCAATATGTACCAATCGCTTCATACTACCGTTATAGACTCTTCAGGGGAACCTTTGGAAATTCAAATAAGAACTTACGAAATGCATAAAACTGCGGAATACGGTATCGCAGCTCATTGGAGATATAAAGAGGGAAATAAAAGCGACGATTTTGACAAAAAACTATCTTGGCTTAGAGAGATCCTCGACTGGCAGAGAGATTTGCGGGATGCTAAAGAATTTATGGAATCCTTAAAAATAGATTTGTTTTCCGATGAGGTTTACGTCTTTACTCCTAAAGGAGATGTGATAAACTTACCAGCAGGATCTTGTCCTATAGACTTCGCTTATAGGATTCATACGGACATCGGAAACAGATGTATTGGGGCAAAAGTTAACGGCAAGATCGTACCTTTAGACTATAAGCTAAAAAACGGAGATATAGTTGAAATAATTACATCGGCTCACAGCAATGGTCCTAGCCGGGATTGGCTGCAGTTTGTCAAATCTACTCAGGCAAAAAATAAAATAAGACAATGGTTTAAAAAAGAAAGACGTGAGGAAAACATAAATCGCGGAAAGGAGATGTTGGAAAAAGAGGCCAAGAGACAGGGGTACGACATTTACCAGCTTATAAATCAGGATTTTATGGACAACCTGTTAAAAAAGCTCAGCTTTCAAAATATCGACGATCTTTTTGCATCGGTTGGATACGGAGGAATTTCGGCGACTCAGGCTGTTCAAAAAATTCTAGAAGAATATAAAAAGAACGTTAGATCCGACAAAGGAGAACTGGAAAGCGCAAAAGGAGAACAAAAGTTTAAGCAAAAAAATAAAATATTTGAAGGTGTAAAAATAGACGGAGTAGATAATGTACTGGTTAAGTTTTCCAGATGTTGTAATCCTGTGCCTGGAGATAAAATAGTGGGATATATAACTAGAGGTCGAGGGGTTTCAATACACCGGCAGGATTGTCCGAATGTAATTAATAATGTCTACGATAAAGAAAGACTTATTGAAGTTAAATGGGATGGATTTAAAGAAAAGTCGTTCCCGGTAGAAATTGAAGCTTCAGGTTACGACAGACCAGGTATGCTGTCGGATGTGCTGGACATCCTAGGGGATATGAATACTACAATAGATTTGGTAAATGCCAGAGCGTCGAAAAACGGCATTGCGGTAATAGACCTCATTCTTGAAATTACGGATAAGCAACACTTGGATAATATTATTCAAAAATTGAAAAAGATAAATGGAATTTTCGAGGTCAGAAGGGTAATGAATCAGTAGGGGGTAATAAAAATAATGAGAGCTGTCGTTCAGCGGGTAAAAGGTGCTTCTGTTGCCGTAGATGATGAAATAATAAGCCAGATAGGTCCGGGACTCATGGTTCTTCTGGGAGTTTCACAGGATGATACTTTAGAAGATGCAGAATATTTGGCGGAAAAGATAGTGTCTCTCAGGATATTCGAGGACAAGGAAGGAAAGATGAACCTTTCTTTAGAAGAAACAAAGGGCGAAATGTTGATTGTGTCTCAATTTACCCTTATGGGTGACGTCAGAAAAGGCAGGAGGCCAAGTTTTACTCAGGCTGCTCCTCAAGATAAAGCCCGCGAATTGTACGAAGTTTTTGTAGAATTATGTCGAAATAGAGTTGCTAGTGTAAAAACCGGCCAATTTCAGGCTAATATGCTGGTGACCATACTCAATGATGGACCGGTGACAATTTTGTTAGATTCGAAAAAGACATTTTGAGGGGGAAGGGTGATGGTGTTCAAAAAACTTCGGGTAGGACCTCTTTCCACCAATTGTTATATTTTAATTGATGACGGCAGAAAGGGTGTAATAATTGACCCAGGTGCCGAACCCCAAAATATAATAAAAGAAATAGAAGAACAAAATTTAGAAATTGAATGGATAATCTTGACTCACGGGCATGTAGACCACATAGGAGCCGTTAAAGAAGTGAAAGATTTTACGGGAGCGAAGATTGCAATTCACGAGAAAGATGCGAAAATGTTAGTATCTTCTAAGGAAAATTTATCTTTTTATGGTGGGCATGAAGTAATACAACCACCTGCGGATAAAGAATTAAAAGGTGGAGAACTTATTAAAGTAGGTGAACTAACCTTAGAGATAATATGGACTCCTGGACACACACCTGGTAGTATATGCATAAAAGCTGATAAACTTCTTTTTACAGGAGATACTCTTTTTGCTGGTTCTATAGGAAGAACTGATTTTCCTGGTGGTTCTTATGAAGAAATTATAAATTCTATAAAAACAAAACTTTTAATATTAGATGAGGATATGTGTGTTTTACCGGGTCATGGCAGCGAATCCACACTTGAGGTTGAAAAAGCGACAAATCCTTTTTTGCGGTAAGTTTATATAATAATTTTTGCAGCGAAGGGAACACTATACCTGGGGATTGGAGGGATTCTGATGAAGAAAAAAAACAAACCCCCCAGGTTAATATTTAGGCCAGAAGAAGCTTTTAGTGATTACCTTGAATTGTTTGAGGAAGGAGTTACAGATGAAGACATAGCCAGGGATATGAAAGTTAACATAGACACAGTGAAGAGTATCAGAAACGAGCTAGATGATGAAGACAAAAATCCAAAGTGGATTTTATTCAAAAAAACTCGAGGGAAAGCGTGACCCCTCGAGTTTTTATTGGTTAGGTTTTTTTCCTACTGTTACCGAAACGTACATTGTTCTACCATTTCTATATATTAGCAGAACAAGCTTCTGATTTATCTTTGAGTTGCTGACTATTTCTGAAACATCACTGGATTTTTTAATGGTTTTATCGTTTATCTTAAGAATTACGTCACCCTGCCTGAGTCCTGCTTTTTCTGCGGGGCTATTTGGAACAACATAACTTATCAAGGCGCCTTCGGTGCTTTTTAAATTGAAGTAATCTGCCAAATCCTTAGTTATATCTTGGAGGTAAACACCGATATAAGGCCTTGCGACGCCGCCGGTTTTTATAAGCTCGTCCAATACCTCTTTTGCTGTATTGATGGGAATGGCAAAGCCTATGCCCTGGGCTTCTGCGTTGACTGCTGTATTAATACCTATCACTTCTCCGTTTAATGATATCAATGGACCGCCGCTGTTTCCTGGATTGATAGCTGCATCGGTTTGAATGAGATCCTTGAACACCCTTGTCTTGCCTGTTGACCTGTCGGTTATGGCAAGAGGCCTTCCTTTGGCGCTTATTACTCCGACAGTGACGGTATGGTCCAATCGATAAGGGTTGCCTATTGCGATGACCCAATCTCCAACCCTCATTTTGTCAGAGTCGCCCAGATTAAGATACGGAAGTTTTTTATCGGAATTTATCTTGAGTACTGCGAGGTCCAGTTCGAAGTCAGTGCCAACTACTGTAGCTTTGAAGGGATTTGAGAATCCTTTTACTGTGACGTTTACCTCAGTGGCACCTTCGATGACGTGGTGGTTTGTCAATATATACCCATCGGGAGTGATGAGAAAGCCAGATCCTACGCTTTTACTTTCTTGGTTCGAAAAGGGGAAATTATCTCCAAAAAATTCCCTAAAAAATGGGTCGTAGAAAAACGGATTTACGGAAGCGCTCCTAGTTGTTGTTTCTATAAAAACTACCGCATCTTCTACCTTTTCTATGATGTCGGGAATATTGGTTGGACCTATATAAGCTGCTTGATTTAAGTTATTACTTACCGAATTTGAGGTGCCTGCCTTAGCCGAGTTTGAAGGATAAAAGAAATGGTAAGCAAATATTCCACCGGCGACTACAGCAGCTCCAAGAGTAAAGCCAAGCAAGATAGCGATAAGATATTTGTAACGGGAGAACATTTTCACGGCTTTCACCTCCATCAAGTGTATATTTTATTGTTCTATACTTTATATTTTAATACACCTTTTTTTAAAGTCTATGAGGAATCTGTTATGAAATTGTGAAAAATTGCTTGACATAAAAAGTTAATTTCTCTATATTGATTTATAAAGGCTTTATGCAGCCTGTACACAAAATTACGAAAAATAAACAAGGAGCTGAAAAGATGCTTACGAAAGCACCAAGGGGTACACGCGATTTGCTTCCAGAAGATTGCGCTAAATGGTTGTACGTAGAAGGTGTTTTTAGAGAAATATGCGAACGATTTGGTTATAGGGAAATAAGGACACCTACTTTTGAACATACCGAACTGTTTCAAAGGGGGATCGGCGAGGCAACTGATATCGTTGAAAAAGAGATGTATACTTTTGAAGATAAATCGGGAAGGAGCATTACGCTAAAGCCCGAAGGAACTGCTCCAGTAGTGAGAGCTTATATTGAACACAAACTTTTCAACAATCCGTTACCGGCGAAGTTTTTTTATATTTCGCCATGTTTTCGATATGAAAGGCCCCAGGCCGGAAGACAAAGAGAATTTCATCAATTTGGGATTGAGGCTTTCGGTTCTCCGAACCCCTTGATAGATGTGGAAGTCATAGCTCTTGCCGTTTTGTTTTTGGAACAACTCGGCCTTTCTCAATTAGAAGTACATATCAATTCCATAGGGTGTAAGAGTTGCAGGGAAGATTATAAAAGACAATTAAAAGATTTTTTAAATAAAAGGAAGGATTTCTTATGTGAAACATGCCTTATACGCCTAGACAAAAATCCATTGAGAATTCTTGATTGCAAGAACGACAAATGCCGAAAGGTACTTGAAAATGCACCGGTGATTTTGGATTTTCTTTGCGATGATTGCAGAGAACATTTTGAACAAGTAAAAAGGGATTTAACGGCAGTAGGAATAAAATATAAAGTCGACCCCGGCATCGTAAGGGGGTTGGACTACTATACAAAAACTGTATTTGAGATAATTTCAGAGGTATTAGGGGCTCAGAGTACCATCTGCGGTGGTGGCAGGTATGATGATCTAATTGAGGAATGCGGAGGACCGCCTACTCCCGCTGCCGGTTTTGGCATTGGTGTAGAAAGATTGATATTATTATTGGAAGCTAAGGGGTTGCTAAAAATTGCTGCCTGGGATATGGATGTCTTTATAGCTTTGACGGGCGAAGAGCAAAGGGATTATGGATTGCGCCTGCTATACGATTTGAGGAGAAATGGATTTTCAGCGGAGATGGATACGATGGGTAGAAGCCTTAAAGCCCAGCTGAAATATGCCAGTAAGATACCGGCAAAATATGTTTTCATAATAGGTGAAGAAGAAGTTAAAACTGGGAAAATTACTGTTAAAGATTTATCGAGTGGTTGGCAAGAGAAACTGCCTTTAGAAGAAGCCAAAGCATTTTTAAAAAACAAGACAGGAAAGGGTTGTTAGGTTTATGTTTGAAAAAATGAAAAGAACTCATCAGTGTGGAATGCTGACAAAAGAAAACAGCGGACAAGAAGTTACACTTATGGGATGGGTTCAAACCCGCAGGGATCACGGGGGACTAATTTTTGTCGATTTAAGGGACAGAAGCGGCATTGTTCAGGTCGTCTTCAACCCTGAATACAGCCGCGAAGCTTTTGAAACGGCGAAGGAAGTAAAAACCGAATATGTAATTGTGGTAAATGGAAAGGTTTACGAACGGCCAAAGGAAAGCATTAATCCCAAGATTAAGACCGGCGAAATTGAAGTATTTGCGGACAAGCTTGAAATATTAAATCCCGCCAAAACTCCTCCATTCCCTATAGAAGATGATATAAAAGTTGATGAAAGCTTGCGGTTAAGGTACAGATACCTTGACCTTAGAAGGCCGACAATGTTACGAAATATAACTTTCCGGCACAAAGTGAGTAAAGCTATAAGAGACTTCCTTGATGATAACGGCTTTATAGAAGTGGAAACCCCGATGTTAACGAGAAGCACCCCGGAAGGAGCAAGGGACTTTTTAGTGCCCAGCCGCTTAAATCCAGGTACCTTTTATGCTTTACCTCAGTCGCCGCAGCTTTTCAAGCAAATTTTGATGGTGGCGGGAATTGAGCGGTATTATCAAATAACCAGGTGCTTCCGTGACGAAGACCTGAGGGCTGACAGGCAGCCCGAATTTACCCAACTTGACATAGAAATGTCTTTCGTTGATGTTGAGGATGTAATTTCATTGAACGAAAGGCTTATGAAATATGTTGTGGAAAAAACGATGGGTATTAGTTTAGAAATTCCATTTAAAAGGATAACTTATAAAGATGCTATGGAAATATACGGAACTGACAAGCCTGATACCCGTTTCGGCCTTGAAATGGTAGATGTGACCGATATTGCTTCAAAAAGTGACTTCAGGGTTTTTTCCGACGCGGCAGAGTCAGGTGGAAAGGTCAAGGGAATAAACATAAAAAATTCGGCGGAGCTTTTTAGTCGCCGGCAAATTGATGAATTGGTGGAAAAAGCGAAGGAATTCGGTGCTAAAGGTCTCGCGTGGATAGTCTATTCCGGTGAAGGGATAAAATCGCCTATTGCGAAGTTCTTCAGCGACGAACTTCTAAATGAGCTGTTAAAACGAATGAATGCCCAGCCGGGAGATCTCATGGTGTTTGTGGCTGACACCGATCCGAAACAGGTGTTGATCTCGATGGGGCAGCTCAGGTTGCACTTGGGAAAGCAGCTCAATTTAATAGATGAAAACTCTCTAAATTTCTTGTGGGTTGTGGAGTTTCCGCTTTTGGAATGGGATGAAGAAGAAAATCGCTTTGTGGCTATGCACCATCCTTTCACTTCGCCTATGGACGAAGACTTAGACCTCCTGGAAAGAGATCCATTGCGTGTGCGGGCTAAAGCGTACGATTTAGTTCTCAATGGCACCGAAGTGGGTGGAGGCAGCATAAGAATTCACAGGACCGACTTACAGGAGAGAATGTTTAAAGTTTTAGGATTTACAAAAGAAAGAGCATGGGAAAATTTCGGATTTCTGCTTAGGGCGTTTGAATACGGGACGCCTCCTCACGGCGGCATAGCTTACGGACTTGACAGACTAGTTATGCTACTTCTAGGTCTTAACAGCATTCGCGATTGTATTGCTTTTCCGAAGACCCAAAATGCTGCCTGCCTCATGACGGAAGCTCCTGCACCTGTAGAATCAAGGCAGTTGAAAGAGCTCCACATTCAGATTGCCAATTAAAAACAATTGATTTAGGACAGCTTCCTGTGATATCATTATAATTGAAAAAGTCAATTTCCCTGCTGTGTGCGTGGACCTGACAGAGGAAAGAGCCAACACTATGACATAGGGAGTCCGGACTCTGGATGTGGATTGTATGCCCTCCTTATGAGAGGGAAACATGAATCATCCAGGAGGACACCCACGTGGGAGAGCAGGGTCTCTGTTCCTTGTCAGTACACGGCATGGCGGGGTTTTTGTTTTATTTATTTGACTGTGAATTATTATAATTCTATAATTGTACATAGATACCCTGTAAAGGTATTGGTGGAGGTGTTCGAATGAAAAGTGAAGTAAGCTGCTCGTATTGTGAAAGCAAAGAAGATTTAAAAAAGAGGCTAAAGAAAATAGAGGGTCAAATAAAAGGAATTCAAAAAATGGTAGAAAACGAGAAATACTGTGTGGACATACTTATTCAAATCGCCGCAGTAAGAGCGGCTTTAGACAGAGTAGGATTAATATTATTGAAAGACCACACTAAAGGGTGTGTTGTACGGGCTATAAACACTGAAAGACAGGAAGAGGTTATTGAAGAATTAATTAAGGTAATAAGCCACTTTATTAAATAAAAGGGGGATGTTCCATTTGCGCGAAAAGGCGATTGTCGTTTCGAAAAAGGGCAATAAAGCTGAGGTAGAAGTAATAAGGACGTCCGCCTGTGCAAAGTGCAAAGCATGTAGCCTCGGTTCTGAAAAGAAAGTCATAAAAGTGTGGGTTCAAAATGACGCAAATGCCAATGTGGGACAGGTGGTGGAAATCGAAATAGAAAACAGGGCGCTAATTTCGGCGACTTTCATCATGTACGTAATTCCGCTAGTGAGTTTCCTCTTGGGGGTGATTTTGGGATTAAATTTTGCCAATACTTTAAATATAGCCTGGGAAGAACCTTTTTCGCTTTTGACGGGCCTTTTATTCATGTCGCTGGCCTTTTTAGCTATTTATTTAAATAATAAACGCTTTGAAAAAAGTCGAATGTTTACTTCTAGAATAGTGAATATCTTAGACGAATAACTTAGAAAACATTGACAATGAACTACATTTTCTATATAATTCTTGGAAAACGCAATTTATGTGGAGGTTTACGTTATGCTGAGTAGCGGAGAGATAAGAGAAAAATTTTTGAGTTTTTTTGAGAGCAAGGGGCATGTTCGCGTTCCCAGTTCATCGCTTGTGCCCCATAACGATCCGACTTTGCTTTTTACCAATGCCGGAATGAACCAGTTTAAAGATGTGTTTTTAGGTCTGAAAAAGTTACCCTTTACAAGAGCCACCACCGCTCAGAAATGCCTTAGAGCTGGAGGTAAACACAACGACCTTGATAGCGTGGGCAGGACTGCACGGCATCACACTTTTTTTGAAATGCTCGGCAATTTTTCTTTCGGCGATTATTTTAAGAAAGAAGCCATCGCCTATGCGTGGGAATTTTTAACCCAGGTACTTCAGCTTCCGCCTGAAAGGTTATGGATAAGTATCTATGAAAAAGACGACGAAGCTTTTTATTTATGGCAGGAAGTTGCTAATGTTCCTCCGGAGAAGATAATTCGTCTGAGCGAAAAGGACAATTTTTGGGCGATGGGCGATACGGGTCCCTGCGGTCCCTGCAGCGAAATATACATTGACCGGGGAGAAGAATATCGATGCAACTCTCCCGAATGCAAAATAGGGGTGTGCGACTGCGACCGCTGGCGGGAACTGTGGAATCTGGTGTTCATGCAATACAATCGCGATGAAGAAGGAAACCTCACCCCTCTCCCGAAACCGAGCATAGATACCGGCATGGGACTTGAGCGTATAGCAACGGTGATGCAGAACGTATATAGCAATTATGACACCGATCTTTTGCGTCCGATAATAGCTTTCGTGGAAAATATGACGGGGAAAAAATATTACGGAGACGAAAGAGGTTTCCCATTCAGAGTAATCGCTGACCATATAAGGGCAATAACGTTCTTGATTTCTGAAGGAGTATTGCCGGGCAACGAAGGAAGGAGCTATGTACTCAGGCGCATACTAAGAAGAGCGGCAAGGTTCGGCAAAGAACTGGATCTAGACAGACCGTTTTTATATAAAATCGTTCCCGTAGTTGTATCGATAATGGGAGATGCCTATCCAGAAATAAAGAAAAATCAGGATTATGTTCAGAGAGTTATTAACTTCGAGGAAGAAAGGTTCCATGAAACTTTAAACGATGGGCTGAAAATGTTGTACGAAGGCATTGCAGAACTTGAAAAAAAGAATGTAAAGACCATACCCGGTGAAATGGCTTTTACATTGTATGATACTTATGGTTTTCCCATAGACCTTACCGAGGATGTGGCACGGGAAAAGGGATTTACTGTGGATAAGGAATCCTTTGACAAGTTAATGAAAGAACAAAGAGAAAGGGCAAGGGCGGCGCGTAGAGGAGAGTATCCCATAGATGAGCTTTATGAGGTATTGAAGCCTTTGGAACCAACAGTTTTTGTGGGATACGATACGCTTTCTTGTGAAGCTCAAGTAGAAATGATTGTTGAAGAAAATGAACCCACAATTGAAGCTGAGGGAAAGGGGAAGAAACTCATACTTGTCCTTGACAAAACTCCTTTTTACGGCGAAGCGGGCGGACAAGTTGGGGATACGGGTATAATAGAAAGTGAGAGTTTTACGTTTAACGTGAAAGACACAAAGCGCACGCCAGATGGCAAAATATATCATGTTGGGGAACTTGAAAAAGGATATATCCGTCTAAAAGATAAAGTAACGGCGAAAGTAGACGAAAGCCGGAGAAAGAACATAGCAAGGAACCATAGCGCAACTCACCTGCTTCATAAAGCATTAAAAGAAGTGCTCGGAGAACACGTTAATCAAAGCGGTTCTTTGGTTGCTCCCGACCGTCTGCGTTTTGATTTCAACCATTTCACAGCCTTAACCGAGGATGAAATACAAAGAATTGAAGATTTAGTAAACGATGCGATAATGAAAAATATTCCTGTAATTGTAAAGGAGACAACAGTTGAGGAAGCTCAAAAGGAAGGTGCAATAGCACTATTCGGGGAAAAATACGGGGAAAAGGTTCGCCTGGTGAATATGGGCAACTATTCGAAAGAACTTTGTGGCGGCACGCATGTAAACTCAACGGGAGAAATAGGACTGTTCAAGATTGTCTCTGAAGGCAGCGTAGGTGCGGGAATGAGGAGAATCGAAGCTGTAACAGGATGGAACTTTTTAAGTTACACGAGGGAGAATCTAAAAATAATAGACGAGCTGGTTGAAGCGTTGAAGGTTAAACCCGAGAACTTACTTTCTAAAATCAAGGAGCTTTACGATACGATAAAAAAGGCCGAGCGAGAGGTTGAGTCGCTTAAACAGCGGTTAATAAACGAAAAGGTAGAAGATTTAATAAAAGCTAAGGTATCGTTTGATGATTTCAGCGTTGTTTCGACTGCTGTTGACAATGCCGCTTACGAAGATTTGAGAAACATCAGCGATGTAATACGCCAGAGATTAAAAACCTGCATAGTAATATTGGGGTCGGCCGTTGATAATAAAGTAAATCTAGTCTGCGCCGTTACCAAGGACTTGGTAGAGAGGGGGTATCATGCGGGGAAAATCATTAAGAAGGTAGCGGAAGTAGCGGGCGGCGGAGGAGGAGGAAGACCCGACTTCGCTCAAGCCGGAGGGAAGTACCCGGAAAGACTTCGTCAGGCTCTTGAGTTTGCCATAGATGTTGTTAAAAATTATTTCGACAATTAATAGAGATTTTACCTATCTCATTATGAAAGGAGCACGGCTTAAAAAGCCGTGCTCCCTGAGATTTTTGCGATTAGGAGGTAAACGATAATGGAAAACAATATGCAAGATACAGTAATGTTTAAAAAAGTTGAAAAAGAGGAAGTAAAAGTGACAAAGCAAATATTAAAAGAGGTGTATAATGCATTAAAGGAAAAAGGATATAATCCGATAAGCCAAATTGTAGGATATTTATTGTCTGGAGATCCGGCCTATATCACTAGTTACAAAGGTGCTCGTAGCTTGATAAGAAAAATTGAGAGAGATGAACTGCTAGAAGAACTGGTTAAAAGTTACTTGGAAAAAGAAGTGGTCTAAAGATGCAATATAGCAACCTGGGGAATACTGAGATTTCAGTTTCCAGGCTTTGTTTTGGCACTCTGACCTTAGGGCCCCTTCAAGCGAATTTGACCGCGAAAAAAGGAGCCGATCTAATTTGTAAAGCTGTCGAATTGGGAGTAAACTTTTTAGATACGGCGGAATACTACCAAAATTACCCTCACATTAGACTGGCTTTAAAAAGATGCGGGAAGGATTTGGTGGTTGCAACCAAATCTTATGCTTTTACATATCACGGGATGAAAAAAAGCGTAGAATATGCACGAAAGGCTTTGGACAAGGACGTCGTAGACATTTTCATGCTTCACGAGCAGGAGTCTAAGCTAACCTTAAAAGGCCATAGAGAAGCTCTTGAGTATTTAATAGAAGCCAAAGAAAAAGGGATCATAAAGGCTACAGGTGTTTCAACCCATACGGTCGAAGTGGTTTTAGCTGCATCCGAGATGGAAGAAATTGATGTTATACATCCCATTATAAACTACCAAGGAATAGGAATAAAAGATGGGACTGTAGAAGATATGATAAAGGCCATTAAAAAGGCATATCAAAACGGCAAGGGAATCTATGGGATGAAATGTCTGGGAGGCGGCAATTTAATTCGAGAGAAAAAAAGAGCGTTTGAATTTGTTTTAGGGTTACCCTTTTTACATTCGATCGCGGTAGGAATGAAATCGGAGCATGAAATTATTGCGAATGTTTTGTCATTTGAAGGAAAAGAGGTTCCGTTAGAAATCGAAAAGTACATTTCAAACGAAAAAAGACGGTTATTAATTGAAGATTGGTGCGAAGGTTGTGGAGAATGTGTCAAAAAGTGCGGATTTGGGGCATTACATATTGAAAATGGCAAGGCGGTTGTAGATTATGATAGATGTACATTATGTGGTTACTGCAGCAGGGTTTGTCCCGAGTTTTGCATAAAAATCGTATAAAAGGGGTATCTTTTTAATGCGAATCCTTGGATTAGATGTAGGTGAAAAAAGAATAGGAGTTGCGGTATCTGACGAGCTTGGAATCACTGCTCAAGGGATAGGGGTGATTGTCCGCGGCTCTACAAAAGGTGATATTCAAGCGATATCAGAAATCGCGCGAAAATATAGTGTCAATAAGATTGTCATCGGGCTGCCTGTAAATATGAACGGTACATTAGGCCCCCAGGGAGAGGAGATAAAAGAATTCGGGGAAAAATTGAGGAATAATTTAAATATAGAAGTGCAGTATTGGGACGAAAGACTGTCTACAGTAGCCGCTGAACGGGTCTTGATCGACGCTGATATTTCACGGAAGAAGAGGAAAAAAGTAATCGATAAATTATCAGCAGTGATTATCCTGCAGAACTTTCTTGATTCACAGCCTAGATGTTGACACGAAAATCAAATTGCTATAAAATGTATTTAATTTTAAAAGTAGATTGGAGTGATTTTTAATGTCTGAAGAAAGAGAAACCATTACATTATATGATGAAGAAGGCAACGCTACGGAATTCGAAGTAATAGGCGTTGTAAATGTAGAGGACAATGATTACGCAATATTGTTGCCGCTCGATGGGGAGGATGAGGAAACAGCTTATATTTTTAGAATCGATGTAGAAGACGATGGAGAAGAAGTTCTGACTGTAGTTGAAGATGACGAAGAATTTGAAAAGGTAAAAGAGGCATGGGAAGCTTTGAGTGATGAGGATTTTGAGGATGAAGATTGGGAAGATGAAGAATAAAAATATGTTTTTTACCATGAAGCACAAGACCGCCCCAAAACTTGGGGCGTTTATTTATTATCAAAATTTAAACTTGCGCTGACGGATTATAAAGATGTATAATTAACGTTGTGCAACAGTTTTATCAGGAGGGAAGGATTTTGCCTGAAAGAAAGGGAAAAAAAAACGAGGACGATAAAATAAGAAAGATGAAATTTTTTGAAGATAAACTGAGGAACAGAGAAGTAAAACTCACCCCTCAGAGAAAGGCAACTTTGGATGTGCTTTTGGAAAATCCTTCAAGGCATATGAGCACCGAAGAAATATACGCATTGGTAAAAAAGAAATTTCCGGAAGTAGGGCTTGCCACCATCTACAGAACTTTGCAGCTTTTCGATGAATGCGACATAATAAAAAAGCTCAATTTTGGCGATGGGTGTTACAGGTACGAGCTCAGCGAGGATGAAAAACACCAGCACCACCATCTGGTTTGTTTAAAATGTGGTCAGGTTTACGAGTTTGACGATGATCTTCTTGAAGAGTTGGAACACCAGATTGAAACTAAAAATGAATTTAAAATTATAGACCACATGGTAAAATTTCTGGGGTATTGCAAAAAATGTCAGGGAAGTAAAGAATAAAAGAGCTTGTCCTTTTAAAAGACAAGCTCTTTTTAGTTTTTTATGCTTTGGCTTTCCTCAGAAATATTTTACTTATTTCGGCTGATGCAAAAGGAATTAAGCCAAATAGTATAATGATATCCATTTCCATAAAAGTTAAGTATGTGGTATCGAGAACGGTCCTCAAAAACGGTATATAAATCACGGCAAGAAGCAATATCAGTGATATGGATGTGCCTAATACCATGAAGCGATTAGTGAAAAAGCCGATCTTAAATACTGAGTAGGTCTCAGAACGGGAAGTATACGCGCGCAGAAGTTCGCTAAAAATTAACGTAGTAAAAGCAAAGGTCCTGGCTTTTTCCAAATCGGCTGTTGTTTTTAATGCATAGACGAATACTCCTATTACTGCGACGGTCATGAAAATACTCTGAATTGCTATTTGCCAGCGCATTCTTCCATCTATAATGGGCTCTTCGGGTTTTCTAGGCGGCCTTTGCATAATATCGGGCTCCTTATTTTCCATTCCGAGGGCTAGGGCAGGGAATGCGTCTGTCAGCACATTTATCCATAATAGCTGAATCGGTTTTAACGGAATGGGCAATCCCGCCAGCATGGAAACGAATATGATAAGAATTTCTGCTATGTTGCAAGACAAGAGGAAAAATATGAATTTACGTATATTGGAATAAATGACGCGACCTTCCTCGACAGCTGCAACTATACTGGCGAAATTGTCGTCAACGAGAATCATATCGGCCGTTTCCTTTGCCACGTCAGTTCCGGTGATGCCCATAGCCACGCCTATATCCGCCTTCTTCAACGCAGGTGCATCGTTGACGCCGTCACCGGTCATAGCAGCGATATGACCGTTGCTTTTTATAGCGTCTACTATTCTAAGTTTGTGAATGGGGGATACTCTGGCGTAAACTGATACTTTTTTGGATTCTTTCAGAAGCTCTTCGTCGGTTATGGAATCGAGCTGGGCACCGGTCAGCACTCCGGTTTCATTTTCCATTAAGCCTAGCTCTTTTGCTATGGCCACTGCCGTGTCCTTATGGTCTCCGGTAATCATGACAGGTCTGATGCCGGCTTGTTTGCATATTTTTATGGCTTCAATGGCCTCAGGGCGCGGCGGGTCTATCATTCCGATTAATCCTACAAAAATCAGTTCCTTTTCGATATCTTCGGATTTGGGTTCTTCCGGCAATTTCTCCAATGGCCTGTAAGCTAGAGCAAGTACCCTCAATGCCTGAGAAGCCATGGTTTTGTTTGCAGCGTTTATTTCTTCGATATCATCCTGGGTTAATGGCAGTATCTGGTTGGTTTTATAGATGTACTTCGAACGGCTTAAAAGTACATCTGGAGCGCCTTTGACATAAGCCACGTATTTTCCGCCACATGGATGTATTGTGGTCATAAGTTTTCTATCTGAATCGAATGGGATTTCTTTTACCCTTGGCTCGCTTTTTTCCAATTCAGAGGTAACCAATCCAGCTTTAGCTGCAGCGACTACAAGGGCGCCTTCCGTTGGATCGCCTAAAATTCTCCAGCTTGGAGAATCTTGTTCCTGGCTGATTTCTTCTAACTTTGCATCGTTGCAAAGAGCTCCGATTTTTAAAAGCATTTCGAGCGCCGGATTGGATCTGGGGTCTATTTTCTTGTCATTCAGATAAAAATCTCCGAAGGGCCTGTAACCTTCGCCGGTTATGGAGAAAAATTGTCCGTCTGTGAAAATTTTTGTCGCGGTCATCTGGTTTTGAGTAAGGGTTCCGGTTTTATCCGAACATATAACGGTAGTACTCCCTAATGTTTCGACGGCATGTAATTTTTTAATAATTGCATTTCTCTTGACCATTCGTTGAAGACCTAGCGCTAGTACTATGGTTACAATAGCGGGAAGACCTTCGGGAATTGCAGCAACCGCTAGGCTTATTGCGGTCATGAATATTTCAAGGAAAGGAATACCTCTGAAAAGACCCATTAGAAATACCACACCGCAAATCACTAGGCTGGCAATTCCCAAAACCTTTCCTGTTTCCTCCAGCTTCTTTTGAAGGGGAGTTATTTCCTCCTCGTAAGATTCGAGCATTGTGGCAATCATGCCGATTTCGGTTTTCATTCCCGTGGAAACCACGATTCCTTTGCCTCTACCATAGGTGACTACTGTGCCCATAAATGCGCAGTTAATCCTATCACCCAATGGAACTTCGCCGTTTAAAACTTTTTCTGCGTCTTTTTCCACTGGTACCGATTCGCCGGTAAGGGCGGATTCGTCGATCTTTAAATTAACGCTTTCTACTAATCGCAAATCAGCGGGCACGTAGTTTCCTGCTTCCAATAAAACTATGTCGCCAGGTACTAATTCACGCGCCGGTATAACATGAACTGTGGAATCTCTGATGACTTTAGCCTCGGGTGCAGCCATTTTTTTCAAAGCATCTAAAGCTTTATTGGCTTTATGTTCTTGAACAACCCCGAGCACCGCATTTAAAATTACGATAAAAATGATCACCAGTGAATCGATGACTTCACCTATGAGAATTGATATTAAGCTGGCAACTATAAGTATTATAACCAAGAAATCCTTAAATTGGTCTAAGAACATTTCGAATAAAGTTGGTCCTTTTTTGCCGACTAATTCGTTATATCCGAATTCCTTTAGCCTTTGCTGGGCGGTTTCTGAAGAAAGCCCTTCAGATAAAGATGTATTGAGAATTTCTGCTGCTTCTGTAGAACGCAGTGCGTACCACTTTTTGTTCTCCAAAAAAGACCCTCCCCTTAGAAGGTAACCTTTAATAAAGACTCTTTTTTATTATTTGCTTCTAAAAAAGATCCAATTTTAATTTTTTAAAAATTTCACCTCCCGTTTTTAAATAATAAAAATAACCTTTGACTGATTTCCAGAGAAATAGAAATACAGTCAAAGGTCTTGCCCCCACAACCGGGAGATAAAGCCAGGCAATCCGATTATGCCTACTCCGGATTGCCGAGATGATGGCTTTATCTTTTAGGCTACTCCCCTTTAACTAAACGAGGTTTATTTATGTAGTTTTCAAGGGGAATTATATAACAAAAAACTTCTTTTGTAAAGAAGGAGGTTTTCGATGTAATTTGTTTAAGTTGACGCAAAAAGGCTTTAGCGATAAACTAAAATAGGAACAAAAAAATAAAGGAGGATGCATGATTAGTGGGATCTGTCAGGTATATCGTACGTGCTTCGATCATAGCCGGAATATATGCTGCACTGACGTATTTTTTAAAACCGATAAGTTATGGACCACTGCAGGTGCGCGTAGCAGAAGCCCTTACCCTTTTGCCTTTAATAGAGAGGTCTGCAGTACCCGGCCTTTTTGTGGGATGTTTTCTGGCAAATTTACTAGGAGGTTTGGGCCCGTGGGATATATATGGAGGAAGTCTTATAACCCTGGTTGCCGCATATTTGACAAGTAAAATGCCGAATCCGTTCTTGGGGGCGATTCCACCTATAATCCTTAATGCTCTTGGAGTATCGTATTATCTTAGCTTGCTATACGACATGCCTTATATCCTTACAGCAGCCTACATTGCAGTAGGAGAGATTATCGCTGTCGGTTTTATTGGAATACCTATGTTGCTCTTCATAGAAAGGACGGGCTTAAAAAGATATTTTGATAAAGCTCGTTGAAGGTGGGATTTACTTGCAAGATATTAAAGTTTACTGGCAAAAGCTTAGGGATAGCCTGTGGAGACAGAAAATACGTCGATGGAGGCTGCTTTTTGTAGCGATTCCTTTACTCTTGAGTCTTTCTGCGGTTTGGTGGTACTTTTGGATGCTGTCACCGGCGAATCCAAAAAGGCAAGACACAGTCTCATTTGAGATCGCAAGGGGTATGACAGTAAAGGCTATAGGAGAGAGTCTGAAGAAGGAAGGATTGATAAAAAATTCCCTCGTTTTCTTAATTTATACAAAGATAAATCGACTTGATACAAAATTTAAAAGTGGCTATTACAATTTAAGCTATGCTATGAGCTTACCGGAAATGGTAGATAAATTTGTAAAAGGGGAAGTGATGCTGAAAAAGGTAACTATTCCTGAGGGGTTGACTTTGGAAAAAATAGCCGAAGTGTTTGAGTCAAATGGACTTGCCGCCAAAGATGAATTTTTGAGATTGGCCGTTCCTTCGCTATTTGAAGATAAATATCCTTTTTTAAAGACGTTACCGGCAGGAGCAACGTTAGAAGGCTTTTTGTTTCCTGATACGTACTATTTACCGGAAGACAGCCCTGTAAGCTTGTACATAGATGCAATGATAAAAAGATTTTACGATGTATATTATAGAAATGGAGAATTTCTAGAAAAGGAAAAAAAGCTGGGGCTTAATACATATCAAGTAATTACGCTGGCTTCTATAGTAGAAAGAGAAGCAAAATTGAACAGTGAAAAACCAGTTATTGCTGCCGTTTTTCTAAATCGATTGAAAAAGGGCATGCCGCTTCAGTCATGTGCAACTATAGAATATGCACTTAAAGAGCATAAAGAGGTGCTTACTCTTGAAGATCTCAAGATAAAATCACCTTACAATACTTACATTAATTCCGGGCTTCCTCCTGGGCCCATATCTTCACCTGGAATGGAGTCCATAAAGGCTGTTTTAAATCCGGCAGATGTGGATTATCTATACTTCGTAGCGAATAAGGATGGTTCGCATACTTTTAGCAAGACATACGAAGAACATCTTAAAGCTAAAAAAGAAAGCGAACAAAAAAGGTAATTTTTATATAGCATAAAAAAATTAAAAAGTGAAAATCTATGTATGGGTGATTGTATGTGAATAGGGGCGATAGAGTAAGTTTTTTGTTCGCCTTTATATTTTTTTTAACAGGAGTTTTAATATTAAGGATTTTTGATATTCAAATATTATCTCACGATTACTTATCCGGCAAAGCTAGGGCTCAATGGCGGGGAGTTTCGGGGGAAGTAACACGGGGTGGAATTTTTGACAGGAACGGTGAATCTCTTTTGGGTTCTTACGAAGAAAAGTATGTCTATATTTCTCCAAAGTGGCTAAAAGATACTGAAATTGAATTTCTGCAGAAAAATAACGTCCTAACTAAAACTAATTCGGACGAACCTAAGAGTATAAAGTCATCTGAGATAAATTTGGAAATTACTAAAAAGTTTATCGGCAAGACTCCTGGTATTTTTATTTATTCAAAAAAGATGCGTTATGGATCTAGCGCCCTTGCTACTCATTTGGTTGGGTACAACGGAAAGGCGGGGATAGAAAAAGCTTTCAATCAAATATTGGAGGGAGACAAAAAAGCAAATATATTATTCGATGGTTTTGGGCAACCAATACCGGGAATATCGAAAGATGCATCCGGCGAAGAAAATTGGGGAGTCTATCTGACAATTGACAGTAAAATACAATCCGTAGTGGAAAGAATTATGGATCAATCGGTAAAAAAAGGCGCCGTTGTCGTAATTGAGGCTGATACTGGTGAGGTTTTGGCCATGGCAAGTAGGCCGAATTATAAACAATATGAACTTGAAAAGTATATTAAAGATAACGATTCTCCTCTCATAAATAGAGCTGTGCAAGCCTACATACCAGGTTCGATATTTAAAATCATAGTTCTTTCCGCTGCTCTCGAAGAAAAGATAGCGACACTAAATGATGAATTTTTTTGTACCGGTTCAGTACGGGTAGGAGGGAATGTAATTCGTTGCAGTAGCTATGAAAAAGGGGGCCACGGGCGTATTACTTTGAAAGAAGCTTTTGCTCATTCTTGTAATTCTGTTTTCATAGAACTTGGAATAAGGTTGGGTAAAGAAAGGATTTTAAAATACGCGGAGAAATTTGGTTTGGGTAAAACGGTATTGGATATACTGCCGGAAGAAAAACCTGGTTACATTCCAACTTACAAGAATGTTTATTATGCCGATCTGAGCAATCTTTCGATAGGGCAGGGAAACCTTCAAATTACGCCGTTACAAGCAGCACAAATAATGCTCATTATAGTGAATGACGGCCTTAGAAAACCTCCATTGATTATAAAAAAAGTGGTTGATAAAAACGGAATTGTAAAGCAGATTGAATTTGAGGAAAGGACGGCGGAGAGAATAATTTCACCAGATACCGCAAAAAAGGTACGAGAGTCCCTTGAGGCAGTGGTAGATTACGGAAGCGGCTTGTTCGCAGCTCCTTCGGAAGATGTTTTTAAAGCGGCAGGGAAGACAGGAACCGCCGAACTAGGCGACGGAACTAATCATGCATGGTTTGTGGGATATTTCCCGGCGGACAATCCACGATATATCATAGCCGTTTTTATAGAAAAAGGGCAGTCAGGTCCTTTAAGAGCGGCTCCTGTCTTTAGAAAAATTGCAGAAGAAATTTATTTTTTGAACGGAAAGTAAACATGCACTTCTTTTCACCCAAAGTCATATTATATAGGTACGCGAGGAAGGAGGATTCAAATGGAAGGCATCCTGTCTTCCCTTGTGACTTTGGGTTTTTTATTTTTTAAAGAACTGCTTACATGGATGGGGTACATTACTAACAACAATACTTTTCCGCAACCGCTCGCTCCTGAAGAAGAAGAAAAATATCTCGAACTATATAAAAAAGGTGACGAAGAGGCTAAAAACATATTAATAGAACGGAATTTGAGACTAGTTGCCCACATAGTTAAAAAATTCGCTAATACTGGAGAAGATATGGATGACCTGATTTCTATAGGCACTATCGGGTTAATAAAAGCCATAAATACGTTTAATGAAACCAAGGGTAACCGACTGGCCACTTACGCTGCACGATGCATAGAAAACGAAATTTTGATGAATCTTCGTTCGACAAAGAAAACGAAGGTTGAAGTGTCTTTGCAGGATCCCATAGGTGTCGACAAGGAAGGCAATGAAATTTCTCTGATGGACGTATTAGGCACCGATTCCGATGCTATAATAGATGAAATAACGAATAAATTTCAGCTGAAGAAACTCAGGGACAAAGTGGGAACGGTTCTGGAAGAACGCGAAAAAAGGGTAATAGAATTGAGGTACGGGTTATACGATGGTAAAGTAAGAACTCAGAGGGAAACAGCCAAGATATTGGGGATTTCTAGATCTTATGTATCTAGAATAGAAAAAAAAGCAATAAAGAAATTATTTTATGAGTTTTTTTCAGAAGGGTGCAGTTAATGGGTTTCTTAAGTATGATATAATTTATATGCACTTTTTTTATTTAAAAAAATTTCCACGGAGGCTTATATGTTGAACTTATTTTTGCCAGATTTTTATGTTACGGACATCTTCGAAATAGATTTTGATTATTTGAAGAAAAACAATATAAAAGCTATTTTGGTTGATCTAGATAATACTCTAGTCCCTTGGAATTCAAGCGAAGTGAATGACAAACTTATAAAATGGATTGAAGAAGGCAAAGAAAAAGGGTTTAAATTTTGTATTGTTTCAAACAATTTAGCTCGTAGAATAATAGAGTTCTCGAAAAAATTGGGGATTCCCGCTGTAACAGGTGCCTTTAAACCGGGCAAAAAAATTTTTTTAAAAGGATTGGAAGTTACGGGAACTACGGCTAAAGAAACCGCTTTTGTAGGTGACCAGTTATTCACAGATGTTTTAGGGGCTAAAAGGATGGGAATGACGGTAATATTGGTAAAACCCATAAGTGAAAAAGAGTTTTTCTGGACAAGAATAATAAGGCGATTTGAGAAAAAGTTGATCGATTTTATGCAAAAAAGAGGTCTATTAACAAAATTTTAGGTGTTTTAGAGCAATTTTTATGTGATTTTGGAGGAATTTGAAAAATAATGTTGAATATTTACCTATGTAGGAAAAATTTACTACAGGTGATACGGTGATAAAAAAAATTGGAGAAATATTGCTGGAATGCAACATAATTTCTAAATATCAACTAGAAAATGCTTTGGATTTACAAAAAAAGAGTGGCAAAAAAATTGGCGAAATATTAGTTGAACTCGGTTTAATAAAAGAAAAATTGCTAATGGAAGTTTTGGAATTTCAATTGGGAATACCCTATGTGGATTTAAATGCTTATGATATCGACCCGGAAATAATAAAATTCTTACCAGAAAGTTTTGCAAGAAAGTACAACGCTTTCCCCCTAAAATATAAAGAAGGCGTGCTTACGTTAGCTTTAAGTGATCCTATAGACATTGTTGCAATAAATGCCTTAAGGGTTATAACTGGAAAAGAAATTCAAATAGCACTAGCGTCAAAATCCCAGATAGAGCGGGCAATAGAAATATTTTACTCGGCAAAAGATTCTATAAAAGAAGTTTTACAAAATATAGGTGTTCGACTCCAAGAGTCGTTCTCAGAGGATTTATACGATCAAGAAAATGCTCCAATAATAAAATTGGTAAATACTGTGTTATTCAGGGCAATATCTGAAGGCGCAAGTGACATACATATAGAACCCCAGGGAAAAGAGATCAGAGTAAGGTATCGTATAGACGGGGAGTTATTCGAAGTTATCAGATGGCCGAAAGAACTTCTCGATTCCGTAGTTACGAGAATTAAAATTATGGGTGGCATGGATATAGCTCAGAAAAGAATTGCACAGGATGGACATTTTGATTTCCCTATTAACGATAACATATATGACATTAGGGTATCGACGATGCCAACAATTCACGGAGAAAAACTGGTCCTTAGAATATTCAATCATCAGCGGATGACACTGGATTTGAAATACTTGGGATTTGACAGCTATGAACTGGATTTGATATCGAAAATGCTCCAATTCCCGCACGGAATGATACTCGTTACTGGACCGACCGGAAGTGGTAAAACGACGACTCTTTATTCCATGCTGAATCACATCAATAATTCATCAAAAAACATAGTTACGTTAGAAGATCCAGTAGAATACATAATTGACGGTATAAATCAATTACAAATAAATCCAAAAGCTGGAGTTACTTTTGCCCAGGCCCTTCGTTCAATTTTGAGACAGGATCCAAACGTCATAATGATAGGGGAAATAAGGGACAGGGAAACGGCGGAGATAGCGGTAAGAGCTGCGCTTACCGGACATTTGGTCCTTTCAACTCTACATACAGGAGATGCGGTTGGGTCAATAACTAGATTGCTCGATATGGGCGTGGAGGCATCATTGGTAGCTTCCAGCTTAATAGGGGTAGTTTCACAGAGGTTGATAAGAAAAATATGTCCATACTGTAAGGAAGAATACCAACCGGACGTGCAAGACTTAATAGCATTAGGTTTGGATGTAAACCAAAAACTATTTCACGGGAAAGGCTGTAATCTGTGTAATAAGTCGGGGTTTAGCGGGAGAACTGTCATAGCAGAGATTCTTCTCCTTACTCAAAAGCATCGGGAACTAATCACTAGAGGAAATTTAACCGAGGAATTTACAAAAGTTTCTAAGCAGATGGATTTTAGGAGCATTCGAGAAACTGCAGTAAAAAAAGTTATTGAAGGGGTAACCACACCGAGAGAAATAATCAAGGTTATTTTTTCTAATTAGAAGAGGTGTTCTTCCAATTGGCTGTATATTACTATCGCGGTAAAAACTTGAAAGGGGAAATATTGCATGGAGTTTACGAAACGCAGAGTGAAACCGACATCGTTGAACTCTTGAGAAAAAATGGGTTCTATCCGGTCGCCATTAAAAAACATCCTTTCTATTCTTTTTTGTACTTTTTGGGAGAGATTTCTTTAAATAAAAAATATAATGAGCTTGCATTTTTTTGCCGTCAGATGTCCGGAATGCTTGAAGCGGGCATGCCCGTAATGGATTGTCTTGCGGTCTTATGTCAGCAAAGTTCCCATCCTGGCCTGGCGAGGACTTTAAAAAAAATGATGAGAGATTTAAATAGAGGTTTTACTTTGTCGGAAGCTTTCAAAAATCAACCGGGTATATTTCCGGATATACTCGTATATGCCGTGGAAACGGGGGAAATTTCGGGCAAGCTAGAAGACATCCTGAAAAAGTTGGCGGTGTATTTTGATACCATAGCGAAATACCAGCAGCGTTTTAAAACCTCCATGATTTATCCGACCATTTTGGGTCTTATAAGTATAGCCGTTTACTATTTTTTATCAAGCACCTTAATACCATTGTATTCCAATATGTTTAAAGAAGCCGGAATTTACCTTCCTATGGCAACTCAAATTTTTATAGCTATTACTGTTAAATCAAAAGCACTTGCGATTATTCTGAGTTTAGTCGTTATATCGATATTAGTGATACACCAAAAGTACAGACAAAATTTAAAATTGGCTTACAAAGTCGACAAATTTTTACTTAACCTACCATTGCTAGGGCTTTTAATAAAAAACCACAACGCGGCTAATTTTTGCAGTATTCTCGGAATTTTATTGTCAAGCGGCATACCTTTGATAAAGGCTATGGAAATTGCTGAAAACCATACAAATAATTGTGTATTTAAATTGGAGTTGCAATTAGCTAGAGAAAATATAAAAAAAGGAGAAACATTGGCAAATTCCCTGAGAACTTCATCTTATCCCGTATTTATGTTGAAGATGTTGCAAACGGGTGCAGAATCGGGTAAACTAGATGAAATTTTGTTTAAGACCGCTGAATATTATGATAACGAAGTTAATGCTTTACAACAGAGGGTCTTAGCTTTGGCTGAACCGCTGGCAATTCTTATAATGTCAGTAATTATAGGCTTTGCGGTAATCTCAGCGATTCTTCCTATGTTTCACATGTATACTATATTTTAGAAAGAGGGGATTTTTATTGGCATATAAAAGAGAAAGAGGTTTTACGTTGCTTGAGCTGCTCATAGTCATAGCAATTATTGCTTTGGTTCTAGCAGTTGCTGTTCCTAGCGTATCAGGCTTGATAAATGAGTCTAAACAAAAAATAGCTAAAACTAATGAAAGCATAATCAAAAATGCCCTTGAAATGTATTATACCACATACGAAAAATATCCAGTAGGCGATATAAATGACTTAAAAACAGCTTTAGTCCCGACTTACTTAAGTCGAGATAGCTGGGATAAGATGATAGGGAAGTTTGACATAAATTATAGTTCTTCAGACGGTGCCAGTTTCAATTTAACAGTAAACCCCAAAAATTAAATTCTATCTCTTGAGGTGACACAATTGAGAATAAAGTTAGACTCCAAAGGCTTCACGTTGATAGAAACTATTACAGCAACAGCAATTTTCTGTGCTATTTATTTTTGTGTCGTTCCCAATATGAAGGATATTATGGAAAGTTTCAAACTGCAACTTGCAGCTCAAAAATTGTCCCAAGACATAAGAACTATCCAACAACAGGCAATTGCCGAAGGCGAAAACTACAAAATCCTGTTTGACGTGTACAGGCGTGACAATTATCAAATACTTAAGGGCTTTAAATCATCAAGAGTATTTTTGCCGAAAGGAATTTCCTTTTTATGGACGAATTTTCCTGATAATACATTGATATTTACTCCTTCTGGAGCACCACAGCAGGGGGGCACAGTATCTATGAAGAATCAAAAGAAAAGACTTTATATCATCATAAATGTGGCTACAGGAAGAGTGAGGATTAGTGAAACTTCCCCGTAAAAATAATAGAGCGGACAAAGGTTTTACTTTACTTGAAATAGCGGTAGCCGTTGCAATTCTGGGGATTGTGGTTGCATCTTTAGTCGGTCTTTTTGTCCAGAGTCTTTTCGCGTCAAAATTTAGCAAGGAGGTTACTGCAGCTACATTGCTAGCCCAGGAGAAAATAGAAGAAATTAAAAGTTTGTCCTTTGAAGAACTTCAAAAAGATGAAGGACTTACAGAAGAAACTGTGGAAGTGAGCGGGATAGAATTTATTCTTTGCCAAAAAATTGAAAAAGTTAACGATGTTTTGATGAAAATTAGCGTGGAGGTGAGAACAAAAAATAACAATGGACTTAGAATCGTCACGTATCGCGGGAAATTTTAGAAACGAAAAAGGAATGACCCTTATCGAACTGATACTATCAGCAGCAATATTGTCCCTTTTATTAGTTGCATTGTATACATTCCTTGTGACAGGAATGAAAATATATAATCAAAGTTGGGAAGATTTGTCGAACCTGCAAAATGCTCGCTATGCAATGAATAGACTTTCAATTGCGATATCGCAGGCAAGAGATGTCAAGGTTGTATCAAATAGCAAAATAGAAGTAACGTTGGCAGACTGCTCCAAAGTTTATTATTACTTGGAATACGGAACGCTGTACCGGGAAAAAAACGGTGGGAAAAATCCAGTAGCGGAACTTTCCTTCCTTGAATTCCGACAGAATTCAGATTCCAAAGTTGTGAAAATTGTACTAAAAGCTGGTAAAGAAAGAGACATTACTTTCAAAACATCCGTAACCCCTTTCGGGGCTTTAATTAGAGGACAGCCTTGAATCTCCGGAGGTGAGGAAAAAATGGAGAAAAAGTTGTGGCTAAAAAATTATATGGAAGACGTGGTATTTTCTCTTTTGGATGGACTGATAAACGAAAAAGATGCGTGCAACTGCGAAAGATGTAGGTACGATATCGCGGCTATAGCATTAAACAATTTACCTCCTAAATACGTCGTAACAGAAAGCGGCGAAGTTTTTGCAAAAACGCAATTATTGAATCAGCAGTTTAAGACCAATGCAGTGGTCGAAATACTAAAAGCTATAGAGATTGTACGGAATAATCCGCACCATTGATGAAAGGTGAAATTATGTTAAAATTTTCGAGATATGCCGGAATTGATATGGGGAATAAAACTATAAAGATTGTTCAACTAGAAAAATATAAAAATAAAATAAGAATAAAAAATATATTGTCTATTCCTAATCGTTCGCAGAATCCATTTTATTCAAAGGAAGCATTGAGCGAAAACCTGAATGCTGTGTTTGACCTTATAAAAGATCATCTAAGAAAACAGAAAATAACTATTGGCATTCCGAACGATAGAGTGCTTTATAAAAAAATAGAACTGCCCAAAATGAGACCTGGAGAACTAAAACAAGCTATTTTGTGGGAGAAAAGGGAATTATTAGCACAATTGGAAGGAGAATATGTCGTAGACTATGAAGTGATAAAAACCCACGCCAATTCTTATGAAATTTTAATGGCCGCATCGTTAAAAGGTGAAGTAATTGAATACGTTAACACTGCCAGAAAATTTGGACTAGCTCTTGAAGCCATAGATATCTATCCGCTTTCAATTGCACGGGTATTTAAATCCTCGTTTCCAGAACATAATCTGGCAGTAGTCGACATTGGCGCTTCAAGGACTGAAATTACCCTTTTTGATTGCGACAAGGTAGATTTTACTTATTCAGTTCCTATAGGCGGCAATGCTATGACAAAATTAATAGCTAAATCCCTTTCACTCAATGAGTTCGATGCAGAATCAATCAAAATAAATCCCGGAAATCATCAAAACGAAGTTAAAGAATGCCTTACCCCTCTAATTCATCATCTGACGCTTCAGATAATTAGATGCATAAAGTATTTTCAACGAAAAAAGGGTGAGGAAGTAAAAACCGCCGTTTTTACCGGTGGTGGGGGAAAGCTACTAGGGTTGAAAGACTACTTTTTCAATGAAACGCGAATCGAAGTACTACTGGCCAATGAGATCGACTTTCCTTTTGAAATAGACCCAATTTTGAAAAGTGCTTTTGATAAGATGGAATTTTCGTGTGCTTTAGGTTATGCCTTGAGAGGAGCATTCTAGTGCACAAATTGAATCTGATACCCGAAGAATACTTAAAAACTGGCAGGAAAAAACGAATAAAACTGTCATTTATCTTTTCGGGACTTGTTTTATTTATTTTTATGACGGTTAGTGTCTTAAGATATAATTCCTTGTTATCAGAGTTAAAAATTGAACTCGAAGAATTGAACAAGTCTATTTTCTTTTATCGTTCTTCTTTTGGTTCTGGAAAGGATGCAGAAAAACTCTATTTAGATTTACAGGAAAGAACGAAAATAATAAATGCACTATTGAAAGATAGAGTAGTAATGTCCGAGCACCTCCGAAAAATATTGGAAACGCCTCCTCCTGGTACGATTTTGACTTCTATCGATATAGATGACGACGGAAATGGCGTAATAAAGGGGATTTCCCCCGAATATTCGTCTATTGCGTATGTAATTGAAAATCTTAAGAAAAACAACGATGTAATATCTAAAGCGCACCTTGGATTTATAGAAAAAGAATCAGAAAAAAATTTTTATACTTTCGAGATAATTTTCCACATCCGGGGGAATGATTTGATTGAGAGATAAACTAACTCGACGTGAAAAAATTTTATTGTCTTTATTTTTTATAACCTGTACTTTTATTGCTTTTTACAAAATCGGCTCCGGATGGATAGAAAAGTACCTCCTTACAAAAGCCGAAGTTCAACAGAAAAGGGCAGTTCTTTCACTATTGCAGGGGATTTACAGCAACAAAGATAGCATAGATGAAGTGATTAAAACTAGTTTGGTGGAACTCCCTTCGGATGATGAAATATCTACCTACATTGTTAAGGTAGAAAGCTGGGCTAGGAATGAAAATATTAGCCTTCTTAGCATAAAACCTGGAGAAATTGTGGAGAATGGTAAAAGTAAGGTAAAAGTTATTCCCGTTGAAATCACATTGGAAGGCAAAAGAGATTCTTTTATAAGATTTTTAAACTACATGGAAAGTTTTGAAAGAATAAGTCAGGTAAGTCGAGTAACAATGGAGTATACGGGTAAAGCTGACTTATGGAAAAGTACATTGACAGTAAATCTTTTTTATTATCCAATGCCGGATGTAACTTATTAAAAAAATGGCATCTTCAAAAGTACCTATTCAAATAGTGGGAAATATGGTAATATAATAGGAGATTTGTTGTGTATATTACGCAATGCAAAATTCAGGAGGTCGCACGATGTATCGATCGAGAATCAGCAATTTACGTAAGAAGTTAGTAGATGAAGGTTTTGATGCGATGCTTATACTTAAACCCGAAAACCAATATTATCTCTGTGGATTCGATGGGGAAGGTTTTCTTGTAATAGGTAAAGAACGCGATGTTGTTTTAACTGACTTTCGCTATGTTGAGGAAGCAAAAAGCAAAACAACCGGTGTGGAAGTAATAGAACTAAAATCTGACATTACCCCTTATGAAAAACTTGCCCATGAATTGATGTCGATGGGGGTAAAGAAGATTGCTGTTGAAGGCCAATATCTGACATTAAAGTCTTATGAAGAAATGAAAAAAATTTTTAATGAAATCGATATCATAAGCACGGAAAATCTTGTAGAGGAATTGAGAACGGTAAAGGACGAAACAGAACTTGATTTTATAAAGCAAGCCCAATCAATTACCGATAAGGCTTTTTTACATATTTTAAGCTATATCCGCCCGGGTGTTTCAGAAATTGACATAGCCATCGAAATCGAATACTTTGTGAAAAAAAGCGGAGCTGATGGACTTGCTTTTCCGACAATAGTAGCTTCAGGGCCGAGGAGTTCACTTCCTCACGCAAAACCCACTGCAAGAAAACTGAAAGAAGGAGATTTTCTAACGATAGATTTCGGTGCAAAATTAAATTACTACTGCTCTGATATGACTCGAACAGTTTTTTTAGGCAAGTTAGATAAAGAAAAGGAAAGAATATATAATATTGTCCTCGAGGCGCAAAAAAGGGCATTGGAATATATAAAAGCAGGAGTTTCGTGTAAAGAGGTGGACACAGTAGCAAGGGAGTTTATTGAAAAAAATGGATTTGGCAACAATTTTGGACATAGTTTGGGCCATGGGGTGGGATTGGAGGTGCATGAAAGTCCAAGGCTAAGTCAAAAAGGTGATGGTTGCCTTTTGCCGGGCGTGGTAGTTACTGTTGAACCTGGTATTTATTTAGAGGGTATTGGTGGGGTAAGAATTGAAGATTTGGTAATAGTCACTGATGATGGTTGCATAAATTTAACTCAATCGCCGAAGGACATAATTTGCCTATAACAAAACTATAAAATTTCAAAGAATGGAGGTAGAGTCATGATTTCCACCAATGATTTAAGACCTGGTGTAACTGTTGAAATTGATGGAGAAGTTTATATGGTCATTGATTTCCAGCACGTAAAACCCGGAAAAGGGGCGGCATTCGTAAGAACAAAAATAAAAAATGTTAAAACAGGTCAGGTTTTTGAACGCAACTTTAGAGCGGGTGAAAAGTTAAACAGAGCAATAGTGGAAAGAAAAACTATGCAGTATTTATATCATGCTAGCGATACATACTATTTTATGGATACCAAGACTTACGAACAGATTCCTCTTACTAAGGAACAGCTAGGTGACGCCATACTTTATCTAAAAGAGAACCTTGAGGTAGTTGTAATGTTTTACGAAGGAGTGCCTATTGGCGTTGAATTGCCGACTTTTGTAGAACTGACTGTGATTGACACAGAACCAGGCTTCAAGGGCGATACTGCCACAGGCGGTTCAAAACCTGCCACCTTAGAAACTGGAGCGGTAATTCAAGTGCCTCTATTTATAGAAAAAGGGGATGTAGTAAGGGTAGATACTAGGACCGGTGAGTATTTGAGCCGAGTCTAAATAAAAACACAGGATAGGAGGAAATAAAATGGATAATTTAAAGTCAAGGGTTTCATACCTAAAAGGATTAGCCGATGGACTAGGACTGGATGAATCAAAAGAAAAAAGACTGTTAATAGAAATAGTAAAAGTATTGGAAGAAATGGCTGAAGCAATTGATGACCTGCGGGCATTTTCTGAAGCTACCCAAGAATATGTGGAAAGCATCGATGAAGATCTAGGCCAGCTGGAGCATGATTTTTATGGCGACGAAGATTCAGATTATGATTTTGAAGAAGATGAAGACTATGAGGAAGATTATGATGATGAATATGAAGACGAATATGAAGAAGACTACGATGAAGATGAATACGATGACCTAGATGAGGATTTGCGAGAAATCGAGTGTCCCAAATGCCATGAAATCATATTCATAGACGAAGATCTCATTGATGAAGAGGGAAAAACAGAATGTCCCAATTGCAAGGCAGAAATAAGAGTAGAAAATAACGATTGAAGAGCAAAGAGGGTAAAAAGCCCTCTTTTTTTTTATGCTTTACAGTCATATTGTACGGATCTAGAAAATATAAATTAAAAAGAGGAGGGACAAGAGTTTGCAAGAGCAAAGAGAAAGAAATTCATTGGAAGCCCTAGAAAAACACATAGCACCTATACTTCCCTTGACAATAAGGAGCGTATTTTTCAAATTGCCGCTCGAAAGATTAGAAAAGGTTGAAGAGATAAGACTGCGTCGGCGGAAACCACTTATGGTGGTCGAAGGGAGAAATGACTACATGTTGGCGCCAGATGGTTTCACTACTGATAACCCAAACAATGCATATATTGTGACCGACAACGATGCGGAAAAGACTTTGCAATTAATTAGCCAAAGTTCTATTTATGCCTGGGAAGAAGAGATAAAAAACGGCTTTATTACATTGAAAGGAGGCCATCGAGTAGGAATCGTTGGCAAAATAGTGGTGGAAGCAGGGAAAATCAAAACGATAAAACATATATCCGGGTTTAATATAAGAATAGCAAGGGAAATTTTGGGTGCTGCAGACAAAATAATTCCATATGTATTAAATGAAAAAGGCGAGTTTTTAAATACAATGATAATTTCGCCGCCTAAAGCGGGTAAAACGACTTTACTAAGGGATTTAATAAGGCAGCTCAGTTCCGGAAATTCTAAACTGGGCTATAAGGGTTTTAAGGTCGGAGTAGTGGATGAGCGATCTGAAATAGCTTGTTGTTACGAAGGAGTGCCTCAGAATGATGTAGGTATACGCACGGATGTCCTTGATGGATGCCCGAAAGCATTAGGAATTATGATGCTTTTAAGGTCTATGTCTCCAGAAATAATAGCTACCGACGAGATTGGAAGACCTGAAGATGTGGAGGCTTTGGAAGAGGCAATAAATACGGGAGTCAAACTGTTAACGACTGCCCATGGCACAGATTTAGAAGATCTGAAAAGAAGGCCTACCATACGGAAATTGATAGAAAACCAATTTTTCGATAGGTACCTTGTTTTGGGGTTCAGCGACGGAATAGGCACTTTAGAAAAGGTGGTTGAGGGTAAAGATTTTATAGTTATATACGAACGAAACGAAAAGGGGGAAGTAAAAAATGTTAAAGTTAATAGGAAGTGCATTGGTGATTTTTTCTTGCACGATGATAGGGCTTATTATGGCGGGATATTACCAACACAGGCCTAAAGCTCTGCGAAACTTTCAAACAGCCTTATCCATGCTGGAAACGGAAATTGATTTCGGCCAATCCCCCCTACCGGAGGCTTTAAACAATATAAGCAAAAGGTGCGATCCAACTATTTCTATGTTTTTAAGAAAAGTCCGTCAACTTTTGCTTTCAATGGAAGGATATACGGCCTCTGAAGCTTGGGAAATGTCGCTTAATGAGTTCAAATCTCAAATTCCATTAAACGATTCCGACTATGAAATACTAACTTCTTTTGGCAAGTATCTCGGTTCCTCAGATAAGGAAGATCAGATAAGAAATTTAAAGCTGACATTGTCCCAGCTGAAGCAACAGGAAAATTTGGCTTTAGAAGAAAAAAGGAAAAACGAAAAATTGTGGAAATATTTAGGCGTATTAACTGGTCTGATGCTGGTCTTATTGCTGTATTAACCCAGATTATTTTGAGAGGTGTCATTATATGGATGTAGACATTCTATTTAAGATAGCGGGGATTGGTATAGTTATCTCAATTTTGAGCAAAGTCCTTGATGAAGCCGGACGAAAAGAACAAGCCCAAATGACTACTCTTGTAGGGGTAGTAATAGTACTCATGATGGTCATTCAGATGATAAGCAGACTTTTTGACAATGTAAAATCAATCTTCCACTTGTATTGAGGAGATGGAGATATGGAGATTGGACAAATTGTTGGAATTGGCTTGATAACAGCCGTTTTCGTAGTATTATTGAGGGAAGAAAGGCCTGAAATAGCCTTACTAATTAGCATAATCGCAGGGACTTTTGTTTTTCTTTTGATGCTAAACAAAATTGCCTCGGCCTTAAGTCTTTTACAAAATATGGCAGCGAGGGCAAATATAGACTTTATCTATTTAAGTGCGATACTTAAAATCATAGGTATTGCTTACGTGGCCGAATTTGGAGCTCAAATTTGCAGGGATGCCGGCTCATCCTCCATAGCTACAAAAATCGAATTTGCCGCAAAAATTATAATAATGCTTCTTTCAATACCGATCCTCATGGCGGTGCTTGAACTTTTGTTGAAAATACTCCCTTGAAAAGGTGATTGCTTTGAGAAGAACTTTACTTTGGCTATTGTTAATTTTGCTAATAACCCCACAAATGGCTTTTGCTGCTAATGATATAGAAAATCAGCTAGAAGACCTTGATGTAGGAGAAATTAACGAGTTTATAAACGAATTCAACCGCGAATACGGGAGTTATTTTCATTTAAATGATTTAAAAGACCTTTTAAATTCACTTAAGAAAGATCAAAACATCGATTTTAAATCTTTGTTTGAAGGGATAATGCGGTATATATTTCATGAGATCACGGCAAATTACAGTTTACTTGTAAAATTGATTGCACTTTCTTTGATATGCGCTGTTTTAAAAAATCTTCATTATGGATTTGAAAAAGATAATATAGGGAAAATGGCTTACAGTGCGGTTTTTTTAGTTTTGGTGATATTAGCTATTCAGAGTTTTACGATTGCCATTGAAACAGGTCAAGAAGCGATAAATAAAATGGTTTCATTTGTGCAAGCCATAATGCCAACAGTATTTACGTTACTTGCTGCAGTTGGAGGAATGACTTCAGCAAGTGTATTTAATCCTATCATTTTCATTGGGATTACCGCTGCAAGCACATGGATTAAAGACATAATTCTTCCTGTAATTTTTTTGATTTCGGTCTTGAGCTTGGTTAATAATATTACCGACAGTTTTCACGTTTCCCAGCTCGCCCATTTCTTGAAGCAGTTATGTGTATTTTTGATAGGGCTTTTTTTGAGCGTTTTTTTAGGTATAATGGTAGTCCAGGGAGCGGCAGCTGCTACTGTTGATGGGATAACTATAAGGACGGCAAAATTCGCATCGAAAAATTTTATGCCTATCGTTGGAGGTATATTTTCCGATGCATTAGATGCAGTAGTGGGCTATTCGCTTATATTGAAAAATGCAATAGGATTAATTGGATTGTTGACATTATTTCTAATAACAATTTTTCCTGTGATAAAAATCTTGTCGATTATTTTCATATACCGTTTGAGCGCAGCAATCATACAGCCCGTCGGCGAAGACGCAATGGTAAGATGTTTAAACGATATAGGCAATTCGTTGACCCTTGTATTTATTTCCGTTGCATCGGTAGCCATGATGTTCTTCATCGCTATAACGATTGTGTTAGCTGCGGGAAATTTGTCGATTATGTTGAGGTGATGTTGTGGTTGCCAGTTTGAGTTCGTGGATTAAACAGGTAATTTTAGTTGTAATCTTTACATTGTTTGTGGATTTACTCATGCCCAGCAACGACTTGCGAAAATATATAAAAGTTACCTTGGGGATAATCGTGATAATTGCTATATTAAATCCGATAATTTCGCTTCTAAAAGCCGATAAATTTTTTGACGGTATACAACTAGAAGCCATGGAATACCTTGATGAGGATTCAATTTCTAATCAAGCAGAAAAATTAAAACAAAAACATATTAAAATGGCATTGGAATTGTTTGAGAAAGAACTTGAAGAAAAACTCGTTCGACAGCTAAAACAAATTACCTCTCTTGCGGTTTACAAAACAGATGTTAAAGTAAACCAAGACGGGAGTATTAAAGAAATTCACCTAGTAATTAATAAAGATTCTCTCCAACATCCTAAAAATGTGGAAAAAGTATTTGTAAGCCTAGATTCGCAGCCTAGTAATATTCCAAATATTAATTCGATGAAAGATGAAATCAAAAAAATAAAAGAATATTTGAGCGCTTTTTATGAAATTCCCGAAACAAACATTTCAGTAGAAATGGAGGGAAATTAATGGAAAGTGAAATTGTAAAAAATTATATGAACTTGTTCAAAAAAAATAAACATAAATCTCTTAATTTTTTAATAATCATTGGTTTGATGGGCCTCTTAATGCTTTCTTTTGCTAAAATTACATCGCAGGAAAAAGTGTTGGATATGGCAGAATTAAGTTCCGTGGAATCCAAAGATAATTTGGTTTCAGATAACGACATACAACTTTTTCAGTCAGAGATGGAAAAAAGACTAGAGCAAATTTTGTCTCAAATAGAAGGTGCGGGAAGGGTTAAAGTTATGGTTACACTCGAAAGTGAGGGATATGTTGAACCAGCCTTTAACTCGATTGACAATAAAAGAGTTACCGAGGAAAACGACAGCGAAGGGGGTGTCAGGACTATTACAGAAATTCAGGCAAACAAGCAAATAGTCCTTCTCAATAAAGGAGGCAAAGAAGAGCCTCTATTAGTAAAAAAATTAGAACCAACGGTAAAGGGAGTTTTGATAGTAGCTGAGGGAGGAAATTCCTCTCAAATCGTAGATAGGATAACAAAAGCCACATCTACTTTATTAGGTATCCCTCTTTATAAAATTAAAGTTTTACCATTTTCAAAATGAAAGGGAGTGAATTTATGATTTTGTTTAAACGCAAGGCTTTACTAATTGGTCTTTTTATAGTGTTGCTGATAATTTCAATATACCTGCTCGTGACTGAAAATTACCCCCAAGTAATTTACAGAGATAATAGCCTTCCTGATGCCGAAAAAGTTTCATCTTTAAACCCTTCAACGAGTGAATCAGTAAGTGCAAAAAATGGCGGCGAAAAAGACTTTTTCGTCGATTACCGGCTAGAAAGGGACCGATTGAGGAGTCAGGAAGCCGATTATTTGCGCGAAATTATAAACAACCCCAATGCAAGTCAGGAATCTAAAGAAAAAGCTCAAAAAGATCTCATTGCGCTAGCTGAAAAAGTAGAAAAAGAAATGAACGTAGAAAACTTGATAAAAGCGAAAGGCTTTGAAGATGCTGTAATAATTCTTTCAGGAGATTCAGCTAATGTTATAGTAAAATCGGAAGGCCTCTCTACAAAAGAAGTGGCACAGATTACAGATATAGTCACCAGAACCACTGGGTTTTCTTTGGAAAAAATTACTATTGTGGAGAGAAAGTAATTGATGTAATTGTAATTTCTTCTGATTTTTGCTATAATTTAATCGTTCCTTTTGTTAAAGTTTACTATAGCTGAAATTGGAGGGTGTTTTTAATGGAACCTACTAACGGAAAAGGCTCTGTAAAGATAACCGACGAAGTAGTTAGCATAATAGCTGGTCTTGCGGCAACGGAAGTTGAAGGAGTCGCCGGTATGAGCGGAGGTTTGGCAGGCGGAATAGCCGAAATGCTGGGGCGCAAGAATCTGTCAAAAGGCGTAAAGGTTCAGGTTGGAGAAAAAGAGGTAGTCGTGGATATATACATAATTGTGAATTACGGCGTTCGTATTCCAGAAGTGGCGTGGAAGGTTCAGGAGAACGTAAAGAAAGCCATCGAAAACATGACCGGGCTTACAGTAACAGAAGTAAACATTCATGTGCAAGGTGTGAATTTTGGTCAGCAGTCTAAAGAAGGCGAGGCAAAGGCGAAATAAAACCCCCTATTTTAGGGGGTTAATTTTCCATTGAAAGGGGTATTTTGATGAGATTATTTGAGAGGGTAATTGTGTTTTTTATTTGCGTAGCCATGGTCGTAGTTTCCGCACTTGCTATATTATTTTCGCTTAAAATTTTTTCACTGGATTATTTTTGGACAAGATTGGCATACTTTTATGGGCGCTGGGAAATGGGTGCCGTGGCCGGAATATTTTTAGTCGGCAGTATCTTGATTTTACTTTCCGGTTTTAGGAATAGAAAAATTCCAGAAAGCGTGATAAATAACGGTGAAATGGGAAGTGTTAGCATTTCTTTCAACGCAGTCGAAAATTTAATCCTTAAGGCTGCTAACAACGTTGAAAGATTGAAAGACGTGAAGGTGAAATTGAAACCTCGAGAGGATTCCCTTTCTATAATTCTAAAGGTGACAGTGGCCCCCGACACCAATATTCCGGAACTTACTTCTGAATTGCAAAGGGTGGTAAAAGATTACGTAGAGTCTATGGCAGGAATTTCAGTCAGGGAAATAAAGGTTAAGGTTGAAAATATCGCAATTCCTCAAAAACAGAAAAGCAGTAAGGGGTGAGAATTGTGGACTTTTTTTGGGAATTATGGGAGCATCACAGGGGTAAACTCATAGGTGCTATTATAGGATTTGGAATAGGTCTTTTAATATTAGTTTTCGGATTCATAAAAGCCATTTTTCTTGTTTTTTGCGCTTTTTTAGGGTATTATATTGGCAAACACATAGACAAAAAGGAAGGATTGAGGGATATTCTTGATAAAATTTTACCACCAGGCAGGTAAAGGAGTGCAGCAGACTTGAGCAGAAAACTTGCAAGAGAATTATGTTTTAAAATACTTTTTGCCATAGATGCCGGAGGAAATACCATAGATGAAGCTTTTAAGATTGCGGTAGACAAACCTTTGAACGAAGATGCGAAAGTATTCATGCTTAATGAGGTTAATGGAGTACTTGAAAGAAAAGAACAAATAGATGATATAATCGATGATTACTCTATAGACTGGAGGCTGGAACGCCTTAATGTGGCAGACCGAAACATACTGAGAATAGCCATATACGAGATGTTCTTTTGTGATGATATCCCTTTGAGCGTTTCTATTAACGAGGCGGTAGAAATTGCTAAAAAATATGGGGATAAAAAATCTCCTAAGTTTATAAACGGAATTCTAGGAGCAATAGCAAGAGACTTGGAAAGATTGCGACCGAAATTTTCTGTTTAAATCTGGGGGAATACGTTATGCACGGGCCTGTCCTCACGGTCAGCGAACTGACCGGAATGATAAAATATTTGTTTGATTCCAACGAAATCTTAAGGCAGGTTTATGTTCGCGGCGAAATTTCGAATTTTAAATACCACCTTTCAGGTCACTTATATTTTGTTTTAAAAGATGAAAAAGCTCAAATCCGTTGTGTAATGTTTAAAAACCGAAGCATTTTGTTGCCTTTCATGCCGGAAAATGGAATGAAAGTAATTGCTTTCGGTTACGTTACGGTGTACGAAAGAAACGGAGAATATCAGTTATACGTCGACGATATGCAGCCCGACGGAATAGGCGCACTTTATTTGGCTTACGAAAAATTGAAGGAAAAATTGAAAAAAGAGGGCCTATTTGATGTAAGTTCCAAAAAACCTATTCCTTTCTTACCCAAAAATATAGGTATTATAACTTCTCTAAACGGTGCGGCCATAAGAGACTTGCTAACGGTTATACGGCGAAGGTATCCAAATGTGAATATTCTGATAGCTCCGGTATCGGTTCAAGGTAAACAAGCTGCTGATGAAATTTGCGAGGCGATAAAGGACCTAAATAAGATAGGAAATCTAGATGTGATAATCCTGGGCCGTGGAGGAGGCTCGATAGAAGAACTGTGGACTTTTAACGAAGAAAAAGTGGCTCGAGCGATATACAGTTCAACAATTCCGATAATATCAGCTGTAGGTCATGAAACTGATTATACCATAGCCGATTTCGTTGCTGACAAAAGGGCACCTACGCCTTCAGCAGCGGGGGAAATGGTAGTTCCGGAAAAGAAACAATTAATTTCTGAGATAATGCAGAGAAAGAAAAGGTTATTAGCTGCTATTTGCGCAATTATTAATACAAGAAAGCAGGAGATTGAATATATAAGAAGATCAATCGTTTTTAAAAAGATTCGCTCAGAAATAGACAATAACCGGATTTTAATGGATTCTCTAATGAAAAGCCTTGCTAAAGGAATTTTAAATAATCTGTCGAATAAAAGAGCCGATTTAAAATTTTTAGCAGGGAGACTTGATATTTTAAGCCCTTTAGCAGTGTTAGAGAGAGGATACAGTATATGTCAGACGTTGGACGACTTTAAAGTTGTGAAAAGAATAGAAGATGTTGAGGTTGGACAGCAAATCAAAGTAGTCATTTCGAACGGTTACCTGCTCTGTTGTGTAAAAAGTAAGGAAAAAAAAGGAGAGAAAAATGATGCCGGAATATAAATATGAGGATGCAATAGCCCGCCTTGAAGAGATTATTGAAAAGCTAGAACAAGGCAACCTCTCTTTGGAGGAGTCGTTGTCGCTTTTTGAAGAAGGAATTAAACTTACAAAGATTTGCACGAAAATTTTGGATGAGGCAGAAGGACGCGTACAGGTTTTAATAAAAGATTTGAATGGCCAGATAGATTTCAAAGATTTTGATGGAGGGTGCATCTAGAATTGCAAAGTTTTGAAATGGAATTAAAAGAAATTGGGAAAATAATAGAAAAAGCTCTGGATAACTACCTGCCAAAATCCAATGAATATCCGTCAAAAATTCATGAAGCCATGCGCTACAGCACCTTCAATGGTGGAAAGAGGATAAGACCGATTTTAACGATAAAAGCAGCGGAATTATTCGAACTGCCGGGCGAAAAAGTGTTGCCGACTGCGTGCGGAATAGAAATGATACATACCTATTCCCTTATCCACGACGACTTACCAGTAATGGATAACGACGATTTCCGAAGGGGAAAACCCACTTGCCATAAAGTCTTCGGAGATGCCATAGCGTTGTTGGCCGGAGATGCTTTGCTGACCTTAGCATTCAGAACTATAGCTAAAAATGCTCAAATTGAAGGTATATCATTGAGAGCGGTGATAGAAGTTATAGATAGAATATCTTTGGCCTCCGGAAGCTTGGGTATGATTGGAGGTCAAACCGTAGATATTTTGTCGCAAGGTATTGACATAGATGAAAATACTTTGTTTTATATGGATAACCATAAAACCGGTTGTCTTATCAGGGCGTCTTTGTGGTCGGGAGCAAGGTTGGCGGAAGCTCCGGTGTCAGACCTGGATAAATTAGACAAGCTGGGGGAAAAAATTGGTCTTATATTTCAAATAGTCGATGACCTTCTGGACGTGCACGGGGATGAAAAAAAATTAGGGAAGCCCGTAGGAAGTGACGTAAGGAACAAGAAAAGTACTTTCTTGAGTGTTTACGGATATGAAAAATCAAAAAAATTGGTGAAAGTTCTTTCCGATGAGTCAAAAGAAATAGCGAGCGAATTTAAAAACAGTAGATTTTTTATGCAGTTTATCGATTTTCTAGTAGAAAGGCAGTATTAGTCAATTAATTGATTTTAGCTAGACACTAAGAAACAAAGTGCGATTTGAAGTTAAGGAATTATTTTTGTTATAATATACTCCAGTAGTACATTTCGGTAGTTAAGGTGGAACAGGTGGTGCAGTATTCTAGTCGAAATCCTCTTCTCTGAAGACGGGGCTAAAAATCCGTCGAGGGCACATCGATGAAGTTCCTTGTGCTGGCTTTCGACGCCCAGTCGGGGGTTGGTGCAGGGAGTAAGGGAGTGGGGCAACCTGCAAAGGCATGCAGGCGCGACCCTACTTCCGTGGAGACCTAAGTGCGTGATGGAAGGCTAAAAGCCTCCTGTTACGGCTTAGGGCGTGAACCTGCATCCGATACAAACCGTGTTGGGTGCAGTGTAGCCTGCCTTGAGCGGGAAGGGTGGAAAAAGGGAAAACGCATTTAAACTGGCCATTTAAATGCGGCTTAATTACCTTTGAAACCCTTACTGCAAAAGAGGCTAGGAGAAGGTGGATTTCGGTGAGGAAAACTCCTAGACTGTTCCGAAAGGAAGTGGACTGAGGATTGCAGTGCGGACTAAGTGGCAATCCAGCCCTGCCTTTGGCGACAAGGCAGAGAGAGGCGTAAAGGGGAACCGCCTTTTCCGGCGACGGGAGGTGCTTCTCTGGGAAATCCTGCTGGACCTAAGCCGCAAAATTTACTCAGTTCACTACCTCCTGTTCCACCTCGTTTGAGGTGAATTTTTTTGAGTAAAAACAATAACAAAAAAATCACGTGCAAAAAAAACAACGGAGGACCAAAAGCTAGATGGATATATAAAGTTGTGGTATTAACTTTTGGGCTTTCCGTTTTTTTTAGCTTTATTTCGGAAACATTGATGGATAAGTTGAACGTAATCTTATCATTTTTTATTTTGTCCTCCATAGTATTCATAGGGATAATATTTGATATTATAGGAATAGCAGTTACCTCTGCCGACGAGACCCCTTTTCATGCCATGGCAGCTCATAAAATTCCTGGGGGGAAAGAGGGGGTACGGCTTATTAGAAATGCCGATATAGTGTCAAATTTCTGCAATGACGTCATTGGCGATATCTCAGGGATAATAAGCGGTGCAGCAGGCGCTTCTATAGTAGCGAAAATAATTTATGGTAATAATGACGTGCCGGAAATAATAATTAGCACTTTAATCGCTGGAACGATTTCAACAATTACGGTAGGTGGAAAGGCCTTAGGCAAGAGTTTAGCTATAAAAAAATCCAAGGAAATCGTCTATAAGGTCGCGTATATTCTCTATTTTTTAAAAAAACGTTTCGGAGTTGAATTGTTTCCAAAAAAATCGGGCAAATACTGATTTGAGGTGAAAAAGAATTGCCAAAACAAAGGTTAGATGTATTGTTGGTACAAAGAGGCTTCTTTCCGAGCAGGGAAAGGGCAAAATCCGAAATTATGATGGGGAACGTATTTGTAAACAATGTGAAGGTAGACAAACCTGGAACTCTCGTTGATATAAACGCGGAAATACAAATTAAGGAAAAGTCTTTGCCGTTTGTGAGCAGGGGCGGATTAAAATTAAAAAAAGCTTTGAGCGTTTTTCCGGTTGTCGTTAAAGATAAAGTGGCATTGGATGCGGGGGCTTCAACCGGTGGATTTACGGACTGCCTATTAAAAGAGGGTGCCACTAAAGTCTACGCCGTTGACGTTGGTTACGGGCAATTGGACCTTTCTCTTAGAAACGACCCGAGGGTAATAAACATCGAACGAAAAAATGTGCGTTTCCTTTGTTTTGAAGATATAGGCGAACTTGTCGATATAATTACGGCCGATCTTTCCTTTATATCTTTATCAAAAGTATTTGAGCCTCTCTTTAAACTACTGAAAGAAGATGGAGACTTTATAGCACTTATAAAGCCACAATTTGAAGTGGGAAGGGAAGACGTAAAAAACGGCGTTGTTCGAGACAGAAAATTGCATGAAAAGGCGATTACCCAGGTAATTGAATCGGCGAAATCGATTGGATTATATTGTCAGGGGTTGACTTTTTCTCCGATAAAGGGACCTAAGGGGAATATTGAATTTTTATCGTGGTTTAAAAAAATTCCGAATAATACTTCTGGAATAGAGATTGAAAAAGTTGTCGAAGAAGCACATAAAGCGCTAAATTAAAAGAGAAAATTTAAAGAGGTTTTGTTTATATATGAAATGGTATATCAGCATATTGTTAGTTATTGCGGGCATTTTCCTAGGAATATGGTGTTTAAGATTTTATAAAAGGATAACTTTAAGACACAGGAGGAAAAAAGCCCGAATTTATGAGAAAAAAGCAATAGATTTGCTAAAAAAGTATGGTTTTGATATATTAGATGTACAAAAGAGTGCGTCTTACTTTATTTTTATAAACGGAAGACCTAGAGAAATTAAGGTGAGAGCCGATGTCATAGTAAAAAAGGGCGGCAAAGTTTATGTAGCAGAAGTAAAATCCGGGAAAACTTCCCCTTTAGTGGATATACCGGCTACGAGGAGACAACTTCTTGAGTATTACCTTGTGTATAAACCTGCTGGCATTTTATTGGTGGATATGGAGCAGCAAAAGATAAAAACTATAGAGTATTCCATTTTAAAGAAAGATTACACTAAATTACGTTATATTTTTTATGTTCTGGGAATTTTTTTTGTCGGTTTTTTACTCGGTTTTTTGACTAGAGGTGAATAAATTGCATAGGGTTGGTCTTTTCCTGAATCTTTCTAAAAATAATGCATTAAACGTAGCGACATCTCTTGCACGATGGTTAAAAGAAAATAACTATGAAGTATTTACAGAATCTTCTATCGTGAATAAGCTTGGTCTTCCCGTAGAATATAATAATTTAGAAGAACTGGCGAAAAATATCGAGCTTGCTATAACTCTCGGTGGAGATGGCACTTTGCTTAATGTGGCGCGCAAGCTAGCTCCTTACGAAATCCCTGTTCTGGGAATTAATCTAGGCCATTTAGGTTTCCTTACCGAAATAGAAGTGCCTGATTTATTCAGCGACTTAGAACTGCTAAAGAGGGGAAAGTTCTACATAGATAAAAGAATGATGGTTGAAGCTAAAGTTTTCAGAGAAGAAAAATTCGTAAAAAATTTTTTAGCTCTAAATGATGTTGTAGTCACAAAAGGCCCTTTTGCAAGACTTATAAGACTAAAAACATCTGTTAATGATGCTTATGTAGATACGTTTAATGCAGATGGACTCATAATTGCCACTCCGACAGGTTCGACTGCTTATTCACTTTCTGCAGGGGGACCTTTGGTTGCTCCCAACGTAGAAGTTCTGATTCTGACTCCGATATGTCCTCATACGCTTCAAAACCGTTCTATGATAATTTCCCCCCATGATTCTGTTACCATTCAGGTAGTTGCAGAACACCAGGAAATAATGCTTACGGTAGACGGACAATTGGGATATCGCCTGCAGCCCTATGATAAAGTAGTAGTGAAAAAATCAAAGCATTACACTAAACTTGTACGCATTAAAAGCAGGAGTTTTTACGATGTTTTAAGAAAAAAACTTAGAGAGCAATAATGGAGGTGTGCGGTTTGAAGGCTAAAAGACATATAAAGATAAGAGAGATTATAAGAGAAAAGCCGATAGAAACCCAAGAAGAACTTGCAGAAGAACTGAGAAAATGCGGCTTTAATGTAACACAAGCTACTGTATCTCGAGATATAAAGGAATTAAGGCTAGTCAAAGTTTTAAGGGACAATAACCGCTACTGTTATTCGGAACCCGATAAAACTGTGGTTGTCTCGGAAAAACTAGTGAGGATGTTTAAAGAATCTATTGTAAAAATTGATTCATCGGAAAATATTGTCGTAGTGAAAACTCTATCAGGCACTGCTCAAGCAGCTGCTGCGGCTATAGATGGTTTGAATTGGGAAGAAATCGTAGGGACGGTTGCTGGCGATGATACAATATTAGTCGTGGCACGCTCTAAAAATGCAGTAAAAAGCATCATAGAAAAACTTGAAAATCTTATAAAATGAACCTGGGAGGCATATTATGCTTCTTAAATTGATCGTAAAAGATTTTGCGTTGATCGACGATGTGGAAATAGAATTCAAAGAAGGGTTGAATGTTTTAACTGGAGAAACAGGTGCAGGTAAATCTATTATAATCGATGCGATAGGAATGATTCTTGGAGAAAGGGCATCCAGTGAATATATAAGATCAGGCAAAGAATTTTCGGTAATAGAAGCTATATTTGAATACAATAATCCAATAATCGACAACATATTGGCAGAGATGAGCATTGAACAAGAAGATAATCTTTTAATAATTTCGCGCAAAATTAACCAACAAGGTAAAAACTACTGCCGAATAAACGGAACTAGTGTACCTGTTTCAACCTTAAAAACCATAGGCAAGTATTTGGTAGATATTCACGGTCAGCACCAACACCAATCCCTCTTAAATCCAGAAAAGCATTTAGAAATGCTGGACCTTTTGGGTGGAGAAGAACTACAAGAAAAAAAAGAGGAAGTTCGGAGTTTATATAAAAAAATTCTCGATGCAGAAAATAAACTTAGGAACCTCGTAAAGGTGCAAGAAGAATTTTTAAAATATAAAGAACAATTACAATTTGAAGTTGACGAGCTTGAAAAAGCACAATTGAAACCCGGAGAAGATTTAGTATTGGAAAGAGAACTCGAAATTTTGGAGCATTCTGACAAAATTTTAAGGTCGCTTAATTTCAGCCTTTTAACCCTTTATGAGGGAGATGAAAATAGCCCCGCTGTTGTTGACAATGTGGCAAAAGTAGTCAATGCATTAGAAGAAGTTGTCGATTACTTTTCGCCTATAAAAAAGGACTTGGATAGCCTAAAAAATATTTTATACGAGTTGGAAGATGTGGTCTCTGATTTAAGGGACCATATAAAAACTATAGATTTTGAACCGGGAAAGCTGGACGAAATACAATCGAGAATTTCTCTTTTAAATAGATTAAAAAATAAGTACAACAAAAGTATAGACGAATTAATAAAATACAAAGAACAAGTTGCTTCTAAATTAGATGAAGCTTTGAACATAGATGAGGAGATAATAAAGTTGGAAGATTCCCTACAAATACTTAAGCAAGATTATATAAAGAGTGCTTTAGAATTGCACGAATTAAGAAAAATTATCGCTTCAACGCTTGAAAAAAATATTTCAAAAGAATTGAAAGATCTTGGAATGAAAGATGTAAGATTTTCGGTGGACATAAGCTGGGTAGAATCGGAAGAAGGAGTTGAAGTGGAAAATAAAATTGTCAGGATAGGAGATAAAGGACTGGATACAGTGGAATTTATGATTTCCACAAATCCGGGTGAACCGTTAAAGCCTCTGGCAAAAATAGTATCAGGCGGTGAAGCTTCACGTGTATTATTAGCTTTAAAGAGTATCCTTGCTCAGATAGACAACATTCCTTGTTTGATTTTCGATGAAATAGATGTGGGCATTGGCGGAAGGATTTCTCAGATAGTAGGCGAAAAATTACTCAAAATATCCCGTAGCCATCAGGTTCTCTGTGTTACCCATTCCCCGCAAATAGCAAGTTTAGGCGATGTTCATTTTTGTATAAACAAAATTTCGGATAGCGAAAGAACATTTACAACGGTTAAGGAAATAAAAGGCGAAGAGAGAATCAAGGAAATTTCTAGGATGTTAGGTGGAACTGAAATAACCGAAAAGACAATTGCCCACGCAAAAGAAATGCTTGAAATAGCCGAAAAAATAAAAAGAAAATATTAGCCCCTTTTTGGGGTTTTTTTATTTTTTCTTCCAGTATTAAAAGAAGTGAACCGGGTTATCTTAATTTTCAGGCCCGGTTTTTTCATTTTTTACAGAAGGAGTGAAAGCTGTGGCAGTGAACAAAAGAAAATTATTGGGTATTCTTTTAGCAATTCTTCTTTTGTTTCTGTCAATTTCCTCGCAATTGTCAGGTTTTTCCTGGTTCCCTGACAAAGTCAAGATAATAGAGGGCAAAGAACATGTTATAGACCTGGGAATACCTCTAAAATTCCAACTTTTATCAAGAACAAGGGATTCTTTAACTATTAATGGAAGCAATTTACAGGATAAAATTTCTGTAAACTTAAGAAATCCCCTTTCCATTAGGTCTGATCGTTTGGGGACATACGACCTAGAGTTTCGATTGTTCGGAATTATCCCTGTAAAAAAGATGAAATTAGAAGTATTACCTGAAATAAAAGTTGTACCAGGAGGACATTCAATAGGTGTAAAATTGAGGCCAAACGGGGTAATTGTCGTAGGAATTGCTTCTGTCGTTGATGAACAAGGAAAAACACATTATCCTGCCAAAAATGCAGGGATACAGGCAGGTGATACCGTTATTTTTATTAACGGTCAAAAAATTCATACTGCTAATGATGTGACAGAGATTATAAATAAAGATGAAGACAAGATAGTAGAATTAACTGTAAAAAGGAACGGTAAAACTTTTAACACAAAGTTGTCTGCAGTAAAAAATAGTCAGGGATTTTACCAAATAGGGCTTTGGGTGCGGGACATTGCTGCTGGTGTCGGTACCCTTACGTTTTACGACCCAGAGTCTGGGTATTACGGCGCTTTAGGACATATCATATCAGATTCAGACACTGGCAGGGTGGTTGAAGTTGGTCAGGGGGAAATTATTAGAGCGAGTATCATTAACGTAGTCCCGGCTAAGAAAAACGTCCCTGGCGAAAAAAGGGGAGTTTTTGTGGAAGAAGAGGAAGTTATCGGCAACATTTTAGTTAATACTTCCTTTGGCATATTTGGAAAAATGTATAAGCCTGCAGTAAATCCTCTTTTTGGTGAAATTCCAGTAGTACTTTCCAGCTACGCCCACGAAGGAAAGGCGCAAATCCTAACTGTGATTGATGGTGAAAAGATAGAAAAATTTGATATAGAGATTCAAAAGATTATAAAACAAGACTTTCCTAGCACAAAAGGAATGATAATAAAAATAACCGACCCTCGTCTATTAGAAAAAACTGGCGGCATTGTGCAGGGAATGAGTGGAAGTCCGATAATTCAGGATGGCTACCTTATTGGAGCAATAACTCACGTTTTTGTAAATGATCCGACGCGAGGTTATGGAGTTTTTGCCGAGTGGATGATTGAAGAAGTAGCAAAATTGAAAAGCGAACGACAAGTATATAAATATTAAAACATTTTATGGAATTTCAGGAGGATAATACCATAAATTGTCGAATATATCAAACATAGAGAATTTTATAGGGGGGTCAACAAGATGGGCGACAGGAAAAAAATACTTTTGGCAGATGACAACAAAGAATTTTGCGATCTTTTGGAAGAGTTTTTTTCAACGCAAGAGGATATGGAAGTGGTTGGCAAGGCTTATAACGGACTAGAAGTTGTGGAAAAAGTTCAGGAGTTGAACCCAGATGTAGTCGTTCTTGATATAATTATGCCCAATCTTGATGGATTAGGTGTAATAGAAAAATTAACGAATTTCGATAAAAAACCTAAAATTATCGTTCTCTCTGCAGTAGGACAGGATAAAATAACCCAGAGAGCAATAAATTTAGGAGCAGATTATTACGTAGTAAAGCCTTTTGATTTAAAAATTCTGGTGGATCGAATACGTGAACTGGATTATGATTCAGGAAGTACTTTGCAAAAATCAATAAAAAGCGCCACAAATATTCAAACATCTAAGCGCAAGGATACTAATTTGGAAATGGAGATAACCAATATAATACATGAAATCGGGATTCCAGCGCACATAAAAGGTTACTTTTACTTAAGGGATGCTATTGCTATGGTGGTAAATAACGTTGAACTATTAGGAGCCGTAACCAAGGTGCTTTATCCCACCATAGCAAAAAAATACAACACAACGCCGAGCAGAGTTGAAAGAGCCATCAGACATGCTATCGAAGTGGCATGGAACAGAGGTTGTATAGAAACCATTAACAATCTCTTTGGATATACCGTTCAAAAGGACAAAGGGAAACCCACGAATTCAGAATTTATAGCCATGATTTCGGATAAGATAAGAATTGAACAAAAAGTCATATCTTGAGATAATTCGGATTTTAATAATCTAACGATTCTTGAAATTGGTATTGAGAAAGCAATAAATCTCCCAAAATAACCCTAAAAACACCTCTTGTTAGTTTGATAGAAACTAACAGGAGGTATTTTATTTATTGTTTGAATAAATTTACCTCATTTCAAATTATGTTGGAGAGTGGCGTGTTAGAAAATAAATTTAGTGGAAATAATAAAAACAGATTAACTGCTGCAAATAGATATTTATGTTGAGAGGAAACCGCGAAATGGCTGAATTCATAGTAGGAAGAGCAGTTGTTGATAAAAAAACAAAGTGGTTAATACAGCGTGCAAAACCGGGAGATATAGCTGTCCTTTCTCATAAAGATATTGATGAAGTAGCAGCTCACCAACTTATAAAATCTAAGGTGAAAGGAATTATTAATTTTCAACCTTCTATTAGCGGGCGATTCTTGAATCAAGGTCCAGAAGTACTTGTTAACGCCGGCAAGGTTTTGGTGGATGTTACCCAGGACGGATTAATTGATTTGATACGCGATGGAGATTTAATTGAGATAAAGAACAATGGAGAGATAATTTTAAACGGAAAATTTTTCTGCAAAGGAATAGTTTTAACAAAAGAATTTATTAGATCCAAATATGATGAAGCAAAGGTTAATTATGAAAAAGAAATTGAAAGATTTGCAATTAACACCCTTGAGTACATCAAACACGAAAAAAAAATTATATCAGCAGATTATGCTGTGCCTACACTTAAGACTGATATGCGAAAAAGACATGTAATGGTTGTAGTACGAGGTAAAGATTACAAGGAAGATATTTTGGCTTTAATGTCATATATAGAAGAAATAAAACCAGTCCTTATAGGAGTGGATGGAGGAGCAGATGCATTATTAGAATTCGGTTTAAAACCAGACATTATAGTGGGAGATATGGATAGCATAAGCGACAAAGGATTAAAGTGCGGGGCAGAAATAGTAGTTCATGCTTATCCTGACGGCAGAGCACCAGGGCTTGAACGGGTGAAACGACTAGGACTTGATTATAAGATTATGGCAGTCAATGGAACAAGCGAAGATATGGCATTGCTTTTAGCTTATCATAGTGGCGCTGATTTAATAATAGCAGTAGGTACCCATACCAACATAATAGATTTTTTGGAAAAAGGACGGCAAGGAATGGCTAGCACTTTTTTGGTGCGCCTTAAAGTCGGGCATATTCTAATCGATGCCAAGGGTGTTAACAAACTTTACCGGTATAGAATAAAAAGCGATTATTTAGCTGCATTGTTAGCAGCAGCTTTTTTCCCAATTTTAATAATCAGTGCTTCTTCGCCCTTAGTAAAACATTTATTTAGACTTTTAATTATCAAAGTAAGGATGATGTTTGGCTTTTTATAGAGGTGAATAACTTTGTACAATTTCAAACACTTAACAATGCTGCTTGTTGCTGTATTTGTTTCTCTAGGTATAGGCATAGCGGTAGGCTTTACAGCCAATAGCGACAAACTATTGATAAAACAGCAAAAAGCTATTATAGATCAATTGGAAAATAGTTACAATATTTTGAAAGAAAATAATAGGATGAAGGATAAACAGTTAAAATTGCTTATAGAAGAGCAAAAAAGAGATTATGAATTTCTTGAACATAATTTTGAAATTCTGCTGAAAGGAAGTATAGAAGGGAAAAAAGGAACTGTATTGCAACTTGGAAATAAAATAGACTCAACAACTGAAGTTATAAAGTACCTTGAAGATGCAGGAGCAGTCTTACAAACTTCCTCAATTTTAAACGATGATGAAAAAGAAGATGAAATTGACAACATTATTGAGGCCTTCCTTAACAAGGAGACAATAGATTTTAACGATTTTGTTGTTATTGTGAGAGCGGATGAAAATTTAAATCCTGAATCTATAGCAAGAAAAATAAGTGACATAAAACCTGTGGCTATTGTTCAATCTTCTAACCTTTCAAGACTGGACATAACTACTAGTAAAAAATTACTTTATATCGATAACATAGATACGATAATGGGAAAATACAGGCTGATAGTCTGGTTAATAAATAATTCATGAGGTGTTTGACATTGGTATTGGCTTTTGCGTCACTGATAACTACTATACTTTTTTTGGAAAATTTTCGAAAGTGGGAACATGCAGTTAAAAAATCAAACTACAGGAACAAAGAAATAATTACTGCCGGAGGCGTGGTTTTCGTAATCGTAATACTCCTTATTAACGTCTATACAGTTTTTTATTGGGATGATACGGATCTTCCAGAGTACATAATGCTATCTGCAGCATGCATGGGGTTTTCAGGTTTAATGGACGATATATACGGAACTAAGGCAGTAAAAGGCATTAGAGGACATTTTTCAAAATTATTGCGAGGCAAGATAACCACAGGAAGTATAAAGGCTATAATTGGGTTGAGTATAGCTTGTTTTTTAGCTGTGAAAAAAAACGATTTTTGGCCGGATATTATTATTGATGCGTTAATTATTGCCCTTTCCACGAATTTGTTAAACCTTATGGATTTAAGACCCGGTAGAGCCTGTAAGTTTTTCCTATTTTCAGTGGCCATAATATTTTTATATTTTCTCCGAAAAGGACTTACTAATTTAATATATTTTTTTATGCCGCTTGCCGTTTCTGTTATGGTCTTTTGGTTTTATGATTCAAGGGAATTATTGATGATGGGAGATGTAGGGTCAAATGTGTTAGGAATAAGTCTTGGGATTATGATATCGTGGATAGGTTCTTATTATGCAAAGATTGGAGTGTTGTCTTTTTTGCTTGGAATACAGCTCATTTCAGAATTCTATTCTATCAGCGAAATTTTAGAAAGGATAATCTCCTTCAGAAAAAAATTTTCGATTTATTAAGGTGAAATAATATGATAAGATTAAGAAAGGGGAAGGTTTTAGAAATTTTAGAGGAACAAGTAGGTTTACAAGAAATTCTAGTTGAGGTGGATGGCGAAAAAAATAAGGCTATAAATTATACTATGCTGACAGGCTATTGCAAAAAAGGCGATGAAGTAGTACTAAATACTACAGCAGTTTTTTTAAACCTCGGAAGTGGAGGTTATCATTTTGTCATTTATAATTGCTCAGTTGAAAATCTTGATATAGAGAAAAAAGGCCATATAATGAAGCTAAGGTACACCCCCTTTCAAATAAAAACTTGGAGTGCAGAAGAAAGCACCAGTCCTTTGGCTGAAAAACTGTCAAACACTGTATCACTTTCAGGTATGCCGGTGGTAGTGGGAACGCTCCACAGCATGTTGGCTCCCGCTTGTGCAGGAATAAAGAAAAATTCTAAAGATCTTAAGGTAGCTTATGTAATGACAGATGGTGGTGCTCTCCCTCTTTTTTTTAGCCGAGTTGTAAGAGAATTGAAAGAAAAAAAGCTAATCGATTTTACGATTACAACTGGACATGCCTTCGGAGGCGATATAGAATCAGTTAATATTTATTCTGGATTGTTATCAGCAAAGGCTTTGGGATGCGACGTTGCAGTGGTCACAATGGGGCCAGGCATAGTCGGAACCGGCACAAAATACGGTCATACTGGTCTTGAACAAGGAGAAATAGTAAATGCAGTAAATATACTTATGGGAACAGCCGTTGTAATACCACGAATAAGTTTTATGGACAGAAGAAAAAGGCACTACGGAGTCAGCCATCATACTATTACATCGCTTCAGGAAATTGCTTTAAAAAAGGCTTTTGTAGTAATCCCTAAGATGGAAAGGGAAAAACTAGACGAGGTAATAAGTCAGCTGAAGAGTTGCGGGATTCACCGAAAACACCGTATAGTAATTGAAGACGGCATTGAAGGCATAAGTGTTTTAAAATCATTAGGCATCGAACTTGAGACTATGGGGAGAGATTTTGAACAGGACAGTGAATTTTTCTTGGCGGCAAGTGCCGCTGGCAATTTTGCGTCAAAACTCGCCATGAATAAGGGAGGGGGCTGGAGGCAGTGGATTTTTTCGAAGCTACAATCAATACGAAATATATTTTTTCAGGTAAGATATTGAAATTAAGATTGGACGAAGTTAAACTTCCTGATGGCAAATTTTCAACGCGGGAAATAGTAGAACATCCGGGAGCGGTTGCAATTGTCCCTATAGATGAGGATAAAAACGTAATAATGGTTCGACAATACCGAAAACCGGTGGAGGAAATGCTCTTAGAAATACCGGCAGGAAAACTCGAAGTAAATGAAGATGTTAAAATTTGCGCTCAAAGAGAGCTATTGGAAGAAACGGGCTATAAAGCCAAAAAATTGATACATATAATGGACTTTTATACCACTCCCGGTTTTTCAAACGAGAAGATGTCCCTCTTTTTAGCATTTGGACTCGAGGAAGCCGAAAGCAAAGCCGATGAAGATGAATTCATAAAAAAAGAGAAAATACCCATAGAGAAGGCTATGGATATGGTTAAAAATGGAGAAATAAAAGATGCGAAAACGATGGTGGGACTTTTAGTGTCCCATATGTTTTTGCAAGGGGAATTCTAACATGGAATATTTCGCAGATTTGCACATACATATAGGTCAATCCTGCAATAGACCCGTAAAGGTGGCTGCTTCTCGTCAGATGACTTTAGATGCTATCTTAAAAACATGCATCGATGTTAAAGGCATAAACATCATCGGACTGGTCGACTGCGCATCGCCTTTTGTCCTCAACGAAATAGAAGAAAAGATTAAATCGGGAGAATTGGAAGAATTACCGAAAGGCGGTCTATCCTATCAGGGGAAGCTGACAGTGATTCTAGGGGTAGAGCTAGAGACGCAGGAGGAAAAAGGTGTCGCTCACAGTGTAGCGTATTTCCCAGGCTTTAAACAGATGGGGGAATTTTCGAATATATTACAAAAATACATAACAAATATCTACCTTAGTTCTCAAAGAGCGTCGTTGAATGCACGTGAACTGCTATATATAGTAAGAAATTTAGGAGGAAAACTTGTACCTGCTCATGTATTTACCCCTTTTAAAAGTTTTTATGGGAGTTGTTATGATAGGATTTCATCAGCTTTTGAAGAACATTTCGATGAAATATCCACGATAGAATTGGGTTTGAGCGCCGATTCGGATTTGGCAGACAGAATAAGAGAATTATCCGCAAAAAAGTTCGTAACAAACTCCGATGCCCATTCCTTAGATAACATTGGAAGAGAATATAATAAAATTAAGCTCAACAACCCGGATTTTGAAAGCTTGTTTGAAGCCATTGGAGGAAGAACTCCGAATAATGAGATAATTGCCAACTATGGATTAGATCCAAGGTTGGGTAAATATCACAGGACTTTCTGCCTTTTTTGTAACTATATAGCAGATGCAGAACCACCCGTTATGAGTTGTCCTCGTTGTTCGAGCGATAAAGTAATAATAGGAGTATTAGATAGGATTACATTGATTGCCGATTTTAAAGAAACTGTGCATCCTCAAGGGCGACCGCCGTACTATTACAACGTGCCCCTCAAATTCATTCCGGGTATTGGGAAGAAAACGGCAGAAAGGTTGATAAAAGCTTTTGGCAGCGAAATTAATGTAATGCACTACGCCACTTTTGAGGAACTGAAAGGTGAAGTAGGCACTGCGATTGCAGAAAAAATAATTGCAGCGAGGGCCGGGACTTTGAAGCTGAAAGCGGGCGGAGGGGGCATTTACGGAAAGGTAATATCATGAGCGAGTTATATTGATACTCCTCCCGGCATAATATTTTATAGGTGGACGGGGAGGAGATATTCTTTGAATTACATAATTTTGAAATTAGCAAGCTATACAAAACAGAATATAGGTTTTTATTTATTAACAGTTCTTATACTGCTGTCAGGTGTCGTTTTAGGCAGTTTTTCTGTGGGATTGCTTTCAGAGACACAAAAGAACGAGCTTTTAAATTATGTGGAATTATTTTTTTCGAATGTGAGGAATTTAAATATAGATTCTGCAGGCGTATTTTATACATCTGTTCTCAATAACCTAAAGACTGCTCTTGTTATAAGTCTTGCCGGCTTATTTGTTATAACCTTTCCATTGATACCCGTGGTCATCTTCTTCAGGGGATATATCTTAGGTTTTACAGTAGGATTCTTAGCATCAGAATTTGGAATTAAAGGGTGTATATTTGCAGTGTTTACAATATTTCCTCAGAATTTAATTACAATACCTGTGATAATTTCTATTGGGGTTACTGGAATTTGTTTTGCAGTTGAAGTAATTAAAAATAGAAAGAAGATTGATAAGGGAGAATATTTGAATATGACTGCAAGTTATTTGCTATTGAATTTGGGATTTAGTTTATTTTTTATTCTGGCGGGTTTAATAGAAGGTTATATTTCTCCTTTGTTTATTAAACTTTTTTCCACATACATTTAAAAGGAAAATCAATTTTTTCATGGAAATTATTATACGGTGATATTGATGGAAGAAATGGTAAGGCAATTTTTAAATTTTATAAGTGTTGAAAGAGGTCTTGCGCCCAATACAATTGAATCATATTACAGAGATTTGCAAAACTATCTGCGATTCTTAAAATCTCAAAATATAACAGATTTAAAGTTTACATCAAAGACCACAATAATCTCTTATCTTTTATTAATGCAAAAAAATGGAAAGGCTAGCAGCAGCATCTCGCGAGCTTGTGCAGCAATAAAATCGTTTTATCATTTCCTCATGCGCGAACGTTATATAGACGAAGATCCTACAATTAACTTGAATACTCCAAAGCTTGAAAAAAAACTTCCTAGAGTTTTAACTGTAGAAGAAGTTGAAAAACTTTTAGAACAGCCTGATATAAGGGATCCGCTTGGATTTAGAGATAAGACGATGCTGGAATTGTTATATTCTACTGGCATAAGAGTCTCGGAATTAATCTCTTTGACTACAGAAGACGTAAATCTGGATATGGGTTTTTTGCGTTGTACCGGTAAAGGTTCAAAAGAAAGAATTGTTCCTATTGGATCCTTTGCTATAACTTATTTAAAAGAATATATTAATAACGTGCGGAGGCTTCTGGTTAAGGACAAAAATTCAGATGTCCTTTTCGTAAACCACTTTGGCAAAGCGTTAACTAGGCAGGGTTTTTGGAAAATAATAAAAAAATATGCTAAAATGGCGGGAATCGATAAAGAAATAACTCCTCATACCCTTAGACATTCGTTTGCAACTCACCTTATCGAAAACGGCGCAGATTTGAGAGCTGTTCAGGAAATGTTAGGTCACGCCGACATATCTACCACTCAGATTTATACACATTTGACAAAAACTCGCATAAAAGAGGTATATGATAAAACACACCCAAGAGCCTAACTGAATAACATTCCTCCCTGAAGGATAACATAAAACCGAAGGGAGGAAGCATTTTATGATGTCGAGTTTAAATAATAAAAGTAAAAGGGCTATATTATGCTTTTTAATATTAATTTTTTCAATTTCCAACAACGCGAATTTATATGCCCAGCCTTATCCTGATATCAAATCTTCTTCGGCGGTGTTGATAGATGCAGAAAGCGGTACTGTATTATATGAAAAGAATGCCTATGAGAAGAGGGAGCCAGCGAGCATTACAAAAATAATGACCCTACTTGTGGCTTTTGATGCCATAGCTCATGGAAAAGTAAGCCTTAAAGATAAAGTAAAAATAAGCGAAAGGGCCTGGAAAACCGGTGGCAGTCAGGTCTTTTTAGGACCGGGCGAAGAACAGACGCTAGAAAGTTTGATGAAATGTATAACAATAGCATCGGCTAATGATGCGTCGGTTGCAGTGGCCGAATATATAGGAGGAAGCGTGGAAGGATTTGTAAAGTTAATGAACGAAAAGGCAAAGTCTCTTGGAATGAATAATACACATTTTACCAATCCCCATGGATTACCAGACCCCAATAATTATTCTACAGCTTACGATATTGCTATAATGAGCAGGGAACTAGTGAAGTATCAGAAATTCTTTGAATGGTCTACGGTATGGGTAGACTATTTAGAACATACCGATAAAACACGTGAACCTACAATGCTTGCGAATACAAATAAGCTCCTAGGGAAATATGAGGGATTAGATGGTTTAAAAACTGGTTTCCATGCGAAGGCCGGATATTGTTTTGCTGGAACTGCTAAGCGAAGGGATTTGAGGCTGATATCGGTCGTATTAAATTCACCCACATCAAATGACCGCTTTGAAGACACCAAGAAACTTTTAGATTATGGATTTGGCACTTACGACTCAATAAAAGTCGCAAAGAAGAATGAAGTTTTGGCTCGATTGCCAGTGGAAAGGGGAATAAAAAATCAGATAGATATTGTAGCATCTAGAGATCTCAATGTATTGGTGGAAAAAGGCAAAGAGAAAGCTATTGTTACAAAGTTAGAAATACCAGAAAAATTGAAAGCTCCCCTTTCATCTGGACAGAGAATAGGAAAATTAATTGCAGAAAAAGATGGTGAAATCGTGGGAGAAGTAGATTTAGTGACATTGGAAGGAATTGAAAAAGCAGGTTTATTTTATATATTCAGGAAACTTATTGGTAACCTAATTAAATTTTAAACGCACTTTGTGCGTTTTTTATTTTTAGCAGGAATTTACTAAAATTTGTAGAAATTATACTCGTTTCCGATGCAATTTATAATGTGGGGGTATGGAACTAAATGGGGGTAACTTTTAAAGTTTATAATGACATTTTAATTGTAAATTTAAAAGGAGAACTAGACCATCATATGGTTCGGATGGTAAACGAAAAGATTGAAGAATATTTAATGCGGCATGCTTTAAAAAAAATATTATTTAACTTCAAGCATGTAAATTTTATGGATAGTTCTGGAGTAGGGATGTTAATAGGAAAGTATAAATCTTTACAGAAAATTGGGGGTAAAGTTGGTGCAGTAAACTTAAGCAAACAAGTGAAGCGGATTTTTGAGATTTCGGGTCTTTTCAATATAATTTCTTGCTACAATGATGAAATAGAAGCTAGTGAAAAAATGTAGGGAGTGATTTTATGGAAATTTTAAACGAAATGACCATTGATTTTCTGAGCAAATCGCAGAATGAAGCTTTCGCTAGAGTAGTAGTAGCTGCTTTTGCTTCGCAATTAAACCCTACTCTAGATGAATTAGCGGACATAAAGACGGCAGTATCCGAAGCTGTGACTAATTCTATAATTCACGGATATGAGAATAATTTGGGCATAATTAGGATAAAAGCTATTCTTCGCGAAAGTGAAATTGAAATATGGGTGCAAGATTGGGGAAAAGGCATTGAAGACATTGAGAAGGCAAGGCAGCCACTATGGACATCAAAACCTGAACTCGATAGGTCAGGAATGGGATTTACCATAATGGAGAATTTTATGGACAAAGTAGAAATCGAATCCACACCTGGAAAGGGCACTATTGTTAAAATGTATAAAACCATAAAAAATAAAAAATAATTTGTCTGAGGTACAGGTCATGACTTTGAAGGGGTCAGTAGAGCAACTACAATTATTAAAAAAAGCAAAAAAAGGAGATGAGGAAGCAAAAAACGAATTTGTCGCTTTAAATTTAGGTCTTGTCTGGAGTGTGGTTAAAAAGTTTGCGAATAGAGGCTACGAACCTGAGGAACTTTTTCAAATAGGGAGTATAGGTTTATTGAAAGCAATAGACAAGTTTGATTTTGCTTATAATGTCAAATTTTCAACCTATGCTATTCCAATGATAATTGGGGAAATTAAAAGATTTATAAGGGATGACTCCCCTGTAAAATTGGCAAGATCTCTTAGGGATTTAACTATTAAGATACAATCTGCAAAGGAAAAATTATCTTATGAATTAAATAGAGAACCTACTATAATAGAACTATCTGAAGAGATAGGAGTTCCCCCGGAAGAAATAGTAATGGGACTTGAAGCCATTCAACCTATCGTTTCTTTAAATGATGTGGCATACCAGGAAGACGGAGCTCCTATATATTATATAGACAAACTTGAAGACGGCGAATCGTTGCAGAATCAGTGGATCGAGAAGATAGCCATAAAAGAGGCTCTCTCGAAGTTAGATAAATTGGAAAGACAGATTATTATATTGAGATTTTTTAAAGAAAAATCTCAGACCGAAGTGGCTAAGGTTTTAGGCATAACGCAAGTTCAGGTATCCAGGTTGGAAAAAAGAATACTAACAAAAATAAAAAATATGCTCTCCCAATAAAAGCCTTTAAAAAGGCTTTTTTGTTTTTGAATAGCATTTAAAGCAAAACCAGATACTATTTTTAAAGAGGTGGTAGTAGTGATAAAGAAAAAAATTTTTTATATAGCCCTTCTGTTAATTTTAACTTTAATAGCAGGCGCAATGTATATAAACAACGTAAAAACGAGAATCCCAAAAAGCGCTAAACTAGTGATCGTCCCGTTTGGGAATAAAGATTATTTAATGGGAGAAAATATAATTGAAAACTTTAAAGAATTAGGGAGGGAAAATAATGACGGTAAAAGTCATTGAAGTAGTGGGAGAATCAAAAAATAGCTGGCAGGAGGCTGTTGAAAACGCTGTTCGAGATGCCAGCAAAACAATAAGAAACATTACCGGGATAGAGGTGAGAAATCAAACAGCAAACGTGCAGGGAGGAAAAATTGTTGAATACAAAGCCGATGTGGCTATAGCTTTTAAAGTTGAAGGAAGCACCGAAGCATAATTCAAAAGGAGAAATATAATGGCCAAAATTACACAGGACCAGAAAGATTATCAAGAATTGGTTAAAAACTCAAAACCTAAACCTCCATATTTGAAAAATTTAGTAATGGCCTTTTTGGTCGGAGGTTTAATTTGTGTAATTGGACAGTTGATATTGAATTTTTATATTTCTTTAGGCTTAGAGAGCACGAAAGAAGCGCCCAGTGCAACGTCGGCCACTCTAGTATTTCTTGGCGCTTTTCTCACCGGATTGGGTGTTTACGACAAAATAGGGAAAAGAGCAGGTGCTGGTTCAATAGTGCCTATCACAGGATTTGCAAATTCCATCGTGGCACCTGCAATGGAATTTAAAAGCGAAGGATATGTATTTGGAGTGGCTGCAAAAATGTTTGTGGTGGCAGGACCTGTTCTTGTTTATGGAATTGCCTCTTCTGCTTTAATCGGATTAATCTACTATGTGGTAAAGTTTTAGGAGGATATGATGGCTGTAAAAAAACTCGGAGCCCAGACGGTAAAATTTCAAAACCCTCCTTCGATAATAGCCACAGCGACTGTTGTGGGGCCTGTTGAAGGAAAAGGGCCATTGAGAAATTACTTTGACCTTATTTTGGGTGATTTTAAATTTCAGGAGAAAAGCTGGGAAAAAGCAGAAAAGAAAATGTTAAAAGAAGCGGTAGAAATGGCCGTCAAAAAAAGCGGTGTTCCGAGCGATAAAATTGAGTATTTTATAGCTGGGGATCTTCTCAATCAAATAATCTCCGCAAGTTTCGCCGCCAGGGAATTAGGGTACCCTTTTTTGGGAATTTACGGAGCGTGTTCAACAGTTGCAGAAGGTTTGGGAATAGGCGCAATGTTAGTTGACGGAGGATATGCAGATAATATCGTAGTGGGTACTTCCAGTCATTTCTGTTCCGCCGAAAGACAATACAGATTTCCCCTAGAATTAGGAAATCAAAGGCCACCGACAGCCCAGCGCACTGTAACCGGCGCTGGGGCTGCTGTAATTTCAACCAAAAATCAAAATCCAAGAATAACTTACGTAACTACAGGAAAGGTAATAGATATGGGTGCTGTCGATCCAAACGACATGGGCAGCGCGATGGCACCGGCGGCAGTTGACACAATTGTAATGCATCTTGAGGATTCTAAGCGTACTCCTGAAGATTACGATTTAATAGTAACAGGAGATTTGGCGAGTGTAGGAAAGGATATAGCTCAAAAATTAATGTTGCAAAAGGGCATCGATGTTTCAAATAAGTATACTGATTGCGGACTATTGATTTACAGCCCCGAACAAGATGTACATGCAGGCGGAAGTGGATGCGCTTGCGCTGCCGTAGTTACATTCGGGTATATTTTTAACGAAATGCAGAAAGGTAGATACAATAAGATTCTTATCGTGGCAACGGGAGCTTTAATGAATTCTACTATTGTCCAGCAAGGTGAAACAATCCCGTGTATCGCTCATGCCGTAGCATTAGAAAATCTATAGCCTGTAGCGGGGGAATAAAAATGATCGATTATATAATGGCGTTTTTAGTTGGTGGGCTTATATGTGCGGTGGGACAAATATTGATGGATTTTACACCTCTTAGCCCTGCCCACATCCTTGTAGTTTTTGTAACTTTAGGGGCAATATTAAGCGGGTTAGGATTATACCAGCCTTTGATAGACCTTGCTGGCGCTGGAGCATCTGTTCCACTACCCGGTTTCGGACACACACTGGTGAAAGGTGTCATGGAAGAAGTTAATAAATCCGGTGCATTGGGGATTTTGACGGGTGGATTGAAAGCTACGGCGGCGGGAATAACTGCGGCAATAGTTTTCGGCTATATCATGGCTCTTATTTTTAATCCCAAACCCAAATGAAGATGGGATTTTAAAATGTTTCTGGATTTTATAGGTATTTTTCTTACGACTTTAATAGTTAGCCCAAAATATTTTGCTCAAGTGATTTTTGTATGTTTTTTTGCAAACATTATTGATATACTGGCAGCCATGGTTTTTAATTCTCAAGTTACCGAAGTTATTTCCGGAGGCATATTTAGTTCTATAAATTATCTCGGCAGCAATATCGTACTGCCATATTTCTCTCCATTAATTTTAATCTTAATAGGCCTGGGTTTAAAAAACGGCGATTCAATAAGTTTTTGGAGATTCATAAATCCTTTTGCTAAGTACAAAAGGCCGTGGCCTCTTATCTTTTTAAAGGTAGGTGTTGCAAGAATTTTGGTGCTCTACATTTTGGGAAAATGACAAAAAATAGAAATTTGCTATCCAAAGGCAATCCTACAATGCCTTTATTTCTTTGTTCAATGAATTACCTTTCTTTGGTAATTAAGTTAATAAAATACATAATCGTGGGAATAATATAAGTGAAAATATTAAAAGGATTGAGAAGGGGTTAGAATGCGGATAGGTGTTCCAAGAGCTTTATTTTATTACATGTACTACCCTTTCTGGAAAATATTTTTCGAAGCTTTAGGCCACGAAGTAATATTGTCAAGTCCGACCAATAAAAAGATATTAAAAGACGGTTTGGAATTTGCCGTTGATGATGCCTGTTTGCCCGTCAAAGTTTTTCACGGACACATAGTGGATCTACTAGACAGAGTAGATGTTCTTTTTATTCCTAGAATAATCAGCATCGAACCTGGAGAATTCATTTGCCCGAAGTTTTTAGGTTTACCTGATATGGTAAAAAGCAGCATACCTGATTTGCCTCCAATTATTGACAGCAACCTTTCTGTTTATAAAAACAGAAAAGACCTCATCGGACATGCAAAATCTATAGGTACAGACCTGGGGCATTCTTCGAGGCTTATTTTGAAAGCGTATACGATAGCCTCAACAAAATTCAATTCCTATAAAAAATTTCAAATAAGCCACGAACAACTTCCTCTGGATTCGGGACAAAAGAGTTTTTTCGATTCTAACTCCTCGTATTTTTCTAGGCATAAAAACAAATGCCTTGGAGAAAATACTTTAAATGTCCTTTTACTAGGGCATCCTTATAATATATACGACAATTATATTAGTATGAATCTAATAACAAAATTGCAAAAAAATGGTATAAAAGTCATAACGCCGGAAATAATACCGGTCAAAAACATCTCGGCAGGGGCAAAAAATCTTAAGAAAAGATTATTCTGGACTATGGGAAAAAACATAATAGGAAGCACTTACTATTATATGGATTGCGGCAAAGCTCTTGATGGGATAATTCATCTTGCTTCCTTCGGATGTGGACCTGATTCGATCGTAGGAGAGCTATTGGAACGCAAACTTTCCCGTAACCGGCTGGTTCCTTTTCTTCGGATTAATATCGACGAACATTCCGGCGAAGAAGGTTTTAATACGAGGCTGGAAGCTTTCATAGATGTGATAGAAGGGAGACGTCGGAATTGAAAGTTACCTTTCCGCATATGGGAAATCTATATATCCCTCTTAGAACTTTTTTCGAAAACTTGGGCGCCGAAGTGGTGGTTCCTCCACTTTCTAGCAAGAGAACATTAGAGATAGGCTGTAAATATTCTCCTGAGTTTGCTTGCCTTCCTCTGAAAGTAACTTTGGGCAATTTCATAGAGGCGCTGGAGATGGGGGCAGATACCATAGTGATGGCCGGAGGAGTGGGTCCCTGCCGCTTTGGGTATTACGCGGAAGTTCAAAGAGAAATCTTAAAAGATTTGGGTTACGATTTTGACATGATAGTGTTAGAACCCCCTCAAGGTCATTTCTGGGATTTAATAAAAAAATTTAAGTATATAACCAATAAAAAGAGCTTTAAAGAAATTTATCTGGCCGGAAAATTAGCGTGGAAAAAGATCATCTTATTAGATAGACTGGAAAAGATGGTAAATCGCATAAGAGCTGTAGAACTTGAAAAAGGTAAGACCGATAAAGCATATAAAAAGGCATTAAATTTAATATCAAATGCGAGGGATGAACAGGAGCTAGCCTTTGCAAGGCAACAAATTGAAAAAGAAATCTCGTCAATAAAAAAAGCTAAAGAAAGAAATTTACTTAAAGTAGGTTTAGTGGGTGAAATTTATACACTTTTAGAACCCTTTGTTAATTTTAACATAGAAAAACAGTTGGGCGAACTAGGGGTTTTAGTAGAACGAAGTATATACATAAGCCAATGGGTTAGAGAAAATCTCCTGCCTTCTTTTATGAAATCAAAAGAGCCAGAAGTACTTGCAAAACTTGCTGAACCTTATATTCCATGCTTTGTAGGAGGCCACGGTCGGGAATCCGTTGCACAAATTGTCAGTTACGCAAAACAGGGATTTGATGGGGTAATTCACCTTCTCCCGCTTACATGCATGCCGGAAATTGTTGCAAAAAGTGTTTTGCCGATGGTAAGCAAAATTCATTCTATACCGGTGATGACACTCGTCTTGGACGAACATTCTGCCGAAACGGGATTAAGGACTCGCCTTGAGGCGTTTATCGATTTGATCCGCGAAAGGAAGGAGGAAGAGGAGTTTGGAGTGTTATCTTGGGATTGACGTGGGTTCTGTAAGCACTAATTTTGCTTTGATAGACAAACATGGAAAAATGCTGAAGAAGCTTTACTTAAGGACTGCAGGACGACCTATAGAAACAATAAAAAGTGGTTTAAAGATGCTTAAAGAAGATTTAAAGGACGATATAGAAATAAAGGGGGTAGGTACCACCGGCAGCGGCAGAAAATTGGCATCGGTCATAGTAGGCGCCGATGTGGTAAAAAATGAAATTACGGCCCACGCTGTCGCAAGCATATCTGAAATTCCCACTGTCCAAACTATTTTAGAGATAGGAGGACAGGACTCAAAAATAATAATACTGAGAGACGGGATCGTTGTAGATTTTGCCATGAATACCGTATGCGCCGCCGGAACGGGCTCTTTTCTCGACAGACAGGCCCAAAGGCTCGGAATACCCATCGAACTATTCGGTGAAATTGCCATAAGGTCGAAGAACCCCACCAGAATTGCTGGCCGCTGTGCAGTGTTTGCCGAATCGGATATGATTCACAAACAACAGTTGGGGTATAAAGTTGAGGATATATTAAAAGGGTTGTGCCAAGCGCTGGTTAGAAATTACCTGGCAAACGTGGCGAAGGGAAAAGAGATAAATCCTCCGGTGGTATTTCAGGGCGGAGTTGCGGCCAATTCCGGAATAAAAAGAGCTTTTGAAGAAGAACTTGGCATGGAGATCATAGTGCCGGAACACTTCGACGTGATGGGAGCTTTAGGGGCTGCATTGCTTGCAAAGAAAGCCATGTCTCAAAATAAGCAAAAACAGACTAATTTTTATGGTTTTGAAGCTGCCTTTAAAGAGCATAGGGCAGAAAGTTTTGAATGCAATGGGTGTCCCAACTTGTGCGAAATCGTACAAATTTATGTAGACAATAAATTGATAGCACGATGGGGAGACAGATGTGGAAGGTGGTCGGAGAATGTGGCCGTGTAGTGGAAAATTATATTGCATAAGGTTTTTTTTTATGATATACTATCACCGGTAATTCACACGCTGGAAATATTTCAACGAGGGTGCCGAAAGGTCTCGTTGAGAGATGATTCCGGCGGAGGAAAAAACCAAAGGAGGTAAAAAAATGTCGGTAGTTTCTATGAAACAATTGCTGGAAGCCGGGGTCCATTTTGGCCATCAGACTAGAAGATGGAACCCCAAAATGAAAGAATACATCTTTACTGAAAGAAATGGTATTTACATCATTGATTTGCAGAAAACTGTTAAAAAATTGGACGAAGCCTATGAGTATGTAAAGAATTTAGCTGCAGAAGGTGGAAAAATTCTTTTTGTAGGCACGAAAAAACAGGCTCAGGAGTCGATTCAGGAAGAAGCCAAACGCTGTGAAATGTTTTACGTCAACCAGCGCTGGTTGGGCGGAATGCTGACCAATTTTAAAACGATTAAAAAGCGGATAGAACGCCTGAAAGAACTTGAACGCATGGAAGAAGAAGGGCTCTTTGAAGTCCTTCCGAAAAAAGAGGTACTAAATCTCAAGAGGGAAAAAGAGCGTTTGGAGAAATATTTAGGCGGTATTAAAAACATGACATCCCTGCCGGATGCACTTTTTATAGTAGATCCGAGAAAAGAAAAAATAGCCGTTTCGGAAGCTAGAAAGTTGAAGATTCCGATTATAGCTATAGTAGATACCAACTGCGATCCAGATGAAGTAGATTATGTAATTCCTGGCAACGACGATGCCATAAGAGCTGTTAAATTGATTACCGAAAAGATAGCCGACGCAGTACTCGAAGGCAAGCAAGGAGTTCAAATAGCAGCAGAAGGATAATCTCATGAGGTAAGGGGGATTTTTCCCATCCCTTACCTTTAATAATCTTTCGGGAGGTTTTGATATGATTAGTTCAGAACAAGTAAGGGAACTAAGAGAACGCACAGGCGCCGGGATAATGGATTGCAAAAAGGCTTTAATGGAAGCCGGCGGAGATATGGAAAAGGCAATAGTTATATTAAGAGAAAAAGGACTTGCTAAGGCTGCAAAAAAAGTGGGCCGTACAACAGCCGAAGGAATTATTGATGCTTACATACACGGAGAAGGTAGAATAGGTGTATTGGTGGAAGTTAACTGCGAGACCGATTTCGTGGCGAGAAATGAAGAGTTTAGAAGTCTAGTTAAGGATATCGCCATGCAAATTGCAGCATCAAATCCCAAGTATATTTCTCGGAATGATGTCCCCCAGGAAGTTTTGGAAAGAGAAAAGGAAATACTTAAAGCGCAAGCTATAAACGAAGGTAAGCCTCCTCACATAGTAGATAAGATTGTTGAAGGCAGACTTGAAAAATTCTTTGAAGAGAACTGTCTTTTAGAACAACCATTCATTAAGGATCCTGATAAGAAAGTTTCTGAATTGATAATGGAAAAAATTGCCTTATTAGGTGAAAATATCACAGTTACTCGATTTGTACGCTTTGAAAGAGGAGAAATTGCGCCAAAATCTGATCAGGATTGATGCTAGAAAGAGACACTCAGCGTGTCTCTTTTTTAAAAATTAATTCTGCAAAAGAGAGGGTCAATAGATGCAAAAGCCAAAGTATAAACGGGTCGTTCTTAAAATCAGCGGTGAAGCTCTAGCTGGCAAAAAAGAATTTGGGATAGATCAAAACGTTATTAATTCTATAGCTGACCAAATAAAAAAAGTAAGGGAATACGGTATTGATGTGGCTATTGTTGTCGGCGGGGGAAACATATGGCGCGGACGTAATTATCCAGATATGGACCGGGCTACTGCCGACTATATGGGGATGCTGGCGACTGTAATAAATGCTCTTGCGCTGCAGGATGCATTGGAAAAAAGAAACATAGAAACACGTGTTCAGACTGCCATAGAGATGAAAGAAATTGCGGAGCCATACATAAGACGCCGGGCCATAAGACATCTTGAAAAAGGCCGGGTGGTCATTTTTGCTGCCGGTACGGGAAATCCCTATTTTTCTACCGATACTGCAGCAGCTTTAAGAGCTGCAGAAATAGAAGCAGATGTTATTCTGCTTGCAAAAAAGGTCGATGGAGTCTACGATTCGGATCCGATGAAAAATCCCAATGCTCAGAAATTCGACAGTTTAGATTATATAGAAATACTCAACAAAGGGTTAGGTGTTATGGATTCCACAGCCACTTCACTTTGCATGGATAATAAAATCCCAATAATCGTGTTCGGCATCAACGAAGAAGGCAATATAGTAAAGGCTGCTCTTGGGGAAAATATAGGAACTTTTGTGAAAGGAGGTTGATTTGGTGGATAAAAAAATTTACAAAGAAACCGAGGACAAAATGAAGAAGGTGCTCGACAATCTCAAATCTGATTTGGCGGCAATTAGAGCGGGAAGAGCCTCGACTGCACTCCTAGATAAAATCTCAGTGGATTATTACGGCGTTCCGACTCCAGTAAACCAGTTAGCAACTATAAGTGTACCCGAACCGAGAATGATATTGATACAGCCTTGGGATGTGAAGACGATTAACAGTATCGAAAAGGCCATCTTAAAATCAGACCTCGGTCTTACACCTACCAGCGACGGCAAGGTAATAAGGCTTGTTCTCCCCGAATTAACTATGGAAAGGCGCAAAGAGTTAGTTAAAATGGCAAAAAAGAAGGCAGAAGACGCAAAAGTTGTCGTGCGGAACATCAGAAGGGATACAAACGAATTGATCAAAAAAATGGAAAAAAACGGAGAAATTTCTCAAGACGATAGCAAAAGGTGGCAGGAAGAAATACAAAAACTCACGGATAATTATATTGAACAAATAGATAAAGCATTGACGAATAAAGAGAAGGAAATAATGGAGGTATAGCGCTATTACTGAAAAAAATTTAGAACTCATAGGTTTTACTTTAGAGGAAGCCAAGGAATTTTTAATGAAAAAAGGTATCAAGATCTGCGATATTAAGTATACCTTCCCTGTTGCTCGCAAAGAAGACTATAGTAGACCGATAATAGTAAGAGTAGAAAAAGAAAATCATGGCGACGGCGTGATCTTACTCGTTGCTTATTTTCGTTAAAAATGCCCCCCCTCGTATAGAGGGGGCTTTTGATAATTGGGAGGCTCGAAAAGTGGGAATAAAGGAAATAGATTTAATTGATACAAAAAAACTGCCTAATCACATTGCTATAATAATGGACGGCAACGGACGGTGGGCTCAGAAGCGAGGTCTTCCTAGAATAGCGGGTCATTGGGCCGGTGCAGAAGCACTTCGCAGTATTGTTGAATTTTGTGCAGAGCTAAAGATAAAGGTTCTGACTGTTTATGCATTTTCTACAGAAAACTGGAAAAGACCCTACGAAGAAGTAAAGACCATTCTAAATCTTCTCGTATACTACTTAAAAAAAGAAGTAGACAATTTGAATCGAAATAATATAAAATTAATGGTGTCTGGAGATTGGCAGGAGTTGCCATATCGGATTAGGGAAGAAATCAAAAAATCGTTAGAACTAACTTCGAATAATACGGGGATGATTTTAAACGTAGCATTAAACTATGGATCTCGCCGCGAAATAATCAAAGCATGTAAAATTATATCAAGGCTTGCCTCTAGTGGAAGATTAAAGCCGGAAGATATTGATGAAAAACTTTTCGAGAAGTATTTATTTACTGCCGGGCTTCCTGATCCCGATCTTTTAATCAGGCCCAGCGGGGAATTGAGGTTGAGCAACTTTCTTTTGTGGCAGATAGCCTATTCAGAGCTGTGGTTTTGCGATACTTATTGGCCGGATTTTAAGAAAGAGCACTTAATTAAAGCATTAATTGATTTTCAACGCAGAGAACGGAGATTTGGAGGTTTAACAAAATAAAATGGACGAAACTTTTATTATTAGATCTTTGACCGCAATATTAGGTATTGCCCTGCTTTACGTTGTAAGCAGCAGGGGAGCTATTTCGTTTCTTGTTTTTATCATATTAATGACCCTGATAGCCAATTGGGAGCTTGCAAGGGCTTTTGAAAAAGCTGGTATAAATGTAAACATGGTCTTTAGCGGAACGGCGGGTTCAATTTTTCTGATCATGATATATTTCTGGTCCGGTGCGAAGACGACAGTTTTTTTCCCTTTTTGCCTGCTTATAATCTTAAGTTTTTTTTCTTCCATAGTAAAATACAAGCAAAATAAGTTGATGGATACCGTTTTTACTACTTTTTCCTTTCTCTATACTTCCATCCCGTTTTCGCATATCATGCTTATCAAAGATCTATCGCAAGGACCTGTTTTATTGTGGTTGGTTTTTATAACAACATGGAGCTGCGATACTTTTGCCTACATAACGGGAATGCTTTTCGGCCGCCATAAACTTTCTCCCCAAATTAGTCCTAAGAAAAGTATAGAAGGTAGCATCGGCGGAATACTAGGAAGCATCTTTGCAAGTTCTATTTATTCAATGACGTTTTTGCCTCAGATTAAAATTTTAGATAGATTAGCATTAGGTTTATTGATAGGAATTTTTTCTCAAATAGGAGACCTTTCAGCTTCTCTTATCAAAAGATTTTGCGGAATAAAGGATTTCTCTAATTTAATTCCTGGTCATGGTGGAATTTTAGATAGATTTGACAGTAGCCTCTTTTCTTTCCCCGTAGCATACTATTATATTATAACAGTAATTCAGAAGGGTGGTATTATTTGAAACTGAAACCAGATTATAAACCCATTGTTTTTCTAGCACTTGCCACCGTCTTGGTAACTTTTGCTTTGTTCGTTACAATAGAATATTTTCTCCCTTTTGCAATAGGCATAATTATCGCTTTAATTATTGACCCAATAGTAAATTACTTTGAGTTAAAACTTAAAATCCAACGAGGTTTAGCTGTCACTATAGTCTTACTTGCAATCATTTCGTCTTTTGGGTATTTAATCATCCTTGCAATTTCAAGATTAATATTCGAGGTAGGGAAATTGGTCAATACATTGCCTAATTATACTGACTATTTGAACTCCTTTTTTGATAGTATCAGTACATTTGTTTTTTCTATTTACGACATCATACCTGATGAAGTCGTGGACTACCTTTCTAAAAACTGGGGGCAAATTATTACTTATCTAACAGGTTTCTTATCAAAATTTTATGCTCTTGCGGAAAAACTTGTCGTTATACCAAACTTACTTATATTCCTTCTTTTTACATTTTTATCTAGCTTCTTTTTTGCGAAAGACAAAACCAAGATAATATCTTCCATAAAAAACATCCTCCCGCATAGTTGGTATAGAAAAATAGAAATAATACAATCAGAGCTAATTTCATCTGCCATAGGATTGATTAAAGCTCAAACAATATTGATATTTATTTCGACAATTATTACAATAGTGGGGTTTTATATTCTAAAAGTAGATTATGCTCTAACTTTAGGTATAATATGCGGTCTTCTTGATATACTTCCAATTATTGGACCAAGTTTAATATTCGTTCCATGGGCAATTGCGGCGTTGCTCCTAGGAAATTTAAAATTTTCCCTGTCGTTGATAATTTTGCATCTTGTTGTTTCTGGAATGCGTCAGATTTTGCAGGCAAAAGTTATAGGTACTCATTTAGGATTAAATCCTTTAGTAGCCTTAATATCAATATACGTCGGCGTAAGATTGTTCGGGTTCATGGGGTTATTTATAGGACCAATGGTGGCTGTAATTGTCAAAGCTATACTTCAATCGGGTTTTTTGCGTTCTTAAAAATAAAAAAACCGGAAGGTGAACAAGTTGAACACAATAGCAATTTCAATTATAGTATTCGGTGCCCTTGTCTTTTTTCATGAGCTGGGGCATTTTTTGGTGGCAAAATTATGCTCTATAAAGGTTAATGAATTTAGTTTAGGGTTTGGCCCAACATTAGTATCGTTTAAAAAAGGTGAAACTTTATATTCAGTCCGCGCCTTACCTTTAGGTGGATATGTAAAGATGGAGGGTGAAGACGAAAAAAGTGGAGATCCAAGAGCTTTCAGCAACAAACCCGTGGGAGCAAGAATGGCAGTTGTAATAGCAGGTCCGATGATGAACCTGCTGATGGCAGTTATATTAATATCTCTAATAGGATTTTTTGGAGGAGTTGCAACTACAAAAGTTGAAGTTATACCAAATTCTCCAGCAGAGTTAGCAGGGATTAAGGATGGAGATATTATTGTAGCTATAGATAATAAGAAAATTTCATCGTGGGATGAAACGGTAAGCATAATCAGCCAGAAACCCAATCAAACATTAGAACTAGAAATCCTAAGAAATGGAGAAAAAAAAGAAATTTCGGTAACGGCGAAACAAGAACCAGAAACCGGTAGGGGCGTAATTGGCATAAAATCAGTGGTTATAAGATATTCGCTGCTATATAGTGTAAAAACAGGAGTTCAAAAGACCTTTTGGGCATCAGGTATGATTTTGTCTTCTATCCCTAGATTATTGACAGGAAGAGGTTTATCTGACTTGGTTGGACCTTTGGGCATTGCCCATATGGTAGGAGAAGCTGCTCGATTCGGCATATTCAACGTGTTATATCTTACAGCATTCATAAGCATAAACTTAGGGCTTTTGAACCTTTTGCCGGTTCCCGCTCTAGATGGAAGCCGTTTAGTTTTCCTGTTGGTGGAATTCTTAAGAGGAAAACCTATAGATCCCGAAAAGGAAGGTGTGATCCACTTTTTAGGTTTTGCTCTGCTGATGCTATTGATGGCATTTGTACTTTACAGAGACTTTATGAGATTATACATGTAGGCAAGGGGAGTTAATATGGCGGATGACAGGACTTCTATTAAAAGGAGAACTACAAAAAAGGTATACGTTGGCAAGATTGGGATAGGCGGGGATTTTCCAGTATCCGTTCAATCCATGACGAATACGAAGACTCAAGATGTGAAAGCTACCGTCAACCAAATCTTGGTTCTTGAAGAAGCAGGCTGTGATATTGTACGAGTTGCTGTTCCTGACATGGAGGCAGCTCAAGCTATTTCTGAAATTAAACGGAATATCCACATTCCGTTAGTTGCCGACATCCACTTCGACTACCGGCTTGCGATTGAGGCAATAAAGAACGGCGCAGATAAGGTACGAATAAATCCTGGCAATATTGGGGGATTAGACAGGATAAAAAAAGTCGTAGAGGCGGCTCGCGAAAGGAACATTCCCATTAGAATTGGCGTTAATTCAGGCTCATTGGAAAAAGATTTACTAGAAAAATACGGTTCGCCCTGTGCCGAAGCTTTGGTAGAAAGCGCACTAAGGCATGTAAGCATCCTTGAAGGATTGGACTTCTCCGATATAGTAATTTCTATAAAGTCTTCCGATGTATTAACCACAGTAAAAGCTTACAAAATGCTGGCAAAAAGAGTCGATTACCCCTTCCATCTTGGAGTAACCGAAGCGGGAACGGTCTTTTCTGGTACGGTAAAATCCGCCGTGGGATTGGGCATACTGCTTTACGAGGGAATCGGAGATACCATAAGAGTTTCGCTAACAGGTGACCCCGTTGAAGAAGTAAGGGTGGGAAAAGAGATTCTGAAAAGCCTAAATCTGATTCAAGGCGGTGTAACTCTAATTTCATGTCCGACTTGTGGCCGCTGTCAGATAGACCTCATAGGAATAGCCAGTGAAATCGAAAAAAAATTGGCAGGCATAAAAGCACCCATAAAAGTTGCCGTGATGGGTTGCATAGTAAACGGTCCCGGCGAAGCACGAGAGGCTGACATAGGAATCGCAGGCGGAAGCGGTAGGATTGCGGTGTTCAAAAAAGGCCGTATACTTAAAACAGTACCCGAAAGCGAGGCAGTTGACGTTTTAATATCGGAAGTTTGGAGTATGTTAGATGATAATTTGACAAAAAAAATTAACTCTGATAAAATAACAGACAAACAGCATACTGTGAATGGCGTTGATGGAGGCCAGTAAGAAGTAAACCCGATGAAAAGAGAGCGGTCCCACAGGCTGAAAGGCCCGCCATCGGGGGCTTCTGAAACCCACCTCCGGAGTCTGCCAAAAGTGGCCGGCACTTTGCCGTTAACCCAATGAGTAACCCTTTTGCTTTCTTATTAAAAGCAGGGTGGTACCGCGAAAAACCTTCGCCCCTTCGGTGCGAAGGTTTTTTTAATAATTTTTTCGGGAGGAGAGAACAATGGAAGAAAAATACGTCAAGGAAATTACGGCTAAATCAGAAGACTTTTCCCAATGGTACGTAGACGTCATCGTAAAAGGCGAACTTGCCGATTACTCTCCCGTCAGAGGATGCATGGTCATAAGGCCTTATGGTTACGCCCTGTGGGAAAACATGCAAAAACTATTGGACCGGCGCTTTAAAGAAACCGGGCATAAAAATGCATATTTCCCGGTATTTATTCCAGAATCTTTGTTGAGAAAGGAAGCAGAGCATGTAGAGGGATTTGCTCCTGAAGTTGCGTGGGTGACTCACGGTGGACAGGAAGAACTTTCAGAACGGCTAGCGGTAAGACCTACCTCCGAGACAATTATATGCAGCATGTATTCCAAATGGATAAAATCGTGGAGGGATTTACCCGTTTTAATCAACCAATGGTGCAATGTAGTCAGATGGGAAAAGAGCACCAAACCCTTCCTGAGAACGGCTGAATTCCTCTGGCAGGAGGGGCACACAGCCCATAGAACTGAGGAGGAAGCTGAAGAAGAGACGCTTCGCATGCTTGAAGTATATAGGGATTTTGTAGAAACCGAGCTGGCATTGCCTGTTATAAAGGGAAGAAAATCTGAAAATGAAAAATTTGCAGGCGCTTTGAGGACATATACAATAGAAGCTATGATGAGCGATGGCAAGGCATTACAGGCGGGGACTTCTCACAATCTAGGTCAGCATTTTTCTAAAGTGTTTGACATTAAATTTTTAGACCAAGACGGTAAATTGAAATACGTATGGCAGACTTCCTGGGGAGTTTCGACGCGCCTGATAGGTGCTATAATAATGACCCATGGGGATGATAGGGGTCTCAAACTTCCGCCTAGGGTCGCGCCAATTCAAGTAATTATAGTTCCTATTTTTGGCCAGCAAAGAGAAGAAATTCTGGCCAAATCAAAAGAATTGTACCAGCTTCTCAAGGAGAATTTTAGAGTGGAATTAGATGACCGCGATGAATACACCCCAGGTTGGAAATTTAACGAGTGGGAAATGAAAGGTGTTCCTGTAAGGCTTGAGATAGGTCCCAGAGACCTTGCGCAAAACCAAGTGTTGCTGGTTCGGAGAGATACAAACGAGAAGATTCAAGTCAAAGAATCGGATTTGGTAAATTATTTAAATATATTGCTTGAGGATATCCAAACCAATATGTTCAAACAAGCCAAAAAATTTATGGACGACAATACCAATACTGCTACCAATTTTGATGAATTAAAGGAATTGCTAATTAACAAACGAGGTTTTGTAAAAGCCATGTGGTGCGGTGACAGTGAATGCGAAAAAAGGGTTAAAGAGGAAACTACCGCAACTTTACGCTGCGTTCCTTTTGAACAAGAAGAAATATCGGATAGGTGTGCTGTATGCGGAAGAGAAGCTAAGAAAATGGTCTATTTTGCAAAATCTTATTAACGGGTAGGTAATCTCTTAGCCTCGCTTTTTAAACTTCCGGCCGGTCTAACCGGCCGGGGGAAAAATACTTATACCCAATCGGGATTTTTAGAAGCGAAAATACTGTACTTTGTTCTCCTCTGCGTAGAGTTGTATAAAAGTATCTGAAATCAAACAGATTTACAAAAATTATCCCCAAAAGCCTTCTTATCATGACATCACTAAAGAGGTAATTTCACATAAACAGCTACCTCTGTTTTTTTTATGGCTTTTTCGGCGGGTTTAAAAAAAATATATTTATAATAAAGCATACACTGACCTTCAAAATCCGCAAGTGAATTTAAAGATACAGAACTTTTGGATTTCGAAGAAGGCCCAACGACAGAGGCAGTGTAAAATTTAAGTAGGTGACAAGAAGGAAGAAGGCTTGCAAATGTAGAAAAAAAGACCTCACCACCCAAAACACAACACAAACCACCAAAAGGAGTGTGAGGTTTTATGTTAAATATTCG
>JAKIHM010000009.1 GCA_021608145.1 Thermovorax subterraneus
AGTATCTAAAATAGGAAGGATTCCTGAAGTTGCATTGTATATAGAATACGGTCATTCAACATTAACGTTGGAGCCTAGTGTATCATTAACGGGAGAATTATCATTAAGCTTTTCAGAAGGTGTATATGTATCTAATAAAAAATACATTCACGAAGAGTTGATAAATTGGGAAAAATAATTAGATTTTCGATTTTTAAGCGGAAAGCCTTGGCATATTACTAACTTGGGCTGAGGGCTTTTGCTGTAATTTTTTATAAGAAAGTCAAGTAGTACTAATTGTGCAGTATTATATAGGAGGATAACAAATGTTCAGGAATAGTTCGAATAAAAAGGTCATTTTCATGTTAATTATAGTAATAATTTTAACAGCTATGCTTCTACTGTCGGATTGTACTAATTTGGGAATATTAGATTTTGGTATACAATATAAAAGGCCAGGCGAAATTAGTGAGCAGTATGTGAAAGATTGGATAAATGAAGTTAAGGATAAGGAAGGCGATTTTTTTATAGCTAAATCTATCAAAGAAAACAAAGAAATTTATTATCTCTATTTAGACCCACATCACTTTAAAATAACAGCCGACAAGAAAAATATCTATGTATCTGGAATAAAAAGAGGAGAAAGTAATTCCGAAGATAAAAGAATTTTTAAAATAACAATGGAAGAAAAGAGAAAACCCAAAGCCATTATTATAAATGGTACAGTTATACCCACGAAATCTATTCCAGAAATAGGTGGAAAATAGTAAGAAAAATTTCTTGTAAGTTCACAAAGACTTCATGCTTTCAGCTACCCGGATTATATCCCCTTCGCTCAATCTCCCAGTAATTATAAAATAAATCGAGCCGTTTTCATATAAAAGCTGCCTTAAGCCGCTTTTCCTGAAATGAATGAGCGTGGCTTCAGATCCTTTTATGTTGAGGTCTTTTACTTCTACATTATTTGTCCGGAAATTATGAGAAAAGGCCGTTTCCCGTGCTACAGAAAATTGTTCAATTCTAAGTTCCTCACCTTCTGTTCCTTTTCTATAAATCAAAGCAACAGAAGCCTTCCCCCCACCGGAAATCTTCGCGCCGTGGAAACCGTATCCCTCCGGGAGGTATTCCGGGACCGCGATTTGAAAACCCACATTTTTCTGCACTTCATCAATGGAGAGAATAAAATCTTTCGCTGTTCCGTAATTTTCTGAGGCCGTCTTTCCTGAAATGGTCATTATATTATTCCAGTATTCCCTGACAATTTTGAAAAACTTTGAATCAGCCGTGGCTTCCTTTCCGGCAATTCCCGTATAGACACCCATGAAAAAAACTATTAGAACAAAAGCCACACTTACAATTCTTTTTTTAATGGCTATCTTTTTGTTCTTTTGAGCTTCTAATTCTCTTTTTATTCTGACCCAAATTTCATCTTCGATATGTTTCGGAACTGGGATGTCTTCAGCGTACTCCTTTATTTTTTTAGACAGATAAAGGTCGAAAGCGTCCTTATCTTTTTTCATCGCATCCTGCCCCTTCATTTTGTTCTCTAAAAAAATTCCTCAAAAACATCCTTGCGCGATAAAGTCTGCTTTTGACGGTTCCCACTGGTACACCGAGATACTTAGATATTTCATTTTCTGAAGGGTCGTTATAGTACTTCAATACTAAGATCTGTCTGTAAATTGGATTGAGCTGCTTTAAAGCATAATCCAGATCCATCCTGTTTTCGGCATCCGTAATTGTATCGGGCGAAACTTCCAGATTGGTATTCAGAGAAACTATCTTATCCATAAAGCTCTCATCTATGAGCATATACTTTGATTTATTTCGGATAAAGTTGATGGCTTTTTTGGTGGCGATAGCAGAGATAAGCGCCTGGAAGCGGGAAAGGTCAATAGGGCTTTTTTTCAATATTTCGCAGGCAGCTAAAAAAGCCTCTTGGACGGAATCATGAGCGATATTTTCGTCCTGAGCGACCAAGAAAGCCGCCCTGTAAGCTTTTGAAAAATACCTGCGGTAGAGACTCTCGAAAAGGTCAAAATTTTCCATTTTAACATACCGCCTTTTTGAAAGAATCTTTAATATTATTATAAAAAAATTTTCAACTAAAGGGAACTTTTTGGAGGCATAAAACGACTTATATTATAGAGGGAAAAAATTCAAAAAGAAATGTGTCACAAAAAAGTTCCAGAGGGGGGTGAAATAGGGAGGTTAAATCAAAAAATCATAAAACTTAACAATATTAAGATTGAACGGAGGGTAGGGTATGAGGAAATCAATATTTAAGTTGAGTGTTATAGGTACATGTATAATTCTTTTGACTGTAAGTATACCCATATTTGCAGAAGATAATAGCTTAATTATTGAGAATACTGAGAAAAAAACGGGTGCAATGCTAAATGATCCCAATTTAATACCAGAAATGATTGAAATGTTGAAGCAAGAAGCATTGATGAAAGATAGGAAAATGCGAGAAAAAGAGAAAAATTATACATTACCAATGGGAGATCCGGATGGCGTAGAGTATTATTCTGTAAATGTTACTAATTTTAAGCAGGAAACTTATTATTGCGGACCTGCATCTGTAAGACAAAGTCTCAGTTTTCACAAAGCAAAAAGCGGTTCTTCAGTATCACTGCCATCTCAGACCACCATTGCAAAATTAGCCGGTACTACGAGTGAAGGGAATGTTACAACTGGCCTTAGAACAGCTATAAACAATTATGCATCGACGTACGGTTTTGAAGATGATAAATACGTTGTAGGGAATGTAACAGATGGTTCTAATCCATCTTATTTATTTGAAGTAAGAATAAGAGATGACTTAAAATACAGGACGAACGCACCGATAATTTTAATAGATACTCGCCATCTTGACTATTACAAAGGTTATAAAACACGTCACTATGTTACGGTGTGTGGATATCTTAACAATAAAAATACTGGTGAAAAAGAATTGTACATTGTTGATCCTAATAATAAAGATGAATATAGAGGATATCATTGGGAAAAATTAGAAAATGTCTTTAATGCAGTGGAACAAGCTGATAAAGATGGCACAAATTACGTGATGTTGTATTAAGGAAAGGAAGAAAAGATTATGGACATAAAGCGATTAATTGCCCTTTTTATAATCCTATCTTCATTTCTTTACGGTTGCAGCAACGTCCATAAAAAAGCTCATCAGAATGAAGCCGTAACGAAAGTTGAGCTTTTATATGCCGACTTTTTTACTCCTGCCATTGTCGACGATCGCCTTTTCGTGGCGGTTAAGAGCAAAAAAGCAAAAGATGACATGTGCGACATACTGATAGAGCGCAATATAAAGACGGGAGAAGAAAAATTAATATTTGAATCAAAATATGAATTGGGCAATGTTCAAGGTGTAAAAGCGAACGAAAAATGGCTCGTATGGGCTGATGGAGATGTATGGGGTTCGGAAGTAAAATTTTATGCGAAGAACCTCAAAACGGGTGAAGTAAAGTTAATATACTCGAAGGGCGAAAAAGAATCAATTACTGTTCCGGAACTGTGGCGAGACTACCTTGTCTGGGCAACCGATTACGATGCCACAGACGGTAATAGAATATCCGAGATAGTTCTGTTAAACTTGGAAAATGGTCAGATGAAAAAAGTTGGGACTATAAGAAATACTTGCTTTATTAATAATTTTGTCAGCATTAATAATGGGAGGATAATATGGGCTGACAGGGACGATAAAATGAATTATTATCATATTTTTGATATAAATACTTCAAAAACAACAAGTTATGAAGTACCGGGAAACATCATAGGTGAGGCGTACTTAGTAGAAGGTAAGATATATTCTGTAGATCTTAAATACGGGACGGAATATCCTACAGAGAATAAATTATATGTGTATGATTTGGCTACTAATGAGCATAAAATCGTTGATGAAAATATAACTAGGCTGAGAGTTTTTAATAATGGATTGGCTTATAAAAAGGATAAATGGAAGATTTATTTAAACCATAAAAATTTGCGACCAGTGGATTTAGATTTAGGATTTGAGCCACTTCATTATTATGTGACAGGAGAAGGCAAATATTTAGTAACAGGGCAGAGTTTTTTTGAAGAACAAAGAAGCGTTATATATATCATTTATCCGGAAAAATTTTGAAAAAACAAGAATTCATATTAGGAGGCACATAAAATGGTAAGATCCTATTAAAATACCATTAATGCTAATATTGCTAATTATTTTAGTTTGGACAAATTTAACAGTGGCTAAGGTCGAGGAAAATGATGATTTTATTAACATTGAACCTGGCACATTTAAAAGAGAAGAATTAATAAAAGCAGATAAAGAATCTGCTGCTCAAAATAATATGATTAGCAGGTCTACTTGGATTATATAATTGCAAGTAGACCAATATTTTTGAAATTTGGGAGGAAAAAATGATAATCAAAAAAATGTTAGTAATTCTTATCGTAACCAATTTACTTTTTATAATAATCAGCGGTTCATTACTTTACAGGAAAAATTTGTATATAAGTGAGTTGCAATCAACAATTGAAATGAAAGACAAGGAAATAGAAAAACTAAAAACTGATTTATCAAACCAAGAATCAGATTTAAGGTTAACTAAAGAGCTATAAGGCAAAGATCTTGTTACGTTAATGTTAAAGCACATGAATTCCGCTCAAATATCGCAGCTTGTAAGAAATTGTTGGGTGTATGAAATTGAAGTAAATGGGAGACCCATCCCGAAAAACGGGATTATTGAGATGAAAGAAGGCAAAATCAAGATAAGCAGTTCTCAAACAATTAAATATAGTGATTTCTTTCCTCCTTCAATATATAACCAAGGCCGGATATCCGGCGATTATACTGTAGAATTTTTGGAACTTCAGCCGGATGAAGAATATGGTACTGATGGGACTGTTGTATCAGCCGTTCATTATGTTTTTAAATCTGTGGAAAAAGACACAGTAATAACAATGAAAATAAGTGAAGAACTTCAGGAAAGATTGGGTCTTGAAAATAATATAATCAAAATTGTGGTAAAATAAATTGATCGTAAAGTTCCCCCTAAGGCTTCATGTTTTTGGCTACCCGGATTATATCCCCTTCGCTCAATCTCCTTGTAATTATAAAAAAGTCGAGCCGTTTTCGTATAAAAGCTGCCTTAAGCCGCTTTTCCTGAAATAGATGAGCGTAGCTTCAGATCCCTTTCAACGTAACAGAAGCCTTTTCCCCACCGGCAAACTTCGCACCGTGGAAACTATATCCATCGAGCAAATATTCCGGGGCTGCTATGCCAAAGTCCACCATTTTCTGCGCTTCATTAATGGGAATAAGAACATCTTTTTGCGTATCGTAATTTTCCACACAGGTTCTTCCGGAAATAGTCATTATATTATATTGTTCCAGTATTTTCTTACAACTAACACCTTATGAAAGGGGGAAAATTTTTGCCCTTCTAAAAGAAGGTTTCTCCCCAGCTCAAATCGCTAAAAAACTCGGCCGTCATCGCAGCACTATCTACCGCGAAATCAAGCGTGTCACAACGACTCAACTCCGCACAGATCTAACCTACTTATGAAGCATACTTTCCGGAAACCGGACAGGCAGTATATGAAAAGAACCACTCTACATGCGGCAGAAAAAGCAAAGTCCTTCAAGTCGAATCTTTCCTCCGACATGCCAAACAAAAGACACTAAAGGATAAATGGTCACCTGATGCTGTGGAAGGAACTGCTCGCCGAGAAAAACTCTTTGACTCTTCATCCATGGTCTGCACAAAAACCCTCTACAACTATATTGACCGAGGCTTACTTAAAGTTCGAAATATCGACCTTTTCATAAAAACAAGACGTAAACCAAAGAAGGAGGTTCCTCGAAATCATAAGCGCCTTTATGGCAAGAGTATTAGCGAGCGGCCTGACAGTATAGAAAAGCAAGAGGAATTCGGCCACTGGGAAATCGATACCGTCCTTGGCAAACGCTCTAGCGACCATGTTCTGCTGACCTTAACGGAAAGAAAAACTCGCTATCATCTGATACTTCCCTTAGCAAACAAGACCGCCGAGGAAGTGGATAAAGCATTAAAACAGCTAAAAAGCCTATTCGGTCCCCTTTTCTCTCTTGGCCTAGAAAAATCCTGGGCTACTGCAAACCAGCAGAACTCTTCCTCAAGGAAATAGAACGCCTAACTTATGAACTTCAGCCTTTATGATAGAGGAACACAACATCATTCGGGTTTCCAAAAAATGGGTCGCATTTAATATTGCAATTTAAGTAAATCTATTTTCTTGCTAAATCATATCTTTATTTTTAAACAGCCATTCTTTTATCATTTCTGCTTTTTCAATCCGCCCCATTTTTTTATATGCCTGATACTCATAATCTAGGGAAAGAACAGGAATTTTCATTCCTTGTACATATACAAACTTTTTATGCTTCTCAAGCTCTACAGGTTCTTCCCATATACCGTCTACCAATTTTTGTATATCTCCCATAATCTCAACCTTTATACCGTCGATCATTAAAGCTCCAAAATGTGAACGAATGTTCTCAGCCTGAGAAAACTGCACTTTTCTTATTACATATTTTTCAAAAAGGCCCTCTATTTCATAAGCACCTCTCTCGTCCGTTTGAATATCGATATCATGGACCTCTACAGGCATCCCCTGTAGCGCAAAACTAAAACTTCCTGTTAATACCCAGTTTATATTGCTATCATCGAGCTTGTCTTTTATTTTTTTTAAAATCTTCAAAAAAATAACCTTGTCCGTACTGTCTCCCTCCCTGAAAATTTAAGCTCCTCTTATCATCATTAAAATGTAAAAAATAATTGAAGCCTTTAATTGGGTTCTTGCCCTGAAAAATAATAAGTTAAGTCTATCCAATTATGTAGAAAAAGTGAGTTCAAACAAAACTTGAGCCCTACTTCCTCTTTTGGTTAGAATTAAAGGTAATCAAAACAGAAAACTTAACTGAATGGATTAGAAATGGCTCAACCAGATGCACTTGGTTCAATATCCCCGCCGGTATATTATTGACCCACCCATGACGAAATATCCACTGATATTAATGCTAAAAATCGGATGAAAATAATTGCTAGGGAGTGAATCTATTATCATGTTACACGAACTAAAAGCAAAGGGCAAGAGCATTCGCGCAATTGCACGAGAAACCGGCCTTTCTAGGAATACGGTGAGAAAATACCTCAGAACACAAGGCATTCCCGAAGGGAAGCCATATCCCAAAAGAGGCTCAAAACTTGACCCATACAAGGATACCATTCAAGAGCTCATGAATTTTGGCATATTTAACTGTGAAGTCATCTACGAAAGAATCAAAGGAAGAAGGCTACACAGGTGGACGCACTATCTTGAGGGACTATGTAAGACAATTCAGGCCTCCAAAAAAGACCTCTGCCGTATGTCGCTATGAAACCAATCCCGGCCAGCAGGCTCAAGTCGACTGGGGTGAATATACATACATTGATGAGGAAACCGGCGAAATACGCAAGCTCTATCTTTTCGTCATGGTGCTGGGATATTCTAGAGCCATATACGTAGAATTCACAAACCGGTGCGATGTCAATACCTTCACCCGCTGCCTTATACACGGATTCGAATATTTCGGGGGAGTAACTGACGTATTGCTCACCGATAGGATGAAAACCGTAATCCTCGGCACCGACGAAAACAAAAAACCTATATGGAACTCCACTTTTGAAGACCTTGCTGCGACGCTCTGCTTTACCCCTAGAGTTTGCAGGGCCCGGCGCCCTCAGACCAAAGGCAAAGTCGAAAGCGGGATAGACTTTGTCAAAAGCAACTTCCTGCCTGGTAGGAAATTCATAGACTACGGCGACTTGAACCGGCAGGCGATAGTGTGGTGCGAAAAGGAAAACAGGAGAATACACGGTATTACCGGCGAAAGGCCCATTGACCGCATGAAGGAAGAAAAACTCAAACCCCTCCCCGACTCTGACAGATACCAGAAGTTTATGGAAGAAGTGAGGAAAGTCCACAAAGATGGCCTTTTAAGCTTCGGCGGTGTAAGGTATGGCGTACCCTGGCAGTATAGCGGAAAAGAGGTGGTTGTAAGGGACAAACTTGGGCTTTTAAGCGCAGCAGTTTTCCTCGATGCCCTCCTAGAAAGAGTTCAACGCGAGAATACAACTTATGAATATTCAACTGGAAGTGGTAATAGTTATACTTAGTATACAACAAATGAATATCAATGGATAGCTGATTAAAAGAAATCGGGCCCAGGGAAATTCTCTGTGCCCAAGTTTCGGATTTTAATTTCAATATAGAAACTGATGATAGATAATGAAAAAAGCTATAATATTAATTATTACACATATCATAATGATAATCTCCAGAATTTTACATTTTTCATAACATAAATAATCATAAAAAAAATATCCGGCTGCTATAGCATACAGTAACCAAGTCCAGTATTGCATAGTTTTCCATATTTTTAATTTTTGCGGTATTTCTGTTATCAAAATACTGTGGGACCCTTTAAATAAGTTAAGTCTATATAATTGTGTAAAAAGGGATTGAGCCACCCCCATCCCTCTGGTTAGAATAAAATTGCCAACACATAAACCTAACTGGAGGGATGAGAAATGGCTCAATATAATATTACCATCGATTCTGAAATTTTGCACCATCTTCTTCTAAATGGAGCTAAAGATGAAGGGATGGCCAAACTATTGGAATACGTGCTCAACCAAATACTCCAAGCCCGGGCTACCGAACAAATCAAAGCCGAGCCTTATGAAAGAACCGAAGGAAGATAGGATTACCGCAACGGTAAGGCTAACTACTGAGATCTTCAGCCGTTACCAGAGAAGCGAACAGGCCCTTTTGCTGGCTTTGCAAGAACCTTGACCCTATTGTTACAGCCTGGAATTCCAGGTCTCTTAGAGAAAAGAAAATTCCCTTCGTCATAGTAGATGCTATGGTTATAAAAGTTAGGGAAGATGGTCGGGTTCGGCAGCGGGGGCTGTTAATCGCCGTAGGTGTGAATGAGGAAGGTTACCGGGAAATATTAGGCATTATGGTCGGTGACAGTGAATCGGAAAAGCTTTCGTGAATTCTTTTTTTGGTTCAAACAAAGGGGTTTGCACGGCGCAGATTTGGTAGTTTCTGACCATCATAACGGGCTTATCCGGGCTATTCACGAATATTTTCAGGATGCAACCTGGCAACGCTGCCAAACCCATTTTATGCGTAATATTCTCGATAAAACCACAGGAGCTTTATAAAAAGAAATACATACTAAGGTAAGGGCTATATTAGAGGCACCGGATGCTAAAACGGCAAGAATGCTGTTAAACCAGGTGTTAGAGGAATATCGAGCAAAGGCACCGAAGGCAATGGATGTATTAGAATCTGGATTTGAAGATGCTATAGCGGTATTAGAGTTTCCTGAACGGTATAGGAAAAGGCTTCGAACTACAAACGGGAAAGAAGCGGCTAAATGAAGAAATACGCCAAAGTGAAAGGTTTAAGGATATTTCCCAACTGCGAATCAGCTATACGTCTAATTGGGGCATTGCTTATGGAACAGGACGAAAAATGGACTTCCGGCAAAAAATACCTGGATATGACCGAATACTTTGAGTGGCATAAAGAAAACTCCAAAAAAGTAAAAGAAAAAGTAGTTTCGATAAGTTAAACTTTTATCACCTGATTCTAACCAGAGGGAATTTTACACAAAAAATTGGACTTGATCATGTGGGGAATAGATTTGAATTAAGTAGTAAGAGGGATAGTGGATAATTGTCAACTTATGCAGTAATTATTTTACATAAATGGCAATATAATACATCAAATTTATGTCACCTGAACTTAAATAGTGGTGAGGTCAGCTTAAAAAATTTTTTACCTACAACCTCTTGACACAGACACTCAAACAAAAATCAGTTGACATAATCCATGCCTGTGTTATAATAATACAAAACGAATAACAATACCTCATCTCGCAATGAGTTGAGGTAGAGGCGCGACACATCAAGAGTACTCCTGCAAAGGTGCGAGAGGCCAATGATGCAGGAGGAAAGGGATTGTCGCCGAAGCACAATCCGATTCTCGTAGGGTTGTGCTGGGCCTATGCCTAAGAGGTATAGGACTGTCACCAAAAAACTTCCCCGAGTTTTTTGGTGGAGCGCTACTTCATAACCCTGGGGAGAGAGGAGGTATTTGCCTGTATGAAAAAAACAGCTGGCAAATATCTGCGGCTGTATTTTTTTTAATTTATCTGTAAAAAATAATTTGGAAGAAAGGAGAACATAGATGCTGCACAAGAACTTGACGGTAAATGAGAAAGGCCATCTCGAAATAAGTGGATGTGATGCGGTTGAACTTGCAAAGAATTACGGGACACCCCTTTATGTTATGGATGAATCGCTTATAAGAGAAAATTGCAGGATTTACAAGAATGAACTTTATTCACTGCATCCGGACAGCGGTGTAATTTATGCTGCGAAAGCATTTATTACCATGTCGATGTGCAAGATAGTAGAAGAAGAAGGCCTCTTTCTCGATGTAGTGTCGGGGGGAGAACTTTATACTGCAATTAAAGCAGGTTTTCCTCTGGATAGGGTGTATTTTCACGGCAATAACAAGTCCTACGAAGAATTGAAAATGGCTTTGGAACACAGGGTTGGACATATCGTAGTAGATAATTTCTATGAACTGGAAATGCTAAGTAGCCTCACGCGAAAGCTGAAAAAGAAGGCAAACGTACTGCTTCGCATAACGCCAGGAATAGAAGCACATACCCACGATTATATAAAGACAGGCCAAATTGACTCGAAATTCGGCTTTAGCCTTGAAAACGGAATGGCCATGGCAGCAGTAGAGAAAGCTCTAAACATAAAAGGTGTAAAATTGGTTGGTTTTCACTGCCATATTGGATCGCAGATATTTGAATCTGAACCATTTGCACTAACTGCAGAAGTTATGATGAAGTTTGTTAACTCGGTAAAAGAACGATACGGTTTTGAGACGTCTCAACTTGATTTTGGTGGAGGATTTGGGATAAAGTATACTGAGGACGATAAACCACTTCACCCGAGAGAATATTTGAAAGCATTGGTTGAAACGGTAAAGAAATGGGCAAATGAGTTAAATGTGACTGTTCCAAGGATTATGATAGAGCCCGGCAGGGCTATTGTAGGACCGGCCGGGGTAACCCTATATACAATAGGAGCAATAAAGGACATCCCGAATGTAAGAAAATACGTCTGCGTGGATGGGGGAATGAGCGACAACATAAGGCCCGCGCTTTACGGTGCAAAATATACTGCCATCATAGCAAACAAGGCAAATAAGCCGCCAAAAGAGGTTGTGTCAATTGCGGGAAAATGCTGCGAATCCGGGGATATGCTCATATGGGACATAAAGCTTCCGGAAGTGGAAAGCGGGGATGTTTTGGCGGTATTGTCAACCGGAGCATACCACTATTCTATGGCAAGTAATTACAATATGATACCGCGTCCGGCTATTGTTTTTGTGAGAGATGGGGTTTCATGGCTTTCGGTAAAAAGAGAGACTTATGAAGACCTTTTAAAAAATGAGATATTCGAAGAGGAAGAAGAAGTTGCATCGTACGTCTTATGAAAGTGCGCTAATGCGCACTTTTTTTATGGTTGCAAAAATGATATAATGCTTATTGGCAAATATTATACGAAAGGATGTTATAAATGCCCTATTTTTCAGGTCCAGAAATGCTATTGAGAATTCCGGCTCTTTTGATAGCCATATCTTTTCACGAATATGCTCACGCAAGAGTTTCTTATGCTTTGGGTGATCCAACTCCCAAATGGACGGGGAGGTTGACTTTAAATCCGTTAGCACACCTTGATCCGATCGGTTTGCTCATGTTGTGGCTATTTAAATTCGGTTGGGCAAAGCCGGTTATGGTTGATCCGAGGTATTATTCTAACAGAAACGGCATTGTGCTGACATCCCTCGCGGGTCCTTTGACGAATTTTTTGCTAGCCTTTATAACTTTAGTGGTTATCAAGTTAAATGTGTTCGGTGGATTATTCGCCGTTTTTTTAGAGGTGCTATTTTCTTACAATTTGGTTTTAGCAGTTTTCAATCTTCTCCCCATCGCCCCTCTTGATGGGTATAAGATTCTTACGGGTCTTCTACCATGGAGAATGAGCGATAAACTTGTTTATTTAGAAACTTATGGACCTTTAATACTAATATTCATTGTTTATTTTAATCTGGTACATATTATTCTCGACCCTTTTATATCGATTTCTTTGCGTGTTTTAGATAGATTGAGCGATATATTATTGATTTTTAGATTTTAAAAGGGTGACAGATTCGTGGCGCTAAATGTTAAGCTAGAAGCTTTTGAAGGTCCGCTGGACCTTCTTCTTCATCTTATAGAGAAAAACCAGATAAATATTTATGACATACCTATTTCGGAGCTGACCGACCAATATCTGAGCTATTTGGAAGGGCTTGATAAACTAGATATTGATATAGCCAGTGAGTTTTTGTTAATGGCGGCCACATTGCTCAGTATAAAATCTAGAATGTTACTTCCTACCGAGAAAACCGGCGATATGCAGAAAGAGGCATGCGCAGGTGCCGATAGAGAAGATCCAAGGATGGAACTGGTGGAAAAGCTGATGGAATATAAAAAATATAAAATGATTGCAATGGTGTTGAGGGAAAAAGAAGAGAAAGAAAGTAGAGTTTTTAAACGTAAGCCCGAAGATTTTTCCTTTTTGTTTGATGGGGAGATTTGTCTTTCTGAAGTTAATCTTGACGATCTAATCTTAATTTTTACTCGTATCATTAAAAAAGGTAAAATTGAAGAAAGTCAAAACCTAAAGACGATTTTAAAAGATCCTTTGCCGTTGAGGGTTAGGGTAAAACAGGTATATAAAATTTTATTAAAGAAGAAAAGGATGTTTTTCAGGGAGTTTTTTCAAGAGAATTCTAGCAAATTGGAAATTATAATGACTTTTCTTGCAATACTCGAACTTATTAAATTAAACAGGGCAAGAGTAGATCAGGAACGGCTTTTTGGAGAAATAACGGTAGTATTAAAGGAGGGAGGTTGAATTTGGACAGGGATGCAGCTATAGGAATTTTGGAAGGTATATTGTTTGCAGCTGGTGATCCTGTTGAATTAAAAGATTTAGCAAAAGTACTTGAGATTTCTGAGGAGGAAGTGTTATCTCTAATTCATGATATGAAACAGGAATATAATTCTAAAAATAGAGGAATCATGATATCAGAGGTAGGTAAAAAAATAAGGCTAACTACTAAGGTTGAAATTTACCCTTATTTAGAGAAATTGTTAAACCCTCAAATTCGAACCCAACTTTCAAAAGCTGCTTTGGAAACATTGGCAATAATCATGTTCAAACAGCCGGTCACCAAAGCTGAAATAGAATCCATAAGGGGTGTCAACGTAGAAAAAACGCTAAACAGTCTTATGGAAAGGAACTTGATCCGCGAAGTTGGAAGGTTAGACGCACCAGGTCGACCGATTTTGTACGGTACGACGCAGGAATGTCTAGAGTATTTTGGGCTCAGCTCTATTGAAGAACTTTCGGAGATTAAATTGAGCGAATAGGGGATTAGTGTGGTTATATTATTTATATTATTGGTCGCTATTCTTACCGTTTTGTTAATTACCATCGTTCCTCTAAAATATTATGTGAATTTAGATGTGGAAGGGAAAGAGAGATGGGAAGTTCGCCTGAAAGTATCGGTCGGAGGGCTTACTTTTAAAAGGGAAATATTTCATATTCCAAATTATAACAGTAAAAAGAAGTGGAATTGGCAGTCATTGGATTCGATTTCCTTTTTGAAAGCAATTAGGATAAAAAAGATTTCGTGTTACATAAGATACGGTTTCGATGACCCATTTATTACAGGTATAGCAGCAGGATTGATGTGGAACGTTGTGGCTTTTACTTTTGTAATTTTAAGCCTTTATTTTGACATTGATAGTTCTGATTTATATGTAGACCTAAAGCCTGATTTTTCCGGTCAAAAACCGTTGGAGCTTCATTTGGAGAGTATAATGAGCATGAGAATCGGTCATATTATTACCGCGGGACTATTTTTGTGGAGATCACGGTTTAGACAAAAAATTAGAAGGAGCGAAAGAAAATGGATGGACATCCTATTGAAAATTTGATGAAAACGGCGATGGAGAGCATAAAAGAGATGGTTAATGTCAACACGATAATCGGGGATGCTGTTGAAGCACCGGATGGAACCGTAATTATTCCGGTGTCGCGAGTCACCTTCGGTTTTGCCGCCGGTGGAAGTGAATTTTTTGGAAAAGGTAGCCAGGATAAAGATGAAAGTGAGGAAGCGAGAAAGATGCCTTTTGGCGGCGGAAGCGGAGGTGGCGTTTCTATCCAGCCCGTTGCATTTATGGTAGTAGGACAGGGGCAAATCAGATTGTTGCCAGTCTATCAAAATGCTATGTGGGAAAGGGTAATAGACTTGGCACCACAAATTTTAGAACAGTTAAAAACAGCAATGCGAAAAAATACCGAACCAATAATAGTCCAGTCCAAATAGACTGGGCTATTATTTTTTTGTTAAAATAAAAAGTAAGACTACATTCTTTAGGGAGAGGAGTCAAAAATGGATTTAAAAGAAGCAATGGACATAATTTGGGAAAATAGAAAGTACAAGACAGCCGATCCTAAAGAAGCTATAAGCCATCTAAACGAAGAGGTGGCCGAGTCCTTAAAAGCCCTCCTAAGAGGCGAAATCGCAAAAGCAAAGCGCGAATTGGAGGATGCCTTTTCCTGCATATTAATAGCTCTAAAAGTGTTGGGTATTGACCCTGAAGAAGCAATTATGAGACAAGTTAACCAAATGAAGCAAAGACAGGAAAAACTTATGATATTTAAAAAAGATAAAGTCGAGATATATGTAAATGGCATTTACAAAGGAGGATGGTCCATTGGGAGCGAAGAAGACATAAGAGAAGCGGAAAAAATAGCGAAGGAATTTGGATGCAATATATTATACGAGAACAATAATTAAAAGGAATTTCTATATCCTGTAAATCCCTCCAGCTTTTTTAAGAATCTTGGATGTGCTTTTTACAAAAAATAAGCCTTAGCTGGAGGGGTTATATTATGTTTGAAAACAGGACGAAAATTGCTTTAGTAATATTTTTAATATACACCTTGCTTATAATCTTTATTTTAAATAGTGCCGGTGTGGCACGGGCCGAAGAAACAAGTCTTCGTTTAAATGCCCGGGCGTACCTATTAATGGATGCGGTTACCGGAAGAATTTTAATAGAAAAAAATTCTCAAATGCGGCTGCCCATGGCAAGTACAACTAAAATTATGACAGCCATTGTGGCTTTGGAAAAAGGAGATTTATCGTCAAAAGTAACCGTTAGCCGAATGGCGGCTTCCATTGGTGGTTCCTCATTTCACCTCATAGTTGGTGAGACAATGTCTCTCGAAAATCTGTTATATGGATTGTTGTTACCTTCCGGAAATGACGCTGCTATAGCTATTGCTGAACATATAGGCGGAGATGTAGAAACCTTTGTCGAAATGATGAACCAAAAAGCGCGAGAAATAGGTGCTGAAAACACCAGCTTTAAGAATCCTCATGGCCTTGATGAACCTGGGCATTATACTACTGCGAGAGACTTGGCCTTGATTACGAGGTATGCCCTAAATATACCTAAATTTAAGGAAATTGTAAGCACAAAAGATATTGTTATAAACGAAGGAAAATACCCAAGGCATATATACAATACTAACAGATTATTAAGGATTTCTGATAACATTGACGGAGTAAAGACTGGTTACACAGGAAAAGCAGGCAAATGTCTTGTGGCTACCGCGCAAAAAAATGGATTTAGGCTTATTTCGATAGTGTTAGGTGCACAAGACCATTTTTCGACTTCATTGAGACTCATTAATTACGGGTTTGATAATTATGAATTAAAAAAGTTGGCATCAAAAGATAGCGTTTATGCAGCCGTTCCCGTAAAGGGAGGCATTGTAAAAAAAGCTGTTGCAGTCGCAGGAGAAGATGTAACTTTGCCGTTGAGCGAAAAAGAAAAAGTTCGAATAAACATAAGCGTCCCTCCTTTTATACAAGCGCCGGTTTATAAAAACCAGGTTTTGGGAGAGATTCAAATATATGTAGACTCAACGTTAATTTACAGTGCGCCTCTTGTTTCAATTTATGACATAAGGAAAAAGTCGCTTTTCGATAATTTCTATAAAATGATTAAGATATGGATGCTTGGCGAGGGGTGATTTTTCATAAAAAAATTTATTGATCAAGAAGGATTTTCAATTTACGTGTCGAATTTTCTAATTAAAACAACTCATCAATGATGAGGAGTATGATGCTTATGGGAGATCCGTATAAAAATGGCATGTTTAAAGGGGCTAATCCCTATATTCGAAAGAAACCATTAAAAGGCAAGATAATAGTAGTCTTAGATGGAAAATACGAAGAAAGGGGCCTAAAACTAATCGTTCAACCGTCAAGATGTATAAAGGTCGGAGAAGTACATGAGCTTATAATCACTGATGAGCCAAAAGGGCCAGGAGACATTGTAAACAGAATTGCCTATGTAGGTTTTTTTGAGGTAAAAGAAAGTGCAGTTATAGTATCAGGCGATGAGGTAAAAATTAATGGTAGAGTAATAGGTAAGATAGCAGGATACGACGAAACGCATATGCCCAACCATTATAACATAGTGGTAAATGCTCTGGAACTTGTTACCGGGAAAGAAATGGGAATAGAGCTCGATTCAGAAATTGTCATAGGGTAATTAGATAAAGGTTGAGAATTAGGCGGTTAAATTTGCCGCTTGGTTCCATAAATTTCATGAGGAGGGTTAAAGAATGCCAAAGTTTAAAAAGAAATTCGAAATGTATAGACACCTTCAGGCAAATATTGCCAACATCTATGCGGAGGCCAAAAAAGCAGCTGATGAAATCGGTATACCCCCTGAGATTAGAGGAAAATTCGGCCTTACGGGAGCTATATCGGGCTGCCCTTCACCCCTGACCAAAAAAGTAAGGGAAGCTGTAGAAAAGGGAAGCACCGAAGTTATTCCTCTTGCCAAGTTGGTGGATGAAATAAGAGCTATAGTGAAGGATGTATATGGAGATGAATATGACGCAGCACCCATAAACACTTGCGAAGCTGGTTTATGGGTAACCTTTGATGTGCTATTTACTCCGCCGATGCAGGGTAGAGGCGACAATTACCTCAGCCGCTATATAATACCTTATGAAAAACACTTGCATCATCATGGAGGATATGGAAGACCTTACCCGCCCCGCTTCAAAGACATTTTCGCAGACCGGGGCTGCACTGCAGGTGAACTTGGATTCTATGGAAAAAGACAAAACAATCTGAGTGTCCATATCGTACCACTAGTAGGTGCGGATTATTCGGTGCATGGAATCAAATACCATCCTGCGATTTTACTGACAAAAGTTGACCCCGAGGCATCAGCGAAAAAGATAAAAGAAGCTGCACAAAGAAATGCTTCCATGCTGGCGGGCATAACCTCTCTAGCCTATGATACCCCAGGTTACGGATACGGTGTAAAGGATGCCGATGGAACACCGGTGCTTCAAAAGAAACTTGCGGAAATTGCCCATGAGTTTGACGTACCTTATGTTTTGGATAACGCGTGGGGTGTGCCGTTTATAGGCCATGACATAAGAAAAAGCGGAGCAGACGTTATTATTTACAGCATGGATAAAGCCAGTGAATCCACAACCGCAGGCCTTATAATCGGAAAAGAGGAGTACATGGTTCCCATAAGAAGGGCTCTGGGTTACCACGGAGATAGATACGGCACTACGGCTTCTTATGGAAAAGCTGCCTACGTAACCAATGACCCGGGTAAAGAAGCTTTGTTGGGTGTCATTGCAGCATTAAAAGAATTAAGGGAAAACCCCGAAGAACTTACCAAGCCTGTGGACGACCTTTACGAAATAGTAAAAGAAGAATTTGAAAACATACATCCGAAGATAAAAAAAGGCTTAATAATAAGCAAGTCTTACAACAGCAGGGCGGTGGAAGTAAATTACGAAAACACTTGGAATGGCGAAGAATTGGGATTGCCGATATTTACCATAGAAGATATGTATGCAGGAACGAATATATTCCAGAGTGGAATGTCGCAAATGGGTGTAATCCCCACGGTAGCTTACGATGCAAACATTATGATATCGCCGGGGTTGGGAACCACAGACGATAACGGTCAGATAATAGAGGATAGAGCAAGATTAGCAGTGCGGGCTCTTGTCAGGCTGATTGAAATTGTGGCCAAATATAGTGGTTATATTGATTAAATAAAAAGAAACTTTTAGGGGGTCATAGGATGCCTAAAGTTATAGTAATAGGCGGAGGGTGGTCGGGATGTGCTGCCGCCCTTGCCGCCAGAAAAGCCGGTGCGGAAGTTGTGTTGCTCGAAAGAACCGATATGTTATTGGGAACTGGTTTGGTAGGCGGAATCATGCGCAACAACGGTCGCTTCACTGCTACGGAAGAAATGATTGCAATGGGAGCCGGGGAACTGTTTGAAGTTACTGACAAGGTAGCAAGACATAAAAACGTGGAGTTTCCAGGCCATAAACACGCCACCCTTTATGATGTATCTAGGGTTGAACCTGCTGTAAAAAAAGTTCTCCAAGAAGCTGGCATTGAGATTCATACGATGAGCCGAGTAAGAGACATCGAAATGGAAGGGAATAAAATCAAAGCCGTCATAACCGATAATGATGAAGTATTTACTGGAGATGTATTTGTGGAATGCACAGGAACTGCAGGTCCTCAGAATAACTGCACTAAATATGGAAACGGATGTGCCATGTGCATCTTAAGGTGTCCGAGCTACGGTGGGCGTGTCAGCATAGCAGCGAAAGCTGGAGTAAAAGAGATGATGGCGAAAAAAGCCGATGGAACGTTCGGGGCGATGAGCGGCTCCTGTAAACTGCATAAAGATTCTCTATCCGAAGAAATAGTAGAAAAACTTAATACCACCGGCGTGGCTGTCATCCCGGTTCCCCCTGAGGTTAGAGAAGATGAGAAAATCCTGACCAAAAAAGCCTGCCAGCAATATGCCTTAAAAGAATTCGTGGAAAATGTCGTATTGCTCGATACAGGCCATGCGAAATTGATGACGCCCTATTTCCCGCTCGACCAGTTGAGAAGAATTCCAGGATTTGAAAACGCCCGCTATGAAGATCCTTATGCAGGTAACCTGGGCAACTCAATGAGATATATGGCGATGTCGCCGCGAGATAATTGCCTGAAAGTTCAGGGAGTGGATAATCTTTTCTGTGCAGGAGAAAAGGCAGGTCCTTTGGTGGGACACACTGAGGCGATATGCACAGGGACGCTAGCCGGTGCTAATGCTGTGAGGTACGCGGTAGGGGCGAGTTTGGCGACAATTCCGACAGAACTGGCAGTAGGTGATGCCATTGCTTATGTAAACGAACAGATGAAGACGGAAGAAGGAATTTCAAAGAAATATACTTTTTCTGGATCAGTATATTTTGAAAGAATGAAACAATTAGATTTGTATACTACCGAGGTGGATAAAATAAGAGAAAGGGTTAAAAAAGCCGGCATGCTGGAGTTCTTCAATCAACAGATCGTATAATTAGATGTTTATATAGACAAAAAGGGGCGTATAAAGCCCCTTTTTGTCTAAAAAATGATTTTTTTGGACATCAAAATATTGTATAATGTAAAGTGAGAATACTAGTTCTTCAGGAGGATAGTATGTCTTCTGAAAAAAAGCAATTATTGTATCAAGTCCTCAAGACCATATCGAATTCATCTGTCCCGGTGGGGTCGGGTTTTGTTCGTGAAAGCTTGAGACTGAACGGCTATGACATAAGTGAAGCTACTGTTGGGAGAATATTAAGAGAGATGGATGCTGAAGGCTTTACAGAAAAAGTAGGTTTTAAAGGGAGGATATTGACATCTTACGGCATAGAAAAATTGAGAGAATTAGAACATGACCACAAAATAAACCACTACGGAAATGAACTCATAAACGCTATAAAAGTTACCGGTAGAAAAAATCTAATCGACATTTTGATTGCCAGGAAAGTTATAGAAAGTCAACTGGCAAGATTTGCTGCCCAATATATAACTCAACGAGAACTCAAGGAAATTGAAGAAGTGATAAAATTTCAACGGATTCACGTAGAAAAGGGGCTTTCGATCGCTGAAGACGATGTCAGATTTCATAAACTGATAGCTCAAGCTGCTAGAAATAGGGTCCTTGATGCGGCGTTGGACCTCATAAGACAACACGGGCAGCTATCGCCGGTTTTGGAATATATAAGAAAAAAAGTTAAGAGTAAGGTGTTGCTGGACCACGAGAAGATTTTCGAGGCTATAGCTTCGAGGGACCCAGAAGCGGCGGAAAATGCCATGGTAAAACATATAGAGAATTTGATCGAAGATGTTGAAAAATATTGGAATATGGTATATGAGAGTGATGATGCTAATATGTGAAATGATTTTACTTAAGTACAAAGTTTTTAAATTATTTATATACATTACTACTCATCAATGATGAGGGAGGAATTTTAATGTCAAAAGCTCTAGAAAAGGTTATGGATGCCGTAGATATAGAAACGTTTCTGGTTTGCGACAGCGAAGAGGAAGCAAGGAAGATTTCCATGCAAATGATGAATGAACTGGGATTTTGTAATGCAAGCATTGTTTTCATACAATACCTTGGTCCGGGTGCCAGAGTAAGAGTAAGAGGATATATATATAAACCCGGAGAGCGGTATAACTGGTTTTACGATGAGAATAATAGTCAATGAGGGGGAAAAACTATGACTTCACAGAAGAAAAAGGTACTGCTTGCCCCGTTAGATCCGGTTCATGACATCGGCCTTAAAATGATAAAGAGAGGCCTAGAGTTGGCAGGGCATGATGCCATTCTCCTCCCGCCAGATTATTCTCCTGAAGAAATTATTAAAGCTGCCATAGACAATAACGTGGATGTAATATTAATCAGCAGAACTCTTGGATATAGGGTGGCTGAAATCCTGGGGAGTTTCATAGATCTAGCCGAGGCATCCGGATTAAGAGAAAGGGTAAAAATAGGTATCGGAGGTATGGCGATTAAGCCAGAGCTTGCCGCGGAACTAGGATTTGACGCAGGTTTTGGACCCGGAACCACCGTTGAAGAAGCTATAGCCTTCGTTGAAGGCAGGGAATATATAGAAAAAGATAGAGGTGCGCGAAAGACGAAAAAAGATATAACGGAGAAATACGATTATACGTTCAAAAACAAAAGAATAGAAAAGTTATTGAATACTATTGCCGATGAAATAATTGAATACGTGAAAGGCAAAACGACTCCCGGTATCGAAAGGGCAAAAATCCGTGAGAAGATGTTTGAAAGCGACGATGAGGCCGAATTGAGGCAATTGAGGAAGGAATATGCTGCTTTTTGCGACGACATAGTAAAGGCATATTATGCTAATGGTGCTTTAAAAGAAAAAACAAGGCAGCTTACTTCGGAAGAATTGAAAGCATTAAAGAGCTATTTAGAAAAAGTAAAAACAAAAATGAAACCGTTGAATTTGCAGCATATTGATACTAATCCCGTAGTTTTTATCCAATACGGAACCGGTTGCCCCTTCATGGATATAGCACACATCAAAACCTGTGAGGCATGGGGTGCGGACGGCGTCGTTCATTTCGACCCTTCGTGGGGGGCCAGGACTGAAGGTTTTTACGAAGGTTTCATCACCCACGAAGAAGACGGTTCCGTTATAACTTATGAAAATCTCAAGCTTATAAAAGATGCACTGATGCCTTCCACGCTGTGGCAAGTAAGAGCTCATCGAGGCTTAAACACACCAGAGACTGTCTTGCTTGCAGGAAAAGTGGGAGCGGATTTAACAAAAATAAATATAGCTTATGGTTCTTTAGGAGGAGGCACCGACCCCGAAAGGCTTACTGTAGATGCAGTCGCTGCAATTAAATATGCGGCCAAATTTAAAATGCCTTTCGATGTAGTTACTAATGAAGAGTTGTGTGGAGTGCCGGCGCACAAAGCATTTGCAGGAATGTTAATCGTTACAGTGCTGGGGCTCAAACTAGGTGCCCGGCCAATCCTTCAACCGTTATTCTGCTATTCGCCTGAAGTTATGATAAATGGCCAAATGAAAGACAATTACATCGACTTCAATGCGGCAAAGATAATTGCCTTAAAAAGAATAATAAACGCACCAATCTGGTGCGGTGCACCTATCGGATTTTTGACCCAGACAGAGGACAGGGTTCAATCTTCGTTAAGTACGGCCTTACATGCATCGCTAGCTTCTTCGTTAGAAGTTGATGGAATTTCCATCGCTTCTGCCGATGAAGCTTATTCGGGCGGACCTATATCTGCTGCTGCAAGGGTCGACACTCTCAGAGCAACTCAATCGGCATTTAGATTTTTCGGACATGCTAAAATAATTCCCACCGAAAATTCCGAAGTTTGGGCTTCCCAGATTGTGGAAGGCATAGAACGTACCCTCGAGTCGGTTGTTAAAAATGGCAGTTTTGTGGATGCCCTTTATAAGGGGCTATTGGGAAGCCGTGAAGAAGGAGCATACCCGGGAAGGGCAGGCCGCGGCACGGTAATAAAGAATATTTAACTTTCGGAGGTAATAAGGGTGCGAATAATCGGCGTTGCCGGTACTGCCAAAAACACCGGCAAAACTACGACAATATCAGGGCTTCTTAGATGTGTATCTCAGTCCTCGAAAACAAAAGTAGGCTTGACCAGCATAGGTTACGACGGGGAAGAGATTGATAACATAACGGGGCTAGTAAAACCCAGGTTGTTTTTAAACAAAGGTAACGTAGTGGCTACTGCCATCACTTTAATAAATGTAGGAAGTGCAGAATTGAAAATTATAGAAGAAACCGATGTTTTTACACCATTAGGAAGGGTTATAATTGCCGAAGTGAAAAAAGATGGACTCGTAGTGGTAGCTGGCCCTAATAAGAGTTTGGAACTTAAAATAGTCGTCGAGGCGATGTTAGAAGAATTGGGATGCGAAATTGTTCTAGTCGACGGAGCATTGAATAGAATAGCGCCGATGGCAATCACTGATGGCTTGATTATTGCAACAGGTGCAGCAAGAAATCCCGACGTGGCCGAGTTGGTTCAAGAGACGAGGCATATTTGTGATATATTGGATTTGGCTGAGACGGAAGAAAGCTATAAAAAGATAGTAAGCGATATAAAAACAATCGCGGTGATTAATAAAGGAGGCAAAATAGATACCTATCGCTATTCGGCGTTAATTCATGATGACATAGTGTCAGAACTGAGAAAAATTATAACCGACGATGCCCGTGCCGTGTATATACCCGCTGCCGTTTCCCAGCCGGCACTGGAAAAACTTTTAGAAATATTAGGTGCTAGGTTAAGCGGTTTTACAATTCTCCTTCATGATCCGATAAAACTTCTGGTGAGTGCAAGTCCCGAAAGAATAGTGAGGACCATAAATAAGGTAGAAGTTTTAAAAGGGCGAATTGAAGTATTGAAAAAAGTGCCGGTTTTGGCGGTAACTATAAATCCTTTCTATCCCCGATATTTGTTTGATAAAAATATTTACGAACCAGCTTATGTAGATGAAGAGCTGTTGAGAGAAGAGATGCAAAAGGCACTGCCGCTGCCAGTTGTGAATATACTAAAAGATGGTGCTGATATTTTAATGAAAATATTGGGATTTTAAGGATTTTAGGGTCGAATCCGTTGCGATTCGGCCTTTTTTCTTTATCACAGTTCGAAAGGGACATTCATAAATTAATTTTAGGTGTATTTTTTTAGAGGGGTGGTACTCATGGTGTTTACCTACAAGTGCATAGATGCGCTTTCACCTTATTGCCCTTGCTACCTTGCTGAAACTCAAAGCTGTATTGTGTGTTCCGTGCTCCAAGGGAAAGACACGTGCGATTGCAATTGGCAGGGATTTTGCGTCTATCAAGAATATATATGGAACGGGAGAAAAAAGAAAAATTTTAGAAAAGCATTAGAGGTAAAAATTTCAGAAAAAAAGGTTATTAACGAGAACCTTGCAATATTTAAAGTAATGCTTCCCTTACCTGCTTCAAGTAGAGATTTCAGCCAGCCCGGAACTTTTGTATTTTTGAAGTCTCTTGACAGTCCCTCTTATTTTGAACTTCCATTATGTGTGATGAATGCGAATGAAGATGAAAACAGCTTAATCTTTGCCGTCCAGGTAATCGGTCCAAAAACTAAAAGTTTAGTTCAAGAAAATAGGGGTTTTTTATTAAGAGGGCCCTATTTTAACGGGGTTTTAGGTTTAAAACATATAAAAGCAGCTAAAGGCAAAAATTGTCTATTGATTGGCAGGGGAATCGGGCAGGCCTCGCTTGTCTTGATAGCTAAGGCTCTCATTCGAGGAGAAAATGAGATAGCTGCTTTATTAGATCCTGGTGCAATTAATTATAATCTCGCCGAAGATTATTTAAAAAAATTGAACGTAGCAATTAAGTTTTTTGAAAAAGAGTACCTTGTATTAGGAGATATAGTGTTGAATCTGATAAAAGAAAGAAATATTGAAATGATTTACAGCGGCGGCTCGGATATCCAGCATGATTTGGTAAAATCAATTATCATCCAAAGCAGTAGAAAGATAGACCTGGTGATATCTAACAACGCCCTTATGTGCTGTGGGGAGGGAGTTTGCGGAAGCTGTGCGGTTACGTTGGGCTCTGAAAAGATAAAATTTTGCAAAGCACAATTAGAAAATTGGGGGGCTTAAATATGCCTAAAGTTATAGTTATAGGTGGCGGATGGGCGGGATGCGGTGCGGCGTTGGCCGCAAGAAAAGCGGGAGCTGAAGTGGTGATTTTGGAAAAGACTGATATGCTTCTTGGGTGCGGACTCGTGGGAGGCATAATGAGGAACAATGGCCGCTATACCGCAGCAGAAGAGGCAATTGCGTTAGGTGCAGGAGAGCTATTTGAAATTGCGGATGAAACCGCACGTCATCGCAATGTGGACTTTCCTGGACATTCCCACGCCACACTATATGATGTTGTAAAAATAGAACCCCGTGTGAGAAAATTTTTAGAAAAAATGGGAGTGGAACTTCGCTTTCAATCAAGAGCGGTGGATGTCAAAATGGAGAGAAAAAGGATAAAAAGTATAGTGTTAGCCGATGGCGAAACAATCGAAGGTGATATGTATGTGGAAACCACCGGTTCTTCGGGGCCTATGGGAAATTGCGTTAAGTACGGTAATGGATGCTGTATGTGTATACAAAGATGTCCTGCCTTTGGGCCAAGAGTCAGTATTAGTGAAAAAGCAGGAGTAGAAGACCTTGTCGCTAAAAGATCTCCGGACCTTTACGGTGCGATGAGCGGTTCATGTAAATTGAACAAAGATTCGCTCGGAGAAGATATAAAAAAGGAATTGGAGGAAAAAGGAGTGGTTGTGATAAAGTTGCCCGAAGAGTTTATTAATAAAGAAAAACTTTCGATAAAAGTATGCCAGCAATACGCTTTAGATGAGTTCGCCGAGAACATTGTTTTATTAGATACCGGACACGCAAAGCTCATGGCACCGTTTTTCAGTTTGGATGAATTGAGAAAAATTAAGGGATTTGAAAATGTTCGTTTTGAGGATCCTTATGCGGGAAGCAAAGGAAATTCTATAAGATATATGTCTATGGCACCCAGGGATGACTACCTGCAAGTGGAAGGAGTTGAAAACCTGTTTTGTGCGGGAGAAAAGTCCGGGCCAATTGTCGGCCATACCGAAGCTGTTTGCACGGGAATTCTTGCGGGTCACAATGCGGTAAGGAAGGCACTAGGACTGGATCTTTTGAAACTGCCAAGAGAACTGGCTATTGGCGACATTATAGCTTACGTCAACGAGGAGATTAAAAAGCCCGATGGACTTTATAAACGCTTTACTTTTGCCGGTTCTGCTTACTTCGAGCGGATGAAGAAATTCGGGCTTTACCTTACAGAAAAAGAGGCAATAAGAAAGAAGGTAAAAGATCTTCAACTTTATAACGTTTTCAATGGAAATCTCGTCACAAATGAAGGAAAACGGCAACACGACGTATAATAATTAATACTAGTATATTTTATTTTGGAAAAGGGTGTTATCAATTTGAAGATGAGGTTGCAAAAGTTCCTTGCTATGGCTGGGATTGCTTCCAGACGAGCCTGTGAAATGTTAATACTTGATGGAAGGGTTCAAGTTAACGGGAAGGTTGTAAAAGAACTGGGTGTTAAGGTCGATCCTGATGTGGATGAAATTAGGGTAGATGGGGAAATATGTCGCATTAAAATTAAACCGATATATATAATTATGAATAAACCAAAAGGAGTTTTGACTACTGTTAAAGATCCTTTTGGAAGGCCTACTATTATCGACCTTCTTGCAGGCGTAAGGGAAAGAGTGTTTCCGGTGGGACGCTTGGATAAAGATACGGAAGGACTGCTTATAATTACCAATGATGGGGAGCTATCGTATAAGCTTACGCATCCCAAGCATCAGGTAGATAAGACCTATATAGCAAAGGTTTTAGGGATTCCCGATGAAAAAGACATCAAGAGGCTGAGGAAGGGAATATTCTTGGAAGATGGGAAAACAGCCCCTGCAAAGGTTCGCATTTTAAAAAAGGGGAAAAATTTTGCTGTGCTTGAAATTATTATTCACGAAGGGCGAAAGAGACAAGTGCGGCGAATGTGCGAATCGATAGGCCATCCGGTTTTGACGCTGAAGCGAACTCGCATAGGCAACTTGACCCTCCGGGGACTTGCCCCCGGAGGGTGGAGATACATGACAGAAGAAGAAGTCAACTACCTTAAAAATCTATAGAGGGGGAAAAATTTTGATTGTATTTAGAAGGGCAAGACAAAAGGATTTTGATACGATAAAAGGCATTTTGGAAAAGGTCGGGCTTATGACGGATGGCATTGAACAACACATGGACAATTTTATGGTGGCTGAGGAGGATAACATCGCAATAGCAACGGGAGGGTTAGAAATTTACGATGATATAGCGATACTTCGATCTCTTGCGGTGCTACCGGAATTCCAAGGCATGGGAATAGGCGATGGCCTTGTGAGAGCTTTGATAAACTTTGCAGAGCGAAGAGGGGTAGAAAGGATATATCTTTACACTACAAGCGCAAAACCTTTTTTTGAAAAGATAGGGTTTATGGTCGCAGAGCCGAAAGATTTATATGAAAAAAGCGTAAAACCGTCCCAAATGGAGCGATGTGCTAATTCATCGACTTTAATGAAGCTGGATATAAAAGATTTTTTTAAGAATATAAGATGCGGTAATTAGAGCTTTTTGTTTGAATGTTTTCCTTATATTTGGTATAATTTTTCCGATGTAAAAGTAATAAGCATCAAAAAAGGAGTGAAAGGATTTGGAACTGTGGTTTTCAGAAATGCAATCTAAAAATGTAAAGATGAGCTATAAAATAAAGAATCTGCTTCATTCGGAAAAGACTAAATTCCAAAACCTCGCAGTTATAGATAGCGAGGAATTTGGCAGAATGCTAATACTAGACGATGTGGTACAGCTGACTATGAAGGATGAGTTCATCTACCATGAAATGATGGCTCACGTGCCTTTATTTACTCATGGAAGCCCCGAAAGGGTTTTGGTTATTGGTGGTGGAGACGGAGGCACGCTTCGTGAAATTTTAAAACATCCAGTAAAAGAGGCTCATCTGGTCGAAATAGATGAAAAAGTTATCGAGGCATCGAAGAGATTTTTCCCAGAACTAAGTGTCGCTTTTGACGACCCCAGAGCAAAGATTTTCTGCGAAGACGGTATTGCTTACGTCAAGAGGTTTAAAAACTATTATGATGTTATCATAGTTGATTCAACGGATCCCGTGGGTCCAGCTGTAGGTCTTTTCAGAAAAGAATTCTACAAAGATATTTTTGATGCTTTGACAGAAAAAGGAGTTTTTGTAGCGCAGACCGAATCTCCCTTTTATTATGAAGGATTGTTGAAAGAAGTTTATAATTGTATTGCCGAAATATTCCCATATGCTGCTGTTTATACAGCTGTTATTCCTACATATCCAGGTGCTCTTTGGACGTTTACTATGGGTTCTAAGCAAGTAGACCCAGGTGACAAAGCGAACGTTCCGGAAAGCTGTAATTTTAAAACCAGGTACTACACGCCGGAAATCCATAAGGCTTGCTTTAAAATACCTCCATTTATAAAAGAAATCCTTTCTAAATAGAAGAGGGGAGAAAATTGCTGGAATTTAATAGATTAGTGAATCAAGGAAGATTTCTCCAGGCAAAGGACGATTACGATGAGAGTAGGGCTGTTATTACAGGCGTTCCAATGGACTTTACCGTAAGTTTCAGACCGGGGACCAGGATGGCCCCGAGAAAAATAAGGGAGGTTTCGTATGGATTGGAAGATTTTAGCCCTTATTTGCAGGATACGCTTCAGAATAAATCTTTTTACGACGCAGGGGATTTAGACCTCCCTTATGGAAACGTGGCAAAAAGCCTCGAAATTATCGAACAGGCTGCCAAGATCATCTTGAATGATGGGAAAATACCGGTATTTATCGGAGGAGAGCATCTCATTACATATCCTATAGTAAGACAAGTTGCAAAAAAATATCCAGAGCTTAAAGTTTTACACTTTGACGCTCATGCAGACTTGAGGGATACCTTTTTTGACGAAAAGCTATCCCATGCCACGGTGATGCGCAGGGTTTGTGAATGCATCAAGGAAAGACACTTATATCAATACGGTATAAGGTCTGGTATAAAAGAAGAGTTTGAGTATGCAAAACACCATACAAATATGTATTTGATAGATGTAAAAGGACCTTTTTTAGAAAGCCTGGAACAAATAAAAGGATATCCGGTTTATATTACTATAGATATCGACGTGGTAGACCCGGCCTTTGCTCCGGGAACGGGGACGCCCGAACCCGGAGGTTGTAGCTCTCAAGATATACTAGAAGTGGTTTCTCATTTCAGGCAACTGAACGTGGTGGGGTTTGATATTGTGGAGGTATCGCCCTTGAGCGACTTTTCAGAGAGGACTTCCTTGCTTGCTGCTAAGATTTTAAGGGAAGTGTTGATTTCAATTTGTTAGAAGCTTGGTGAAAATTGTTATGTCTGAACTTGAAGTAAAAAATTTGGCCTATAGTTACAAGAAAAGAAAGGTTCTAGAAGATATCTGTCTGGAAATAAGGGCCGGACAGTTTGTTGGCATACTGGGGCCTAACGGATCAGGTAAAACCACTTTGCTTAATAACATAAATAGGTGGCTTAAGCCTCAAAAAGGGGTAATTTTTATAGAAGGACAAAATATAGAGCGTATGTCGACAAAAGTCTTGGCACAAAATATTGCTACTGTACCTCAGGAAACCTCTTTGGATTTAGGGTTTACCGTTGAAGAAATTGTAATGATGGGCAGAAATCCTTATTTAAGGACTTTTGAGCGGGAAAATTCTGAGGACCTTGCCGTTGTAGAAAGTTGCATGAAATCGGTGGGGATATGGGAATTGAGAGATAGATTGATCAGCGAGTTGAGTGGGGGCGAAAAACAGCGGGTTTTGATAGCCCGCGCCCTCGCCCAACAACCAAAAGTACTTTTATTGGACGAACCCATTTCCCACCTGGATATCAATTATAAGTGGGAAATTCTTGAATTATTGAAGAAGTTGAGCAGAAATCTTAAAATAATTGTAATAGCTGTTCTTCATGATATAAACTTGGCATCAATATTTTGTGACAAACTAATTCTCTTAAAAAATGGTAAAATATTTAAAGTAGGTTCTCCCCATGAAGTTCTTACCGAAGAGAATCTAAAGGAAGTATTCAATGTCAATCTGAAAATAACCACAGGGACTTATGGCCTCCCGATGATAATTTTTCCGCAGCCATTGGAAAAATTTCAAAAAGCAAAGCAGTTCCACAGCATCCACGTCATTTGCGGTGGAGGAGCCGGTGAAAAAGTACTGTACTACCTTCAGAGGAAAGGGTATAAAGTATCAACTGGTGTTTTGAATATTGGTGATACGGACTGGAAAGCAGCCAAGGAGCTCGGAGTTGATGTAGTAGAGGATCCTCCATTTTCACCCATTTCGGAAGAAAAATCAAAAGTAAACAGATTTTGCATAGATAATTCCGATGCCGTTGTCTTATGTAATATCCCCTTTGGTTACGGTAATTTGAAGAATTTAATAACCCTGAAAGATGCGGTGTTAGAAGGCAATAAAAGGACTTTTGTTTTGGACGAAACCCCAATTGAGAAAAGGGACTACACCAATGGACTTGCTAAAAAAGTTTACCGGCAAATTTTGACCAAGGCGGTTATATTTCGTTCATTCGACGAGCTACTAGACTTTTTTTAAAATAATGGAGGGCCAGCAATGGTGAAAGTAAAATTGGGAGACGAAATCGTTCAGAGCAAAATAAAATTTAGGGTTCGAATGGATTTCAGAGGTGAACATAGACCGGGCAAGTTTTTATTTGGAGGAAAGCCCGTTGAACAGGTGGCCCAAAATGTAAGGGAAGAGCAAGTGACGCTGCTTAGAAACATTCCCATCCAGGGAATTTCCTTCGAAGAGTGCGACACTTCTCCCGAACCTTACGTGATATATGACGAAACTTTGGGAGAGAAAGTTGCTTATGCCCCAGCATTCATTACAGTCAATGCCGACTCAATAGAGGATATGATTCGGTTTGTGATGAGAGAAGAGTTTAGAAAGATAGAAGTAATCGAGCCTACTCAAATGATAATTACTAATAAGGACTTAGAAAAGATATTGTTTAAAATGGGAGAGGAGCTAAGAACTCAACTTATGCTTTTTGCTCGAAAGCTAAAAAAATAATAGTGGAGATGAATTTTTAGACATGTCAAACAGCGTAGCCATAGTCGGTGGAGGAGCAGCTGGCCTCATGGCCGCCTATAGTGCGGCTGTGCACGGTGCCGAGGTAACCTTATTCGAGCGGAACAGTATTCTAGGCATGAAAATATTGATATCCGGGAAAGGCCGGTGCAATTTGACAAATATAAAAGAGTTGCATGAGTTCATCCAAAATATCCCGGGAAATGGAAAATTTTTGTACGGGGCTTTGTCAAGGTTTTCTAACAGAGATCTGATTGCGTTTTTTAATAAAATGGGGGTTGAGACAAAAGTAGAAAGAGGGGGTAGAGTCTTTCCTAAGTCGGACAGGGCAAAAGACGTCGTCAAGGCCCTTGAGAGCGCTTTGATAAAAGTCGGGGTTGAAATACGGTATAAAAGCAGAGTAAAAGAGGTTATCGCTGAAGGTAAAACTGTAAAGGGATTGATTTTTTATGATAAAGAAGAGTTTTTTCCGTGTGATAAGGTTATAGTTGCAACGGGAGGAAAATCCTATCCTTCAACCGGCTCTACGGGCGATGGATATGAAATTGCGAAAAAGCTCGGACATACCATCGTACAGCCCCGTCCGTCGCTGGTGCCCCTCATTACAAAAGAAGAATGGGTGAAAGGCCTTCAGGGGTTGACCTTAAAAAATGTGGAAGTTACTGCTTACAGCATGGGAAGGAAGCTTGCCTCACAATTTGGAGAGATGCTTTTCACTCATTATGGTGTTTCAGGCCCGATAATCCTTACAATAAGTAGAAGCGTAATTGAACATATAGAAGAAGGGGTAACGTTATCTTTAAATTTAAAACCTGCTTTAAATGGAGAAATGTTGGAAAGGCGATTGAAAAGAGACTTTGAGAAGTACTCTAGAAAACAATTAAAGAATGCCTTAGCCGACCTTTTGCCCAAGCGGCTTATACCGATTTTTATAGATATCTGCAATATAGAGCCTGAAAAATCGGTTAATCAATTGACGCGTGAAGAAAGGAACAAAATACTAAAGAATCTTTCTGATTTAAAACTTACAGTCATTGGGTGTATGGAAGAAGAGGCTATAGTCACGAGCGGAGGCGTTTCTGTAAAGGAAATCGATTCGCGCACTATGGAATCAAAGATAATAAAAGGCCTATATTTTGCAGGAGAAGTCATTGACGTAGATGGCCTCACCGGGGGATACAATCTTCAAGCAGCTTTTTCAACGGGATATCTGGCCGGGAAAAGTGCAGCTTTATCTTAAGGAGATGAGCCTCTTGAGAGTCAGCAGTAATGGCAACTTGGAAAAAGTGTACAGTGTGGCCATCGACGGACCGGCAGGTGCGGGAAAAAGTACTGTGGCTAAAATGATTGCAGAAAAACTCAATCTAGTTTATGTAGACACCGGTGCTATGTATAGAGCTATAACGTTGAAAGCGCTGGAAAGGGGTAATTTTAGCAAACAAGGAATAATAAAAATAGCAGAGGAAAGTACAATAGAAATAATAAATGGCCGTGTATATCTCGATGGTAGGGATGTAACGGAAGAAATAAGGAATCCTTACGTCGACGAAAAAGTTTCAACAGTAGCGAGTATCCCGCAGGTGCGGCAAAGGTTGGTAGAGATCCAAAGGCAGATGGCAAAAAATTACGGAGTTGTAATGGATGGAAGGGATATAGGTACGACCGTTTTGCCTAATGCAAAATATAAATTTTATTTAACCGCAGATATAAAGATTAGGGCAAAAAGAAGATATGAGGAAATGCTCAGCAAAGGCATAAAAAGGGATTTGGATAAAGTTGAAAAAGAGTTAGCTCAAAGAGATAAACAGGACACGGAGAGGGAATGTTCGCCCCTTAAGGTGGCAGAAGATGCTGTAATCATAGATACCTCACATAAGACTCCCGAAGAAGTGGTAAACGAAATATTGGACTATATAAAGAGGGATGAAAATGCTTTATAATCTGGCTAAATTCATATGTTCCATTTTGATAAAAGTGCTATTTAGGATCCAGGTAGAAGGTTTAGAAAATTTCCCGGAAGAGGGAGCTGTAATAGTATATTCAAATCATAAAAGCTGGTGGGATCCGGTTGTTGTTGGATGTGTATTGAAAAGGCCGATTTTTTTTATGGCAAAGAAAGAGCTTTTTGAGATTCCCGTTTTTGGATTTATTTTAAAGAGTTTAAATGCCTTTCCTGTGAACCGGGGTGCGCCTGATAGGAAAGCTATAAAAAGAGCATTAGAAGTTTTAGAAGGGGAAAAAGTTCTAGGTATATTCCCGGAAGGTACGCGCAGCAAAGATGGAATTTTAAAGGAACCGGAACCGGGAATTGGTTTGTTAGCAACGAAGGTTAAGGATGTTGCTTTAGTGCCAATTGCCATAAAAGGTCAGTATAAATTTTTTAGTCCCATTTTTGTGAAGATAGGCAAACCATTTAAACTAACCCTTGATGAAAAAGAAAAATTGAGTTCTAGGGATTTGTCTAATTTGAGCAAGGCAATTTTTGAGGAAGTTTCAAAAATGCTAAAATAGACCAAACTTGAGGAAGTGGGATATATGCAAATAATTTTGGCAGAGCACGCAGGGTTTTGCTTTGGAGTAAAGAATGCAATAAAATTATTGGATAATTTAATTAAAAATGGTGAAAAAACTTATACGTTAGGTCCTATTGTACATAACAGACAAGTGGTGGAACTATATGAGAAACAGGGAATAAAAGCGGTAGAACTTGACGATGTCAAAGATGGAAATCTGGTAATTCGCACGCACGGTGTACCTCCAGATGTAATAGACCAGGCTAGGAAAAAAGGATTAAACGTTATCGATGCCACTTGCCCTTTTGTAAAACGGGTTCACAAACTGGCCAGGGATTTATCTGAGAAAGGATATTTTGTTGTGATAATCGGCGATCCTAACCATCCTGAAGTTAAGGGCATAAAGGGATGGTGCGGGGTTGATGCCGCTGTTATAGAAAATGAAGAAGATGCGAGAGAATTTTACACGGATAAAAAAGTGGGGGTTGTTGTTCAGACGACCCAAACCGAAGAAAATGTAAATAAAATAATGGAGATATTAAAAGAAAAATTGGATATAGCATTTTTCTACAATACCCGCTGTAATGCCACTCAGCAAAGGCAGGAAGCGGCAAAAAAAGTTGCAGAAATAGTAGATGTAATGCTGGTGATTGGCGGGAAAAATAGTTCAAATACAAAAAAATTAGCTCAAGTTTGCAAAGATGCAGGAGCCAGGGTATATCACATCGAAACAGCGGACGAAATTAAATCAGAATGGTTTTCGAAAGCGAAGAGAGTAGGTATTACTGCGGGTGCATCCACACCTGATTGGATTATAAAGGAGGTTGTAGCCAAAATGGAACAAATATCAAAAAAGTCGGACTTCGCCGAAGGGCAAATAGTGGAAGGCGTTGTAGAAAAAGTGACTGAGAAAGAAGTTCTGGTAAATATAGGGTATAAATCTGATGGGGTAATACCATTGAAAGAATTGTCGTATGTTCCGTTTACATCGCCTTCCGATGTTGTGAAAGAGGGAGAAAAAATTAAGGTTTTTATATTAAAGCTTGAGGATAAAAATGGCGAACTAATTCTTTCCAAAAAAAGAGCCGACATAATAGAAGGTTGGCAAAAACTGGAAGATATATACAAAGAAAATGGAACGGTTAAAGGTAAAGTGGTGGAAAATGTAAAAGGGGGCCTTTTGGTCAATGTGGAGGGCTTAAGGGGGTTTGTTCCTGCGTCTCATGCTGATCTGAAATACATAAAGGACCTGGCGTCTTTGGTAGGAAAAGAAATGAACCTAAAAATCCTCGAAATGGACAAGGAGAAGAAAAAGATCGTGCTTTCACATAGATTATTCCTTGAAGAAGAAAAAGAAAAAGCAAAAGAAAAAATATGGGATAAAGTTAAAGAAGGACAAGTCATAAAAGGTGTGGTTAAAAAAGTAACCGATTTCGGCGCATTTGTGGATATAGGCGGCTTTGATGGACTCTTGCACATTTCCGACATGTCTTGGCGCCGGATAAATCATCCTTCCGAAATTTTGAGCGAAAATCAGGAATTGAATGTGAAGGTGTTAAAGGTAGATAAAGAGCAAAAACGCATATCGTTGGGATTAAAACAATTAAGCCAAAGCCCGTGGCAGGAAGTAGATAAAAAGTATAAGGTCGGACAAATAATCGAAGGAAAGATAGTGAAACTCACAAATTTCGGAGCTTTCGTTGAGCTGGAACCGGGAATTGAAGGGCTTGTACATGTCTCGCAGATTTCCGACAAACGCGTGGCTACTCCAAAGGAAGTTTTAAAGGAAGGGCAAACGGTGAAGGCAAAAATCCTAAATATTGATGCAAAGGAGAAGAAGATAAGCCTCAGCATAAAACAGGCACTTGAAGAGGAAAAAACGGCGAAAAAAGACACGAAGAAAGAAGAAAAGATTTATGAGACCAAAGACGATTTTAAGGTTACAATAGGTGATGTAGTTGGCGATATTCTAAAAGAACAATTCAAAAAATGAGGGAAAGTATTGCTCTTTTAGGAGGATTTTGATGGAAAATAGAGCTCGAAGGAAAAGGGAGCACATTAAATACAGCTTGATACTAGAAGAGCGATTAATGAGGGATGTTTTTTCAGATATTACGCTACTTCACAATTGCCTGTCAGAAGTTAATCTAGAAGAAATAGATATTTCTACTCGGCTCCAAGAGTTAAAACTTAAAAAGCCAATAATTATTAACGCTATAACTGGTGGATTTCCTCTAGCCTTTACAATAAATAGGGAATTAGCAAAAATTGCTCGAGAATTAGGCATTGCTATGGCCGTTGGTTCGCAGAGAATTGCATTGAGAAATAAGGCAGCACAAAAAAGTTTCAAAGTTGTTAGAGAAGTAAATCCAGATGGTATAATTTTTGCAAACATAGGGGCCGATGCTTCGACCGAGGAAGTTCTAGAAGTGGTGGACATGATTAAAGCGGATGCTGTACAAATTCATTTAAATACTCCTCAGGAGATAGTAATGGCAGAGGGCAGAAAAAAATTTAAAGGGACCATAGAGAAAATAAGCAAAATAGCAAGTGAAGTAAAAGTACCAGTTATTGTAAAAGAAGTGGGATTTGGCATCGCAAAAGAAGAAGCAAAAATACTTGCAGATTGCGGTGTAAAAATAATAGATATCGGGGGAGCGGGGGGCACCGACTTTATTGCTATTGAGAATATGAGAAATAAAAAAAATGCAGTACCGGTGTTGGAGGGGTGGGGTATACCCACTCCTGTAAGCTTAATTGAGGTCTTGAGCGAGGTGGGAGACAGGGTAGATATAATAGCATCTGGGGGACTGAAAACCGGGCTTGATGCAGCAAAAGCGCTGGCTTTGGGGGCTAAAGCCGCAGGTTTTGCCGGGGCAGTCCTAAATAGATTGATTAAAGGTGGCCCGTTGGCACTGAAAAAATATCTCGAGCGCGTCGAAAGAGAGCTCATATATACAATGGCTATGGTAGGAGCCCGAAATTTATCGGAGTTAAGAAAGAGGCCGTTGATAATCGAAGGAAGAACGTATAATTGGTTAAAATTCAGAGGTATCAATATAAAATTCAGCTGAAACAGAGAACAAAAGGAATTTTTCGTGAATTTTTCTTAAATCTATTGACATTCTCCTATAATCTGCTACAATTTATTTTGATTGATTAATTTTAAAACGAAGGGGGCTGTGATAGTGAAATGAAGGCTTTGGGGCGGCACATCTTAGCAGAAATTTATGACTGTGATGAAAATGTATTGAACGACAGGGATCTAATCGAAGAAATCATGGTGAAGGCTGCACTTGAAGCAGGAGCTGAAGTAAGAGAAGTTGCATTTCATAAGTTCAGTCCGCAGGGCGTAAGCGGTGTAGTTGTGATTTCGGAATCACACCTTACGGTCCATACGTGGCCGGAGTTAGGATATGCTGCGGTAGACGTTTTTACGTGCGGGGAAAAGGTTAATCCGTGGGATGCTTGCAACTACATTGCGGAAAAATTCAAGGCTAAGCATATGACTGCTTCCGAAGTTAAAAGGGGAGTATTCGAAAAACCTGTAAAGGTGGTTAACTTTTAAATTTAACAAAAGGGAAGGGGATAGGTTGGTTTTTGGAAGAAAACCCTTTGAATACGGTTTTCTGTAACGGAAAAAATGCGTGGACGGAAGGTCGCGCATTTTTTCCGTTTTTGTATAAATATTTTTGTTTTGGGTTATATTATTGAATGAAGACCCCCTTTACATTAGCCCCCATGATACACGAAATCGTGTATCATGGACTTTTTTTTTCAAATTTGCGGTTGAGTACGATATAATATAGCATGAGTTCGAGTGGTAGGGGGTTTTGCTGTTGGACGTCTACCAGGAATTTATCATCAACGTTAAAAGATTGACAAATATTGACCTTTCCTTGTATAAAGAAAAGCAGATGAGAAGGCGCATAGAATCTCTTATGAAAAGAAATAACATGCCAGACTTAATAAGCTATTTCAGGCTTTTAAAGCAAAGCAAGAAGCACCTGCAGGAATTTTTGAATTACATAACCATAAACGTGTCGGAATTTTTTCGAAATCCCGTACAGTGGCAGGTGCTGGAAAAGGAAATCTTGCCGTACCTTATATCGAGCAAGAAGGCCTTGAAGGTGTGGAGTTCGGCGTGCGCTTCCGGAGAAGAAGCTTATTCTCTGGCCTTGCTCTTCGAAAAAATTAATTACGACAGGGTGGAAATCCTCGCCACCGATATAGATGATGAGGCGCTGGAAGCGGCCCGTTTGGGAGTGTATTCGGAAAAAAGCTTGGTGAATGTACCGGAAGATCTAAGGAGAAGATATTTTACTATTAAAGAAGGTTTGTATGCGATAAATGATGAAATAAAAAGGAAGGTAAAATTCAAAAACCTGAACCTGCTAGAAGATGAATTTCCTGAAAATTGCCATCTTATTTTATGCAGGAACGTGATGATATATTTCACAGAGGAGGCTAAAGACAGGCTCTACAGAAAATTTTATAATTCGTTGGCCGATGATGGCGTACTCTTTGTCGGCAATACGGAACAGATTATCATGCCGCAAAAATACGGTTTTGTAAGCATAAAAAGCTTTTTTTATAAAAAGATAAAATTGTAATAAAAGCTCGGCGAGAGCGTGTGTTGCGAGCAATTGACTTTTAAGTAGTTGGATAAATTTCCCAAACCGCAAACCCTTGTACATAAAAAAATGGTGGGCCATGTAGGCTTCGAACCCACGACACCCTGATTAAGAGTCCTAAAGTGATGATTTAGCCTAATATTAACGAATTTAAGGAAGTTTAATCCAGTATGGTTTTACGCTACTTCTGCCGCTGGTGACACTCATTCTTTTTTAACCTTTTTTGATGTATTTTTATCGTAAATGCAGTACCTTTTGCAGTACTGCAAGCCGCCAGGCAAGTAAGGGTATTCCTAGAAGGAATACCCTTACTTTTTTTAGTTATCTAAAGAGCGAGTTATAATCAATCTTACTGTCCAAAATTCTATCGATAGCGGCGTTAGCGTCTCTACAGAAAAGCCGGTAATTGGTGTAAGCCCATTGAGGAAATGCCTCATTCCATTTTCGCATTAACTTTCTCCATGTTAAGCCTTCTTTGTTTTCGCTTACAAACTCGGCTAGTTTTAAATGCTTTTGCGTCAACGGCACAATGTGGTGGTTGCCAAGAATTTTTTTGCGGATTTTCGTATACTCTTTAGCCAGCTTTTGCGGCGTTATTCGAGCGTCGAATTTAAGCGTTACCCAGCAAAGCCCTTCCGATGAAGTCAACGAAAGGGAATATTGCAGTTTAGGGATAATAGGCGGTTTGCCTGTTAGGATGAATCCTACCGCTTGAGCCTCTGACCATATAGGGCAGTAAACTTTGGTTATTCTCTCGGCTATTTTCTTCAGACGGCCCAAAACTCCGTTAACGTTAATGGGAATATGCTCAACCCATCCGGTTTTAGAAGGGAACGCCAGGAGAATAGGGCCTTCAACGATGTATTTATCCTCTTGTTTTAAAACCGGTTTTATTTCGTTGCCGATAAATTCTATCCTTTCGATAGGTTTTTTGGCATAAAGAGTAGGCTGGCCGTCTCTTTTGGCAGTCTCTTTTATCCATTCTTCCATTTCATCAAGGGATAATAGCCTGTTTTTTAATTCCTGGCGGCGGAATTGTTTTACAAGCGGCAATTGACTAAGTTTGTAAGCTATTACTTTTGAAAGGGCTATATCTTCTTCAGTTATAGCGGATTGCCCTTCCGTATTCTTGGGTGGCGGGAACAGCTTACGAGCACTATAGACGTTGACGGCAGTCTCGGCCCCGTCTTTGAAGGCTTCGTTATAGAATTTTTCTTCCTGTTTGTATCTCTTGAGTAAATACAGGAGAGAATCTTCGTAGTCAAGCAAAACTTCTTCTACGTATCCTTCTTCTTTTAGTTTTTGCCATACTTTGTCGTTGATTTCTTTCTTTTTAAGTCTTTTTGCTACGTAACTTTTAAGCTCGTCCTCATTTCGGAATTTCATTTTATGTCTCATCCTTTCTTATAAGAACTATCGAAACAATAAAATTATACCAGAATCAAACAGATGAAACAAGGAGGAATCAAAATGGAAAAAAAGATTACCTACAACGTGCGAGAGGTGGCCGAGCTCCTAAATATTAACGTTGCGAAAGCGTACGAACTTACTAAAAGGAAAGATTTTCCAGCGATACGGCTTGGGCGGCGAATAGTTGTCCCTAAAGACGCATTCTTCAAATGGCTTGAATTGGCGGCACAAGACAAAGAATCAAGTTCTTTCTCTGCACCATCCCTTAAGCCATGTAAGTGGAAACAGGTCGCAATCGTTAGTAAACCTCAAGCAGTAACCGGTTTTCTGGCATTCCGGCCTTTGGCGGTATAATTTCGCTTTCTTCCCTCCAGTCGTGACGGTTATCGTGGGATTGGCAAGCCATTCGATTATCTCTTGCTTGTGCTCTGACATGGTTTTTAGGACGCCAGGAGTAAGGACTTCTGCAGGGCCACGGTATTTTAATTTATCACCGGTCGCTAGAAAGGTAACGCCGCTCTGGATGAGATTCAAAATGAATTCCTCGAGGGTCATAGCTCGCCCTCCACGATTTTAGACTCAAAATGATTTTTTGCGTCACCATCGTCACCATCGTCACCATGCAGTATTTTCAAAGCTCCCGAGGGTGACGCAAATTTTTCGCTATCGTCACCATCATCACCATTTGCGTCACCGTCTCGATTTTGCGTCACCATTTGCGTCACCATCTCAAAGCTAGTATTTTCAAAGCCTCCAGGGTTTTGGGTGACGGTGGTGACGGTGGTGACGATAGTTTTCTTTTTAAGTCTAATTAATCTCCTACCTGTATGTGCTTCTCTATAAAATTCAATTGCTATTCCACTCTGCCGTAAAAAGGTTGCCATTCGCCTTAATCTACTACTTAAGCTCCTCGGACTAGAGGGCCAGGCTCTCGTTCGTTTTGTGTTGTCGTCCACGTAAACCGCCAGGGCTTCGAGTAGTTCCTGTGCCGTGCCTTCCCAATCGTTGCGTTCTTCAAGCAAGATTCTAATTGCGGTCGCCAGGACATCGTTTTCTAGGGCAGATTCTACAGCTTCGGTTCGATTCTCCGTATATGCAGCCATAAAGCCGCCTCTTTCCCATAACACATCACTTGCTTCGCAGGCAACAATCCACTTAGCGAAATCCGCCATCCTGGGTAGCCGGTCAAGTTTTACTCGGTCGAAGTTTTCCAGCCCCAGCGATACTATTACTAGCAATGCTCCCAAAATACCGGGCCTCGCCCTCTCGAATTCTTGCCAGAAGGTCGCTTCATCTTTTCGGTGTTCCTCGGGGATGGGTTGTAAGTTCACTATAATGCATCGGTCTAGTAAGTCGTGTCTGGTCACGATTTCATCTATGCCGGTAAGGATAATGGGCCTGCAGGCCTCCAGAATTACCTCTTCATCATCCGTGAATAGCTGGCGAGTACTGAAGCCTCCCCCCGTGGATAGACGGCAGAGAGCGTCACTAAGCCATATAGGTATGCCACTGAGATTGTCATAACAGACCACCCAATTGTTTGTGGCGTTAATTGCTAGGTCTCTTTCATCTTTGGGTGGGGTTCGCACCGGCGAGACATTCGGGTCTATGAGCGAACGTAAAACTCTCGCCGCCGTGGTCTTGCCTGTTCCTTGCTCGCCTTCAAGCATTAAGATGGGATATGGGCCTTGGGGTCGCAAAGCCGCTAAAAGCCATGCAACGATTAATTTGAAATCGTCATCGCTTACGATGTTCAAAAAACGCCTCAAGTCGTCCATTGTGCCGCCGCTTTTTGGTTCTGGCAATGGTAACATACCTTTGGGCCTTATAAACTTTACAGGGCACTCGTGGGCCTCAATTATACGCCAGCCATAGCCAGGGGTTATTTCCACTATTTGCCAATTTTCATTTGCTAAGTCAATGTATACTTTTCCAGCGTTTTGTGCTATTCTAATATTGACGGCGTATTCCGGGCCATCGAATTGTGCCTTTGCTTCCAGTACGCCGATGGCGTCCTGTAATGTCTGGTTTCCTGGCGGCCTCCTGTATTTCTCGAAGAATAACCGCCTAAGCCAACTCCGGAAAGGCCCACTTCCTCTAGAGGTTATGGGCCACGTTTCCTTATGGCCGTTGATTGGTATAGTGGCATAAGCCTTGCCTTGTGGGTCATGGAATAACTCAACTCCAGCCGCTAAAGCAAGGTTGGCGATTTGTTGGGCTTGCGTTTCACGTTCCTTTTTTGCCAAACCGAGCGCCTCAGCCACTATCGCTTTTTCTTTCTCCGACAGGTTTTGGAGGGCTGTTAAAATTTCATCGCCGATGTTCATATCACAGAGCCTCCTTTACTGCTTCAACGACTTCGTAAGTTTTTTCGCTTTTTGTTAGTTCCTGCCAAAGATACTCGAGGTAGTTTAGCCGGTGGGCTAGCCAGGTAGGTCGTCGGCGTGCTTGCCGTCGTCCATTATTACTCGCCAGCCGTTATACCTCCAAAGTAGTCGCTCGATAAGTTTTATTTCCTCGAGTAGCTCGTTTTCTAACTCTTTCACAAGGGCCTTTTCAAGAATTTGGGCCGCTAGCGTCTTTAAGGTGGCCCTTTCTTTTTTCTTTGCCTTCTTTGGCGAATCAAGAAAAAGGTCACTAACCGTCATACCGACGGCCTCAACAATTCGGTTTGCTGGGCAACCGGCAAAGCAGTAAACCAGAATTCTATCGCCGTTCAGTCTTATCGAAAGCGAAGGACTGCGGTCTGGATGTGCCGGACAACGTGCAACCCATTTGTTTGGGCCTGTCTGCCGGACGCTTTCAAGCCGGTTCAATAATTTGAAAAGGCTGTCGGTTTGTGGTAAAATTGAATGGGAATAATTCAATCGAGTCACCTCCATAACCCTGGCATTTGGCCGGGGTTTTTGTTTTGCCTAATTGCAGTACCATTGCAGTAACCCACCGAAAAACCTCGTCATTTCCGCTTTCAAAACCAGCCACTAGATTAAATGTCTAGTGGCATATGGCAAGGCTCAAATTTTCAGGCACTCGAGTCTTGCATACTGCAAAAATAATGCAGTGTAGCGAGGTGGTGGAAATGAGAGACCCGCCGTTCAACAGAAATTCATCGAAATTTGGGAATTAAAAAAACTAAAATAGGAGGTTGAAATTATGGCGATTGAGAACAGGATTTTTGAATTTAGCAACAGCATTATCAGGGAGGCAGAAATTAGGAAGAAAGCGATTGCAAGATTAGTAGCGAGCGGAGATTATACAGACAAACACATCAAAGACCAACAACAGAAGGCTATTGAAAGCCTGCAGAAAGAAGTTAAGGCTTTTTTTGACAGTCTAAAAGGAGAGTTAAAGGAGAAGCTCGCAAAAATTGAAGCAAAGTATACCCAAAACCCTGTAGGCGATTCGATGGCTCAATTGCTAGCCTTTCAACGCACAAAAGCAAGGTTAGAGGCCATGAACAGTAACGAACTTTCGGAAAAAGCACAGCAATATATAAGCACAGGCGTAATTAGCAGTATAGATGAGCTTGATTTGCTAACGGCAGAACTGAGAAAACGGAACATGAACGATTTGGCGGATAGAATCCAGCAGGAAGCGAAACAGAGATACTTCACCTATCAGCCCTGGAAGGCAGACCCAGAATATCAGCAGATTGAAAAGGATTTGGCTAAAGTCAATGCTTACGGAGCAGACCCCAATATTGTCTACGTCAATAACAACGGTGTAGTCGAAATTAGGCGTATATCGGAGATGTTACAAGTGAAACCGTCAGATGTAATATAGCGACTATGGCGATACCCGGAGGGATACCCTTCGGGGTATCGCCACCCTATCTTTTATAAAGGTGGTGAGACAATGCCTAGAAAATGCACTATTTGCGAACATCCCAAAAAAGAGGAAATAAACGAAATGCTGGTTAAAGGTGAGTCATTACGAAACATAGCGAAACATTTTTCGGTAAATTTTACGGCTCTATATAGACACAAGGAAAAACACTTGCCAGCGGAGTTGATAAAATCCCATGAGGCCCAGGAAGTCGCCCAAGCAAGCACTTTGCTTGAGCAAATTACCGACTTACGAGACAGAGCATTGCGTATCCTTGAGAAAGCAGAAAAAGCAGGAAAGCTGAAAACAGCATTAGAAGGAATAAAAGAGGCCCGGGGATGTCTCGAGCTGCTGGCGAAACTTCAAGGCGAGCTTGCCCAGGAAGGCACTATAAACATCACCATATCGCCGCAATGGCTCGAGATAAGGGCTGTCATCCTTAAGGCCCTCGAGCCTTACCCGGAGGCAAGAATAAAGCTGGCAGAGGCCCTCAAGGAGGTAGAAAACATTGCTGGCTCTTGATTTAGCCTTTGCGTTAGACCCCGTATTGTTCGCAAAAGAGGCCCTTAACTTCTACCCTGACCCGTGGCAAGAAAAAGTTTTACGCTGGAGCGGCAGAAGGCTACTGCTTTGTTGCAGCAGACAGAGCGGCAAAAGCACGACAACGGCAATATTGGCCCTGCATAGAGCTTTATTCTACCCTAAAAGCCTTATCCTTCTTGTAAGCCCCTCCTTACGTCAATCTAGCGAGCTTTTTCGCAAGGTGCAGGAGTTTTTAAGAGAACTACCGCCGGAAATGCAACCCGAATTATTGGAGGATAACAAATTATCGCTTGTAATGAAAAACAAAAGCCGTATTGTAAGCCTTCCCAGTAGCGAAGGCACGATAAGAGGCTTTTCGGGAGCAAGCCTAATCATCGAAGACGAGGCGGCTAGAGTATCAGATGACTTATATTTTGCGATAAGGCCCATGTTAGCGGTTAGCAATGGCCGGTTAATCTTAATGTCAACCCCTTTCGGAAAGCGAGGCCATTTCTTCAAGGAGTGGGCGGAAGGCGGCGACACATGGGAGCGAATTAAGATAACCGCCTATGACTGCCCGAGGATAAGCAGAGAATTCCTCGAGGAAGAACGCCAGGCAATGGGCGATTGGTGGTTTAGGCAAGAATACCTTTGCGAATTCGTAGAAACTGAGGATAACGTTTTCACTTACGAACAAGTAATGAAGGCTTTAGATGATAGTGTAAAACCCTTATTTGGAGGTGGCGAGGATGTATAAATACTTTTTGGGCCTTGACTTAGGACAAGCCCAGGACTATACCGCCATAGTGGTGGTGGAACGCAAAGACTTTATGTATGAAGATAAACCGGCGGAATATCACATAAGGCACATTGAGAGGCCAAATCTCGGGATGCCATATCCTGAAATAGTGGAATTAGTAAAGAGAATGCTCAATACGCCACAGCTAATTAGAAAAACGGCCTTAGTAGTTGACAAAACAGGAGTTGGAGGCCCTGTAGTTGATATGTTTAGAAGGGCAGGCTTATGGCCCGTAGCGGTAACTATAACCGCCGGGAACGAGGTAACGATAGACTCGGGAGGCTATAAAGTGCCGAAGCGTGACCTAGTGTCCAATTTGCAGGTATTATTTCAGACCGGAAGGCTTAAGGTGGCAGCAGAGCTGAAAGAAGCTCAAATATTAGTCCAGGAGCTTTTAAATTTCAAAGTCAAGATTAACCTTAAGACGGCCCATGACAGTTACGAGGCCTGGCGTGAAGGTATCCACGATGACCTGGTATTAGCTACCGCTTTGGCTTGCTGGTATGCTGAAAGATTTGGCAATAAAAGGATTTTACCAAAACCAAAAGGCTGGTAATTGCATTAAAATTGCATTACATGAATTGTAAAGGCAGGAGATATAAGCATTTTGGGAATGTTACTAGATAGCCTATCTAGTGAAAACTTAAAGAAATTAAGGAGCGGTTGAATTGACTACCCCTTCCTCAAATCTGGGGAATCTCCTCAAAATTGAGGAGACTGGGGGAGTGCGTTGAAATCACGTCCTTAAGGGATTGAAGATTAACGAAAGGAGGGCCTTCTTGTGGAGTTATACCACATACTTTACCCCTTAAGCTGGGCTTTGTCGGCAATGGGAGCAATGTTAATGCTGAAATTCTTTTTCTCGAGGTGAAGCGTATTGATACCTACCCATGTGAGGCGATTCTGTAAGGACGTGTTAAGGCAGTATCCCCTTATGAAGAAAGAACTTGCCATCCTTGAGGAAGAACGCAAGGAAGTGGCTGGGGATATTCCTTCCTCGTGGCCTAAAGAAGTGAGGGTAAAGGCAATAGGCGACAGGACGGCCAATCAGGCTTTCCGGTTACTCAGGCTTGAAGAACGCTGGAGACAGGTTAAATTTTACGTTGAAGCGGTAGAAGATTTATTGGCATACCTTGACGAAGAAAGGCGGAAGCTCGTAGAACTGCACTTCTTTAATGAACTGCCACCGTGGAGAGTGGCTGACGAACTCAATATCTGCGAACGGAACTTCTACCGCTTGCAGGCTGAAATACTCGTGTTATTGGCTCATCGTTTAGGGTTGTGACCGGAATTGAATTCCTCTGCAAGAAATTGCAGTCGCTTATTGGACTGCAAGAATTTGCAGAGAATACCCCAAAAACGATAGAGAAATGAGAGAGAAAATAACGCCATCGGGAAACTCGAGGCCATAGTAACAGGCCCAAAATTGGACTCGTTGAATATAGGGCCTTGCGTTAAAGGCACGAGGCTTTACGATTCAAAAAATAAAACCACCTAGCTGGTGGCTAATCTATGTTGAGAATACGGTTTATTTCCGATTCGGGAATACGCCATAAATCGCCGATTTTAACGGCTTTTATTCGGCCTTCTTTAATCCACTTATAAACAGTCCTTATGTTTAACTTTAACTTTTCGGCTACTTCTTGCGGCGTGTAATAGTTTTCCACTGCTTTCACCTCCAAGGGAATGCTTAACACTATATTACCATAGGTTGCAATGTTTTTCAAAACATGCAAAAACACTTGACTAGTGTAATGAAGTGTAATATACTGTAACTAGAGTGAACCAAATTAAACTAAAATAAACAAAGGAGGGATAAAAAAATGACTGCCCAAACCCCTTACAAAACCCTTCCTATACCCAAAGACCTATACATTCCCATCACTTTCGGCATTTATGAAACTATTTTGGGCCTTATAAGGAAAGGCGACCCGAAAGCGAAGGAATTGGTTGAATGGTACAAAGAACACATTGGCTTTTCAGCTAAATGGTTAGAAGAAGAACTAAAGATAAAGGAGGCGTAAACCGCAATGTGCAAATTCCTTGTCGATGATAACGATGGAAAGGTTATAGAACTGATAACAGAGATAAAAAAGCGTGGAATAAAGCCGTTTTTAACCCCTGGAGACGAAATATCCATGAGCTTTTCGGTAGACAAACCCGAGAACGTAAAACGGTATATTGGGCAAGAAATCGATAGAGACACGCTAATTGCAAAGTTAAACCGTGTCCTGGCGGATTATGAAGAATTGCTCGCATTCAGAGGTGGGCGATAAATGGGCAAAAGGCGTGGAAATGGCGAAGGAACTATATACAGGCGTCCTGACGGAACATGGGCAGGCCAAGTAAGTATCGGTTATGACCCCAAAACCGGCAAGCTGAAACGAAAAACTGTTTATGGGAAGACCCGGAAAGAAGTGGCCGACAAGCTGGCAAAGATATTGCAGGATATTAACCAAGGCGTCTATATCGAGCCTTCCGAGATGACCTTTGGCGAGTGGCTGGATAAGTGGCTTGTGAACTACAAAAAGGGCCAGCTAAAACCAAGCACTTACGAAAGCTATGAAATGTTAATCAATGTCCACATAAAACCGGCTTTAGGGAACATTCCTCTGGCGAAGTTGCAACCCTATATGATTCAATCCTTCTACAACGAGAAGCTGGAAAGCGGCAGAACAGACGGCAAAGGCGGCTTATCCACTCGAATGGTACGTTACTTTCATGCAGTTATACGCCAGGCCTTACAGCAGGCAGTTAAAGAGGGCCTTGTTGCCCGGAACGTGGCCGATTCTACAAATCCGCCGACCATACAAAACAAGCAAATGAGGCCCTTAACCGAGGAAGAACTACAGAGATTCTTCGATGTTGCTAGAGATGACCGGCTTTTTGCGGCCTATGTCCTTGCAGTCACCACCGGCTTAAGGCGTGGAGAGCTTTTAGGCCTTTGTTGGGATTGCGTAGACCTGGAGAAAGGAATAATAACCGTGAAAAGGCAATTATTGGCCCTCAAAGACGGCCTCTCTCTGGAGGAAACGACCAAAAGCAAGAGTGGAAGGAGGAGCATATACCTTACCGATGACGCCGTGAAAGAGCTTAAAGCTCACAGAAAACGGCAGTTGCAAGAAAAGTTAATAATGGGGAAAGCGTATAACGACAACAACCTTGTATTTTGCAAGGAAGATGGAAGCCCTTTAGACCCCCGAAGTTTTACGAGGCACTTCCAGCGGCTTTTGGAGAAGGCAGGCTTGCCAAAAGTTAGACTGCACGACTTACGCCATACCCATGCAACCCTTTTACTTGCCCGTGGCGTTCATCCCAAAATAGTGCAGGAAAGATTAGGCCATAGCAGTATAACGATGACCCTTGACCTATACAGTCACTTAATACCCAGCTTGCAGGAAGCGGCGGCGAAGTCACTTAATGGGCTTTTAGGCAATAAAAAAGGCCCTGCTACAACGCAAGGCGAATTGCAGTAAAATTGCAGTACTTTAGGGCAAAAATAGAGGCTTCGAGGTACTTCCCAAAACCTCGGAAGCCTTGATATTCAAATGGTGGGCCATGTAGGCTTCGAACCCACGACACCCTGATTAAGAGTCAGGTGCTCTACCAGCTGAGCTAATGGCCCACATTAAGCTATGGTGGAGAGAGGTGGATTCGAACCACCGAAGGCGTGCGCCAGCAGATTTACAGTCTGCCCCCTTTGGCCAGCTCGGGAATCTCTCCACGTTTTATGGAGCCGACGATGGGACTCGAACCCGCAACCTGCTGATTACAAATCAGCCGCTCTGCCAATTGAGCTACGTCGGCAAAAATTGGTGGGCCCACTAGGACTCGAACCTAGAACCGACCGGTTATGAGCCGGTTGCTCTGACCGGTTGAGCTATGGGCCCTTTCGCTGAACGCAATTTTAAGTATACAATAAAATTGGATTTTCGTCAATATGTTTGCGTTAAAAATTTTTTTGACCAAATTTTAATTCAATTATTTTATTTTATCCCAAATGAAGGAAAAGGGGAGAGAATTGTAGAAATAATAGATTTGAAGGGAGGGGTTGAATTTGGAATTGAAAGAAACGCTCATGGAACTGTTGTCAGCAGAAATGCCTTCTGGTTCTGAAGTAAAAACTAATAATTGTTTAGTAGAAATATTCAAAAGGCATTGCGACGATGTAAGAGTGGATAAACTTGGAAATGTTATAGGAAGAAAAGGGTCTGAAAATGCAAAAGTAAAGATTATGCTGGCAGCGCATATGGATGAAATCGGTTTGATGGTAAAGCAGATTGACGAAAGGGGGTTTATTCGTTTCTCTTATATAGGAGGTATAGACCACCGAATTCTTCCTGCACAGGAGGTAATAATTCACGGAAGGGAGAAAATTTTAGGGGTAATCGGAAGCAAACCGCCTCACATCCAGGAACCTGATGAGAGAAATAAAGCTCTTAAATCGGAAGATATGTTTATAGATACGGGCTTATCGGCGGAAAAGGTAAGGCAATTGGTCAGAATAGGTGACGTGATAACTTTTAAAAGGAAACCCGTAGAATTATTGAATGGATGCTTCGCCGGGAACGCTTTGGATGACAGAGCAGGTCTTGCCGCTATAATCTATTGTCTGCAGGAACTTGATAAACTTCAATTTTCCGCAGAAGTTTATGCGGTAGCGACTGTACAGGAAGAGGTTGGGTTAAGAGGAGCAGTGGTGAGTACCTACCACTTATGTCCCGATATAGGTGTGGCTGTGGATGTGTGCCACGGGAATATGGCTGATGTTTCAGAAGAAGAGACGCAAAAATTGGGTAAAGGACCGGCTATAGCCTTAGGACCTAATATCCATCCCAAGCTTTATGAGAGATTGAAAAATATTGCTGAAGATTATAAGATACCATATCAAGTAAATCCCGAACCATCGGCAACTGGTACCGATGCGTGGGTCATGCAAATAACTAAAGAAGGCATTCCCACCGCTTTAATTTCAATTCCACTGAGGTACATGCATACGACGGTAGAAACTCTCTGTCTCGAGGACATAAAACTTAGCGGACGCTTACTGGCGCTTTTCATCTCGTCGTTGGAGGAAAACTTTGTGGAGGGGTTAAGATGTTATTGAAGGAATTGACGGAAGCTTTCGGCGTTTCCGGGGCTGAGCATGAAGTGAGAAATATACTAAAACGAGAGATAGAAAACTGTGCTGAATTCAGAACCGATGCACTCGGTAATCTTATTTTTGAAAAACCCGGCAAGGGGAAAAAGCCTAAGGTTATGCTTGCGGCGCATATGGATGAAGTAGGCCTTATGATTACGTCTATCGGTAAAAATGGCTGGCTTAAGTTTGATACAGTTGGAGGAATAGATGACAGGATTCTGGTATCAAAAACGGTAGTCATTGGTCCTAATAAGGTAAAAGGAGTCATAGGTGCCAAGGCCATTCACTTACAGGAGCCTAAGGAAAGAGAAATTGCGTTAAAGTCAAAGAATTTGTATATTGATATTGGAGCAAAAGACAAGGAAGATGCGGAAAAAGTGGTTAAAATAGGTGATTATGCTGTGTTTGATTCAAAATATGAAGTGATGGGTGATCTGATAAAGGCCAAAGCACTGGATGATAGAGTAGGATGCTATATAATCACTGAGATACTTAAAAAAAATTATGACTTGACCTTATGCGGTGCTTTTACGGTGCAAGAGGAGATAGGCGCAAGAGGGGCAACAGTGGCGGCTTATACCTTAGAACCTGATATCGCAATCGTATTGGAAGGCACTTTTGCAGCCGACGTCCCTGACACAAAGGAGGAAGGTTACAGTACAACCGTAGGCAGGGGGCCTGCCATTACGTTGATGGATAAAACCTTTATAGCCGATAGAAGGCTTGTAGATAGGGTGCTTCAGGTAGCAGAACAAAACAAAATAGAATGCCAGTTGAGGAGAACTGCTTTTGGAGGCACGGATGGAGGAAAAATTCACATTGCTAAAGAAGGAATACCGACCATAGTTATTTCTGTGCCATGCCGTTATATACATTCACCGGCAAGTTTGACAAGTCTTGGGGATATACAAAATACAATAGCCTTGGTGGACGCCCTTATCAAAGATTTTCAGGAAAGGGGTATATAAACTTATGAAAGAATTGGTGAAGAAACTAACGGAAGCCTTTGGTCCATCCGGCGAAGAAAATAAAATTCGTGAGGTTATACTTGACGAAATAAAGGATTATGCTGATGAAGTCCGGATGGATGTGCTCGGAAATATAATTGCGAGGAAAAAAGGTGCGGGAGAAAAATTGATGTTGGCCGCCCATATGGATGAGGTCGGCGTTATAGTCACGAACATCGACGATAAAGGGTTTCTGAGGTTTTCAAATATCGGAGGGATTTCGCCGTTTACCCTGATTGGTGAAAGAGTTGTTTTCGAAAATGGGACTGTAGGTGTTTTTGGAATGGAAAAAATGGACGATATTAAGGATTTGAAGTTCAACAAAATGTTCATCGATATCGGCGCAAGGACGAAAGAAGAAGCGCAAAAGAAGGTTCGTATTGGTGATAAAGCGGTATATTACAGAAATTGCGATATAATCGGTGATTACGTTACGGCTAAAGCTCTAGATGATCGGGCCGGTTGTGCCGTGCTTATAAAAGTCTTGCAGAACGTTAAGTCCCCAAGATTTGATACTTATTTCGTCTTTACAGTTCAAGAAAAGGTAGGCTTGCGAGGTGCGAAAACTTCGGCTTTTGGGATTGGACCTGATCTTGCCATAGCAGTAGATGTGACAAAGACCGGTGATACTCCCGAGTCGGAAAAAATGGCAGTAGAGCTCGGCAAGGGGCCGGCGGTGAAAATAATGGATAGGTCGGTAATCTGCCATCCAAAAATAAAAGAGATGCTCATCGATAGCGCTGAAAAAAATAATATTCCTTATCAGTTAGAAGTACTAGAAATGGGCGGGACTGATACAGGGGCGATACATCTAACTAAAGACGGCGTGCCGTCCGGCTGCCTTTCTATCCCGACGAGATATATTCATACACCATCGGAGATGGCGTCAATTGATGACATGGAAAAAGCAGTAGAGCTGCTGCTCTACGTCCTCGAAAAATGATCCGGGGGTTGTCCTCCGGATTTTCTTTTTAAAAAATAAAAATCTTGCACGATGCCCTTGCGTCTCCCATAAACTTGTAATGATAAGGCAAAAGGAGGCGTAAAGAGTTTGCCATGACCGGACATTGTCCTTTTTTGAAGGAGTATAAGGTTTTACGGCTTATCGAAAATGAAAATAGAATTATATTCAGATGCGAACTGGGAAAGGTTTTGTTGAAACCAAAAGATTTAAAAGAAAAATGGGCTTGCGAGGGTTGTTCGGTTCCTCATGTATTGGAAAGCAGTCCCTGTCGATATCTCAAACCCGGGAAGGATTTTTTGTTTCGAGGCTCGAGTCACACCTTTTTTATTTGCAAATTGCTAGAGATAAAACTTGAGAGTCCTGGTGAATTTTGTAAATTTTACTGTCGGTACTACATTCCTCTTTAAGAAGTCGGCAGGAAAATTAAAGAAAAAATAGAATAATATGTTATGATACCCATGTTATAATACCGAAGAAAGGGGGGCAGTTTAATGAACAGGAAAGAAGCATTACTCCTGCTCTATAAGATAATAAAAAAGAGATTTCTATCCTGGCCGAATATTTATCTTAGGTTTTTGTGTGAAGCAAATATATACGATACCGCTCTTGAATTTGTTCGTAAAAAACTCATTCAAAATCCTGCATTGGATTTCCTGTGTTGGGGCGGAGTAATTAGTTACTTAAAAAATGATTTTGGGGAAGCTCTAAATTTCTTTGAAAAAGCTATTTCTTTAGAAGAGTTACCAGAAATACGGTACTTTATCGGGCGGACGTATTTAGATTTGTTGGAATTTGATAAGGCAGAAGAGAATTATATGTTATTACTTGGCGATCCAATCTTAAACATCAAAGCTGTGTACGGGCTTGCTTTGTGCAAATTTAACAAAAGTCAGTATAAGGAGGCTCTTGAGCTTCTTGATGGAATATTACCTAAAGCGGAAGGTAAGGATTATGTAAGGATTCAGAATAAAAAAGGGCTGTGTTTAATGGAAATGGGGCTTATGGAAGAAGCAAAAAAGTGCTTTTTAGATTGTTTGGAAAAAATACCCGATGACTACAATGCGAAGCTCAATTTGGCTCTGGTGCTTACTAAAACCGGTGAATACGAAAAAGCGGTGGATTTATATAAATCGTCATTAATGCGTTTTCCGCACGACCTCACAACTATAAACAATTTGGCTTTGTGCCTTGCTGCATCGGGTAAATATGATGAAGCTCTTGTTTACTGTGAAAGGGGATTGTCTATAGATCCTATAAACGGGGATTTGCTGATTAACAAGGGGTATTGCTTATATAAGAAAAAAAATTACAAAAAGGCCATCGAGTGTTTTAAGGAAGCTGAAAAATTTGTAAAGGACGACATTGAAGTAAAAAATAATTTAGCTCTTTGCCTAATAGCTGTAAAGAAATATAAAGAAGCGCTTGAACTGTTGGATGAGGTTTTGCAAAAGAGGAAGAGCAATGATATACTCATAAATAAAGCCTTTTGTTTGATGAAAATGGGGCTTTACGGTGAGGCAGCCGAATGTTGCAAAGAGCTAGAAACGGAAATAGAGGATAAAGCCGAAATTTATACCATGTTGGGAATATGTTTCGAGAAAATGGGAGAAAATGAAAAAGCTGTAGAATATTACAATAAGGCTTTAATTGCTTGATGAGTTAGGAGTGTAAAAAATGAATATTCTCATAACTAATGATGACGGCATTTACGCTGAAGGTCTTTTGATGTTGGCAAGGGAAATTTCAAAAATAGCTAAAGTTACTGTTGTGGCGCCGGATAGGGAAAGAAGCGCTACGGCTCATGCTATTACTATGCACAAACCGCTGCGGGTAGAAAAGGCCGAACTTCGCAATTGTTCGGTGGAAAGCTGGATGGTTAACGGTACTCCTTCGGACTGCGTGAAGTTGGCCCTTGACGCGCTGCTAAACGATGCACCCGACCTGGTGTTATCGGGAATAAACAGGGGACCCAATTTAGGGACTGACGTAATTTATTCCGGAACTGTATCGGCCGCCATTGAGGCGGCGATTTACGGAATTCCTGCTGTTGCTGTTTCGGTAGCAGCCTATGAAAATGTATCTTACGAATACCCGGCTCAGTTCGTAAGAAAGCTGTGCGAGGTTTTGAAAGAAAAACAGTTTCCGAAAGACACCTTGCTAAATGTCAATATTCCTCCTTTAGATGCGGAAGATATAGCGGGGGTATTAATAACTCGTTTGGGAAATAGAAGGTATAAAAATTGCTTTGACCGTCGGCAAGATCCGAGGGGAAAAACATACTATTGGTTGGCAGGAGAGGTAGTGGAAGATTTAGAAGATGAGACTTCCGACGTCTGGGCCATAAGGAATAATTACATTTCGATTACTCCTATTCATTTTGATTTGACTAATTATGAGGTAATTGATAGTATAAAAAGGTGGGAACTCAAGCCGTTATTATGAATCTTTTTAAGAAAGGAAATTATAAATGGAATCAAAACTTGAACTTTTAGCGCAAAAGGAGTTTAATTATCACGATGACCTTTATCAGTTGGTGGATTTTTTGAATAAATCTCTTAAAAAGAAAGGATTCATATTCGGAATTTCTAAAAAAGGGGAAAAGGCTTTAATAACGATTTACGAGACATAGCTTTCACCAAATGGCTTCCTCCTTAATATGCTAAATATTAAAGAGCTTGAAGGAGGGGGCTTTTTTCTATGAAAGAGGGATATATAAGGCGGTTTTTTCCCGGCGGAAATACTTCGAAAGGGTACGTTTCTTTTTTCGATGATGTGCTACCGTGGGAAAATGCTAAAAAGTTTTTTATCATGAAAGGAGGGCCGGGAGTAGGGAAATCCACTTTCATCCAAAAATTGGGAGAGCGCATGGTAAAAGACGGGATTGATATAGAGTTTTTGCATTGTTCGGCTGATAGCGATTCGCTGGATGGAATGATTTTACCGGAGTATGGTATAGCTATTATCGACGGCACGGCCCCGCACGTAGTCGATCCTAAATATCCTGGGTGTGTGGAGGAAATTATAAATTTTGGTGATTCGTGGGATGAAAAGGGTATAATAAAACACAAAAGTGATATAATTAAACTGCAGAAAGAAATCAGCAAGTGTTATAAAAAGGGATTTGATTATATAAAGGCGGCAAAAGTTCTCCACGATGAGATCCAAGAGATATATTTTTGGGCTACGGATGAAGGAAAGTTGAAAGAAATAATGGAGGAAATAGTGGGCGATATATTCTGCAATGTTACCCGGAATGGAAGGATATCTAGGCAGAGAAAAATGTTCGCCAGTGCTATATCATCCGGTGGATTGTTAAATTTTCTCGAGAATAATTTCAGGAATGTTGAGAAGCGCTATATTTTGAAAGGAGAAATCACGTGGGCAAAAGCAAAATTGATTGAGGCGGTTTTTAATACGGCTTTGATAAAGGGGTTCGATGTAGAGGCATTTTACTGTCCTTTGTCTCCAGAGAGGGTAGAACATATTATTATAAAAGATTTAAACGTGGGATTGATAAATTCTATAGAACCTCATGTTTTTAGCGAGATAAAAAGTAATGATAGATTAATTGATTTCGACGGTTTTTTAATTGAACGCGAATTTGAAAAGCATAGAAGTGATGTGGAATTTTCTAGAGGGATTTGTAAAACGCTCATAGATGAAGCTGTTGCGTGTTTTACAGAGGCAAAAAAATTGCACGATGAATTAGAAAGCTTTTATATTTCTAATATGGATTTTTCGAAGATTGATGGGAAGTTGGAATATGTTTACAAAATATTAGTGAATTTGTTGTAAAATCGTTATGGATTAAAAAGGGGGGAGGAACTCCCCTATATTTTTACACGAAGCAGGAAAACTGTGAATTGATGAAGAATATGTAAATATATATATTTTCCGGGAGGCACCAGGAAATGTCGACGCGCAAAATACTAATGCTATTATTGATATTTATTCTAACATTGAGTTTAGTAGGATGTGGAGATCAATTTAGAAAATTGTCGCCTAAAGATGCTGTAATTAAGGCTAATGAAAAGTTAAAAGAAGTTGAAGGGTACAGGATGAAAATAGATGCTCAGATAACCATGAAGGACATAAAACAACAGGTTATTTTAATAGGAGAAGTAGTTAACCCTGATCAAGTTTACTTGAGTGGAAATTTAGCGGGGCTTAATATTGAAATTTACAAGAAAGAAAACAAAATCTTTATAAAGGACCCCTTGAATAATAAGTGGATTGAGAGCGAAAATTTAGGTTTAGGAAATATGGATGGCATAATATCCACTCCAGAAAAAACGCTCAATGAGTTGAATGATATGATCGTGGAGGCGGTATATCTTCCGGATGAACTAATAGAAGGAGTCAAGTGTAAAGTTATAGAATACATCCCAGATAAGCAGAAATTAAAGGAGATATTTTTTGAAGATGAAAAAATAGATGAAATAAGGGACCTTGAAGCTAAATATAAAGTGTGGATAGGGGAAAAAGATTTTCTTATTCGCAAGTTGAGCATGGACCTTAAACTTAATTCTTACGAAAGTGAAGAGCAATCTATAAGTATGGTAGTACAGCTTTACGATTTCGGAAACAGTGACATAAAGATAGAATATCCGAAAGATTTACCATTGCAATGAATATAATTAATTAGGGGAGGGTCTTAAAAAAATGGATCTTTCTAGAAAATCAAAGTGCATAAGTCCATCACCAACCCTAGCGGTTGATGCGAAGGCAAAACAGCTTAAAAGTGAAGGCCATGATGTTATAAGTTTTGGTGCGGGAGAGCCTGACTTCGATACCCCCGATTTTATAAAATTTGCGGCGATTGAGGCAATTAATCAAGGGTTTACAAAATATACTCCCGTTGATGGTATACAGGAGCTAAAAAAGGCGATTTCTGAGGCGTTGAGAGAGGAAATAGGAGTTGATTACGAAATCACCCAGATTATTGTTTCTAACGGAGCAAAACACTGCCTTTTTAATGCCTTGTATTGCCTCTGCGATGAGGGAGATGAGGTCTTAATACCATCGCCGTACTGGGTAAGTTACCCGGAAATTGTGAAACTGTGCGGCGGAACTCCGGTTTTTGTACCCACGTTCGAGAGCCAGGATTTTAAATTAAAAGCAGAAAATATAAAACCTCTCATCAATAAAAAGACGAAAGTTTTAATAATAAATAGTCCGAATAACCCAACAGGGAGTGTTTACACCCGCGAGGATTTGCTGGATATTGCCGAGCTAGCCTTAAAATACGATATATTTGTCATATCCGATGAAATTTACGACAAATTGGTTTACGATGGGGAAGGACATATAAGCATAGCTTCTCTAGGCAAAGAAATTTATAATAATACTCTCGTGGTGAACGGTGTTTCTAAGGCTTATTCTATGACCGGCTGGAGAATCGGATACGCAGCAGGACCAAAGGAACTCATTAAAGCCATGGCTGACTTTCAGAGCCATGCGACTTCTAACCCCAATTCGATAGCTCAAAAAGCTGCTTTGGAAGCTCTGAAAAACCCGGCTAAAAAACAGGCTGTCAATAGCATGGTAGAGGAATTTGCAAAGAGAAGGAAGTACATGGTCGATAGAATAAACAAGATAGATGGACTCTCTTGCCGTATGCCAAAAGGGGCATTTTACGTTATGATGAACGTTTCGAAAACTTTTGGAAAGTACATAGAAGGCAAAGTCATTAAAGATTCTACGACTTTTGCCGAGGCTTTGCTTGAAAAGTACAAAGTGGCAGTCGTGCCGGGAATAGCTTTTGGAGCCGATGAATATGTAAGATTATCTTATGCTACATCTATGAAAAATATAAAAGAAGGGTTAGACCGTATTGAGCAATTTGTTAGGGAGCTTTCATAAGCAGGGCTATTTTCCTGCTTTTTATTTTAATTTAAAAAAGGAAAAAAGGGGTTGAAGCGACGCTATGGAATCGAAACATTATTTTGAACATCCATTGACGAAAAGATATGCTAGTGAAGAAATGTTAATGAACTTTTCACCTTACAAAAAATATATGATCTGGAGAAAACTGTGGATAAGCTTGGCAGAGACAGAAAAAGAGCTAGGACTTCCTATTACAGATGAACAAATCGAAGAGATGAAAGCCCACGTCGACAAGATAAACTTCGAAGAGGCCGAAGAGTTTGAAAAAGTTACAAGACATGATGTTATGGCTCATATATGGGCTTTTGGAAAACAGTGTCCAAAAGCTAAACCAATTATACATCTCGGGGCAACAAGTGCTTTTGTGGGTGATAACACAGATGTTATATTGATGAGGGATGGTCTTACCATATTAAAGAAAAAATTGGTCAACATCATAGATAACCTGAGAAACTTTGCATTGCAATATAAGGATATGCCCACTTTAGGGTTTACTCATTTTCAACCGGCACAGCTCACCACTGTGGGCAAGAGGGCGTGCCTTTGGATTCAGGATCTTGTAATGGATCTATGGGACCTAGAACATGTAGAGGAGAATTTGAGACTAAGAGGTGTAAAAGGTACAACCGGAACGCAGGCTAGTTTTATGAAACTTTTTAACAATGATGAGGAAAAAGTAAAAAAGCTAGATACAATGGTAGCTAAAAAAATGGGTTTTGATAAAACTTTCCCAGTTACAGGTCAGACGTATCCGCGAAAACAAGATTCTCGAGTATTGAGAGTTCTGCAGTCAATAGCGGAAAGCGCTCATAAATTTGCGTGTGACATAAGGTTGCTATCTAGCATGAAAGAAATAGAGGAACCTTTTGAAGAAAACCAAATCGGTTCTTCGGCCATGGCATATAAAAGAAATCCCATGCGCTGTGAGCGCATGACCGCCTTGTGCCGCTATGTAATGATAAATGGACTGAATCCGTATTTTACATCAGCCAATCAGTGGTTCGAAAGGACCCTTGACGATTCTGCCAACAGAAGACTGGTCATACCGGAAATGTTTTTGGCAACAGATGCAATTTTGAATATTTATATAAATGTAAGTCAGGGATTAGTAGTCAATTCTAAGGTGATAGAGAGGCACGTAATGGAGGAATTACCATTTATGGCCACTGAAAATATATTGATGGAGGCAGTAAAAAAAGGTGGAGATAGACAGGAACTCCATGAGGCTTTGAGAAAATATTCCATCGAAACTGCTGCAGAGGTGAAGGAAGGAAAACCTAATAATTTGATAGATAAAATTGCTGCCGATGCCAGGTTTAAGATGACCAAGGAGGATATTTTAAAGATGATGGATCCCTCGATTTTTGTTGGAAGAAGTCCAGGGCAGGTAATTGAATTTATCGAAGAGGTAGTAGACCCGATATTAAAGAAGTATGAGAAATATTTGGGTATGAAAGTAGACCTTCAGGTATAAGATGATTTTTAGATGGATTTTTATCAGGGGCCCCTCGTTAGCTGTGGAAAATAGTAGATTTGTTTTTCTTTGATAATAAAAAGATAAAAAAATAATAATTTTGGGAGGGGTTTTTTTGCATACCTTGCCGGCAATTAAAGTCCAGTGCAAGCCTTCGTATATTAAAGGTGTGGAAACGTACGAGGATGCTATGAAAACACAGGAGTGGAGCGGCGAGATGTTAGGAGTGAGATGTCCAAAGTGCAACGAGTTGTTCTTCTTATTTTTCAAATATCAATGTGATGACTTTGGAGGTTTTAAAAAGATGTGGGGGTTTTGCACTAGCTGCGGGCACAGGTTTGAGGCTGTTGTTAATAAGTAGAATTAATAAATGGCAATGGAAATATAGCCCACCAAAAGTGTTAAGGGTGGGTTTTCTTTTTTCCAAAAAGATCTTATAATTTTAATTGAAGCTTTGAAGTAAAAGTCACCTACCCCCGCTTGTAGAAGCGGGGCTTGTCGGCAGGGGTGAACTGCTGACAGGTCTGCCACCGGCAGGTAGTTGAACGCGGGTGTGTGGCAGCGGGACATGACGCTCCGGGACGACACTCCCAGTCCCGGGAGACAGCGGTGAAATCCCGTAGCCTTACACGGGGTGCTGCCACACGCCTCAGGGAGACCCACCACCTTTCAAAAAGGTGCCCGGATCACAGGGCTCCTTACAGAAGGAGGAGAAAAGATGGTATTGTTCACTGCCGACAAATACGGCAGGCCCGGCCACCCGACGAAAAGGTTCGACATGATAAGGAAACTGAGGAAGAAGGGTAAAGTAAGAATCGTTGGTGGAGGTGCCTCCGGCAAGCCACCGGTAGCAGTGTTCCTGGACAGGGAGTTCGATTACTCCAAAACAGTACCAAGGAAACTCATCATAGCGCTCGACCCGGGATACAACTACATAGGGTTTGTTGTGTGCGAAGCAAGAAATGGGAAACTGATCGTATACTGCCGGGGTGTTTTACAAACCAGAATTCCCGAGATTAAGGAGTTGATGACAGAAAGAAGGAGACACCGAAGGAACAGAAGATACTATTCGCGGTGCAAAAAGAAACGCCTATCCGTCAGACAGGGAAGGGTTTTAACAAAATTTAAGGCGCCAAGAATAGTAAGGGCTAAAGACAAGTCGAACGCCACCCTCAAACATGGCATGGAAACACACCTTAACCTTTACAAAAAGCTTTTAAAGTTCTTTCCGTTTCCAGCAGAGCAGGTTGTATTTGTCATGGAGGATAACGTCTTTGACGTCAGGGCAATGACATGGGGTAAAACATACGGCACGAGTTACCAGAAATCTCCTAGGACACCAGCGGAGAGGAAATGCATCCTTTGCGGGACGAAAGAGAATTTGCAAAAACACCACCTGATACAGCGAAAGAGTGGCGGTACGGATGTTCAGGAGAACATAGTATACCTTTGCAAAGACTGTCATGAAGATGTACATTCCGGGAGGGTATATATCCCCATAAGAGGCATAAAGCAATGGCGTGCGCTGGGGACGATGAACGCAATAATGGGGAAACTGCGGGAAATACCGCGGCTGGAGTTTGTACCCGCATTGGAGGCGGCACGGATGAAGAAGAAGCTAGGGCTTGAAAAAGGGCATGCGAACGATGCGCTGGCGGCAGCATTGGCCTTTTGTAGCTGTGCGGAGATCGACGAAACGCACGGGATAGAACTCACCCTGGCCAAGTTCAGGAGGCACAACAGGGCAAGAATACACGCAGTGAGGGATAGGCTCTACAAGGTTGATGGCAGGATTGTGGCAAGAAATAGAAAGAAGAGGACGGACCAAAAGGAACCATCCTTTGCGGATATATCGCCGATACTGCCGGAAATTCAAAGAAAGCTCAAGGTTTATCCCGGCAGGAAGGTTCTTAATCCGTCCAGGAAGGAGATGCCGACCATTGCGGGCGACGTCTGGGTCCACATACCGACGGGCAAGAGGTTTGTGGCCACAAGTGTGATATCCCAAAATTACCTGTATTCGCCACAGCTAAGGGAAATAGTTGGGAAACCATATGTTGATCCGCGAGAATGCAGGCGTGTGCTCCGTAATGAAGGGATACTTGTCATATGAAGTAATTTTGCTTTATGAGAATGGATTGCCCCCTGAACCAAGCAATTCATCTCCACCTTATAGAAGGTGGAGACTTCTTGCTTATTTTTCGTTAAAAAACCACATTAAGAAAAGGAGAATCCATTATGCCCACTTATGATTTCATCTGCGAAAATTGTGGTCATAAGTTCAGCGAGTTTGTTTCCTTGCGAGAAAAGGATAGCGTAAGATGTCCTATATGTAATGGGAGAGCAAAACAACGCTTTACGGGTTTTATGTACATGGGGAAGGGAGGTACCGAGTCAGGGGGTTGCGGCGGCTCGTGCGGAAGCTGCAGTGGATGTGGATAGAAAATAAAGCCACTGCATAAAATAATTAATAAACCCTGCATTTTCTGCAGGGTAATTTTTATTTTATTTATCAATTTATAAAATATAAAAGAATGGCAGGGGAGACAGGACTCGAACCTGCAACCGGCGGTTTTGGAGACCGCTACTCTGCCAATTGAGCTACTCCCCTGCGCATTTTCTATTATATAAGATTTTTTGGTTAATGTCAATTGAAACTGAAACTTAAATTATAAGTTATAGTCTCTTTACTTGAGTCTAATATGCTTTCTAGCAGGCTATGTCTTGGCCTTTTGAAAAGCTACAATCTTTTAGCCAAAATAATAAGTTTACATAATATACATTATCGGACGTTATGGTACTCCTGAAATTAAATTTTTAGCGCTTTATCCTCCCCGCGATGATATCGTAAACATCAAATATCTGCAGATTATTTTTCAAACAAATGTTTAAAATCACATTTAGTTATGATATAATTAACCTAAAAAAAATTATTCTTATTGTACGGAGTGGTAATTGCGATGTATGAAAATTTATCGCCGAGACAAAAACAGATATTGGATTTCATACGTGATTTTTTAAAAAAGAGAGGTTATCCCCCTTCGGTGCGCGAAATATGCGCTGCTACTAATCTGAAATCCACCGCTACTGTTCATTCCTACTTGGTTCAATTGGAAAAAAAGGGTTTTATAACGCGAGATCCTCAGAAACCCCGGGCCATTATTATATCGGACAACAAATATTTGTTCGACTCCAGTTTCGTGCCAGTACCGCTTGTAGGCAGAGTCACTGCTGGACAACCCATCCTGGCGGAAGAAAACATTCAGGGCGTGTTCCCGCTTCCTAAAGAGATAGTTCCCGAATCAGAAGTATTTATGTTGAAAATTCAGGGAAATAGCATGATAGAAGCTGGTATTTTTGATGGCGATTACGTGATCGTAAAGGTGTCCAATACGGCGGAAAACGGCGATATAGTAGTGGCGCTGTTAGGAGACGAAGCTACCGTCAAGAGATTTTTTAAAGAAAGCGACCATATAAGACTACAGCCGGAAAATCGATATATGGAGCCTATAATTGTAAGAGACGTTAAGATTTTAGGTAAGGTAATAGGCCTTTTTAGAAGGTTTTAAATCAATTATCAATTAAATTGACCTTTATATATTCCTTCGTCTATCATGTTCTGAAGTGCTTTCATGGCTCCTAATTTTATATGAAAGAAATTAATACCGCCCTGAATATATACTACAAACGGTTCCCTGATAGGTGCATCGGCGCTTAATTCTATCGACGCGCCTTGGATGAAGCTGCCGCCTGCCATTATTACCTGGTGTGCATAGCCCGGCATTTCCCATGGTTCAGGTACAATATGAGCATCTACAGGTCCTACTTTCTGCAGCCCCCTACAAAAAGATATCAAGGATTCTTTGTCGCCCATCTCTATTGCTGTAACAATGTCGCTGCGCTTTTCGTTGTAAGAAGGATATACCTTAAACCCTGCCCTTTCAAAAAATCTTGAAATGAAAATGGAGCCTTTTAAGGCTTCCCCAACTATCATGGGAGAGTAAAATAATCCTTGAAGGGCTAGGCGGTTGAAATTCAAGGAGGGTCCACAATTTTTCCCCAGTCCGGGAGCGTACAGGCGGTAAGCACATTGTTCTATTAACTCTCGTTTCCCTACTACATAACCTCCCGTCGGGGCAATGCCTCCTCCCGGGTTTTTTATAAGAGAGCCGGCGCATAAATCGGCACCGACTTCCGTCGGTTCTTTAGTTTCCGTAAATTCTCCGTAGCAGTTGTCAACAAGACACACAATATCTTCATTGATTTCCTTTATATATTCAATCAGCTCTTTTATACTTTCTATATCCAGGGTGGGTCTCATGCTGTAACCCCTGGAACGCTGGATAAGTACCATCTTCGTCTTTTTACTAATTTTTTCTCTAATTTTCTCGAAATCGGGCTTGCCGTTTCTTAGTTCTACCTGGGAGTACTTTATATTATATTCTCTGAGCGAACCTACATTTTTTCCTAAAATGGCATCTTTTAGAGTATCATATGGTTCGCCTGTGACACACAATAATTCGTCCTGGGGTTTTAAAACGCCGAAAAGGCAAAGAATGATAGCGTGAGTTCCGGAAATGATCTGCGGTCTTACCAGTGCATCTTCGGCACGAAATACACTGCTGTAAACAGCTTCGATAGTTTCACGTCCTAAATCGTTATAACCATATCCTGTTGAATCATTAAGATGAAAATCGCTCAAGTTATTTTCTACCATAGCCGCTGTTACTTTAAGCTGATTGCATTCTACTATTTCGTTTACCTTTTCAAATTCTTTGCCGACTTCTTTCACTACAGATTCTGCCAATGTTATTATTTCATCATTTATAGAAAATCTCGATTTTATAATTTCCCGTGTGATGCTGTGCATGTTATCCCTTCTTCTGCTTTTTTATTTAAGATTTTATCATATCAAATTTCTCGTTTCAATGCTCTCCGGCACAGAGGACATTCTGAATTATTTAACATCTCTTTTTGTAAATGTAGGAAACTTTTTGAAAGCCCCTCCTCAATTCCTTCTTTTTTCCCCATTCGTCTGCCTGTTGCGTACCCAGCCAGAAATATGAAAAGCATTACAATAATGTAAGGTATAAACTCTCTAAGAATTTTACGACACCTCCTCAGAATTTGACAATAAATATATTATGTAAACAATAGATATGGCTGAAAAGCTTACGGCAATAGTTTTAACAGCGTCTAAATACAAAGCGGATAAAAAGCATATAATGGAAAAAACAAGGCATTCTACTTTTCCCAGCATTTTTACGTAATTTTTACCGCAGGCTATCTCCTTTTTGTAGTCATAAAGGTCGTCCCATAATTGAACGGACCACATTATAAACAAAGAGGAAAGCGTTTCGCTAGAACCTAGAATTAAAATTCCTAAAATAAGCGTTATTAGCGACTCTTGATAGCCGTATAAACCTGAAGGCATTTTTGTGCCATAATCTGCAGTCATGCCTATAATATAGCTGGAAAAAAATAAACTTATTGAAGTACTCGGTTCGAGAAAACAAGCCAGGGAAAAAATAAACAGAGTATACGGTAAAACTCCTTTTCCAAGGACATTCGAGAAATTTTGTCTTTTCAGCACGGTATCATATTCTAGGTCGATAAAATCATCCATCAGTTTTATAACGAAACCTGTTAGAAAAACTGCAAACAATTTTCTAACTAAAGGGCTAGAGGTTATATGCCACAAAAGTTTTCACCTCTTTGAACCCTCTCTTGTTAATAGCGGATATAGGAATGACGATGTTTCCATGAAATTTTTCTTTGATAATTTTTAATCCTTCCTCAGCATCCGGCAAATCCATTTTATTAACGAGGATGACGTAACCTCTTTTTGAACGAGCAAGTTTGGATATTTGGTAATCCACTTCACTTGGTGAACTTAAAGAATTTTTCTTTATTACCGCCGCCCCGTCCATTATGTGAATTATGATTTGAGAATTAAGGATTTCGGAGATGGTTTGGGATATGGATTTACGGACATTCTGGTCTTCATGAATACCATCTATTAAACCAGTAGTATCTATTATTTGTATTTTTTTTTTCCTTTCCCCACCGGTATTTCCAACGTAACAGATTGAAGAGCTAGGGTTTTATGGGGATTACTGTCTACCAGCTCATGAAATGCCGTTTTGCAGGAATATTTTTTTTTGAATTTTGTTCCATCAGGAAGTGCAAAATCGAATTCAATAATTCTGACTCCAAGATATTCTGCGAAATTTATAAGGAAAGCTGTTTTTCCAACGTTCGGCTTGCCTATTATTAAGCATTTTTTCAAATAAACGGCCACCCCCTCTTAAATTTCATCGATTTCTGCTATGTCTTCGCTTTTTATATATATCAGGTCTTCGCGGGATATATGTTTCTGACTTATTAGTCTCAATGCCTGTCGCCTTATCGCTTTTTCGATGAGATTTCTTACCAGCCTCGCATTTCCCATTTTATCGTAGTGCAAATTTTTTTTGCTTTCTTTGAGAATGCGTTCAAGTTTATAAAGAGCTTCCGGAGTCAATTTATACTGTCTTTTTTCAACCATTAACTTTGCTATTTCCATCAATTCTTCCGTGGTATAATCGCTAAATTCTATTTGAATGGGGAATCTAGATCTCAATCCCGGATTTGTTCTCAAAAACCATTCCATTTCATCCTTATATCCCGCCAGTATTACAACGAGATTGTCTTTGTAGTCTTCCATTGCTTTAACTAACGTATCTATGGCTTCTTTGCCAAAATCCTTTTCTCCCCCTCTAGCAAGAGAATATGCTTCGTCAATGAATAATATGCCACCTAGAGCACGTCTTACTTGTTCCCTCGTCTTCTGAGCGGTGTGCCCGATATACTCTCCAACTAAGTCGGCCCTTTCTACTTCAATCAAATGCCCTTTTTGTAGCACTTCCATTTGTTTGAATATTTTGCCCAAAAGCCTCGCTACTGTTGTTTTTCCAGTGCCCGGATTGCCTTTGAAAATCATGTGTAGGACAAGAGGTTCAGAGAACAGCTGTTCTTTTTGTCTCCTTTTTTGAATTTCCACGTAAGCTTGTATTTCTCTAACTAATTGCTTTACTTTCGTAAGTCCAATCAAACTGTCAAGTTCTTTTAATACGTCTTCTATTTTTTCTTCTCCGTTAGGTTTTAGCGGAGATGTCTCCTTTTTTTCATCCATTTCTTTAAATAATATAAAAGCTTCTACCGGAGTAATTTCTCCCCTGGCAATCATATCTATAATCTGGTCAGGATTTTCGACTTTACATTTCAAATTTAAATTGGCCATTTATTTACACCTCCGCCAAAGGCAAAACTTTGCACCAATTTATTATATGCGCTTAAGTATTTTCGAGTCACAAATTAAAAACTCCCAAGACTTCTTGGGAGTTTTTTATTGGGTTTCTTCAGTTTTCTTTTCAGCGGAAGGACCTGTTAAATTCACCGGCTTTTGAGGAGCTATTGTAGATACAGCGTGCTTGTAAATCAGCAGCTGCTTTCCATCAGAATCAAGTACCACGGTAAAATTGTCAAATCCGCGCACATAACCTTTCATTTGAAATCCATTGATCAGGTAAATAGTTACAGGAGTATTTTCCTTCCTGATTTGATTTAAAAATCCATCTTGAATGTTGATTTGAGTTTTGGTCATTCTTTGTCCCCCTTCTATTTTATGTATATAAAGTTATATTCTAGGAATTTTTTGATTTTCCTTCAACGGATTTAATAATATTTTCTATAATTTTTTCTTTGCCTTCTTTGGATATATCGAACCAAATAATATTTTTGTCTTTTCTAAACCAGGTGTACTGTCTTTTTGCATATCTTCGGGTATCTCTGGAAATTAGATGAATGGCTTCTTGTAATGTAATGCGTCCTTCTAAATAATCTATTATTTGTCGGTAACCAAGAGCCTGCATGGAGTTCAGTTCTTTCGTATATCCCATTTCAAGAAGTTTTTTCACTTCGTCCACCCAACCATTTTCAATCATCTTCTGTACTCTCTTGTTTATCCTTTCATAAAGTTCCTTTCTCGGTCTAGTGAGACCAAAAATTAACAATTCGTAAGGACTTCCCTGCTTTTTGGTTAACTCCTCAAAATGCGAAAAAGGTACGCCCGTTTTTATATAGACTTCCAAAGCTCTTATAACCCTTCTCAGATTGTTTGGATGGATTTTTTCTGCAGCCTTTGGATCGATTTGTTTTAATTTGTTGTATAGATATTCATTGCCGTATTTTTCGGCTTCAACTTTCAACTGCCTTCTTAGACTTTCATCTTTGTCAAAGCTGGAAAATGTATAACCGTAACAGACGGCGTTTACATAAAGTCCAGTCCCTCCTGTAAGAATAGGTATCTTGCCGCGGCTGTGGATATCAGCAATGCATTTTTCCGCTAGTGCCTTGAATTCTGCTACGCTGAATTCTTCATCCGGGTAGATAATATCTATCATGTGATGAGGAACACCTTTTCTTTCCTCTAGGGTTGGTTTTGCCGTGCCGATATCCATATATTTGTAAATTTGCATTGAATCGGCAGAGATTATCTCTCCATCTAATTTTAGTGCTACTTCTATAGATACTTCGGTTTTCCCCACGGCAGTAGGACCTACGATGGCTACTAGTATTTTTTTATCCATTTATCCGTTTAAATTTCTTTTCTAATTCATAAATTGTAATTGAAATCATCGTAGGTCTCCCATGGGGACAGGAATATGGATTTTTTGTGTTCATAAGCTGATTCAAGAGCTCCTGCATTTCATCAAAAGAAAGATCATCGCCTGCCTTTATTGCAGTATGACATGCCATAGAAGCTAAGAATTTTTCGCGTGAGCGCCATCTTAGTTCGCCATTTTCTTTTAACTCATCAATTGCTTCTCGCAAGGATTCCGGTTGCACTGGTTTATTTAAAAGATAAGGTACCGATCTAATTAATAGCGTGTCTTTCCCAAATGTCTCGAAGTCAAATCCCATTCTTCTTATGAGGTCGCTGTTTTCCTCCACAAAATTCATTTCTTCAAAAGTAATTTTTAAGGTTGATGGACATACTAGCTCTTGCGAAATGTCCTGTGAATTTAATCCTTCAGAATATCTTTCAAAAAGTATTCTTTCGTGGGCTGCATGCTGATCTATCAGGTAAAATTCTTTTTCTCCTTGAACTACAATATACGTCTTAAAAAGCTGCCCTAAAATCCGGGTAAAATGAACGTCGAAAATGGGGCTTTCTGTTCTTACATCCTTACCGGTATTCCCATGCTGGTCATTGGTTTTAATTTTGTTTTCTATTTTTCCATAAATTTTGGTAAAATATTCTTCTTTCAACAAGCTTTCATTTTCCGCCGCGCTGTATCGTTCAGAAAAGTTAATTTTAGAAAAGCTCAGTTTTTCTTTTGGTACAAGTGTGGTTTTAGATAGACCTTCCCTAACGGTTTCGTATAAAGATTGAAGCACTTCATTTTCACATTGAAATCTTATTTCAGTTTTAGCGGGATGAACATTGACATCTATTAACGAGCTTTCTATTTCTATTTTTATGAAAGCTATAGGAAATTTATCGTTGGGTATTAAGCTTCTATAAGCTTTTTCCAAGGAAATGCTCAAACCTTTGTCTTTTACAAGGCGTCCGTTGACGAAAAACGTTTCCCAGGATCTATTTCCCCGTGTGTGCTTCGGAGGCGATGTGTAGCCGTATATACGGCCAAAATTGAAAGTTTTGTCGATTAAGATCATGTCTTTGGCCATATCGAATCCGTAAATCCTGGCTATTACTTCCTGCAGATTTCCATTGCCGGGAGTGAAGAGCACTTCTTTACCGTCTACGGATAACTTGAAAGATATGTCGGGGTGACCTATTGCATATTTAGATACAAGGTCCACAATTAGAGAGGATTCTCTCGACGACGACTGAAGAAACTTTAAGCGCGCGGGTGTATTGAAGAAAATATCCTTTACAATTACACAACAACCTTCTTTCACGGCTGCTTCTTCAAATTCTTCTATGATGCCTCCCCGCAGCGTGCATTTAGTTCCGATCGATGCTTCCCTTGTCTTCGTAAAAACGGTTAATACAGAAACCGATGCGATGCTGGGTAAAGCTTCACCCCTAAAACCGAGGGTATTTATTTTAAATATATCATCCAAACTTGATATTTTGCTGGTGGCATGTCTTTCGAAGGCGAGCCTGACGTCATCCGGATCCATGCCTTCGCCGTCGTCTGTAACTTTTATAAGGCTTTTTCCTCCTTTTTCGATTTCAACAAAAATATGCTTGCTTCCTGCGTCGATGGAATTTTCAATAAGTTCCTTTACGACGGAAACCGGTCTTTCTATGACTTCGCCGGCCGCTATTTTCGCCGAGATGCTCTCATCCAGTATTTTGATCTTCCCCATTGTACTTTCTCCTCAAATCAGCTTTTGTTTAATTGAATAAAGTAAATTGAGAGCTTCCAAAGGAGTTATAGTGTTTATATCCAAATCCTTAATTAATCTAATGACCTGTTCATTTTTTATGCTTTCTATATTAAGCTGGGTCTCACTTGAAGCAACATCTTCGGCTGCCGCTATTTGTTCGGGTTGAATGTTTGATTTGTCATGCTGTTCTAATTCCTCAAGAATTTGTTGAGCTCTGAGTATAACGCTTTTTGGTAATCCGGCAAGTTTTGCTACCTGAATGCCGTAACTTTTATCGGCTTCTCCATCTACAATTTTCCTTAAAAATATAATGTCTTCTCCTCGCTCTTTCACGAGAACTTTAAAATTTTTAACACCCTTTAGCTTCTTTAGCTGGGTTATCTCATGGTAATGGGTGGCAAAAAGGGTTTTCGCCTTTATATGTTTGTTGATATATTCTATTACGGCCCACGCGATGCTTAGACCATCATAAGTACTGGTGCCTCGGCCAATTTCATCTAGAATGAGTAAGCTCTTAGAAGTGGCGTTCTTTAATATATTGGCCACTTCTACCATTTCCACCATAAAAGTGCTCTGGCCTGATGCGAGGTTATCAGAGGCGCCAATTCGAGTGAAGATGCGGTCAACTATTCCGATTTGAGCGCTTTTTGCTGGTACAAAACTCCCTATATGAGCCATGAGCACTATCAAGGCTACTTGTCTCATATAGGTAGATTTTCCTGCCATGTTGGGGCCTGTGATAATCGATATCATTGAATCTTTACAATCTATATGAGTATCATTGGGGATAAACATTTCATCTTTGAGAGTCAGCTCTACAACGGGGTGACGTCCTTCTACTATATGTATTTCGTCGTTTAATGTGAGTTCAGGCTTTACGTAATTGTTACATGCTGCAACTTCGGCAAGCGATAATAATACATCCAGCACGGAAATTACTTGAGAGCTTTTTTTGAGCCTTGGTATTTCTGCAATGAGTTTTTCGCGGATTTGGCAGAAAACCTCATATTCCAGTTCTAAAAGTTTTTCTTCAGCACCCAGGATGAGTGATTCATATTCCTTTAACTCTTCGGTTACAAATCTTTCGCCATTTGCTAGAGTTTGTTTCCTAATATACTCTTTTGGGACTAATGGTAAGTTGGCTTTTGTAACTTCGATGTAATATCCGAATACTTTGTTGTAGCCTACTTTCAATGATTTTATACCAGTTCTTTCCCTCTCTTTTCTTTCGAGTTCTGCTATCCAGTTCTTGCCTTCAGTAGCCGCTTTTCTCAATTTATCGATGTCGGCATTAAAACCATCCTTTATTAATCCTCCTTCTTTAAGGGATAGCGGTGGATCTTCGTTGATTGAGTTTTCCAGAATTTCATATACATCGTTTAATGGATCTAGATCGTTGTGAAGTGTTACCAACAATTTAGTCCTGCATCTAGCCAGCAATTCTTTTATTTTTGGGAAATATTTAACCGTGTTTTTTATAGCTAAAAGGTCTCTTGCATTGACGTTCCCACATACCAGCTTTCCTGTTAGCCTTTCAAGGTCGTATAGATTTTTAAGCTGTTCTTTTAATTCCTGGCGAAGAAAATAGTCGTTATAAAGCTCTTCTACAGCATCCTGCCGTTCTTTTATCTTAATGATGTCTATTAAGGGTTGTTCTATCCATTTTCTCAAAGTTCGACCGCCCATAGATGTTTCTGTTTTGTCAAGCACCCAAAATAAGGTTCCGTATCGTTTTCCGTCGGCCAAGGATTCGGTTAGCTCCAAATTTTTACGGCAGGAAATATCAAGAACCATGTATTCGTTTCTTTCATAGTACTTAATGGAATTGATATGGTTTAAGGTAAGCTTTTGAGTTTCTCTCAAATAATTGAGACACGCTCCGGAAGCGATGACGGAGTAGGTTTTTTTTAAATATCTGCGAGCTGTTCTTCGCCAAATTGTGATAATAGGAGTTCTTTTGCCGATTCTAAATTGAAATAATCATCTTCCCTGGTAGTGAGCAGAAAATTAAAATTGGTCTTCAATGTTTTTTTCAGTGCTTCGTCATTATAAAAAGAGTTATTTACCAAACATTCCGGAGGTTCAAGCTTTGAAAGTTCATCGAGCAATTCCTGATAGGGATACGGGCTTTGGATTTCGGTAGTCACAAATTCACCGGTCATCAAATCTGCCGCAGCAATTCCAAAATTATGTTTTTCCCTGTAAATGCAAACTAAATAATTATTCTTCTTTTCATCGAGGGCATTTATTTCTGTAATAGTACCCGGCGTTATTATTTTTACGACTTCGCGCTTTACTATCCCCTTTGCTTTTTTGGGATCTTCCACCTGTTCACATATTACAACTTTATAACCTTTGCTTATTAATTTGTATATATATTGGTCCGCTGCGTGGTAAGGAACACCGGCCATGGGAACCCGATTCTCCGGGTCTCGCGAAGTTAGCGCTATTTCGAGTTCCTTTGCAGCAATATGAGCGTCTTCAAAAAACATTTCGTAAAAATCACCGAGGCGAAAAAACACTATATAATCTTTGTATTTTTCTTTTATTTCTCTATATTGCTTTATCATCGGAGTATCCATTTAAAAATTTAAAACCCTCCTTAAGGAACTACTTTAACAATTCTCCTATTAACGACCACGTGTGAGGTTCTGTTATTTTTACCTTTACTATTTTCCCAATACATTCCTCGGGGCCTTCAAAATTAACCACCTTGTTTGTCCTAGTCCTTCCGGTCAGTCTATGGGGATTGTTTCGGCTTATACCTTCAACAAGCACTTCAACCGTTTGATCTTTAAGCGATTTATTCTTTTTGGCGCTGATAGAATCCTGAAGTTTCATCAGTCGATTCAACCGGTCCTTCTTCACTTCTTCGTCCACCTGATTTTCCATTTCGGCAGCCGGTGTACCTTTGCGCTTGGAGTAAGCAAACATGAAGGCTTGGTCAAATTCAACTCTTTTTACAAGGTCCAATGTGTCTTGAAAATCTTCTTCTGTTTCCCCGGGAAAACCAACTATTATATCGGTGGAAATCGCGATTCCAGGTATGGCATTTCTCAATTTTTCTACTAATTTCATATAGTGTTCTCTTGTATATCTTCTATTCATTGCCTCTAGTATCTTATTGCTCCCTGCCTGCACCGGCAAGTGAATATGCTCGCATACTTTTTCGCAATCCCTCATGGCTTCGATGAGTTCGTCGGAAAGGTCTTTTGGGTGAGAAGTGGTGAACCTAATCCTTTCGATTCCGTCGATTTCATTCAAACGCCTCAAAAGAGCCGGAAATGTAACTTCCCTACCTAGATCTTTGCCATAAGAATTTACATTCTGACCCAACAAATTAATTTCTTTAAAACCCTGTTTTGCCAATTCTTCTACTTCTTTAATTATATCTTGAGGGTTTCTGCTTTTTTCTCTACCTCTTACGTAGGGGACGATGCAATATGTGCAGAAGTTGTTGCACCCGTAAGTTATGGTGACCCACGCCTTTACTTTATCTTCCCGCTCTATCGGTAAATTCTCCTCTACTGCAGAATAGTCTCCGCTCGTTTCAATTACGGTCATATTGGCCAGCCTGGCGTTTTCTATTAACTGAGGCAGTTTGTGTACATTGTGGATACCGAATATTAAATCAACGTAGGGGAAATGTTCCGTTATATATTCAACTACATGGGGCTGTTGAACCATGCATCCGCATATTCCGATTATTAAATTAGGATTTCTCTGTTTAAATTGTTTTAGATGTCCAAGCCTGCCGTATACTTTTTTTTCGGCGTTTTCTCTTACACAGCAGGTATTGAGAATAATTATATCCGCTTCTTTGAGATTATCAGCCGGGCAATATCCAATTTTTTGGAGTACTCCTGAAATAACTTCCGTGTCATGAAGGTTCATTTGGCAGCCCCATGTCAATATATGGTATTTGAGCATGTTTATCCCTCCAAAATCAACGTAACTTTAGCCTTTAATATTATAGCCATTTTGTTTGGATAAAACAATAAAGCTCCGTTTAGTGGAAAAGTTCAATTGAATTTATAATCGCCATTTAATTCCTTTACTTTTGCTATCGCCCTAGTAAAATCATGCCATACTTGCCACTTTACCCTTTTTAGGGTTTCTCCTCCCTGTCTTAGAATGTATGCGGGATGAAAGGTTGGCATAATCCAAAAACCTTTTTCATAAATCCACTGTCCCCTGCTTTGTACAATACTGCTTTTGGGCTTGAAATAATTGAGAGGGACCGAACCAAGGGTTATTATAACCTTCGGCGAAATAAATTCAAGCTCGAGTTCCAAAATTTTCGAGCAAGCTTTTACTTCGCTGGCAAGAGGCGTTCTATTTTTAGGAGGGCGACATTTTACTACATTAGTTATATAAACTTTTTTGCGGTCTATGTTGAGCTTGTTTAGAATTACCGTCAGTAATTCACCTGCCCTCCCTACAAAAGGTCTACCCAATCTATCTTCTTCAAAACCAGGAGCTTCTCCTATCAGCATCAAAGGGGAATTCCATTCACCTTCACCCGGCACCTTTTGAGTATGACAATCGGCAAGGTGAAGCGGGCATTCTCTGCATTCGTAAAGCAGTTTGCGAACCTGGTTTTTTATGAACTCCCTTAGTTTTAATGACTGTTCGTCTTTTCCGTGTATCTTTTTTATCAGCTCGCTATAGTAAATTTCCTCTATACCGTATTCTTTTTTTAAATCCATTAATATTTTAATATTTTGGGGTAAATCAATTTCCTTACCACCGAAAATAGAAATTATTTTATTTGCAAAGTTTTCCATAATTTTACGACCTCCGCTCGTCTATCTGTTATTATAACATAATTTAGACTTTAGCACACTAAACAAAAAGACCCCTTTTGGGGGTCAGAGATTAGTTTATTGGTTTTTTTTATAGTTATGATTTTTGACTTTCCACGAAGTGGGTTTGTGTCTGCGGTTCTTTTTTACCTACATAAACGATGGTAGTGGTGGGATTGTATATATCCGTTGATACCAACTTTTTTTCCTGCCTGCCGTCATTATAAGTAGTAATTTTCCAAACTCTAACCTGATAGCCTGGTTTCCCCTCCTTGACGTGTATTTTCCCTTTTTCTAAACTGTAATCTTCTTTTATGTTGACAGGTGGCGGAATTCTTTTTACAACCTCTGAAACTAAATTTATTTTTTTATCACTTTTTTTACTACCATAGAATTTCATTGTAAGGGTGTCACCTTTAATTTCGGTGTAAAGAAGCAAATATCCCCCCGTGGAGTTTTTGAATTTTAAGTCGATAACTCCGTAATTTACCGTTGCATCCCTGCCTAGGGGGACATAACTTACTGGTAAGGAATGGTTGGACCTTTCTATGATTTCAAGATCTGCAAGTAAAGCAAGATTATAAAGGGTAGTGGAAAGCTGACATACACCCCCTCCTATACCGGCAGAAACTTTATTATTTAAAAAAATTGGAGCTTCTTTATATCCTTCTTCAATTGTCCGCTTCCCTATTACATCGTTAAAGGAAAAAATTTCCCCCGGGGGTATTATGTAATTTTTTAGCTTTTCCGCTGCCAGTCTTATATTAGTACTTCTCCCGGCTTGCGTTTTGTCGAATTTTGTTGAAAAGCTGACGATTTCTTCTTTTATATTCATCTTAGAAAGAGTTTCTTGGGTTATTTCAGGTTTAATAGCGATTACTGGGACGGATATTTTTCTTTTTTCGCTCCATACAATTTTGAGGATTTCTTGTTTTAGATTTTCTTCATCGACTTTTATACCCTTTTTTTCTTTTTCGATTCTAATTATTCCATCTATTATTTTGAACTCAGCGTTTTTAGGCTCACAAGCTATTTCTCCAGAGATTATCTCGAGTATTTTTTGAAAAGGCTCATCTTTTATTTTAATTGCAAGCTCAATTTTTTTAGGATTGAAACTAAATTTTAGCCGATTAAAGAATTTAAAGAGAAAATTTTTACTCTTTCCAGTGGAAATAGCTTCTTGAACGGCTTTTTCGATTTGTACTTCCACCAATTCTTGAGGTATTATATTCCAAGTTTTGTCTGAATACTGTAGAATAAGAGGGTTCCTTAAATGCATATTAACAAAGTTTGACAATTTTTCTTTTGCTTTTGCTTCTACTAGCCCCCCTATATATACTTGTCCTATATATATTCCTTCTACAATATTTTCGCTGTTTTTTGCTTCAAAAAAATATATACTCAATGAAATGGTTATCCCTAAAAACAATGCCAATAGAAGAATATATAATGATCTTTTGTTCATAGAAAACTCACCTTTTTTGTTGATCTCTACTTAAAATTTATAATATCAGTGGCATAAAAAAATTCGAAAATGTTAATAAAAAAGACTGTCGACAACTATTTCGTCGACAGTCTTCAATCTTGCAAAATAGGTTACTAAACTGGATAGTATTTAAATCCATCATTTTCTCCTGCCAAGCTATGATCAAACTGATATTTTTTCGCCTGTCTTTCTTGGAAGAATTTGATGGCAATCTGCGGGAAAAGCGCATAAGTGAGCACATCTTCCTCTTTTTCTATATAATACCCTGCTTCTTTATACGCTTTTTCCAGCTCCGGTTCTAAAAGGTCCGCAGGGCGACATTCTATCATTTCTTCGTCTCCAATGATCTTTTTCTTTATTTCCGGATTTATAGGAGCTGGAGGCTTGCCGTAAAGCCCTCTCACGTAATTTTTTACTTCATTTATGACTACCTTATATCTTTCTCCCGTTATAACATTTATCACCGCTTGAGTCCCTACAATTTGACTGGTAGGCGTAACTAAAGGCGGATAACCTAAATCCTCCCGCACCCGCGGCACTTCCTTTAAAACTTCGGGTAATTTGTTGAGGGCGTTTTGTTCTTTTAGTTGGCTTGTGAGATTGGACAGCATGCCGCCGGGAATCTGGTAGTTTAAAACTGCCGTGTCTACCATTGTAACGACGCTGTCTATTTTGTAGTTTGAACGTACTTTTTTGAAGTGCTCGGCTATTTCAGATAATAATTCCATATCCAGGTCTGTATCGTAGGGTGTTCCTTTTAAAACCGCTACCATCGTCTCCGTCGCCGGCTGAGAAGTGCCCATCGCAAAAGGCGACATTGCCGTATCTATTACATCTGCCCCGGCTTCTATAGCCTTTAGATAAGTCATTGAAGCCATTCCGCTCGTATAGTGGCTGTGTATCTGGATGGGTAAAGAAATTTGCTCCTTTAATTTCGTGACAAGATCGAAGGCGGTGTATGGCGAAAGTAACCCTGCCATGTCTTTTATACACAGCGAGTCTATGCCCAATTCTACCAATTCTTTTGCCAGGGAGACGAAATATTCATTGTTGTGTACAGGACTTATCGTGTAGACAACCGTTCCTTGGACGTGAGCACCGCTTTTTTTCGCGACTTCTATGGATTTTTTCATGTTCCTTATATCGTTTAGCGCATCAAATATTCTTATTATGTCTATCCCATTTTCTACACATTTTTTGACAAATAGTTCTACTACGTCATCGGGATAATGGCGGTATCCCAGCAGGTTTTGACCTCTTAAGAGCATCTGTAGGGGTGTCTTTTTTATTTTTTCTTTGAGCATCCTGAGCCTTATCCAGGGGTCTTCGTTGAGGTAGCGTATACAACTGTCAAAGGTTGCCCCACCCCATACTTCTAAAGAGTGAAATCCCACTTCGTCGAGTTTTTCAGCAATTGGAAGCATTTCATCGGTTTTCATTCGGGTTGCTATAAGGGATTGATGGGCATCCCGCAAAATAGTGTCGGTTATCCCTATTTTTCTTTTTTCACTCATAAAATCATCCCTCGCACTTTTTTGCATTTTTGCTATTAACCCCCGTATAGCGAAAGCAGCACTCCCGCAGCTATTGCAGAGCCTATTACACCTGCCACATTCGGTCCCATAGCGTGCATGAGAATGAAGTTTCCTGGCATCTCTTCCTGCGCTACTTTTTGC